>NZ_FYEH01000020.1 GCF_900187945.1 Arboricoccus pini | reverse complement strand
GCCGAACCGCGCCAGCCGCCGGGCGACTGGAGCCATTGCGCGGCGATACCCGAGCACCAGGAGGAGGCGGAAGCGCTGGCCCTGGCCGATCTGCGCCGGGTGGCGCGGGACAACCGGGCTGAGCTGAACCGGCTGGCGGACAAGCTGGCGTCCGAGGCCGAGCGGATGGGTACGGGCCTTGGGCCCAGCGCGCTGCCGGCGTTGCGCCTTGAGGCGGTGGCGCGAGGTGTGGCGCGGTACTGGCACGAACGGCCGGCCGAGAGCATGCAGGCGGCGATACGCTTGCAGGGTGCGAGGAAGATCGGCCGCTATGGGACCGGCCCGCCCTCGTGATGGTGGCCGGGTAAGACTCGATCCTCACCCGCGACCGACAACCCCACTCCAACCCAGGTCCAGGGGCTGGTAGCCCCTGGCCGCCGGAGGCCTCTCCGATCCGTTGCGGTTATCGCGGGGCTGGGTTTAATCGCGGGCTGATGTTTACGGTCGAGGTGAAGTGATGATGCGTTCCTTTCTCCCGTTATCGGGCATGGATGTGCCGCGATTTGCGGGTTTGCCGAGTTTCATGCGTCTGCCGTTTCTCGGTCTTGAGGATTGGGCGGGGGTGGAGATCGGCATTATCGGCGTGCCGTGGGATGGCGGAACGACCAACCGCCCGGGCGCTAGGCATGGTCCGCGTCAATTGCGTGATGCTTCGACGATGATTCGCGTCTTGAATCAGGCAACAGGGGTGAGGCCGTTTCATACGGCCAATTGCGCCGATCTGGGCGATGTGCCCGTCAATCCGGCTGATCTCATGGACTCCCTGGCGCGGATAAAGGCGTTCTACGACGATGTGAAGGCCAGGGGCATCGTGCCGATGTCGGCAGGGGGCGACCATCTGGTCACCTTGCCGATACTGCGCGGACTGGCAAGCGAGGGAGCACCTTTGGGGCTCATCCATTACGATGCGCATACGGACTTCTACGACAGTTATTTCGGCGGCTTCGCCTATACGCACGGCACGCCGTTCAGGCGGGCGGTGGAGGAGGGTCTGCTCGATCCCAAGCGGATCGTGCAGATCGGCATTCGCGGCACGGCCTATGATGGCGAGGACGTGGAGTTCGCCCGAAGCATTGGCGTGCGCATCTTCATGATCGAGGAGGTCATGGACAAGGGCGCCGATGCGGTGATGGCGGAAGCACGCGCCATCGTGGGTGACCAGCCTACTTATGTGAGCTTCGACATTGACGGGATCGACCCGTCGCAAGCGCCTGGCACCGGCACGCCCGAGATTGGTGGGCTCTTGACGCACATGGCGCAACGGATGGTTAGGCAGCTGGACGGGCTGAACCTGGTAGGGGCGGATCTGGTCGAAGTGAGCCCGCCTTTCGATCCCTCGGGCGGGACGGCCTGGGTGGGCGTCAACATCATGTTCGAGCTGCTCTGCGTCCTCTCTGGCGCCGTTGCGGCCAGGAGGGCATGAGCCTTCGGATCAGCCGGCGCTGAAGAGGCGGTCGCCTTGTTCGTCGATGACCTGCCGGGCCTTTTGGATGGCGAAGGCCTTGGCGTCATCGGCGGAGGCGTGGGTATCGGCGCGGATGAGATCGTGCGTGCGTGTTTCGCCCGCCAGTTCCTTCTCGATGAGCGCAGCGGTGAGGTACTGGCTGCCGTGCGGTCTTGGGGCGGGGATGATCGTGAAGCCCTTATATTCGACGGCCTGGCTGCGATCGGGCGGGCTCGGTGCCTTGTCCGTTCCGCTGGAGCTGCTGCCAAAGAGCCTGCCGAAGAGCTTGCCGAGCGCCATCGCCGTCCATCCATCCGTGAACCGATCGGGCGATCGGGGTCGCCCTGGGCCTACATAGTCGTTGCGGGCCTGATCCCCAACAGCGTCCGGTGGCAACAACCGGGCTCAGGCGTGGGTCAAATAGAAGGGATCGGACGGGGTCGCGACGAGATCCCAGGCGAGGCGGCCGCCGACGAGGAGGACGATCAGCGCCAGGAGGATGCGCAGGTGGTCGCCGCGCAGATAGGCGCCGGCCCGGCTGCCCAACTGGGCGCCGAGCACGCCGCCGGCGATCAGAAGCATGGCGAGGACGATGTCCACCGTGGCGTTGGTGGCTGCCTGGAGGAGGCCGGTGATCGCCGAGACGAAGCAGAGTTGGAAGAGCGAGGTGCCGACAACGACGCTCGTCGGCATGCCGATCAGGTAGATCATGGCGGGGATGAGGATGAAACCGCCGCCGATGCCCATGACGGCGTTGAGGATGCCGATGGCGGCACCGATCACAAAGGGGGTGATCATCGAGATGTAGAGGCGCGAATGGGGGAAGCGCATCTTGAGTGGCAGGCGATGGAGCCAGTAATGCTGGTGGAGTCGCCTGGCGCCGGTGCCGGACCGGCGGCGAGTGCGCAGCATGGCATTCAACGCTTCGACGAACATCAGGAGGCCGACGGAGCCCAGGAGAAAGACGTAGGAGAGGCTGATGACGGTGTCGATCTGGCCGACGCTTCGAAGCCAGCGAAAGACTAGGATGCCCAGGGCCGAGCCGACGATGCCGCCGACGACGAGGATGCTGCCCATCCTGAGATCGACCGTGCCGCGTCGCAGATGGGCAAGGGCGCCCGAGACCGAAGAGGCCGTGACCTGCACGGCACCGGTGCCGACGGCCACGGCTGGCGGGACGCCTATGAAGATCAGGAGCGGGGTCATCAGGAATCCGCCGCCGACGCCGAACACGCCTGAAAGGAAGCCCACGCCGCTGCCGATCAGGAGGAGAAGGAAGAGGTTGAGGGACACCTCGGCGATCGGCAGGTAGATGTCCACTCAAGGACTCCCAACGGTGGCTGAGTGCGGGGTTAGCCGAATGGGCCGCCGAAGTCATCCCATGGTTGATGGTCGCGGGATGCGCCGCACAGTCCCTTGCCGGCTGCGACGTTTTTGCAGGTGCTGCTCTGGGCAGGCGGGCTTGCTGTCGGGCGGCGGCGCTTTGCGCTAGGTGAGGCCTTGGAGTGCTGCCGGCGGTGGCCCCGGAATTTGGTAAAGCGGGAGGAGACGGTGATGAGCGATATCTGGTTCAAGGTTGGCGAGGCCACGGATTTTTCCAACAGTGAGGCCACGATCGCCATGCCCGAAGTGCTGATCGGCTCGGTCAAGGGTCCGGTCGGCCAGGCCTTCGCCTCGATGATGGGGCAGGTCGAGGGTCATACGCGGATGTTTGTCGTCCGCGACTGCAATCAGTTGGTCAAGCCGGCGGCAATGATGACGACGAAGGCCACAATCCGCTCCGCCCGTTACGTCGAGTTTCTGGGCGGCGTCGTGCAGGCGGCGATCGGCGATGCAATTTTGGATTCGGTGATCGAGGGGGTCATTCCCAAGGACGAGACCGAGACGCTCTGCATGATCGTCATGGTCTGGCTCGATCCCTCCTGCGGCGAGGAGACGACCGAGGTCGACAAGAAGGAGCTTTATCGCTCGAACTACGATGCGACCAAGCTGGCGATCGGTCGCGCGATGCGGGGCGAACCCTCGATCGACGAGTTGATCGCCAACCGCAAGTCGGTCAAGCATTATGCTCTTGAGGATGTCGTCGAGTATTGAGCCCATGGGGTCCCGCCCTGGCGGGCGTGACGGCCGGTGATGGCAAAGAGCAGCGGGGGAAGCCGTCTTTCATGGCCACTCGATTGACGCGCCTTGCGGGTGATGGCGAGGCAAGCTCCTCCAGGGGCTCCGTGTACGGGCGCGACCGGCGGCTGCGCCAGCCGGTCTTCGCGCCCGACGCCCGCTTTCCGCTCGACGAGGCGACCGTCGGCGATGGACGCCAATTGCTGGCCAGCCTCGCGGACGGCAGCATGCCCCTTTGCATCTTCGATCCGCAATATCGTGGCGTCATGGACCGCCAGAAATACGGCAATGAAGGCAGCCGGCAGCGGCAGCGGGCGATGCTCAGGCAGATGGACGAGGCCGAGATCCAGTCTTTCCTCGGCGAGATCGACCGAGTGCTGATGCCCTCGGGCCATCTGTTGCTCTGGGTCGACAAGTTCCACCTTTGCATGGGCGTGCAGTCTTGGCTGGCCGGCACGGCTTTATCGAGCGTCGATCTGATCGTCTGGAAGAAGAAGAAGCTCGGCATGGGCTATCGCACGCGGCGGATCAGCGAATATCTCCTGGTGCTGCAAAAGGCGCCGCTCCGCGCCAAGGGCGTCTGGCGGGCGCACGACATCCCCGACGTCGTCGAGGAAGCAGCCCCCCCGGGGTTCACCCATGCCAAGCCCATCGCATTGCAGGCGAGGCTGATCGCCTGTCTCACCAACGAAGGCGACGTCGTCCTGGACCCGGCGGCCGGCAGTTTCAGCGTGCTGGAGGCCTGCCATCGCGTGGAGCGACGTTTCCTCGGCTGCGACCTGCGGTCGTGAGTGGCAAGAGTGCCGCGCGACGCCGGCCACAGGGGGCGTCCCGAGCGCGAACCGCCGCTAGAGGAGAGCCTCGTCGTCGACCAGTTCCCATTGCGGCACCGACCAGCGCTCGCGGCGCCGGCGTAAACCTTCGATGGTGTCGCGTAGCCAGGGCGGCGACGGACCACCGACGCTTACCTGGTCGATGCCCACCTGGTGAAGCGCGCGCAGACATTCGGCATCGGCCATCGGGGTGATCATGACGACGTGGCAATCGCGACTGCTGGCGTCTCGCAGGCTGTGCAGCCGCCGGACGAAGTCGATGCCGTCCAGATCGGGCGGTTGATGCATGAGGAGCACCAGATCGAAGCGATCGCGGCAGAGCAGCGCCAAGGCGCCCTCGGCGTGATCGGCCGTTTCAACCTGGCCGACGCCGAAAGCCTCGAGTGCGCCAGCCAGCCGCCAAGCAAAAAGGCTGGAGGCCGCCACGATCATGGTGCGCAAGCCTTGCGGGGCCGCATCCATCTCAGCCGTCATCGCCGTCTCCGTCAGGCCAGGGCAGGCGAATCGGTTCTAGAGCCGCAGGGCTAAGGATCTCTTAACGGCGGACTGCGCCAAGCGTGGGACGGCCAAGCATTTTTGCCGTGGCGCCCCTTAAGCGCGCACGAGGAGACTCTCGCGGATGGCGCGAATGGCATCCTCGTAGGGCGGCCGCTTGAAGATCGCCGAGCCCGCGACCAGCACGTCCGCGCCGGCGCGGACGACGAGCGGCGCTGTCTCGGCATCGATGCCGCCATCGACCTCGATACGGATGGGCCGGCCGCCGACCATCGCCTTGACGCGGCGGACCTTCTCGATCTGGCTGTGAATGAATTTCTGCCCGCCGAAGCCGGGGTTGACGGTCATCACCAAGATGAGATCCAGCTTATCCAGGACATATTCGAGCACGCTCTCGGGCGTGCTTGGATTGAGTGCCACGCCGCATTTCTTGCCCAGCGCCCGGATTGCCTGGAGCGAGCGATCCAGATGCGGCCCGGCCTCGGCATGGACGGTGATGAGATCCGCCCCTGCCTTGGCAAAGGCCTCGAGATAGGGATCGGCCGGGCTGATCATGAGGTGGCAGTCGAAAAGCTTGGTCGTCGACCCGCGAACGGCCTTCACCGCATCCGGACCAAAGGTGATGTTGGGCACGAAATGACCGTCCATCACGTCCAGATGGATCCAATCCGCCCCCGCGTCGGCCACGTTCGCCACCTCGGTGCCGAGTTGTGCGAAATCGGACGCCAGGATGGAGGGCGCGATCAGAACCTTCTTCTTGTCGATGCTCATGCTCTATTTCTCCATGCCGGGCTGGCCCGCCCCCTGAGCGTCGGGCACGCCTTCCGGCCATCCCTCGATACCGCCCCTAAAAACGCGACTCTGTCTGATCTCGCCTTCCTGGATCGTGGTCAAGCTCTCCTTGGTCAAGGGTTTGTCCTTCTCCTGGAAGAGCCGAATCGCCTGACGCATGCGCGCTCTGTCCAGCGCGTTGCGAATCGAGCGGGCATTGGCGAAGTGCGGCTGATTCATGCGGATCTTCACATAATCGGCGAAGGCCGCCCTCGCTTTGGCGTCGAAGCGATAATTCTGCCGGGCCAGCATCAATTCGCCGATCTCGAGCAGCTCCGCGGCGCCATAGTCGGGGAAATCGATATGGTGGGCGACGCGCGAGCGAAAGCCGGGATTGGCTGTGAAGAACTTCGCCATCTTGTCGGCATAACCGGCCACGACCACGACCAGGTCGTCCCTTTGATTCTCCATGATCTGCAAAAGGATCTCGATGGCCTCGGCCCCATAGTCGCGCTCGTTCTCCGGCCGGAACAGATAATAGGCCTCGTCGATGAAGAGCACGCCACCCATGGCCCGTTTCAAGATCTCCTTCGTCTTGGGCGCCGTGTGGCCGATATACTGGCCCACCATGTCGTCCCTGGTGACGGCAACCAGCCGGTCCGTACGGATATAGCCCAGCTGGTGGAGGATCTGCGCCATGCGCATGGCAACCGTCGTCTTGCCCGTCCCCGGATTGCCCGTGAAGGACATATGGAGCGTCGGCGGCTCCGCCGTCAGGCCCAGTTGGCGGCGGACCTTGTCGACGATGAGCAAGGAGGCGATCTCGCGCACCCGGCCCTTGACGGGTGCCAGGCCGATAAGGTCGCGATCGAGCCTGGCAAAGACCTCGGGGATGCCGCTCTTTTCATAAATCTCGGCCAGGCTCCCGGGCAGCTCGCCCTCGGGCAGGTCGATATCGTCCAGCGCCTGCCGCCGCTCCTCGGGACGCGCCTGTACCGGTGCATGCATCGAGAAGGCCATGACCTGTCCTCCCTTGTCGTTTCCAGCCCAAAACGACGGCGGAGGGCGCCCCCCGGCCGCCCTCCCCCTCGCGTGTCGCCCCAAGGCTCAGTAGCGCTGGCCCGCCGGCTTCTGAGTCGCGTACGGGCGCAGGGTGTACTGTACTGTCCGCCCGTGCGTCTCATTGCGCTCGAGGTGGTAGCCAGGCTCCTCCTTCGGGCGATTGACGATGAAGGAGATGCGCAAAGATTCCCAACCGGCCGTCGAATCGAAGGCGGAGATGCGGATATAATGATTGGGAAACACCTTCTTGCAGGCCTCGAGCTCGGTGATGACACCGGCCGGATCGGCCAAATCGAACATCGGCAGATCCCACATCTCCCAATAGGTGTTCCTGGGATGCGGATCGTCGGTGTACTCGATGTTCACGGCCCAGCCATTGTCGAAGCAGTATTTCACCTGCGCGCGGATCTGCTCGTCGGTCAGATCGGGTAGAAAGCTGAACGTCCCCTGCGTCATGGGCATCGGATCAAGTCCTCATCTTGGCAGTGCGCGGTCCAGAAAGGCCGTCCTTTCTGGAAATAAAGGGGCGCTTGCGGCCCCGCCGGTCTGGTGACAGCGGAGCGCATGCGGCCCGGCTGTTTCTGGCAGGGTCAGGCCATAGCCGTGGCCGTAGGCGCGAAGTCCGGCGCGTCGGTCGAGGTATAGTCGAAGGTGATGTCCTTCCAGGTCGAGAGTGCCTGGGCCAGCGGCTGACAGAACTTGCCGGCCTTCTCCAGAATCTCCGGACCTTCCGCCTTGATATCGCGCCCCTCGTTGCGTGCCAGGATCATGGCTTCCAACGCCACGCGGTTGGCGACGGCGCCGGCGGCGATGCCCATCGGATGACCGATCGTGCCGCCGCCGAACTGCAGGACGCAATCCTCGCCCAGAAGGTCGATCAGCTGGTGCATCTGGCCCGCATGGATACCGCCCGAGGCAACGGGCATGACCTTGCGCGTGGACGCCCAGGGCTGGTCGAAGAAGACCCCATGCTCCAACTTCCTGGGCACGAAATCCTCGCGCAGAATGTCGTAAAAACCCCGTGTCGTGTTCGGATCGCCCTCGAGTTTGCCCACGACCGTGCCGGCATGGATGTGATCGACACCGGCAAGGCGCATCCATTTCGAGATGACGCGGAAGCTGACGCCATGGCTCTTCTGGCGCGTATAGGTGCTGTGGCCCGCGCGGTGCAGATGGAGGATCATGTCGTTGCGGCGCGCCCATTTCGACATGGACTGGATCGCCGTGTAGCCGATCACGAGATCGATCATGACGATCGTCGAGCCGAGTTCCTTGGCGAATTCGGCGCGCTCGTACATGTCCTCCATGGTGGCGGCAGTGACGTTGAGATAGGTACCCTTGATCTCGCCCGAGGCTGCCTCGGCCTTCTTCACCGCTTCCATGCAGTAGAGAAAGCGGTCGCGCCAATGCATGAAGGGCTGGGAATTGATGTTCTCATCGTCCTTCGTGAAGTCGAGGCCGCCCTTGAGGGCCTCATAGACGACGCGGCCATAATTGCGGCCCGACAGGCCTAGCTTGGGCTTCACGGTGGCACCCAGGAGAGGGCGGCCGAACTTGTCCAGCCGCTCGCGTTCAACGACGATGCCCGTGGCCGGGCCGTCGAAAGTCTTCACATAGGCAACCGGCAACCGCATGTCCTCGAGGCGCAGCGCCTTGAGGGGCTTGAAGCCGAAGACGTTGCCGATGATGGAGGCCGTCAGGTTGGCGATCGAGCCGGGCTCGAAGAGATCCAGATCATAGGCGATATAGGCGAACCACTGCTCGGGATTGCCCGGCACCTGCTCCACTTTGTAGGCCTTGGCCCGGTATTTGTCGCAGGCGGTCAGCCGGTCGGTCCAGACGACGGTCCAGGTGGCCGTCGAGCTCTCGCCGGCCACCGCCGCCGCGGCTTCGACAGCGTCCACGCCATCTTGGGGCGAGATGCGAAAGAGGGCGATGATGTCGGTATCCGACGGCTCATAGTCCGGCTGCCAGTATCCCATCTCCTTGTACTGCATCACGCCTGCCTTGTAGCGATCGGCGGCGCTGCGCTGGGCGGTCTCGGTAGCCATGTCTCAGCTTCCTTCAGATGAGGGCGTCATTGGGAGAATGTTGGCGGGTCAGGCCGCGAGCGCCGACGCGCTGGTCGCCGGATCGAGAGAGCCGCTTCGATAGCGGATCGCCATCTCCGCGAGCGGGACAGGCTTGATCTTCGCGGCGTTGCCGGCCGCGCCGAACTCCTCGAAGCGCCGGGCGCAAAGCCTGTCGAGCTCGGCCATGGCGGGCTTGAGGAAGTTCCTCGGATCGAACTCGGCCTTCTTCTCGAAGGCGACCTTGCGGAAATGCGCGGCCATGGCGAGGCGGCAGTCGGTGTCGATGTTGATCTTGCGGACACCGTGCTTGATGCCGACCTGGATTTCCTCGACCGGCACGCCCCAGGTCTGGGGCATCTCGCCACCAAACTCGTTGAAGAGCGCCTGGAGCTCCTGCGGCACGCTCGAGGAGCCGTGCATGACGAGATGTGTCGAGGGGAGTCGCTCGTGGATCGCCTTGACGACGTCCATGGCAAGCGTGTCGCCGGTCGGCTTTTGCGTGAACTTGTAGGCGCCGTGGCTGGTGCCGATGGCAACGGCCAGCGCGTCGACCTTGGTGCGCGTGACGAAATCGAGGGCCTGGTCCGGGTCGGTGAGCAACTGGTCGCGCTCGAGCCTGCCCTCGGCGCCGACGCCGTCCTCGGCCTCGCCCATGCCGGTCTCGAGCGAGCCCAGGCAGCCGAGCTCGCCCTCGACCGAGACGCCCACCGCATGCGCCAGGCGGGTGACCTCGCTCGTGACGTTGACATTATAGTCGTAGGTGGCGGGGGTCTTCATGTCCGCCTCGAGCGAGCCGTCCATCATCACCGAGGTAAAGCCGAACTGGATGGCCGAAAGGCAGGTCCCCGGCTCGTTGCCATGATCCTGATGCAGGCAGATCGGGATCTCGCTCCAGGTCTCGACGGCGGCCTGCACCATGCGCTTGAGCATGACGTCACCCGCATAGGACCGAGCCCCCCGACTGGCCTGGAGGATGACGGGGGCGTTGGTCCGCTGTGCCGCCCGCATGATGGCGACCAGCTGCTCCATGTTGTTGATGTTGAAGGCCGGCACGCCGTAGGTTTCCTCAGCGGCGTGATCCAGCAATTGACGAAGGCTGATCAGGGCCATGTAAGCTGCTCCCTTTTAGCTCTTGGTGGCTGTCTCGACGGCCGGTCGACCCCTTGGCCGGTACGGCGGCCGGCCCTTTTCGCAGGGACGGTCGTGACGAGGCACGATGCTTGCTCAGACCGCGTGGATGCCCTCTGCGGCCATGAGCATGTGATAGGCGATGAACAACTGCGTCAGGGCCAAGGGATGGCTCATCGCCGGCCCGTCATAGGCACCCAGCCGGGCCCGCATCTGGCTGGCCTCGGGGATGAGCGCCCAGAGCAAATCTTCCACCTTCAAGGCCCGGCGTTCGGGAATCGTGCCCGCTATCTCCAGGACATCGACGGGCTTGCCGTCAGTGTCGCGCGAGAGTTCCAGATGCAGCCCGGACTGCGCACTCATCCCGAGAATGGGCGTGAGATCGGGGTGCGGCAGCGTCGGACGCAGGATGTGGCGCACGTTCAAATGCGCGCCTGATTCCTCCATCTGCTCCAGCGGCGGAAAGAAATTGATGATGATGTCGGCGAAGGTGCGCTGCGGCTCGATATGCGTGGGGCTGTCGAAGCGCCTCTTGTCGAGCGCCCACATCACCTCGTCGCGGGTATAGCCGCGCCGCTCCGTGTCCCGCTTCACCTTCCAGCGGATGCGGAGCTTGGGATCGGGATCGAGGAAGACCTTGACGTCATAGCAATCGCGCATCGCCCGCGTGGCGTAGCCGAGCAGCCCCTCGACAATGATGTAAGGCTTGGGCGCAATGTAGTCCGGTCGGTCGAGCGTGCCGCGCTCATGGTTGTAGACGGGCTTCAAGATCGGCTGGCCCTGGCGCAGCAGCCTTAAATGCTGTTCCAGGATATCCATATGGTTGCAGCGCGGATCCAGGGCGGAGAGGCCGTTCTCGGCCCGCTCCCTACGATCGAAGGCGTGGTAATCGTCGGTGCAGATCGTGGCCACTCTGGCCGGCCCCAGGATCTGGGCGATGCCGCTCGTGAGCGTCGTCTTGCCGGCAGCGCTATCGCCGACGATACCCAGGATAACCGGCCGGCCGAGCGTCGTGGTGCGCGGCATCGTCAGGCCACCTGGCCCGGCCGGATGATGTGCGACGACCAGCGACGAGGCAGCCTTTCTGTGCCTCCCTTCGCCCCTTCGCGCCGTGCAGCCGGCATGTCGGCCTCCCACCATCTTCTTGCTCGTGGGCAGGAACGTGCCAAGACAAAGGCCGCCCAGAAACAGGCGTTCGGGTGGTCCGCAATATCTTAAGGGTGGGCGGCACCCTGCCCGATGGGGCTGGTGCCGCCAGGGTCAGGTCGCCAGGGCTGGCTGCTGCTGGGTGATGCAGTGAATGCCGCCGCCACCACGCAACAGATCTCGCACCTCGATCTGGACCACGCGGCGATCGGGGAAGAGACCAGATAGCGTTTTGTGGGCCGTGGTATCGGCGGGATCGGCGAAGCCCGGCATGACGATGCCGCCATTGGCGATATAAAAATTGATGTAGGAGTAGGTCAGCCTCCGGCCCTGCTCGTCCAATTGCGCCCTGGGCTGCGGCACGGTGACGACCTCGATCGCCTGGCCGCCAGCCGTCGTCGCCCCGCGCAGGATCTCGAGATTGGTCTCCAGGCCGGCATAATTGGCATCGCTCGGATCGTCGCTCGAAAGCGCCAGGATGGTGCCCGGCCGAACGAAGCAGGCGAGATTGTCGATATGACCGCTGGTCTCGTCGTCAACGAGCCCGAAGGGCAGCCAGATGAACTTCTCGATCGCCAGATAATCGCGCAGCACCCGCTCGATATCCGTCCGTTCGAGGCCGGGATTGCGCCTTTGGTCGAGTACCGAGGTCTCGCAAAGCAGGCAGGTGCCGGCACCGTCGACATGCAAGGCACCGCCCTCCATCACGATCGGCGCCTCGAAACGCTCTGCCCCCACATGCTCGAGGATCCGTCGCGCCATGAGGGCATCTTGGGCATAGTTCTCATAGACCTGCCCCCAGGCATTGAAACGCCAGTCGACACCGCCCAGGATCCCATCGGCTCTTGTAATGAAGGTCGGGCCTGAATCGCGAGTCCAGCTATCGTCGTGCGTCATCGAGACGACGCTGATATTGGCACCCTTGGCGAGCAGCGAGACGTCGGCCGCATTCTCGGGCTCGGTGATGATCGAGACGGGCTCGAACGCGGCGATGGCCTGGGCGATCTCGGCCGTCACCCGTCGCGCCTCCTCGATATGACCGCCCCAGATCGCCTCG
The DNA here is from genome assembly GCF_900187945.1 of Arboricoccus pini. Lineage (GTDB taxonomy): Bacteria > Pseudomonadota > Alphaproteobacteria > Geminicoccales > Geminicoccaceae > Arboricoccus > Arboricoccus pini. The sequence continues at coordinate 48,356 of NZ_FYEH01000020.1, read as the reverse complement.
CGGACCGGCCAGGCGAGCCAGCAGCGCTGATGCGGCTCCCATTCGGCTGGCATGTGAAAGCCGAGGTCGCGTGGCGTTTGGGAACTCAAGGGCAATCTCCTCTCAAGGCGGGCCACCCATGCTTCGCATGCGCACGCGGCGATCACTCGGGCACGGACTCTGCCGCGAGGCGGCCGCCGGCGCAACGTGCAAGGTGCCTCGCCACAGCGTTCAGGGCATGCCCTCATGGCGCGACGATGGCTGGTCAGGCCAGCGGGCACGGCCTAAGTCTCGAACCACAAGGGATCTTGCAGCCAGGATGGGAGGAACTCAGCTGATGAGCAGTTCAATCGAAACGAAGCTCGCCGAATTAGGCCTCAGCCTTCCGGCCGCGGCGGCACCGGCTGCCAATTACGTGCCCTGGACAGTCAGCGGCAATATCGTCCACATCTCTGGGCAATTGCCGATGCAGGACGGCAAGGTGGCCGTGCTCGGCAAGCTCGGCGAGAGCGTCGAGGTCGATGCCGGCCAGGAAGCCGCCAAGATCTGCGCGCTCAACATCCTGGCCCAGCTCAAGGCGGCCTGCGGCGGCGATCTCGGCCGGGCCCGGCGCTGCCTCAGGCTTGGTGGTTTCGTCAACGCCACCCCCAATTTCAGCGAGCATCCCAAGGTGATCAACGGGGCTTCCGACCTCATCGTCGCGGCGATGGGCGATGGCGGCCGCCATGCACGTTTCGCTGTCGGGGTGGCTGGACTTCCCTTTGGCGCCGCGGTCGAGGTCGACGGGACCTTCGAGATCGCCTGAGCCTTTTCAAGGAACGAGGCCCTTTGCAAGCGCGCCTGCTGGCCGGAATCAAGGAGATCGAGGCGTCCGCCTGGGACAGCCTGATCCCGGGCGACGATCCCTTCATCCGCCACGATTACCTGGCACTGCTCGAGCAGAGCGGGTCGGCGGCGACGAAGACCGGCTGGCAGCCGATCCACGTGCTGGTCGAGAACGAAGGTGAGCCCGTCGCGGCCGCACCGCTTTTTGCCAAGAGCCATTCATGGGGCGAATACGTCTTCGACCATGGCTGGGCGGACGCCTTGCAGCGCGCGGGCGGCAGCTATTACCCGAAACTGCAATGCGCGGTGCCGTTCACCCCCGTTCCCGGCCCCCGCCTCCTGGCCACCAGCGAGGCGGCGAGGCGCGATCTGGCGGGGGTGCTGGCGGGGCTGCCCGAGGCCTACGCCCTCTCCTCGCTGCACGTCACCTTCTGCGGCCAGGAGGAAAGCCGAGTGCTGGCCGAAGCAGGCTTCCTCGAGCGGCGCGGCATCCAGTACCACTGGCATAATCGCGGCTATCGAGACTTCCAGGATTTTCTCGACGCCTGCCGCAGCCAAAAGCGCAAGATGATCAGGAAGGAGCGCGAGGCGGTCCAAAAGGCCGGCATCGAGGTCGAGGTCCTGCATGGCGACCAACTGGACGCGGCGACGCTGGCCGGGTTTCACCCCTTCTATCTCTCGACGATCGACAAACGCTGGGGCCAGGCCTATCTCACCCGCCGCTTCTTTCGCGGCCTGGCCGACGGGCTCCGCCAGCGCGTCGTCTACGTCGTCGCGCGCAAAGAAGGCCAGATCGTCGGCGCCGCCCTCAATCTCTGGGGCGGCGATACCCTCTATGGCCGGCTTTGGGGCTGCCTCGAGGATTATCGCTTCCTGCATTTCGAGTGCTGCTATTATGCCGCCATCGAGTTCGCGATCGCGCACAAGATCGCCAGGGTGGAGGCTGGCGCGCAAGGCCAGCACAAGCTCATGCGCGGCTACGAGCCCGTGCCGACCTTCAGCGCGCATTATCTCCGCGAGCCCGCTTTTCGGAGCGCCGTCGAGCGCTTCTTGAAGGAAGAGCGAACGGCGATGGACGAACAGATCGAGGCCTCCCGCGAGCTCCTGCCTTTTCGCCGGCCGAACGAGGCCTGATGCGACCCGGCCGGGACATCGGGCGTTAACCGGGCGTTAAGCGCCTGACCTTATCCTTTCGGGCAATGGGCCGATGTGATCCGGCCTGCGGCAAGGAAGGCTTATGGCGCAGAGAGCCAAGATCGATCCCATTCACGAGGGTCTCGACCACCACCGGGCCGGCCGTCTCTCAGCGGCTGAAAAGATCTATCGGGCGATCTTACGCCGCCAGCCGCGCCATCTGGACGCGCTGCACCTCCTCGGGTTGAGCCTGCACGAACGCGGCCTGACCGAGGACGGCCTGGTCTACGTCCAGCGCGCGATCCACCTCCAGCCGCGGTTCGCACTTGCGCTGCGCACGCTTGGCGACATGTTGCGCTGCCACGACCGCCTGCTTGAGGCGCTCTTTGCCTATGACCGGGCGCTGCAGGTCCGGCCGGATTTCGTCGAGGCACTGGCCAATCGAGGCAATACGCTTTTTGCTCTCCGCCGCTACGATGAGGCACTTGCCGATTACGAGCGGGTGCTGGCGCTGAACGACAAGATCGCCAGCGTCTGGTCGGACCACGGCAACGCCCTCATGGGCATGGGCCGGTTGGACGAATCACTTGTCTCGCAGGATCGCGCCGTCGCAATGGCGCCCGGCATCGCCAAGTTCTGGAGCAATCGCGGCACTGTGCTCCGCGCGCTGGCGCGGCCCGACGAAGCGCTCGTTTGCTACGATCGCGCCATGGAACTGGGCGACCAGGCGGCCGCCCTCCTGGCCAAGCGGGGTAACGCGCTGCACGCGCTGGAGCGTGTGGACGAGGCAGCGGCGGCCTTCGATGCCGCCATCGCCCTCGAGCCCGACTGCTCCGAGCATTGGAGCAGTCGTGGATTGGTCGCAGACGGTGCTGCCAAGGCGCTCGGCTTTCATGAGCGCGCCCGCGAACTGGCGCCCGGCGACCCCGCCATCCAGACCAATCTCGGCAACACGCTCTTGGAACTCGAACGGTACGACGAGGCGGAGGCCGCATTCGAGCGGGCGACGGCGATCGCGCCAGGGCGGAATTACGTCCTCGGCAACCTGCTGGCACTCCGCTTGCGCCATGCCGACTGGCACGACCATGCCAGCTTGCTCGGTCGCGTCCAGGCGGCGACCGATGCCGGCGGCGCGGTCAGCCTGCCGTTCAACTCGCTTTACTGGTCCAGGGGGGCCCAGGACGATCGTCTGGTCGCCGGCGCGGTGGCCAGGACGCTGCCGCCGCTGCCCGCGGTCTGGCGGGGCAGGCCCTATCGCCACAGCCGGATCCGCCTTGCCTATGTGAGTTCGGATTTTCGCAACCATGTGACCGCGCAGCTGATGCAAGGCGTCATCGCCAGCCACGATCGCGACCGATTCGAGACTCTGGCGATCGACCTCTGGGCCGGCCCGGAGGACAGCAAGCGGGCGGCGCTCAAAGGGCTCTTTGGCACCTTCCTGCCGCTGGCCTCGGCCGATACGGCGACGATCACGCAAACAATGATCGACCACGAGGTCGACATAGCGGTCGATCTGAACGGCCACACCAAGGGCAACCGCATCAATATCTTCGCCCACCGCTCAGCGCCGGTTCAGGTGAGCTATCTGGCCAATCCGATGACGATGGCGCTCCCCTATATGGATTATATCCTGGCGGACCGACATGTCCTGCCGGTCGAGGACGAGCCCTTCTTCACCGAGAATGCGGCAAGGCTGCCCTTCAGCTACCAGCCGAACGACGATCAGCGGCCCATTGCCCAGCCACCGACTCGGGCCTCATGCGGCCTGCCAGCCAACGGTATCGTCTTTTGCGCCATGCATGCGGTGATGAAGATCAATCCAGCACTTTTCGACTGCTGGATGCGCCTTTTGGCAAGCGTGCCTGGCAGCGTTCTGTGGTTGCTCAAGACGGCCTCGCGGGCCACCGACAATCTGCGACGCGAGGCCTTTGCCCGTGGCATCGATCCGGCGAGGTTGGTCTTTGCCGACCCGGTCATACCCGAGCAGTATCTGGCTCGTCTCTCGATCGCCGATCTGTTCCTCGATGCCGTCCCCTTCAACGCGCACACCACCGCCAGCGACGCGCTTTGGGTCGGCCTGCCCTTGATCACCTGCACGGGAGGCAATTTCGCCGGCCGCGTCGCCACCAGCGTCCTCCATGCCATCGGCCTGCCCGAGCTGGCGACCCCCGACCTTGCGGCCTACGAGACCCTGGCGCGCGAGCTGGCCTTGGATGCCGATCGTCTCAGAACCTTAAGACTCGCTCTCTGGCTGAACCGCGGCAAAGCTCCTCTCTTCGACACGGTGCGCCACACCCGCTATCTCGAGCGTGCCTATACCACGATGTGGGAGCGCGCCGAAGCCGGCATGCCGCCTGAGAGCTTCGATGTCCCCGCCTGAGCTCGCCTCGAGCCCGATGCCGCAGACTGGCCCTCGCCCGGCTTTCGCGGCCGTTTTGCCACCCGGACCGCCGACCTCGTTCGTCGAGGAACTGCTGCACGATGCCCTGGCCCATCACCAGGCGGGCAACCTGACCGAGGCGGAGCGGTTCTACCGCGCGGTGCTGGACCGCGAGCCGAGGCAGCCCGACGCCCTGCATCTCCTGGGCCTTTGCCTGGCGGCGGTCGGGCGGGTCGAGGAGGGCATCTCGTCCGTTCGCCGGCTGCTGGCCTTCTGGCCCGACGACGCCCGGCCGCATTTCCTGCTCGGCAATCTCCTGGCCGAAAGCGGCCAGGCCGAGCAGGCCGTCCTGGCCTATGACACGGCGCTGGCCCTGGATGCCGACGGGCTGGAGGCCAGGGTCAACCGCGCCAATGTCCTGCAGCAGTTACAGCGATTTGCCGAGGCCCTGGAAGGCTACGACCAAGTTCTGGCGGCCGGCCTGCGGCTGGGCTCGGTGCTATCCAGCCGAGGCAATGTCCTGCACGCGCTGGGCCGGCACGAGGAAGCGCTCCTGGCGCATGACGAGGCGGTGGCGACAGCGCCTGGTGACGGAGCACTCTTGAGTAATCGCGGCATCGTGCTGGTGGCCCTTGGCCGTCTCGAGCAAGCCCGCGAATGTTATGAACAAGCCCTGGCGGCGTTGCCCTCGCACCCGGCCCTGCTCACCAATCTCGGCAACGTGCTGCACGACCTCGAGCGTTTCGCCGAGGCCAAGACCTGCTACGAGCGGGCACTGGCCGTGGCACCGGAAGACCCCACCGCCTGGACCAATCTCGGCACCGCGCTGGAATCCCTGGGTCGCGTCGGCGATGCGCTTGCCTGCTACGTGCGCTCGCTGGAACTGCGGCCCGCCTCGACCGGCACGCTTTCCAGCCTGGGCAATCTCCTGGTGCGGCTAAAGCGTCACGACGATGCGGCTTTGATCTTCGCGCGTCTGGTTGAACTCGCGCCTGACCATGACTATGCGCAAGGCAGCCTGCTGGCCGCCCGCCTGCGTTCCTGCGACTGGCAGGGTTATGACGAGCTGCTTGAGCGAACCCTGGCCGGCATCGATGCTGGCCGCCCGGTCGCCCTACCTTTCGTCGCGCTCCTATGGTCGCGTGGGCCTCAAGACGATCTCCGCGTCGCAGAGGCCACCGTCAGGCGACGCCATCCGGCCCGGCCCCCGCTCTGGCGGGGTCAGCGCTACCGCCATGAGCGGATAAGGCTGGCCTATGTGGGCACTGTCTTTAACGACCATGTCACCGCGCAGCTCATGGCTGGCGTCTTCGAGCAGCATGACCGCGACCGGTTCGAGACACTTGCCATCTCTTTTGGCCCCGACAGCCAAGATCCCCTGCAGGACCGCGTGCGCAGCGCCTTCGAGCGCTTCGTCGATGTCCGCGCGATGGGCGTGTCGGCCATCGCGCGGCTGATGCATGAGATGGAGATCGACATCGCGGTCGATCTCAACGGCCATACCGCCGATGCCCGCCTGGACATCTTCGCCCATCGGCCGGCCCCCTTGCAGGTCAATTATCTGAGCTATCCCGGCACGCTCGGCGCACCCTATCTCGACTATCTCATCGCCGACCGGCACATCGTGCCGCCGGCGGACGAGGCCTGCTACAGCGAGCAGGTCGCCCGCCTGCCCTTCTCCTACCAGCCCAATGACGACAAGCGCGTCATCGCCGCCGAGAGGCCGACGCGCGCCCAATGCGGCCTGCCGGAGGACGCCTTCGTCTTCTGCTCGTTCAACAACGCCGCCAAGCTCAACCCTGCCATGTTCGAAGCCTGGATGGACCTGCTACGCGACACGCCGAACAGCGTCCTCTGGCTGCTGCGGAGCAACGAGACGGTGGCGCTCAATCTGCGGCGCGAGGCCAGCGCGCGAAGCGTGGCGCCCGAGCGGCTCGTCTTCGCACCTTTCCTGGCGCAGGCGCAAAATCTGGCCCGTCTGGGGCTGGCGGATCTTTTTCTCGATTCGCTGCCCTTCAATGCCCACACGACCGCAAGCGATGCGCTCTGGGCGGGCGTGCCTCTACTTACTTGCACGGGCACTAACTTCGCCGGCCGCGTCGCCACGGGAGTCCTGCATGCCCTGGACCTTCCCGAACTCGTTACCGATTCGCTCGAAGCCTATCTGGCCTTGGCGAACCAGCTGGCAACGCAGCCTCGGCGCTTGAACGCCCTTAAGGCGCGACTGCGGGGCAATCGCCAAACTGCGCCTTTGTTCAACACGTCGATGTTCACCCGCCATCTCGAGGCTGCCTACCAGACCATGTGGCAACGCCATGAACAGGGCCTGCCGCCAAAGAGCTTCGACGTGCCGGCTTGACCGGCGGCAGCGGGCCTGGCCACGACCTCGGACGCTCGCCGAGCGCACACCAAGCGGCGACCGACCGAGCCGCAGGAAAACGCCCTCGCCCGCCACCGTCTTGGCGGGTGGGACGGCATGGCCTCCCGTCACCCTCCCCGCGCCGACCAAAAGCCCAAATGGCCCGGACCGCCATGGGCGAGACATATGCGGGCAATCGTGATGGGCAGCGCTTCGTCCGCCGCGACAAAGCCGGCACCCGCGGACGATCATCATGCCGATCACCTTGGGCCGCCTTGCGCCCTACCGCGCCCCGGGCCGGCAAGCCTCAGGCTTCAAGGCTCGCAAGATTAGCGAACACCATGGCAGGCCCCATCCCGGCGCCCGCGAGCGACAGCACGGCAGGCATTGGCATGGTTGAGCATCAAAATAGGGGATCGATGGGCAGGATATTGCTGCCAGACAGGATCTTGGAGTGCCTCCGTTCGCCGCCTATCCAATTAGATGGCCGGCCACTTGTCGCCTCGCAGATCTCTTGCGACCGACTGCCCGCCGGCATATCAGGCGTTGGGGATGCGTCGGCAGGCTCCGCTCCTCCGGCATCAGGCTCGGACGGATGCGGACGGACGGGGGATGCCTGCCGACCGGGCCGCTTTTCCTTCCGCCAAGCATCCATCGCTGGAGTGCCAGCCCGACGCGCCACGCCAGTGACCACAAAGGCCGATGGTCGCGAACTGGGCGCTTTTCGGGCTACTCACCTGCCGGACCGGTAGCGCGTGGTTCGACGTACCGCCTGCCGGCCGGCGGTCATCTCGTGCCGTCCGACGGGGACACTGACTCGGTCGGGCCGATCGCCTTCCTCTCAAGGCCTAGCGTCACTTCCAGGCCATGGATGGCATCGTCGACCGGCCGATCGGTGTCGGCTCGACAATGCCATCTTTGCGCAAGACCCTGACCGCATGTCGACGGCTCGTCCTCACGATGGATGCCAGTTGGCCTGCCGGGGCCACGGCCAAGGACGGCGTCCGACTCCCCCGAGACGTCAGTCGGCCGGCTCGGGTTCCGGCAGCTCGGCGATCGACTCGTCCTCGTCGACTTTGGTGGACCGGCTTCGCGGCGTGGCACTCTCGATGGTGAAGACGGGCTTGTCGTCCTCAATGCCGACCTTCACCTTCCCACCCTTGGCGAGCTTGCCGAAGAGCAGTTCGTCGGCCAGCGGGCGCTTGATATGCTCCTGGATGACGCGGCCGAGTGGCCTTGCGCCGTAGAGCGGATCGTAGCCCTTCTCGGCCAGCCAAGTACGTGCATCCTCGTCGAGATCGATGGTGACACGCCGGTCGGCCAGTTGAGCTGCCAGGTCCTTGACGAACTTATCGACGACCGAGGCGATGATCTCGAAGGTCAGGCCTCTGAAGGGGATGATCGAGTCCAGCCGATTGCGGAACTCGGGCGTGAAGATCCGCTTGATCGCCTCGGTATCCTCGCCCGTCCGGGCACTGGCGCCAAAGCCCATGGCCGGCTTGCTCATGTCCGAGGCACCGGCATTGGTCGTCATGATCAAGATGACGTTCCTGAAATCGACCGTCTTGCCGTTATTATCGGTGAGCTTGCCGTAATCCATCACCTGCAAAAGGATGTTGAAGACGTCGGGATGCGCCTTCTCGATCTCGTCCAGGAGAAGGACCGTGTGCGGGTGTTGGTCGACAGCATCGGTCAGGAGACCGCCCTGATCGAACCCGACATAGCCGGGCGGCGCGCCGATCAGGCGCGAGACAGCATGCCGCTCCATGTATTCCGACATGTCGAAGCGCGTGAGCTCGATCGACATGATCTTGGCCAGCTGCCTTGCGACCTCGGTCTTGCCGACGCCGGTCGGGCCCGAGAACAGATAGGAGCCGATCGGCTTTTGCGGATCGCGCAGGCCGGCCCGGCTGAGCTTGATCGCCGATGCTAGCGCCTCGATCGCCTCATCCTGGCCGTAGACCACGGCCTTCAGATCCTTGTCCAGCGACTTCAGCGCTTCCTTGTCGCGCGCATTGACAGCCTTGATCGGCACGCGCGCGATCTTGGCTACGATCTCCTCGATCTCCTTGGTCCCCACGACCTTGCGCCGCTGCGTCTCAGGCTTGAGCATCTGGGCCGCACCGACCTCGTCGATGACGTCGATCGCCTTATCGGGCAGCTTGCGGTCATGGATATAGCGGGTCGCGAGCTTGACCGCTGCCTTGAGCGCGCCATCGGTATATTTAATGCCGTGATGAGTCTCGAAGCTTGGCCGCAGGCCCGCGAGGATCTGCACGGCCTCGTCTTCCGAGGGTTCGGGCACATCGATCTTCTGGAAGCGACGGACGAGTGCCCGATCCTTCTCGAAATAGTTGCGGAATTCCTTGTAGGTCGTCGAGCCGATGCAGCGCAGGCTGCCATTGGCCAGCGCTGGCTTGAGAATGTTGGAGGCATCGAGCGAACCGCCGCTCGTCGCCCCGGCGCCGACGACCGTGTGGATCTCATCGATGAAGAGGACCGCACGGCGGTCCGCCTCAAGCTCGGTGATGACGGCCTTCAGACGTTCCTCGAAATCGCCCCGATAGCGGGTACCCGCCAGAAGCGCTCCCATGTCGAGCGCGAAGATCACGGATTCCTTGAGGACGTCCGGGACCTCGCCCTTGATAATCCGTAGTGCGAGGCCCTCGGCTATGGCCGTCTTACCGACGCCCGGATCGCCCACGAAAAGCGGGTTATTCTTCGAGCGGCGGCACAGGATCTGGATCGTGCGCTCGATCTCCTGGTCGCGGCCGACAAGCAGGTCGATGCGCCCGTCGCGCGCCTTGACGTTGAGGTTCACGCAATAGGTCTTGAGCGCCTCGCCCGTCCCGTCGCGCTTCTCCTCTTCCTTCTCGTCGGCACCTTTCACGGCTCGCTGCTCACCCATGCCCGGCTTCTTGGCGATGCCGTGGCTGATGTAGTTCACGGCATCGAGCCGCGACATGTTCTGCTCTTGAAGATAGAAGATCGCGTGGCTCTCGCGCTCGGAGAACATGGCGACCAGCACATTGGCACCCGTCACCTCGCCGCGGCCCGAGGACTGGACATGAATTGCGGCGCGCTGGATCACGCGCTGGAAGGCGGCTGTGGGCTTGGCGTCGACGACACCCTCGACGACCAGCCCGGTCAGTTCCTGGTCAACGAATTCGGTCAGGCTGCGCTTCAGGTCGTCGACTTCGACGGCACAGGCCTTGAGCACCGCCAGCGCATCCTGATCCTCGGCCAGGGCAAGAAGCAAATGTTCGAGCGTGGCGTATTCGTGCTGTCGGGCGTTTGCCAGGGCAAGGGCCCGGCGAAGGGTCTTCTCAAGGGTACGCGACAGCATCGGCATCAATGTTCGTCCCGTCTAGGAGTCCGGGTCGGAGCCGCCGCTCCGCGTCGAACTCATTCCTTTTCCATGGTGCATTGTAGGGGATGCTGGTGCTGACGGGCAAACTCGATGACCTGAGCCACCTTCGTCTCCGCGACCTCGAAGGTGTAGACCCCGCAGACACCCACGCCCTTTTGATGAACGTGCAGCATGATCCGCGTGGCGTCTTCGCGGCTCTTGGAAAAAAACTTTTCAAGCACCAGAACGACGAACTCCATTGGCGTGTAGTCGTCGTTCAGGAGCAACACCTTGTACAACGAGGGACGCTGGACGCGCGTGCGCGTCTTGGTGGCGATCTCGCCCTTGTCCCCGTCTTTACCGTCCGTCCGATCGTCGCTCATGAACAAGCCTTGAAACCGTGACGCATATCGAGCGATGCCCAAATCTTAGAGCATGCCATGCCTGAGACAAATCCTTTTCCCACGCCCGGCGCACCCGGCCCTGGTCCCGCTCCGGGCGCGACCAGGAAGGACGAACGACTGGTCCGCATGCCTTCCTTACGAGGACATGGGTATGGCGAACGGGTTGGGCAAGGCATCCAAGAACCATGCACGCATCATCTAGAGGATGGCGCGCCTTGCGCGATCCTGTGATCAGCCTTCCGTCCGCAGACGCAGCCGCGCGGAGCGAGGCGAGCCGGCCTTGATGTCACTGCGCTCGACGGCATCCTCGATCATGACGGGTGCGGCAGGCGCCTCGACCTCGACCAGCGTTTCCGGCTCGCTCTCGGGCTCGGCCGCGGCGACCGGCGGCTCGGCCGGGCCGGCCAGACTCAAGGCCAGCTCGCGCAGCCGCTCCGGCGTCAGTGGCCGATGCGCGGGCTTGGGCACAGGGTCGCTGTCGGCCTCGTCCTGATAATCGTCCTCCTCGGCGTCGGCCAACGTCAGCCGCAGCCTAGCGACCTGCTCGAGAAACTCCTCGCGATGTACGGGTGCCATGCGGTCGACCTGGCGCTCGTCAATCAGCCTTTGCGCCTGCGAGAGGATATTGCGGGCATGAACGACCTGACCGGACGCCCGCGTGTTGCCAGCCAGAACCTGGGCCAGCGCCTTGGTGGTCGGCTGCAGGAGCGGCAGCAATTCGCCGGCGGACCCTGGCACGCGCCGGGGATTGCCCTGATGACGACGCGGCATGTTGGCGTTGTTGCCACCGCCACCGCCGTTGCCACCGCCGCCTTTGCCGCGCTTCTTGCTGTTGCCGCGGCGAAACGGAAACATCGATCTGTCTTTCATAGACCTCTCGTCGAGACCAAAGAACGATCCCTCCAAAAGCAGAGAGGGATCACATGGAACGGCCACGCTTGAGGCAGTGGCCGACCGTCACAGCCGCCAATCCAGCACGACAAGGGCCCACCGAGGCGGCGGATCCGGACGCTTCCGGACATCGTGCTGAAAACGTCGTCTTCCTCGCGATTTCGCGGGATGAAGACGACGTCGCTTTCCTGCACGCCGGCGACAAACTGGCAGCGGACAACCCATCGGGGGCGCCCGGATGGCGGCCGATGTCCGAGTTGGCACCGAACCTTCCGGGAATACCCGCGGTCGATCAAGTGGTCTGTCGCGATCCCATCATCGCCCGCACGCTCTTCGGGTCGCCGCAATCATGCTCCTGGTGGCGGCGCCCGTTCCCCGATCACGCCTTCCAGCTCCAGGTCACTATCCTCCAGGGGCAATAGGCGTGACCACGATAGAGTGTCACGCATTATGCAAGCGCGCTCATCCCAACCGATGATAAAGACAAGGGCAGCTCCGATCGCCGTCGCCCCGCCTTCGCTTGCCTTGAACGCTCTGCACCAGCGTGCGGCCCAATTTCTATCCACCACTACTCAGACCGAAGAAAATAGCAAGCCGCCACCCTCTATTTTTCGCCACGCCACGGACTTTGCCTGCCATTTGCGGCCGCATTGTGTGCGTCAGGGCACGCAAAGCGCCGCTCAAGGATCCCGGGACCCGCTTGCTAAGCCCCAAGGAGGCCGGCCCGAGCCAGGGCCCGCTCCAGTTCGGCGGTGGCCTCGAGGATCTGTGCCAGCGAATGCCTGGCCTGGGCCGGAAGCGCCAAACCGGTATCGGACAGAACGATCTCGAGATTACCTTTAATCGCGTGGAGCGGCGTCCGTACATCGTGCGGCGCCAGAACGTCCCGTTGGGGCGTCGCTGGCCAAAGGTGATCTTTGCGAAGAGGGGCCACCGTTGCGTTCCTATCGTTGGCTCGTCGGTTCCGGGGGCAAGGCCGGAGATCGATACTAGCGCCGCTTCCTTTCCAACCTCTTAACGATCGATAGAAGCTGTTCACATCCAGGTCAGAAGGACGGAAGATTGGCCAAGACAAACAAGCAAAAGCTTTTAAACAATCCTGATCATCACCCCAAGCTCAAGGACAAGGCAACCTTCGAGAAAGAGCTGGCGCGTGCCCAGACCAGACTATTGGCGGTACAGCAGAGCTATCTCGACAAGGGCCTGCGCGGCCTCGTTCTGCTCGAGGGGTGGGACTGCGCGGGCAAGGGCGGCATCATCCGCCGCCTGACCACCAAGCTTGATCCCCGCGCCTTTCGGGTCTGGCCCATTTCCGCCCCCAGCGCCGCCGAGAAGGGCGAGCATTATCTGCAACGGTTCTGGCGGCGCATCCCGGAAGCAGGCACGATCTCGATCTTCGATCGCTCATGGTATGGCCGGGTGCTCGTCGAGCCCGTCGAGGGCCTCACTGCGCCCAAGGTCGTGGCGCGGGCCTATGGCGAGATCAACGATTTCGAGAAGATGCTGCTGGCCGACGGCATCAGGCTCGTCAAGCTCTTCATCCACATCACGCCCGACGAGCAGCTCAAGCGCTTCAAGGAGCGTCTCGACGATCCCTACAAGCGATGGAAGCTCACTGCGGACGACCTGCGCAACCACGAGAAGTGGGACCGCTATCTGCCTTATATTGCGAAGATGTTCGAGCAGACATCCACCAAGCGTGCGCCTTGGACCATCGTCAACGCGAACTACAAATGGTTCGGCCGGGTCACGGCCCTGAACGAGATCGCCGACAGGCTGGGGCGCGGCATCGATCTTTCGCCGCCGAAAATCTCCGAAGCCCTGGCCAAGCAGATCGAGGATCTGGTCGCCGCCCAGGCCTGAGAGGGACCGGAAGCACGAGCGTGCCTCCGGAACCGAGGGGCGTCCTTAGAGGATAATCGAGCCCGCCATCAAGGTCATCACGAGGAAGACCAGGAAGATGACGACAAAGATGAAGAACAACACTTTCGCGATGCCGCGGGAGGCCCCGGCTATGCCGGTGAAACCGAAAAAGCCCGCGATCAGCGAGATGATGAAGAAAATAATCGCCCATTTGAGCATGGTAGGATCCAAAACCGGATAAGGTTATGGCGCGGCATGTCTCGTTGCCGGCCCGCGCTTCGACCGGCCATTAACGAGCCGCGCGGCCGAGCGTTGCGACCGCAAACAGGTTTTTTACAATTGTCGCTGGTATAGACTGCCCAGGCGCACCTGCGAGACGGCTTGCGCCCGCGCCTCGATTGATCCATCTCGAACAGGATCGACGTTCTAGCGCTGGACGGCCGCCAAAGTGCGGCGAAACGGGTGAAGGGCGGTGTCATGAAAGCTGAGATCGAGCATCTTCATGCCTTCTACGACACGCGCGGCGGTCAGCTAGCGCGACGCCTGATCGCCGCGCAACTGCGCCGGCTGCTCGGCGACATGTCCGGCAGGACGCTGGTCGGGATCGGCTATCTGGGCGGCTTCGTTAACGGGTTTCCCGAGGCGGAGCGCGCTATCTCTCTGCTCCCTTCCGGCCTTGCGGCACCGGGCTTCCTGGCCGGGCGGCAATTGGGCCGGGTCTATGAGGATGCGGTTCGCCAGAGACTGGCCTTGATCCCCGACGACGATCTGCCCATCGCCGATGGCGTAGCCGACCGGGTGGTCCTCATCCACGCTCTGGAGAACTCGCTCCATTTGAAGCGACTCCTACGGGAGGCCTGGCGAATCACCGCCGATGGCGGCAGCGTCCTGGCCGTGGTGCCTAATCGTCGCGGCTTTTGGTGTTGGAGCGAGCGGACGCCGTTCGGCCAGGGGCGACCCTACACGATGCAGCAACTCAAGCGCACCTTCGCGCAGCACCTCTTCGAGCCCTGCGGCGAGGCCCGCGCCTTGTTCGCGCCGCCAAGCGTGGCGCGCATTTGGCCCAGCATGGCGATGCGCATCGAGCGCATCGTCCAGCAGGTGGCGCCCGAGCTCTCAGGCATCGTCATCGTGGAGGCACGCAAGAGCGTGATGGCGCCCACGGCCATCGTGCCGCTTTCCGCCAACAAGGCACGCCGTCGCCGCTATACCGCCATCCCGGAGATCGCCCTGGCGGCGCGCGATCGCGACGAGAGCCGAAGCAAGCACCATCGCGGCTGACCTCGCGATCAGACGAGTCCCGGCTCGGTGACGCTCCAGCCAGGATCACGGCTCGCCGCCAAACCGCCTGACATGGGCGCAAGGCGCAAGATCGTGCGGCCACCGCCCGCCGTAGCGCGGGCCCTCTCGGCGTGCAAAATGGCCAGGGCCCGCTCCGCTCGCTGAATCTGGAATGGCAGCTCGTCCCGTCGCATCGCCTTCCAGGCAAGCCTCGGACTATGCGTCTCGAGCCACGCCCAGGCGGTGCCCATATAGGGGGCAGCACGGATCAGGCGGGCATTCTCCGCAGAAATACCCAGTCGCCGACACAATTTGTAGAATTCCGCCCCCTCCCTCTGCCAGCACTTGCGAAGCCGGGCGCGCGCCGCATAGCGCGCCACGCGCGCATCCACCCGTTCGAACTTCCGATCCAGCATCTCATCCTGGCGCACCAAGCGGCGCCGGATCGTATCCGCCATGCCGCCTGGCGCACGACCGACAACGCGGCCGGAAACGGTGACATAGACGGACTCATCATGTCGGAGCTTGGCGTCGACGCGGCGAAGTGCATCGAAGAAGGCGCGGTCTTCGCCGGAGGGAATGCGAGGTACGCCACCCGCGCGACGATAGGCGGCGACGGTGACGGCGATGCTTGCACCGGAATGCTGTGTGTGGCGAGGCAAGGGATCGTAGGGTTCGTGATCGAGGAAGTCGCCTATCGCATCCAGGAGGTCGGCGTAGCGTTCTTCCACCTCATTGTCGGCCACAAGCTCGGGCGGGAAATCCGGGTGCTCGATGGACGTCACCACCGACCGTCCGGCCACTGCCTCCACGCCCCTCTCGAAGGCAAGGAGGTTGCGCCGGATCCAGTCCGGCGCCACTTCGCCATCCGCGTCGGTAGCAAAGAGGATCCCGTTTGCCCCGGCAAGCTCGGCCGCGCGTTCCATGGCCAGCGCCCGAGCCGTTCCTACATGAGAGATCGCCGCTGGAAGATCGACTTCGATCAGATCGAGTACGAACGGCAAAGCCGGACGCATCGCCTTGACCAATTCGGCCGTGCCGTCGCGGCAGTTATTGAGAAGAAGAACGACGGTGAATGGCGGCGCATCCTGTTGGGCCGCCAATGCCGCGAGGCAGCTGCCTATACGCTCCACCTCGTCGCGCACCGGGATGGCGACGACGAGGGTGGATGGTCGGCAAAGTCGCATCGTCCTGGGACCTGATGCTCGGTCGTTGTTGCTCAAGGAGGCGCTCCGGCTGGCTTATCGGGCCTGAAACGCCGCGGCCTGGGCTTGCGCTCCATCAACTCATCGCGAGCCGCGCTTGGACTTGCGGCGTCCTTGCAATGGCGATACACAATGTCGCAGTTTGTAAGCCCGCGTGGGAGAGACCGCGACCCCGGGAGGGGGGTCGTGGCGCCGAAGGAGCAACCGCCCCGGAAACTCTCAGGCAAAAGGACCGCGCATGGGCATCGAACGCTCTGGAGAGCGGGCTGGCCGGTTTGATCGGCCGCCCCACCGACGGGGAGAAGACGGATCGCGACGTCTTCGAATCTCTCAGGTCCATGACAGAGGGGGCAACGGCGTGAGCGGTTCCGGCAAGGCCGGACGCCCGGGTCGATGAATCCCTATCGCTGCCGTCCATCGTCGATGGACGGCAGCGCGAAGGTGCGCGGCGAGAGCAGCCACCTCGAGCATGCATGGACGCGCGCCGCCTGGCGCGCGGCGAGGAGATGATCGTGAGCGAGCAGGAATCGGCAACGGCCCGGCGGACACCGCTCTTTGAGCTGCATCGGGAGCTGGGGGCGAAATTCGTCACCTTCGCCGGCTACGAGATGCCGATCCAGTACCAGGCAGGCATCATGGCCGAGCACCTGCAGTGCCGCTCCGGGGCCGCCCTCTTCGACGTCTCGCACATGGTGCAGATCAAGGTCGCCGGCCCCGATGCCGCGCTCGGCCTCGAGCGCCTGGTGCCCGGCAACATCAAGGACCTGGCCCCCAATCGCGCCCGCTACACGCTCTTGACCAATGACGCGGGCGGCATTCTCGACGATCTGATCGTCACCAATGCCGAGGATCATCTCTATATCGTCGCCAATGCCGCGACCGGAGCTGCCGACCTTGCCCACATCAAGGCCGAGCTTGGCACGACCTGCGAGGTCGAGGCGCTCGCCGACCGCGCTCTCCTGGCCCTGCAGGGGCCACTGGCGGCACAGGTTCTGGCCCGCCTCAATCCGCGCGTCATGCAGCTACGCTTCATGGAGGGCTGCGATCTCAAGCTGGGCATGATCGAGGCCCGGGTCTCTCGCCTGGGTTATACCGGCGAGGACGGCTTCGAGATCTCCTTGGCGGCCGAGCAGGCCACGGACCTTGCCCGCTTGCTCCTTGCAGCACCGGAGGTGGAGGCAGCGGGCCTGGGGGCGCGCGATTCGCTGAGGCTGGAAGCCGGACTTTGCCTCTATGGCAACGATATCGATGCCACCCGCACGCCGATCGAGGCGGATCTCGCCTGGACGATCGGCAAGCGGCGCCGCGAGGAAGGCGGCTTTGCCGGCCACGAGGTCATTCTGCGCCAGCTCAGGGAGGGCACGGAGCGCAAGCTCGTCGGTGTCCGCCCGACCGGCCGCGCGCCGGCCAGGGCCGGTACCGAGATCCAGAGTGTCACCGGGGCCCCGATCGGCAAGGTGACCAGCGGCGGCTATGGCCCCAGCGTCGGCGCGCCCGTGGCCCTTGGCTATGTGGTGACGAACGCCGCCGAGATCGGCACCGAGATCCAGCTCGACGTCCGGGGTCGCTCACTGCCGGCCGAGATCGTCGCCCTTCCCTTCGTCCCCCATCGCTACCACCGCTGAGGTCGCTCATGACACGCTACTATTCCAAGGATCACGAATGGGTCGAGGTCGATGGCGACGTGGCCACCGTCGGCATCACCGACCATGCACAAGGCCAACTGGGCGATGTCGTCTTCGTCGAGCTGCCCGAGGCCGGCAAGGTGCTGACCAAGGGCAAGGAGGCAGCCGTGGTCGAGAGCGTGAAGGCGGCCTCCGATGTCTATGCCGCGGTCTCCGGCACGGTCATCCAGGCCAATTCCGCCCTCGAAGCCACACCATCGCTCGTCAACGAGGATGCCGAGGGGGAGGCCTGGTTCTTCAAACTCACCCTTACCGACCAGAGCGAGCTCGGCGAGCTCATGGACAAGGAAGCCTACGACGCTTTCGTGGCCTCGCTCTGATCCGCTCCTCATCCCCAAGCCGTCCAGGTCGAGACCGCCTCCATGCCCACGCGCCAGACCCTTTCATCCCTCCTGCCGGCCGGCGAATTCCAGGGCCGTCATATCGGGCCGCGTCCGGCCGACAAGGCGGCGATGCTCAAGGAACTGGGCCAGCCCTCGCTGGCCGCTCTGATCGACAACGCGGTGCCGGCTGCCATTCGCACCACGCGGCCGCTGGCCTTGCCGCCCGCGCTTTCCGAGCAGGAGGCCCTGGCGGCACTTCGCGACATCGCCGCGCAGAACGAGCGCCGCGTCTCGATGATCGGCATGGGCTATTACGACACGTTCACGCCGCCCGTCATCCTACGCAACCTCTTTGAGAATCCGGGCTGGTACACGGCCTATACGCCCTATCAGGCCGAGGTCAGCCAGGGGCGGCTGGAAGCGCTGCTCAACTGGCAGCAGATGGTGGCCGACCTGACCGGCATGGCGTTGGCCAACGCCTCGCTGCTGGATGAAGGCACGGCGGCGGCCGAGGCCATGACAATGATCCGCCGCCAGGCCAAGGCCAAGAGCGATGTCTTCGTGGTCGATGCCGACACGCATCCCCAGACCCTGGCCGTCCTTCGCACCCGGGCACGTCCCCTGGGCATCGAGATCGTTACGGCAGCGGCCAGCGACATCGGCCGGATGCGCTGCTTTGGCGCGCTTCTTTCCTATCCGGGCTCGAGCGGCGCCCTTGTCGACCCGACGCCGGCCATCGAGGCGCTGCACAAGGAAGGTGCCCTGGTCGCAGTGGCCAGCGACCTTCTGGCACTGACGCTCCTGACGCCACCGGGCGAGCTCGGGGCCGACATCGTCCTGGGCTCGGCCCAGCGCTTTGGCGTGCCCATGGGGGCCGGCGGCCCGCACGCCGCCTTCTTCGCCGTCCGCGATGCCTATAAGCGCGCCATGCCCGGCCGACTGATCGGTGTCTCGGTCGATGCCCAGGGCAAGCCCGCCTTGCGCATGGCGCTGCAGACCCGCGAGCAGCATATCCGCCGCGAGAAGGCCACCTCCAATATCTGTACGGCGCAGGTGCTGCTGGCGGTCATTGCCGGCATGTACGCCGTCTGGCACGGGCCCGAAGGCCTAAAGCGGATCGCCAGCCGCGTGAACCGCCTGACCGGCGCCCTGGCGGCCGGCCTCGTCCAGTCGGGCCTCAAGCTTGAGAACGACACCTTCTTCGACACGCTGACCGTCCTGGCACCGGGCCGGGCCGCGGGGCTCGTCGCCGATGCCGAGGCCAAGGGCTTCAATCTTCGCCCGGTCGATGCCGACCGCTTCGGCATCAGCCTGGATGAGACGACGACACCGGCCCAGCTCCAGGGACTCCTGTCGGCGCTGGGCTTGGCGGACGCCGACACCCGCATCCTGGACGCGAAGGCACCCGAGGGAATCCCCCCGGCCCTCCAGCGCACAAGCACCTATCTCGAACATCCGGTCTTCCACGGCTGCCGGAGCGAGACCGAGCTCATGCGCTATCTCCGCCGCCTCCAGGGCAAGGACATAGCTCTTGACCGCTCGATGATTCCGCTGGGCTCCTGCACCATGAAGCTGAACGCTGCGGCCGAAATGATGCCGGTCTCCGATCCGGGCTTTGCCGCCATCCACCCCTTCGCGCCCAAGGAGCAGCAGAAGGGCTATCGTCGGCTGTACGACGATCTCGAAGCCTGGCTGGCCGAGATCACGGGCTTTGCCGCTGTCTCCCTGCAGCCCAACGCCGGCAGCCAGGGCGAATATGCGGGCCTGCTCGTCATCCGCGCCTGGCATGAGAGCCGGGGCGAGGCGCATCGCCGGATCTGCCTCATCCCCGCCTCGGCGCACGGCACGAACCCAGCCTCGGCGGTCATGGCGGGCATGGAGGTCGTCGTCGTCGACTGCGATGCGGCCGGCAATGTCGACCTCGTGGACCTGGAGGCCAAGCTGGCCCGGCATGGGCCGGCGCTGGCGGCCCTCATGATCACCTATCCCTCGACGCATGGCGTCTTCGAGGCGCGGATCAAGGAAATCTGCGAGCTGGTCCACGCCGCGGGCGGCCAAGTCTACATGGACGGCGCCAACCTCAACGCCCTGGTGGGCCTGGCCCGCCCGGGCGAGATCGGCGCCGACGTCTCGCACATGAACCTGCACAAGACCTTCTGCATTCCGCATGGCGGCGGCGGCCCGGGCATGGGGCCGATCGGCGTGGCCGCCCATCTGGCGCCCTTCCTGCCGACACACCCGGTCGTGGCAGGCGTCAATCCGGCGGCCAAAAGCGAGGTTGGCACCGTCTCGGCCGCGCCCTTCGGCAGCGCCTCCATCCTGCCCATCACCTGGGCCTACATCGCCATGATGGGCGCTGAGGGTCTGACCGAGGCCACCAGGGTGGCGATCTTGAACGCCAACTACGTGGCGGCCCGCCTGGCGCCCCACTATCCCATTGTCTACAAGGGCCAGGGTGGATTGGTCGCGCATGAATGCATCATCGATCTCAGGCAGCTGAAGCAGAGCGCCGGGATCACGGCCGAGGACGTAGCCAAGCGGCTGGTTGATTATGGCTTCCACGCCCCCACCATGTCCTGGCCGGTGCCGGACACGATGATGGTGGAGCCCACCGAATCGGAGGACCGGTCAGAGCTTGAACGCTTCATAGCCGCCATGATCCAGATCCGGGCGGAAATTCGCGCCATCGAGGAGGGCAGGGTCGATCGCGCCAACAATCTTCTAAAGCACGCACCACACCGGGCGGACCTTCTTCTCGGGAGCTGGGAACGTCCCTACTCCAAAGAAGAGGCCTTTTTCCCCCTACCCTTCGTCGGCATCGACAAATACTGGCCGCCGGTCGCCCGTGTCGACAATGCCTACGGCGACCGCAATCTCGCCTGTTCCTGCCCGCCCGTTGCGGATTATGCCGACGCGGCCGATTGATCAACTTCCTGCTATCATGCAGCGCTACCGGGTAGTTGTCCCAGGGCCAGCCCCGAGACTGCCTTTGACCCGATCGACGAAGGACATGCATCATGGCCACCCAACCTCATCACAAGCTCAATGACGGCTCGACCATCCCATCGCTGGGCTTTGGCGTCTGGCAGGTACCGGACGACGGCGCCGCGGCGGCGGTCGGCAAGGCGCTGGCGGTCGGCTACCGCCATGTCGACACGGCCGCCATCTACGGCAATGAACGCGGCGTCGGCGAAGCCCTTGCCAATGCCGGCTTGGCCCGCGACGCGTTCTATCTGACGACCAAGGTCTGGAACGAGGCACAGGGCTACGACAAGACGCGACGCGCTTTTGACGAGAGCCTCTCGCGCCTGAAGCTCGATCATGTGGATCTCTATCTGATCCATTGGCCTTCGCCGCATCGCGGGCTCTATGTCGAGACCTGGAAGGCACTGGTCGAGCTCAAGAAGGAAGGCCGGGCCAAGGCGATCGGCGTTTCTAACTTTCAGCCGGATCACCTGAACCGCATCCTCGATGCCACCGGCACCAAGCCCGTCTTGAACCAGATCGAGCTGCATCCGCGCTTCCAGCAAAAGAAGCTGCGCGCGGTTCATGCCGAGCTCGGCATCGCCACCGAGGCCTGGAGTCCGTTGGGCCAGGGCAAGATCCTGGAAGATCCAGTCCTGGTCGAGCTCGCCCGCAAGCATGGATGCAAACCCGCCCAGCTCATCCTCGCCTGGCATCTGGCTGTAGGTAATATCGTGATTCCCAAATCGGTCACGCCCGAGCGGATCGTCGAGAATTTCGCCGTGTTCGACATCAAGCTTGGCGAGGACGATCTTGCCGCCATCGCCAAGCTGGACGATCCCGCAGGCCGGATCGGACCCGATCCCGACAAGGCCAGCTTCTAGAACGTCCCAACGCGGCCAGCTGGAACAATGAGGGGGAGTTGCGGCCGCTGGCGGGGGTCGAATACGGCCTCAGGCGACCGGATCGCCCCCGGTGGGGGCCACCTCCTCGCCCTCCAAGGGCGACTTGGCCGCCAGCGGATGATGGGCGGCGACGACCGCCGCCAAATGCTCGGTCTGCACGTGCGTATAGATCTGGGTGGTCGCGATGTCGCTATGGCCCAGCATCGCCTGCAGGCTGCGCAGATCGGCTCCATGCGCCAGGAGATGCGTCGCAAAGGCATGGCGGAGCACATGCGGCGAGAGGCGGGCGGGATCGATATCGGCCTCGAGGCCGACTTCCTTGACCAGCTGGAGAATGCGCTGGCGCGTGAGATGGCCGCTCTTGCCGCGTGAGGGAAAGACGAAGCGAGAGGCGGCGAACACGCGATCCGCGGCCTTGGCCTTGCCTTCCTTGCGCAGCGCCAGCCAGGCCTCGAGACAGGCGCGGGCGTGGCTGCCCAAGGGGATGACCCGCTCCTTATCGCCCTTGCCCCTGACCGTCAGGCTCCGGCGGTCGGGGGCTATGGCCGATAGCGGCAGGCCCGCCAGCTCCGAGACCCGCAAGCCCGTGCCATAAAGCAGCTCCATGAGCGTCATCAGCCGCAGCCGATCGGCCTTAGGGCGCTTTTCGACGGCCTCGAGCAGCCGCATGACCTCGGCCTCGCTTACCGTGCGGGGCAAAGGACGGCTGCGCTTGGGCGTCTCGATGCGGGTAGTCGGATCATCGGCCCGGGTGCCGTCCAGGAAGAGGAAACGATAATAATGGCGAACGGCCGCAAGACGCCGCGCCTGGGTGGACGCCGTGAAGCCCTGGGCCGAGAGGTGATGGAGGAAGCCGCGTACGTCCGCCTCGTCAGCCGTTGCAAGGGTCCGACCCTGACCTTTCAGATAAGCCTCGAAGAACAGGAGATCGCGGCGATAGGCGTCCAGCGTATGGCGCGAGGCGCCACGCTCGACGACCAGCATTTCAAGAAACGTCGCGATCATGGGGACAGGTCCGCCGGTTCGGCGATCAGAAAGGCTGCCGCCAGTTGGACGGCATCGGCGGCAAAGCCCGCGTGCCTGAGCGCCGAGAGGACATCGACGCGGGTCGCAAGAGGCAGGCTCTCCGGCCTGTCGCCCAGCAGCGCCAGCGCCGTCGCCGCGACGCTGGCCTTGCCGCCCGCGAGCACGGCCTGGTCCAGCGCTGCACGTGCCGCGGCCTGAGCCGGGGTCAATCCCTCGCTCTGATCGAACGGAGCGCTGAGCCAGCCAGCCGACGCGGTGGCCCTGCCCAGCGCCGCCAGATAGGCCTCGGCGGCCGGCGAAAGATCGGCCGCGTCGGCGCCCTCCGCCTGGCCTGCATCGGCAAGCCGGAGATAGGGGTCGAGTGCTGTGGCAGCCGCCCTGACATCGGCGCGATCGCGGCTGAGAAAGGCCAAAAGCGCGCGCCAGGCCGTGAGCCGGCCCTGGTCGCCCGCCAAAACCGAGATCGGCACGGCCGCCTCAGCTGCGGCCACGGTCTCGAGCGACGGATCGGTCGTCTGCACGTCAAGGCTAAGCGCCTGCGCCCAGATGAGCTGGGCCGGGCCTCCGGGGCCGGTCTTCCAGGCATCGCGCAGCCGTTCCGCCTTGACCGTGGCGAGCTTGGCATCGTCGATCGCCGCCAGCTTCGGCCCGAGCCCGGGGTCGGCCGCAAGCGTCGTTCGCAAGGTCGCGGGCGGCAGGGCGCCGACCGATGCCGCCGCCAATGCAGCGGCCAGCCGCGCGTCGGGCGAGAGCCCGTCATTGTCGGCCAGGCGCGCCTGCAAGAGATGCGGCAATGCCGGAACGGCACCTTTGGCGAGCCTGGCTTTGTTACCGCTGAGCGATAGCAGGGCCAGATCGCGCAGCGGCGGATCCAGCCGCAGCATCCCGGCGACGTCGCCGTTCTGCAGCAGACTGAGGACCTGACGATAGCCAGCGGCGTTGGGATCTTGCCGCTCCATGGCGATCTTGGCCGTGATGGCGGCGTGCTCGCCGCCATCGGCCAACCAGATGCAGACCAGGCGGCTGTTCAAACGCAACGCTCGCTCGGCCGGCGGTTCCAACGTAAGGGGCGCATTGGTGGGCGGCCGGTAGCGCATTGCGTTGACGCCATCACAACTGGCACGACCATCGCCCGATGCCAGGGCCACATCCTGCCGCAACGGATCGTCGGCCGGCAAGGCTGTGGCCAGCATGATCAGGAGCCGCGCGGCCTCGACATCGCCGATTGCCAGCAGTCGCGCGATCCGCAGACGCAACGCGTCGTCGCCGTCCTCGCCGACAGGGGCCGTGGCCAGGAGAAGGCGGCGCTGCAATCGGGTCGCGGCAGTGAAGCCGTTCGGCTCCGGCAGTGCCTTGAGAAGCCTGTTCACCTCAGTTGGCGCGACGCCTGCCCAAGGGTCGGTTGCCAGTGGATCACTCCGGTCGAGCGCATCGACCCGGCCTTGTCCAAGGGGAGCCAGGGGCTTGGCCGCGATCCTGCTCGGCGGCGGCCGAGCAGGGCTTGCTGGCGGCAACGGCGCCGACCTCGGGGCGGGCGGCGCTTGCATTGTCGACGGCCGAGCGGGAAAGAGGGGCTGGGGCTGCGCGCCGAGCGAGCTTGCCCAGAAGCCGGCGGCGGCCAGGGCGATGGCGAGGTGACCGAGACGACGACCGGCAGCCCGCCCGGCACTCACTTGGCGAAGTGCTCGCTCGGGATAGGAACCTCGACCTGCCGCGTAGGCGCTGGCAGGTCGACCATCGTCAGGACAGCGAGGCTGGCCACAACCAGCAGCGCCAGGATGATGAGAAGAATGCCGCGAATGACCGGACCACTCCCTTTGGCGAAGGCGGTTGAATCGGGCCTCCACGACCGGTTCTATATCGGTTGCCTGGATGGCGTTCAATCTTTGCTCAGTCTTGGATATGGTAAACGCGAGGGCGGAGGCCGCCATCGGCAACGGGAACGCATAGGTTGATGTCGCAGGCGATGCAGAAAGAGGCGATGGAGGGAACGGTCCAACCGCCACCGCCCCTGGCCCGGACACTCGTCTTTGTCGGCCTCATGGGAGCCGGCAAGACGTCCGTCGGGCGGCGGGTCGCGCGCCTCGCCAACGCCGATTTCGTTGACGCCGACGACGAGATCGTCGCTGCGGCCGGCTGCTCGATCCCCGAGATCTTCGAGAGCTTCGGCGAGGAGAAATTTCGTGACTTGGAGCGCCGGGTGGTCGCCCGGCTCCTTGAAGGACCGCCCATCGTGCTGTCGCTGGGCGGGGGCGCCTTCATGGACGACACCACGCGGACGCTCGTGCTCAGTCAAGCCGACTCGGTCTGGTTGAAGGCCGAGCTGGACATCCTGCTCTCGCGCGTCCTGCGCAAGCGCCAGACGCGCCCGCTCCTGGCCAAGGGTGATCCCGCAAAGACACTGGCCGCGTTGATCGAGGAGCGCCATCCGGTCTATGCCCTGGCAGACCACGTGGTCGAGAGCGGCAACCAATCGGCGGATGCGATGGCGACCGAGATCGTTGCCTTGCTGCGGGAAAAGGGCGTCCTGGCCGGCGCCAGTGATGCGGCCGCGGCTGCGGCGGGCAGCGGGGAATGAACGAGATGACGGCGCAACGACGACTTCGCGTGCCTCTGGGCCAGCGAAGCTATGATCTCCTGATCCAGCCCTACGGGCTCGACGAGGCGGGAGCCTTGATCCTGCCCTTGATGCGTTCGCGTCGCCTGGTCGTCGTCACCGACAGCCACGTCGAGGTGACGCCGCATATGGCAAGGCTGCTGGCCTCCCTGCAAGCAGCGGGGATCGATGCCCGCCCGGTCGTGGTGCCGGCGGGCGAGGCCAGCAAGGCCATGGGCGTTCTCGAGGGTCTGCTCGAGGAAATTCTTTCAGGCGGCATCGACCGCAAGACCGCGATTCTGGCATTCGGCGGTGGGGTCGTGGGCGACCTTGCGGGCTTTGCCGCCGCCATCTTGTTGCGCGGTCTCGACTTCTTCCAGGTGCCGACCAGCCTCCTGGCCCAAGTCGATAGCGGCGCAGGTGGCAAGACAGGCATCAACAGCCGGCAGGGCAAGAATCTGATCGGCGCCTTCCACCAGCCGCTCTTCGTGCTGGTCGATCCCACAGTGCTGGAGGGGCTGCCGCCCCGCGAGCTCAAGGCCGGCTATGCCGAGCTCGTCAAGCACGCCTTCATCCGCGACGAGGCGCTCTTTGCCTGGCTGGAGAGCCACCTTGGTGACTTCATGGCGGGCGATCTCGATGTGCGCGCGGAGGCGATCGCCCGCAGCGTCAAGGTCAAGGTCGAGATCGTCGGCCGCGACGAGAAGGAGACGGGCGACGAGCGGGCTCTCCTCAATTTCGGCCATACCTTCGCCCACGCCTACGAGTTCCTGACCGGCTATGGCGACCGGCTTTTGCATGGCGAGGCCGTGGCGCTGGGCATGGCCAAGGCCTTCGCCCTCTCCGTCCGACTTGGCCTTTGCCGGGGGCAGGATGCCGGCCGGTGCGTGGCGCATCTGCGCGCGGCCGGCCTGCCCGTGCAGGCAGCGGATCTGGGGCTCACCTTCGCGCCCGAGGCCGTGCGGGAGGCCATGGGTCGGGACAAGAAGACGGAAGGCAACAGGCTGACATTCATCCTTTCAAGAGGTATCGGGCAGGCGATCGTCGATCGCAGCGTGCCGGCCGAGGCACTGCAGGCAATCCTGGGCGAACCTTGAACAAGACGATCCCACACACTCGCAGCTGCACGTCAGGTCAACACCCGCGATGCTGAGCGGCGTCCTGATCATCATCCTGCTGGCGGCCAACGCGTTCTTCGTCGCGGCCGAGTTCGCCATCGTCAAGGTACGGGTCTCGCGGCTCGACGAACTGGCTCGCAACGGGCACCAGACGGCTGCCCTGATGCTCGAGATCCATCGCAAGATCGAGGCCTACCTGGCCGCCTGCCAGCTCGGCATCACCATGGCCTCCCTGGGCCTGGGCTGGGTGGGCGAGCCCTTCGTCGCCATGCTACTCGAGCCGGTCTTCAAGCGAGCGAATATTTCGGAGACGCTCATCCACACGATCAGCGTCTTCGTGGGTTTCCTCGTCTTCTCCTCGCTGCACATCGTGATCGGCGAGCAGGTGCCCAAGACCTTCGCCATCCGCGAGAGCCAAACGATGGCTTTCTTCGTCGCCTGGCCGCTGCGCTGCTTCTACCTGCTCTGCTTTCCCTTCACCTGGCTCCTGAACGAGGCCGCCTCCGGCATCCTCCGGCTCTGCGGCGTCAAGAGCATGGACGAGGAGGAGAGCATCAGCCCGCGCGAATTGCGCGGGCTGATCGAGCTCTCACGCCGCACGGGGACGATGCTGAAGTCCGAGCGCGACATGCTGGGCGGCGTGCTCGAATTGCGCGAGGTCGAGGTGGGCTCGATCATGACGCATCGCAGCCGCATGACGACGATCGACATCGACCTGCCACTGGTCGAGATGATCAAGCTCGTCAAGGAGAGCCCCTTCACGCGCTTTCCGGTCTGGCGGGATAATCCCGATCAGATCGTCGGCATCCTGCATTCCAAGGATCTGCTCTCGATGGCGGCCGATCTGCCGGCCGAGCCGGATCGCTCCGGCGAGGGCAGCGGCTGGGACCAGCCGCCGACCAAGCTCGATCCTCGCCTCCTGCATCCGGCCTGGTTCATTCCCGACACGACCTCGCTGCAGCAGCAGCTTTTGGCCTTCCGCCAGCGGCGCACGCATCTGGCCATGGTCGTCGACGAGTATGGTACGCTGATGGGACTCGTGACCCTGGAGGACATCGTCGAGGAGATCGTGGGCGACATCGCCGACGAGAAGGACGTCGTGGTGCCCGGCCTGGAGCTGTTGAGCGACGGTGCCGTCCTCGTCGATGGCGGGGTTGCCGTGCGCGACATCAACCGGCGCTTCGACTGGGACCTGCCCGAGGAGGACGCCGCCACGATGGCTGGCCTCTTGATGCACGAGGCCAGGCGAATCCCGCAGGAGGGCGAGAAGCTGCTGATCGGCCGCTTCGAGATCGAGGTCGTCCGCCGCGAAAAGCACCACCTCAAGCAATTGCGGATCGCACCCAAGGCCGACCCGGCTAAGGACTGAGCGCTGTTCTATAGCTCTCGCAGATACGCTCTGGGATGACCGCGAGCGCGGGTCATCCCAGAGCCGCTCAACATGTCGCGCCTGTCCTCAAACAACGGTCGCACCGTTGCCGGGCCGGGCCGCCGCTCCGGCTAATAGAGCTCAGATAGGCAAGCCGTGTGCTAAGCCCCTAGCCTGCGACCACCCTCCGATAGTTCCCGGCCAATCGCTGAAGCAAGGTCACGACGATCGCCACGACGAAATTGAGGCCAAGGGCGACGATACCGATATTCAAATCCTTGGCCCATTGCGGCAGGCCGGGGAACAGGGTGGCGAACGTCTGGTGCGTGAGCACCGTCCAGGCAACAGCGCCCACGCCCGCCAGAATGCCGGCGCCGGCGCCCAGTGCTGTCAGGGGACGACGCCCCGACAGCCCGGCCACCAGAGACGGGAAAAGCTGGGTGACGAAACTATAGCCCATCAAGAGCAAGGCCACGATCGTGTCGCCGCCCTGGAGCGTGAAATAGACGCCGATCAGGGCTACCACCGGCACCGCGCTCTTCGCGACGAGCGAAACGCGCTTGGCGTCCGCTCCCCGGTCGAATGTCCGGTAGATGCTGCTGGCAAAGGCTGTGGCGGCGCTGATCAGGATCATCGAGCCCGGTACCAGGGCCGTCAGAACGCCGGCCGCGCCGATGACGCCGACGAACCAGGGATCGAAGGTCGCCAGCGACAGACGAAGAAGAGCAAGGTCGATTTCGCCACCGTTCAGGCCCGGCACCTGCAAGATGGCGGCCAATCCCACCAGGATCGCAAAGAGCATGATGAGCGCATAGAGCGGCATGACGATGGCATTGCGCCGGAAGGTCCGGGTGTCGGCGGCCGTAAAGATCGCGGCGAAACTGTGCGGCCACATGTAAAAGCCCAGCGCTGTCAGAAGCGTGGTCGAGGAGAACCAGAAGAAGCTCTGGCCCGTGGCCGGGAACGCCAGGAATCCCGGCCTTGCCTGCTCGATCGCGGCGAACATGGCGCCGACGCCGCCATAATAGTGATAGGGCAGGTAGAAGCCCATGAACGCAATCACGAGCAGGATCAGCGTATCCTTGACGATCGCGGTCCAGACCGAGCCGTGCACGCCGGAAACCACGACATAGGCGGTCAGGAGGGTCGCCCCGAGCCAAACCGCCAGCGTCGGGTTGATGATGCCATAGGATGCTGCCTCGACGATAATGCCCAGGCCTTTGAACTGGAGAACGAGATAGGGAATGAGCGCCACGAGCCCGACGCAGGCCACGAGCAGGCCCAGGGAGCGGCTTTGATAAAGGGCGTCGAAAAGTTCGGGCTGTGAATGGAGACGCACGCGCTTGGCATGACGCCAGATCGGCGGCAGCAGCCAATAAGAGATCACGAAGGAAAGCGTGGCATAGCAGAAAATATAGTATGCTGGCGCGCCCTTGCCGTAGGCATAGCCGCTGGCGCCCAGGAAGGTGAAGGTCGTGTAAATCTCGCCCGCCATCAGGACGAAGACGAGAACAGCGCCAAAGCTCCGGCCACCCACGCTCCATTGCTCGAGCGTCATTTCCGTGCCGCGACGCGCCCGCAGGCCGAGAATGAGGGCGCCCAGGGCTGCCGCACCGATGATCGGAAGGGCCGCGTTCATGGACGACCGCCCGCGTCGTCACGATTGGTGTCGTCCAGGAGATAGACGAGCCCCATGACCCCGGAGGTGAGAAACACGCAGAAGATCAGCCACGCGAGCAGGAAGGGCACGCCGAAGACGAAGGGTGTCACCCGGTTCAAAAAGGCCGGAGCAACAAGAATGGCGAGGAAGGGCACGGCGCCCAGGGCATGAATGCTGCGCAAAGATTTTCTCCTCTCACGACAGACGCTATCTGGGTCCGCCTCATTCCAGGCGGCCGATCACCGAGATCTGGAGCCCGTGCCTGGGATCCTCGGTCTTGCTGGCCCGGCGATGGCTGAAGAACATCGCGGGCTCAGCACAGGTATCGCGCCCTATCACCTCGACCCAGGCGGCACCGGCCCGCTCCAGGCGCCAGGCGCAGTACCCGGCAAGGTCGAAATGCGGCCTAGCCCCCGCAAACGCCGTAGCGAAGAAGCGGGCGGAGGCGCCGTCATGCGCCAGGAACTCGGCCTCGAACTCGGGTGCCACCTCATAGCTCACCTGACCGACGCAGGGACCGATGGCCGCCACGATGCGAGCCGCCAGCGCACCGGCCTCGACCATGCCCAGCATGACCGCCTCAAGGATGCCAGAGAGCGCTCCGCGCCAGCCCGCATGCGCCGCACCGACAATGCCAGCCGCCGGATCGACCAGCAGGACGGGGGCGCAATCGGCGGTGAGAGTCCCAAGCAGAACGCCCGGTCGGTCGGTGACGAGAGCGTCGGCATCCGGTGCCGCCGAGGCGGGCCAGGGAGTCTCGACGCGGATGCAACGAACGCCGTGAACTTGGCGCGCGGTGGTGAGGCTGGCGGGCGGAAAGCCCATGTGGCCGGCCACCAGGGCGCGGTTGGCTTCCACCGCCGACGGCAGGTCATCGTTGCGGGTGCCTACGTTGAGGCCGGCAAAAACGCCCTGGCTATACCCGCCCTGACGGCCGAAGAAGCCGTGGCGAATGTTCTTGAGACCGGCGAGGCTTCGCGCCGTCAGCCACGTCGCGCCGGCACCACCTTCGCCGCTGCCGATTTCACCATACTTCGGGCCCGCGATCGTCATCCCTCCTTCTCCACCGGCGGCTCGCTTGATGCAAAGCCCGGCGGCGGCAAGGCCTGCCTGCCGGTGACCGCCATCGCCTTGAAAAGAACGCCCATCTCTGCGGCATGCGTCAAGCGCTCATAGCCGGCCGCGAGCGACGCTGCGGCCGAAGGCAGGGCCCGCTGCAGCCGTGCCAGGCGCGCTGCGCCGCCCAGAGCTGCGAGGAAGGCCGCTTGGGTCACCGGCCCGTGGACGGTGCAGCCAGCCCGCCGTGCCGCAATGGCGAGGGGAGCGAAGGCCACATGGCTCGAGAGATCGGCCGAGCCCGGGTCATCCAAGGGATGGGCCCGTTGGTGATGGCGGAGCGCCTGCAAGGTTTCGCCCTTGAGCGCCAGATCGCCATAATCGATGAGAAGGCCGAGGCCCGGCCGGTTCGCCAGCCGCGCGGCCAGGGCCTGCATCCAGGCCTCGCGCGCGGGCGAGGCTTCGAGGAAGTCCAGCTCTGGATCGTCGCTCGGTGCCGGTACCACCTGACCAGTCGCGAAGACGAAGCTGCCGGTCTCGTCCAGGGCCACCACCCGTTCACGCCAGCCCGACTCCGTACGGACAAATTGGTGGATGGGCAGGGCATCGAGGAATTCGTTCGCCACCAAAAAGAGGGGACGATCAACCGGCAGCGTGTCGAGGCCGGCGTGGAAATGCGGCTGGAGTCCAGGCGAGACCCGCGCCAGACATTCCGCCTGTAGCGTGCGCAAGGGAGCGCTGGTCTCGATCAGATGCAATTCGGCGGCGGCCAGGAAGTCAGGGACAGTCCGGGCCGCCCGTAGAAGGTCAGCCATCAGCGTGCCCCTGCCCGGCCCCGCCTCAGCCAGGACGAAGGGAGCTGGCTGCCCCTGGTCCAGCCACGCCTGGACAAGACAGAGACCGACGAGTTCGCCGAAGATCTGGCTGATCTCGGGAGCAGTGGTGAAGTGGCCGGCCTTGCCGATGGCAGCGTTGGCATAGATACCCTGGCGCGGCTCGCCCAGGACGAGGGCCATGAACTGGGCCATGGATAAAGGCCCATGCGCCTCGATCAGCCGTGCCAGGCGCTGGTGGAGCCTTGTCTCCGACGCAGAAGTCACGCTGGCTGAGGCGGGCGGCGATGCGCCCTGAGGATGAGACATATGCCAGCCAGGACCATGGGGATCGAGAGAAGCTGCCCCATGGTGGCGCCCCCCCAAAGAAATCCCAGCTGCGCGTCGGGCTCACGGAAGAACTCGCAGACGATACGGGCCAGACCATAGCCGGTCAGGAAAATGCCGCCCAGCCGGCCGCGCTCCTCAAGCAGATAGGTCCGGCGGGAAGCGATCATCATGACGATGAAGAGCACGAGTCCTTCAAGCAGGGCTTCGTAGATCTGGCTCGGATGACGCGGAATGTCGCCGCCTGTCGGGAAGATCATGGCCCAGGGAACGTCCGCCGGCCGACCCCACAACTCACCGTTGATGAAATTCGCGATGCGACCGAAGAAAAGCCCGATCGGCGTCGCCACGGCCAGCGCGTCGGTGACCTCGAGGAAATAGAGCCTCTGGCGCTGCGCGAAGATCAGGGCCCCCAGGAGGACGCCGATCAGGCCGCCATGGAAGGACATGCCGCCATGCCAGACGAAGAGGATGTCCAGCGGCTCGGAAATATAGTGCTCGAGATTATAAAAGAGGATGTAGCCGATGCGGCCGCCCAGGATGACACCCAGCGTGCAGTAAAACAGGAGATCGTCGATCGCCTCGGGCTGCAGGCGCCATCGGGGCCGCTTGGTCAGCTGGCGGACGTAGAGCCAGCCCAGGACGAGGCCGGCGATATAGGCCAAGGCATACCAGCGCAGTGCCAGCGGGCCCCAGATATGGACGGCGATCGGATCGATCATCGGGAACGGAAGGGCGGTGAGCAAGGCCTGGTTCCGGTGCTAGGGCGGCGGCGGGCGGCTCTACCCGCGGCAGAGGATGGCAGCCTGATAGAAGGTGCGGCCCTCGCGCGCAACGGGGCACGGCAGTGGGAACGCCGATTGACCCTCGCGCCGGACTTGCCCAGCGCCGTCTCGTTTAGCATATGAGAAGCGAACGGCCGCGGGCGACGTCCTCTGGCCAGAGCTGCCTGGAGTTATGCTGATGCAGACCGAAAATCGCCTTCTCGACGATCTGGCCCGGATGGCCAGCGGTGCCATCAACACGCTGGGCGGCGTAAGGGCCGAGATCGAGGCGCGCGTCAAGGAGCGGGTCGAGCGACTGGCCAACGAGATGGATCTCGTCACCCGCGAGGAGTTCGACGCAGTACAGGCCATGGCGGCTCAGGCGCGGCTCGAGCAGGAACGGCTTGAAGCCAAGGTGATAGCACTTGAGACGCGGCTTGCGGCTTTCGAGAGCGG
Organism: Arboricoccus pini; assembly: GCF_900187945.1. Taxonomy (GTDB): domain Bacteria; phylum Pseudomonadota; class Alphaproteobacteria; order Geminicoccales; family Geminicoccaceae; genus Arboricoccus; species Arboricoccus pini. The sequence goes on along the minus strand of NZ_FYEH01000020.1, from coordinate 15,604 downwards.
GGCCACGACGTCAAGCGCCGTCCTTGCCAGTGCTGGGGCGGGACGGCCCTCAGGCGACATCCCCCCCTCAGGAGCTGGCGCCGCCGTCTGATAGAGGCTGGTTTTGGGCAGCGCTGGGCTGCCTAAGCCGCGCTTGTCACTTTCGCGGGAATTTGGCACCTTTAATGCTAATGAAGGATTTCGATGACATGCTATGTGTCCTCGGGTCCAAATCCCGCGTACCTGCCGCCTGGCAAATTTTCAGGTCAGGCGGTCTTGCCCGGAGAGTACGCTCATGACGTCTCTATCCTCTGAAATGTCCGAGCCTGGAGCGAACCCGCTCGACACGGTCGAGCGACTGGCGCTTGCCAACGACTGGGCGTTCCATCGCCAGAGCGACGACGAGCTGGCGGCTGAGATCGCGGGCCAGTGGTGTAACTACAAGCTCTGGTTTTCATGGCACCCCGAGCTGGGCGTGATGCAGCTCTCCTGTGCTTTGGACATCAAGGTCCCGGCCAAGAAGCGCGAGAAGAGCTACACGCTGCTGGCACTGGCGAACGAGAAGCTTTGGGTTGGCCATTTCGATATCTGGAGCGAGGAAGCTGTGCCGGTCTTCAGGCATGCGCTGCTGTTTCGGGATGGCAACAATGCGTCGATCGAGCTCATGGAAGACCTGATCGACATCGCCGTTACCGAGTGTGAGCGCTTCTATCCGGCCTTCCAGTTTGTCTTTTGGGGGGGCAAGGAGCCGCACGAAGCGATTGTCGCCGCGATGCTGGAGACCGAGGGCGAGGCCTGATCGCTTTCGTCGCCGATCGATCTGTGAAACACCCGCCGCGACGCTTTCGCGGCGGGTGTTTTCATATGTTGAGGATGAGCCATGGCGAATGAGGATCTAGTGAAGCTCCTGCCCGGAAAACTCGTCCTGGTGGGTGGTGGCAAGATGGGCTCCGCTCTGGCGGAGGGCTGGCTGGCCGGCGGTCTGGGCTCCGAGCGGTTGGTCGTGATCGAGCCAGATGCCAGACGACGGGCAACCCTGGTGACTGGCGGGCTACGGGGCCGGATCCTGGCTACGATCGATGAGCTCGCCGACAAGACCGCGATCGATGCCGTTGTCCTGGCCGTCAAACCGCAGGTGATCACCGAGGTCGCGCCCCTATGCCGCCAGTTGCTCGCGCCTGGAACGCTGGTCGTCTCGGTTGCAGCCGGCACGGGCATCGCCCGACTCACGGCGTTGTTGGGACCCGAGGCCGCAATCGTCAGGGTCATGCCCAATACCCCGGCCGCCATCGGCCAGGGGGCGGCCGTACTCTGCGCTGGAGAGGGCGTCGGTGCGACAGCACGGCGGCTGGCAACGGCACTGATGCGCGCATCATCGGCCTGCCATTGGATCGAGGACGAGACCCTCATGCATGCCGTCACCGCTCTCTCGGGCAGCGGCCCTGCCTATGTCTTTCTCCTGATCGAGGCCATGGCGGCTGCCGGCCGTCGACTTGGTCTGCCCGAAACCCTGGCCGATGCCCTGGCGGTGCAGACGGTGGCGGGTGCCGGCGAACTAGCAAGGCGGGGGGATGACCCGCCCGACGCACTGCGACGAAACGTCACATCTCCCAACGGCACGACGCAGGCGGCCCTGGAGATACTGATGGCCAAAGGCGGGGTCTTGGATCTGCTCGAGACGGCGATGGCGGCGGCTGCCCGGCGCTCGCAGGAGCTCGCAATGGGCTAGAACGCCTCTGTGGCATGACTTTGACTCGCGCTCCACTATATCGTCAGGCATGGATCAGAATGAATCGCATTCCTGGCGCGAAGATGTGCTGCAGGCGGCAATGGCAGAGCTGGCCGAGGCGGGCTGGCGGCGTTTCTCGCTCGTCGGCGTGGCACGGCGCACCGGCGGGAGCGTGGCCGACGTGCAGGCCGTCATCCCGACGCGCTGGCACTTGTTGCGCCGGCTGAACGCGCATCTGGATCGAGCAACCTTCAAGGTGACGGTGGAGGAGCTTGCCGCTCTGAGCGTACGCGACCGGCTCTTTGAGCTCGTGATGCGCCGGCTCGATGCGACGACTCCCTTCAAGCCTGGCGTGCGACGCCTCGCGCGCGACGCGGCTCGTGAGCCTGCTTTGATCGTGCTGAGCGGCAGCACGATCAGGCGCTCGGCCGGGCTCATGCTGGACGTGGCCGAGAGCGGTCTCGGACGCCCTGGCACACGGCTGGCGGCGCATGCGTTGGCGGCCCTATATCTGCGCGTCCTCAACGTATGGTTAGACGATGAGAGCGACGACCAGGCCAGGACGCTGGCCGAGCTCGATCGCCGGCTCGGGCAGGCGGACAGGGCTGCCCGATTTGCGCAGCGCTGGCGGCCTAGGTGTCGCTCGACCAACTCGCCCGCGCGCGACGAGAAGCATTGGGCCGGGCACCACATGCCTGGAAAGGAAGAAATAAATCCAGGCTGACAGCCGGCGCCTTTTGTGCGATGCGGCATGAGAATGGCTAGAGCCTTTAGGCAGTCGGCGATGTGAGACGAGCATGACGTTTCCGAAAGACCCGAAGATCGGACAGAAGGTCATTTCGATGCGCCGCGGCGGCGCACGGAGCCGGTCGGCCGCCGGGGCGCCCGGATCCTCCGAGAGCGTCAAGGTTGCGCCGACGGTGATGGCCGAACCGGAGCCCGCCATGGGCGCGGCGGAGGAGAGCCTGAGCACGTCCTGGTGGTCGATCCTCGAACCCTACACGATCGCGGCCTTCGGCGCGGCCATCGCTTTTGGGGACCTGCAGCTGGCCTTGCTGTGTCGGAACCAGAAGCTGCTCGAGCAGCGCTTTGAATGCGGCGGGGACGAACTGCGCGAGTTGCAGGGCCTGACAGCGGCCCTCATGCGTGCGGAAGACCCGCTCGACGCGGCGCGCGTGCAGCTGGAACTTATCAGGATGCTGCTGAGCAGCGGCTTTGCGCAGGGTGCTGCAAGCCTCGACGATCTTCAGGCCTGCCTTGCCAATGCCCCGCCGTCACCGGCGACGAAGAGTGTGAGCAACCTTGCGGCGCACCGGCTCAGTCCTGGCTCCGCACTCAAGCACTGATCGCCGTCAGAGCGCACCCGAGCCTCTCTTGACCCGCCGTGCCAGGGACGCGCATCCAAAGGCGTCCGCAGCTGGTCAGAGAGAATCGCATGAGCATGATCGAGATCGAGGATTTCCTTAAGGTCGACATCCGGGTCGGCACGATCAAGGCAGTCATTCCCACCCCCGGCGCTCGCAAGCCCGCCTATCGTCTGACGATCGATTTCGGCCCAACGATCGGCATGAAGACGAGCTCGGCGCAGATCACCCATATCTACTCGCCAGAGCAACTCGTGGGCATGCAGGTGGCGGCGGTCGTCAATTTCCCCCCTCGCCAGATCGCCTCGACCCGCTCGGAAGTCCTGGTTCTGGGCTTTTCCGACGCCAGGGATCAAATCGTGCTCCTCCAGCCTGAACGGCCGGTCCCGAACGGCCAGCGGATGCACTAGCAAAAGGCGCGAAATTCTTTCGTCGCGGATTCCGACGTTAAGGGATCGTTCATTATTTGGTGCGATTATCGGCCTTGTTACCAGGGAAGAGCCGATTTCGACTTCTCTGGGTCGTAATCCCAAAGGTTCGACACGTAGTTGGACCGTTCGGCCGGAAGACGATGGTCGTCCCCCCGGCAAGCTTCACGTAGAAGGATGATTTTCCATGGTTACGGTTACAACGAATACTTCCGCCAATACGGCAATTCGTTACCTCAACATCAATTCGTCTCAGGCAGCGAATTCGCTGGCCAAGATCTCGAGCGGCTCGCGCATCGTCAAGGCTTCCGACGACGCCGCCTCGCTCGCCGTCGGCTCCAAGCTGAAAGCTGACGTCAGCGCTCTCAAACAGGCTTCGGTCAACGCCGCCAATGCATCCAGCCTTCTCCAGGTGGCCGACGGCGGCATGGCGACCGCCAGCGACATCCTGATCCGGATGAAGGCGATCGCGACGCAGGCCAACAATGATTCGCTGAGCACCACCGAGCAAGGCTATCTCGACAAGGAGTTCCAGAAGCTTAACACGCAGTTGGGCAACATTGCCTCACAGACCAAGTTCAACGGCGTAGCCCTCCTGGGCGGTTCATTCACCTCAAAGACCTTCCAGGTCAGTTCCGGCTCCAGCGACACGATCTCGATCGCTATCGGCTCGGTTACGTCAGTGTCGGGTTCGGTCACCTCGACCTCGCTCGCCGCCTCGGCTGCGAGCGCGATCGACACGCAGCTGACCTCGCTCCTCGCGAACCGAGCCGATCTCGGCGGTCAGATGTCACAGCTCGAGTTCGCCAAGTCGACGGCCGATGTGTCGGCTGAAAACCTCGAATCGGCCCGCTCATCGCTGATGGACGTCGACGTTTCTTCGGAGATGGCGAACTACACCTCCAAGAATGTGCTCGCACAGGCGGCAACGTCGATGCTGGCCCAGGCCAACCAGGTCCCGCAGCAACTGCTCAAGCTGCTGGGCTGATCCTGATAGCCCTGGCCTTGCTAGCTGAAAGTCGGCGGGGCCAGGGCGCCGGATCCCGGTATCTTCCGGTCGCGGCCGATCCGGATCGTCAGTCTCTAGGCTCGATCCAGCAGAATGTTCGAGGAGTTGGGCGAAAGGGGAGAAACTGAATGACGTCGATCAACGCTCTGGCGGTTGCCGACCCTGTCGTTCGAGCTTTGCCTCGCGCCCAGGACAATCCGGCAGCCCTGGCCCCGCCCACAGCCGGCCAGATTGTCTCCAACTCGTCGTCGACGGACCCGAAGGATCAGGCGACGGTCGCTACCCAAGATGCGGACACGCGAAGTGCGCAGACGGTCTACGATGCTGCAGCCCACCATACTGTTTATCGCGTGATAGATCGACAATCGGGCGACGTGGTCGAATCGGTCCCAAGCGCCAGCCTGCTCAAATTCTACGTCGCCTTCCATGCCGAGATCGAAGGCAAGAAGCCCACCGCGTGACAATTGCTAACGTCACGATGCGTGACAAGGCGAACGTCACGATGAAGGAAGAGACACGTGGCCACCAGCAGCAGTTCGATAAGCACGGGAACGGTCGCCACGAGTGGCAGCTCGACCCGCCTCACGGACGTGAGTTCGGGCCTCGACACGGACGCCCTTGTCAATGCTGCCTATCTCGCGAAGATGGCGCCGGCTACCCTTTTGCAGGACAAGATCACGCTCAACACGAGCAAGATCACCGCCTATCAGACTCTCAAGACCGATCTGACGACACTGCAGGCTGCGGCGAACGCACTCCGCAACCCGCCGGGCAGCGTCGGCCTCTCGACCAATGTGTTTGCCACTAAGGCGACCTATCTGTCTTCCGCCGATACGAACGAGCCTACCAGCTACGCAAGCGTGGATGCCTCGACCAGCGCCAAGACCGGCAACTATGCTCTCGTTGTCGAGCAACTCGCAACGGCGAACAAGCAAAAGAGCGCAGCTGCGGACACCGCCAGCACGAGCCTCTCGAGCGCCTGGAATGGCGGCTCGTCCTTCAGCGGCACCTTGAACATCGGGTTGGCTGGCGGGACGAGTACGTCCATTACAGTCGATGGTACGATGTCGATGGCCGATCTCAAGGCCGCCATCGACGCCAAGTCCTCGACGACCGGTATCTCTGCCCAGATCATTTCCATCTCGTCGACAGAGCAACGTCTCGTCCTGACCGGGAACGAGACCGGCAAGGCGATCGTGGCGACGAGCGATGCTGGCGGCGACGATGTGGCATCACTGATGGGGCTGACCGACATCCAGTCGGCCCAGACCGCAAAGTTCTCCCTGGATGGCATCGAATTCGAGCGCTCGTCGAACACGATCGCCGACGCGGTCTCGGGCCTGACTTTCTCGCTCTTTGCAGCCGATTCGAGCAAGACGATCACGCTCTCGGTGGAACAGTCCTTGGCCGACATCAAGACGCAGATCAGCAGCTTCGTCGACGCCTACAACGCCGTGCGGGACTACATCTCCACCCAGCAGGCAACGAACTCGGATGGCACCTATACCGACGCAGCTGTGCTGCATGCCGACCCGACCCTGCGCTCCGTTACCAACGCAATCAGTGGCGACGCCTCGGCCGGCGCCAGCGGCCTCGGCAGCGACCAAGTCCGGACTCTAGCCGCTCTCGGTATCACGATCGACAGCAGCAATCATCTTGTGATCGACGATGTGACGCTGACGACAAAGCTTACGACCGATCCCGACGCCGTCGAGAAAGTCTTTGCCTTCGATTCGACGAGCTCCGATGCCAACCTTGCGGTGACCGACCGCGGCAACGCGCTGGCGTCCAGCAGCTTCAAGGTCCAGATCACGGCGGGGAGCGACGGTAACGCGCAATCCGTGAGCTTCATCGACGATGCAACCGGGACCTCCTATGCCGGCACCATCGACAGCTCGGGATATCTACGCGGCGCTAAGGGAACGCCCTTCGAAGGGCTGGAGATGGCGTGGCTGGGCGCTGGCTCCACGACCGTGCAGGTCACCGCGTCGCAAGGTGTCGCCGATAAGATCTACAACGATCTGAGCCCCGTGCTGAACGCGATCACCGGCACGATCGCGACCAATATCACCGACATAGCTTCACAGAATCTCAAGTATAATCAGCGCATCACTGACATTACCGATCGGGCTTCCTCCTATAAGGAGACCCTGATCAACAAATACGCCGCGATGGAAGCGACGCTGACGCAGCTCAATACCTTGCTTTCCTCGATCAAAGCGCAAACCAGTGCTTGGAATGACAATTGAACGCCTTTCCGAACGCCCAGACCCTCGACGCCGCTGAAAAGCACGGGGCCTATAAGGCCGCGCATGCGACATTGCCGCCCGTCTATCAGGTGGTCATGCTCTATGACGGGATCATCGGCTTTCTCAGAAAAGCCAAGGCCGCCATGGGCCAGAATCTCATCGAGGAACGGCATGCCAATGTCGCCAAGGCAGCGGCGATCGTGGATGGACTTCAGAACTGCCTCGATCACGACAAAGGCGGCCAGGCGGCGCAGGATCTACACAATTTCTATACCACCGCCTTCGTCCAGATTACCCGCATCGACATCAAGAACGACCCGGGGATATGCGACCTGCTGATCGACAAGTTCGCGGACATTCGGGGGGCCTGGGCACAGCTTGCCCGCGCCAGCATGGCCGTCGCAGGCTCGCCCATGGCGCCGGTCGCCCAGACACCGGCCAGGCTGCCGACCTCGCTCAGCGCCTGAAGGAGGCAAGATCGGGCGGGCTTTGGCCTTTACGGCCTCTCTTGTCGACGAGGCGAGGGGCACTGGTTGCACGATCCCCGGCCCCTTCCCATATCAGCCTCGCGCCGGGATGTGGTTGCTATGCAGACCGGCATCCCATTCGATCCGCGACGAGGTTCGCCTGCTGTTGCATCCAGGCTCGCTTGCGCGGAAGTGTGCTTGGTTCAACGGGTAATGCGAGAGGTTGATTAATGAGCAAGATCATCGGCATCGATCTCGGTACGACGAATAGTTGTGTCGCGGTGATGGAGGGCAAGAACGCCCGGGTCATCGAGAATGAAGAAGGCGTGCGCACGACGCCTTCCATGGTAGGCTATACCGAGGATGGTGAGATCTTGGTCGGCATGCCTGCAAAACGGCAGGCGGTGACGAATCCGGAGAACACGATCTTTGCCGTCAAGCGCCTGATCGGCCGCCGGTTCGATGATCCGGTCGTGCGCAAGGACATCGACATGGTGCCCTACAAGATCGCGCGCGCCGACAATGGCGACGTTTGGGTCGAGGCCCGGGGCGAGAAGAAGGCGCCTTCGCAGATCTCCGCTGAAGTCCTCAAGAAGATGAAGCAGACGGCCGAGCGCTATCTCGGCCAGCCGGTCGACAAGGCGGTCATCACGGTACCGGCCTACTTCAACGACAGCCAGCGCCAGGCCACCAAGGATGCCGGCAAGATCGCCGGGCTTGAGGTCCTGCGCATCATCAACGAGCCGACGGCGGCCGCCCTCGCCTACGGCATGGACAAGGGTGCCAACCAGACGATCGCGGTCTATGACCTGGGCGGCGGCACGTTTGACGTCTCGATCCTCGAGATCGGCGACGGTGTTTTCGAGGTCAAGTCGACCAATGGCGACACGTTCCTCGGCGGCGAAGACTTCGACAAGCGCATCATCGACTACATGGCCGATGAGTTCAAGAAAGAGCATGGCATCGACCTGCGCGGCGACCGGCTGGCGCTTCAGCGCCTGAAGGAGGCCGCAGAGAAGGCCAAGATAGAGCTCTCCTCCACAACGCAGACCGAGGTCAATCTGCCGTTCATCACGGCCGATGCGACGGGCCCCAAGCATCTCACGATGAAGATCAGCCGGGCGAAGCTCGAGAGCCTCGTCGACGATCTCGTTACCCGGACGATTGAGCCATGCCGCAAGGCGCTCCAGGATGCCGGATTGAAAGCGGCCGACATCAACGAGGTCGTGCTGGTCGGCGGCATGACGCGCATGCCCAAGGTCGTCGAGACCGTGAAGAATTTCTTCGGCAAGGAACCGCATAAGGGTGTCAACCCCGATGAGGTCGTGGCCATCGGTGCGGCGATCCAGGCAGCGGTGCTGTCGGGTGAAGTCAAGGACGTGCTGCTCCTGGACGTCACCCCTCTCTCGCTCGGTATCGAGACGCTGGGTGGCGTCTTCACGCGTATCATCGACCGAAATACGACCATCCCGACCAAGAAGAGTCAGGTCTTCTCGACGGCTGAGGATAATCAATCCGCGGTGACGATCCGGGTCTTCCAGGGTGAGCGCGAGCTCGCCGCCCAGAACAAACCCCTTGGCCAGTTCGATCTGATGGGTATCCCGCCCGCACCGCGTGGCATGCCGCAGATCGAGGTGACGTTCGATATCGACGCGAACGGCATCGTCAATGTCTCGGCCAAGGACAAGGCTACGGGCAAGGAGCAGCAGATCCGCATCCAGGCATCGGGCGGCCTGAGCGAGGCCGAGATTGAGAAGATGGTCAAGGAAGCGGAATCGCATGCCGAAGAAGACAAGAAGCGGCGTGAGGTCATCGAGGCCAAGAATCATGCGGACAGCCTGATCTACTCGACCGACAAGAACCTTAAGGAATATGGCGACAAGGTCGCCGCCGGCGATCGTTCTGCGATCGAGGCAGCACTCGCCGATTTGAAGTCGGTCATCGACGGCGAGGATGCTGAGGCGATCAAGAGCAAGACCGAGGTGTTGGCGCAGGCCTCCATGAAGCTCGGCGAGGCCATGTATAAGAGCCAGTCCGAGGGCGGCGCTGCCGGAGGCGATGAGACGGAAAGCGCGAGTAAGGCCGCTGACGATGGTGTCGTCGATGCCGATTTCGAGGAAGTGGACGACGACAAGCGTCGTTCGGCCTGATCCTTGGGACGGTCCTTGGGGGCCTAGGAGCAAGACAAAGGATCGAATGCCCGGCATTCGATCCTTCTTGCATTGTGCCGGACATGTGCTGAAGCCGGTCCGCTGCAAGTTGATATTGCCACGAGTGGATATGTCGGAAGATGGCGAAGGCTGATTACTACGAGGTTCTCGGCGTCTCGCGGCAATGCGGCGAGGGTGAGCTCAAGAAGGTCTATCGCCAGTTGGCGATGAAATGGCATCCCGACCGCAATCCCGGCGATGCCACGGCCGAAACGAAGTTCAAGGAAATCAGCGAGGCCTACGAAGTCCTCAAGGATCCGCAAAAACGGGCCGCTTATGACCAGTTCGGCCATCAGGCTTTCGAAGGCGGCGCTTCCGGTGCAAGGGGCGGCTTCGATTTCGGTTCGTTTGCCGATGTCTTTGACGACCTGTTCAGCGATTTCGTTGGCGGTGGCCGTCGACGGGGGGGTGGCGCGAGGGGCGCCGATCTCCGCTACAATCTGACGATCACGCTCGAAGAGGCGTTTGTCGGCAAGAAGGCCCAGATCCGCGTGCCGACCTCGGTTCACTGTGAGGTCTGCAATGGCAGCGGATCAGCGCAGGGGGCCGATCCGACGACCTGCACTACCTGCCGGGGTACCGGGCGGGTACGTGCCCAGCAGGGTTTCTTCATGATTGAGCGCACCTGTGCCGCCTGCCAGGGGGCCGGGCGCGTCATCGCCGATCCGTGCCGGGCCTGCCAGGGGGCCGGACGCGTGCACAAGGAAAAGACGCTGGTTGTCACCGTGCCGCAGGGCGTCGAGGACGGCACACGGATCCGTTTGACCGGCGAAGGGGAGGCCGGTCTGCGTGGGGGCCAGCCGGGCGATCTCTATATCTTCGTCTCCATTGCGCCGCATCGCATGTTCAAGCGCGAAGGCACGCATTTATTCTGCCGGGCACCCATTCCGATGACCGTGGCGGCCTTGGGAGGCCAGGTCGACGTGCCGACGATCGACGGCAAGCGTCTGAGGATGGCGGTGCCGGAAGGCACCCAGACCGGCAAGCAGATTCGCCTGCGTGGCAATGGGCTGACCGAACTCCAGGGCACGACGCGCGGCGATCTCTTCGTCGAAATCGTCGTCGAAACCCCACAAAAGCTGACCAAACGGCAGGAAGAGCTGCTGCGCGAGTTCGAGAAAGAGGAAGCCGGAGCGCCCAAGGGACAGAATCCAGAGTCCGAGGGTTTCTTCGCACGTGTCAAGGAATTCTGGGACGAGTTGCGCGATTAGCATCCGGGTCCGCTTGACGCCCGGTCGTGATGCGCGCCGGGCCGGAGGCGAACGCGCGGAGCCCCCATTGAGATTGTCGCCAAGGGGCTTTTCTGAGCATCGTTGTGAATAGAGCGTGATCGCTTTCGCCACGCTGTCGCGCGGCACTGGCCACGCGCAAGAGACGTTGATGAGCCCGTGGCGACGATGAACGGCATGGCGATATCCATAAAAAGACTCAAGGGTGCCCATCGGCGGCACTTTATGGCCCCGCTGTCATGATCGCCGCCGCTGGGAACCCCGGATCGATGATGGGCGGCTGCGACTTCGAGAGCTGTCCTTGGCGCAAAGAGGCTGCCCTCCCTCGGTTTGACCAGTAGTCGTCTCCCGCATCGGTGCCGCCCTAGCGCGGGGCCAGACGACGGGAGAAGGGCCGCGCCGGGGCAATAGCTGTCGTCGGCCGGCTTCGAGCGTAAGAGGGAATTGCCCGTTCGATCATTGGCCTTTGCCCCGCGACCGGCTTCGGCTTAGATTAGCTTGCGCTGCAGCAGGATTTTTGCCCGAAGGCGTGCGTCGTGCTCTATCAGACCTATGAGATTTTGCAGTCGATGATGGCGCCCTGGCGCGCGCAATCGCGTCTCGTGCGCCAGATGGCCGAGTCGCCGCTCAACCCTTTCGCCGCCAGCGACCTCACTCGAATGCTGGCAGCCGGCTGCGAACTCTTCGAGGACGTGACCAAGCGCTATCCGAAGCCCTGTTGGGGCATCAGCGAGACGCGAATCGGCGGCCTGACCGTCCCTATTCACGAAGAAATCGTCACCCGCACGCCCTTTTGCGACCTGCTCCATTTCGACCGTGACGAAACGGTTTGCGGCAAGCGATACGACCCCAAGGTGCTGCTCCTGGCACCAATGTCCGGCCATCACGCCACCTTGCTGCGCGGTACGGTGCAGGCCATGCTGCCCGAACATAACCTCTATATCACCGATTGGCGCGACGCCCGCGACGTACCCGCCTGGGAAGGCCCGTTCGACCTCGACTCCTTCATCAGCCACGTCATCGAGTTCATCCGCTTCCTCGGCAATGACGTCCATGTGATCGCCGTTTGCCAACCGGCCGTCCCGGCCTTGGCGGCCACCGCCCTCATGGCGGCCGCGAACGAACGCTGTCGCCCGGCCTCCTTGACGCTCATGGGCGGTCCGATCGACACGCGACGCAATCCTACCGAGGTCAATCGCTTCGCCCAGGCGCACGGCATCGACTGGTTCGAGCGCAACGTCATCAGCTACGTGTCCTGGCCCAATCCCGGCTGGATGCGCCGAGTCTATCCGGGCTTCGTGCAGCTCTCGGGCTTCGTCAGCATGAACCTCAATCGCCACATCTCGGCGCACCACGAGTACTTCAAGAACCTCGTGAAGGGCGACTGCGACAGCACCCAACAGCATCGACGCTTCTACGCCGAATACCTGGCGGTCATGGACCTGCCTGCCGAATTCTACCTCCAGACGGTGGCCAAGGTATTCATCGAACAGCAGCTCGCCGATGGGCGACTCACTTATCAGGGCCGGCCAGTCGACTGCACCGCCATCGATGACGTCACCTTGATGACCGTCGAGGGCGAGCGCGACGACATCTGCGGCCTTGGCCAGACCGAAGCGGCCCACGACCTTTGCACCAATCTGCCAACGGAGCTCCGCTATCATTATGTCCAGCCGGGTGTTGGCCATTATGGCGTCTTCAACGGTACGCGCTGGCGCACCGAGATTCAGCCGCGCATCCGCGAAATGATCCGCACCACTCAGTTCCGCCTTCGCACCCACCCCCGCCAACTTCTCCGTGCCGCCAGTTGACCTCCGCCAAGTCTCGCAGTTGACAGGCCGCCCAATTCGCCCTTTAGCCGACCGATAGGCCGCGAGCGATCGGCCAGAAGTAAAAAGGGAGGGGCGTCATGCACGTTCTCATTATCGGTGCCGCCGGCATGGTCGGCCGCAAGCTGACCGAGCGACTGGCGAAGGACGGCGCCGTCGGCGCCAAGCCGATCACCAAGCTAACCCTCCTCGACGTCATCGAACCAAGCGTACCCCCGGCCTTCAAGGGCGAGAGCGTCGCCCGGGCGGCCGATCTCGCCGATCCCGCCACCGCACCCGCCATCGTCGCCACGCGCCCCGACATCATCTTCCATTTGGCCGCGATCGTCTCGGGCGAAGCCGAGGCGGATTTCGACAAAGGCTATCGCATCAATCTCGATGGCACCCGCTTCCTCTTCGAGGCCATCCGCCAAGAGGGTATGAACGAGCCCTACCTCCCCCGCCTCGTCTTCACCTCCTCCATCGCCGTCTTCGGCGCTCCGTTCGGCGATACCATCGGCGACGAGTTCCTCTCAGCCCCGCTCACCTGCTACGGAACGCAAAAGGCGATCGGCGAGCTTCTCCTCAACGATTATAGTCGCCGCGGCTTCATGGACGGCATCGGCATTCGCCTGCCCACCATCTGCATCCGTCCAGGCAAGCCCAACAAAGCAGCCTCCGGCTTCTTCTCCAACATCCTGCGCGAGCCGCTCATCGGCCAGGAAGCTGTCCTGCCGGTCGACGATTCGATGCGCCACTGGCACGCCAGCCCCCGCTCCTGCGTCGGCTTCCTCCTCCATGCGGCCACCCTCGATACAAGCCGACTCGAAGGCCGCCGCAACCTTTCGCTCCCCGGCCTCTCCGCCACCGTCGCCGAGCAGATCGAGGCACTCCGCCGCATCGCCGGCGACAAGGCCGTGGCCCTAATTCGCCGCGAACACGACCCCGCCATTCAGAAAATGGTCGGCGGCTGGGCTCGTGATTTTACCCCCACACGCGCTCTGGCCCTGGGCTTCAAAGCCGATTCCTCCTTCGATGAGATCATTAAGGTGCATATCGAGGACGAGCTGGGCGGCAGCCTGCCGTAACATCCTTGTGCTTCGGGTAGCACTTGGCTAGTGCCCATCTGATGGCGCACACCCGCGCCAAGATGGCCCACAAACCCAATCGTCCGAGCCTCGGTCCCCGCGGAAACGAGGCGTCGGCCGCAGCGAGGGAGCAACGATCTCATGGCCCTGAGCGCCACGACACCGAGCCCTAGACCGCAGGCCCGCAAAACATCGCTCCTCGGCCATCTCTATGTCCAGGTCGTGATCGCCATCGTCCTCGGCATCGCGCTCGGCCATTTCTATCCCGGCATTGGCGAGTCGATGAAACCTCTGGGCGACGCGTTCATCAAGCTCGTCAAGATGGTCATCGCTCCCGTGATCTTCCTGACGGTCATCGCCGGCATTGCCTCCATGAGCGACCTTAAGAAGGTCGGCCGCGTCGCCGGCAAGGCGATGCTCTATTTCCTCTTCTTCTCGACCCTGGCCCTGATCATCGGCATGGTCGTCGCCAATGTCGTTCAGCCAGGCAGCGGCCTCAACGTCGACCCCGCCTCGATCGATGCCAAAGCCGTTGCCAGCTACGCCGCCGCAGCCCATGAGCAGACCCTCACGGGCTTCCTTATGAACATCATCCCAGCCTCCGCCATCAGCGGCCTGGTCAATGGCGATATCCTCCAGGTCCTCTTCTTCGCCATCCTCTTTGGTATCGCCCTGGGCATGATCGGCGAGAAAGGCGAACCTGTCCTCAAGCTCGTCAATGCCAGCATGGCCGCCATCTTTAAGGTCGTGCACATCCTCATGAAGGCAGCCCCCATAGGCGCTTTCGGCGCCATGGCCTTCACCATCGGCAAATACGGCATCGGCGCGGTCGTCAATCTCGCCATGCTCGTCCTCACCTTCTACGCCACCTCGCTCATCTTCGTCCTCGTCGTCCTTGGCCTCGTCGCCCGCTATAATGGCTTCTCGATCTTAGCCCTCATCCGCTTCATCAAGGAGGAACTCCTCCTCGTACTCGGCACCAGCTCGTCGGAATCCGCCCTCCCGACGCTCATGGAAAAGCTCGAGCGCGCCGGCTGCTCCAAATCCGTCGTCGGCCTTGTCGTGCCAACCGGCTATTCCTTCAATCTCGACGGCACCAATATCTACATGACGCTGGCCGCCCTCTTCATCGCCCAGGCAATGAACATTGATCTCTCCATCGGCCAGCAAATCCTCCTCCTCCTCGTCGCCATGCTCAGTTCCAAAGGCGCCGCCGGCGTCACCGGCGCCGGCTTCATCACGCTCGCCGCCACCCTCTCCGTCGTCCCCGCCGTCCCCGTCGCCGGTATGGCCCTCATACTCGGTGTCGACCGCTTCATGTCGGAATGCCGCTCACTGACCAACTTCGTCGGCAACGCTGTCGCCACCATCGTCGTCGCCCGCTGGGAAAACGAACTCGATACCGAACGCCTCAGCCAGGCCCTCGCACAGCGCCTCCCCGAACAGGAAAACGAAGCGGCAGTGTGAAAGCAGCCTCCGGCGGCCCTCGGCGATCTGATGATCGCCGTCTCGCTGCGAGAAAGCAGGGATGCCTCCGGCGGCCAGGGGGCACCGCCCCCTGGACCCGGGTTGGGGCGGGGTTGTTGGTGCGGGTGAGGATCGAGTCTTACCCGGCCACCATCACGAGGGCGGGCCGGTCCCATAGCGGCCGATCTTCCTCGCACCCTGCAAGCGTATCGCCGCCTGCATGCTCTCGGCCGGCCGTTCGTGCCAGTACCGCGCCACACCACGCGCCACCGCCTCCAGGCGAAGCGAGGGCAGCGCGCTGGGCCCAAGGCCCGTACCCATCCGCTCCGCTTCCGACGCCAGCTTGTCCGCCAGCCGGTTCAGCTCAGCCCGGTTGTCCCGCGCCACCCGGCGCAGATCGGCCAGGGCCAGCGCTTCCGCCTCCTCCTGGCGCTCGGGTATCGCCGCGCAATGGCTCCAGTCGCCCGGCGGCTGGCGCGGCCCGGCCGGCGGTGCGGCCTCGCGACGCTCGGGCCTGGGCTGCGTCTCGCGCGCGGCGGCCTCGGCCCGGGCGACGAAGCGCTCGGCCATGCTCCGG
>NZ_FYEH01000003.1 GCF_900187945.1 Arboricoccus pini | reverse complement strand
CAGCGATGAGAGCATCGTTTTGCCAAGGTTCCTTGCGCCCGCGTTCTTTACCGGCTCGGCCGCCATGTGGGGGTGCCGTCGGGCGCCTGTGGCGGAATACCGATGTCAATTTGATGGGGGGGCTCGATGGCGGCAGATTTCTTGATCGGGCGGGGGCCGGTGAGAAGCCGAGGCTTCCCCCGGGCGGTGTCGCCATCGTCGTAGATGACCCAGGTCTGCTTGCCGGCGGCCTTGGCGCGATAGAGTGCGATATCGGCGCGGCGCAACAACTCCGCTCCGTCTTTGACGAAGGGAGGGGTCAGGGCAATGCCGATGCTGAGTGTGACGCTGATATCGATATGCGCCTCGCCGCAGCGCAGGTGGAAAGGATCGCGCAGCGTGTCGATCAGTTTACGAGCAATGATGTCGGCGGCCTCGGTGTCGGGGACATCGTGGCAGATGAGGGCGAATTCGTCGCCACCCAAGCGGGCCAGGGTATCGTTCAAGCGCTTGGAGGCTTGCAGCCGGGTGGCGATTTCCTTGAGGAGCGCGTCACCTGCCTCATGGCCGTACTGGTCGTTCACGGCTTTAAAGCCGTCCAGATCGAGATAGAGAACGGCCAGTTTTTGGCTGCGCCGATGGCGATCGAGCATGCGGCGGTCGAGGCGTTGATAGAGAAGCAACCGGTTGGGCAGGCCGGTTAACGGATCGAGCATGGCCTTGGCTTCGCTCTCGCGCACGCGCTCGGCGGTGTGTGCGGCGTGACGGAGCACGAACCAGGTCAACAGACCGACGCTGGCGCTTATGATGGCGAGGAAGGGCAGCAGGCGTCTAAGGAGTTCGCTGCCCGGTCGGGCGGAGATCCAGTTGAGCAGGCCCAGCGGCGTCCCGT
Organism: Arboricoccus pini; assembly: GCF_900187945.1. GTDB lineage: Bacteria > Pseudomonadota > Alphaproteobacteria > Geminicoccales > Geminicoccaceae > Arboricoccus > Arboricoccus pini. The sequence goes on along the minus strand of NZ_FYEH01000003.1, from coordinate 347,849 downwards.
CGACCGAGCGCAAGACGAGGGCGGTACGATCATTTGGCAACACTGCAGCCAATGGGCCCAGTTGCAGATCCGGAAGAAGATAGGCTGATGCCATCGTGGACAGCCGCTGCTGATTCAAGAGGTCAACAAAGACGAGGAGGGTTCGCTGCTCGCGGGCGTGCTCGACGTCGATGAGGGGGCGGATGCCAACGATGGCCGCGATGGCGGGCATACCGTCCGCCAGTATGACACCGGCGGTGCGCCCGTGAACGGGGCCTTGGCGGTAGGCCGAGAGAAGCGCCTCGAAACCGCCGCCCAGATGGGGAAAGCGGTCAGGTGGCACGGGCTTGCCATCGATCATGGCGTAGATTGTCCGATCGCCAGCGCCGATGATGAAGGTCATGGCGAAGCCGAAATTTTCATAGGCGGGCCGGCCGATATTGCGATCGACCAATGTTCGGTCATAGCCGTTGACGAGGGTGTCGACGGCCTCCTCGGAGCGCGCATAATCGAGGGTGGTCTCCGCGATATAGTCACCGCGCACGCGGATGGCACCGATCGCCAGTCTTTGCTCCTGAGCCACGGCTAGCGTGTTCTGTTCGTGCGCGGTCCAAAAGAGGATGCACAGCATGGCGACGAGAACGAGACCAATCACGCCGGCGAGCGGCATCACTACCGTGCGGCCAAAGTGGCGATTCGTCCTTTTGAAGGTCTGTGGCATTCGTCGGCGCAGGGATCCGGGACACCATGGGAGGCATCCGCGTTCGACGGAGCCGGCGCTATCACAACCTTGAATTTGGTATACCGATAGCTCGAAACGCCGGATTCTTAGCGTAATTCAAGAAAGGCATCGTCTAGTACTCAGGTCGACGTGCCCAAGGCTGCGGGCAAACAACCTATGGTTGTTAACGATCCGGCAATCACGTCACCTAATTATGGGCAGAGGGCGCGCGGAGCTGCAACCGGCGCGTGCGTCACCCGGCCCTCCGGCACGTCACCGCCAGCGCGGCGCCATCATTCTCGGCTTGTGCGTACGAGTTGGCGGAGCGTGTCCTCTTGGCCAAACAAGCAGGAAGTACCCGGCGGGTGCTTGTCGCTGGCGCTCCACATGATTGACGCGTCGACCGGCCTCGCAACGGCGGCCGCTCCTGGCAGGTGGTTGCGGCCGGGATATGCGTGCCGCCAAGCGCACAGGGTGAGGCAGGATCGATCGCAATCGAATTTTCCCTGCCTTGCGTTCTGATGTCGTCGACCGGGCAGGCGGGCAAGTTGCCGGCAACGGCAGGGGCGATCGCCGCTTTGCCACCATGCCCTGGAGCAGCGGGGCCACATCGGCGCTCCGGCTTCGCCCAGCCCGCGCGTGGCCAGGAAGGAGCCTTGTATGCGTGCTAGCGGCCGGCGGGCGTGCGGGGTAGGAAGACTGCGGTGCCAGCGGTCGCCCTCGTCGGCGCCGGCGCTTTGGTATCGATGGCGGTCTGTACGCGCGCGCCATCGTCTCGCGGGCGCTGCGTCAGTCCGCACCCGGCCAGCGCGCGAGGCTCGCGCCCCGCGCCTTTGCCAATGTCAGGCGACTTCCTGCTGGCGGCTCATGCGCTTGCGCATGTTAGGGTCGAGATAGCGCTTACGCAGGCGGATCGATTTGGGCGTCACCTCGACCAGTTCGTCATCGGCGATATAGGCGATCGCCTTCTCGAGGCTCATCGGGATGGGCGGGGTCAGCCGCACGGCTTCGTCGGTGCCCGAGGCGCGCACGTTGGTGAGCTTCTTGCCCTTGACGGGGTTGACCTCGAGATCGTTGCCGCGCGTGTGCTGGCCGATGATCATGCCGGCATAGATCTTCTCGCCGGCGCCGATGAACATCGGGCCGCGATCCTCAAGGTTCCAGAGGGCGTAGGCCACCGATTCGCCCTGCTCGGAGGAGATGAGCACGCCCGTGTGGCGCTGGGCGATGGCGCCCTTGTAGGGCTCCCAGGAATGGAAGACACGGTTGAGCACGCCGGTGCCGCGCGTGTCGGTCAGGAACTCGCCGTAATAGCCGATGAGGGCGCGGGCCGGGGCCAGGAAGACGATCCGTTGCTTGCCGGCGCCAGCCGGGCGCATGTCGGTGAGCTCGGCCTTACGCTGGGAAAGCTTCTCGACGACGATGCCCGAATATTCCTCGTCGACGTCGACGGTCACTTCCTCAATCGGCTCCAGGCGTTTGCCGTTCTCGTCGTTCCTGAAGAGGACGCGTGGGCGCGAGATGGAGAGCTCGAAGCCCTCGCGGCGCATGGTCTCGATGAGGACGGCCAACTGCAATTCGCCGCGTCCCGCCACCTCGTAGGCGTCGGCGTTTTCAGACTGACTGACACGGATCGCGACATTGCCCTCGGCCTCGCGCTGCAGCCGGTCCCAGATCTGACGCGTGGTGACCTTGGTTCCCTCGGTGCCGGCATAGGGGCTGTCATTGACGGCAAAGGTCATGGCGATGGTCGAGGGGTCGATCGGCTGCGCCGGAAGGGGCTCTTCGACGGAGGGGTCGACGATCGAATCGGCGACGGTGGCCGTGGTCAAGCCGGCTATGGCGACGATGTCGCCGGCCTCGGCCTCATCGACCGGCACCCGCTCCAGGCCGCGAAAGCCCAAGATCTTGGTGATGCGCGCCGTCTCGATGACGTTGCCGTCGCGCGAGAGGGCCTTGATGGTGGTGTTCGGCCGCAGCGTGCCCGAGGTGATACGGCCGGTCAGGATGCGGCCCAGGAAATTATTGGCCTCCAGCGTCGTCGCCAGCATCCGGAACGGGCCGTCTTTGTCGCCCGCCGGGGGCTGGACATGCGAGAGGATCAGCTCGAAGAGCGGCGAGAGGTCCTTGGGCTCGTCGCCCATTTCCTTGACCGCCCAGCCATTCTTGGCGCTGGCGAAGGCGTAGGGGAAATCCAGCTGCTCCTCGGTGGCTTCCAGCGCGGCAAAGAGGTCGAAGATTTCGTTCAGGACCTCGTCGGCGCGCTGCTCGGGCTTGTCCACCTTGTTGATGACGACGATGGGCTTCAGGCCCTGCTTGAGTGCCTTGCCCAAGACGAACTTGGTCTGCGGCATCGGCCCTTCGGCGGCGTCGACCAGAAGGACGCAGCTATCCACCATCGATAGGATGCGCTCGACCTCGCCGCCGAAATCGGCATGGCCCGGCGTGTCGACGATGTTGATGCGGACGTCTTGCCAGACAACGCTCGTGCATTTGGCAAGGATGGTGATGCCGCGTTCGCGCTCGATGTCGTTGCTGTCCATCGCGCGTTCTTGAACCTGCTGGTTCTCGCGGAAGGTGCCCGACTGCTGGAGAAGCTTGTCCACCATCGTTGTCTTGCCGTGGTCGACGTGCGCGATGATCGCGATGTTGCGCAGATCCATGAAGAGCGTCCGGAGATAGATGCAGGGAAGGCTGTCCCGATAGGAACGCCAAGTTGCGGCGCTCTATACGTCAAGTCGGGGTCACGCCGCAAAGAAACATTTGCCATGCCGGGGTCCACAATCCGGGACGCTGGAACGTGCATGGGCTGATCGGCCGCAGATCCCACCGGGGGCTGGTGCAGGCGTCGGCACGGGAGTACGGGATGAATCGATCATCTTCCTATCCTTCAAGGTTGAGGCAAGCATAAGGCATGCGCGGCCGTCTCCGCCTGCCGCTGGCTCTGGTGCTGGCAGCGATCCTCGGGATCCTGGTGCTGGCCACGAGCGCCACGGTCTTTCTCGTCGAATGGCAGCTCGACCGGCATCTGACGCTCGAGCTCTCGAATCGGCGCGTCGTCAACGTGATCGAACAGCTCGAGCGGGGCATCCGCAACGATCTCGCACCGACGACCCGTCTCGTCGACGATCTGGCGGCCATCATCTCCGACCGAGACCTGGACCTTAATGACGAGGGGAAGATCAAGGGCTGGCTGCTAACGACGCTGGCTGGCCGGCCTCATCTGAATACCGTCTCCCTGACGCGGCCGGACCTCGTTAATTTTCGCGTCAGTCGCACGGAGGAGGGCCAGATCATCTATGTTCGGACCGACATTTCCGACAACGCGCCGGCAAAACAGCGACTGGCGGCGATGCGCGCGCGCAGCGAAACCTACTGGGGCGAGCTCATTTACGTGCCCGAGCTGCACCAGCCGATCATCAACGCCCGCCGCGCGGTCTTCAAGGATGGCCGACTCCTGGCCTATGTCGCGGTGGCGGTAACAGCGGGCCAACTCTCCGATCTGGTCTCGCAGGTCGCAAGCTCGAGCGACGAAACGCCCTTTGTCCTCTACGGCGACAACCGCGTGCTTGCACACGCCAATCTTAGGGCGATGTTCCCGCATTTAACACCCGCCAACCCGCTGCCGGCGCTGGATGCGGTGGGCGACCCGGTCCTGGCTCATCTGACGGAGGGGCGTCCGGTCTCGAACTACGCGCTTGCCGGACGACAGGGGATCGATGTCGAGGAAGTCCCGATCAGGGGCGGCGCCATCGTCATGACGCGCGTCCTTCAGGGTTTCGGTGATACGCCCTGGACGATCGGCGCCTGGGTCCCTGATGCCGTGGTCGACCGGCAGATGGAACCGCTTAAGCAAGGCGCCGTGATCGGCGGCGCTGCCGTCCTCGTCTCCGTCCTGTTAGCTCTACTCCTGGGTCGGCTAATGGCCTGGCCCATCAAGGCGGCGACCGCGGGGGCCACCGCCATCGCCACGCTCGAGACTCAGGACGTCAAGCCGCTCAAGCCCAGCCCGGTGCGCGAACTCGACGAGCAGGCCCGCGCCTTCAACGCGCTGCTGTCGACGATCCGCGCCTTTGAGACCTACGTGCCCAAATCCCTCGTCCACGCGTTGATCAACATGGGCGGCCAGATTGCCTCCCGCGAGCGTGACCTCACCATCATGTTCACGGACGTGGCCGGCTTCACGCGGATGGCCGAGCGCCTGCCGGCGGCCCGAGTCGCCAGCCTCCTGAACCGCCATTTCGCCATGCTGGACCAGCATATCGAGGACGAGGGCGGTACGATCGACAAGTTCATGGGCGACGGGCTGCTGGCCTTCTGGGGCGCGCCAGAGCGCCTCAAGCACCGCGCCCGGCGCGCCTGCCGAGCGGCGCTCGCGATCGAGGCCACGCTGCAACAGGAGAATGACCGCCGCCGCCAGGAGGGCGTGCCGCCCCTCCGCCTCAGGATCGGTCTGCATTGCGGACCCACGGTGGTCGGCAATATCGGCGCCCCCTCGCGGCTGAACTATACCGTGGTCGGCGATACCGTGAATGTCGCCCAGCGGCTGGAAGCCCTTGGCAAGGACCTGCCCGGCAGGCGCGAAGCGACGATCGTCGTCAGCGAGGCTATCGTCAATGATGCCGGCTCGGGCTTCGTCTTCGAACGGCTGGGCAGCGTCACCGTCCGCGGCCGGGCCAAGCCCGTAACCGCGTTCAGCCTTTTGGGCCGTGCGCCCATCGAGGCGGCGGCTCCGGCAGCCTCGCCCGCCGCGACCGAGACCGTTTCACCCCCCCGGGGCAGCGACTGAGCGCGGCGATCGCACGCGCGCTGGCCGGAGCCCCAAGGAAGCCCCGGCCAGCGGCATCCGCCAGGGGCAAGGCGAGGGGACGCGGCGCTGCCTGACTCCGCTTCCCTCCTTCGCCATTTCTGTCACCATTGCGCGGCAGTGCCGACTGGCCCGCCGCCGGGCAATGCCTGGTGGCGGCGTTTTCAGGCGTTTGGCTGAAGGCCGCGTTAGCGGTCGACGTGCACGCCCCGGCCCTATTCCTCCTCCACCCCGCCCGGAATGGGATGGCCGATGATCTCAACGCATCCGGCAGCGACGGGCTGGCGCGCGTCGGCAAGGGCGCCTGAATGGCGGCGAGTTCCTTCTTAGAGCCTGCCTTCTGCCCATATCACCGGCACGCGACCAGATGGCCGCGTGCCGGCCTCTGAACTAGAGCGTCCAGCCGCCGTCGATGACGTTGACGGTGCCGGTCGTGAAGCTGCTTTCGTCCGAAGCCAGATAGAGGGCTAGCTTGGCGATCTCCTCGGCCGTACCGAGCCGGCCCATGGGCTGGCGAGCGATGAAGGCGGCGCGCGCCTTGTCGTAATCGCCCTGCGACTTGATACGGTCCTCGAGCGACGGCGTTTCGATCGTCCCCGGACAGATCGCATTGCAGCGAATGCCCTTGGTGATGAAGTCGGCCGCCACCGCCTTGGTGAGGCCGATCACTGCCGCCTTGGTCGTGCCGTAGACGAAGCGGTTGGGCGCGCCCTTGATCGAGGAAGCGCCGGAGCTGATATTGACGATCGAGCCGCCGCCATGCGCCAGCATCTCCGGCAGGAACGCCTTGATGATGCGGAACATCGAGCGGACGTTCAACTCGTTGGAGAATTCCCAATCCTGTTCGTTGCAGTCCAGGATCGTGCCGTGATGCACGAAGCCCGCACAGTTATAGAGGATGTCGACAGCGCCCACCTCCTTGGCCAGCGCCTCGATCGCGCCAAGGTCCGTGACGTCAAGGCGCCGCGTCTCGCAGCCTTTCAGGGTCTCTAGCTTGGCGAGATCGAGATCCGTCGCGATGACGGTGGCCCCCTCGTCGCGAAACAGCTCCGCACTTGCGCGCCCGATGCCCTGAGCCGCCGCCGTAATCAGCGCTTTCTTGCCCGCCAGCCTGCCTGCCATGATCCGCCTCTCCATGCTTCTTACCTTAAGATCAGAGCTTTGCGGCCGATCGGCCCCGAGCGTCAAGCTGGGGCCCCGCCGGCTTTCTCTCAGCCGACGGTGCGGCAGGCCACTCAGCCTGTCCCTTGGCCAGCACGTTTGGCGAGGACGATCTTCAAGACGCCGTCCGCCTCGCGGATCTCCAGGAGCACATGCCCCCCATGCTCGCAAAAATTGGTGAAATCGTCAGCCGCGGCCGGATCCGTCGCCAGCACGCAGACTACGGCTCCCGGCTCCAGCACCATGAGCGCCTGGCGCGCCTTGACCAGAGGGAGGGGGCAGGCCAGCCCACGCGCATCGACGAGCGCGTCGTGTCGGGTGACCATGTCGCTCGTGCTGTTCTGCTCCCGGCGTTCCAGGCCCTCGGCCGCCATCAGAGTCCTCCTTGCCGCCGGGGCGGAAAAGCCTGGCGATTTCGTTCCGTCGCGAAGCGCCTTAGTCTTGGCAAGACCAATCGAGTCGCATGGAGGAGACAGAAATGCTCGCTCGGTCCCACGCCCGCAAGGCCGCTATAGCACTGACTTGCCTGCTGGCCCTGAGCGGAGCCGCGGCCGCCGAGACACCCGCTCGTGATCTCTTCGGCAAGGTTGTCGGCCCCTCGCTCGACCGTGGCGGGCCGCACGCGATCGGTGGCTATGCGGGCGGCTGCCTGGCCGGCGCCCGCAGCCTGCCCGTGGCCGGGCCGGGCTGGCAGGTCCTGCGCCCCTCGCGCAACCGGACCTACGGTGCACCGGCGATGATCGCCTGGCTCGGCGATCTGATCGCGCGCAATCGCGCGGCCGGTCAGCCGGCTCTCCTTATCGGCGACATCGCCCAGCCGCGGGGCGGTCCCATGAGCTCGGGTCACGCCTCGCACACGATCGGCCTGGACGCTGACATCTGGCTTACTCCCAGGATCGGCGATCTCGTGCCCGAGAGCTTCGAGCCACCCAGCATGCTGGCCAAGGGCGGCAGGCAGGTCGATCCGGCACGCTTTGGCCCCTGGCAGGGGGGGATCATCGCCATGGCGGCGGCCTCGCCGGCCGTGGCCCGCATCTTCGTGGCGCCGGGCATCAAGGCCGCTCTTTGCAGCCGCTATGCGGGCCAGCCCTGGCTCGGCAAGATCAGGCCCTGGTTCGGCCACGACAGTCACTTCCATGTCCGTCTGGCCTGTCCGCCGAGCGAGACCGCCTGCGTGCCTCAGGCCCCGCCGCCGCCGGGTGACGGGTGCGGGGCGGAATTGTCCTCCTGGTTTGCCCCGCCACCGCCCGGCCCGGCCAAGCCCGCGCGGCCAAAGCCGCCTTTGACGCTTTCCGGCATGCCGGCTGCCTGCACGGCAGTCCTCAAGGCGCCCTGAGCCGGCGGCCGCCCGAGCGGCCTGGCTTGAGAGAGCGAATGATCGGCCTGACCGGCTCTTACCTTCGTGCCGGTCCGGCATGATCGCCTCGTGGCATTCAGGAAGAGCTATGGGCTGTGCTTAGCCGGCTTGCGGCCGCAGCAGGTGCTCGATCGCTGCCAGGATCTCCGGGTTGTCCGGATCCAGGGCGGAGGGAAAGCTCGCGACCGCCCGCCCCTCGGCATCGACCAGATATTTGTGAAAGTTCCAGAGCGGCCCCGGGCCGTCTCCCAGTTCGCGGCGCAGCCAGAGGAAGATGGGGTCCGCTCCCGGGCCGCGCACATGGACCTTGGCGGTCATCGGGAAGTCGATGTCGAAGCGGGTCTGGCAAAAGGTCTTGATCTCGTCGTTGGCGCCATATTCCTCATTGGCGAAATCGCCGGACGGCAGGCCGATGACGACGAGGCCGCGGCGCCTAAAGCGCTCCCAGACACGCTGCAGCGCTTCATACTGGTAGGTATAGCCACAAAAAGATGCCGTGTTGACGATCAGAAGCGGGTGGCCCGCATAAGCCTTGAGCGGCATCGGCTTGTCGTCGATCGAGGTCAGGGTGAAGTCGTAGACCCGCTGGCCGTCATCTGGCGAAGCGGCCAGCACCGTGCGGATGCCGCCCGTGCCGAGAAGGCTCCCCATGCCGATACCGGCCGTCCCGGCCAGGACCGTTCGCCGGCCGAGCCCGCCAGCTGCGCGCCTTCGCATCGGCTTTGCCTTCCCTCGAAACGTTCGGCTACCGACACTAGTCCCGGTCGCGCGGTCAGGCCAGGACCATCAGGACAGCCCCATCGCCAGCGCCTTCACGATCGCGACGGCAATGCCGGTCACGAGGAGAAGGATGGCGACGCGCAGGAGGAAGCGACTGGCCCGGCGCGACAGCCAGCCGCTTTGTGTCAGGAGCCAGCAAAGGGCGCAAAGAAGGGCTACCAGCGGGAAGAGACGATCGTCGGCGAACGGCAAGGTGGCGGTTCCGCTGGCAGGGGGGGGACGGGCTGGAGCCAGGAGGGTTGAAAGTGGAGGGGCTCAGGCGGTCGCGATCCGGCCCACCCGCATAATGGCAGCGATAATCTCAGCCACGGCTTGATAATGCTCTGTCGGGATGACTCGGTCCAGCTCGACCTGCCTGTAGAGGGCGCGGGCCAGAGGCGGGCTTTCGATGACCGGCACGCCATTCGCCGCGGCCAGTTCGCGGATCCTGAGCGCCACGGCATCGGCGCCCTTGGCGATGACGATGGGGGCTGGTGTCGTCTGGTCATAGCGAAGCGCTACGGCGAAATGGGTCGGGTTGGTGATGACGACGGTGGCCTTGGGCACCTCGGCCATCATCCGGTTGCGGGCGCGCTGCATGCGGATCTGCTTGAGCTTGCCCTTGATGTGCGGATCGCCGTCCTGCTCCTTGTGCTCGTCGGCCATCTCCTTCTTCGACATTCGCATGTCGCGCAGGAATTTCTGTCGGGTGAGGAACCAGTCGAGGGCGGCCAGGGCCAGCGTGGCGCCGGCCGTCCAGAGGAAGAGCCGGCCCACGACCTGTGCGAGCAGGGCCAGGAGGGCCGGCAGCGCCAGACCCGGCAGGAGGGCCAGGGTGCCGATCGAGGGTGCGAGGGCCAGATAGGCGGTCGTGCCGATGATCGCGAGCTTTAAGAGATTCTTGCAGAATTCCTTGAGCATCGTCGGCGAGACGAGGCGCTTCAGCCCGGCCAGGGGCGAGAGCCGTTCGAGCTTCGGCTGCAAAGCCTTGGTGGAGACGACGAAGGCGCCTTGGGCGACCGTCGCCAGGATCGTTGCCGCGGCGAAAGCCGTCAGGATGGCCAGGAGCGGCAGGCCGACATTGAGGGCCAGCTCCAGGCAGGCCGCGCGCATGTCGTTGGCGGTGGGCCGCATGCTGCCGGCATGGGCCAGGATGGCGGCCAGCGTCCCGGCGGCATTGCCGGCCAGGGGCGGCAGGGCCAGGGCCAGTCCCGTCGCGGCGACGACGACCACGAAGGCCGAGGCCACCTCGCGGCTGACGGCGACCTTGCCCTCCTCGCGCGCTTTGTCGAGCTTGTGCGCGCTCGCCTGTTCCGTGCGGTCCTGGTCGTCGCCACCCTCGGCCATGTACGCTCCTCAAGGTAACGGGGGGAGGAGCCAGGCGACGCTGTGCTCGATCTGGCTCAAGGTCAAAAGAAGGGCAGAGCCCATGGCGATTGCCGTTGCCGCCAGGCCCACGAGCAACTGGGCGGAGATGGCGACCGAGAGCACCTGGAGACTCGGCATCATGCGGTTCAAGAGTCCCAGCGTCAGGTTGGTGACGAGCGAGACGGCAACCAGCGGGGCCGAGATCTGCAGTCCGACGCGGAACACGTCGCCGCCTAGCCGCAGGAGGAGTTGCATCATGTCGTCGAGCGGCAAGGGCATGCCGGCCGGCAGAAGATCGTAGCTGGCGGCAAGGCCGCCCAGGAGCCAGCGCTGACCGTCGGTGACGAAGAGCAACGTTATCGCCGCCATCGATAAAAAGCTCGTGAAGATCGTGCGCTGGCTCGTGTCCTGCGGATCGAAGAAGGCCGCGGCCGCGAGGCCGGACTGCATGGCCATGAGGGCGCCGGCGAAGCTCAGGACGGCGATGCCGAGCCTCGCGGTAAAGCCGATCGCCAGTCCGATCGACATCTCGCTGATGAAGAGGAGAACGAAACTGCCAGGGTCGCCTGGAATCAAGGGTGCCCTGGCGCCCAGGCTGAGCGCTAGGATCACACTTAAGATAAGCGCCAGGCCCAGACGAAAGCGGGTCGGCACCTGGGCATCCGAGAAGCCCGGCAGCAGCATCAAGGCCGTGCCGGCCCGCAGGAAGACCAGGAAGATGACGGCCAGCGACGCGCTGGCGACATCGGCGCCGAGGGCGGCGGTAAGGAGCCCGTTCACGGCAAGAGCGGGCCCTTGATGCCGCCATAGATCTGCTGGGTGAAGGCCAGGAGCTTGGCCAGCGCGAACGGCATGGTCAAGACGAGCACGCCGCAGACCGCCAGCACCTTGGGCACGAAGGCCAGGGTCGCTTCCTGGATCTGCGTCAGGGCCTGGAAGAGAGAGACCAGGAGGCCCACGGCCAGCGCGGCGCAAAGAGCGGGCGCGCCGATCATGATGGTGACCCAGAGCATGTCGCGGCAAAGATCGATGACTTGTTCGGCTGTCATGGCCGGACTCCCGACGGCAGTATCGCCGGTCACCACGCTCCCCGGCTTGCCCTTGCTTTTGCATGGTCAAGGTTAACGCCGCGTTAAGCTGGCCCTGCCCTGGAAGACTCAGCTTTGCTCCAAGGCCGGTCGAGCGATGGCCGCCGCCCGCTCGGTCATGTGCGCAAGGTCCAAAGGACCGGATTCATTCGGGCGAGGGCGGGGCCAGGGCACCGCCCTCGCCGTTGGCGGCGGAGGCTTCACCTCGCCTCTGGAGGATTTCCCAGGCTTTCCGGTCGATCGGCCGGGCCGGCACCCGACAAGGCAGCATCCCGCTCCTTTGGCGAGCCCAGCATGGCGGTGGCAAGAAGCACAGGCTTGTCAGATGGGGACGGCGATCGAGGCGCGCGTCACGCCCTCAACCGCACCGGCACCAGCTTGGCGAGGCAAAGGGGAGCAGGCTTCCCTTCGCATCGGCTCGAGGCGGCTCGATCTGGTAGAGGACAGACGCTAGATGATCGCCAGCGCCGCAGAATTCAGAGCCCGTGGCGCCGATGGCGCCGATCAGATCGGCATGCGCATGATGTCCTGATACGCGGCGATCACCTTGTCGCGCACCGCCGTCAGCTTGTGCAGGGACAATTCGGCCTGGGCGACGGCCTCGACCACGGCTTGCGTGTCGGTGCTGCCATGCGCGGCGGCGACGGTTGCGCTCTCGCCACCGGCCACGCTTTGATAGGTCTGTGCCACCTGCTGCGAGACGAGGTCGGCAAACGAGGCCTGACCGGTCTGGCTGGCCGCCGCCGTCGGCTGCTGCCCCAGCAGGCTCGCCGTCTGACCATAGCCGCGCACCGCGCGGTTGAGGGCTTCTATCGACATTCGTTCCAGTCTCCGTCTTCGGTGCGGGCAGGGTGCCTGCGCGCGTGCGCCTCATGGCGCCCAGCGCCGGCAATCAGCTCTTGAGCAGCGAAATCGTCTTTTCGAGCATCGAGCGCGCCATCGACTGCGCGTTCAGATTGGCCTCGTAGGAGCGCTGCGCCTCGCGCATGTCCATGAGCTCGACCAGCGAATTGACGTTGGGCATCTTGACATAGCCATCTGCATCCGCCGCCGGGTTGCCGGGATCCAGCCGCATGGGCTCGTCGCTTTTGTCGGTGTCATAGCGGCTGATCGTGACGAGCTTGGTGCCAAGCTCGCGATCCAGTGCCTGGCCGAAAATGACGGTCTTGCGCCGATAGGCATCGGCACCGGGCGTCGTCCCGGTCGATTCGGCATTGGCGATATTTTCCGAGACGACCCGCAAGCGGGCCGACTGCGTCCTCATGCCGGCACTGGCGATACGCATCGCCGCGTTCAGATCCATTGAAGCGCTCCCTATGCTCCTTGCCTCAGCTGCCGTTCGAGCTCATCGCCAGGCGCAACATCGCCATCTGTTTGCCATAGAGGCTGGTCGTCAGCTCGTGATCGAGCTGCGTCTTGGCGAGCTTTTGCACCTCTTCCTCGACCACGACCGCGTTGCCGCTGGGGGATGTCTCCACCCCCTCGTCGCGCAGCGTCCTCACATCCCGGCCCTCCATGGCAAGGCTGCCCTGGACGGCGATGTGCATCGGATTGGTCGTAGCGGTAGCCAGTGCCGGCAGGTGCCCGCCCATGGCGGAGAGCGCCCGCTCGAAGCTCACCGTGTCTTGCGCCTGGTATTGCGGCGTATCGGCATTGGCGAGATTCTGGGTCAGGACAGTCTGGCGGTCGGCTAGGTAGCTGGCCTTTGCCGAGAGCAACTGGAAGAGAGCTGGCTGCATCGTTTCCTGGATCGGGCTAGAAATGCCGAAGCTTCGGCCGACGCTCTTTCTCTACCGAAGGGCGGTTGACAATTAGTTAACGCCGGCGTGCCTTTCCGTCGCACCGTCTCTCATCAGGGTATGTCCTGGATGTCCGCATGCTTTATCTGAGCCGCCGCGAGGGTCAGGCCGTCATCATCGACAACGCGATCGAGGTCAGGGTCGTCGAGGTGCGCGGCCGCATCGTCAAGCTGGGGTTCGTTTTCCCCCCGCATGTCTCGGTGTTGCGCGAGGAGGTGTTCCTCGAGATCAAGGCCGAAAACGAGGAAGCGGCCCGCGCTCTCCTTGACGATCCCTTGCCCGAGGGGCTGACCATCGGCCAGCCGGTCCTGCCCGCGGTCGGCAAGGACGCGCACATGCGGGAGAACGAAAACCGGGACGAGCCCAGCGAGGAGAAGCCGTGACGAGCGAAGCTGCCGACCGCGATCGGCCGGGGGCCGGCGCCTCCTTGAGCGGTGCCGCTCTAAGCAGCGCCAATGTCGCGAACGTCGCGATCGTCATGGGCAGCCAGTCCGACTGGGCTACCATGCAAGCGGCGGCAAGCATCCTTGCCGAGCTCGATATCCCATTCGAGGCCAAGATCGTCTCGGCTCATCGCACGCCGGCCCGGCTCGTGGCCTTCGCCGAAGGCGCGGCGGCGGCTGGCCTCAAGGTCATCATCGCCGGTGCCGGCGGTGCCGCCCACCTGCCGGGCATGGTTGCCGCCTCGACGCATCTGCCGGTCCTGGGCGTGCCGGTTAAAAGTCATGCCCTGAACGGGCTTGATAGCCTGCTCTCGATCGTGCAGATGCCAGGCGGCGTGCCGGTCGGCACGCTGGCGATCGGCGAGGCCGGCGCCAAGAACGCGGCCCTGCTGGCAGCCGCCATCCTGGCGCTGGCCGATCCGGCCCTCGACCGGCGACTGCAAGACTGGCGCCGCAAGCAGACCCTGGCCGTGGCCGAACGGCCGTCTTCGCCTATTTGAGGATCATCATACCGTGCCCGACAGGCTTTCGCCCAACGCGACCATAGGCATCCTGGGTGGCGGTCAACTCGGCCGCATGACGGCGCTCGCAGCGGCCCGGCTCGGCTATCGTTGCCACATCCTGGCACCCGAGGCGGAGAGCCCCGCCGGGGACGTCGCCGCCGCCCTGACGCGCGCCGACTACCGTGACGAGGAGGCCTTGCTGGCATTCGCAAAGTCTGTCGACGTCGTCACGCTCGAATTCGAGAACGTCGCCGTGGAGGCGCTGGAATTCCTCGCCGCACACGTACCCGTTCGTCCCGGCGCCAACGTGCTCCGGATTACCCAGGACCGGATGCTCGAGAAAGGCTTCGTTGCGGAGCAGGGTGTTCCGGTGACTCCCTTCTTCGCCATCGAGAACGAGGCCGAGCTGGCTCGTGCCCTCAAGGAAACCGGCGGCCGTGGCATCCTCAAGACCCGGCGCATGGGCTATGACGGACGCGGCCAGCGCCTGATCGCCGCACCAAGCGACGCCGCATCGGCGTTCGCCGCCCTGGGCAAAGCGCCGGGCGGCCTCATCCTCGAACAGATCGTGCCATTCGTCTGCGAGCTTTCAGTCGTCACGGCGCGCGGCCTGGACGGTCAGATGCAAAGCTACGTGCCTGTCCAGAACGAGCATGCGCACCATATCCTGAAAAGGACCCTGGCCCCGGCACCGCAGGCGCCAGAGGTCCTCGATGAAGCCCGGTCCTTGGCAGAGCGCGTCGTCGAGGCGCTGGATGTCGTGGGGCTGCTGGCCGTCGAAATGTTCTTGGATGCCGAGGGGCGTCTTCTGGTGAACGAGCTGGCGCCGCGTCCACATAATTCCGGGCATTGGACCATGGATGCCTGCACCGTCTCGCAGTTCGAGCAACTGGTCCGCGCCATTACCGGCCTGCCGCTGGGCGATCCCGTCCGCCACGCCGATGCTAGCATGGAGAATCTCCTGGGCGACGAAGCCGATATCGACCGGCTCCTGCCGCTCCTCGGCCTCCCCGGCACGTTTGTCCACCTTTATGGGAAGTCGGAGCCCAAGCCGGGGCGCAAGATGGGCCATGTCAACCGCCTCTTGCGCCCCTATCCGCCGGGTTTCGCACCGTCTTCCTGACGCTGCCGCATCAAGCGATGATGTCGGGGATCCGATAACGCTCGAGATGGGCGATGCGGTCTTTTAACACCAGTTTCTGCTTCTTGAGACGCTGCAACTCGAGCAGGCTGATCGTCGGCTCCAGGACCAGTTGATTGATCCGCTCGTCGAGCGCCCGGTGCGCCGCCTTTAGCGTCATGAGGCGGGTATCGTAATCCTCAGGCTTGACCCTGCGATCATCGTCCATGCGGGAATTGGCCACCATCGTTCTTGGACGCTCTTGCTAGCACAAGCCGCACCTCGGAGCACCCTTGGATTGCTTCGCAAACGGGACTGGCTGGCCGCTGCGCGGTCGCAAGAATTTGATGTGTTTGCCAATCAAAAAATGACACGGCGATGACGATTTAGGCTTGGAAGTGTCCTTCAGGTCAATCAATCTGCTGTTAGCGACCACTCTTTGAGGAGCCTCCTGATGGCCATGCAAGAGCATGTCGACAGCCTGCGCAGCAAGCATGCGCGACTCGAGCAGCAGATCCACGACGAGATGAACCGTCCCCTGCCGGATCCGGCCATGCTCTCCAGGCTGAAGAAGGAAAAGCTGCGCATCAAAGAAGAGATCGAACGTTCCGACGTGCATCTGATCGCCTTGACCGTCACCAGGAACGCCCGCCGGCTGCACTGACGCCAAGGCGGGCCCATGGATGCGACAGCAAGGACCACCGCCGGTGCGTGGTGCCCCGCACCGGACGGACTGACGCATCCTTGTATCGCGCCAATTCTTGCCGCAGCACCGCATTGGCTATAGATTACCTTTCATGCAATCCCGACGCTCTCATGATTTTCGAGGGCGGCTCGTCGTGTTTCGGCCGGCGACCGGGGGGTCCCTGAGGGCCGCAAAATGATCTCCGGCGTCGGCTATCGGCGCCGGACCATATTGTCGTGATGAAAGGTTGCTTCGCTTCATGAGCCAAGCCGGTTCCATAGCCGCGTCCGTACCGGGTGATCGTCCCTTGATCGTTCCTGTCATCCTGGCTGGTGGGTCGGGCACACGCCTCTGGCCTCTCAGCCGGTCGGCTTTCCCCAAGCATCTGGTCGAACTCGTCGGTGATTCCTCGCTTCTCCAGGCGACGGCTAAGCGCATGCTCGACGTCGCCCCGGCCGAGCGCGTCGTGACCATCGCCGCCGCTGGCCAGGCGATCCTGGTCCGCCGCCAGTTGGCAGAGCTAGGGTCCGGGTTCCTTAGCAATCTTCTTCTCGAGCCGGAGCCGCGCAACACTGCTGCCGCCGTCGCGCTGGCCGCCCATCAAGTCAAGGCCCGCTGGGGTGGTGAAGCCATCATGTGGGTCTGTCCTTCCGACCATCTGGTCCTCGATGTTCCAGCCCTGGCCGAGGCGGCACGCTTTGGCGCCACTGTCGCCGCCACCGGCCGTCTCGTTACCTTCGGCATCAAGCCGTCGCGTCCAGAGACCGGCTTTGGCTGGATCGCCGCCGGCCCGGCCCTCGACATTCAAGCTGCTGACGGCGTGCATCGTGCCTACGAGGTCGAGCGCTTCGTCGAGAAGCCGCCTTTGGCCGAGGCGGAGCGCATGCTGGCGTCGGGCGCCTATCTATGGAACAGCGGCATGTTCCTCTTCAGCGCCGAACTGCTCCTGAGCGAACTTGAGAGCTTCGAGCCCAGCCTTGCCGCGGCCGTCAGCGACGTCTTCGCGACCATGCAGACCAGCCCGGACGGCCTGCCGGACTCCATCAAGTTCAGCCAGCTCCTCTCGACGCCGATCGACAAGGCGGTCATGGAGCGCAGCCGCAAGATCGCGGTCGTGCCGACCGATCCCGAGTGGTCGGACGTTGGTTCCTGGCGTGCCATCTACGATCTGCTGCCCAAGGACGCCAACGGCAATGCCGTCCAGGGCGACGGCATCGTCGAGGGGGCCAGCAACAACCTGATCCGTACCGAGCATCGTCTGGTCGCCCTGGCGGGTGTCTCGGGCCTGGCGGTGATCGAGACGGCCGATGGCATCCTGATCGGCGATCTCGACGACAGCAACGCTGTTCGCGGTGTCGTCGGCCAGCTCGTCAAGGCGGGTCGATCCCAGGCCGAGACGCATGCTCGCGAGCACCGTCCATGGGGTCATTTCACCACGATCGGTGGAGGTCCGGGCTTTCGCGTCCGCGAGGTCAGCGTCGATCCAGGCGGCCATCTGACCCGCCAGCGGCACATTGGCCGCGATTATTACTGGATCATGGTCCAGGGCGTGGCCGTGGCCGAGATCGAGCGTACGACACGTGTCCTGGCGGCCGGCCATTCGGCGGAGATTCCGCGCGGTGCTGTCCATAGCGTGGCCAATAACGGCACGGATCTCGCCCGTTTCGTCGAAATCGCGGTGGGCGACGTCGAGACCGACGAGAGAATCGAACGCTTTCCGGACTGACCCTCTAGGCAGCGGCCGAGCAGCGCCGCGGGGCGCTGTTGTGGCCCGGGAAGGCGAGGGCGGTCGAGCCGGGGTGCAATGTGGAGCGCGGTGGGGACACCCTGCTCCGGGGGCTAGCCTCAGGCCGCGCGAACCTTGACGAAGCTGCCAGGGGCGGGCTCGATCGCCGGCAGACTACCTTGACCGGGCTCGCGAGCCGGCACTTGCTTGCCGGCCCTGGCTTTGGCCCAGCCGGCCCAATCCGGCCACCATGAGCCCGGGTGGGCGGTGGCACCCTCCAGCCACGCCTGGGGATCGGCCGGCAGGTCCTCGTTGGTCCAATAGCCGTATTTTTCGCTCGTGGGAGGATTGATCACGCCCGCGATATGGCCCGAGCCGGCCAGCACGAAGCGCTTCTCGCCCTTGTAGAGCTGCGTTGCGGCATAGGTGCTCTTCCAGGGGGCGATGTGATCCTCGCGCGTCGAGACCCAGTAGGCTGGCAGATTGATCCGACGCAGGTCGATCTTGACGCCGCCCAGCGTGACGCCGCCCGCTTCGACGAGCTTGTTCTCGTGGTAGCAGCGGCGGAGATAAAAGCTGTGCATGGCGGCCGGCAGCCTCGTGCTGTCGGAGTTCCAATAGAGAAGGTCGAAGGGGAAGGGGTCCTTGCCCATCAGGTAGTTGCTGACGACGAAGGACCAGATGAGGTCGTTGGCGCGAAGCAGGTTGAAGGTCCTGGCCATCTCCGAGCCTTCGAGAAAGCCGCGCTTTTGCATCTGCTCCTCGAGCGCCTTTAACTGCTCCTCGTCGATGAAGACGCCAAGGTCGCCCGGCTCCTGGAAGTCGACCAGAGACGCGAAGAAGGTGGCGGCTTTGATCCGGGCATCGCGTTTGGCCGCCATGTAGGCCAGCGTCGTTGCCAACAGCGTGCCTCCCAGGCAGTAGCCTATGGCCATCAGGTCCTTCTGGCCGGTGGCCTTGAGGACGGCATCGACGGCCGCCAGCGCGCCGCCGGTCATGTAGTCCTCAAAGCTCTTATGCGCGAGCTTCTCGTCGGGATTGACCCAGGAGATGACGAAGGTCGTCAGGCCCTGCTCGACGCAAAATCGGACGAAGCTGTTCTTGGCCTGCAGGTCGAGGACGTAGAATTTATTGATCCAGGGCGGAATGATCAAAAGCGGCCGCTGATGCACCGTCGCGGTAGTGGGCTTGTATTGGATCAACTGGAGGAGATCGTTCTGGAAGACGATCGAGCCTGGCGTGGTCGCGATGTTGCGGCCGATCTCGAAGGACTCCTCGTCGGTCATGCGCACCTTCAGCGTGCCCTTGCCGCGCTCCAGGTCCTCCAGCATATTCCTCAATCCCTTGAGGAGGTTCTCGCCTTTCGTCTCGACGGTCAGCCGCAAGACCTCCGGGTTGGTCATGACGAAGTTCGTGGGCGCCATCGCATCAACGAATTGCCGCGTGTAGAACTCGACCTTGCGCTGTGTCCGGACGTCGGCGCCTTCCTCGTCGCCGGCGGCCGTGACCTGCTCCATCACGAAGCGAGAGGAGAGCAGGTAGGACTGCTTGATGAAATCGAACAGGACATTGTCGTCCCAGGCCTTGTCCTTGAATCGGCGATCGGCTCGCTCGGGCTTGATCACCGGCTCGGATTCTTGTCCAAGCAGCCGCTGGGTCGTGCCCTGCCAGAGGCGCATATAGTCCTGCCAAAGGGCGAACTGGGCCTGCATCAGCTGCGCCGGATTGCGCATCATGCGAGTGGTGAGTTCGATGAAGGCAGAGCCAATGGCGCTGGATACCGGCGTCTGCTCCGGATTTTGGGCGCCTTGCTGTTGCAGGAAATCCTCGACCAGCGATCTACTCTTGGCTGCGATGTCCGCCATGACACGGGCAACCTCGTCTGGATGCGGAAGTCCTGGATCAGACGGTTGCTCGGCCATGGGTCGATCTCCTAACCTCTAGTCGTAGACGAGGGGTAAGCCAGCGCCGGTGCCGCCATGGGGGTGGCAAGGGCGCTCCCTTGCCACCTGATGCCGATGGCTCGACAAGGTCAGATAGCTTGCTGCGTTACCTAACCCAGACGCGTTTCCCCGCCAATCGGCCAGCCGGCTTGGCGCTGATTTTGGCCCTAGCTTTGATCGGTTGCGTCGACCAGCGGGTCGATCGGCCCTGGGTCGAGGCCAACTCTGTGCCCGACCGACCGCCCCAGGAATATACCCTGAGCGAGCGCCAGGCCATTCGCAACGATTTGACCACGCGCGGCGCCATCGCCACCCACGATGCCGAGGAGCTTCGTTACCAAGTGGGTCTGCGGCCGGACGCGCCACCGCCGCTGCCACCCGAAGCGCCGCGCCGGACGGGCGAGCCGCCCGTCCGGCCGCCGCCGGCACCGCCCAACGTGCGTGCGGCCTATCTAAAGCAGCAGATCGAGACGGAATTCTTCGACGTCGACTTGGCGGGCCTCCTCTATCGCCTACCGGACACGCCGATCGACGTTGACGCGGCCCTGGCGGCCGGCACGTTGCGACCGGTTACGTCCGACCTCGAGCGGGTGACCCTCAGGCGCTTCGAGCCTCTGGAGCTTGAGCCTACTTATCCGCAGCGCGCCTTTACTTGGCTGACCCCGACCAAGCGGGTGCCGCCCTTGAACCGGCTCCTCAACCTGATAGGCATCACGCCGCAGCCGCGCTTGGCCGCGCCCTTGCAGACGCCCGAGGGCGAGGTCGTCGACCGGCGCCTGGGAGCCTCGGTCGCCGGGCCGCCCACCCAGAACAACATCACCTCCGTTCCGGTGCCCGTCGTACCCCCGTCCGCATCGCCGCCTTGAGCAGCGGCATCGCCGGATATGGCTGATCTCGCGCCCTGCGCGACAGCCGGCGGCGGCCATGATAGAGGATGATGGATGCGGCAGCCGTACCGGCATCGCTCGGGAAGCGAGTGCGGGCGGCGTTGGGCCGCGAGCTCGAGCGGGACGCATATGATGAAGGCGCCAGAATTTCATAAGACGAGGCGATTGCCGCCTTATGTCTTCGCCGAAGTAAACAAGATGAAGGCGGCCGCCCGCGCCGCCAAGCGCGACATCATCGATCTCGGGATGGGCAATCCCGACACGCCGACGCCGCGTCACATCGTCGACAAGCTGGTCGAGACGGTCCAAGACGGCCGCACGCACCGCTACTCGCAGTCCAAGGGCATTCCGGGTCTGCGGCGGGCTTTGGCCAAATATTACCAGCGCCGCTTTGGCGTGCAGCTCGACCCCGAGAGCGAAGTGTGCGTCACGCTGGGCTCCAAGGAGGGCCTGGCCAATCTCGCCCAGGCGATCACCGCGCCGGGCGATACGATTCTTTGTCCCAACCCTTCCTATCCGATCCACGCCTTCGGCTTCATCATCGCCGGCGCCTCGATCCGTCACGTGCCCTTCACGAGCGGCACTGATCTCATCCGCGCCTTCGCCAGGGCCAGCGAGCACAGCGTGCCACCGCCCACCGCTATGATCTTGAACTTTCCCTCCAACCCGACGGCTGAAGTCTGCGATCTCGATTTCTACAAGGAGGCCGTGGCGTTCGCGAAGTCGCGCGACATGTTCATCCTCTCCGACATCGCCTATTCGGAAATCTATTTCGATGCGCCGCCGCCCTCGATCCTCCAAGTCGAAGGCGGCTTCGACGTCGCGATCGAGTTTTCCAGCATGTCGAAGACCTACTCGATGCCGGGCTGGCGCATCGGCTTTGCGGCCGGCAACAAGCGGCTGGTCGGCGCCCTGGCGCAGGTCAAATCCTATCTCGACTATGGCGCCTTCACGCCTATCCAGGTCGCGGCCGCTGCGGCGCTGAACGGTCCACAAGACTGCGTTGAGGAATTGCGCCAGCTCTATCGCGAGCGCCGCGAGATCCTGGTAGACGGACTGAACAAGGCTGGCTGGGCCGTGCCGCGTCCGCCTGCGACGATGTTCTGCTGGGCGCCGATCCCGCCGCGTTTCGCCCATCTAGGCTCGCTCGGATTCTCGAAGCTGCTGCTCGAGGAGGCCGACGTCGCGGTGGCGCCCGGTCTGGGTTTTGGCGAATATGGCGACGGTCACGTCCGGCTTGCCCTTGTCGAGAACAAGCACCGTCTGCGGCAGGCCGTGCGCAACATTCGAGGCTTCCTCGCCAAGCATGGCGAGCCCGCCGCCTTGAGAGACCTGGATGCGGCCTAATTCTTGATGAGTGACTTCTTACGTATTGGTGTGGCCGGCCTCGGCACTGTGGGGGCCGGGACGGTCAGGTTGCTGCAGGATAATGCGGCACTGATCCGGGCGCGAACCGGGCGTCGCCTCCAGGTTGTCGCCGTTTCCGCCCGTGACCGACGGCGTGACCGCGGTCTCGATCTTAGCGGCATCGCCTGGCACGACGACCCGGTCGCGCTGGCGGCCAATCCCGACGTCGACGTGATTTGTGAGCTGATCGGCGGTGCCGACGGTCCGGCACTCGATCTGACCCTTGCCGCTCTGGAGGGCGGCAAGCCGGTGGTCACGGCCAACAAGGCCATGCTGGCCCTTCATGGCGAACGGCTGGCCGGATTGGCCGAGCGCCGAGGTGCCGCCCTTTGCTTCGAGGCTGCCGTGGCCGGCGGCATCCCGGTCATCAAGGCCCTGCGCGAGGGACTGGCCGCCAATCGCATCGAGCGCGTCTATGGCATCTTGAACGGCACCTCCAACTATATCCTCTCGACCATGCAGGAGACCGGCCGGGAATTTGCCGATGTCCTTAGCGAGGCGCAGGCGCTGGGCTATGCCGAGGCCGATCCATCCTTCGACGTGGATGGGATCGACGCCGCGCACAAGCTGGCTTTGCTGGCAGCCCTGGCTTACGGCGTGGCCCCTCGTTTCGACCAGATTCACATCGAGGGTATCCGGCATGTGAGCGCCCTCGACATCGCGTTGGCCGACGAGCTCGGGTATCGCATCAAGCTTTTGGGCACGGTGCGCTATACCGAGGCCGGGCTCGAGCAACGCCTGCACCCGGCCATGGTGCGCAAGGATGCGCCGATCGCCGAGGTGGATGGCGTGTTCAATGCCGTCGTGATCGAGGGCGATCGGGTCGGCTCGGTGATGCTGCAGGGGCGCGGGGCAGGGGCCGGCCCGACCGCCTCGGCGGTGACTGCCGACCTGATCGACATCGCGCGCGGCATCCGCTTTCCGGTCTTCGGCGTACCGGCCAGCGATCTCCTGACCGTGACCTCAGCTCCCCTTTCGACGCATCGCGGCTCCTATTACATTCGCCTCATGGTGGTCGACCGGCCAGGCGTGCTGGCCGATGTCGCGGCGGCCCTGCGCGACCATGATGTTTCGATCGAGTCCCTGATTCAGCGTTCCCGCGATCCCGGCAATATCGTGCCCATCGTCCTGACCAGCCATGAGGTCAGCGAAGCGGCGATGCAGGGCGCGCTCGATCTCATCGCCAATTCGGCCTCGGTGATCGAGCCGCCCCGAATGATCCGCATCGAGCCCTATTGAGCCTCGACAACGAGCAACCCTGAATTTCACGCTACGGGAATGTCAAGCCAGGAGTTGATTTAAGCAGGCCATGGCCGGATCATTGTCGCCCGGTTCCAGATGGACGCGCACTCGCCGGGTGCTTGGGAGAGAAAAATCGTGATGAGTTATTTGAGCGAAGACCGCAATCTGGCACTGGACGGCGTCCGGGCGACCGAGGCGGCGGCCTTGGCCAGCGCCCGGCTGATGGGCCGTGGCGACGAGAAAGCGGCCGACCAGGCGGCGGTTGACGCCATGCGCCGCGCTCTGAACGTCCTGGACATCGACGGTACGGTGGTCATCGGCGAGGGCGAGCGCGACGAGGCGCCGATGCTCTATATCGGTGAGAAGGTCGGCACGGGCAAAGGGCCCAAGATCGACATCGCCCTCGATCCGCTCGAGGGGACCACGATCTGCGCCACTGGCGGTCCGAACTCCATCACATGTCTTGCCATGGCGCCGGCCGGCGGCTTCCTGCACGCGCCCGACACCTACATGCAAAAGATCGCCGTCGGCGGTGGCCTGCCCGCGGGCCTGATCGATATCACGCTATCGCCAGCCGAGAATCTGGGCCGGCTTGCCGAGGCCAAGGGTGTCCCGATCGAAGAGCTGGTCGTGCTCATCCTGGATCGCCCGCGCCATCAGGACCTGATCTCTGCCGTGCGCAAGGTGGGCGCGCGCATCCGTCTGATCGGCGATGGCGACGTTGCGGGCGTCATTGCGACCTCGAGGGTTGAGAGCGGCATCGACATCTACATGGGAAGCGGTGGTGCCCCCGAGGGCGTGCTTGCAGCTGCGGCTCTTCGCTGCATCGGTGGCCAGATGCAGGGCAAGCTGCTCTTTCGCAACGAGGATGAGCGCGCGCGGGGCCGCAAATGGGGTGTCGAGGATTTCGACAAGATCTATAATCTCGAGGACCTGGCTTCGGGCGACGTGATGTTTGCCGCCACGGGTGTCACCGACGGCGCCATGCTTCGCGGCATCCGTCGTTCGGGCAACCGGGTCATCACTCAGTCGATCTCGATGCGTGCCAAGACGGGTACCGTTCGGATCATCGAGGCCGAGCATAACCTGCCGGTTAAGGCCGGCGTGGTGCCCTTCTTCAATTGAGCGAGGTATCATCGCCGGGGGGCATGGTCGCCCCCGTTGCCGATGGTCGCCTTTCGGTGCAGGGCCGCACTTGGCTGATGCGCCGGCCGGACGAAACGGCCGCACTCGCCATCAGCCAGCATTTCGGTCTGTCCGAGATTGCCGGCCTGCTCCTGGCCGCGCGCGGCGTGGCGCACGAGGATGTCCAGGCTTTCATCGACCCCAAGCTACGGCATTTCTTACCCGACCCATCGCACCTGAAAGATATGGACAAGTCGGCCGCAAGGCTGGCCGATGCTATTCTCGAGGGCGAGGAGATTGGCATCATCGGCGATTACGACGTCGATGGTGCTACCTCCTCAGCACTGATGGCCCGCTATCTCCGCCATTTCGCGAAAATGGCCAAGATCATCATTCCCGACCGCCTGGGCGAGGGTTATGGCGCCTCCAGCGAAAGCTTCGCGCGCCTAGCCGGGGATGGCTGCCAACTCGTCCTCACGCTGGACAACGGGACCACGGCCTTCGCTCCGCTGGCCGACGCTGCCGAAGCCGGTCAGGATGTGATCGTCGTCGACCATCACTTGGCCGAGGAAAGGCTGCCCCCTGCTTTTGGAGTCATCAACCCCAATCGCGGCGACCAGGTCAGCCCACTCGGCCACCTTGCGGCGGTCGGGGTTACCTTCGTCCTCCTGGTGGCCGTCAATCGTGAGCTGCGCCGCCGACGACCGGACATGGCGCTGCCGGATCCGATGCAATGGCTGGACCTGGTGGCGCTGGGCACGATCTGTGACGTCGTTCCGCTTTTGGGCCTGAACCGCGCCTTCGTGCGCCAGGGGCTGAAGATTCTTGAGCGCGACCCCTTGCCGGGTATTCGCGCTTTGGCCGCGACCGCGCGCATCGAAAAGCTGAGCGAGGCTTGGCATCTGGGCTTCGCACTGGGGCCGCGGATCAATGCCTGCAGTCGAATGGGCGGTGGCGATCTCGGCCTCCAGCTGCTCCTTTGCGAGGATGCCGCCGAGGCGGAATCGATCGCCCTTCAATTGGATGGGATGAACCAGGAGCGCCAGAGCGTGGAGCGGGCGATCCTTGCCGCCGCTCAGGAGGCGACAGCGCCCCAGGTCGCCGCCGGCCGCCGCGTCCTTCTCGTCGCTGGGCAGGGTTGGCATGCGGGTGTCATCGGTATCGTTGCCAGCCGTCTCGTCGAGCTGCACGCCCGGCCGGTCTTCGTCGTCGCCGTCGACTCTGAGGGCCTTGGCAAGGGTTCGGCCCGGTCCGTGCCGGGCTTCGACGTTGGCGCGGCCGTCATCGCCGCGCGCCAGCAGGGCCTGCTCTTAAAGGGTGGCGGTCACGCCATGGCGGCCGGGCTTACCGTCATGGCAGATCAGCTGCCGGCCCTGGCCGATTTTTTCGAGTCCGAGGCCACCGCGCTAGCAGCCGCGGGCGGACTCGTGCGCCCGCCCCTCGAGATCGACGCCGCGATCAGCACGGCAGGGGTCACGGGCGAGCTCGCTTTGGATCTCGAGCGGCTGGCCCCCTATGGCCCGGGCCATCCCGAGCCGCGCTTCACGCTGACTGACGCCCGCATCGTCGAGCGCCGTGAGGTCGGCACGGGCCACATGGCCTGCACGCTGGTCGGCACCGTGCGCGGTCGGGTCAAGGCCATCGCCTTTCGCTGCAAGGAGACACCACTTGGCGAGATCCTGGCGCGCGCCGATGGACCTTTGCGACTAGCCGGTCGGATTCGGGCGGATCGATGGAATGGCCAGCTGCGCGCCCAGTTCGAGATTGAGGATGCCATGCCCACGGCATGAGTCCGGGCGCGAAAGCGACACGGGCTTCCTTGATCTTGCCGCTTGTTCCGACTAAAGGGGGTGCGCCCCGCCCCCATCGTCTAGCGGTTAGGACACGGCCCTTTCAAGGCTGAAACACGGGTTCGATTCCCGTTGGGGGTACCAGCTACCTGAGTCATATCCGGCTTGATCGATGGGCGGCGCCCTGGTTTGACTGTCGTCAAGCTCTGAGCCCCCCCCCCCCGCGGCGAACGCCATGCCCGTCCGGCCGCCGTCGATCCTTGTCATGCTGGCAAGGAGCTCATCGTGCGCGACGAACGCTTGCTCTTATGTCCGCGTCGATGCTGCGGTCGGTTTCGCGCAGCCGCGTTCCGGTCGCTTTCTTGTCCATCTTTGACAAGGTTCTCCGGCCCTTGGCGCGCGTTCGGATCGCTCATGTCGCCCTAACGGACGGCCGGCATCGTTATCGCCTCTCGCCGCACAGGACCGACCGTGCGGTCTCCAGCAGGCAGCATTATTCTCATGGCCTTTCGTGATGCGAAATGACCTCTTTTGGCCAGAGAGCGTAATTGACTAGCGATGAAAGCGCGCCTTAAGAATAAACGAATTAGGGGAGGCTATGACTTTAAATGCATAGCTTGTCGAGGGGGGATGCGACCGTTGGACGACTTGTGGCGGATGCCGCGAGCTTCGGGCATTCGTCAGTAAAATGCAAATTTGGCCACGTAGCAGCCAAATAGAGGGGAGAAGTCTGGTCTCCCTTAACGCGCGTTTTTAAGTTTTTGATTAACGCGCCTCGACGACGGCGGCTCTTGCAAGTGCACATCTATTGCCGCCCGGTATGTCCCTGTGGCTGCCATGAGCGTTGCTTCGCGCTTGAATCTGACTGCGTAATTTAAAAAAAATCCGGAGACGGGCATGCTCGGTGCACAAGAAAGGCGAAATAAGACCGACAAGGAGATCTTGGGGTATAGTCGGTATCTGGTCGTTATTGCCGCTTTCTTTGCCATGTTCGTTATCAGCCCGTTCGAATATACATGGAGCACCATGGCGGGGCACATTGCCGCGATGTATGGCTGGACCCATGAAGAAGTGGCGCTGATGTTCACGCTCTTCGTCGTCGCCCAGTCGATAGGCATGCTCCCGGGCGGCATGCTCCGTGATCGCTTCGGTCCGCGCTGGACGACGGCGATAGGCGGACTGTTCTCCGGCCTCGGCATCGCCTCCATAGCCATGGGACCATCTTATCCACTGGTGCTTACATTCTGGACACTCGGCAGCTTTTTCACCGGCTTCATCTATAACAACGCTATTACGACCGGTAATAAATGGTTTCCCGACCATCGGGGCAAAATCACGGGCGTCATCGCGGGTGCTTTTTCATGGGGCTCATTGCCCTTTATTTTTTATATACGCAGCATTTCCCAATCATCAGACGGCTCGGCGTTCATTTCGACGATCTACGTGATCGCGATCGTTATGGCGATCGTGCCGATCGTTGCCGCCTTCGTCATGACGGATCCCCCCAAGGGCTGGTCGCCTCCCGGCTGGAGTCCGAAGCAGACCAGTGTCGTGCGGCCTTCCACCCATCAATATACGATGAGCGAGGCGCTTCGGACCTGGCAGATGTGGGCACTCATCGTTTCTTTTGTGCTGATCTCGGGCGCCGGCCTCGCGGGCATGAGCAAAATCGTCGCCTATTCCGATAGTTTCGGCTTTGCCGCCGCCGCCGCGACCGCTGCAGCGGGTGGAATTTCTGTTGCTAATGGATTTGGCAAGTTGCTCCTAGGCACGGCCTCCGAACGGTTCGGGCATGAGAACACGATGATCGGCAGTTTTGTCCTCTCCGGCGTCTTTCTTTTGGGCACCGTGGTCGCCGGAAATCTTGGCAGCGACGTGGCCTTCGTCATCTGTGCTATTGCCGGGATCTTCTTCTGGGCCTCTCTGTTCGCCCTCTTTCCGATCATCATCGGCCACTACTTCGGCGGCGCCAGCGCCGGCGGCAATTACGGTGCACTCTATGCCATCGCCAAGGGGCTGGGCGGCCTTTACGGCGGCATTCTCTCCGCCATCCTGATCCATCATCAGGGCTTTTCCTACGGCATCACCGTGGCCGGCCTCATGGCGATCGTGGCTGGTCTCATCATCGTACCGCTTCGCGCAGCCCCGCCGGTGTGGCGAGGAGCCGAGCAGACGCCCAATCTCGAGCGCCGGCTCGGTCAGCCGGCTGAGTGAGCGGGAACGTCCACGCAACCGTGCGAGTTGTAAGTTTCACAAGAAGAAAGCGGCGAGGGCTTGATTGACCCGGCCGGCTCCGGGGCTGATAGTTATTCCAATCCGTATGACGGGGCGGCTTGGAAGTTCAAAGTAAGAGCCCGCGCAGTCGTCAGTAGAATCATCAAGAGAGCGTGACGTCCGAACAGAGCCTCGACGGCTTGACGATGCTAGATTGGCGGCCGCCTCGGCAGGCCTTTTCAGGGCTCTCCTCTCTTTTGTTTCCCAGTAACATAGGATCCAGGCCATGCAGGCATCCGACGTGCAGACCCATCCGGACTATCCGGTTCCCGAGACGATGAAGGCATGGGTTTTAGGCGACCCTGGCGAGCTTCGGCTGATCGATAAGGTTGTGCCGACGCCAAAGAAGGCCGAGGTCCTGGTCCGGATCGATGCCGTCGCCATCTGCGCGACCGATCTCGAGATCATCGCGCATGGGCCGCCGGCAATGATTCAGGGCGGTGATCCCTTCAACAAGAACTTCACGCCGGGCCATGAATATATGGGCACCGTCGTGGCGCTTGGGCCGGGTGTGGACGAATACAATATTGGCGACCGCGTTACGGTCGAAATTCATGCGGGCTGCGGTCAGTGCAAGCGCTGTCGCCAGGGCATGTACACATCCTGCCATAATTACGGCAAGAATTACGGCAAAGTCGACAAGGGCCATCGGGCCAACGGGTTCACGACCGATGGCGGATTCTGCGAATATCAGGTCAATAACGTCAACACGCTGATTCATATCGCCGACAGCATGTCGGATGAAGAGGCAACGCTCGTCGTTACCGCCGGCACGTCCATGTATGGCCTGACCGAACTGGGCGGCCTCATCGCCGGCGACAGCGTGGTCGTTTCCGGCCCCGGTCCGATCGGCCTTTTGGGTGCCGCCGTGGCCAAGGCCCTAGGAGCCCAGCCCGTCATCCTGACCGGTACGCGTGACAATCGGTTGGAAATGGGCAAGCGCCTTGGCGCCGATTATGTGATCAATGTGCGTAACGAAGATCCGGTCGAGGCGGTCAGAAAGCTGACCGGCGGCAAGGGTGTCGACTTCGTCGTCGAATGTTCGGGCGCGCCCAATGCCGTGAACGAAGCGGCCAAGATGCTCAATCGTGGCGGCAAGATCTGCCTGGCCGCTTTCCCAAGCGATCAGGCGCCGATCGATATCGCCTACCTCGTGCGAAACAATATCTACCTCTATGGCATCCGCGGCGAGGGCAAGTCTGCGACGCATCGCGCCGAGGCCTTCATGCGGCAAAAGCGTTTCGATGCGACGGTCATCCACACCCACACCTTCGACATGGAGGATCTGCCCGAGGCGCTTCGCTACGCCAAGGACCGCGTCGAGGACGCGATCAAGGTCGTCGTGAGGAACAAGCATAAGGCAGCTTTGGCCCAGGCCGCCGAATAAGCCCGGTCCCGGCCTATAGATATTCGGCCTGTCCAGGCCGACGCGCCCGGGGACCACGACGGTCGCTCGGGCGCATTCATCTTCCCGTGGTGACTATTGCTTCCCGATCTTACTTGAGAAGGACCTTTTTCCAATGAGCTTTGCCTATTCCGAGGGCAACCCCGTCGAGGACACGTCCAAGCTTCACAAGCCGCCCTTCGACGTCGCGCGACTGGACGAGCTCATGGAAGAGGCAGGCCTGGACGCGCTCCTGGTCACTTCCAAGCACAGCATCCAGTATCTCCTGGGTGGCTACCGCTTCTTTTTTTACGACAACATGGATGCGCACGGGCTGAGCCGCTATCTGCCTTTTTTCGTTTACGTAAAGGGACGCCCGCTCGATTCGGGTTATGTCGGCGCGCCCTGGGAGCGCTATTCAAAGCAGCTCGGCCAGTTCTGGGTCTCGAACCTGAATTTCAAGAATTTCGCCAGCACGGGCTATGCGGCGGCGGCGGCGGCCATGCTGAAGGACGTCGGCGGCGGCAAGGGACGGGTCGGCATCGAGGTCGGCTTCATGCCGGTCGACGCCTTCCGGGTGTTGGAAGAGCAGTTGCCCGACGCCAAGCTGGTCGATGGCACCTTCACGCTTGAGATCTTGCGCGCACGCAAGACGCCAGCGGAGCTCACGCTCTTGCGCGAGGCTTCCGAGCGGGTGGTCGATTCGATGCTGGCCGTGATCGCGAACAATGGCCCTGGCGTCACCAAGGCGGCGCTCTTCGAGGCGCTAAAACAGGAAGAGACCGCCCGCGGTCTCAAGTTCGATTACGCTCTGACCAATATGGGGGTCGCGTTCAACCGGGCGCCCTATGATCAGGTCTGGCAGGAGGGCGAGACCTTGGCGCTCGATTCGGGTGGCTGCTACCACGGCTATATCGGCGATGTGACGCGCATGGCCTATGCGGGCGAACCCGACGCCGAGCTGATCGATCTTTTGGGTCAGGTCGAGACGGTACAGCAGGCAGCGCGCAAGAATCTTCGGCCCGGGACACGTGGCGGCGACATCTTCGACCATGTCAGCGAGGCGCTGCGGACCTGCTCGGCCAGCAACAAGATGTTCTTCTCCGCGCACGGGATGGGCATCGTCTCGCATGAGGCACCCTGGCTGATGAACACCGCGATGCCGACCTATGAGGCCTATCACCGCGAACGACCGCTTGAGGAAGGCATGGTGGTCTCGCTCGAGACCGAGCTTCACCATACTGAACGCGGCTTCATCAAACTTGAGGATACCGTTGCCATCACGGCCGACGGATGCGAGGGATTTGGCGACCACGGTCGGGGCTGGAATATTGCCGGCGGCTGAGGGCGGCGAAGAAAATCGCAACTAAGTCAGGGCAAGTGATGACGTCCGCCTACCAATATAGCGCGCATCTTGGCTATCTTTTTTCCGAACGGCCCTTCGCCGAGCGGTTCGCGGCAGCGCGCGCGCATGGTTTCGTCGCCATGGAGCATCCCTCGCCCTACGCCACGCCGGCGGAGGTCGTTCGCGGGTGGTTGGCCGATACCGGCCTGACCTATACGCAGTTCGGCCTCCATTCGGGCGACGCGACGAAAGGCGAGAAAGGCATTGCCATCTTCGCTGATCGGCGGGCGGAATTCAGGGCCAGCGTGGCGACTGGCCTCGCCTATGCCGAGACCGTCGGGGCGCGCATGATCCATGCGATGGCGGGCGTTCTGCCCGCCGCCCAGCGCGATCACGCGCACTGGGACTGCTATATCGAGAATCTCGCTTATGCCGCGCGCGAGGCCGAAAAGCGCGGCATCGCCATTCTGGTCGAGGCGATGAGTGCCGGCGCGGTGCCGGATTATTTCATCGAGACGCCCGATCAGGGAGCGGAGGCGATCGCCGCCACGGGCGAGGCCAATCTCGGGCTCCTGCTCGATATCTTCCACACGGTCGCCACGGGGCTGGACATCGAGACGACGATCTCAAAGCACGCGGCCTTGATCCGCCATGTCCACATCGCCGACTATCCCGGCCGCCACGAGCCCGGTACCGGCACGCTCGATTTCGCGGCCGTGGCCGGCTGGCTGAATAAAGCGGGCTATCAGGGCCTGCTCGGCTGTGAATACGTGCCGGCAGGGCAGACCGATGCCGGGCTAGGCTGGCTTGCCCGCAGTCTGAAGGCCGCCTGAGAACAGCCTCAGTCGGGTCCGACGTCGTGCAGCGGCGCTGCGCCGGACCCGTGCTCTGCCTAGGTGAAGCAGCCAGCCGGCATGCGCGCCGAGAGGTTCCCGGCACAGCGGGTCACCGCCTGGACGATATGCTGACGATAAGTCTCGCTGGCCCGCCGCCGGCCGATGGTGATGCCGATCGAGCCGACGATCGCACCTGAGGCATCGCGGATCGGCGCGCTCAGGCCCACGAGTTCATCGCGAAATTCGCCATCCTCGAGCGCAAAGCCGGAGCGCCGTACCAGCCGCAGTTCCTCGGCCAGGGCGGGCAGGGACGTGATCGTCTGTGCTGTGAAGCCCGGCAAGCCGTTATCGGCAACGACGCGCGCAAGCTCCCCTTCGGGCAGCCAGGCGAGAATGGCCTTGCCCATGGCCAGCGCATGCGCTGCGCGCGGATTGACGGTGCCATAGGCATCAGCTTCCGAGCGTAGCGGCGAGGCGATGCAAAGCTGGGTGATCAGGCTGGACCCTCGCAGTACCGCCAGCAGCACTGATTCGCGGGTGTCCTCGTTCAACTTTTGCAGGCTCGGCCGGGCGAATTCGACGAGGTTGAAATCACGCGTCGAACGCAGCCACAGATTCTCGATACGGGGGCTCAAGCTGTAGCCCTGGTTGCGACCAGCATTGATCACGTAGCCGCGCAAAACGAGCGTCTTGATGAGGTGATGGCAGGTCGAGAGGTTGAGGTCGGCTGCCGTCGATATCTCGTTCAGTTTCAGCGGATTACTGCTGAGCGACAGAATTTCTATGATCGACAAGGCACGATCGACCGACTGAACGCCTTTACCGCATTCTTCTTTGTTTTTTGAACGATTAATTTCTTCGTAGCGTTGTTTGCGCTGGTCGGCGTCTTCATTAACGGATCGTTCAGCTACAACTTGCATGTTCTTCTCCACTCCCTGTTTCGAAAGGTATGGAGGTGAGGCGAGCGGGTCAATTGCGACACCGTCGCCGAGGCCTTTTCCGACATTATAAAATCGGTATTTCATATAATGAAATAACTGGTCGAGCTCGAGGGATATAGCGCGCTAAAGGGACTGCCGCCGCCGGCCATTTCAAATCATGAAAGGTCTTGTGCTTGCATTGACTTGCGGCTCGGGGCGGCCGTTTAGTCGCGCCGGCTTAGACGAGAAGCTCGGGCAAATGGCCAAGAAAATTTGAAAGAGGGAGAACCCATGCCGCAAGCTTTGCACGTGATGAGCACGCTCGCGGTCGAGGTCGCCTTCAAGCGTGCGATCCTGCCCAGCTGGAGCGCGAGACAAGGCCCCGTCAACCTCGACTGGGCGCCGACCACGGTCCTTTTGGATAATATCCTCAAAGGCGCGCGTGCCGACGTCGTCATCCTGATCGACGATCCCATGGCACGCCTTGCGGCCGATGGGATCGTCGATCAGGAGAGCATCACGCCGATCGCCCAGGCCAAATTCGGTCTGGCCGTCAAGGAGGGCGCACCCAAGCCGGATATCAGCGACGCCGAAAAGTTCGTCGCGGCGATCAAGGCAGCCAGGAGCGTCGCTTATTCACTCACAGGTGCGAGCGGGCTCTATTTCGCCAAGCTGATCGAACAATTGGGGATCGAAGAGCAGGTACTGCCCCGTGCGACCCGGATCCCCAAGGGCTTCACCGCCGAGAAGTTGCTGACCGGCGAAGCTGATCTTGCCGTGCAGCAGGTAAGCGAACTCATGGCCGTCGACGGGGTCGACATTGTGGGTCCCTTTCCCGAACCCTTGCAGCAGCCTACAAATTTTTCGGTCGCGATCTTCAAGGAGGCCAGCGATCGAGGCTTGGCGAATGCCTTCCTCGACCACCTGACCTCCAAAGAGGCGCACGAGGCCTATAACACGTTCGGCCTTGCCTCACGCATCGCGACCTTCAAAATCTGAAAGAACATCGCCCCATGGCTAAAGCCGCACCCCGAATCGTCCTTCTGCACGCGACACCCGTGGCGATGGAGCCGGTCATTACCGCCATGGCACGACTCTGGCCCGAGGCGGAGGCGGTAAATCTCCTGGATGACGGCCTGACACTCGACCGGGCCAAGGAAGGGAACGAGCTCTCGGAGGGCCTGATCGAGCGATTCGTCGATTTCGGCCGCTACGCCCAGCGGATCGGCGCCGACGGCGTGCTTGTGACCTGCTCGGCCTTCGGACCGGCGATCGACCGGATGGCGGAGGAACTGACCATCCCGGTGGTCAAGCCAAACGAGGCCATGTTTCGCGCCGCCCTCGCGTCGGGTCAGCGGATCGGCATGCTTGCGACCTTCGCGCCATCGGTACCGACCATGGAGGCGGAGTTTCGTGAATTCGCCCGCGAAGAGGGCTTGACCAGCAGTCTTGAGACGTTCGTCGTGCCCGACGCCATTGATCTGCTTCGCGCCGGTGACGCGGCCACGCATAATCGCCTGGTCGGCGACGCGGCCCCACGCCTTGGCGACAGTGACGCGATCATGCTGGCGCATTTCTCGACGTCGCGCGCGGCTGAGGCGGTGCGCGCCAAGGTGGCGATTCCCGTCTTCACGGCACCGGACGCCGCCGTGCAGCGCCTGCAGACCCTTTTGAAGGATTGAGCCGCGTGTTCCTTGGAGTCATCGCCGACGATTTCACCGGTGCGAGCGACATCGCCAACACCATCGCCAAGGGACTGCCTGGCCAGGCCGCGCTCGCAACCTCGCAATATATGGGCATCCCGGACAAGCCCGCCCGGCCGGAGGTCGAGGCCGGCGTGATCTCGCTCAAGTCCCGCACGATTCCGCCCGCGGAGGCGGTAAGCCAGTCGCTGGCGGCGCTCGATTGGCTAAAGGCGCAAGGCTGCACCCAGTTCGTCTTCAAATATTGCTCGACCTTCGATTCGACCAAGGAGGGTAATATCGGCCCGGTCGCCGAGGCCCTGGCCGAACGGCTGGGCGTCAAGGGCGTCGTGGTCTGCCCGGTCTTCCCCACCGCCGGCAGGACGCTTTACCAAGGTCATCTCTTCGTCAAGGATCGCCTCTTGAGCGAGTCCGGCATGCAGCATCATCCGCTGACGCCGATGACCGATCCGGACATTCGCCGCTGGCTCGGCTATCAGAGCAAGAGCCCGGTGGGCTTGGTCGCCTTGCCGACGGTGCGTCAAGGCAGTGCGGCCGTGCGCGCAGCGCTCCTCGCCGCCGCGCATGAGGGACAGACCCTCGTCGTCGTCGACGCCGTGCTCGACGAGGATCTCCTTACCATCGGCACAGCCTGCGCCGAGGCGGCCCTGGTGACCGGTGGCTCCGGCATCGCTCTGGGGCTTGCCGCCAATTTCGTCGCGCAAGGGGCGGCCAAGGGCAAGTCCGCGGGCTTTACAGGCAAAGCGGGCCCGGAGGCGATCCTGGCGGGAAGTTGCTCGGGTGCCACCTGGGAGCAGATCCAGGTTCACAGCAAAGATCATCCGGTTTTGGCCATCGACGTCGAGAAGGCCCTGCTCGGCACGACGAGTGCTGGCGACCTTGCGGATTTTCTTACCGCGAACCGAGGCAAGGAGCCGCTCGTCTATTCTTCCGGCACGCCGGAACGCGTGGTCGCGACGCAGGCCAAGTATGGCCGCGAGCGCGTGGCCGCCGCCCTGGACGAGTTGTTCGCGCAAACGGCTCGGGAGCTGGTGGGACGAGGGGTGAAGCGGCTGGTGGTGGCCGGCGGCGAGACCTCGGGGGCGGTGGCCCAGGCCCTCGATCTGGGCGATCTTCTGGTCGGACCCGAGGTCGATCCGGGCGTGCCGGTCCTCCTAAGCCGCGACAAGGACCTCGTCATCGCCCTCAAATCGGGCAATTTCGGCGGCCCCGATTTCTTCGCCAAGGCGCTGCGTACGATGGGAGGGGCATGACAATGAGCGAGGAGGCACGGCTTCGCGACGATATCTGCCGGTGGGGGTCGATTCTCTACCAGCGCCAACTTGCGCATGGCAGTGCCGGTAATCTCTCCATGCGCCTGCGCGATGGCACCTTCCTCGTCACGCCGACCAATAGCTGTCTGGGCTTCCTCAAGCCCGAGCAGATCTCGAAGGTCTCGGCGGCAGGCGAACTGCTCGACGGCGACCCGCCCTCGAAGGAATCCTTCTTTCATCTGGCCATGTACGAGAAACGGCCGAAGGCCGGGGCGATCGTCCACCTTCACTCGACCTATGCGGTGGCCGTCTCCTGTCTTTGTCACGCCAGTCCTGAAAATGTCCTTCCGCCGCTTACCGCCTATCACGTGATGCGCGTCGGCAAGCTGCCGCTCGTGGACTATTACCGGCCGGGCGACAAGGCGTTGGCAGCGGCGGTGGGCCTTCGCGCGCAGGATCATCGCTCGATGCTCCTTGCCAATCACGGCCCCATCGTGTCCGCCGAATCGCTCGACCAGGCGGTCTTTGCCTATGAGGAACTGGAGGAGACTGCCAAGCTCTTCTTCATCCTGGGCGAGCGCAAGACCCGGCCCTTGAATGCGGCCGCCATCGCAGAGATCGACGCCGCCTTCCCAAGCTGATCCGAGGGCAGCTCTTCATCATCTCTAGCCACGTGTCCAGCATTGCGGAGTTTTCCGCCTCTTGGCGCGTGAGCGGCGTTTCGATGACGCGCGAGGAAGCCTTGATCAGAAGGGCGGAGAGAGGCGGGGGCGGCTAGCGGCCCAGACTGCGCCGATGATCAGGTCGTCGACGTCAGCGCTCGCCCGAGGTCCAATCTGCTTTGCTTGTTCGTATTTTCCCGCCCGGCAAAAAAGGTTGCGCAAAGCCGATCGAAGGGCAAAACCCGCAGGGTCGAGCAGCCCGCGAAACTCTAGACCACGATTGCGTCGGTCGCCGGCCGGATTTTCGCCGGCCCTTCCCGGGCAAGCCCATGAGGGGGAATGCCTTGATGCAGAACCAATGCGTTGCGCGGCGTTCTGGCCATTGGAATTCCGGCCCGCCGAAACCGAGCGCATGCGGTCGCCGCAATGCGGTCTTCTCGGGGGGGCGAGAGGGACGCCGATCCTGGAGCTCCACCTGGCGATCGGCGAGCCCGGCTGAGGACTTCGCCCGGCATACCTTCCTCTTTTGCCGAGCTAGCCTCGCTACTCAGCATGGTGGATCGGTCCGAGCGTTGACGCCGGCCACCGGCTGCCCCGAAGGCGTGCCCGTCAAGATGCCGGGAGGGCAAGGGTGCCGGTTGGCGGCATCGTTCTAGTTGGTGCCGACGGCAATCAGCGTCAGGACACTGCCAATCGCCGCCAGGACGCCGGCGAGAGCTATGGCCAGGCGGCGCAAGACCGGGTGAACCGACCGCTCAGGAGCATAGCGACGCGGATCGGAGAGCCAGGAGCGGACTGCCGTGTCAGCGGAGCCGACCAGGCCGCTCACGCGCTCCGCAGCGCTTCGGTCAGGTCGTGGCTTCAGCACGTCCTGGGGCTCAACGAGCGTCACCGCTTCGGCCGACTGCTGCCGGGCGAGGCCCCTCGATGGCGAACGCACGATGGTGATGAGGTTGCGGCGCGCCTGCATCGTGCTGCCATCCCTATGTCATTATGGTCGATATCGC
Source organism: Arboricoccus pini (assembly GCF_900187945.1). GTDB lineage: Bacteria > Pseudomonadota > Alphaproteobacteria > Geminicoccales > Geminicoccaceae > Arboricoccus > Arboricoccus pini. The sequence continues at coordinate 310,555 of NZ_FYEH01000003.1, read as the reverse complement.
CCGAACGAGCGCCGTGGTCGCCTAGTATTTATTATGCTCCGAGCCCTGTATTCCAGCTCGGTTTGGCTATTTGGTACCATGGTACGTAAAAAATTGGATCGCCTGTCGCAAATGTGTCCTGTCGGGGCGTGACTGTCAGCCGATACACTGTGCCGCAACATGCGATTCCAACCGTTCGAAGATGCCTCGGATGACCATCCTTGTCACGAAGAGGGGAGGGCGCGCGCCTCCGCCTCGGCCCGTCCGCGCGCCTCCATGCTGGCCATGGATTTCTGCAGTTTCTCGAAGGCGCGGACCTCGATCTGCCGAACGCGTTCACGGCTGATGCCATATTGCGAGGACAGGTCCTCGAGCGTGGTGGGCTCGTCCTTCAGCCGCCGTTCCGTCAAAATATGGCGTTCGCGCTCGTTCAGCGCTTTCATCGCCTCGTCCAGCATGCCGCGCCGATGCGAGAGCTCGTCTTCCTCGGCCAGCACCTGTTCCTGGCTGGAACTGTCGTCAACCAGCCAGTCCTGCCATTCGGTCTCGCTATCCGACCGCAGCATGGCATTCAAGGAGTGATCCGGCCCCTCAAGGCGCCGGTTCATGTCGATGACGTCCTGCTCGGTTACTTCGAGCGTCGTGGCGATCTCGCGAACGACGTCGGGCGAAAGATCGCCCTCCTCGATCTGCTGCATCTGGCTTTTGAGCCGGCGCAGATTGAAGAACAATTTCTTCTGCGCGGCCGTCGTGCCCATTTTCACGAGCGACCAGGAATGCAGTATATATTCCTGAATGGCGGCGCGGATCCACCACATGGCATAGGTCGCGAGTCGGAAGCCGCGCTCGGGATCGAAACGCTTGACCGCCTGCATCAGGCCAACATTCCCTTCCGAGATGATCTCGTTCATGGGAAGTCCATAGCCACGATAGCCCATGGCGATCTTGGCTACGAGCCGCAGATGCGAGGTTACGAGCTGATGGGCGGCATCGACGTCCGCATGCTCACGCCAACTTTTGGCAAGCATGTATTCCTGTTCCGCCTCCAGCATGGGAAAGCGGCGAATCTCGTCGAGATAGCGGGAAAGCCCGCTGCCCTCAGCCGGTATGATTGGAAGACCAGCCATGTCCCCCTTTTTGGACTTCTGCCAGTATGGTTGAACCAGGGACGTTTTGGATATTTGGTCGACCCTGAAAGCAACCCCGGGTCGATACAGCAAGCTCCAGAGAGATACTTACGCGAAAACCCGGCGTTCGCCTAGGTGCGCAGCGCTGTCATCATTTCTGCGAAGAGCGGCGGCGGGTCGCGGCGGAAATGCAGGTACTGGCCGCTTACTGGATGCACGAAGCCGAGATCGCGGGCATGAAGTGCCAGCCGGTCCAGCGAGGCGATCTTTTCTCGCGCCGGGCCGGGCGGAAGCGGCCGATGGCGACCGGTATAGACGCGATCACCCAGAATCGGATGGCCAAGGCTGGTCAGATGGACGCGGATCTGGTGTGTGCGGCCGGTCATGAGCTTGAGCTCCACGCGGCTGGCTGCGACGCCGGCTGCCTCTATCAGGCGGTAATCGGTCACCGCCCGCTTGCCATTGCCCGTGATGGTCATCTTCAGCCTGTCCCGTGGATCACGACCGATCGGCCGGTCAATGCGATCGGCGGCTAGCGCCGGGACGCCCCAGATGATGGCCTCGTAATAGCGATCGATCGAATGGACGGTGAATTGGGCGGACAGGGCGACATGGGCCCGGTCATGCTTGGCGACAACGATGACCCCGCTCACGTCCCGGTCGAGGCGATGGACGATGCCCGGCCGCTTAACGCCGCCGATGCCCGACAGGCTGGCGCCGCAATGGGCCAGGAGCGCATTCACCATCGTGCCGCTCGCATGTCCGGGGGCCGGGTGCATGACGATGCCGGCGGGCTTGACCAGGACGATCAGGTGCTCGTCCTCGAAGAGGATGTCGAGCGGGATTGCCTCCGGTAGCGGGGTCGCGTCGACCGGCGGCGGCATGCTGACCTCGATCGTGTCGTCCTGTTTGACCCTGTGGGACGGCTCGGTTATCACGCGGCCCGAGACGCGCACGTGGCCTTCGCGAACCAGAGCCTGCAGGCGGGACCGGGAATGGCCAGCCACGCGACGGGCAAGGCAGACGTCCAGGCGTGTGTCCGCATCATCGGCTGCTACGACAAAGCTCTCGTCGCCGTCAAAGGCGGCGTTCGGCAACATCAAAGGATCCACTCCTTGGACCGTTTTTTGGGTCTCATTAAGGTTTTCATCGTCGTAGCCGGCCTTTGCCTGGTGCTGGGGACGGGCGCGTTGGTCTGGAAGCTGTTCAATCGCGGCGGTGACCCTTCGGTCACCACCACGACGGCCGCCGTCGAGACCACGCAACCCGTGGCGGGTGCCTCGGAACCGGCGCCAGCAGGGTCATCCGACACCGAGGTCCACGCTGCGATGCCGGTGCCGAAAGGTGCCGTCGTGATCGACATGCGCATGCAGGGCAATCGCGCCCTGCTCCTTCTGCGGACGCCGGACGGCGATGATTATCTCTCGCTGATCGACCCTGCAACCGGGCGTCGTTACAGCCTGATCCGTATGCAGCAAGAGGACGGCTCGATGGGACAACTCGCCACGCCGCTCCGCCAATCGCCTTGAAGGGCGGCCGCGGCAAGCGCGGCCGGGCCGCCGCGGCGACGCGGGAGGCAACGCTCACGATCGAGCGCCTGGGCACAGGTGGCGACGGCATCGCGCATCTGGAAGGCCGGCCGGTTTTTGTGCCCTTCACCCTGCCGGGCGAGACCTGGCGCGTCGTCCTGCAGGAAGGCGGCGCGTGGCGCGGGCGGCCACTGGAGCGACTGGGCGAGCCAGTCGCTCGCGCTGAACCATCCTGTCCGCATTTCACGCGCTGCGGCGGTTGTCTCCTCCAGCATCTCCCAGATCCGCTCTACGACGAATTCAAGCGCCAGCGCGTGATCGAGCCCCTTCGTCAGGCGCGCATCGATCATTCCGTGCCAGCCCTTCTGGCCCGCTCGCCACAAGCCAGTCGCCGGCGCGTTCGCCTTGCCTATGCGCGGCGCGGCGGCAGGCTCCTCCTCGGCTACAGGGCCCTACGCTCGCACGATATTGTCCCGATCGCGACCTGCCCGATCTCCCTTCCAGTCATCCAGGATCTGTTGCCGCCGCTAACCGGCCTGCTGACCTCGCTCGGCGGCGAGATCCGGGAGGGTGAGGTTGTCGTAACTGCGACTCACACCGGCCTTGATGTGCGATTGGGCGGCGTCGAGGCTCGAAGTCTTGAGCAGCGCGAGCGGTTGGCGGCATTTGCCGATACCTGGGATCTCGCCCGCCTGACAGTGGCCTCCGAACGAGGTGCTGCGGAAGCGATCGTCACCCGGCGGCCACCCGTCCTGCGCTTCGGGACGACTTTGGTGACACTGCCGCTCGCGAGCTTCCTCCAGGCAACCGAAGCTGGCGAGGCAGCGCTGCAAGCCGCCGTCGCCGACTGGCTACCCGATCGAACGCGGGTCGTCGACCTCTATGCCGGACTGGGCACGTTGACCCTGCCGATCGCGACGCGCTGCGAGCGGCTGGATCTGGTCGAGGGCGATGCCGACGCCAGCGCTGCCTGTGCCAGGGCGATTGCCGCCTATCCCCGCCTGCAGGCCCGCTGTCGCGATCTCGAGGCGGACCCTCTCGAGGCAGCCGAGTTGGCCCCCTTCGACGCGGCCGTCCTCGATCCACCCCGGTCAGGCGCGGCAAGGCAGGTCGAGCGCCTAGCAAAAGCCTCGCTGGATCGGATCGTCTATGTCTCCTGCCACCCTGGGAGTTTCGCGCGCGACGCGCAGCACTTGCAGGCCGCGGGATTCGAACTCGTGGCCTTGCGACCGGTGGACCAGTTCCTTTTTGCTCCCGAGGTCGAACTGGCCGCGCTCTTCCTGCGCGGCCAGGCAAAGGCCAAGTTGAACGCTTGATCTCCGCCACCGATGCGGCTATCAGAGCCGCGCACCGTCGGCGCCCCTATCGTCTAGCGGTCTAGGACGCGGCCCTCTCAAGGCCGAAACACGGGTTCGATTCCCGTTAGGGGTACCACTCTACAGTGGACAGTCCGACGTTCGTTGCCTCGGACCGGCACCGGGCAAGAACGACGATTGCCGGCGTCTTATCCAGCGCGGTGCGCTTCCCTCTCGCGGTTCTCTCGAATATCGGCCTTTCGCCAGGGCCGCTGGGATCAGTGAATCCCATTTCGACCTGCGCGGACTGATCCGACTTGCGCCCGAAGTCGAGCGCTTGGTGCAGTGCTCGACTGATCTGCGGCTGGGTGTTCAGACGAGCTTTGTGGGTATGCTTGGCCGGTATAGTATCCCGTGCCGGCTAGCGGCAGGTGCTTTTCAAGGACAATCCATGACGTCGATTAGCGGTACCAGGGTAGAAGACCATCGCGTCGCCGCGCTGCTGGACGCACAGGCCAAGGCTGCCCGTCTCTTCGAGGAAATCGAGCGGACGTTGATCCGCCCGGGTGTCACCGAGAGCCAACTCAGTGAGGAGATCCACAAGCTGGCGCACAAACAGTTCGGCGTCGTCACCCACTGGCACAAGCGCATCGTTCGGGCCGGCGAAAACACGCTCCGACCTTACAAAGACGACCCGGCCGACTTGCTCATTGCCGCCGATGATATCCTGTTTGTCGATCTGGGACCGGTGTTCGAAGAATGGGAGGCGGATTTCGGGCGCACCTACGTCCTGGGCGACGACCCGATCAAGCTTCGCCTCCGCGACAATCTGGAGCCCGTCTTTCGGGCCGTGAAAGAGCATTTCCTGGCCAACCAAGACATCACCGGCGAAGGACTGTATCAAACAGCCTGCGCCTTTGCCGCGAAGGCTGGCTGGGAGTTCGGCGGCAGCATTGCCGGGCATCTGGTGGGAGAATTCCCCCACGAATACATTCCCAATGACCGCATCACATTCTTTATCGCACCCGGCAATGACCAGCCCATCGTCAGTGTCGATGCTCAAGGGCAGACCCGCCATTGGATCCTCGAGATCCATCTTGTCGACCGAACCCGGTCGATCGGCGGGTTTTATGAAGAGCTTTTGACGATCGGCTGAGCGGATCGCGATTTGGCCGACGGGATCCGCAAGCTGAAGCTCATCAGCCGAACGTGAAGGCATAGGCCTGCACGCCGGCATCGAGGAAGTGAATTTCAAATGTGTGATCCCTGACGGGACCGCTCTGACGGACCAGTTGATAGAGCCGCTGGTCGGTCACCACGCCTTCACCCTGGGCATCAACATCGGCGCCGTGGGCGGCGCCAGGCTTTTGCCCATCGATCGTGATTTGAAACCTGATAGGCCGTCCTTCAGGTGCCGGACCAAGGACTAGATGCAAGTCGCGCGCATGGAATTTGTAGACGATATCACCGCCCGCCTGATTGAGGGCAGCATACTCGCCGTTGATGGTCCAGTTACCGGCGAGGCCCCACTCGTTGAGCTGGAGATCGGCCGTTTTATAGACGTGCGGCGCGTCAGCGATCATATCGTTCTCTGAGGCGAAATTTTCCGCGCGCCGGTAGCCCACATAAGTTTCCGGCGACTTGACGTCGTCCATGTCTGCGGCCGCTTCGGCGCCCGAAGCGTTGACCTGGACAATTCCCGCCGGCACATCGCCCTTGCCGGTCTCGGCAATGAGTTGCTGGATGACTCGCTCGGAACGATCATAGTCACCCTCACCGAATTGCTGATGTCGAATGCGGCCTTGAGCGTCGATGAAATACTCTGCTGGCCAATATTCGTTGGCGAAGGCGCGCCAAATCGCATAATCGTTGTCGACGGCTACAGGAAAGTTGATCTTGAGGTCGTCAATTGCCTTCTTCACATTGTTGATGTCTCGTTCAAAGGCAAACTCGGGCGCGTGGACGCCTATTACGACGAGGCCCTGGCTCTTATACTTTTGGGCCCAAGCCCGGACATAAGGCAGCTCCCTCAAGCAATTGATGCACGAGTAGGTCCAGAAATCCACCAGGACAACCTTGCCCTTTAGTTCGTCTGTCGTCAGGGGCGGTGAGTTCAACCATTGGACCGCACCGGACAGAGCTGGCGAAGTGCCGATGACCGGCAAGTCGTCGAGTTGCTTTGTCGACGCACCTTGCGTCATCGCGGTGTCGCTCGTGCGGGCGGTATTGCCGTCGCCGACCGTTGGGGCCGAGGCCTGCGCCGGGAGAGGGGGGCGGATCCTGTCGAGCAACATCTGTTCGACCGACGTCGTGTTCGCCAGCGAGACCTGAGTGAGGAAGCTTGTATCGAGGCCTAAGGCGACGACGACCACGGCGGCTATGACGGCAGCACCCAGTCCCCGCCTTATCCACTCGCCGGCGCCGAGCATTCGTTTCATCGCCTTGAAGACACGGCCGCCGATGACAAGGGCCAGGGCCAGCGAGGTCGCTGCACCAGCGGCATAGGTCGCCAGCAGGAGCGAGGTCTCGACGCTGGCACCGTGGAGGGCTGCGCCCGTTAGGATCAGCCCCAGGATCGGCCCGGCACAGGGGGCCCAGAGCAAGCCCGTGGCAAGGCCAAGTCCCAGCGAAGGCAATAGCGGCGAGGCGCCACGATGCCTGTCCCCCGATTGGGACAGGCGCGAGCCCCAATCGACAAGAGGCCGTGTCAGCCACTCTGACAAAGCGGGGAAGATCAAAGTGACACCAAAGAGCGTCAACAAGATTAGGGCGAGTGTACGACCATACGCATTCGCCTGTATCACCCAGCCGCCTCCTACCGCAGCCAGCGTGGCCACCGCGGCGAAGGTCAATGCCATCCCGATCAGCATCGGCAGACCGCTGCTGACGAACGGCCGATCCGATCGCGCGAAGACGAAGGGCAGAACGGGTAGGATGCAGGGGCTAAGGATGGTCAAGACGCCGCCGAAATAGGCCAGCACGAAGAACAGCATGAGAGGAATTCCTCAAAAAATCAGGCGATTTCGGCTTTGAAGTTCATGGCTACACCGTTCATGCAATAGCGCAGGCCGGTGGGTTTGGGGCCGTCATCGAATACGTGGCCTAGATGTCCGCCGCAGCCGTGACAGCGAACGGCGGTGCGGTTCATGCCGAAGGAGTCGTCGGATTTTGTTTCCACAGCCTGCTCGAGCGGAGCCCAAAAGCTAGGCCAGCCAGTCCCGCTATCGAATTTGGTAGCCGAGGCGAAGAGGTCGCGTGCGCAGCCAGCGCAGGTGAAGACGCCAACCCTTCTTTCGTGGAGCAGCGAACTGGTGAAGGGCCGTTCGGTCGCGCTCTGACGTAGCACCGCATATTGTTCAGGGGTCAGCAAGCGGTGCCATTCCGCGTCGTCATGCGTAACCGGGAAGGTTTCACCGGCCTTTGCTGGCCGCATCGTCTTTCGCGCCTCGGCCGCGATTGCGGCGGCTGCAACAGCGCCCAGCGCCACGCGTCTGGTCATCATCATGTTCGTCTCCGACCGGCCGTTCATCGGCCATTCAGCCAGCCATGGCCTGACGACTATACGCTGAGCGTTGATCGGAGGTTACACAGGGGGGCGCACGATATTCGTACGCGACGGCAGCAGAGCGCCCGGCCCGCCTGCAAGATGGGCGCGCTGCCTTGTCCGCGCGTGGGGGAAGTGTCAGCCAGCCCGAGCCTTGTCAAAGCTGGCGGCATGCCTCCAGCCTGGCGTGAACGTCAGGGTTCATCCCTTGCCGTCCGACATGTCGGCGCCGGGAGGGGCGATGCTCCCCAGGCTCTCTTGTCACCCACAATTGGCGATAGAGGTCGCGTCATCGGCAATATCGGCGATGGCGGTGGTGCTCTCAAAACGTCCGGCACAGGGACTCGGGGATGAGGCTGAGCGGCAAATCGGGAGAGGCCAGGGCCGTCTTCCTTACCGGCTGGTGCGCCCGGCCTGTCCTGTTGATCGTGGCTGCCTTGGTGGCGATGCGGCGCAACGCCACCAGGCATCTTCCCGGTCAGTATTTAAGCTGGTTCGAGGGTCTTCTCGCGAGGCCAGAAGCGCAGCTCGCGGCAAAGCTCGACGAAGCTCTTGGCCTCTTTGGCGGCATCGAGCTTCACGCAGCCTTGATCGAGGTCGGCGGCGAGGCCTGCTTTCTCGAATAACGCCAAGGCCTGGGCCGAATAGGCGATGAACTTGCAGTGGGCAAAGGCATCCGTGACGAAATCCTTGGCTGGCGGGAGTTTGGCCAGCAGCGCCGCTCCCTCCTTCGACGTCAGCACCGCGACGGCGTCATAAAGCACCGACGGGCCGCCATCGATCTTTTGCTTGGCCTCGATCCAGCTGCCATCGCTGGCCTTCACACCGCCAATATTGGGGGCCACGATCTCGATCAATGCGCCTTCGGACTCGATCGCCTTCTTGAGGCCCGTCAGCAGGCCGGCGTCCACGCCGTCGGTCACGAGGATGCCGAGCTTGCGGCCCTTGAAGCTCTTGGGGCCGTTCAGCAGGATCGAGAGCTTCGGTGATGCCTTCAGATCCATCTTCGTCGGCCGCTTGGCGGATGCGGGCTTGGGCATGTCCTTGAGCCGCAGTTCCGTTGCGACCTTCTTGGCCAGTCCTTCGTCGACATTGAGTAGATGCGCCACCATCCGTGAGCGGATGGCCAAGGTCTCCACCTTCGAGAGCTCGAAGATAAATGCCTTGGCGATGTGGTTTTGTTCGACCTCCGTCTGCGACAGATAGAACTGCCGGGCCTGGCTGTAATGGTCGGCGAAGGTCTCCGAGCGGACCCGCGCTTTTCCACCGCTCTCCTCGGCAGGAAAGCTGCGAAAGCCCCGCTCGGGCGACTCGCGCGGGCCGCCAATGTCGGCGCCCCAGGAATTCGGCTCGTAATTGGCGCGCCCCTTGCGGCTCTGCATCGCCATATGGCCGTCTTGCTGAAAATGCCGCACAGGGCAACGCGGTGCGTTCACCGGGATGTGGGTGAAGTTCGGGCTGCCCAGGCGCTTTAATTGCGTATCCAGATAAGAAAAATTTCGCCCCTGCAGCAAGGGATCATTGGAAAAATCAATGCCTGGCACGATGTTGCCAGTCTGAAAGGCAACCTGCTCGGTTTCCAAGAAGAAATTGTCGACGCAGCGATCGAGCGTCATCTTGCCGACGATCCGGATCGGCACTTCCTCTTCCGGGATGAATTTGGTAGCATCCAGGATATCGAAATCGAACCGCTCCGCGAACGCGTCGTCGAAGAGTTGCATGCCGAGCTCCCACTCGGGAAAATCGCCCATCTGGATGGCGTCCCAGAGATCACGGCGATGGAAATCCGGGTCCGCGCCATTGAGCTTGAGGGCCTCGTTCCAGACCACCGACTGAAGGCCCAAAGCCGGCTTCCAGTGGAACTTGACGAAGGTCGACTTGCCGGCAGCGTTGACCAGCCTGAAGGTGTGAACGCCAAATCCCTCCATGAAGCGCAACGAGCGCGGGATCGTCCGATCGGACATGATCCAAAGTGCCATGTGCATGGATTCGGGCGAGAGAGAGATGAAGTCCCAGAAATTGTCGTGGGCGGTCTGCGCCTGCGGGAAGTCGCGGTCGGGTGCGGCCTTGGCGGCATGAATGAGATCTGGAAACTTGATCGCATCCTGGATGAAGAAGACCGGGATATTATTGCCGACAAGATCCCAGTTGCCCTCTTTCGTATAAAAGCGGCAGGCAAAGCCCCTCACATCCCGGGCGAGATCGGGCGAGCCTTTATTGCCGGCCACGGTCGAGAAACGAACGAACATCTCCGTCTTCTCGCCGGCCCGCTGGAAGATATCGGCCGCCGTGATATCGGCTAGCGACTCATAGGTTTCAAAAAAGCCGTGGGCGCCAAAGCCACGCGCGTGCACCACCCGCTCTGGAATGCGCTCATGGTCGAAGTGGAAGATTTTCTCGCGAAAATGCTGGTCCTCCAGAAGGGTGGGACCGCGTGAGCCAGCCTTGAGCGAGTTCTGGTCGTCGCTGACCGGCGTTCCACCTTGCGTCGTCAGCGTCTCGACATCGCCGCCAGCTATCTGATGGACTTCTCCACCCTGGCCGGTGTTCAAAGCCAGGTCATCCACCTGAACAGATTCGAATTTTTTAGTCATTGGCATATCCAGTTCTCGCGAGCCAAGCTCGCAATCGGTGCTTTTCGAACGGCATCCAGGTAGGAAAGCCGGGTTATACGAGGTCGCGGGCTCGGCCCCCGAAGGTCGCGCAAAGGCTGGCGCTAAACGCGCCGATCAACATCGAGATGAAGGTCCAAACGGATATGGCGGCCGCCGTGACACGCGCTTTGTCCGCAGCAGCCCGGGTGCTCTCCGCGACCTTGTCGGCCGCCGCCTTTGCCTGGCCGACGACTTGGTCGACACGTTGTTCAGCGTCTGCTTGACTAAGTCCGGTCTGCGCCGCGATTATCCGAGCCACATAGGTGCGATCGTCAGGGCTCATCTGACCATTCATCAAACTAGTGGTAACGATCTGCCCGATCTCGGCACGCGCCTGCCCGCTATCGGCCGTGTTCGTGGCGTGGTCGGCGCGGAACATGGTGTCCACATAATAGGATATCGGCGTGCTCCCGGACACGCCCTGGGCAGCCTGGCCGCCGGCCTGGACCGCGGCGCTACCGATGCCGGTGACAGCGCTTGCGCCCGTTTGCGCGACGCCACCTACAAGGCTCGATATCGTCGAGGTAAGGATGGCCGCGCTGATCACCGCACCGACCGCCCAGGATAAAAAGCCGTGTGCGGTGTCGCGGAAATAGACTTCACCGCCATGGAGGCCGCTCCATCGGGTTCGCAGCCGTCCTGCCAGATAGCCACCGAAGCCCGAAGACGCCACCTGGACGACAATGAGCCAGATTATCGCGCCGATCCCGAACGTGGAGGCGGCGATGCCGGTGCCGGACCAAGGCGATACCGACAACAGACCCAGGCCAGCGCCCCCGGCAAGAAGGATCATGGCCAACGATGCCGATGCAAAGGCACCTCCTAGGACGGCTGCCCACGAAATCGCGGAGGCTGTGCTTTCGTCGGCCTCGAGAGCCGCCGCATGCCCGATGGAATTCATCGCAGTTTCTACCTCATCGCATATTTTTCTATTATACTAAACTAGTGAAAGAATAAAACTAATAATATGATAATCGGTATTGGTATGCCGATCAGCCATAATATTATCGCTGGCATAGTTATTCATTCCCTGAGTTTAAAAGATGATCGCGTCTTATGCGAAATAATGGTGAAATTAATCGGCATTCCCAATCGTAGTTAAAGTCGGCATTCGATCGTTCAGGAAGTCCTGACTGTAACTGCGCGAGATGTGGCCCACACCCGGCCGTCTAAGCCGACGAGGAGGAGGCGATGCGAAGGGGTTCCTGGCGCGCGTCGCGGTCGCGATCATCGCAGGGACCCAGACGACGTGGCCGCTTTGGGAGAACCATGTTCGTCCGCATCTCCTGTCAGGGTCCACGCTATCGCTGAAAAGACCACTCATCCTGACCTGGACATTCATCGAGAAGCTGTCCCAGTCTTCGAGTGTGACGTTCGTCTGGCCCATACACAAAATCGATATCATGCGATGTCTTTACGTGTAGAATGCCCAGTCGGCTGGTCAGCTTGTCGAAGAGATAAACTGATCATCTCTCTTATTTCCTCGACCTTGGATGTCTGGTTGGTCTTGCGAAAGCTTGAATGAGCATGCGCGTGGCCTCTCAACTCGCGAGCTGTCGCCACGTTGCGTCGCGCTGGCCGATTATTCGGCTCTCAGGTCGATCACGACGTCAAATCCGCGTGAACGCCAGACGAGTGTTGCCAGGTTTATAATAGCCGAGGTCGATGACTTGGGCCGGGAAGCAATCTTTGAGTTAGCGACGCCCATCAAAGCTCTTCAGATGCCTCTAGCGCCTAGAAATAAAGCGCGCACTAGCGGCGGTGATCTGGGCATGGCCGTGTCGCCGCGTCGATTCGGCGCCATCATCGCCCTTGCTTCGGCATTGATCGACGGGCCGCACAGGCGGCGAGATCGAGGACATTGCATCGTCGTCCTTCGCTTCGCGGGACCCGGTGGATCGAAGGCAGCGCTAGAGGCTACTTCGCCTTCCGGTCGGTGTCCCAGGACGATAGCTTCCCTAAAGCACGCCGGCTCGCGGTATTCGTTGCGAGTTCGAATGCTGACGGCGCCACCTTCCCACTGCCGAGTTCGTCCCAAATATGGCGGAAATGCCGTGCCCGATATCCACCGCTGATGCGGAACGAGCTGCCTTGTTTATTCGGTGCGATCGCACTGCGGTATGACGTCCGGCGAGTTTCCTCGCCGTGCACGGCCGTTTCGCCTGTGAGCGATGGTCCGTGGGCGGTGCAGACGATAACTGAGCCTTAAGATCAGTCTGCGATGATCGATCCAGGTCGCGGTGTATAAAGGCGACCGAGCAATCCCTTGGATTAAGGCGGCGCCGATTGATCGGCGTCGCCTATTGCCGCCTTGGATCCTCCCCGTCGCGATGTGATCGGACGCCAATATTATATCGGACGTCGCTATTAAGGAGAGGCACGTGGACGGCGATGATTCTCACCTCAGTCTGGGCCAGCCCACTAATTGGCGGCAGATCTGGTTGGCGGTGGCCCTGCTTTTCATGTCCTCGTTGCCGGCCTTTGCCGAAACCCAGGATCATGGCCGTCTGCCGGCCTTGGCGGAAGCCGCCCGCAGCCAAGCGGATCAATGCTGGCGTAAATATCGCTTCCCGGCCGATAGCGGCAAGGTCGATCCTTTCCGGGTCATCGCCGTCCTGGATGAGGGCGGTCTGGTTCGCTCCTCGATGCTTCTCGACGTCGATGCCCGCCGCGGCGGCGCTCCAGCGCAACAACTTGTCGATAATGCGCTGGCTTCCCTCAAAACCTGCCGATTCGCCCTGCCGCGTGACCTATATGATCTCTGGAAGACGATGACCTTCACTTTCGACCCGGCTCTATCCTAAATCCACTGCCCGACGCGCCCCATGAACCACATATCGTGCTGAGGCCCAGCACGGCTACTCGAGCATGGCTTGTCCAGCGCCCAGTCCGTCAACCCGGTCGGTCTGGGGGATGCTCAACATCCTGAATGCAGAACTTGTCCTCTCGATGCCCGGCGGCAGTCCGACTTCGCGTGGGCGGAGATCAGGGCCTGGCGCCGTCGGCGTAGAGGCGAGTGCGACCGCACTTCATCGGTGGACTTAGGCAGGCTCGGTCAAACGCTAACCGGTCGCGGGCGCGCTTGCCGGATTGCTCAAAAACTCCAGCACGTGGAAGTCACGTCTTCGTTGCTGTGGGATATGTCGACAATCTCGAAAGTCCCGGAGGTCACGGCCTCTGCGGCTTCCAGTGTCGGCAGCCGCACGCCGTCCGTCGGGTGAGGGGGCCAAGCACTCGCCCTGATACCAGCATCACTCACGAATCTGTTATCCCCGACCAACATTAAGACGTGGGTAACATCGTCGATGATGCGTCCGACTCGCGGCTTCGCCCGATTTCAGGGCCACTACCGCGGCAAAGGCATTTAGCGCGCCGTGGCTGAGCTGTAAGGTGGGCCGCTCCCGCCGCGTCAGCCGCGCGGTCGTCACACCAAGTCGATGTCGGCGAACGCAACGAGATCAGGAACATCGATCGCAAAAGGCTATTTGAGTTTTAGACGATTGATCCTGATGTCACTCGGTCGAATTGCGAATGCGTCTGATCGAGATGAAAAAGCTGGATGCCGCCCGCGCGACCGTTATTTGCCCGCCCGAGAGAGTCGTTATTCGCAATCCCGATCAGGCGGCGCCGGCGCGGGAGACGACGACCGCCCGAGCTCGTTCAGCAACCCTTGGTTCCGCATCGCGGACGCTGCGCGCCGGGGCGGACCCTGATCAAGCGGGTCTTCGTGAGCGCACCGCGACGACTTGGCGGCCGGCTGCTCCGCTGCGAGAAGTATAAGGTCCCGGCCTGGGAGCTTTTCAGTAGCCGACTTTGGCTTTGGGACGGTCGAGCCCGACCTCGGCTATCACGCGAGCCGCCTCGCTGGCGATGAAGCTGGCATCGGAGAGAATGGTCGCAAGGTTGAAGCCCTTGTCGAGCTGAGCTCGGGCGAAATCGCTCGAGCCGCAATGCACGCAGGCCCAGATGCCGGCTTTCTTGGCAGCCGCGAGGATCCTGTCGATCGCGGCGACCACACGAGGATTGGTCGGGCTCATGTGAGGCACTTCGCGCAGGGAGATCGCGAGGTCCGAGGGGCCGATATAGATCCCGTCAAGTCCGGGCGTGGCGGCAATCGCCTCGACATTCTCCAGCGCCTCTGCGGTCTCGATCATGGCAAGTGCCAAGGTGGTGTCGTTGGCGTTCGTCCAGTCGTCGCCGGCGTAGAGCGAGGACCGGACGGGCCCAAAGCTGCGCTGGCCTACCGGGACGTATTTTGCATAGCTGACCAGCCTCGCGGCTTCCTCGGCAGTATTCACCATCGGGCAGATGATGCCATAAGCGCCGGCGTCCAGCGCTTTCATGATGGGGCCGGGCTCCAGCCAGGGCACGCGCACCAGCGGGACGGTTGCGGTCGTGGAAATCGCCTGCAGCATGCCGACGGCGGCCTGGTAGTCGACCACCCCGTGCTGCAGATCGATCGTCACGCTATCAAAGCCCGCATGGGCCATGATCTCGGCTGCGAATGAAGAGGGGATGGCGCACCATCCGTTGATCGTCCCGCGCCCTTCGCGCCAGGCCTTAAGCAACAGATTCTCACGCATGATAGCCTTCCATCACCATCTCCGGCCTTGTTCTAGCGGCTGGCCAGTGAGCGGACGTTAGGAGCGGGGGCAATGACTGGCAAGCCTTGGCCGACCGCACGACCAGGGGGGGATGCCGGCCGATCCTCGCGCGAGATCTCCCGAACCAGCTTTGCCAAAATAGCTGTGCGGAAGTCCTGAAACGTCTCTGCCGGCACGATGAAGGCGCCGGGACCACCGATAACGTTCTCCGTATAATAGCGATCGAGCCGCATCTCGTTCGGCGTGGGCATGGCCCAAGGCTGCGGCCGATCGTTCATGATGGGCACGCCGTTGATGACGATTCCCGCCGCTATCGCGCGATCACGTGCCGATTCCGCGCTTGGCCCGCGATTGTTTGATCCGTCACCTGAGATGTCGATGACATGCCGCGGCGCGCTCAGGCCATTGCCGTCGAAAAGCAGGCGGCAGAAATCCACCGCGACGCCGATCGACGTCCACATCCCGCGCGCGCGTGGGAGCGCCGCCAACCGGCTCGCAAGCCCCTGCGCCGCCTCAGCGCCATCCAGGATCGTCCAACCCAGGACCTGCTCCTGTTGATCCGGACCGGACCATTCCACATAAGTGACGGCGATGCGGCCGAGCTCATTGGAAGCAATCGCCTCGATGACAGAGGGATCGCTCAGCGCCGCCACGTAGCCGTCCCGCTGCTGTTTCGATTCCTCGTCGTCGACGCTTCCGGAAATGTCGACAGCCAGGACGAGCTCGAGGTCGACGGCTTCTTCCGCATGCGCCGGGCAGGCCAGGAATAGAGGGGCTAGGCAGGCGATCGACAGACGCATCCAGCAATCCTTCCAGACGAGATGGCCCAATTGGAAGATTGCCAGATCCTGCCCCGAGGCCAAGCGCTTTTCGCAAGCTTCAGCTTCAACGCTCGTTCAGGGAGCGGCTGCCATCGAGCGACCAAGTGGTCTGTCCCCGGCTCACGGTCGCCCTGACATGATAGAGTCCCGGGGGCCATCCCTGGGTGGGCGCCTTCCTGCCACCGGAACGGCTCAAGCGCGGCGAATCGTCATCAACTTGAAAGTCGAGAGTGGCGACCTTGCCGCCGTCCGGGCCGGCGATCTCAAGGGCGATGCGATCGCCGGTCGCCAAGCCGTAAGCCAGCAGATAAGCGACCAGCGGCCGATCCGGGGCAAGGCTTTCATTCATTGCATCGCCCGCGACGATCTCACCATGCGCCGGTACATGATCGGCAAGGCCCACGCTGACGATGGGGACGCCCACATAGGCCAGCTGCGATCGTAGGGACGGTTGCCAGAGTGGGTGGCCCTCGGTGCCGCAGGCGGCGTTCATAGGCGTGTCGTTGAAGGGATCAATCGACTGGCCATCGTGGCGGAGTGAGAGGTGGACATGTGGAAAATTGGCCTCGCCGCTCATCCCAACGAGGCCCAGGCGCTGGCCAGCCAAAACATTCTCGCCCGGGCTAACGGCAAGGCTGCCCGGATGAAGGTGACAATATTGTGTCTGCCAGCCATCAGCATGGCTGATCAGAACCCCATTGCCGCAATTCCGGTCTTTGAAATCGAAGGCAAGATTCCCGTCCGCCGGCTGATCGGGCATGCCATCGCGCACCGCTTTCACCACACCGGCCGCCACGGCCTGCACGGCCACGCCCTCGAGCATGGCGCGTGCATCGCGCAGGCCGAAATCCGTGCCGTCATGGCCATTCGAGCCGAGACGGCCGCAAGCATAATCGGCAAAGCCGTCGTCGGGTGCATGGTCGGCGTAGCGAATGACCCAGCAGTCCAGCCCAGGCTTGCAAGCAATCGGCAGGCCCAACTCGAAGCTCCCGGCCGCCAATGATGTGGCCAGAAGAAGGATCGATGCCACCAAGCCCACTCGCGCCAATGCCCAACTCATCTGGCCCCCAGCCCTAAAGCGCTTGTGTGAGAAGGGCTCGTCATGATTTTATTCCGCCTTCGCCCAGCGATTGCAAAAGTCCGACAGGACTATGTCGTAGCTTATACGGCCCTCGAAGGCTGGTTGCTAAACCCCGCTCCCCTGAAGACAGGTGAGCGGACCGAACATGCCTAGCTGGCACGGGATGGCGCGCTCGAGTGCTGGAAGACGAAATGAGCGAAAGCCATCGCCGCGGCCGAAGCATGTTCTTCGTTCGCGTTGCCAACATTCTGGGCCAGGCCATCGTGAGTGGGAGCCATGACGCCGACCGGATGTTGCCGCGGGAGGCGGATATCGCAGTGACGCACGGCGTCGGTCGCAGTGCGGTGCGCGAAGCGCTCAAGATGCTGGTATCAAAGGGCCTGATCGATAGCCGCCCAAAGCGTGGCACACGGGTTCGTGATCGCCAACACTGGAATTATTTTGATCCGGATATACAAGCCTGGATGCGGGCCGCTCCGGTCGATGCCACCGCCCTGGCCGATCTGCGGGAACTGCACCGGATCGTCTTGCCCGCAGCCGCCGAATTGGCCGCAGCGCGGTTGGATGACGCCATCGCCAGCGCGCTTCGCGGTGCCCTCGAAGAGGAGTGTGCTCCTTCGTCCGAATCGGAGGGCAACAGCGAAAAGACCGAGATTGCTATTTTAACCCATATCCTCGCGGCGTCCGGCAATCGCTTTCTCGCGGCGCTGGCGCCAACCGCGCTGACCGCGATCCAGTTTGCTCGATTCGACGAGGCTCCGAACGCGAGCGCTGACGAGGAGCGACTCTATGCGCTGCGGGCAGTGGCCGAGGCCATCCTTGTCGGTCAGGCCTCTCTGGCACGGCTGGCCATGGAACGCTGTCTTGCACCCGTCATCGACGCTGCTCCCTGAGGCCAATCGGCGATTGGCTTCGTGGGCATAAAGTCGATATCAAGGTCGCGTCGACCATGCTCAATCGGGAGAAGAACTTTGCCGCGACTTCGTGGCGCGACCATCGTCATGCTCAACCGCCACGTCCACTGATGGCCGAGCCGCCTGTGGTCTCGGAACGGCCGCCCGCGACTGTGACGATGCGGATCCGAGGGACCATCGTGGCATGTCCCGGATGCGGTAGCGTGTACCGGACGCGAGGCATTCCGCCGGGCTCGGTGGCGGTCTGCCGACGTTGCGGCGTCAAACTGTTTCACGATCAACGCGGCAACCTCCAAGGCGTGCTGGCGCTCAATATCGGCGCCATGCTGTTCTTCGCGCTCGCCCATCTGATGCCGTTCCTCACGTTCTCGATCGAAGGGCGAGCCCAGACGTCGACGTTCCTGAGCGGCCCCCTGATGCTCGTTCGCGACGGCTACTGGCCTTTGGGCCTCGTGGTGTTCATCGTCGTTTCGCTTTTCCCGGCCATGCGCATGGTAACGATGTTTTGGCTCCTCCTCCCCATGATGTCGGCGCATCGCCCCCCTTTTGCCGCCTCCGCCATGCGGTTCTCCCAGTTCCTGCGCCCATGGTGCATGCTCGAGATTTTCCTGCTCGGCGTCCTGGTGGCCTATGTTAAACTCAGTGATATCGCCGCAGTCGAGCTGCATGAGGCTGTCTACGCCTTTTTGGCCGCCATGCTCTTGGCGACAACGGCCGATTCCATTCTCGAGGAACGGGCCCTTTGGGAGCGGCTTGGACGTCAGGCGCGCGTTGATGTGACCCGACCACTGCCAGCCGCGCTGATCAGTTGCACCGAATGCGGTCAGATCGACGTGCTGGCCGAGGCGGCCTTGCATCCGACCTGCTCGCGTTGCGGCTCGCCGTTGCACAGACGCAAGCCTGACTCGATCGCGCGCACCTGGGCGCTCGTCGCGGCGGCGGGCGTGCTCTATATCCCGGCGAACCTTTTGCCGGTCATGACTGTCGTCTATTTCGGCAGTGGCGCGCCCAACACGATCATGAGCGGCGTTAAGGAGCTATTTGCAGCAGGACAGGTGCCCATTGCTCTTTTGGTATTCACGGCCAGCATTGTCGTTCCGATTCTCAAGCTTGTGGGCATGGTGTGGCTGCTCCTGAGCGTTCAATTGGGCGTCCGGCGCGGCCGGCGACAGCGGACCATGATTTTCTTTTTTATCCGCGGAGTCGGCCGGTGGTCGATGGTCGACATCTTCATGATCTCGATCTTGGTCTCGCTGGTCAGCCTAGGAGCTATTGCGACCGTCGTGCCAGGGATGGGAGCGCTCTCTTTTGCCGCCGTCGTGCTCTTGACGATGCTGGCCGCGGAGAGCTTCGACCCACGGCTTATCTGGGATCTCCAAGGAGACAGGCTTGAGCGACACATCGACGGGCGGATCTGAGCCGCAGGGCCCGGCCGATCGCCGGGCACATCGCCGCAATCGTCGCGACGATCCCTTCAAGGGCGTGGCCAAGCCTATCGGCCTCCGACCGCGCCGGAGCATCTCGCCCGTCTGGATCGTGCCGATCGTAGCCGCCATCGCCGCGGGTTGGATCGCCTGGACGACCTATGCCAATCAGGGTCAGCTCATCCGCATCGAGTTTCAGTCCGCCCAGGGGGTCGAGGCCGGCAAGACCAAGATTCGCTTCAAGGACATCGATGTCGGCACGGTCGAGAGCACCGATCTCAGCGACGATCTCAGCCACATCATCCTGAGTGCCCGCATGGCGCGCAACGCGGCGCCGTTCTTGACTGACCGCGCGCAGTTCTGGGTTGTGCGACCGCAGATCACCGCATCCGGCGTTACGGGTTTGGGCACGCTCGTCTCCGGCTCCTACATCGAAGTCGATACGCCGGGAGGTGGAGCCCGCAAGCTCGACTTCGTCGGTTTGGAGGAGCCGCCAGCAATTCGCTCGGACGTGCCTGGTAAGGCTTTCAGGCTGCGATCGGCCGACCAAGGCTCGGTGGCTCGAGGCGCACCGGTCTACTTCAAAGGTGTGGCCGTCGGGCAGGTCGCCAACTCCGAGCTTGATCCCAAATCGCGCGATGTCGTCACCCAGGTCTTCGTCAATGCGCCCTATGACCAGCTCGTGCGGTCGGGAAGTCATTTCTGGAATGTGGGTGGCCTCAGGCTTTCGACGGGGGGTAGCGGCCTTTCGTTCGAGGTGCCTCCCTTGCAGGCGATGATCGTGGGCGGCATCGCTTTCGATTCGCCGCAGGACGCCAATAATGAGGCCGAGGCCAAAGGGGGCACGGAATTTCGGCTGTATTCAAGCGAGAATGCCGTTCAAGAGGATGATGGCGGTGAGCGCGTACGCTACCTCGTCTATTTCAACAGCTCCGTTAAGGGATTGCAGCGCGGCTCGTCGGTCGACTTCCGGGGTATCCGAGTGGGCCAGGTGGTGGACGTCAGGTTGACATGGAATCCCAAGACCATGAAGGCCGCGATCCCGGTCATGATCGAAATCGAGCCCAACCGCCTCGTCATCGAGGGAGATCAGCCGCATGACGGCCTCTCGCCGTTCTCCGCGATGCAGCGGCTGGTCGAGCAAGGCTTGCGCGCCCAGTTGCAGACCGCGAACCTGTTGACCGGGGAACTTGCCATCAGCCTGGATTTCTTTCCCTCTGAGCCCAGTGCCAAGGTCGAGATGCACGACGACATCCCGGTCATCCCGGCTGTTCCATCGCAACTGGATCAATTGACCGGCAGCATCAGCGGCGTCTTGAGCCAGATCTCGAAACTTCCGCTGGCTCAGATAGGCCAGGAATTGCAAGCTACTTTGCAATCAACCCGCCAGACGATCGACGGGGTCAACAAGATTACCAACGGGCCGCAGGTAGCGCACTCGCTGACGGCCTTGCAGGGCTCACTTACCAACTTGCAGGCTCTCTCGAACACTCTGGGATCGGAAATGCCGAAACTGTTGGCGACGTTGCAACAGGCAGCCAATTCGGCATCGAGCACGCTTGGCAAAGCGAGTTCGACATTGGGACCGGATTCGCGCCTGCAGTATCAGCTAACCGATACGCTGGACCAACTCTCCCAGACGGCGCGCGCGGTGCGCAATTTCGTCGACTATCTAGACCGCAATCCGGAAGCCCTCATTCAGGGGCGGCAAGGAACAAGATGACACGACATTTGCAGGCTCTGGTCCCGGCCCTGGCGCTGCTCTCCACGCTGGCCGCGTGTGCCAGCTCCGTGCCCATTCACTATTACCTTCTTGAAGCGAAACCGCCCGCTGGCGGCCTGCCGGCAGCGGGGATAAGCAGCATCGGCGTGCGACCCATCGACATGCCCGATTACCTCGACCGTGCGGAGATCGTGACACGAGGATCGGATAACCGACTCGAGGTAAACGATCTCGATCGCTGGGGCGAGACGCTTGACGCACTGGCCACGCGAACCTTGGCAGCCGATCTCAGGGGAGCATTGCACACGGCAAGCGTTGTCGTCTTGCCGACCGACCTGCAGCCGGAGCCGTTGCGGCGTCTGACCGTCGAGGTCGATCGTTTTGAGGCGGATGCGGGCAACGTCGTAACGCTTGCCGGTCGCTGGCAACTCGTCGATGCGTCGGAGCGCCCGACCTCGGGCTCACCATTCCTTATCAAGCAGGCCATATCGACGGGCCCGCTCGGCGATACGTCGCAAAAGGGAGCTATGGCCACGGCCATGAGCGAGGCACTGGCAACGCTGGCCGCTCAGATCGCGGCTTCGGCCCGTTGAGGTCCGGCTACCGTTTCCGGTTGGCCGATCATATAGACGCGATCGGCCATCTCCAGCCAGATCGGCCGATGGGTGATGGCGATGATGGTTCGCTCACCGGTCAAGCCCCGAACATTGGCACAAATTTCCGCCTCGGTGGCCGGATCGAGAGCACTCGAGACTTCGTCTAGGATCAGGAGCCTGGGGTTGAGGACCAGAGCCCGGGCCAGAGCGAGCCGCTGGCGCTGGCCGCCTGAGAGGCGCGAACCGCGCTCGCCCACATTGGTGTGCAAGCCCTCTGGCAATTGCTCGACGAAGGTCCAGGCGCCAGCGAGTTTCAGTGCGTCGATCACCGCGCTCTCGTCCATCTCCGGATCGCCAAGCGTGATATTGGCCAACACGGTGTCATGAAACAGGGCCAATTCCTGCGGCACATAGCCGATCATGCGTCGCCAGGAGGCCAGATCGAGCGTATCAAGGGGCTTGCCGTCCAGAAGGACCTTGCCGCTCCGGGGCTCGAGCAAACCCAGCATCAGGTCGGTGATCGTCGTTTTGCCGGCGCCCGAGGCGCCGCTCAGCACCGTCAGCTTGCCGGCCGGCGCGCACATAGAGAACGTATCGAGGACCAAGCGGTCGTCGTAGCCAAATGAGACGCGATCCAGGGCAATTCCCTTCTCGAGAGTGGGCTGGCTGCCGGTCCAGACCGGCTCGCGCAACGCGTCTGCCTCGCGGATGAGCTTGTCGATTGCCCAATAGGACGTCTCGAAGCTGAGCGAAGCCTGCATCTGCTCCTGTACGTCGCCGATGGTCGAGATCATGCGGCGGATCAAGATGCCCATGACGACGAGCTCGGCCACGCCCACGCGCATGACGACAAACGCGAAATAAAAGCCGATCGCCAGCATCGAGATGATGATGGGCTCGCGCATGGTGCGCATGCGGTTCTTGCTCATGGCCTCGCTGCGCAAGGCGCGGCGAAGTTTTTGAATGCGCTCCTCAAAGAATCGCTCGAAATGATGCTGACGAGCCATTGCCTTGAGCGGCTTGATGCTCGCGAATGCATCGGTCGTCAGCATGACGAGCTCCTCCGTTCGCTTGCGCTGGCGGCGGCTCCATTGCTTCGTCATCCGCATGAACGGATTCAAGATTGCCGCCACGACCAGGCCAAGCGTCAGGCCGACCGCCGCCATCTTCCAGGACACGACGATAGCAACAATGACATAAACGATAGCCTGGAACAGCGTGGCGATGGCGCTTGCCGCCAATTGGAAGGACTGCGCCGCCCGGGAAGCGTCGAGGCTGATCGCGTTGGCGAGGCGTCCGACCGGCTGGCGGGCGAAATAGATCCAGCGGACCGACAAGACGCTGCTGACGAGGCGGCGGCGAATGTCGGCCGCGACATCGGCGACGGCCGAATTGATGTTGCGATAAGCAACCAGCGTCAGGGCCGCCTTGATGACGATTGCTGCGACCAGGATGACAAGAAGTGGTCCGATCTCGAGCGGGACGTGCAGGGTCTCGAGGATCGAGCGCATCGTCTGGCTGTATTTGCCGGCGATAGCACCGTCTTTGTCGACCGCCACGGCTAGAACCGGCAGGAGGCTGGCAACGCCAACGCCCTCGGCCATGGTCGCCAGAATGACACTTAGGAGTACGATCCAGCGATGACGGCCGCCCGTGCGCAGGAAGATCTTGAAGACACCACCCATGAATTGGCTGCTCGCGAGCTCGAGAAAGTCATCCCGCGCGTGCCAGCTACGGGGCGACGAAGGAAGGCGGCTCTATAACCCGGTTTGCGGAGATGAGACTACCCAGGCCCACACGTTCGCTTAAACGGCGGCCGCCACGAAGGTATCCGACAAAGATTAGTATTCATACGGACTGCGCCAACCTCCACAGGGCCGCTAGCGGCGTTGGGCGTGAGGATGGATGGAGGCGTGGCGCGCGGCGCAGAAACGTGCGCGCCCGGCGCGGGCGTCAGTTCCGCCAGACGCAGTCGAGATAGCCACCAAGCTGCGTCATTCGATCCCGAATGCGGGCGGCGCGCTGGCGAACATAGCCGTTTGGCCGGGCAGCCGACCATTCGAGCGGCGCCGGCAACACCGCGGCTAGCCTGCTGGCCTCCCCGCGCGTGAGATGGGCCGCGTCCTTGGCGAAGAAGGCACGCGCGGCAGCCTGCACACCATAGATCCCGGGGCCGAATTCGACGCTGTTGAGATATACCTCGAGGATTCGCTTTTTGCTCCAGAGAAGCTCGATCTGCGGTGTCAGCCATGCTTCCAGGAGCTTGCGGACCGGATCGCGGCCAGGCCACAAGAAAAGATTCTTGGCGGTCTGCATGGTGATCGTACTGGCCCCGCGAGGGCGTTCACCATCGAGCCAAGCGCTTATCTGAGCACGCGTCGCCGCGGTATCGAAGCCGAAATGCCGACAGAACAGATTGTCTTCCGAGGCGATGACAGCCTCGGCCAACTCGGGTGCGATCTCTCCCTGGCCGACCCAGTCGTGGCGAAGGCCGTAGCCTTCGGCCAGTCGGATGACCATAAGGGGCGTGATGAAGATCGGCATGAAACGGCCAATGGCGATCAGCACCAGCGGGCAGAACAAGAGGACGAGAAGGATGCGCTTCAGCCATCCGGTCGTCCTCGATCGTCGGCCGGGCGGAAGGGCACGAGAGGAAGAGCGCTGCACCATGCGAACGGTTGCTAGCTGCTGCTATCCCCGCATGCAATGGTGCTCACGCGCGGCGAGCCGGGGCGTCGATCGTCTCCGCCTTCGATCTCCCGCGCCTGGACCCGCGGATTCAGCATCCGGGGCGATCAGGCAACGGCGGGACGAACGAGCGCGCGGGGCTGAATGGCATGCACCGCCCAGCCCTCAAGGGATCCGGTCCGGGTCGTTCGAGAAGTCCGGTCGGCAGAAAGCGCCGCCTTGGAAGGTTTCCGTTACGGCATCGTCGCTGCGGATGGACTCGACCTCATCGGCAAAGCGTTCAGCGTCATCCTGAGGACGGTAGCCCAGGCGCTCGGCAGTGCTGTTGTCCCACCAACTCCGCTGGTTGGCGGAAACGCCATAGACGATCTCGTAATCATAATCCGCCTCAAGTCCGGCATCGATCAGCCGGCAGAAATCAGCCGGGCTTTGCCAGGTGGACAGGGCCCTGGCATCCGGTACGTCCGGACGGCAAGTGCCAATCCTTATACATAGCGCGCTGATGCCATGCTTGAGCTGATAGTAGCGGGCAATGTCCTCACCCCACGCCTTGGACAATCCATAGCGGCTATCGGGGCGCGGGGGCGCCTCGTCGTCGATCTGGCGGCTGCGACGATAAAAGCCGATCGCGTGGTTCGAACTGGCAAAAAGGATGCGCTTGGTGCCTGCCTTGCGCGCGGCCTCCCATAGATTGATGGTGCCGACGATGTTTGAGTTGAGGATGACCTCCCAGGGTGCCTCTACCGGCTGGCCGCCCAGATGGACGCAGACATCGACGCCCTCGAGCAGCTTGTCGACCGCGGCAGCATCGGCGAGTTCGGCGGGACAGAGTTCCAGCCCCGGCTCGGGCGGGCCGAGATCGACCCGGTCGGAAAGTCGGAGATGCGGGTAGCGACCCTTGAGGTGCGCCCGTAACGTCGAGCCTAGAGCACCCCCGGCGCCGGTGATTAAGAGCCGTTCGATCTTCATCTGAGCCTCCCTGCCAGCTGGCCCGCGACGCCCGGCCCACCGAGGCCCGGACCCTTGTAACGATCTGTTTCCGCCGCCATCTTAAAGCCGCCGTGGCGACTTGGGCATAGTCGTCGGGCAGCGGAATATTCCAGCAGGCGGAGCATCGGCATGGCCGGCCCGCCGCGAGCACAGGCGAAGGCAAAGAGGCATGCAGTTGATCGGCGGCGGAGCCGCGACGGCAAAGGTTGAGGGCTCGTCCTACATCGCCGACACGCGGCTCGAGACTTTTACGAAGGACGTCATCGAGACGTCGATGAAGGTTCCGGTGCTGGTTGATTTTTGGGCGCCCTGGTGCGGCCCCTGCAAGCAGCTTCAGCCGATCCTCGAGAAGCTCGTAAATCAGGCGAAGGGCAAGGTAAGGCTCTGTAAGGTCAATATCGACGAAGAGCCTGAAATTGCGCAGCAATTGCGCATCCAGTCCGTGCCGACCGTCTATGCCTTTGTCGGCGGCCAGCCGGTGACGGGCTTTGCCGGCGCGCAGCCCGAGAGCCAGATCAAGGCGCTGATCGACAAGCTGATCGGTGGCGCGCCAGACGAAGCTGCCGGCGTCGGCGGCCTGGAGGCCGCAGCGGCAGCCGCCGCCGAGGGCGACCTGGAAACGGCGACCGCCATATACGGTGCGCTTCTCGAAGATGAGCCTGAGAACGGTGCCGCGCTGGGTGGCTTGGCTCGCGCCTATCTTGCGGGCGGTCATGTAGACGCAGCGCGCGAGATCCTCGATGGCGTGCCGGAGTCCGCCCAGAATCATGCCGACGTCATCGGTGCCAAGGCCGCGCTTCAGCTGGCCGCGGAATCGGGTGACTTGGCCGATCCCGCCGAGCTCGAACGCCGTCTTGCGGCCGACCCGGATGATCATGATGCGCGCTGCCAAAAAGCCACCCTTCTCTTTCTCGGCGGTCAGATCGAACAGGCGATGAAAGAGATCTGCACGGTCGTGAAGCGTGATCGGAGTTTCGAGGACGACCGGGCGCGCAAGCAGATGGTGCAGTTCTTCGATGCTCTCGGGCCCAAGCATCCAATGACCCTCAAGGGTCGGCGCATGCTCTCTGCCGTCCTGTTTGCCTGAGCGGGCAGGGGAGCGCATGAGCCTCGTCGGCGAGAGTCTTCCTCAGCGCTTTCCGGTTTTTCCGCTGAATGGCGCGCTCCTTCTGCCGGGCGGCAATCTACCGCTCAACATCTTCGAGCCGCGTTATCTTGCGATGGTGCGCGATGCGATGCGGACGGACCGCATCATCGGCATGATCCAGAGCAGGGAAGTCGGCGAGACGCATGCTGGCGCCGGTCCCAGCGGGCAGGCATCGCCTCTTTATGGCGTCGGTTGCGTTGGTCGGATCACCAATTTTTCCGAAGCCGATGATGGTCGAATCCTGATCACGCTCTCTGGCATATCGCGCTTCGACGTCGTCGAGGAACTCGAGGTCGACACGCCCTATCGCCAGGTCGTGGCGGGATTTCAGCGTTGGCGACAGGATTGCGAGCCCGAAGAGCCTCCGGCGGCATTGCGTGTCCGACTACTCGACGTCCTGGCGCGATATTTTGAGCTCCAGGGTATTGAGGCGGACTGGCGGGCTATCGAGGAGGCGCCCATGATCCCTCTCGTGATTTCGCTTGCCATGATCTGCCCGTTTGGGCCGAGCGAGAAACAGGCGCTGTTGGAGACACAGGACATTGCCGGCCAAGCCGAGCTTTTGACTACGCTCATGGACATGGATGTCAGGGCAGCGGCCATTAGCGAAAGTGGCGTACGCCACTAGCAGGTCCATTGAAGGGCATCGTCGACTGACGAGGCTCGAGCGGAGCTTCGAACCAATGACGGTTGCGATGAGGGAAGGACAAGGAATGAATGAGGAGCCGAGCGGCCCGGCGGTCGATCCCCGTCTTTTGGATCTTCTGGTCTGCCCCCTTTCCAAGGGACCGCTTCGCTACGATCGCCTGCGCCAGGAATTGGTGAGCGATCAGGCGGGGCTGGCCTATCCCATTCGCGACGGCATTCCGATCATGCTCGTCGACGAAGCGAGGCCGCTTGAGGAGGGCGAGGGAATTCCCTCTTCTATCAGGGTGGATTGACATGCCGGACCCCTGGCCTCGCGATATCAAGGTCCACCGCGCCGAGCGAGCGCTCGAAATCGTCTTCGATGATGGCGAGAGTTTTAGTCTGCCGGCCGAGCTTTTACGCGTAGAGAGCCCTTCAGCCGAGGTTCAGGGGCATGGTCCGGGCGAAAAGCGGCTGGTGCCCGGCAAGCGGATGGTCGGAATTGCCCAGATCCAGCCTGTCGGTAACTATGCGATCCGAATCGTCTTCGATGACGGCCACGATACAGGGCTTTATACCTGGGCTTATCTCCACAAGCTCGGCCGCGACCAGCAAGCGCTCTGGCGTGCCTATCTGGACGGGATGGCACAGGCCGGCCTGACGCGCGACTGATCGTTCATCGTGCTCAAGCTTCTTCATACGGCCGACTGGCAGATCGGCGCTCCCTTCAGCCATATTGCGGGCGATGCCGGCGCGGTGCTCCGCGACGAGCGTTTTGCCGTGGTCCGCCGCATCGCCGCACTGGCCACGGCGCGCGAGGTGGACGCTGTCCTTGTGGCCGGAGACGTCTTCGACAGCAATCTCGTCGAGATGCGCACCATCTACCGCTTGCTGGACGCGCTGGAGGGCTATCGCGGTCCTTGGGTCATGTTGCCGGGCAATCATGACGCGGCCCTGCCGGAAAGTGTTTGGCATCGCCTCGCCCGCTTGGGCGCGCCGGCGAACCTCCATGTGGCGATGGAGCCTTTGCCGCTGGCATTGCCAGGGACGCAAGCAGTGATCTTGCCAGCGCCCCTGACGACACGCCACACGCTGGATGATCTCTCGGCCTGGATGGATTCGGCATCGACGCCAGAGGGTATTTTTCGCCTTGGCCTCGCTCATGGCTCGATCGAGGGGTACCTGCCCGATCAGGGCGAGGCGACCAATCCGATTGCCGCCGACCGCGCCGAGCGCGCACGCCTGGACTACCTGGCGCTTGGTGACTGGCATGGCACCCGCAGCATCGACGCGCGTACGCATTATGCGGGGACACCAGAACCCGACCGGCCCAAGGACAACGACTCGGGCAACGTTCTGCTTACCCAGATCGAGAGGCCGGGTGCCCTGCCGCTCGTCGAGCGGGTAGCGGTGGGCAGGCATCGCTGGTACCGCCGCACGCTGAACCTTACCGCCGCAGAGCCATCAGCGTTCAACGATCTTCTGGGCGCGCTAATCGGTGATCTCGGTCCCGTCGAAACGCTGCTCCTTTGGCTGCGACTCGAAGGCTCGGTGGATCTCGATGGCCGGGCCGCGCTGGACGTGGCACTGGATCGCTGGCAGGGCCGCCTTCGGCATCTGCAACTGGATGACGCCACGAGGCTCGCACCAAGTGAGTCCGAGCTCGCGCGGCTGGATGAGGGCTCTCTGCTCGGCCGGACGGCGGCACGACTACGCGATCTCGCCGCCGGGCCCCAGGGAGACACAGCAACTTTGGCCCTGCGTCTGCTTTGGCAAGAACAGGCGAAGGGGGAAGCTTGAAGCTCAGGCGGATCGCTGTCCGGCATTTTCGCAAGCTCGCTGATCCCATCCTGATCGATGGTATCGGCGACGGGCTGACGATCATCGCTGGCGATAACGAGGAAGGCAAATCCACACTCCTCGAGGCGATCAAGGCTGCCTTTTTTGAACCCGCTGGTCTTTCCGGCCGCGACCGCCTGAGCTTCAATCCGCTCGGACGCGACGGCGTGCCGACCCTTGAGATCGCCTTCGAACAGCACAATGCCGCCTACTGTCTAACCAAGGTTTTTCGCCGGTTGGGCACCGTCCTGGAGACGCCGCGCGGCCGGTTGGAAGGCGAGGCGGCCGAGGCAAAGCTGCGCGACCTGCTTCGTTTCGAGCGCCTGGCGCGTCGGAGCAACAAATACGAGAACCATGGCTTGCAGGCTGTGTTCTGGGTCGACCAGACGACAAGCTTCGATCCCGAGGCGACCAGTGCCCGGCTCGCCGTGGCGCGGGACAGGTTCAAACATGCCATCGAAGGCGAGGTCGGCGGCCTCGCGATCGGCCCCCGCGGGCGACAGGTGCTGGAGCGAGCGCGGGCTCGACGGCAGGAATTCTTCGGCGCCAAGGACAAACCAGTCGGTGACTATGCCAAGGCCTTGGGCCTCGTGGACGCGCTCGACTCGGAGGTGAAGATCCTGGCGGACAAACTCAAGGTCTTCGATGCGCTGCGCGCCGATCTTCTTGCCCGCCAGGCGGAGCGCCAGCGTTTCATGGCGCGCGATCCTTTGCCCGAGGCGCGGCTCAAAGCCGAACATGCCGAGTTGAGGTTGGCGCAGTCCAGGACCGCGCGTCAGGAATGTCAGCTGGCAGAGCATGCCTTCAAGGCGGCGTCGGCAGCCTGTCATCAGGCGGAGGCTCAAGCAAAAAACCGCGACCATCTGCGCGCTGAGATCGGCCGGCAAATGCTGCTGATCGAGACCGCCCGGGCGGAGCAAGACGCGATGCAGGAGGATCTCCGTCGTGTCCAGCGCGAGGTTGCCGCGGCAGAGCATGCGGCGGCCGAAGCGAGCCAACTGCTGCATGCGGCCGAGACGCGACAACGCCTGGAGGAGGGGAACCACCGCCGGCAGGTGCTGGCGGCGGAGGCTGGTCGGCTGCGGGCTGTGCTGGAAGAACTCGCCGAGGCCTCGAAGCGACGTCGTGCGCTTGTGGCGGATCTCGCGGCCATGACTGTCGACGCCAAGAAGCTTGGGGACCTGCGGGCAACGGATGGCTTGCGGCGCCAGACGATGGCGGCCCTTGAAGCGACCGCGACCCTGGTCCGCTTTGCTCCTGAGAAGGAGGGGGCGATCCGTATCGGCGGCCGGGCTGTCGATCCAGACGCGGCCTTGCGGCTTACGGAGCAGACCTTTCTTGAGCTCGAGGGCTTTGGCGGCCTTACGATCATGCCGGGTGGCGAAGCCTTGGCCACGCGCCGCCGCCAGGCAGCGGATGCGGCCCTTGCGCTCGAATCTGCCCTGTCCCAGCTCAACGTAGCGGACCTGGCAGCCGCCGAGCGCGTCGCCGCGGAGCGGGAACGTGCCTTGCGCGAATTGGCCGCCGTGGATGAGGGCATGACCGCTCGTCTCAGCACCACCGGCTTTACCACGGAGGCGATGGCGCGGGCGCATCTCGACGAGGTCGAAGCCGAGCTTGCGGCATTGCCACAGACTATGCAGTCGGTGGTCGAGGCGTCCGATCTACCCGATATCGATTTCTGCCGGCAAGCCGTGGAAGCAAGTGCCACGCACCTGCGGACTGTCGAGACGGCGTTGAGCGAGCGGCGTATAGCGGCCGCCAAGGCGGAGGCCCGGCTCGAAGCCACGCGCCATGAATGTCTGGCTGTCGAATCGAGGCTCGCGGCCGAGGTTGCGGTGTTGGATGACGAGGCGCTGGCCTCCGCCTTGGTCCAGCAGCGCGCCGACATGAACAAAGCTGCCCAGCATCTCGAGATTGCCGAGCGTCGGCTCATGGCCGCCGATCCCGATGGCGCCGAAGAGGCGGCGGCGATGGCCAGGCGTGCCGTCCAGGACCTTGAAGCCGAGCAGCGACGTCTCGACCGTCGAGTCGACGAACTCGCCTACCAGCTTCGTGGCGCGGGCGATGCCGCTCTGGGCGAGGCATTTGCCGAGCGCACTGGGCGCCTTGAGCTGGCGCGGGCACAGGCCGCGGCTATGACCCGCGAGGCGCATGCTTGGCGGTTATTGGCGGCCGAACTGGAGACAGCGGCGCGAAATGTGGAGGAAAGGCTTGTCCTGCCGGTTACGCGACGTCTCCAGCCTTATCTGTCACGCCTTTTTGCCGCCGCCGATATCGTGCTCGACCCGGAGACGCTCGCACCTCTGGCGCTACGTCGCGAGGGCGAAGAGGAGGACTTTGCCAGTCTCAGCGTCGGCACGCGGGAGCAGATCGCCATTCTGGTCCGCCTGGCCTTGGCGCAACTCCTCCATGATCAGGATGGCGAAGCTCCTTGTCTGATCCTCGACGATGCGCTGGCTTATGCCGACGAAGGGCGCTTCGAGATCATGAAGGCGCTGCTGCAGAAGGCGGCGCACATGCAGCAGATCATCATCCTGACCTGCCGGCCACGCGACTATGTCGGCCTGGACGCGCGGCTCGTGCGACTGGAAGAGTGCCGTACCGACGAATCCTGAACGATTTTCCGGCCCCCTCGACAAAAATGCTGCTTGCGCTGGTACAGTCGGTCCCGATGCATTATCGAATAGCAAGACCTCTAAGCGTGGCCGTCAGGGTTGGTGGCGCCCGCCGGGAGCAACTTGAAGCGGGTTGAGCTATCGGCGCGAAACGATCGACCGGCCAATCGCTTTGCGAAGAAAGGCGCCACCACGGACCTCATGGCGATGATCACGAATTTTTCGATTTCGACAGATCAAGTATAAGGGCCCTGTTGCCAGTGCGCACGAAGACCGCCTCAGTTTCCCATGAGGCCCCTCGCGAGGAGCAGCCGGTGCGGAGGGACGCGCCCGACGAATTGCCTATGACAATGGCCGAGGAAGGAGAAGCGCCCGAACTGCGCACCTCGATGGTGCGGCTGGTCCAGTTCCCCCAGATCTGGGGAATGAACGCCAGCCCCTTTTGTCTGAAGCTTGAGACGTGGTTGCGGTTGGCCGGTCTGCCGTTCGAGATCCGAGCATCGATCAACACGCAAAAGGCCCCCAAGGGCAAGCTGCCCTTCATCGTCGACGGCGGCCAGGAAATCGGTGATTCGACGCTTATCATCGAACATCTAAAGGCCACGCGCGGAATCGATCCCGACGCGGGATTGGATCGTCACGCATTGGCGACGGCTTGCGCGTTCCAGCGGCTGTTCGAGGATCATCTCTATTATATCATCGCCTATAGTCGCTGGGTTGATCCTGAAGGCTGGAGCGCCACCGCGCCGGCCTATTTCACGAGCCTGCCAGCGGCACTGCGTCCCTTCGGCAAACTCTTCATCCGCAACGCCATACGCCGTCAACTCTATGCCCAGGGTATCAGCCGGCATCGGCCGGACGAGGTCTACGACATGGCGCGCCGCGATTTCGAAGCGGTGGCGGCCCAGCTCAACACCCATACCTTCTTTCTAGGTGAACAGCTGACGACCATCGACGCCGTGGCCTATGGATTTCTCGCTAATATCGTGAAGGTGCCGGTCGAGACAGGTCTCAAGCGCGCTGCTCTGGAATTCCCCGAGCTCGTTCAATGGTGCGAGACCATGGAAGGTGGTCTTTACGGCGACCCTTGAACCGGCCATGCATCGATTGAGCATCGAACAGATCGGAGCCCGTTTGGAAAACTCCCGACTCGTGCGCCTTTTCGTCGTGGGCTTGGCCACGTCTACCGTTTCTGCCGGTTGCACCACCGCGCCCACCGGTCCGCTGACCTCGGCGACCGCGGCCGATATCAAGGTCGGCACGACACGAGAACAGGTTCTATCGACCGCCGGCCAGCCTCTGGCTGAAACGACACAATCCCCTGGCCGCTGCCTCGACTACCAGACGAAGGGCGCCGATGAGGCGCTCCAACCGTTTCACGTAGTGCTGACGCCGAATGAGCGTGTCTATGAGACGGGCGACGGCAATTGCGCCAGCGTCGCCGTGCACGGCTGAGGTTCCGACAATCATGCGCCCACGGATCGGGATCACGCTCGACGCCGAATTGCCGGGTGGCTATTCGAAGCTGCCCTGGTACGCGTTGCGCGAGAATTACTGCGATTCGATCAGTGAAGCGGGCGGTTTGCCCCTCCCACTGCCGCACGAGCCCGAACTCGTCGCCGAATACCTAGATCTCATTGACGGTTTGTTCGTCACCGGCGGCGCCTTTGATGTCGATCCCGCACTCTATGGGGAAGGAGAGAAGCACGAGACCGTTATTCTCAAACCCCGACGCACCCGATTCGAGCGGGCAATCATTGAGGGTGCGCTGGTTCGCGACCTCCCGATCCTTGGGATCTGCGGTGGTCAGCAACTCCTAAACGTCGTCTTGGGCGGCACGTTGATCCAGCATCTGCCGGACGCCGTTCAGAGCGATATCCAGCACGAACAGCCCAATCCGCGCACCGAGCCCGGCCATGACGTCCTGATCGAGCCACATTCGCTTCTAGCCCGCATCACAGGCGCCGATCGATTGCCCGTAAATAGCGCGCACCATCAAGCCGTGGCCCATGTGGGCCCGGGGGTGGAAGTGACCGCACGGGCACCAGATGGTGTCGTCGAGGCGATCGAGCATCCGGGCAAGAGCTTCTGCCTGGGCGTCGAGTGGCACCCCGAATACCATATCAGCTACGGCGATCGAGCAATCCTTAGATCCTTCGTGTTGGCGGCGTCCGAAGGACGTCGAAACACCCTTCGACCCCAGCAGTAGTGACAGGCAGCGATATGGCAACGGCCAGTGACCACAAGCCGGCCTCGGTGGAGGGATCCAAGGGATCGGGCGAGCGGATCGCCAAGCGCATCGCGCGGGCCGGGCTCTGTTCGCGGCGCGAGGCCGAGGCATGGATCAAGGATGGCCGGGTCAAGGTCGATAACCGCGTGATTAATAGCCCGGCTCTCGACGTCCGGGCGGGCCAGTTGATCATGGTCGACGGCAGGCTGCTTCCGGAAGCCGAGCCGCCTCGGCTCTTTCGCTACCACAAGCCGCGAGGTGTCCTGACGACAGCGCGTGACGAGATCGGGCGGCCAACCCTTTACGACACCTTGCCGCCGGGTCTGCCGAGGTTGATGCCGGTCGGGCGGCTTGACCTCAACTCGGAGGGCCTGCTCCTCCTTACCAACGATGGCGAGCTGAAGCGGCGGCTTGAGTTGCCGGTCACGGGCTGGGTGAGGCGCTACAAGGTCCGGGCCTATGGTCTGACCGACGACCAGACACTGGGCCGTCTTGCCAAGGGGATCGCAATCGAGGGCGTGGCGTATGGACCCATCGAGGCCAGGCTCGAGCGTTATCAAGGTGATAATGCGTGGATCACGATGTCGTTGCGAGAAGGCAAGAACCGCGAGATCCGCCGCGTGCTCGACTATCTGGGTCTTTCGGTCAATCGGCTCATTCGTCTGGCCTATGGGCCCTTTCAGCTGGGGGCTCTAGCCAAGCGTGGCATCGAGGAGGTGCCGCGCAAGGTGCTCAATGATCAACTCGGGCTCAACATCGAGTCGCCGCATCGCGCGCGGACGAGTGCCGCCAGTCGCGCAAAGGGCTAGAGGCGGATGCGAATCATTGCCGGCACGGCACGCGGACGGCGATTGGAGGCACCGCGCGATACGTTAGTGCGTCCAACCAGCGATCGAGCGCGCGAGGCGCTCTTCGGCATTCTCGCTCATGGAACGCCATCCCTTGACGGCGCGCGCTTTCTCGATCTTTTCGCCGGTACAGGCGCTGTCGGATTGGAGGCCTGGTCGCGAGGTGCTGCTGCCGTAACGCTCGTGGAGCAGGACCGCGCCGCGATCGACGTCATCCAGACAAACATTCGCGTGCTCGGGGCTGCAAGCGTCGATCTTCTGAGGCGCGATGCCACGCGGTTAGGGCGAGCCAGCGGCGACCCCTTCGATATCGTCTTCATGGACCCTCCCTACCATTCGGATCTAGCGGCCCGGGCGCTGACCGGGCTGATCGGGTCGGACTGGTTGGCGCCCTCCGCCAGGGTGATCGTCGAGTTGGCCGCGCGTGAAACGCTGGTATTGTCGCCCGAATGGGCGCTGCTTGACGAAAGACGCTACGGTGCCGCGCGCTTCCTCTTTATTGCCGCAGCGCGACAAGGAACCTGACGGCTGGCGGTTTTTGGGCTTAGGATCAATCAAACGATGGTGCTTGATCGCTGCCCATGTCCTTAACGCGCGAGAAAATTCTGAACGGCTGGATCGAGGCGCTGGTGGCGCGCTCGGGGGAGGGTAACGCCCTGGGCGACGCCGAGCGCCGGCGATCGATCGAGGCCACGCTCAGGGACTGCGACCCCGGTCGGGATCTCTGGCTCTTCGGCTACGGATCGCTGATCTGGAACCCCTGCATCGAATTCGCCGAACGGCGTCCCGTCCGCGTCCGCGGCTGGCATCGCAACTTCTGCCTCTGGACGCACGGCGGGCGCGGCACTCAGGAGCGGCCTGGCTTGGTTCTTGGTCTAGAGCAGGGCGGTTCCTGCCGTGGGCTCGCCTTTCGCATCGAGGCAGCGAAACTCGAGGTCGAGCTTGATATTGTCTGGCGGCGCGAGATGGTGACGGCTGCCTATCGTCCGACCTGGGTGGCCCTCTCCGATGGCGTCAATCGGTTTCGGGGCATAACCTTTACGATCAATCGGGCGCATGAGCGCTACACGGGCAAGATCGACGAGGCGCGGGTAATCGAGACCCTGGCACTGGCCGAGGGCGACATCGGGTCCAGCCGAGACTATCTTTTTTCAACGGTCGACCATCTACGCGTCCTTGGCATGGACGATAGCAGACTGGGCCGTCTGGCCGATGCGGTGCGTGACTATCGCCGCGCTCTTCTCGCCGAGGGGCGCCCCGGCAAAGGCGATGAAGAAGCTGCCGCTGCGCTTGTCGCGGCGTCGGCGGGGTCCTAAGAGGCGAAGCAAGATCGCAGGAGTGAGCCCCACGAGCGGGCGGAACAGGCAACCGACGTCGGTCAGGACGGGATAATGGAAGGACGCCATGCGGCGAACTCAGGCGAGGCGGCCATGCCCGGCTTGACGTCGGCAGATGGACCGGCGCCGGCCCTCGAGGACCGGCGTGTCTGCAAGGCCTCATCAAGCGCCCCGGTTCTGGCGATCGAGAATGTGAGCTTCGCCTACTCGCGTGAGCGGCTGGCCCTTGATCGGGCGAGCTTCACGGTTCCGCCCGGTCGCTTTACCGCCCTTCTGGGGCCGAATGGAGCCGGCAAGACGACGCTCATGTCGCTTGTGACCCGCTTGTTTACCGCACGGTCCGGGCGAATTCTCGTATCGGGTCGGGACCTTTCAAAAGACCCTCGTGCGGCACTGGCTGCCATGGGGGTCGTCTTTCAGCGGCCGACGGTCGATCCGGACCTCACGGTCGAGCAAAATCTGTTCTATGCAGCCCGACTCTACGGGTTGCGTCCGGCGGCAGCGCGGGCGCGTGTCAGTTGGGCGCTCAGCCGCCTGAACGTGACGGATCGATCGCGAAGCCCTGTACGTTCGCTTTCAGGCGGCCTCAGGCGGCGTGTCGAGCTGGCACGCGCCCTGGTCCACGATCCTGTCCTTCTAATTTTGGACGAGCCCACGGTCGGGCTCGATATCGACAGCCGGCGGGATATCGTTCTCCATGTGCATGACCTTTGTGCGCGGGAGAATCTGGCGGTCCTATGGACAACCCATCTGATTGACGAGATTCTGCCAATGGATCGGGTCGTCGTGATCGATCGTGGTAATGTCAAAGCGGAGGGCGATGTCGAGACAGTCGTGGCCAATGCCGGGGCTGCAGATCTCGCTGATGCCTATCGCCGGCTCACGGGCAAATCCGAGCCGACTAGCTTGCTTAGGGCGAAGGTCTGAGACCTATCCGGCAGGGCGGCTTTTGAGGAGATGGATGTGGGTGAGATCAGCTTGGCGGGGCGACAGCCGAAGCACACGGAGGCTCGCGCGCCGGAGGCGCCCGCGGTCGCGCGCGGAAATCCCTGGCTGATCTGCTTTAAGGGCATCCTTATTCGAGAAGCTCTCCGCTTTTTGTTGCAGCGCGGCCGTTTCTTCTCGGCTCTGGTTCGCCCGCTGGTTTGGCTCTTCATCTTCGCCGCCGGGTTTCGCTCCGTCCTCGGCGTCTCGATCCAGCCACCTTATGCCACCTATGTCCTCTACGAGGTGTATATCGCCCCAGGCCTGGCCGGCATGATTCTCCTCTTCGCCGGCATGCAGGGCTCGCTCTCCATGGTCTATGACCGCGAAGTGGGCTCGATGCGCGTCCTTTTGGTCAGCCCTCTGCCGCGGTGGTTCCTTCTTCTCTCCAAGCTCCTGGCGACTACGCTTGTCGCCTGCATCCAGGTCTATGTTTTCCTGGCCATCGCCTGGTTCTGGGACATCAAGGGGCCCGCACTCGGTTATTTCACAATTTTTCCAGCTTTAGTGCTCGCCGGCTTGATGCTGGGCTCGCTCGGCCTTTTTCTTTCCTCGATGGTCAAGCAACTTGAGAACTTTGCCGGCGTCATGAATTTCGTGATCTTTCCGATGTTCTTCGCATCATCGGCTCTCTACCCGCTCTGGCGCGTGCGTGAAGCCAGCTATCTTCTCTTTCAAGTCTGCACCTTCAACCCCTTTACACCGGCTGTCGAACTCATCCGTTTTGCTTTTTATGCCAAGCTGGATCCTAGCTCGACCCTTCTCACGCTTGGCTGGACCGCCTTGTTCCTCGGCTTGGCACTTTGGGGTTATAATCCCGCTAAAGGTTTCGTCGCTGCGACCGGCAAAGGCGAGTAGTGAAGGGACGGGCGAACCTTGCTCCCTATCGTCTTCCATCCCGACTACTCGATCCCCCTGCCTGCCGGGCACCGCTTTCCCATGCCCAAATTCGTTCGCCTTTTCGAACGGTTGCAAGAGCTAAATCTGGCCAGGCGCGAAACGCTTTTCACGCCCGAACCCGCGCCACGGGCATGGCTCGAGACGGTTCATGATCCCGCCTATGTCACTGCCATCCTCGAGCAGCGCTTATCGAGGCAGGCGGAACGAATTCTAGGCCTTCCTCTTTCGCCCATGCTCGCCCGTCGCAGCCAGGCGGCTGTGGCCGGTACGCTGCTGGCGGCACGTCTGGCTCTCGATCATCGGATTGCCTGCAATACGGCAGGCGGCAGTCATCATGCCTACCGGGATTTCGGTAGCGGCTATTGCGTCTTCAACGACGTGGCAGTCGCCGCCACGATGCTTTTGGACGAAGGTAGCGTGCGCCGCGTGCTCGTGATCGACCTCGACGTGCATCAGGGTGACGGCACGGCAGCCATTCTGGCGAGCGACCCCCGCGCCTGGACATTCTCCATTCATTGCCGCCAGAATTTTCCGGTCCACAAGCAGCAGAGCGATCTCGACGTCAGCCTGGATAAGGGCGCAGACGACGACTGCTATATGGCGACGCTCGAGGCCGTGCTGCCGGCGCTGCTGGCGCGGCTGCGCCCGGATCTTGCCTTCTACGTGGCGGGTGTCGATCCGCATGTCGAGGATCGACTGGGACGCCTGGCGCTGAGCGACGCGGGCCTGCGTCGTCGCGATCGTTTTGTCATCGAGAGCTGCCTGCGACAGGGCATCCCGCTGGCAGGCACGCTAGGTGGAGGCTACGCCACCGACATGCGGAGCCTGGCGGCTCGGCACGCCATCCTTTTCGAGGAAGCCGCAATGGCGGTGCGATAACTGGCCGTTCACGCAGCCTGACCATATAGCGCTCGACCATGACTGTCGTTGAACGTTCTGCCTTCATCGTGTTCCTGGCCTGCAAGATGAGGTAGCTATAGGTCGACCGATGGCAGTTCGCGCCGTCATCGCGCGAGAGCGGCAATCACGATAGCTGGAACGCGAGGATGATGCTCAAGATCCACGTCCGCAGCCACTGGCGGATCTTCGCGGCTCTCGGCTTTGGCATCGTCGTCTGGCTATTGACGTCACCGATGACGCATCCGTTTAGGATCGTGCTAGCATCGGACGCTTTCTTTGTCCTTTATCTGGCCTCCATTGCGGTGAGTGTCGGGCACAAGACGCCAGCATCAATGCGCAAGGTGGCCAAGCAGCAGGACGAGGGCGTTGCCGCTATTTTCCTGATCGTCCTGGCCGTCATCGCGTCCAGCGTCACGTCCATTTTTCTGATTCTGAATGGTGGGGGCGAACCGGCAGCACTCAACATCGTGCTCGCTATCGTCAGTGTCGTTCTCGGCTGGTTCACGTTTCACATCATCATGACGTCGCATTACGCTCACCGCTTCTATAATGGCGGGCGGGATATGGCAGGTATCTGGCAGGACGCGGGCGGGCTCGATATTCCCGGCGCCAAGGAGCCCGACTTCGCCGATTTTCTCTATCACTCGTTAGTCATCGGCATGACAGCCCAGGTTGCCGATATCGACACGACGACCAGCAAGATGCGCCGTCTGGTTCTCGCACATTCGGTCGTGGCTTTCTTTTACAATACATTGATCATTGCATTGGCGATCAATGTCGTGGCGGGTCAGGCGCACTGAACGACGCCACGCCCAAATTCATGCCTTGACCGTCTCTGAATTGAGTTTCGCTGCCGTTGCCAGCCCCGGTTATGGCGATCGATTGTCCGTTCAGCGGTCATCTTCGCAAGCATTTTTTATGAGACGAGTGTGTAGCGCCTGTCGGTCGGTAGAAATTTCAGAATAGAAACATAAACCGTCTGTAATAAATTCTCTCATTTCATAACCGATTAATAGAATTTCGCGTTAAGTGTCATGATGTGGAATGCTCAAGGGGCCGCACTAGAGGGCGCTTCTGAGTAAGGATGCCTAGCTTCCTTTCTTCCCATATTTTAACCCTGCTTTGGAATAAGCGATGGCAACTATGTAGAACTTCCCTCCCAGCGAAAATTCTGGCTTGCAACGGACGACGTATGATGGTTTCAATTTTACAAATCATTTATATGGATATTTAGGCAAATTTTCGCTCTCGGACCGTTCATGACGGGATCTGATCGGCACGTCGCAGACCCTTTATTAGGATGGATGCCTCATGATTGTGGTGAAGCGGCTCGCACGACGCATTGCCCCGCGATCAATGCTCGACAGCTGGAGTGGATGGGACGAGCAGCGCAGTTTCGATCGCCACGTCGCGGCCTGGGAAATGGCCAAATCCACCGCTCGGCGGTTCGCCACGAAATGGCCGCCGCGCCGCGTATTGCTTGTACCGGCTGATCCGCGAACCCTGGTAGGCTCGCGCGGCGAGGAGGCGATGATCGCTGTCTTTGCACAGACGGTCCTGGCCGCCATGCCTGATGCTATTATCACGGTCCTGACGCAAACGGAGGAAGCGTCGCTTGCCGCCGAGGCTCGCGGCTATGTACCATTGCGCCTATGGGGCCGCCCCGACTTCGTGCCCGCGATCACGGAGATGCTGGCTCAGCAGCGGCCCGATGCTGTTATGGTCCTGGGCGCCGACGTCCTGGATGGGCATTATGGCGCCCGCGGAGCTGCCAAGATGCTCATCGTCGCCGATCTGGCTGCGCGTTGCGGCATCCCTTCGACGGTCCTGGGATTCAGCTTCAACAATGCGCCAAGTCCGGCCTTGAAACCGATCTTCGACAACCTCCATGATGATGTCGTGATAAACCTCCGCGACCCGATTTCTCTCGAGCGTTTCAGGGCGTTCACTCGCGCCAAGCCGACGCTCGTTGCTGACACCGCATTTCTCATGCCGCCCGAGCCGAGCCCTGCACACGACAATGACGTGCGTTTCGTCGAAGAACGCCGGGCTGCGGGGCAAGCTGTGGTCGCCGTCAACCTGCATCCGACTTTGTTTAAAGGTCGGCCTGCGACCGACCTCACCGATTTCGTGGAGCGGATGGCCGAGGCCATGGCGATGGTCTCGGCCTCCCGACCCGTGACCTGGATACTCTTGCCTCACGACTTCCGAGAGAACGAAGGTGACGGTATCGTTCTCAACGCCGTCGGCGACGTGTTGCGCCAGAAATACCCCAATACCGAATTTCATGCCGTTCAGGGCGTGCATTCGGCCCCGGCAATCAAGGCGTTCGGCCACCATCTCGATGGCGTCGTCGCCGGGCGGATGCATCTGACCATCGGCTGCCTGGGCGGCGGCGTGCCGGTTATGGCGCTCATCTACCAGGACAAGTTCGAAGGGCTATACCGCCATTTCGACTTGCCCTCCTGGTTGCTGCTGGACCCGCATGCGGCCACTTTGGAATTCGCGCAGGCCATACAGCGCTTCGTCGACGAACTGCCTGCCTTGCGGGCCCAGATTTTGAGGATGCTCCCGCAAGTGATCGCCGACGCTCATGCCAACTACGCTGGGCTCGCAGAGCCGCAGCTGGATCAAGAGGGCATCGGGGCGCCGGTGGCCGCTTGACGCACGCCAGCATGGTATGGCGCGGTTATCCTCGATGCCACGCCGGCGACGGGAAGCGCATGCGTGCGGAAAACGTGCGTTGACGTCTATGTGGGACAGAGCCAGATAATATGCGACGGCCGGCATCGGGACGGCCTTGGAAGGACGAAGGCGGGATTGGGCGCGGCCCGATCATCGGGGCAGGTGATGACACACCTCAAATTCGATCGTCTCGGATGGACGTGGCTGCCGGTGGCCTTGCTGGCAGTATTTTTTTCCGCTGGCGCGGCGATGGCGGAAGCTCCCAGGTCGCTGTCTCGGCCGCCGCCCAAGCCGTCCAGGCTCTATCTCCAGGCTGATCCGGGTCTGTTCGGAGCCGAAGCCGCCAACAGGGATGCTGTACCCGATGCTGAAACGTCGACTGACGTCGCATCGGGGGAGGATCAACAGTCGACCGACGCACCGAGCGCCCTTTCTACCCGGATCGTGGTAGCCGACCGCAAGGACGATCCTGATTGGGCGCTCAAGTCACCTTATGAGTACAATTCGTCGCGTGTGACGAATCTCATGGACAATGTCGGACTCGACGAATTTCGCATCGAGATGAAGACCCGATTCTAGACTCTGATCTCCCGTTCCGGGCCAGTGGAGCGGCGCTGCCGGGTTCCTATTGTGGTGCCGGCGGAGGGACTCGAACCCCCGACCGCCTGTTTACAAAACAGATGCTCTACCAACTGAGCTACACCGGCACGAGGCGTGCTTTTACCGGGCGCACGCGGTAGCTTCAAGAGCGCCCCGGGTGGCGAAGCGTATAGAGAGCGATGCCGGCGGCTACCGAGACGTTCAAGCTTTCCATGCGCGGATCGATCGTGAGCTTCACCATCAGATCGCAATGCTCGCCGGTCAGGCGTCGGAGGCCTCTCCCTTCGGAGCCAACGACAAGCACCGTGCGCGGATAGCGCGGTGCGGCCTCGATCGCCAGATCCGCAGCGCCGTCCAGTCCCAAAGACCAGAAGCCTTCCTCCCGCAGCGTCAGCAGGCTCTGGGCGAGGTTGGCCACGCCGACCACCGGGACGATGTCGAGGCCGCCGCTTGCCGCTTTGGCGCAGAGAGGGCCGAGAAGCGCGGAGCCACGCTCGGGAATAATGACGGCATCAGCGCCCATCGCGGTGGCACTTCTGAGAATCGCACCGACATTGCGTGGATCTTCCACCTGATCCAACGCCAAGAGAACCGCTGGCGCTGGCTGGGCACTGATGACGTCGGTGAGCGCGCGCTGGGCCAGCGGCCCGACCTCGAGGACGAGGCCCTGATGCACCGAGTCCTGACCCACAAGTCGTTCGAGTTGCCGGGGCGATGCTTCCTCGATGTCGACGCCTCGTCGCGCCGCGGCATCGCCCAAGCGTTGCAGAGCGTTGCGGCTGGCGATCAGCCGATAGACAGGACGGGCGGGGTTCAAGAGCGCCGCCTGCACGGCATGCAGCCCATAGAACCTCATTCGATCGTGGGCGGGCATGCATTTTCTCCAGCAAGGAAGGGCGGATCGATGGTGCACCGGCATCAAAGCCAGTCGCGAGCGCTTTGCCGGGCTCGGCAAAGGTTGACAAGGGCCAGGGAGGACGATACTTCGCGCCCGGTTCGCAGCCCATCGGGGCCGGCGGAGGGGTGGCCGAGTGGTTAAAGGCAGCAGACTGTAAATCTGCCGGCGAACGTCTACGTAGGTTCGAATCCTACCCCCTCCACCATTCTCGATTTCAGGCAGCGGTGATAGGCTTCGGGTGTCGCGGGTGTAGCTCAATGGTAGAGCAACAGCCTTCCAAGCTGATGACGAGGGTTCGATTCCCTTCACCCGCTCCAGGCCACGCGGTCTGTCTGAATTTACCGTCTCAATCGCCCTCGAGCGCCAGTAAGGATATGTCAGTCGATGTCGAAGGAGAAGTTTTCGCGGACGAAGCCGCACGCGAATATTGGGACGATTGGCCATGTTGACCATGGCAAGACGACGTTGACGGCGGCGATCACGAAGGTGCTGGCTGAGACGGGCGGCGCGACGTTCCAGGCGTACGATTCGATTGACAAGGCTCCTGAGGAGAAGGCCCGGGGCATTACGATCAACACGGCGCATGTGGAATACGAGACGCAGGATCGTCACTATGCGCACGTGGACTGCCCAGGCCATGCGGACTACGTGAAGAACATGATCACGGGTGCAGCGCAGATGGATGGCGCGATCCTGGTTGTGTCGGCGGCTGACGGTCCGATGCCGCAGACGCGGGAGCACATTTTGCTGGCTCGGCAGGTTGGTGTTCCTGCGCTGGTGGTGTTCTTGAACAAGGTCGACATGGTCGACGACCCGGAGCTTTTGGAGCTGGTGGAGCTCGAGGTTCGCGAGCTGCTCTCGAAGTATGAGTTTCCAGGGGACGACATCCCGATCATCAAGGGCTCGGCGCTGGCGGCGCTTGAGGGCAAGGACGACGCGGTGGGCAAGGATCGCATCCTTGAGCTGATGACGGCGGTGGACACGTATATTCCGCAGCCGGAGCGGGCGGTGGACCAGCCGTTCCTGATGCCGATTGAGGATGTGTTCTCGATCTCGGGCCGTGGCACGGTTGTGACGGGTCGTGTTGAGCGTGGCATCATCAAGGTGGGCG
Organism: Arboricoccus pini; assembly: GCF_900187945.1. Taxonomy (GTDB): domain Bacteria; phylum Pseudomonadota; class Alphaproteobacteria; order Geminicoccales; family Geminicoccaceae; genus Arboricoccus; species Arboricoccus pini. The sequence continues at coordinate 266,862 of NZ_FYEH01000003.1, read as the reverse complement.
ACGAAGTCGAGATCGTCGGTATCCGGGCGACGCAGAAGACGACGTGCACGGGTGTGGAGATGTTCCGCAAGCTTCTGGACCGTGGCGAGGCTGGCGACAATGTCGGCATCCTGCTGCGCGGCACGAAGCGAGATGACGTTGAGCGCGGTCAGGTTCTCTGCAAGCCGGGCTCGATCACGCCGCACACGAAGTTCATGGCCGAGACGTATATCCTGAACAAGGAAGAGGGTGGTCGTCACACGCCGTTCTTCTCGAACTATCGTCCGCAGTTCTATTTCCGGACGACGGACGTGACGGGCTCGATCAAGCTACCCGAGGGCACCGAGATGGTGATGCCTGGGGACAATATCACGATGGAAGTCGAACTGATCGCACCGATTGCGATGGAGCAGGGCCTGCGGTTTGCCATCCGCGAGGGTGGCCGTACCGTCGGTGCCGGCGTCGTCGCATCCGTCATCGCTTGAGATAGCGCCCGCTTCTGCGTCTGTCGGAAGCGGATGGCACGAAAAGGAGCCGAGCCGGCTCCTTTTTGCGTCTCCAGTTCTTGCGTATCGGTAAGTGGTGACTTAAGAACGCCCGTCCGAAAGGGTAATCGTTCGGACGAATCCTGTCGCGACTGCGTTTCTTCGACTCGATCCGATGATCGCGTCCTAGGAGTGTAGCTCAATTGGTAGAGCACCGGTCTCCAAAACCGGGGGTTGGGGGTTCGATCCCCTCCACTCCTGCCAACGCAGCCGCCGTCCCGACCGTCCCTGATCGCAGGGCGTTGTTCTTTCTTTGGTAGCCAGGATTTATGTTCAAGACGTCACCGCTGCAGTTCTTTCGTGAAGTCCGCCAGGAACTCGGCCGGGTGACTTGGCCGACACGCAAGGAACTGACGTTCACGACCATCAGCGTGATCGCCATGTCAGCGGTGGCAGGCCTGTTTTTCTTTGCAGTCGATGAGATCATCGCCATAGCCGTACGCACGGTCCTTGGCGTTGGCATCTGACGGAGCCCAAGTTTCATGGCGATGCGCTGGTATATCATCCACGTCTATTCGGGCTTCGAGAAGAAGGTCAAAGAGAGCCTTGAGGAGCAGGCTGAGCAGAAGGGCCTGGCTCATCAGTTCGAGCAGATCATGGTGCCGGTCGAGGAAGTGACCGAGATCCGTCGCGGCAAGAAGGTTGCGGCGGAGCGGAAATTCTTCCCGGGCTATGTACTGGTGAAGATGGAGTTGAACGACGAGACTTGGTCGCTGGTGCGCAATACCGGCAAGGTGACTGGATTTCTGGGGCCGGGCGGCAAGCCTTCACCCATTCCGGATGCTGAGGCCGACCGTATCATCAATCAGGTTAAAGAAGGGGTCGAGCATCCCAAACCCTCGATTTCCTATTTGGTCGGCGAGCAGGTCCGGGTCTCCGATGGCCCATTCGCCTCGTTCAACGGTACGGTCGAGGAAGTCGACGACACGAAGAACAGGCTCAAGGTCCTGGTCTCGATCTTCGGCCGTGCGACGCCGGTCGATCTGGAATATTCGCAGGTCGAGAAGCTTTAACCTTTTCGTTATCGTCCTGGTCAGTGACGGCTCGGGCGGTGAGAATGGATGGCGGTCATCCGTCATCAGCCACGCGGGAGCGCCTGAAGGCGCGCATGCACCGCGAATCAGGAGTGGCCCATGGCCAAGAAAGTCCTCGGCTATATCAAGCTGCAGGTCCCAGCAGGTAAAGCCAATCCCAGCCCGCCGATCGGTCCGGCGCTGGGTCAGCGCGGCCTTAACATCATGGAGTTCTGCAAGGCGTTCAACGCCCAGACCCAGGGTCTCGAGGTCGGCATGCCGATTCCGGTTATCATCACCGCTTATGCGGACCGGACCTTCACCTTCATCACCAAGACACCGCCCGTTACTTATTTTCTGAAGAAGGCCGCCAATCTCAAGAGTGGCAGCCAGACGCCGGGCAAGGGCGCCATGGTGGGCAAGGTCACGATGGAGCAGATCCGTGAGATCGCCCTGGCGAAGATGACCGATCTCAATGCCAACGACGTCGATGCGGCGGCCAAGATGATCGCCGGCTCCGCCCGGTCGATGGGCATGGAAGTGGTGGGCTGAGGACGATGGCAAAGCAAGGCAAAAGGCTGAAGGCCGCTCTCTCGGCAATCGATCGGGACAAGTTCTACGACTTGGATGAGGCGGTGGCCTCCATCAAAGGTGCGTCCAAGGCCAAGTTCGACGAGACCATCGAAGTGGCACTCTCGTTGGGTGTCGATCCGCGACATGCAGACCAGATGGTGCGTGGCACCGTTAATCTGCCACACGGTACCGGCAAGACCCTTAAGGTGGCTGTCTTCGCTCGTGGCGATAAAGCCGAGGAAGCGAAGGCAGCCGGCGCTGATATTGTTGGCGCGGAGGACCTCGCCGAGACGATTCAGGGCGGGACGATCGACTTCGATCGTTGCATCGCCACGCCTGACATGATGGCTCTGGTGGGCCGTCTCGGCAGGGTGTTGGGCCCGCGTGGCTTGATGCCCAATCCCAAGCTCGGCACTGTGACCCCGAACGTCAGGGAGGCCGTCGAGGCGGCCAAGGGCGGTCAGGTCCAATTTCGTGTCGAGAAGGCGGGCATCGTCCATGCTGGTGTCGGCAAGGCTAGCTTTGGTCCGGCCGAGCTTGCCGCCAATGTCAGAGCTTTCGTTGATGCCGTGAACCGGGCAAAGCCTGCGGGCGCCAAGGGCACATATCTCAAGCGCGCGCATCTGAGCTCGACCATGGGCCCAGGCGTGAAGCTCGAGATTGCTTCACTGGTGGCCTGACCGGCAGGAGATACTTCTCCCGACTGAGCCAACTCGGCGGGAGAAAAATAGAGCCGGATGCCTTTTTTCGCGAATTAGACCTTGCATGACGGAGACGGATCGCTATGGTCCAGCTCTCGTTTTGGAACCGTCAAGTTCCGATGCAGGGTCCGCCTCAAATTGCCAGTGGCATGAGGCGGTTTTTTCGTGTCTGCGCATCTGGAATATCGATGGCGGGTCGGCGCTCCAGTCAGCGGCGCTTGGCAACCTTAGAGCCGCGGCTGACCGACCAGGGTTTCGGAGACCATCGTGCTTAGAGCCGAAAAAGCTCAATTCATCGACGACTTGCAGAGCGTGTTCGGTACGGCGGGCGTCGTCGTAGTCGCGCACTACAAGGGCCTGAGTGTGCCTGAGATCACCGAGCTGCGCGGCAATGTCCGTAAGGCCGGCGGGGCATTCAAGGTAACGAAGAACAGGCTGACCAAGCGAGCGCTGGAAGGCACGCCCTTCGAGAGCATCGCCGATCTTTTTGTCGGGCCAACGGCGATTGCCTATTCCAGTGACCCCGTCGCTGCGACCAAGGCCGTCGTCGACTATGCCAAGAAGAACGACAAGCTGAAGATCGTTGGCGGCGGTTTGGGCGCCAATGTGCTCGACGCGTCGGCGGTTCAGGCGCTTGCTTCGTTGCCGTCGCTCGACGAGCTGCGTGCCAAGATTATAGCCGTGCTCCAGACGCCGGCATCGCGTCTGGTCGGGGTTCTTCAGGCTCCTGCTGGTCAGGTGGCACGAGTTCTGGCCGCCAAGGCCGAAAAAGGTGAGGGCTGAGGCCGAAAGCCAGCCCTTGTTTAGCTAACTCCCGCCTTGATGGCGGCATAGAAGTTTCTTGTGGAGTGTGGGTGCGATGGCAAATCTCGAACAATTGGTCGAAGACCTCTCGAAGCTGACCGTCCTCGAGGCGGCTGAGCTCTCGAAGCTTCTAGAGGAGAAGTGGGGCGTGTCGGCTGCTGCGCCTGTGGCGGTGGCCGCCGTTGGTGGTGCCGCTGGTGGCGCCGCTGCTGCCCCGGCTGAAGAACAGACCGAGTTTGACGTCATTCTGGCGAGCGCGGGTGCTCAGAAGATTAACGTCATCAAGGAGGTCCGGGCGATTACCGGTTTGGGCTTGAAGGAAGCCAAGGACCTGGTCGAAGCCGCGCCGAAGGCTGTCAAAGAGGCGGTCAACAAGGAAGACGCTGCCAAGATCAAGGCGCAGCTCGAAGCCGCTGGCGCGACCGTCGAGGTTAAATAAGATCGCGGAGCCTGATGGCTCCCTCCCCAATCGGCTCGGCTTATCCGGGCAGGAGGGGGTTGAAAGGAGCTGTCTCTACCTATCTATCAGGTAGGACGACCGCGTGGTCGCGATCACGCGGTCAAATCCGTTTGTGCAGCGGGGCGTCGGAAGCAAGCCTGCAGCTTCCAACGGCCTGGCACCGTCCTTGTTGGACGGCATTTGAAAAGGCGGCTCTGCCTGATCAGTGGAGCCCCGGCGCGGTATCGCGCTGTTGCGCCAAGGGCCTCAGTATCGCGTCTAACGTCGAGGCCCGGCGTTTGTCACCATTGAAGTCGTGGATCGCTTCCAGCGTATCCGTCGTGCAGCCGGCGTGACGCGGAACGTGAACCACCAACGACGAGGACCAGTGATGGCTGAGAGGACGAGGGCTCGTAAGCGGATCCGCAAGAGCTTCGGCCGCATCCCCGAAGTTACGGTGATGCCAAACCTGATCGAGGTTCAGCGTCAATCCTATGAAGCCTTCTTGCAGCGCCTGACCGAACATACCCAGCGCGATCTTCTGGGCTTGCAGGAGGTGTTCAAGTCGGTCTTTCCGATCAAGGATTTCGCCGACCGAGCCGCACTCGATTTTGTTCGTTACGAGCTCGAAGAGCCGAAGTATGACGTCGAGGAATGCCACCAGCGTGGCATGACCTATGCTGCTCCGCTCCGCGTAACGCTCCGGTTGATCGTCTGGGACGTCGATGAGGAGACGGGTTCGCGTAGTGTGCGCGATATCAAGGAGCAGGACGTCTACATGGGCGACATGCCGCTCATGACGGACAATGGCACCTTCGTCGTCAATGGTACCGAACGCGTGATTGTCAGCCAGATGCACCGCAGTCCCGGTGTCTTCTTCGATCATGACCGTGGCAAGACTCATTCGTCAGGCAAATATCTCTACTCAGCCCGGATCATCCCTTATCGCGGCTCCTGGCTCGATTTCGAATTTGATGCCAAGGATCTCGTCTACGTTCGCATCGACCGCCGCCGCAAGCTGCCCGTAACAACGCTGCTGCTCGCGCTGGGACTGGACGGCGAAGCAATCCTGCGCACTTTCTATGACCAAGTGGCACATAGCCGCTCGGGGCAGGGCTGGAAGACGGCAATTCGCTTCGATCGGCTGCGCGGGCAGAAGATCACGACCGATCTCGTCGACGCGGCGACCGGCGAAACCCTGGCGGAGGCTGGCACCAAGCTCACGCCGCGATTGCTGAAGAAGATCGAAGAGCAAGGGGTCACCGACATGTTCCTCAGCAATGAGGAACTGGTCGGTCGCTTCGTAGCCGAGGATCTGATCGACGAGAGCAATGGCCTGGTCCTGATCGAAGCTGGCGACGAGCTCACTGGCGAGAGCGTTAAGAAGCTAGTCGAGAATGGGGTCGAGGAGTTGCCTCTGCTCGACATCGACCATGCGACGGTCGGGCCCTATATCCGCAACACGCTGATCCTCGACCGCTCGTCGACTCGCGAGGAAGCCCTTCTCGATATCTATCGCGTCCTGCGGCCAGGCGAGCCGCCGACGCTGGAAACTGCCGAGGGCCTCTTCAACGGGCTGTTCTTTGACATCGAGCGCTACGACCTCTCTCCGGTCGGTAGGGTGAAGATGAACATGCGCATGGGGCTTGAGACCGATGATACGGTGCGCGTTTTGCGTACCGAAGACATTGTCTCGGTCGTGCGCATGCTGGTCGAGATCAAGGACGGCCGTGGCGAGATCGACGATATCGACCATTTGGGCAACCGACGGGTGCGCTCGGTCGGCGAACTCATGGAAAACCAGTTTCGCGTTGGGCTTCTGCGCATGGAGCGCGCCGTACGCGAACGCATGAGTTCGGTTGAGATCGACGCGGCGATGCCGCACGATCTCGTCAATGCAAAGCCCGTGGCGGCGGCAGTGCGTGAGTTCTTCGGCTCGTCGCAGCTCAGCCAGTTCATGGACCAGACCAATCCATTGTCCGAGATCACGCACAAGCGGCGACTCTCGGCGCTTGGCCCTGGCGGTCTGACGCGCGAACGAGCGGGCTTCGAGGTGCGCGACGTCCATCCCACCCATTACGGCCGGATCTGCCCGATCGAGACGCCGGAAGGCCCGAACATCGGCTTGATCAACAGTCTTGCGACCTACGCCCGCATTAACAAATACGGGTTTATCGAAAGCCCTTATCGCCGGGTCGAGAACGGTAAGGTGTCGGACGAGGTTGTTTATCTTTCGGCAATGGAAGAGGGACGCTACACGGTCGCCCAGGCCAATTCGGACCTCGATGCCGAACGTCGCTTTACTTCGGATCTCGTTTCCTGCCGTCAGGCCGGTGAGTTTATTCTGGCGCGGCCTGACACGATCGACTTCATTGACGTTTCGCCCAAGCAGCTTGTGTCGGTGGCCGCCGCGCTGATTCCGTTCCTCGAGAACGACGACGCCAATCGCGCGCTCATGGGCTCGAACATGCAACGGCAGGCTGTTCCGCTCATTCGCGCCGAAGCTCCATTCGTGGGCACGGGCATGGAAGATGTCGTGGCCCGCGACAGCGGTGCTGCGATCACGGCCAAGCGCGCCGGCGTCATCGACCAGGTGGATGGCTCACGCATCGTCGTTCGCGTGACCGACGAATCGGCGCGTGCCGACAAGGTTGTCGATATCTACACGCTCAGGAAATTCCAGCGTTCCAACCAGAATACCTGCATCAATCAGCGCCCGCTGGTGAAGGTGGGCGATGTCGTTGCCGCCGGCGACATCGTCGCCGACGGTCCGTCGACCCAGCTGGGCGAACTAGCTTTGGGGCGGAACGTGCTCGTCGCTTTCATGCCCTGGAACGGCTACAACTACGAGGATTCGATCCTCATTTCCGAGCGCATCGTCCGCGACGACGTCTTCACCTCGATCCATATCGACGAGTTCGAGGTGATGGCGCGCGACACCAAGCTCGGGCCGGAGGCAATCACGCGCGATATTCCGAATGTGTCGGAAGAAGCGCTGCGCAATCTGGACGAGGCTGGCATCGTCTATATCGGCGCTGAGGTTAAGGCCGGCGACATCCTGGTCGGCAAGGTGACGCCCAAGGGCGAGACACCGATGACCCCCGAAGAGAAGCTCTTGCGTGCGATCTTCGGCGAAAAGGCAGCGGATGTTCGCGATACGTCGTTGAAGGTGCCGCCGGGTGTGCAGGGCACCATCGTCGAAGTGCGCGTCTTCAATCGACGCGGCGTCGACAAAGACGAGCGCGCCATCGCCATCGAGCGATCCGAGATCGAGCGTCTCGCCAAGGACCGCGATGACGAGAAGGCCATTCTCGAGCGCAATATCTATGGTCGCTTGCGCGAGATCCTCGAGGACCAGACGGCAACCGTCGGGCCCAAGGGCCTGAAGGCCGGCACGGCAATCACGGCTAGCTATCTGGCGGAGACCCCGCGTCGCCTTTGGTGGGATCTCGGCATCGACGACGCCGAGCGGATGAGCGAGATTCAAGCTCTTAAGCGGCAGCTCGATGATGGGCTGAAAGCGTTGCAGGACCGCTTCGAAAACAAGGTCGAGAAGCTGCAGCGTGGCGACGAATTGCCACCCGGCGTGCTCAAGATGGTCAAGGTCTTTGTCGCCGTGAAGCGTAAGCTGCAGCCTGGCGATAAGATGGCGGGCCGGCATGGCAATAAGGGTGTCATTTCCCGTATCGCGCCGATCGAAGACATGCCGCATCTCGAAAACGGTCAGTCTGTCGATATTGTCCTCAATCCCCTGGGCGTGCCTTCGCGCATGAACGTCGGGCAGATCCTTGAGACGCATCTGGGTTGGGCCTGCGCCAATCTCGGTCAGCAGGTCGGCAAGCTGCTGGACAGCTTTGCCTATGATAAGGAGCGTGAAGGTCTCGAGGCTAAGCTTGGCGAGATCTTCGGTACTGATGTCGGCAAGGAAGTCGCGACCTACGCCGACGAAGACCTTCTCGAACTCGGGCGCAATCTTACACCCGGCGTGCCGATTGCGACCCCGGTTTTCGACGGCGCACACGAAGACGATATCGTCCGCATGCTCGAGGAAGCCGGCTGCCACTCATCCGGTCAGGTGACACTGATCGATGGGCGAACAGGCGAGGTCTTCGATCGTCAGGTGACTGTGGGCTATATTTATATGCTCAAGCTCGGGCATTTGGTCGATGACAAGATCCATGCCCGCTCGGTTGGTCCCTACAGCCTCGTCACCCAACAGCCGTTGGGCGGCAAGGCTCAGTTCGGCGGTCAGCGTTTCGGCGAGATGGAGTGCTGGGCTCTTCAGGCCTACGGCGCTGCCTATTCGTTGCAGGAGATGTTGACGGTCAAGTCGGACGACGTGTCCGGCCGGACCAAGATCTACGAGGCGATCGTGCGTGGCGAGGAAAACTTCGAAGCCGGCGTGCCCGAGAGCTTCAACGTCCTCGTCAAGGAGCTCCAGGCCTTGGGCCTGAATGTGGAGCTGCAGCAGGAGATGGCTGGCGACGACTGAGTATCCTGTGGGCGCGGCGGTCTCCCGCGACCGGCGCCCACGCCTCAGTTTCCCGGTGACGGTCTTTAGTTGAGAAGGTTCTGATGAACGACCTTATGTATCTCTTCGGTCAGCCGCCCGGCGCCCAGAAGTTCGACCAGATCCAGATCAGCATCGCCAGCCCCGAGCAGATCCGTGAATGGTCGTTCGGTGAGGTCCGCAAGCCTGAGACGATCAACTACCGTACGTTCAAGCCCGAGCGCGATGGCTTGTTCTGCGCCAAGATTTTCGGACCGATCAAGGACTACGAGTGCTTGTGCGGCAAGTACAAGCGGATGAAGTACAAGGGCATCGTCTGCGAAAAGTGCGGTGTCGAGGTCATCCAGTCGAAGGTCCGGCGCGAGCGCATGGGTCATATCGAGCTGGCTGCGCCGGTCGCCCATATCTGGTTCTTGAAATCTGTCCCGACCCGTATTGGCGTCCTCTTGGACATCACGCTCCGCGATCTTGAGCGCGTGCTCTATTTCGAAAACTGGGTTGTCATCGAGCCGGGTCTTACGACCCTGAAGCCGAATGAACTGCTCAACGAGGAGCAGGTACAGCGTTATAAGGATGAGTTCGGCGACGACAGCTTCACGTGCGGTATTGGCGCTGAAGCTGTACGGGACATGCTCAAAAAGCTGGACCTGCCGCGTGAGCGCGAACAGATGCGCGGCGAACTTCTGGAGACCACCTCCGAGGCCAAGCGCAAGAAGCTCGTCAAGCGTTTGAAGATGGTCGAGACCTTCCTGGAATCGGGCAATAAGCCTGAATGGATGGTGCTCGAGGTGGTGCCGGTCATTCCGCCGGAACTTCGACCGCTGGTACCACTGGACGGCGGCCGCTTCGCGACTTCGGACCTCAACGATCTCTACCGCCGCGTCATCAACCGAAATAACCGCCTTAAGCGTCTTATCGAGCTGCGGGCGCCCGACATCATCGTGCGCAACGAGAAGCGCATGCTGCAAGAGGCGGTGGACGCACTGTTCGATAATGGCCGTCGTGGTCGCGTCATCACTGGAGCGAATAAGCGCCCTTTGAAGTCGCTATCCGATATGCTCAAGGGCAAACAGGGTCGTTTCCGGCAAAATCTGCTGGGCAAGCGCGTCGACTATTCGGGCCGCTCGGTCATCGTGGTAGGCCCGGAGCTCAAGCTCCATCAATGCGGTCTGCCGAAGAAGATGGCTCTCGAGCTCTTCAAGCCTTTCGTCTATGCCAAGCTCGAGCTTTACGGTAAGGCGCAGACGATCAAGGCCGCCAAGCGGATGGTCGAGAAGGAGCGTCCCGAGGTCTGGGATATCCTGGAGCAGGTCATCCGCGAGCATCCGGTCATGTTGAATCGGGCGCCGACGCTGCACCGTCTAGGTATCCAGGCGTTCGAGCCGACCCTGATCGAGGGAAAGGCGATCCAGCTGCATCCGCTGGTATGCACAGCGTTCAACGCCGACTTCGACGGTGACCAGATGGCGGTGCACGTACCGCTTTCTCTGGAAGCCCAGCTCGAAGCTCGGGTGCTCATGATGTCGACCAACAACATCCTGAGCCCCGCCAACGGCAAGCCCATCATCGTGCCGACCCAGGACATCGTTCTCGGCCTCTATTACCTCTCGCTCGAGGCCGATAATGAGCCTGGCCAAGGGATGATCTTCGGCGGCCTGGAAGAAGTACATCACGCCCTGGCATCGCACATCGTCACCCTGCATTCGAAGATCAAATGCAGGGTGAAGACCGTCAATGCCGATGGTGAGATCGAATATAAGGTGGTGGCAACCACGCCGGGCCGCGTGCTCCTGGGTGACGTTCTCCCCGAGCATCCGGCGATTCGCTTCGAGACGCTCATCAACCGGACGCTCACGAAGAAGGAGGTCGGTGGCGTTATCGACGAGGTCTATCGTCATTGCGGGCAGAAGGAGACGGTGATCTTCGCTGACCGGATGATGAATCTCGGCTTCACGTATGCCTGCCGGGCCGGCATTTCGTTCGGTAAGGACGATATGATCATCCCGCAGAGCAAGCAGAAGCTTGTCGGCGAGACGCAGGATCTGGTTAAGCAGTACGAGCAGCAATATGCCGATGGCCTGATCACCAAGGGTGAGAAGTACAATAAGGTCGTCGACGCTTGGCAGGCCTGCTCGGACAAGGTCGCCGACGAGATGATGGCCGCCATCCAGAACGTGCAGAACACCAAGCGGGAAGATGGCCGCCACAAGCAGCATAATGCGATCTGGATGATGGCGCATTCCGGCGCCCGTGGCTCCGCCGCGCAGATCAAGCAGCTTGCCGGCATGCGCGGCCTCATGGCCAAGCCTTCGGGCGAGATCATCGAGACGCCGATCATCTCGAACTTTAAGGAAGGCCTGTCCGTGCTCGAGTACTTCAACTCGACGCACGGGGCCCGAAAGGGCTTGGCGGATACAGCCCTGAAGACGGCCAACTCAGGCTACCTGACAAGGCGTCTGGTCGACGTCGCGCAGGACTGCATCATCATGCAGGAGGATTGCGGCTCCGAGCGCTTCATCACGATCACGGCAGCAGCGGCGACAGACGATCTAGGCGAGCGTGTTCTTGGCCGTACGGTGGCCGCCGATGTTCTCGATCCCAAGTCCGGCGAAGTCATCGTCGAACGCAATACGTTGGTCGACGAATCCTTGGCACGACGCGTTGATAAGGCCGGCGTCGATACGGTTCGCGTTCGCTCCGTCCTGACATGCGATACCAAGATCGGTGTCTGTGCCGCTTGCTATGGCCGAGACCTCGCCCGGGGTACGCCGGTCAATATCGGTGAGGCGGTGGGCGTTATCGCGGCCCAGTCGATTGGCGAGCCCGGTACGCAGCTTACGATGCGCACCTTCCATATTGGCGGCGCGGCTCAGGGGTCGGCCGAGCAGTCGATGGTCGAATCGCCTGTGGCCGGCACGGTCAAGTTCCTCAATCCTCGCCTACTGCGTGACAGCCAGGATCGGTTGGTCATTCTGGGTCGAAACACCGAACTCGTCGTCTATGACGAGGTCGGTCGGGAGAAACTGCGGCAAAAGCTCCCGAACGGCACTAGGCTTCTTGTCGAGCCAGATCAGAAGGTCGAGCGCGAGCAGAAGCTGGCCGAATGGGATCCGCATACCCTTCCGGTGGTCACCGAGCTATCCGGTCGAGCGGTATTCGTCGACTTGGTCGAGGGACTCTCCTTCCGCGAAGTCATCGATGAAAGTACCGGCAAGTCCTCCAAGGAGGTTATCGACTGGCGCCAGTCGGCGCGCGCGGGCAATTTGCGTCCTTCGATCCTCCTCCAGGACGATGCCGGCAACCCGCTGATGCTGCCATCCGGTGCGGAGGCGCGCTACTATCTGCCGGTCAGTGCCATTCTCTCGATCGAGAACGGCGCGTCGGTCAGTGCAGGTGACATCGTGGCTAGGCTGCCGCGTGAAGCGTCTAAGACGCGCGACATCACTGGCGGTCTGCCGCGCGTCGCTGAGCTGTTCGAGGCGAGGAAACCTAAGGACCCAGCGATCATTGCCGAGATCGAGGGCCGGATCGAGTTTGGTAAGGACTACAAGAACAAGCGTCGCTTGAAGATCGTCCCGGCCGACGAGGATCTGGATCCGGTCGAGTACCTGATCCCGAAGGGGCGTGTGGTTGTGGTCCAAGATGCCGACCTGGTTAAGCCGGGCGACCTCATCGTCGACGGCAATCCGGTCCCGCACGATATTCTGCGCGTGTTGGGTATCGAGGCCTTGGCGCAGTTCCTCGTTAACGAGATCCAAGACGTGTACATGCTGCAAGGCGTGAAGATTAACGACAAGCATGTCGAGGTGATCGTTCGCCAGATGTTGCAGAAGGTCGAGATTGTCGACCCGGGCGAATCGACGTTCCTCGTGGGCGAGCAGGTGGACAGGTCCGAGTTCGAGGACACGAATGCCCGCCTCGTCGCCGAGGGCCGACGTCCAGCCACCTACTACTCGGTCCTCCAGGGCATCACCAAGGCGAGCTTGCAGACGCAGTCTTTCGTCTCGGCTGCGTCTTTCCAGGAAACGACGCGCGTCCTTACCGAAGCGGCGTTCATGGGCAAGGTGGACCGGTTGGCGGGCCTTAAAGAGAACGTCATCGTCGGCCGTCTCATTCCAGCGGGTACCGGTGGCGTAATGCAACGGCTGCGGCGTCTTAAGGCCAACGATCCAGCCTTTGCGGCTGGCCTTGAGAATTTCGGCGCCGACTTCGAATTGCCGGAGATGCAGGACGCGGGCGACGACTGACTAGCCAACGTCGGATTGACGGCGATGCGCGTCTTCTGAACGCGCATCGCCGTCTCGTTGAAGGGGCGCGAGCCAGGCTTCTGTTGACAAACAGGTACCGCTGTCCTAGGGAACCTGCCGCGTTCATGGCGGCGTGACGGTTCCTGGAACGGGGCAGTCAAAGGGCCGTAAACCTTCGGCGCATGATTTAGCTGGAAACGGGATAAGCCAGGGCCAGTGACGGCCGTCTGGTCGATATCCTCGTCTCTAGCCGGTTTTGATGCCAATTTTTTTGCTTGTGGAACTGGGAACAGCCGCACGATGCCGACGATCAACCAGCTGGTGACGCAAGGGCGCACCTCGAAGCGGGCCCGTAACAAGGTCCCGGCCCTCGAGGCATGCCCGCAGAAGCGCGGAGTCTGCACTCGCGTTTACACGACCACGCCGAAGAAGCCGAATTCGGCGCTGCGTAAGGTCGCACGTGTCCGGCTGACCAATGGCTTCGAGGTCACGAGCTATATTCCGGGCGAAGGCCATAACCTGCAGGAGCACTCGGTCGTGCTCATCCGAGGTGGTCGCGTGAAGGATCTTCCCGGCGTTCGCTACCACACGATCCGCGGCACGCTCGACACGCAGGGTGTTCAGGGCCGTAAGCAGAGCCGCTCGAAGTACGGCGTGAAGCGGCCGAAATAGGCTGCGGTGAGAGTTTAGGAGAGTTCCATGCGTCGTCGTGCCGCCGAGAAGCGCGAAGTCCTTCCCGATCCGAAATTCGGGGATATCGTCCTGACGAAGTTCGTCAACTGCCTGATGCGAGACGGCAAGAAATCCGTTGCCGAGCGCATTGTCTATAACGCGTTCGATCGGATGGAGAAGCGGACCGGCAAGGATCCGATCCAGCTCTTCCACGACGCGCTCGAAAACGTGAAGCCCACTCTTGAAGTACGGTCGCGTCGCGTTGGCGGCGCCACCTATCAGGTGCCGGTCGAGGTGCGCCCCGAGCGTCGGCAGGCTCTCGCCATTCGCTGGTTGATCTCGACGGCCACGGCGCGCTCCGAAAAGACGATGATGGAGCGTCTCGCTGGTGAATTGCTTGACGCAGCCAATAGTCGAGGCGCCGCCTTCAAGAAGCGTGAAGACACGTTGAAGATGGCGGAAGCCAATCGCGCATTCTCGCATTATCGCTGGTAAACGGCGGACTCTAAGAGGCTCTCCATGCCCCGCGAAATTCCTATTGAGCGCTACCGCAACATCGGCATCATGGCCCACATTGATGCCGGCAAGACGACGACGACGGAGCGCGTCCTCTACTACACCGGCAAGTCCTACAAGATCGGCGAAGTGCATGAAGGCACTGCGACGATGGACTGGATGGAGCAGGAGCAGGAGCGGGGCATCACGATCACGTCTGCGGCCACGACCACCTTCTGGCCGGGTCGTGATGGCGAACGCTGCCGCATCAACATCATCGACACTCCGGGCCACGTCGACTTCACGATTGAGGTCGAGCGTTCGCTCCGGGTCCTGGACGGGGCCGTCGCGGTGTTCGACGGCGTTGCTGGTGTTGAGCCGCAGTCCGAGACCGTCTGGCGCCAGGCCGACAAGTACAAGGTGCCGCGGATCTGTTTTGCCAACAAGATGGATCGCACGGGCGCGAATTTTGATCGATGTGTGTCGATGATACGCGAGCGCCTCGGTGCGCCCGGTGTCATCGTCAATTTCCCGATCGGGCTTGAAGCCGATTTTCGCGGCGTCGTCGACTTGGTTCGTAACCAGGCGATCGTCTGGCACGAGGAGACATTGGGCGCCAAGTTCTCCTATGAACCTGTTCCGGCCGATCTCGCTGAGAAAGCAGCCGAACTGCGTACAGCGCTGATCGAGGCGGCCGTCGAACTCGATGACGAGGCGCTGGACGCTTATCTCGGAGGCAATGAACCCGACGAGGCCACGCTGATCCGTTGTATTCGCAAAGGCGCGATTAGCGGCAAGCTGGTGCCGATTCTTTGCGGTTCCGCCTTCAAGAACAAGGGCGTGCAGCCGCTGTTGGACGCTGTGGTCGACTATCTTCCATCGCCATTGGACGTGCCGCCGACCGAGGGCGTTAAGCCGGGCACCGATGAGGTCCTGATCCGCAATCCCGACGATAGCGAGCCTATGTCGGGCCTGGCGTTCAAGATTATGAGCGATCCATTCGTTGGCTCGCTGACTTTCGTTCGTCTCTATTCGGGCAAGGTTGAGAGCGGCACGTTCCTGCTAAATTCGGTAAAGGATCAGCGCGAGCGCGTCGGCCGGATCTTGCTCATGCATGCCAACGATCGTCAGGAGATCAAGGAAGCCTATGCTGGTGACATCGTCGCATTGGCAGGTCTGAAAAATTCCACGACCGGCGATACGCTCTGCGACCCAGCGAAGCCTATCATTCTCGAGCGGATGGAATTCCCTGATCCCGTGATCGAGGTGGCCGTCGAGCCGAAATCGAAGGCTGACCAGGAAAAGATGGGCCTGGCGCTCAATCGTCTGGCGCAGGAGGACCCCTCGTTCCGCGTGAGCACAGACCAGGAATCCGGCCAGACGGTCATCAAGGGAATGGGTGAACTCCACCTTGAGATCCTGGTCGACCGCATGCGCCGGGAGTTCAAGGTCGAGGCTAATGTGGGCGCGCCGCAGGTTGCCTATCGCGAGACGATCACGCGCAAGGCCGACGTGGACTACACGCACAAGAAGCAGACAGGCGGCTCGGGCCAGTTCGCCCGCGTCAAGCTCACCTTTGAACCCAGTGAGAAGGGCGAAGGCTTCAAATTCGAGAGTAAGGTCGTTGGCGGCAACGTCCCCAAGGAATACATCCCTGGAGTCGAAAAGGGCCTGACCTCCTCAATGCAGTCGGGCACGATCGCGGGCTTTCCATTGACCGACGTCAAGGTGACGCTCACCGATGGCGCCTATCATGATGTCGACAGCTCGGTGCTGGCCTTCGAAATCGCAGCCCGCGCTGCGTTCAAGGAGGGGATTGCCAAATCTGGTCCGATCCTCCTCGAGCCAATGATGAAGGTCGAGGCGGTGACGCCTGATGAGTATATGGGCGACATCATCGGTGACCTGAACAGCCGCCGTGGCCAAATCACCGGCATGGAGCCGCGCGGTAACGCGCAGGTTGTCAGTGCTATGGTGCCGTTGGCCAACATGTTCGGTTACGTCAACACGTTGCGTTCGCTCTCTCAAGGCCGTGCGCAATTCACGATGGTATTCGACCATTACGAGCCGGTGCCGCAGATGGTAGCCGACGAGATCCGCGCAAAATACGCCTAATTTCGCGTCATTTAGTTCAACATCCGGCACTGCCTTCAAGGCCGCCCTAAGCCGTCGGAACACGGAGAGACAGATCGATGTCGAAGGAGAAGTTTTCGCGGACGAAGCCGCACGCGAATATTGGGACGATTGGCCATGTTGACCATGGCAAGACGACGTTGACGGCGGCGATCACGAAGGTGCTGGCTGAGACGGGCGGCGCGACGTTCCAGGCGTACGATTCGATTGACAAGGCTCCTGAGGAGAAGGCCCGGGGCATTACGATCAACACGGCGCATGTGGAATACGAGACGCAGGATCGTCACTATGCGCACGTGGACTGCCCAGGCCATGCGGACTACGTGAAGAACATGATCACGGGTGCAGCGCAGATGGATGGCGCGATCCTGGTTGTGTCGGCGGCTGACGGTCCGATGCCGCAGACGCGGGAGCACATTTTGCTGGCTCGGCAGGTTGGTGTTCCTGCGCTGGTGGTGTTCTTGAACAAGGTCGACATGGTCGACGACCCGGAGCTTTTGGAGCTGGTGGAGCTCGAGGTTCGCGAGCTGCTCTCGAAGTATGAGTTTCCAGGGGACGACATCCCGATCATCAAGGGCTCGGCGCTGGCGGCGCTTGAGGGCAAGGACGACGCGGTGGGCAAGGATCGCATCCTTGAGCTGATGACGGCGGTGGACACGTATATTCCGCAGCCGGAGCGGGCGGTGGACCAGCCGTTCCTGATGCCGATTGAGGATGTGTTCTCGATCTCGGGCCGTGGCACGGTTGTGACGGGTCGTGTTGAGCGTGGCATCATCAAGGTGGGCGACGAAGTCGAGATCGTCGGTATCCGGGCGACGCAGAAGACGACGTGCACGGGTGTGGAGATGTTCCGCAAGCTTCTGGACCGTGGCGAGGCTGGCGACAATGTCGGCATCCTGCTGCGCGGCACGAAGCGAGATGACGTTGAGCGCGGTCAGGTTCTCTGCAAGCCGGGCTCGATCACGCCGCACACGAAGTTCATGGCCGAGACGTATATCCTGAACAAGGAAGAGGGTGGTCGTCACACGCCGTTCTTCTCGAACTATCGTCCGCAGTTCTATTTCCGGACGACGGACGTGACGGGCTCGATCAAGCTACCCGAGGGCACCGAGATGGTGATGCCTGGGGACAATATCACGATGGAAGTCGAACTGATCGCACCGATTGCGATGGAGCAGGGCCTGCGGTTTGCCATCCGCGAGGGTGGCCGTACCGTCGGTGCCGGCGTCGTCGCATCCGTCATCGCTTGAGATAGATCGACAGTGCCGCGGTTTTTTTTCCTGCGGCACTGCATGCTCTTTGGCGAAGCCATCGCCTCGGCGATGGGCGGCTTGTGAAAAGGGGCTTTACCTTTTTGCCCAGCTTGGCTAAAAGGCGCCTCCCCATCGCAAGATGATGAGCAGCGGAGCGGTCCTTCGGGCCCGCTCCCGAAGTTATGGGTGGCGAGCCCGAAACCCTCGCCACACCCTGACCCGAGCGGTCGGGGCGGTAAACTATTGGGATGAGCGGTCGAACGACCATGGATACGCAAAACATTCGCATTCGCCTCAAGGCGTTCGATCATCGTGTGCTGGACCAGTCCGTGCGTGAGATCGTGGGTACGGCGAAGCGCACGGGAGCTCGGGTGCGCGGCCCGATCCCGCTCCCTAATCGGATCGAGAAGTTCACGGTTAATCGGTCGCCCCATGTTGACAAGAAAAGCCGTGAGCAATTCGAGATTCGGACTCACAAGCGCCTGCTCGACATCGTCGACCCGACGCCGCAGACGGTCGACGCGCTTATGAAGCTCGACCTCGCAGCGGGCGTCGACGTCGAGATCAAGCTCTGAGGCGGGAACGATGCGTACAGGTTTGATCGCTCAAAAAGTCGGTATGACGCGGCTGTTCGGTGACGATGGAAGCCATATTCCGGTTACCGTCCTGAAAGTTGAGGAATGCCAGGTCGTTGCTGTTCGGACGGTCGAGAATGACGGCTATGAGGCCGTCCAGCTTGGCGTCGGTCGCGCCAAGGCCAAGAACGTGAGTCAGGGTGAGCGCGGGCACTTCGCTAAGGCGAAGGTCGAGCCCAAGCGGAACGTCCAGGAATTTCGTGTGTCTGGCGATGCACTCCTTGAGGTAGGCGCCGAGATCCACGTAGGTCATTTTGTGGCTGGTCAATATGTCGACGTGGCTGGTGTCACGATCGGTAAAGGCTTTGCCGGCGTCATGAAGCGCCACAATTTTGGCGGCCTGCGCGCCAGCCATGGTGTGTCGATCTCGCATCGAAGCCATGGTTCGACCGGCAATCGCCAAGATCCGGGTCGCGTCTTCAAAGGCAAGAAGATGGCCGGCCACATGGGCGCCCATCGGGCGACCGTGCAGAACCTGGAGGTGTTCGGCGTTGATCCTCAGCGTGGCGTGATTCTGGTCAAGGGCGCCGTGCCCGGGGCCAAGGGCACCTACCTGCGCGTGACCGACGCCGTGAAGAAGGCACTCCCCAAAAGCGCCCCTTATCCGGCAGCGATCTTACGGGCAGGCCAAGAGGCCGAGGCGGTGGTGGCCGATGAGGGTGAGGTCTGATCCCATGCAGGCAAGTATTAAGAACCTAGCCGGCAGCGAAGTAGGGTCCGTCGAACTGAACGATGCGGTCTTCGGCGTCGAGGTCCGGGCGGACATCCTGCAGCGCGTTGTTCTCTGGCAGTTGGCCAAGCGGCGCGCCGGCACGCATAAAGTGAAGAGCCGGGCGGAGATCGCCCGTACCGGCGCAAAGCTTTACAAACAGAAGGGCACCGGTCGCGCCCGTCACGGTTCGCGGCGCGTAAACGTGTTTCGCGGTGGTGGCGTCGTATTTGGTCCGGTCCTCCGCGACCACGCGACCGACCTCCCGAAGAAGGTCCGAGCGTTAGGTTTGCGGTGCGCGCTTTCGAGCAAGGCCAAAGAAGGCAAGCTCGTAATTCTCGATTCGTTGAAGATCGACGCGGCCAAGACCAAGCTCCTGGCGGAGCAGTTGGGCAAGCAGGGATTTGGTGATGTGCTTTTCGTCGACGGCGGCGATGAGCTAGAGACCAATTTCGCGCTGGCGTCGCGCAATTTGCCGTTGGTGGACCTTCTGCCGGTGGCCGGTGCCAACGTCTACGACATCCTGCGCCGCGATAAGCTGGTGCTGACGGCCGAGGCGGTTCGCCGTCTCGAAGAGAGGCTCGCATGAGCGAAGCACGTCATTACGACACGGTGCTGGCACCGGTCATCACGGAAAAGGCGACCATGCTCTCTGAGCATAATCAGGTTGTCTTTAAGGTGCGCAAGAACGCGACCAAGCCTGAGATCAAGGCGGCCGTCGAGGCGGTGTTCGGCGTTAAGGTCACTGGCGTCAATACGCTCAACGTGAAGGGCAAGACAAAGCGCTTCAAGGGTCGTGTGGGCGTGCGGTCCGACGTCAAGAAGGCGATCGTCACGCTGGCCGAAGGCTCGCGTATCGACGTGACGACGGGGGTCTGATCCGATGGCGTTGAAGAATTTCAATCCTACGAGCCCATCCCGGCGTGAGCTCGTCTTGGTCGACAAGAGCGATCTCTATAAGGGAAAGCCGGTCAAGACCTTGACCGAGGGTCTGACCAAGTCGGGCGGCCGCAATAATCAGGGGCGCACCACGGTGCGATTCCGTGGCGGCGGTCACAAGCGGACTTATCGGGTCATCGACTTTAAGCGTCGTGGCAAGTTCGGTGTCGTCGGTACGGTCGAGCGGCTCGAATACGACCCCAACCGGACGGCTTTCATCGCACTTATCAATTACGGCGATAACGACGTTGCCTATATTCTAGCGCCACAGCGCCTGGCCGTCGGCGACAAGGTCGTGGCTGATGAGAAGGTCGACGTGAAGCCGGGTAACGCAGCGCCATTGCGGGCGATCCCCGTCGGCACTGTGGTCCACAATGTCGAGCTCAAGCCAGGCAAGGGCGGGCAGATCGCCCGCTCTGCCGGCACCTTCGCCCAGCTTGTCGGGCGGGATGGGGATTACGCCCAGATTCGTCTGGGCTCCGGCGAGATCCGCCTGATCCACGCGACCTGCATGGCTTCGATCGGTGCAGTCTCCAACGCCGACCACCAGAACGAGAACTCCGGCAAGGCTGGGCGGTCTCGCTGGCAGGGTCGCCGTCCACATAATCGTGGTGTGACGATGAATCCCGTCGACCATCCGCATGGCGGTGGCGAGGGCAGGACGTCTGGCGGCCGTCATCCGGTGACGCCGTGGGGCAAGCCGACCAAGGGTCGAAAGACGAGGAACAACAAACGGACGGACACGATGATCGTGCGCAGCCGCCATCAAGCCAAGAAGCGGGGTAGCTGACCATGCCGCGTTCAGTCTGGAAGGGCCCATTCGTTGACGGTTATCTTTTCGACAAGGTCGAAAAGGTCCGTGGTTCCGGGCGCAATGACATCATCAAAACATGGTCGCGGCGCTCGACGGTCATGCCCGATTTCGTGGGTCTTACGTTTGCCGTTTATAACGGCAAGAAGTTTGTGCCGGTCTACGTTACGGAGAACATGGTCGGGCACAAGCTCGGCGAGTTCTCGCCCACCCGCACCTATTTTGGTCATGGGGCCGACAAGAAGGCCAAGAGGAAGTAGGCGATGAGCAAGCCAAAGAGTGAGCGTCGCCAGGCCGACAACGAGGCCCTAGCCGTGGGCACGCTGATGCGGGTCAGCCCGCGCAAGCTTGGCCTGGTTGCGGACATGATCAGCGGGATGGAAGCGGGGAAGGCCGTTACCGCGCTGCAATTTTCGCGCAAGCGCATTTCGCAGGACGTAAAGAAAGTGTTGGAATCGGCGATCGCGAACGCCGAGAACAATCACAATCTCGACGTCGACCGCCTCGTGGTGGTTGAGGCCAGTGTTGGAAAGCAGGTGCTGATGCGCCGCTTCCATGCGCGAGCCCGCGGCCGGTCCGGGACCATCGAAAAGTTCTTTTCGCGGCTGCGCATCGTCGTCCGCGAGCGTGACGAGAGGGAAGCCGCCTGATGGGTCAAAAGGTCAATCCGATCGGCCTTCGGGTCGGGATCAATCGTACCTGGGACTCCCGGTGGTACGATGATCGCAATTACGCCAAGTTGTTGGCTGAAGACATGGCCATTCGGCGCTATCTGCAAAAGCGTCTCGGTCAGGCCGGCATCAGTCGGATCGTGATCGAGCGCCAGGCAAAGAAAGCGCGCGTCTCGATCCATACCGCGCGTCCCGGTGTCGTCATCGGCAAGAAGGGGCAGGAGATCGATAATCTCCGCCGCGATGTTTCCAAGCTTTGCTCGGGTGAAATTCACCTGAACATCGTCGAGGTTCGTAAGCCCGAGATCGATGCGAAGTTGGTAGCTGAGAATATTGCTCAGCAGCTGCAAAAACGCGTCACGTTTCGGCGTGCGATGAAGCGCGCGGTGCAGTCAGCCATGCGTCTGGGCGCTCAGGGCATCCGGGTCGCCTGCGCCGGTCGACTCGGTGGCGCGGAAATCGCCCGCAGCGAGTGGTATCGAGAGGGTCGTGTTCCCTTGCATACTTTGCGGGCGAATATCGATTATGGGACGGAGACGGCGCATACGCCCTACGGCACATGCGGAATCAAGGTCTGGGTGTTTAAGGGCGAGATCCTGGATCACGACCCGATGGCTTTTGACAAGCGCGCTGGCGAGACGCCGGCACGCGCGGCCTGATGGCCGGAGTAGACTGACATGATGCAGCCAAAGCGAACCAAGTTCAGGAAGGCCTTCAAAGGTCGTATCCATGGGCTTGCGAAGGGAGGCTCCGATCTGAACTTCGGAGCCTATGGCATGAAAGCCCTCGAGCCGGAACGTATTACCGCGCGCCAGATCGAGGCCTGTCGGCGAGCGATCACCCGCCATCTCAAGCGCGCAGGTCGCGTTTGGATTCGGGTATTCCCCGACAAGCCGGTGTCGAAAAAGCCCGCCGAGGTCCGCATGGGCAAGGGCAAGGGCTCTGTCGAACTCTGGGTGGCCAGTGTCAAACCAGGGCGCGTACTTTTCGAGATCGACGGCGTGCCGCATGACTTGGCAGCTGAGGCGATCAAGCTCGGTGCCGCCAAATTGCCGATCAGGACCAAATTTATCGCCCGCCTGCAGGAGGATGTCGCAGCATGAGTGCCAACGATTTCCGCGGGCAGACGGGTGCACAGCTCAACGATCAACTCGTTCAGCTGAAGAAGGAAGCGTTCAATCTACGCTTTCAGAAGGCCACGGGTCAGCTCGAGAACACCAAGCGTGTTCGCGAGGTACGTCGTGATATTGCACGGATCATGACGGTCCTGGGTGAGCAGACCCGGGCCGACGCTGCCGGTGCCAGGAGTTAATTGAGCGATGCCGAAGCGCGTCTTGCAGGGCACGGTCGTCAGCGACAAGGCGGAGAAAACCGTCATCGTCCGTGTCGAGCGTCGGGTCCAGCACCCGATCTATAAGAAGTTTATTCGCCATTCGAAGCGTTACATGGCGCACGACGAGAACAACCAGTTCAAGATCGGCGACTTCGTCCGCATTGAAGAATGTCGCCCACTCTCGGCGCGCAAGCGCTGGCAGGTGGTGACCGACAACAGCCCCGTCGACGCCGCCCAGGCGCCGGTCCAGGGTTAAGGAGCATCACCCATGATCATGCCCGAAACTGACCTCGAGGTCGCAGATAATTCAGGCGCGCGTCGCGTTTCCTGTATCCGCGTCCTGGGCGGCTCGCACCGCAAATGGGGATCGGTCGGCGATGTGATCGTCGTCGCCATTAAGGAAGCCATTCCGCGAGGGAAGGTAAAAAAAGGCGACGTGGCACAAGCCGTCATCGTCCGTACCGCCAAGGAGATTTTCCGTGCGGACGGCACTTCCATCAGGTTTGACAAGAACGCCGCCGTATTGATCAACAAGGCAGGCGAGCCGATCGGCACGCGTATCTTCGGACCGGTTACGCGCGAACTGCGCGCGCGCCGCTTCATGAAGATCATCAGCTTGGCTCCGGAGGTTCTCTGATGGCGGCGCGCATTCGTAAAGGCGACAAGGTCGTCGTCATCAGTGGCAAGTACGAACGTACCGAGGGCGAGGTCCTTCGCGTGATCCCTTCGGAGGATCGCGTCGTGGTGCAGGGCGTCAATCTGATTAAGCGGCATACGAAGCCCTCGATGCAGGGCGAAGGCGGGATCATTACGCGAGAAGCGCCGATCCACGTCTCAAACGTCGCTCATATCGATCCGAAGGACGGCAAGCCGACCCGCGTCGGCTTCAAGGTCCAAGAAGACGGTCGCAAGGTACGGGTCGCCAAGCGCTCCGGCGAAGTGCTGGACCGCTAGAGGTAGATGACGATGGCAAGGTTAAAAAAGCATTACGACGAGGTTGTCACCAAACAACTCGTCGAGAAGTTCGGGTACAAGAACCCGATGCAGGTGCCCAAGATCGACAAGATCGTCTTGAACATGGGCGTCGGCGAGGCCGTCAACGACA
Organism: Arboricoccus pini; assembly: GCF_900187945.1. Lineage (GTDB taxonomy): Bacteria > Pseudomonadota > Alphaproteobacteria > Geminicoccales > Geminicoccaceae > Arboricoccus > Arboricoccus pini. The sequence goes on along the minus strand of NZ_FYEH01000003.1, from coordinate 243,295 downwards.
GCAAGAAGCTCACGAACGCAGTCGGCGATATGACGAAGATCGCGGGGCAGAAGCCGGTTGTTTGCCGAGCCAAGCGGTCGGTCGCGAATTTCAAGTTGCGCGAAGGGCAGCCGATCGGCTGCAAGGTCACGCTGCGTCGGGAGCGTATGTACGAATTTCTCGATCGGCTGGTGAACATTGCTTTGCCCCGAGTTCGTGATTTTCGGGGTGTGTCGGACAAGAGCTTCGATGGTCGTGGTAATTATGCCATGGGCATCAAGGAGCAGTTGATCTTTCCGGAAATCAATTTCGATGAGATCGACGAGACCCGCGGCATGGACATCGTTATCTGCACGACCGCCCGGAGCAACGAGGAAGCCAAGGCGCTTCTCGAAGGCTTCGCTTTGCCCTTCAGGAAGTAAGCGCTATGGCCAAGAAAAGCTCAGTTGAGAAGAATGAGCACCGTCGCGATCTGGTGCAGCGCTTCAAGGCGAGGCGGAGCGAGCTCAAGAAGCTCATTATGAGCAAGGAAGTCGATCCTGAGGAGCGCTTCGAGGCGACACTCAAGCTCGCGACCTTGCCTCGAAATGGGTCCAAGGTGCGCATTCGTAATCGTTGTGCGCTGACTGGTCGTCCGCGTGCTTATTATCGTAAGTTCGGTCTCTCGCGCATTGCGCTCCGTGAACTGGCTAGCAATGGTCAGATTCCCGGTTGCGTGAAGTCGAGCTGGTAAGGATTGGGAGAGAAAGATGGCACTGAGCGACCCGCTCGGCGACATGCTCACCCGGATCCGCAACGGCCAGCGGGCACAGCTCGGCTCGGTGCGGTCTCCGGCGTCTAACCTTCGGAAGAATGTCCTCGAAGTGCTTCAGCGCGAGGGCTACATCCGAGGCTACAATGTGAGCGAGCTTGATCCTGGGAAGAGCGAGATCTCGATCGAGCTCAAGTACCAGAACGGCGAGCCTGTTATTAAGGAACTCAAGCGGGTGTCGAAGCCTGGCCGGCGCATATATGCCGGTGTGCGCGAGCTCCCCACGGTCTATAACGGGCTCGGTATCGCCATTCTGTCGACGCCGCGAGGCGTGCTTTCGGATAACGAAGCACGCGAAGCGAGGGTCGGTGGCGAAATCCTCTGCACGGTGTTCTGATCATGTCGCGTATCGGAAAACATGCGGTAGCGGTGCCATCCGGCGTCGATATCGCCGTCCAGGGCCAGGTTGTGACAGCCAAGGGCAAGCAGGGTGCGCTCAAAGTAGCCTTGCCGCCTGAGATCCTGATTACGCATGCCGACGGCAAGATAGCTGTTGAGCCGCGTAGCAAGGACGAGAAGCGGGATCGCGCGATGTGGGGCATGTCCCGCACACTGGTCGCGAACCTTGTCAAAGGTGTCTCGGATGGCTTTACGGAAAAGCTCGAGATCACTGGCGTCGGATTTCGTGCCGCTATGGACGGTAAGCTGCTCAATCTGCAGCTTGGGTACAGTCACGACATCAAGATTGCCATCCCCGACGATCTGAAGGTTGTCTGTGAGACACCGACGGCGATTGCGATCAGCGGCGCTGATCGTCAGAAGGTCGGACAGCTCGCGGCCGAGATTCGGCGGTTCCGCCGTCCCGAACCCTATAAGGGCAAAGGCATCAAATATGCGGGGGAGAAGATCCTCCGTAAGGAAGGCAAGAAGAAGTAGCCATGTTAAAGCCATCTGTTCGCTTTGCACGGCGGAAGACGCGTACGCGCTTCGCTCTGCAGTTGAAGAGTGGTGGTCGGCCGCGTCTTTCGGTTTTCCGGTCGGGTCGCCATATCTACGGTCAGATCATTGACGACGTTGCGGGCCGTACGCTCGCGGCAGCATCGTCGCTGGACAAGGACCTTCGGACCGAGTCCAAATTGGGCGCCGATAAGGAGGCAGCCAAGCGCGTTGGACAACTCCTTGCGGAGCGCGCCAAGGCGGTGGGTGTCGAAGCCGTCGTCTTCGATCGCGGCGGTTATAAGTATCATGGTCGTGTGCAAGCCTTGGCAGATGGTGCCAGGGAAGCCGGCCTGTCGTTCTAAGAGACGAGGGACATCGAATGGCACGTCCACCCCGCGGTAACGAAGACCGCCAGGACAGCGAGCTCGTCGACAAACTCGTCGCCGTTAATCGCGTTGCTAAAGTCGTCAAGGGCGGCCGGCGTTTCGGCTTCTCGGCGCTGGTTGTCATCGGTGATGGCAAGGGTCGCGTAGGTTACGGTAGCGGCAAGGCACGAGAAGTACCCGAGGCGGTGCGCAAGGCTACCGAACAGGCCAAGCGTGGCATGGTAAGAGTGCCGCTGCGCCAGGGCCGTACGCTACACCACGACGTTCAAGGTCATTTCGGTTCCGGCCGGGTTTTGTTGCGCGCTGCCCCTCCGGGCACGGGTATCATTGCCGGCGGCCCGATGCGCGCGGTGTTCGAAGCGCTTGGGATTGGAGACGTTGTCGCCAAATCCATGGGTTCAGCCAATCCGCACAACATGATCAAGGCAACTTTTGCCGCCCTGGCCAATGTTAATTCGCCGCGTTCGATTGCCGCCAAGAGAGGCAAAAAGGTGAGCGATATCATCGGCCGTCGCGAGACGACTGAGGGCGCCGGATTTGTTGAGGTTGGAGCGTGATATGGCGGTCGAACGGAAAAGCCTTAGGGTCACGCAGACCGGCAGCCCAATCGGTCGCCCCGATTACCAGCGCGATACGCTGATTTCGCTGGGGCTCAACAAGCTGCGTCGGACGAAGGTCATCGTGGACACGCCCGAGAATCGCGGTCGGATCACACGCGTGCAGCATCTCGTTAAGGTCGAAGAGGCCTGACTCTCGGGAGGGTCGCGCCGTGGCAAGGCCCTGGTTAAACAAGTCGATATTGCCCTAAGCGACCAGCTTCTTTAGAAGCCGGTCGCTAGGCTGTTTTTATTGAGGATCGAGGACGATGCGGCTCAACGAGCTCAGCGACAATCCGGGGGCGAAGCATGCCCGCAAGCGTCTCGGGCGCGGCATCGGCTCCGGCCTGGGCAAGACGTCGGGTAAGGGCCATAAGGGCGCCAAGGCCAGAAAGTCCAATCCGAAGCCGCAGAGCTTCGAGGGTGGTCAGATGCCCATCTACCGGCGGCTGCCCAAACGTGGCTTTAAGAACGTCAACCGCCCAGATTACGTCGCGGTCAATCTTGATCGGCTGCAGTCGGCGATTGACGCCGGCAAGCTGGCGACCGACGGCACGATTGACAGCGTGCGGCTCATTGAAGCTGGTGTTCTTCGCCGGTCGCTGGACGGCGTCCGTCTTCTTGCCCGAGGTGAACTGAAGACCGCTCTGACCATCGAGGTCGTGGGTGCGTCCAAGGCTGCCGTCGAGGCAGTTGAGAAGGCGGGCGGCAAGGTCGTGATTCTAGGCGGCGCCGATACGGCTGCAGAGCCAGCCGTCTAAGGAGAGACCGCATGGCCTCCATGGCCGAGCAGCTCGCTTCTAGTATGAATTTCGCGGCTTTCGCGAAGGCCACCGAACTCAAGAAGCGGATCTGGTTCACTCTCGGCTGCCTGATTGTCTGCCGCTTGGGAACGTACATCCCACTGCCTGGGATCGACCCCGCTGTGATGGCGCACGTCTTCAGCCAGCAATCGGGCGGCATCCTTGGCATGTTCAACATGTTCTCGGGTGGCGCCTTGCAGCGGATGTCGATCTTCGCGCTCGGCATTCTTCCCTATATTTCAGCTTCGATCATCCTTCAGCTCATGACCGCTGTGTCGCCGACGCTTGAGGCTCTGAAGAAAGAGGGTGAGTCGGGCCGTAAGAAGATCAACCAGTGGACGCGTTATTTGACGGTCGTCCTTGGTGTGTTTCAGGCCTATGGTATGGCGGTCGGCCTAGAGTCGCTGCAGGGACCCACCGGTTCTGGTGTGATCGATCCCGGCTGGTTTTTTCGAGCGTCCACGGTAGTAACAATTGTAGGCGGTACCGTGTTTCTGATGTGGCTTGGTGAGCAGATCACCGCCCGCGGGATCGGCAATGGTATTTCGCTCATTATTTTTACCGGTATCATCGCAGGCTTACCGAATGCGCTTGCGTCGCTCTTCGAGCTCGGGCGAACCGGTGCTGTGTCGACCTTTTTTATTCTTTTTCTGCTGGTCTTCGCAGTTGCGGTGATTGCTTTCATCGTGTTCGTCGAGCGTGCCCAGCGACGCCTTCTTGTACAGTATCCCAAGCGTATGATCGGCGGGAATCGCATGGTTGGGGGCGAGAGCACTCACATGCCTCTCAAACTCAATACCTCGGGCGTTATCCCTGCGATTTTCGCTAGCTCGTTACTTTTGCTACCGACGACGATTGGTGGCCTGGCTGGGGCCGGCGGGCCAAGTTGGCTGATGACGATCACGCAGGAGCTGGGTTACGGGAAGCCCCTGCACATGGCGATATACATTCTGCTGATCGTCTTCTTTGCGTTTTTCTACACATCGATCGTCTTTAATCCTGCGGAGACAGCCGACAATCTCAAGAAGAATGGCGGTTTCATCCCCGGCATTCGGCCTGGACAGCGTACGGCTGAGTATCTCGACTTCGTACTGACGCGTCTGACGGTAGTGGGTGCAATTTATCTCGCTATCGTCTGCGTGATTCCCGAGATATTGACGTCGGAATATGCGGTCCCCTTCTATTTCGGCGGCACATCGCTTCTCATCGTAGTCTCGGTGACGATGGATACGGTCGGTCAGATACAGGCCCATTTGTGGGCTCATCAATATGAGGGACTGATCAAGCGGTCCCGCCTACGAGGCAAGCGAGGATGAGACTCGTCCTATTGGGCCCCCCCGGCGCGGGTAAAGGCACCCAGGCCGGGTGGATCGCAGCGGACTATAGCATCCCGCAACTCTCGACAGGCGACATGTTGCGCCAAGCGGTTGCGAACGGAACCGACATAGGCAAGCAGGCAAAAGCGGTGATGGACGCGGGCCAACTCGTCTCCGATTCGATCATCAATGCGATTGTCGCTGCCCGCGTTCAGGAGGCGGATTGCGCCCGAGGTTTCATCTTGGACGGGTTTCCTCGTACCGTCGCCCAGGCTGAGGCGCTCGACGACATGTTGGCGGGACTCGATAAACCGCTGGATGCCGTGCTGGAGTTCAAAGTTGATGCGAAGGCGCTCGTGGAACGAATCTCCGGGCGTTATGCATGCGCTAAATGTGGCGCCGGCTATCACGACGTTTTCAAACAGCCGAAAGTTTTAGGTATCTGCGACGTCTGTGGCAGTACTGAATTCGTGCGGCGCAAAGATGACAATGCGGAGACCGTACGCGCGCGGCTCGACGCGTACGAGACGCAGACGGCACCGCTCTTGCCGTTCTATCGATCGCGGGGCTTGGTTCATTCGGTGGACGGCATGGGAGCCATGGCAGACGTCAGGGCGAAGATCGCCGAAATCCTCGCAAGTCTGACAAGCTCGTCAAAGAGCAATTGACAAGGGGGGCGGCTTCTTATAGTCCTGCGGCCCCTGGATGCGCCGTCAGAGGTTGCGTCCCGAACTGCCGTGCGCCCGCCTCTCTCACGGTCGAGGCTTGTGTTCGTCTTTAAACCCATATTCGTGTCTTAGGAGAGTGTGACGTGGCGCGTATCGCCGGTGTCAACATTCCAAGCCAAAAGCAGGCTTGGGTCGCGCTGACCTATATCTACGGGATCGGCAACACGCATGCGCGCCAGATCCTGGACAAGGTCGGCATTGCGCATGAGCGCAAGGTCAATGAGCTCAGCGATGCCGAAGTGGTTCGCATTCGTGAGTGCATCGATCGCGAGTACAAGGTCGAAGGTGATCTCCGTCGCGAGACGGCGATGAACATCAAGCGACTCATGGATTTGGGCTGTTATCGAGGCCTGCGTCACCGCCGTGGTCTCCCGGTCCGCGGTCAGCGGACGCACACCAACGCTCGTACCCGTAAGGGTCCGGCGCGCGCGATAGCGGGCAAGAAGAAGGCGACGAAGAAGTAAGACCATGGCAACTGATAATTCGTCCCGTTTGCGCCGCCGTGAGCGCAAGAACATTAGTTCGGGGATCGCTCACGTGAGCGCTTCCTTCAACAATACGATGATCACGATTGCAGATGCGCAGGGCAACGTGATCGCCTGGTCGAGTGCAGGGTCTCAGGGCTTCAAGGGCTCGCGGAAATCGACGCCCTTCGCTGCGCAGATTGCTGCTGAATCCGCTGGCCGTAAGGCGATGGATCACGGAATGCGTACGCTGGAGATCCAGGTGCGTGGTCCCGGTTCGGGTCGAGAGTCGGCCCTTCGTGCTTTGCAGTCGGTGGGCTTCGCTGTCACCTCGATCCGCGATGTGACGCCTATTCCGCACAATGGCTGCCGTCCGCGTAAGCGGCGGCGCGTTTAATTGATGCTGCAAGGCGCGTCCGAACCGACGTAGCCTTTAGATTTCCGGCCGAGTTCGCGCGATCCGATTTGGAGATTGCGAGCTCGGCTATCGGCGGTTTGCAGGTTGAAGGCACTTTTGATGTCGTCAGCTTGCTAGTTGAAGCGTTAGATCAAGAGAAGCGAGGTGGTCCCCGTGATCCAAAGGAACTGGCAGGACCTCATCAAGCCGCAAAAGCCCGTTGTCCAGCACGGGCGTAAGCCCGATCGCGAGGCCACTATCGTGGTCGAGCCATTGGAGCGGGGCTTTGGTATTACGCTGGGCAATGCCTTGCGGCGGATTCTGCTCTCGTCGCTGCAGGGCTCGGCGATTTCTGCCATTCAAGTCGAAGGCGTGCTGCACGAGTTCTCGACGATTCCGGGTGTCCGCGAGGACATGACGGATATCGTCTTAAACTTGAAGGCGCTTGGCCTCCGGTTGCATAGCGAAGGTCCCAAAAGGGCTTCTTTGCGTGCGGATGGTCCGATGATCGTCACGGCCGGAATGATCGAGGTTGGACATGACATTGAGATCATGGATCCCGACCAGGTGATCTGCCACGTCGATCAAGGCGGCAAGCTCGCCATGGAACTGACGATCAATACCGGCAAGGGGTATGTCCCTGCAGCGTTGAATAAGGCCGAGGATGCGCCGATCGGGCTGATTGCCATCGATGCTATTTATAGCCCGGTGCGCAAGGTGGCCTATAAGGTCGACAATGCGCGTGTGGGTCAGCAGACCGACTATGATCGGTTGACCATGCAAATCGAAACCGATGGCTCCGTAACGCCGGAAGACGCGCTGGCCTATGCCGCGCGCATTCTTCAAGACCAGCTGCAACTCTTCATCAATTTCGAGGAGCCACATCTCGCCACCGCTGCGGAACGTCGACCCGAACTGCCGTTCAATCCTAATCTGCTCCGTAAGGTTGACGAACTCGAGCTGTCGGTGCGTTCTGCGAACTGTCTGAAGAACGATAATATCGTCTATATTGGCGATCTCGTGCAGAAGACAGAGGGCGAAATGTTGCGTACGCCCAATTTTGGCCGGAAATCCTTGAATGAGATCAAGGAGGTCTTGACGCAGATGGGCCTGCATCTCGGGATGGAAGTGACGGGGTGGCCGCCCGAGAATATTGAGGAACTGGCTCGCAAGGTTGAAGAGCCGTTCTGATCTAGGTATGCGGCCGAAGCCGCGCTTGAACGGACGAAGTCGGGGGTTGAAACCTGCGTCGTCCTTGTAGCATGAATGGATGCGCCCGCCACTAAGTGGGCGAGAGTAGGGAAGAAGGCGATGCGCCACGGCAATCGCGGCAGGAAGTTCGGACGCACCTGGGAGCATCGCAAGTCGATGCTGGCCAACCTTGCGAGCTCGTTGGTCAAGCATGAGCAAATTGTCACGACATTGCCGAAGGCCAAAGAACTTCGTCCCGTGGTGGAAAAGCTCATCACGACGGGAAAGGCCGGCGATTTGCACTCGCGTCGGCTGCTGATCGCAAGGACCGGTGATGAGGCCACGGCATCGAAGATCCTGGACGTGCTTGCACCCCGCTATAAAGAGCGCCCAGGTGGCTATCTGAGAATCATGAAGGCGGGGTTTCGCTATGGGGATAATGCTCCTCTAGCTGTCATCGAGTTCGTCGACCGAGACGTTGATGCCAAAGGCAAGGATTCAGGGCCGGTCGTTGTTGTCGGTGAGAGCGAGGCTGCAGCCGCCTGATCATGCACCGGGTAATATCCCGCGTGAATTTTGAGTGTCCTGATCTCTTCAGGAAAGAGCGTCGCTGGTCGGCGCTTTTTTCGCGATTCTTCCTGTTCGTTAGTTTGACGTCGATCCTCCACCTGGTTGGGTGCGCGGGGACTGGTAACTCGGGAGCTTCTGCTGATCTTGCAGCCGCTCGAGCTGTGCCAAATGCTCGCAGTGAGATCATGCTTTCCTTCGCGCCGATCGTGCGGAAGGTCGCACCGGCGGTCGTCAGTGTAACGACGAGGCGAACAGCGTTGGAGAGCGGGCCACTCTCCAACGATCCTCTTTTCCAATATTTTTTTAAGCAGTTCGGTGTTGCTCCCAGTCGGCCTCAGCCACGTACCGAAACATCGCTCGGTTCGGGCGTGATTGTCCGTTCGGACGGCGTGATCGTCACCAATCACCACGTTATCGACGGCGCAGACGATATTCAGGTCGTACTTGCAGACCGACGAGTCTTTCCCGCCCGCGTATTGACGTCGGATCAGGGGTCGGATCTCGCTTTTCTCAAGATTGATGCAGGTGCCGAGTCGTTACCGGTCATCGAACTAGGTGATTCGGATCAGTTGGAGGTTGGCGATCTCGTTTTGGCCATTGGCAATCCCTTCGGCATTGGCCAGACGGTCACGAGTGGCATCGTCTCTGCCATCGGTCGCAGTGCGCCGACGTTGGACCGAAACAGCTCGTTCATTCAAACCGACGCGGCAATTAATCCTGGCAATTCCGGCGGTGCACTGGTGACGATGGATGGCCGTCTCATTGGCATCAACACGGCGATATTCACTCGTGGGGGCGGCTCAATCGGGATCGGCTTCGCCATTCCCTCCAATCTCGTTCGAATTCGTGAACAGACCTTGACGAGTGGCCTCGCCGTCAGCCGTCCCTGGCTGGGCGCAGATATGCAGGATATCGACCCAGACAAATACCGTTCTTATGGCTTGGATCGGCCAGAGGGCGTGCTGCTGGCGAGAATCTATCCTGGGAGCCCGGCGGACAAAGCAGGGCTGAAGCCCGATGACGTCGTGACCGCCATTGACGGCGTCGAAGTCGATGATCCACTAGGGCTCGACTTTCGCCTTGCTCTCAAGGCAGCGGGATCGGCTGCCCGGCTTACCGTAATTCGGGGAGGCGCCCAAAGCGGCGCCACCGTAGCGATCCTTCCGGCTAGCGCAGAACCGCCGGCCGACCTTGCCAAGCTCGCCGACGACACTCCACTGGGGGGCATGCAAGTGGCCAACATGTCGCCTGCCTTCAACGAGGAACAGGGGTTCGACATGTTCGGGCGAGGCGTGGTCGTCCTGGGTATAGCGCCAAGGAGCCCGGCAACGCAGCTTGAACTTCGCCGGGGCGATGTTATCGAGACAATCAACGGCCAGGACGTGCGGAGTGTGGAGGACTTGCAGCGGATAACCAGGACGCCGGTGAAAGATTGGGTGATCGACATCCGGCGAGATGGTGAGCGAGGTACGATTGCTGTTCAGGCTGTAGAAGAAAATCGCGCATGAACGACCTGTTCGGCGCTGCCGGGGTGAGGACTGGTGAGGTACCATGTCGTCTGCCGGAGGCCTCTGTCGAGGGCAGACCGCTTGCCGATCGGCTGAGACCGCGCCGAATTGAGGACGTTGTAGGTCAGGATGCGGCGTTGGGCGTCGAGGCGCCTCTTGGCCGTATGCTCGAGCGGGGCAGGCTGTCGTCGCTGATTCTTTGGGGGCCGCCAGGCTGTGGCAAGACGACGTTGGCCCGCCTGATTGCCCAGCGCATCGGCGAGCCGATGATCGCCCTATCAGCGGTGATGTCCGGCGTCGCCGATCTCCGCAAAGCATTTGATGAAGCGCGTCGGCTGCGGCCAAGAGGTCGCCGCCCCGTCCTCTTTATCGATGAAATTCACCGCTTCAACCGCGCGCAGCAGGATGGTCTCCTGCACGAAGTCGAAGACGGCACGGTCACACTGATCGGCGCTACGACAGAAAATCCGTCTTTTGCACTTAATCCAGCCGTGATTTCTCGCTGCCATGTCGTAGTGCTGCAGCGTTTGGATGACGCGGCGATGGATATCCTTATCGACCGCGCAGAAGCGGCTTTAGACCGGAAGCTCCCGATCGATGACATAGCGCGCAGCCGTTTGACCGAACTGGCGGACGGCGATGGGCGTTATTTGCTCAACATGATTGAAACGCTGGCCGACCTGCCAAGTGAGCCGCTTCTCGATTCCGAAGGTCTCGGTCACCTGCTGCAACGACGCCTGCCAGTCTACGACAAGCAACAGGAGGCGCACTACAATCTCATTAGCGCGCTTCACAAGTCGGTACGTGGGTCGGATCCGGACGCTTCCCTCTATTGGTTCTGCCGAATGATCGCCGGCGGTGAGGATCCACGCTACATAGCTCGCCGCCTGGTTCGCATGGCTGCGGAAGACATCGGCTTGGCGGAGCCCGACGCGCTGTCAAGGGCGATGGCTGCTGCCGAAGCCTTTGAGAGGTTGGGCAGTCCCGAGGGCGAGTTGATGCTTGCGCAAACGGTGGTGGAGTTGGCTTTGGCGCCGAAATCCAATGCCGTCTATCTTGCATATAAGGCAGCAATGGCGGCTGCTCGTGACAATGGCTCGCTCATGCCCCCGCTGCATATTACGAATGCACCCACCAAATTGATGCGGCAGCAGGGCTATGGGGAAGGATACGTCTATGATCATGACGCTCCAGAGCGCTTTTCGGGCCAGAACTATTTTCCAGAGGCTCTAGGCAGGCAGTCCTTCTACGTCCCGACGCGCGAAGGTAAGGAGGCCGCCTATGCAGAGCGGCATGAACGGCTGGCTAAGTTGCGCATGGATCGCGAAGCCGATGCAGCGGCTCAAGGCTCGTCTGCGACATCGCCAGGGCCGACGGCTTCAAGACCGTCTCCCACACAGGATAATCCAAAGGCACCCAAGCCCTCGGCCAAATAATCACCCAAAATGGGAATGCCCAAAAGGTAGCGCGACGTCTTGCTGCTTTGGCGGTCGGTCGCCGTCTCGCGTGCCTCGTCCCATTCGTCTACGGTGAAGTCTCCACGACCGACCCATGTCAAAGCCACCAGATCGAGCTGTTCGTCGACATTCAGGTCGTCAATGAAGGTGGTTAGTTCCTCTTCGGTCGGATCGTCACCGTGATCCTCGAGAACGTCGATTTCATCGTCGTCCATAGGATCGGAGCCGCTGTCCTCATCCACCACCACGTCCTTAACGTCGAGTTCCCGGGCCTTGACGATGATGTAGCAAACTTTGTCGATTTCGATTTCAGGCGGCATGAGCGGCTCCCTCGCTTATCAATCACCGCACTGCAACACGAAAGATCGCCCAAGGTGCCTTCATGGGTTCGAAGTTTTGCCTAGCTTCGCGAGTGCCAGGGAAAGTGCCTGCAACGGTAGTCTTACGCAGTCCTGACGGCTGCGCACTGAGGCCACTGGCCGAAAGATCGCCAGTTCCGGCCAGACTTCCTTTAGGGGTTTGTTGCCGCTGAGGAGTTCATCGAGCTGCTGCAAGGCAGCCTCTATGCCGGCCGTGTCCAGATTTCGCGCATGACGCGCGGCAATGCTGGCTGCGGCGCGTGTAAGAAGGCATCCGCGTGTCCGATGCGCCACCTCGGCGAGATGGCCATTATTTCCCAAGGCTTCCAGGGTAATACGGTCGCCGCAGAGGGGGTTGTCGCAGCGGACGCTGACATGAGGTGTCTCGATCGTGCCGCTGCCGACGGCGGCCTTAGCCTCCTCGATAATCGCTTGATTATAGAGTGAGTTGCTTGCCATTCCGGTCATGGAAGCGAGTCCTAACGCAGTAGACGCACGGCCGATTCGAGGCCCTCAAGCAAGGCATCAATATCGGCGTCGTCATTGTAGAGCGCGAGGCTGGCGCGTGTTGTAGCCGCGAGATTGAAGCGTTCCATCAGCGGCTGGGCACAATGGTGCCCACCACGAAGGGCGATCCCGCGATCTCCGAGGAACTGACATAGATCATGCGGGTGGACGCCATCCACGTCGAAGGAGATTATGCCACGGCGGTGGCAAAATCCGGCTGGACCGAGGACAGTCGTGTGCGCCGTTGCCGACAATCCGTCCAGCAGGCGACGGGTGAGCCGCCGTTCTTCGCTCTCAATAGCCGTCCAGTCGAGGCTGGCCAACCACTCGGCTGCAGCTCCCATAGCGAGGCAGGCGCCAATGGGCGGCGTCCCTGCCTCGAAGCGGTGTGGCGGCGGCGCATAAGTTGAGCCTTTGAGCGAGACCGTTCGGATCATTTCGCCGCCGCTCAGGAAGGGCGGTAATCGATGCGCTAGTTCCTTGTTCATCCAGACAATGCCAGCGCCAGTGGCGCTGAACATCTTATGACCGGAAGCCGCGAAAGCGTCACAACCCAGTCGCTTCAGGTCGACAGGTCCGTGTGGCAGTGCCTGTGCACCGTCCAGTACAAAGTAAGCGCCGGCCGCCCGAGCCGCCTCCGCAATACGGCTCGTATCGCTAATGGCGCCCGTGACGTTCGATGTATGCGCTACGGCGATGATCCGCGTGCGTGCGCTCAGGAGTCCTTCGATCGCGGCGAGTTCAAGCGTGCCGTCTTTCTTGACCGGGATCGCCCTGACAATCAGGCTGCGTCTGGCAGCTGCTATCTGCCAGGGAACGATATTGCTGTGGTGCTCGAGTTCACTCAGCAGAATTTCATCGCCAGGCGCTAATTCCGCTGTCAGGCAATGGGCCAGGAGATTGAGACCCATCGTCGTGCCGCTCGTGAAGATAACCTCGTTTGCGTCGTCGATGCCGATATAACGTGCAATGCTGGCCCTGGCCGCGTCGAAGGCATTACTTGCGGCATCTGCCAGCGGATAGACGCCCCGTTTGACGTTGGCACGGGCTGTCGTCTCGTAGCCCAATAGCGCCGCCGCTGCCGCCGCACAGATCTGACCGGTAGCCGCGCTATCGAGATAGTGAAAGCGCTCCGTTCTACTGGCAAAGATGGGAAAGGCCTTCTTGAGGGTTGAACTCACGCCGAAACTCGCAAGCGGCCGATGAGTTCATCCAGTGCTTCGGGCGTGTCTATGTCGAGCAAGGTGCCGTTATCCTCAGTCGGCAGTTCGATCACGGCCTCAGGATGCGCGGCGATAAGGTTACGCGCGCCAACATCGCCGGAGATTGTAAGAATCTCGTTAAAATGTCGACGTCCTAAGAGGATAGGATTCCCACGTTGGCCAGCATATGTCGGCACGACGATCGTGTGGCCAGCCTTAACATCGAAGGCAGCGATCAGCCTTTCCAGCAAGCTTTCCGTCACTAACGGCATGTCGCCGAGCATGACGATGATCGCCTCGATATCGGCCGAGAGTGCGTTGATTGCCGCCTGAAGGGAGGTGCTTAGACCCGACCGATAGTGTGAATTGTGAACAAAGCCCGGTCTGAGGTCGAGCAGGGCGTCGCGGACAGCCTGTTCGTCATGCCCGGTGACAACGAGCACCTCGTCGGCCGGACTGGCCAGAGCGGCCTGAACCGCATGACGTACCATGGGCACGCCATTTACTGTCGCCAATAGCTTGTTGGGGCCGCCCATGCGTGTTGACCTACCGGCGGCCAGCACAACCGCGGCGATATCGGATCGTGGCGGAGCCGATGATTCTGAGGGCATGCTGTCACGCGGCTGCGGCCGCGACGGAATCTCCATCAAAAGGCCTCCCACGCCCATGCGGGTAAAATCCTGGGCCGAAACAGGCAGGTCTGCGGCCACTCGCTCGAGAATCCAGTCGAACCCATTAAGTTTGGGCGACCTCGCACAGCCTGGCAGTCCAATTACCGGATGGCTGTCCAGTTGACCAAGCACCAGGAGATTGCCGGGGTCGACGGGCATGCCGAACCGCTCAATGCTGCCGCCGACCGCGCATATGGAAGCCGGCAGAACGTCGTGCCGGTCCGTAGTGGCGGAGGCGCCAGCTATCAGCAGAAGGTCAAAGCCTATTCCTTGTGCCGCCTTGATGGCCGATATCAAGGCGACTTCCTCATGGGCGCAACGGCTTTCACCCACTAGTGTAGCGTTCACGGCCACGAGTCGTTCGTTCGTGATTCGTACCGTCTTGTCCAGCATCTTGGTCGATGTGCCGGGCAATACCGTCTGGATCAGCCAAGCCCTTTTGGGGACAAAGGAGGCGATGCGGCAAAGGGGACGCCGTAGCAATGCGAGAGCTGTCTCAATGGCCGCCTTAGGTACGGCAAAAGGGATGATCTTGATCGTTGCCAGCATTGTTTCGTCCGGCACCAGGGAGAACGGCGGCAGCGTCGCTAGTGTGATCGCCTCGTCGATCGCATTCAGCGCGTTGATGCGATCCTCATCGAGGACGAGGAGGCCACGGGTTGTCGAAAACAGGTTTGCGCGTCCGGTTGTCGCGGGGTGCCATGCAGTTCCGCTGCCCCCGATTTTCTGAACGAGCCGCTCGGCTGCCACGTCCTCAGCCAGATCACCGGGCTCGAGCGTGGCCGCGATAACGGTTCTGATGCCGGCGTCGGCGATCGACCGCAAATCCTCGACCCCGAGCCTCTGGCCTTTCTTGAAGCGCGTAGCGCCGGCAACGAGCGCATGCGCCAAAATGGCATTCTCCGCGTCTTCGATAGCTAGCGGTCCGAAGCGCAACTTCTACTCCCGAGAGACGTAGGTGGGCGAAGAATGGATATGCACTGCCATCAGGGAGTGAAGCGTAGGTGCGGCTGACGCAAGCACTGAGTGATCTGCGAGAGGATCGCAACGGCAATTTCCGGTGGACTGACGGCGCCGATATCGAGACCCGCCGGGCCGTGAATTCGCTTCAAGGTCACGTCATCGTGGCCCTCGGCGCGCAGTCGTTCGCAGCGCGCGGCATGGTTCTTCCGGCTGCCCAGCGCCGCGATGTAGAAAGCGTCAGACCGCAAGGCTTGATCGAGGGCCGGGTCGTCTAGCTTTGGATCATGCGTAAGAGCCACGACGGCCGTTCGCCGGTTGAGTTTCAGTTCAGCCAGGGCTTCGTCCGGCCATTCCACCTCAAGGGCGATCTCCGGAAATCGCTCCGGCGTGGCAAAGGCACCCCGCGGGTCGACAACGGTCACATGATATCCGCAGAGTTGTGCCATGGGTGCCAAAAACTGTGCGATATGCACCGCGCCGACGATTATCAGCCGCAAGGGCGGGTTGAAGACCTGGACAAAGACGGCCCCCTCCTCGCTTTGCACGCTTACAGAGCGATCCTCGCGATAAGCTTTTTCGACTGACGGCCGAATGGCTGCAGGCACTTTCGCCAAATCGTCGGTGACGAGGATCGCTTCATCACGGTCGACATACCGGACCAGGCAGCAACGGTCTCCCGAGGCGCGGACGATGTTGAGATGCTGTAGGAGATCGAGCTTCACGTGACCGCCTCGACGAAAACGCGAACCCGCCCACCACAGGCAAGGCCTACCTCCCAAGCCTGCTCGTCCGACACGCCAAATTCAAGAAGCTTGGATGGCGCTCCCTCCATGATGTCGAGCGCCTCACGGACAACAGCACCCTCAATACAGCCACCCGATACGGAACCGACCATATTGCCGGCATCATCGATGATCAGATGACTGCCAGGTCGCCTTGGTGAGCTGCCCCAGGTTTCGATCACCGTCGCGATGGCAACTTTGCGACCATTGGCTTTCCAGGTGGCAGCCGTGTCGAGAAGCCGATCATCGTCCATCTTGGTGCCTTTGATCCAATTGCTGAAAGACGGGGCGTCCGAGCTTAAGCGCCGGGAACGGCGTCGTGGCCAGCGACCGTTCTGGGACATAGTCGCCAGCTAGCAGGAGATCGATCGATGCCTGGATCGACGAGAGCAGGGAGGTCATGGAGACCCAACGGGACCGGCTGGCCAGGCCCGGCGTGGAATTGGCGGAGATCCGTCCCTCATGCGCGCAGACTGGCCTGGGCCGGGGCGACTGGTGTTTCCTCGGTCGGCCGCCGGCTGGCATAGCGACGGGCGATGGCCGCGCAAGCAAAGAGTTGAAGCTGATGGAAGAGCATGAGGGGAAGAACGATCAGCCCGACGGGCATGCCCTGGAAGAGGATGTTTGCCATGGGAATGCCGCTGGCCATGCTCTTCTTCGAGCCGCAGAAGACGATGGCGATCTCGTCCTCCTTCTCAAACCCGAATCGCCGGCTGAGATAGGCGCTGGCGGACAGGACGATCGCGAGGAGGAGAGAGTCCAAAAGGATGATCACCCCCAAATCCTCGAGTCCGACCTGCTGCCAGACTCCGCTCACGACACCGTGGCTGAATGCGCCATAGACAACCAGCAGGATGGAGCCGCGGTCGACATAGCCAAGGATACCCCGATGGCGCGACAGCCAAGAATTGATCCAGGGCCGCAGGAGTTG
Organism: Arboricoccus pini; assembly: GCF_900187945.1. Classification (GTDB taxonomy): domain Bacteria; phylum Pseudomonadota; class Alphaproteobacteria; order Geminicoccales; family Geminicoccaceae; genus Arboricoccus; species Arboricoccus pini. The sequence continues at coordinate 226,795 of NZ_FYEH01000003.1, read as the reverse complement.
GCCAGCAGCGAATGGCGCTACGAGTTGCAGCGCTATGTCCTTCAGCGAATCAAGCGATAGAGCGGCTCCATGCGCGTTCATCAGAAGACCGACCAGGAGCGGCGTGAGCACGACTCCAAGCAGGTTTGACACGGAGGCGCTACAGAGGGCCGCTGCAACGTTGCCTCGGGCAATCGACGTGAAGGCGATCGACGACTGCACGGTCGAAGGTAGGACGCAGACAAACATCAGGCCCATCAAGAGGGTGCCATCGACCACGTTGCGGAGAGCCAGCGTCAGTATCAGGCCCAAGACTGGGAACAACACGAAGCTCAGCAGAAGAACAAAACCCTGGAGCCGCCAGTGGCTGATTCCTTGAACAACGTTCGTAGGGGAAAGCCGGGCGCCATACAGGAAGAAGAGCAGAACAATGGCGGCATAGGTCACCACGTCGGCAACCTCCGCTCCCCGATCGCGCGCCGGAAAAAGGAATGCCGCGCCCACTGTCGCCAGCAGTCCGAGGAGGTAGGGGTCGATCGGTAGGCGGGTCAGGAGGCGCCTCATGGCAGAACCTCGATTGTCAAAGAGAGCGTTGCGCTCATCATAGAGAGCGAAGCGCGTTTTGGTGAAGCACCCGTATGGAAAAGGATGGTCCCACGAAATAAGGAGGCGGACCGACGATCTCCTTTCTACACTGGGGCCGGTAGTTGTCCTGGCCGGCAAAGCTTTGCAAGTTTGCGCCTGGCCATCCCTTAATCGATCGCCCCGATCGTTTGTGGCGGCGTAGCCTCAGGTGTCTGGCTTGCGCGTCAAAACTCGGCCATCAGCGTTCGCGGCTCGACGTCGCTAATTTCCAGCATGCGGCTCGCCGTCATCGGGTCGCTCGTGTTGGCTCATTTCCAGATGCCGCCGTCGGCTGCAGATAATCACCAGACAGGCCAATGAAGCGCCTGTGCACCGATATCAGCCGGCGTTCTGCTGTTCGCAAACAATCTTGGCAAAACGGCCAAAAAAATCATCGGCTATTTTCTTTGCTGAGCCTTTGACGAAGCGTGAGCCGATCTGGGCGAGCTTGCCGCCAATATCCGCGCTGGCCGTATAGCGCAGTATTGTTCCGTCGCCGTCCTCGGAGAGCGTCACGTTCGCGCCTCCCTTGGCAAATCCGGCAACACCGCCCTTGCCCTCGCCACCGATCCGATAGCTCTCGGGCGGATTGAGGTCACTCAACGTGATCTTCCCGGCGAACCTGGCATTGATCGGGCCTATTCGGGCTTTGACCTTCGCCTCCAATTCGTTTTCGCCTGTTCTCTCGAACGATTCGCATCCAGGAATAGCTTGCTTGAGGATATTGGGGTCGTTGAGCGCTGCCCATACCTGGCCCCTTGGGGCTTGAATGCGATATTCGCCGCTCACGTCCACTATCTTCTCCTTCGGATCGTCATCTGGCGACATGCTCTGTCTGATGGCAGGATCTAGCGTGCCGGTCACCAGCTGAACATGGCTAGATCGTATCCCGGCCGCTCCGGCGCGCATGGGGCCTGGCCTGCTACCGCTTGTTGTCATGTGGCGACGCTTGTTCGGGAAGAGTTGAAGGTATGGTTCAAGAACGCGAACGGTCCGCTGGTTTTAACCGGCAATCGGTCAAAGGGACGCCCGGTCTTAGCGCCGCTGCCATTCTCCAACGCGTTCTCTTCCGAGACGCGCTCATGCTCATTATCGACAAGCCGGCGGGTCTGCCGGTTCACGCTGGCCCCAAAGGTGGTCCCAATCTTGAGGCCTCCTTTGAGGCGCTCTCCTTCGGCCTCCCTCAGCCCCCGGCACTGGCGCACAGGCTCGATCGTGATACGAGCGGCTGTCTCATCTTGGGTCGGCATCGCCGTGCACTGGCGAAACTCGGTCGACAGTTCGCGGCCGGTCGGATCGGCAAGACATATTGGGCTGTCACCATCGGCGTGCCGCCCAAGCCCTCTGGCAGGATCGAACTGGCACTTGCCAAGCGTTCGACGGCGGCAAGGGGGTGGTGGATGAAGGTGGACCCGGATGGGCAGCGTGCCGTAACGGACTATCAGGTTCGAGGCGAGAGCAATGGGCTGACGTGGCTGGAGTTGCATCCTCATACGGGGCGCACTCATCAATTGAGGGTACACCTGGAGGCACTGGGCTGTCCCATTCTGGGCGACCCGGTTTATGGGCGCGACTGCCAGCCTCAGGATGTGTTGCCATTGATGCTGCATAGCAGGTCAATCAGCGTGCCGCTCTACGAGAAGAGACCGCCGATTACGGCGATGGCGCCGGTCCCGGCGCACATGCGGTCGATCTTGTCCGACTGCGGGTTGGTCGACGATGCGGCCGCCGGGCCATGAGGTCACCCGGGGTTTGACGCATCTGAGGTCTCAGCCTGTTGCGTCAGGCTCGTCGGCTGACTATGGTCCGCGCGCTCGTGGCGCGTGATGAACGCGTAGCCCTGCGGAGGGATGGCCGAGTGGTTTAAGGCGCACGCCTGGAAAGCGTGTTGGGGGCAACTCCTCGCGGGTTCAAATCCCGCTCCCTCCGCCATTCGTGCGGCCAGTCTGTTGCTTCCATGCGCGGTCTGACCGTTCTGAAGCGAGGCGCTATAGATTTCCCGGCAGCCACAGGATCATCGGGCGCCCTTTCGACTGATAGGGTCGGGTCGCTTCATCAAGGGTTGCCACCAAGTTTCGTGCTCCAGGTACCAGTCGATGATGTCGTCGAGGCTGGACTTGAGCCGCCGAGTGGGCTGCCAGCCGAGGTCTTGTCTCAGCCGTTCGGCAGAGAGGCCGTAACGCCGGTCATGTCCGGGGCGGTCCGCAACATGGCGTACGAGTTCCAGACGGGGAAGTCCGGAGCTTAGAGGACCAGCGATTGCATCCAGGCGATCACAGATGGCGCTTACCAGTGCGATATTGGTGCATTCGTCTTTGGCGCTGATATTATAGCTGGCGCCAGGTTCACCTTGTCGCATTATGGCGAGGAGGGCCGCCACATGGTCGTCTACATGGATCCAGTCCCTGACTTGGAGTCCATCGCCAAAGATCGGAAGTTCTTGGCCTTTCAATGCCTTGATAATCATCAAGGGCATGAGCTTTTCGGGAAATTGCCACGGGCCGTAATTGTTGCTGCAGTTGCAGACGATCGTCGGTAGGCCGTACGTGCGTGACCATGCGCGGACGAGATGATCGGCAGCGGCCTTTGTCGCCGCATAGGGCGAACTCGGATCGTACCGCCTTGTCTCTTCGGCATACTCACCTTCAGGTATTGAGCCGAAGACCTCATCCGTGGAGATATGAATTAATCGGAATTTTGGCTGCTGTAACTCATTCAGCGTGGAGAGATGCGTCCGGACCGTCTCCAGAAGAGTATACGTGCCCAGAACATTTGTTTCCACAAACGGCCTGGGTCCCTCGATCGAGCGGTCCACGTGGCTCTCAGCTGCGAGATGGAAGATTGCCTCGGGGCGCAACTCTTCAAGAATCCTGCCGAGGGCATGGCGATCGCTGATATCAGTTTGCCAGAATCGATACCGGGGATGATCGTCAAGATCGAGGAGCGCTGCAGGACTGGCGGCGTAGGTCAGCTTGTCGACATTGCCGACCAAGTGTCCGTCGGCAACGAGAAGGCGGACGAGTGCATTGCCGATAAAACCGCATCCGCCCGTCACCAGTATGTTCATTGCCGAATCTGCTCTGCCAAGCTGGGCCGCAGGTCGAAGACGCTTTAGGCGTTCGCAAAGCCGTTCGTACCGTAGATGAACAGCACGATCAGCATGACGATGCCCACTGCGATTCGATACCAGCCAAATATGGAGAAGGTGTGGTTCTGCAAGTAACGAACAAAGGCCCGCACAACGATCAAGGCGACAATGAAGGCGACGATAAAACCGATGCCGATTATCATGAGATCGTCGGCTTGGAAGAGTGCTCTATTCTTGTACATCTCGAGTACAGTAGCGCCCAGCATCGTTGGGATAGCCAGGAAGAATGAGAATTCCGCCGCTGCCCGCCGTTCCACGCCGAGCAGCACGGATCCGAGGATGGTCGCACCTGATCTCGACACACCAGGAATCATTGCGATCGTTTGGCAAAAGCCGATCGCCAGCGCCGTCCCCAGAGGGATGTGATCGACGGAAGGATAGCGATGCGGCGAGGTCCGGCGCTCAATGAGCAGGATCAGGATGCCGCCGACGATGAGAGCCACGGCGACCACCCAAGGCGAGAACAGCACCGAAGTGATGAAATGCTCGAGCGCGAAGCCGAGCACGGCTGCTGGAATGAAAGCCACGATGATCGAGAGCACGAACATCTGAGCCTCCCGCCGGGTCGGCAGGTCAATCAGCATTCGCCATAGTTTACCGAAATAGAGGACGCATATCGCGAGAATGGAGCCCAATTGGATGACGATCTTAAAGACGGTTGCAACCTGCCCCTGAAAATCGAGAAAGTATGATGCAAGGATTAAATGGCCCGTAGAAGACACGGGAAGGAATTCAGTCGCACCTTCAATGATGCCCAAGACGACTGCCTTGAGTACGAGAGTAACATCCATGAGCTTAATTTTCCGTAATGTGGCAGAGGATCGCAAACAATAAGAAGCGGGCTAACATCAAAGTCCGTCCAAGCCAAGCTGTGACTTTAGAAGGTCTAAACCTCGTCATCGCGAGGCGAGCCTGGAATGATCCCGGGATCGGTCTACTCGGGGCTTTGAAAGCCCGGCGATATCGAGCCACTTAGGGGTGCGTTGTTCGCGCGGTAGCGAGCGTGGCCATAGGACAGACGATGAAGCGACAGGACCAGCTAGCGTCTGGGGCGACTTGCTTCCGTGCGCTCAACGGAACGCTTGGAGGGTGAGGCTTTCTCAAAGCGATGATGTATCGATTGATGCAAGGGAAGCGTCGTTCGGCATGCCAACGGCACCGCTGATGCGCTGACCGAGAATGACCGCGGCACTTCAAATGGCGTGGCGGGATGTCGACAATCTATCGAGCAAGCACTCTTACCGAAGCCATCTTCGCCCACCGCTTATTATCACGGTCAACGTCCGGCCAAAGCTAGGCTTGCGCACATAATGAACGGGTCTATCGCGGAGATCAGGCGGAAAGGGCCTGCATCGGTCCCTGAAGACCGATCATGCGCCAGATGTCATCCGGTGTGCGATGGCTGTCGCGGAGATGCCTGAGTGTCACCGCCCGGTTGCGCTTGGCCAAGCGTTGGCCGGTGCTATCTGCCACTAGATTGTGATGGTAGTAAGCGGGTGGCGTAAGGCCGAGCAGTGCTTGCAGCAGTCGGTGGACGTGGGTCGCGTGGAAGAGGTCCTCGCCTCGTGTCACCAGGTTGACGCCCTGCATAGCGTCGTCAACGACGACCGCGAGATGGTAGCTGGTCGGGATGTCCTTGCGGCTGAGCACTACGTCTCCCAGAAGTTCCGGTGTCGCTTCGATCCACTGAGCCCGCATATCGAGCCAGTGCAAGGGCCCGGTTCTTCGTACCGCCTTGGCGACATCTAGTCGCCAACAATAGGGCTCTCCACGGGCGATCCGGTAGAGCGCCTCCTCGCGATCAAGATTGCGACATGTACCAGGGTAGACGGGCTCCCCGCTGGGACCGTGCGGTGCGCGAGCTGCGTCTTCGATCTCGACACGAATCTGCCGCCTTGAGCAAAAACATGGGTAGAGAACGTCCTCCTGCTTGAGTGCCTCCAGAGCGGCGCAGTAAACGTTCAGACGCTTCGACTGCCTAACGACTTCGCCATCCCACTTCAGACCTAGCCAGAGGATATCTTCCAGCGTTGCTCGATCGAACTCCTCGCGGCAACGCTGCTGATCGATATCTTCGATACGAACGTGAAAGCGGCCATGCGACAGCCGCGCCGTCTCGAAGGCGAAGAGAGCGGCGTAGGCATGGCCGATATGCAAGAGCCCTGTCGGGCTCGGCGCAAAGCGGGTTACAAAGGGCTGCTGGCCGCCTTCGATCAGCGGGATGAAGTCCTGGCCTTTGAGCACGCTTTCCTCGAGAACCATTCGGAGGCCGTGCGACGCAGTCGAGTGGGTGATCGCACAAGCAGGATCATGATCGCTGCCCTTCATAGGTGCAAGTCCGTTGCAGGCACACAGAGCTGAGATTCTTCAACCGCAGCAGGAGGCCAAGCCTTGTTGACGAGCGAAAGACTTCCGCCCCTCAGCGGCTGCCCCCCGCGACAACTCGTCATTCTGCTCCACGGGCTGGGAGCCGATGGCCGCGATATGATCGAATTAGGCTATAAGTGGCGACAAGGGCTGCCTCACTCGATGTTTCTGGCGCCCGATGCGCCGGATCCCTGCGATATGTCTCCGTTTGGCCGGCAATGGTTCAGCCTGATGGATCGTCGCACGGCAGTCATGGCGGCCGCTGCAGATGTGGCGGCGGTGCAACTCGCCGAATTCATCCGGGCGGGGATGGATGGCGCGGGGCTGACATCCGACGATGTTGCGATCGTCGGGTTCTCGCAAGGCATGATGATGGCGATGCAGGTCGGCCTTGCATGGGACCGACCACTCGCTGCTATCGTCGGCTATTCCGGGGCGTTGCTGGCCGGTCCCGTGCGGCGACCCATGCCGAACACACCTATTTTACTCGTCCAAGGAGAGGACGATGAAATCATTCCGTTTTCGGCGCACGAGCATGCCATAGAAAGCCTGCGCATGCTGGGCGTAGAACCGAAGACCCTTTCCCTTCCAGGACTGGGGCACATGATCAATGACCCGGCGAGCGAGGCTGGCCTTTCCTTCTTGAAAGAGGCATTCGCCCGCTAACCGACATTCCCATGCCGGGCTTGTCCTGGTCTGAATTACTTCGTCTCGGTATGCCGAAGCATCGAGATAATCCCGGCACCCAGAGCGAGGAGAAATGCGGAGGCGATGCCGGTTGTCAGGGCCGAGAAGAATTTGCCTTTTGCAGCTTCCCATGCCCGGGCGAAACGGATTGCCAAGCGAAGTCCCTCGGCGTCTTCAACGCCCAGGCGCGTCACAAGTTGTTCTATACCCCGCGTAACGGCCGCGTCCGCCGCCCTCGCGGCGGCGCGCTCGATTTCCGCCCCAAGGTGCATCCGCTGGTTCGAAATCGACTGGGCCAACGCCTGCTGTTCTTCGAAGATTGTCTCCAGTGAGATGCGCGGCGAACCTGTTGAGTTCCGTTTCGCATGCACCCCATTGCCGGACCAAAGGCGGGCTTCAACCAATGGCAGCGAACCGTTCACGCCGATAATGAGCGGCGTGGCGTCCAAGAGTTGGCGAAATCGCACCACAAGGAGGGAATCGCCCAGATCCCGGACGGCAGTGTCCGCGACCACGAGATCGGGATGCCAATGTTCGTTCTCGATAAGTGACAACGCAGCCTGGATCGTCGCAGCGGTGCGAATATCAGCTCGATATGAAAACGCCTGTTCGAGAGCCAGAGCTTCGCCCGCACCCTCGTGAATGAGAAGAAGATTCACAATCGACCTCGAGGCGAACCCAGAGCCTCCCACGAAGCTCATCGCCCCTTATAGGCCTATAATTCTGCCATTTCAAGGAATAAATACCTTGATCATTGGTCCCGTCAATTTAGCGAACGTAACTCGAATCCGGTTAGGGCGAGGCTTGGATAACTTCTTCTGCGTGCCGCGCATTGCGGTTCTCGACGGTCTCATCTCGACTTCCGCCACCTTGGAGCTGCGCTGCACGAAAGCGCGTTGATGGCACATCTCGACGATGTTAGCGCGAGTTCGGGGACGGCGTCACAGATCCGCGCCACGGTGCCGGGCGCGACGATGCGCAGCCGCGTCAGCCTTTTGCTGCGTCCCACGCCTCGCAGAATCAAGATGGAGAGAAGTCTGCTGTCGATATTGCCGCCGGACACGACGAGTCCAGGCCGGCGACCTTTAAAACATCCCGGGTCGGCGGTGACCGCCGTGAGGCCAGCTGCGCTTCGACGACTGTCTTCTCGATCTCGAGAATTGCAGGACCGCCGCCTCGATGTCCGCCTCCAGCACCGTGATGATGTCATTGACCAGATCGCGAATGATCTTTTCATTGTCAACGTGCCCAGGGTTTTGACCGCGGTCCCCTTGGCGATCGTAGGGCGCGCCGGCGCAAGGAGGGGTGGCGTCAAGCAGGTGCCGGACCGAGGGATAAAGATCAGCCTCGATTCCAATGTTTGAATATCAGGTCGGCGGGCCTTGAGAGCCACGGGCATGCCGGCCAACAAGCCGCCGCCTACTGGAACGAGAATGGCGTCGAGGGCATCGTTGTCCGCATTTCGAGCGCGCCCGCACCTAGGCCCGCGACGATATCGGCGTCGGCGCTGAACCAGGAGAACTGTCGTACCGAGGCGATTGGTATTCCCGATTTTCGTTAATGGCGTTGGCCTTGGCATGATGACGGTCGCCGACACCTGTAGCGGTCGGCAATGGCGCCCTACTCTTTGCGCACGATTGGCGGTCGATATCGCCACGACGCCGCTTGCCCGCATCGAGCAATGCCAGCCGATTTTGGAGTACGCCGTTCCTTAAAGGAGGCGGTGTATTGCAGGTTTTACGGTCTGCGCCGAGTCTGGTCCCCTGTACTGGTGGAGAGAGGGTGACCGAGCGATTGACGGGTAGTCTGGACGATGTGACCCTTAAGCCTTGCCCTTGCCGCCTCTATGGCGGCTGCCCGTTTGATCGGCGCAAGGGCTCACGGGAATAGCGGCTGCTGCGTCAGGCCCAGATGTTCCGCAAAACCGTTTTGGATATTCATGTTTTGAATGGCCTGGCCCGCCGCACCCTTCACCAGATTGTCAATCGCCGAGACGATGATCGTCTGGCCCGCCACCCGGCTCGGGTGAACGCCGATGAGGCAAAGATTGCTGCCTCGGACATGACGGGTCGCCGGCAGCGACTTGAATGGCATGACGTTGACGAAAGCTTCGTCGGCATACGCCTCGGCCAGACGAGCATGTATGGCTTCCGCATCAAAATTCGGCGCGTTGCGGACATAGATCGTTGCGAGAATACCACGGCTCATCGGCACAAGGTGCGGTGTGAAAATGACCTCGATCGATCGTCCAGCAAAATCGGTTAGGCACTGCTCGATCTCGGGACCGTGCCTGTGGGTTGCAACGCCATAGGGATGGATGCCTTCGCTGACTTCTGTGAAGAGACTTCCAACCTTTGCATCGCGACCGGCGCCGCTGACCCCGGATTTCGCATCGATGATGATCGCATCGGGGTTGATTGCGTTGGATTTGAGCAGGGGGATCAACGGCAGTTCGGATGCCGTCGTGTAGCAGCCTGGATTGGCCACCAGCCAAGTCTGCTCGATCGCTTGACGATAATGTTCGCTTAGGCCGTAGACTGCGTCTGCCTGGGCTTCGAGCGCATGATGCGCATGGCCATAATAGCGCTCGTATAGTGCCGGATCACGCAATCTAAAGTCGGCGGAAAGATCGACGACTTTCGGACCTCTCGGCAGGTCCTTGATGATCTCCTGAGTCGTCGCGTGGGGCAGGCAGCAAAAGACGACATCAATAGCGGATAGATCAACGTCCGCGATCTTGACCAGATCCGGCAAGGCATAGGTTGCCAAGTGTGGAAAGACCTCGCCGATCGACTTGCCCGCTTGGCGCTCCGCTGTGAGGGCTCGGATCTCGGCACGTGGGTGATCGGCCAGCAGACGGAGTAGTTCCGCGCCGGTGTAGCCGCTGGCTCCGAAAATCGCGATGCGCGCCCTCTCAAGCAACATATGGCAGAATCTTTCGCAAAGCTTTGCCCTCGGTCTTCTAAATGACGAGGTTAGGGGGTTGCCGCAAGCGGTGGACTTGCGCGGCAGACATCGATCGGTGCATTGCCGCCTTCTGAAGAAGACCTAGACGTGATCGATTGGCGTCGATCGAGGAGATTGTCATGAAGATTTTGGTGGTTGGTTCGGGCGGGCGCGAACATGCACTTTGCGCGTGCTTGGCCCAGTCGCCCCTGGTTTCCGAGGTTATCTGCGCCCCGGGCAATGCCGGCATCGCCAAGATCGCCCGGCGAGCCCGCGTATCAGCCGATGATATTAGTGGCCAAGTGGCTCTGGCCGAGGCTGAGAATGTCGATTTCGTGGTGGTTGGACCAGAGGCGCCTCTCGTGGCGGGCCTTGTCGACGCCCTCGAGCTTGTCGGGATCAGGGCGTTCGGCCCAACCGCAGCGGCGGCACGCCTCGAGGGTTCCAAAGCTTTCACCAAGGCCTTTTGCATCCGCCACGCTATCCCTACAGCCGCGTTCCGCACTTTCAGTTTCGGAGAGGCTGATGAAGCCCGTGCCTATCTGGCTGACCATGCATTGCCCGTGGTGATCAAGGCCGACGGCTTGGCGGCTGGAAAAGGTGTCGTGATCGCGGCTACTCGAGACGAGGCGCTGGCGGCGGTGGATAGCGCCTTTGCGGGCGCCTTTGGCGCGGCAGGAAAGGAAATCGTCATCGAAGCTTTCATGCATGGCGAGGAAGCCAGCCTCTTTGCCCTTTGTGATGGCGGTACCGCGTTGCTTTTTGGCACCGCCCAGGATCATAAGAGGGCCTTCGATCGCGACGAGGGACCGAATACAGGCGGCATGGGCGCTTTTTCGCCGGCTGCCAACATGGACGATGCGCTGAGCGAGCAAGTGATGCGCAAGATCGTGGAGCCGACCTTGAAAGGGATGGCGGCTGAAGGAGCTCCATTTCGTGGCTTCCTCTACGCCGGCCTTATGCTCACAAGCGATGGTCCCCAATTGATCGAGTACAATGTGCGCTTTGGCGATCCTGAATGCCAGGTCGTATTGCCGCGCTTGGAGAGCGATTTGGCCGCCATACTCCTTGCGGCATGTGATGGTCGCCTGCACGAGGTGACTCCACGATGGAGCGACGATCACGCAATGACGGTCGTGCTTGCAGCACGAGGCTATCCCGGAAGCTTCAGCCGCGGGACAGTCATTGACGGCCTCGATATGGCTTCCTCCGCCGAAGGTGTGTTCATCTACCACGCGGCGACCGAAATACAGGATGGTATGTGGCGCGCGAATGGTGGTCGCGTTCTCGATGTTACGGCTCGTGGGCGAGATCTTCAGGAGGCGCATGATCGCGCCTATCGAGCCGTGGCGCTTGTCGATTGGCCGGACGGGTTTTACCGTCGTGATATTGGCGCCAAGGCGCTTCGTCAGCGCAGGTAATCCATGCCATGCCGGAGCTTGAGCGACCGACCTTGCGTGCTCGCACGATGCCGCACCCCTGAGCTAGCCAAGGCCCGTTGCCCGTGACCATCATTCAACTCCCCTCGGCAACCGCGATTGACGAGGCGGCCGGCATTTTGCAGGAGGGCGGTTTAGTCGCCTTTCCGACCGAGACTGTCTACGGACTGGGGTGTCTTGCGACGAGCGACAGAGCCGTAGCCGCCGCCTATGCCGCCAAGGGACGGCCCGCCCATAATCCTCTCATCATTCATCTGGCAAAAGTCGAGGACGCAGAGCAATGGGCCGTCTTCGATGGTCGCGCTAGGCGGTTGGCATCCGCTTTTTGGCCCGGACCGCTCACCCTCGTGTTGTCGCTACGGGCAGGCAGTCGACTGTCTCCTCTGGCAACCGCAGGACTGGAAACTGTGGCAATCAGGGTGCCCGCTCACCCCGTTGCTCGAGATCTTCTTGCGGCCGTCGGAGGGCCGATCGCCGGGCCGAGCGCTAATCCGTCGGGGCGGGTCAGTCCGACCATAGCCGCCCATGTCGCGGCGGATCTAGCGGGAAAGGTGGATCTCGTTCTTGATGGCGGACCATGTCCGGTCGGCATTGAGAGTACAGTACTCGACCTTACCCAGAGCAACGTAATTAGGGTGCTGCGCGAGGGCGGTTTGGCGCGCGAAAGGATTGTGACAGTCGCGGGCGAGCTTGCGATGGGTTCAGACGACCCGAGGCCACGCTCGCCCGGGCAACTGGCCAGTCATTATGCCCCGAGAGCTGCCTTGCGCCTGAATGCCACGTCGGTAGAGCCGGAAGAGGCTCTGCTTGCGTTCGGTCCTATGGTGCCCGTCGGCGGCCAGGTCACGCTCAATCTCAGCCCGAGCGGTGACACGGTAGAAGCGGCTAGCAACCTTTATGCGATGCTCAGGCGTTTGGACGAAAGCGGCGTGCGCCGCATCGCGGTCATGCCGCTCCCATCCGAAGGCCTAGGCGCGGCGCTCAAGGATCGTCTTGCGAGAGCGGCCGCGCCGCGGGCATGAACTTTACGACTGCCAGGGATATTTGAGGGCCTCGCGATAAGCGGCACTCGGACTAAGGCCGATGTCGCGCAGCTCATGCTCGGTCATGCGACGGAGTGCGCGACGTCCGCGACGTCTTTCGAGCATTTCCTCAACTGCGCAAAGCATCCGGCCCAGCCGATTTTGCGCAGGCCTCGGCGGCAACCTGCATCGAACGTTGAAGTCATATGCTGGCGGATCGGTGATAGCCAATTGGCGCTCCCTTCTTCGGGATCCCAAATTCAGGCCAAGCAGGTCTAGCTAACAAGCGAGAAGTTCTTGCCCGCTGGCTCAGTTTTGCTTAGCCTGCCACTGTGACGCTGAACAGACTGCCCCCGCTAAACAGTTTGCGCGCCTTTCTCGCGGCGGCGCGATACACGAGCTTTGTCAAGGCGGGCGACGAACTTGGCGTAACGCCAGCGGCGATCAGTCAGCAGGTCAAGCAACTGGAGGCGGCTCTTAGCGTCGAGCTTTTCGAACGAATGCCGCGTGGACTTGTTCTGACCGAGAGCGCGCGCGCTGCGATGCCAGAGCTTGAGAAGGCGTTTGCACATCTGGCGAGAGCAGTGACGGATCTGCAGGGGGCGAGCATAGCCGGCCCATTGATCGTGTCGGTCATCCCATCGTTTGCGGCACGGTGGCTTGTTCCGCGAATCGCACACTTCATCGCGGGCTATCCGGATATTGAGCTCACGCTCAAGGCGGAGATCCGCAACGTCGAGTTCAGTCGCGAGGACGTCGATATCGGGATTCGATATGGGCGCGGCATCTACCCAGGCCTTGAAACGCGCCTTCTTCTTACCGAGGAGGTGTTTCCTGTCTGCGCGCCGGCGCTCATGAATGCGCAAAAGCCACTAAGGCGTCTCGATGACCTTCGACATCATGTCCTGCTACATGATCGGACACTTAGTGGAGATGAGCCCAGCCTCACGTGGCGAGCATGGCTGCAGGGCAACGATATTCAGGACTTCGACGCAACACGTGGACCTGGCTTCACGGACGCCACGATGATGATCGATGCCGCTGCGCGAGGCGCCGGCATTGCCTTGGGGCGAAGCGCACTCGTGGCCGACGATCTGGCCTCGGGTCGCCTGGTGCGGCCATTTCCAATCCAGCGGCCCGCGGAATACGCCTATTATGCTGTGACACCCGAAGGCGCTTCCAGGCAGCCACGGGTCCGTCTCTTCATTTCCTGGCTCGAGGAGCAGGCGACAATATCCAGGAACATCACGGCGATCTGAGCAGGCAGTTGCATTTCTCGGCTCTGTCTCTAGCGTCGACCGACAGTGCCCCAGCCACTCAGGGAAATGCCTATGCTCAAGTCGATTGGCGCTGCCATCGTCGCGATGACTTTGCTCAGCACCGCAACCGTGGTTCGCGCGGCCGATTTTCAGCCGGCGCTGATCTTTGACATGGGCGGCAAGTTCGACGCGAGCTTCAACGAGGCGGCCTACCATGGTGCTGAGAAGTTCAAGCAGGATACAGGTATTAGCTATCTCGAGTTCGAGATCACCAATGAGAGCCAACGCGAGCAGGCCTTGTCGAGAATGGCTAGGCGCGGCGCGAATATCGTGGTCATGGCCGGGTTTTCCTTCGCGACCCCACTTGAGACGCTGGCAGACCAGTATCCAGACACCAAGTTCGTGATCATTGATGCCGTCGTCGACAAGCCGAACGTCGAATCGATTGTCTTTAAGGAGCAGGAGGGCTCATTCCTGGTCGGCATGGCTGCCGCGTTAGCCAGCAAGACGGGGACCACCGGCTTCGTCGGTGGTATGGACATCCCACTGATTCGCAACTTTCAGGTGGGCTATGAAGAAGGCGTTCACTATGTGAAGCCGGATGACAAGGTTCTGGTGAATTATGCCGGGGATACGGCAGCCGCCTGGAGTGATCCCGCCAAAGGCAACGAGCTTGCTATCAGCCAGTTCGATCGCGGCGCCGATGTCGTTTATCATGCGGCGGGTGCTACGGGCAGAGGTGTCCTGCAAGCCGCCGCCGATCGTGGCAAACTTGGCATCGGCGTCGACAGCAATCAGAATGGCCTCTATCCGGGGCATGTCCTGACCTCGATGGTCAAGCGTGTCGACGTCGCCGTTTATGAAGCGTTCAAGGAAGCCCAAGGCGATGGTTGGAAGCCGGGAACCCGTGTGCTCGGCCTCAGAGAGGATGGGGTAGGTTATGCGGTCGACGATCATAATGCCTCCATCCTGACGACGGACATGCGACAGAAGCTCGAAGCCGCGAAGGCGGAAATCATTGCCGGAAAAATCGTCGTAAAGGGATATCAGCCGAATTAGGCGCAGGCTGATGCAAGCCGCCGCCATTGAACTACGCGCGATCTCGAAACGCTTTGGCGGCAATGTCGCCAATGACCGCGTCGACATTCGCATCGAGTCCGGCACGATTCACGGCATTGTCGGCGAAAATGGCGCCGGCAAGTCGACGCTGATGAACATTCTCTATGGCTACCTGAAGGCTGATTCCGGCGCTATGCTGGTGGACGGCAGCGAGGTTGAGATCAGCCAGCCGCGTCATGCGATCGCGGCCGGCATAGGTATGGTCCATCAGCATTTCATGTTGGTCGAACCGTTGACGGTTCTTGAGAACATGCTGCTGGGTTCAGAAGGTGGCGTCACCCTCAAGAGGGGGATGACTGCGGCTCGCCGTGAGATTGCCAGGATTGAGCGTGACTACGGCCTTGAGGTGGATCTCGATGCTGTCGTCGGCGAACTGGCTGTAGGTCTGCAGCAACGTGTCGAGATCCTAAAGGCCCTTTATAGGGGGGCGCGCACCCTCATCCTCGATGAGCCGACGGGTGTCCTAACGCCACAAGAGGCAGATCACCTCTTCAGCATTCTGCGAAACTTGAAAATGCAAGGTCGAAGCGTGATTCTGATCACGCACAAGTTGGGCGAGATCATGCGGGTTACAGACCGTGTCAGCGTCATGCGGCGCGGCCAAATGGTGGCTCACCTGGAGACCAGGGCAACCTCGCGGGAGCAACTGGCTGAGCTCATGGTCGGTCGCGCCGTTCTGTTCCAAGTGGCGAAAGGACCTGCGCGCCCGGGCCCTGAGGTCCTTCGGGTGGAGGCCTTAGATCTAAAGGACGAGCGCGGTGTGGCGCGGCTCAAGGATTTGTCATTTTCCGTCCATGCCGGTGAGATCGTTGGCGTAGCTGGCGTGTCGGGCAACGGCCAGAGTGAACTCCTTGAGGTCTTGGGAGGCATGCGATCACCAACCAGAGGATCGATCGCCATACGCGGTAAAATGACCTGTTGGCGTTCTATCCGCGAGCAGGGTGTGGCCCACGTTCCCGAGGATAGGCTTCGCAACGGTCTCGTGCGCGGCATGAAGGCCTACGAGAATGCTATTTTGGGTTATCACCGGCGACGAGATTATGGCGGTTTCTTTCTGTCCATCCGGACCATTTTGTCGCGGACGAGGGACTGGTTCAGTCGCTATGACATCCGTCCACACGACGTCTTTCTCAACGCCACCTCATTTTCAGGCGGCAATCAGCAAAAACTAGTCATGGCACGCGAGATCGAGCACGGCCCGGTGCTTCTCCTCATCGGCCAGCCGACGCGTGGCGTTGATGTCGGAGCGATTGAACTCATTCATCGACGTATTGTTGAACTGCGCGATCAGGGAATGGCTGTCCTGATCGTCTCGGTCGAGCTCGAGGAGATCATGTCGCTTGCCGACCGTATCCTCGTCATGGCCGATGGAAGGATCAGCGGCCGCATGCCGACTGCAATGGCTGACGAGCGCGCGATCGGCATGATGATGGCGGATGGCGACGCTGTAGCGGCGGACTGAAGAGGAGTGTCGAGGATGGCTGCCGCTCGGCGTGGCCTGTCGTTTTGGATCGATATCGGGCTCATCCCGCTCATTAATCTCGCGGCCGCTTTTCTTGTCTCTGGCCTGATCGTGCTGCTGATCGGTGAAAATCCGCTGCGGGCAGCTTGGCTTATGATCTATGGGGCCTTCGGCTACGGCGAAGCCTGGGGATATACCCTGTTTTATGCCACGAACTTCATCTTTGTCGGGTTAGCCGTCGCCCTGGCCTTTCACGCCGGACTTTTCAATATCGGGGGGGAGGGGCAGGCCTACTTGGGCGGCCTGGGCATAGCGATCGTCGGCACGTTTGCTGGTTTCCTTCCGCGTTTCCTTGCCATTCCGGCCGCGATTTTCTCAGCTGCCTTGGTTGGCGGGATCTGGGGCCTCGTTCCTGGCTGGCTGCAGGCTCGGCGCGGTAGTCACGTCGTCGTTACGACGATCCTTTTGAACTTCGTCGCTGCCTCGCTCATGGCATATCTCTTGGTCAATGTTCTTATCCGTCCGGGGCAGCAAAGTCCGGAGACGATCGTTTTTCCCCATGCGTTCTGGCTGCCGCAGTTATGGACATGGCTCGGGCCGTTCGGCGTAGATCTCGGCAGGTCGCCGCTCAACGCGTCGATCCTGTTAGCCCTTTTGTGCTGCATTCTTTTCTGGTTGCTGATCTGGAAGACCAAGCTCGGCTATGAGATCCGGGTCGTGGGTCATAATCGCGACGCCGCCGTCTATGCCGGCATCAATGTTGGCCGGATCGTTATCATCGCGATGATCCTCTCAGGTGCTTTGGCCGGTCTTATGGCAGTTAACGAGGTGTTGGGTGCCCAGCATCGCGTCATTCTGGGTTTCGTCGCTGGTTACGGCTATGTGGGCATCGCCGTCGCACTGATGGGGCGAAATCATCCGATCGGCATCATCCTTGCAGCTATTCTCTTCGGCGCGCTCTATCAGGGCGGATCCGAGCTCGCTTTCGACATGCCCAGGGTTAGTCGCGACATCGTCGTCGTTGTACAGGGGCTTGTCATTCTCTTCGCTGGCGGTCTCGAGCACCTGTTTGGACCGTTGCTCCAGGCACGCCTGATGCGTCCACAGCGATCTCAGCCCTGAGCATGGACTATTTCGACCAGAGCGTCTTTCTCGCCGCCAGCACGATCCGGCTGGCAACGCCCTTGGTGTTGGCGGCTCTGGCCGGACTTTTCGCCGAGCGCAGCGGGGTCGTGGATATAGGCCTCGAAGGCAAAATGTTGGCGGCCGCATTTGCCGCAGCCGCGTTGACGGCGATATCCGGGTCCCATTTGCTGGGTCTTGCCGGCGCTATTGTCACTTCCATGATGCTTGCGCTGGTGCACGGCTACGCAACGATTACTCATCGTGGCGATCAGGTCGTCTCGGGCATGGCTATCAACATCACCGTGGCAGGCCTAGGCCCCACCTTGGCTGAGGCCTGGTTCGGACAGGCAGGGCGTATTTCTCTGCCTCCGGGGCGGGGACGGTTTATGCCGATCGAACTCCCTTTCGCCGCGGGGGTGCGGGATATTCCGATCGTTGGCCTTGTCTATACCGACATCATTAGCGGCCAAAATCTGCTGACCTACATAGCTGTCCTGACGATCCCGCTGGCTGTATGGGTTCTATATTGTACCCGATTTGGGCTGAGGCTGCGTGCTGTCGGCGAAAACCCGGCCGCCGTCGATACCGCTGGGATCTCGGTAGCCTCCCTGCGCTATCGGGCCCTCCTGATGACAGGCCTTCTTTGCGGCATTGCCGGCGCCTATCTATCCATCGCGCAAAGTGAGGGCTTCACGCGCGACATGACGGCGGGGAAGGGATATCTAGCCCTCGCTGCCCTCATCTTTGGCAAATGGCGTCCTGTTCCGGCTGTCCTGGCCTGCCTACTCTTCGCCTTTACGGATGCCCTCCAGGCGAGGCTGCAGGGTGTTAGCTTGCCGGGCATAGGCAGCGTCCCCACTCAATTGGTCCAGGCTTTGCCTTATGTTCTCACCATCATCCTGCTTGCCGGGTTCGTCGGCCGAGCCGTGGCGCCCAGAGCCGTGGGAAAGCCCTATGTGAAGGAGCGCTAAGCGATGAACGACCTTTTGGAGGCCGCCTGCGCCGCCAGGCGTCAAGCCTACGCGCCTTATTCGGGCTTCCACGTCGGGGCGGCTCTGCGGGGCGAGAGTGGACGGATCTATGTGGCCGCCAATACGGAAAACGCTGCCTACCCGCTCGGCACCTGTGCCGAAGCTGGTGCCATCGCCGCCATGATTGCGGCGGGGGAGCGACGAATTCGCGAGGTCGCCGTCGCCGGCAGTGGTCAAGAACCTTGTGTACCGTGCGGCGGCTGTCGACAGCGTCTTGCAGAATTCGCCGACGCCGGCGTCCTTGTCCACATGACCGGCGCCGACGCCGCAATCCTGAGGATGACGTTAGGCGAACTTCTGCCCCGAGCCTTCGCCCTGCGCCCCGTCACAGCACCAGGCATATCGAACGCCGCGACGCTCATCCGCTCTCGGGCTGGATTTCAAGCTCCCGAAATTGCCCTTGTTCTCGGCTCCGGGATGGGCGAGGCAGTCGAGGCGTTGGAGGATGCTATCGTCTTTTCCTACGCCGAGCTTGACGGCTTCCCGGCGCCCAGTGTTGCGGGCCATGCCGGGCAACTCATGCTTGGCAGACTTTGCGACGTGCCTGTCGCCGTCATGCGTGGCCGCATGCATCTCTACGAGGGCCATTCGGCCAAGAGCTTCAACGATCCGCTAGATACGTTGGCGGCGATCGGCTGCAAGACGCTCATGCTGACCAATGCGGCGGGTTCGCTTAGGCCCGAAATCGGCCCCGGATCGCTCGTTCTCATCAGTGATCATATTAACATGATGGGCACTAATCCGATGATGGGGGTACGTGATGCAAATGGGAGTCCTTCGTTTCTCGATCTCACGGATCTTTACGACCCGGCCTGTCGACGCCGGCTTTTGACCTTGGCCAGAGATAGGGGCGTGCAACTCACCGAGGGTATTTACGCTTCAATGCTCGGGCCCGTCTTCGAGACCCCAGCCGAGATTCGTGCACTGCGCCTTATGGGAGCCGATCTGGTCGGCATGTCGACCGTACCGGAGGCGATCAGCGGTCGACATGCCGGCATGAAGGTCGTCGCCCTCTCTATCGTTACGAATTTCGCTGCCGGCCTTAGTGCATCGCCGTTGTCCCATGAGCAGACCTTGAGTCAGGCATCTCGTGCCAAGGCTGCACTTGCTTCCTTCCTGAAGATAGCTCTGCCGGAGATCGTTCGTGCCACCGCTTGATTTGCAAACTCTTGTCGGCACCGCGATGACCGCACCATTACCTGAAGCGTTGCGCGATCAATGTTCGTGCTTCGTTGAACTCGATGCGCGTGGCATGGCGCAAAACGAAGTCCTCTTGGCAGCGCGCGAGGTTCGTGCCGCCAATGGGCCCGGCGTTTGCGTTGACGCGAAGATGGTCGAGGTGGTTCGCCGCGCCATGCAGGATGCGACTCCAGTCATGATCGTCAGGCTGAACGAAGCGCAAGGTGACGATATCGCGGCGATTGCCGCAGAAGCAGGAGCTTGCGCTGGCGATGGTGCCGGGGCCGTCGAGTTCCTGGTTCCTCTCAGCGCAGTGGAAGATGGCGACGTCGGGCTGGTCGGCGATCTGATCGAAGCTTGCCGGACCACGGCAGGGCCAGGCGTCGCGCTGCGCATCCTTACGCCTGGAGGCTCCGTTGATCCGAGCATGGCGACGGCGATCGCCCGTACCGCCATCATGGCTGGGGTCGACTTTCTCGGCGTCACGATGCCATCGGCATCGGGTCCACTTGATCTAGACCTGTGCGCAGTCCTGCTGTCCGTAGCCATGGAGGCCGAGGGAAAGGTCGGCTTCAAATTATCGCAAGGAAAGTCGGCGCTGGCGCCGCTAGCGAGTCTCGCTCAAGCGATTCTTGGGCCGGAATGGCTCAGGCCCGCGAATATTCGAGTGGAGGAAAGGCACTTCGTGACGCGATTCCAGCAATGAAGCTATCGCCACAGGAACTTCTCGCCGCGAAGCGGGACGGCGAGCAACTTGATGACCTGGCGGTGAGAGCGCTCGTCAATGATATCGCTAATGGCAGCTTGGTCGACGCTCAGGTGGGGGCCCTTGCCATGGCCATTCGCATCCATGGCATGACGAAGCGTGAAACCATAGCCTTGACCCTTGCGATGCGAGATACCGGCATCGTTCTCCGCTGGGATGACATGCCAGGCCCTGTTCTTGATAAGCATTCCACGGGCGGTCTTGGCGACAAGGTGAGCTTGGCGCTTGCGCCCATCGTAGCGGCATGCGGCGGTTTCGTGCCGATGATTTCTGGGCGCGGTCTCGGGCATACCGGTGGCACACTTGATAAGCTCGAGAGCATACCAGGCTTCGATACGCGTCTGGATGCAGCAGATTTGCAGATGGTCGTCCGCGAGGTCGGTTGTGCGATCGTGGGCGCAAGCCAGGATCTAGCACCCGCCGACCGTCGGCTCTATGCAATCAGGGATGTTACCGCGACGGTCGACAGCTTGCCTTTGATCACCGCATCGATCCTGGCCAAAAAGCTGGCTGCCGGCGCAGACGCATTGCTGATGGACGTGAAGGTGGGCAATGGCGCGTTTCTGCCCTCTCTGGAGCAGGCGATCGATCTGGCCCACTCGATCGAATTCGTGGCCCAGGGTGCCGGACTTGCCTGCAAGTCGATCCTGACGGATATGAATCAGTGTCTGGGCCGCACCGCCGGCAACGCTCTGGAGATCATCGAGGTCATCCGGCTTCTGACAAACCAACCCGGCGAAGCTCGATTGCTGGCCGCTGTGCGCGGCCTGTCGGCAGAGCTTCTTGTTCTTGGGGGGCTGGCGGCGACTCTGAACGATGCGCTGGCGCTCGTGGATGAACGGCTCGCGGACGGACGGGCCCTTGAAGTTTTCGCGCGTATGACCGCAGCGCAAGGCGGCCCGTCTGACCTCGTCGAACGCTATCGCGATATCTTGCCGAAAGCACCCGTCGTCCTTCCTGTCATAGCGCAACGGCCGGGCTGGGTTGCCGAGATCGATGTGCGCCGGCTAGGCGAGATAATCGTCGCATTGGGCGGCGGTCGAAGCCGCCCTGAGGCCGGAATCGACCCTTGCGTAGGGTTAAGCGAGCTCGTGGGCGTCGGTGAACGAATTGAAGTCGGCCAGCCATTATGCCTCGTACATGCGAGGAGTCACGAACAAGCCGCTCATGTGCGCCTTCAGGTAGGGATGGCTATCGTAATCGGTGAACAGCCGCCTCATGGGTTGCCGCGTCTTTGGTGGGGATCGTCTCATGCGGCTCTAAGCGATTGACCGATGAAGCCAGGGCCGATAGAAGACGCTCCCAACGTGGCTCTAAGCAGGCTGCGAAGCTTGCTGTTGTCTCTTATTTCGGGAACGATCCAATGGCGCGCCGCTGTGCCCTCACTGGCAAAGGTGTTCTGACCGGCAACAATGTCAGTCACGCGAACAATAAGACGAGACGGCGTTTTCTGCCGAATATCCAAAGCCGTCGTCTGTTTAGCGAGGCCCTCAAGCAGAGCTTTCGTCTGAGGATCGCGACCAGCACGCTGCGGACGATCGAGAAGCAGGGCGGTATCGACGGGTTTCTGCTTGCCGCTCCCGAAGCAGACCTCTCGCCCGAGCTGGTCCGCGTGAAGCGTCGTATCGCTGAGGTTCACGCCAAGGCCTGATCGGTTTTTGACCGGTTAAAAGTGTAAAGAAGCGCGCCTCCGAGGCGCGCTTCTTTATTTCTGCCAAGAGCTTCTCTTGCAAGGCCATCGGCGGGACTCGCGCACGCAACGACATTGCGGATCAAGCCGAGGAATAGCTTGAACCGGTTTCAGGCTTTCGTCCCCTAAGCGGATCGTCCTTTCGATATCGTGTGGCGATCGCCTCATCCCGACGCAGTCAGCACCTAGCGCATCTACAAGTGGCAGATGGCGCGTAATATCTCATTCAGATGCATTGCAGTTAAGCCTAGGCACCAAGAGACCGCTCCAATCGTCTGCCGTGATGAAGTTTGTCCCCGGTCTGGATAGCCTAGAGGCGGTCTAGCTGGTGATCGTTATGGGGCTTAATTTGGAGCGCCGCTATTAGTTCCAAGCTTGGCGTGCACGCAATCAGGCGCTTCGAAGGAGGGGCTCGCTAGCGGAAATGCCGTGACGCCCGGTAGCCGGAGGAAGAACCCTGACATACCAGCGACACGAGCCAGAGACATAAGGGCGTATCGTCCCGCAGCTCTAAACAAAAGGGCCCGTCTTTCGACAGGCCCGATGCCGCCGGCAATAAGGTCGACTTAGTCTTGGCCGCGGGCAACACCTAGAAGTTGCAACATCATCATAAAGAGATTGATGAAGTTGAGGTAGAGGCTAAGAGCTCCCATGACCGCCATCTTTGCGGCAGCATCCCCAATAGCACCAACGCTCAGATACTCTTCCTTGAGGCGTTGCGTGTCCCAGGCGGTCAAGCCGGTGAAGACAATGACGCCGATGACGCTGACGGCGAACTGCAGCGCTGAGCTACCTACGAAAATGTTCACGATCGTGGCGATGACGATGCCGATCAGGCCCATCATCAAAAACGAACCCATCTTCGCGAGATCCGCCTTGGTCGTATAGCCATAGAGGCTGACCGCTCCAAAGGTGGCTGCAGTGATGAAGAAGACGCGAGCAATGCTTTCGCCGGTGAAGACGAGGAAGATGCTCGACAGCGACAGGCCCATAACGGCGCAGAACAGCCAGAACGTCATCTGCGTCGCGCTTTTGCTCATAGAGTTGACACGCGCACCTAGGAAAAAGACAAATCCCAGCGGCGCCAGCATGACGACCCATTTGAGGGGCGAGGTGAAGATTGGCACATAGATCGCAGGCGTCGACGCTACGATGAGCGCTACTATTCCTGTGATGGCCAACCCCAGGCCCATATAATTGTAAACGCCCAGCATGAAGCTGCGCAGGCCCTCGTCGATCCGATCGACGGCGACGTTGGCCGAAGCAAGCCGGGGATCGGTGCGATACGCCATCCGTTTCCATCCCTTGTTGAGGGCAGCGTATGTCCGCGGCCCTATACTCGAACCATAATATGGGCAGCGCTCCGCTCTCCGCAAGCGCGAGCATATCTCATGAGGGGTTAGAATATGGCGAGCTTTACGTTCGCATGATTTTCCACGTGGCCCAACGCCAATATGCTAATATTTATTCACCAATATTAGTGAAGTCTCTATTTTATTTCAGAGTGTTCTCAATGCATCGGCGGCGCTTTGCTGCAGCAAGCGGGCGGTCGACGCGAGCCCGACGGCCATTACGAGGATGAGGGCCAGAGCGCAGACGGTCGCGATGGCGCCGACGTCGAAGCTCCAGGTCACGCGCAGCACAATGGTAACGAGGATGAGCGAACCCATCGTACCCAAGAGAACACCGGAAATCATTGTTACCACGCCCAAAACAAAATATTCGAATGCCATGACGCTGATGATCTCTATGCGGCGTGCACCCAATATCTTTAGGAGGACTGCCTGATAGCGCTGCCTTCGATGAGTGGAGCCTATGGCTGCTGCCAGGACGACGAGGCTCGAGGCAATTGTCACGCCAGCGATGACGATCACGCCGGCGGCGAGCTTGTCGAGAACGTCCTTGGCCTGTCGAACCATCGCAGCGACCGAGATGGGTGTGACGTTCGGCAAGGCCTCGGCCACCGCTGCCATCAGCTTCGGTTCGGTATCCTTTGGTGCGTCCACCGTGGCGACGATCGTATGGGGTGCGGCCGAAATGAACCCAGGGCTCATGATAAAGAGGAACTCGAGCCGTCCGCTGGTAAAGTCGATATCCTTGCGGAGATTGACGATCTTTGCTTCGACGACCCGTCCCAGAATGTTGAGGCCGATTGTGTCGCCAAGCTTGAGCCCAAAGCCCCGCGCGTACTCAACACCCATCGAAACGAGAGGCGGTCCGTCATAGTCAGGAGGCCACCACGTCCCCTCAACGAGATCGGCATCCGGCGGCTGGGTCGAACTGTAGGTAACGCCTCGGTCGCGCTGCAATGTCCAACGGACGTTTTCGGCAATGCCGGCTTCCTCGGCGGTCCTGCCATTAAACCGGACAATTCGGGCGCGGAGTTGCGGCGCTGCCTGTATGATCGACGCGCCGGGAGTTGCCTCGATGATCGCGGTAAATCTAGCAAGTTGATCCGGCTGGATATCTATGTAGACGCTGCTGGGTGCGCGCTTTGGAACGGCATTGTCAATCGCAGCCTCGAGCGCTCGTTCCGTCAAGAGGATGGCTGTTAGAACGGCGAGCCCGGCTCCTAGAGCGATGGTTATGCCAACGGTGTGGCTGCCTTTGCGCGTAAGTGTCCGAACCGCAATCCTGAAGGAAATCGGGCCCCATCCACTCGCATTCGACAAGAGCGAAACGAGCAATCTGGCCAGGATCGTCAAAAGTAGGGTTGTGACGATGATAGCGACAATGAAAAGCGACGCCATAAGCGGGCGCGGCACGCTAAAGATAATCAAAAGCCCAAGCATCATTGCCGAGATGCAGATACCCGTTCTTGCTGCCACAGTCGGAGCCGATCCCGCCGCATCGGCGCCATCGCGAAAGAGCGAGGCTGGCGTAGCCTGCAACGCACCGGCCACAGGCGCGAATCCGAAGAGCGCCGTGGTCAACAGGCCGGCGGAGCCAGCGATCAGGAGAGGCGGAAGAGAGAGGCTATAGGAAAAGCCGATCGGCAGAGCATCTTGTAGCATGAATAAGAGCGCCGCCGGCACCACTAGCCCGACGAGCAGGCCGCCGAGCGTGCCGGCCGTTCCTAGAAAAAAGACCTGCATCGCATAAGCAAGGCCGATCTGAGCCGAACTGCCGCCGAGGCAGTGGAGGATCGCAATGTGTCTCATACGTAGGGCTAGATAGCTTTGCACCGTCAAGCCGATGCCGATGCCTCCGACCAGAAGAATGGTCAGGCCGGCCAGGGTCAGATAGGTGGCGAATTGATCGGTAAAGCGTGCCAGCCCAGGTTGCACATCGAGACTTGTCCTGAGCCGCCAAGACGCATCGGGATAGCGTTTTTTGAGGTCCGCGCTAATCTGAGTAATCGACTGACCGGGCGCTACCACCAGGCGATAATCATAGGAGATCATGGCGCCCGGCTGGACGATGCCGGTTTGCGTAAGGCCGATCGTGGTCAGAACAACCCGGGGGCCGATATTGATCAAGCCCCCGAGTCCATCCGGCTGGTGCTGAATGATAGCGCGCAGCGTGAAGGTCTTGGCTCCGATCGTGAAACGTTGGCCCGGTTCCAGTCCTAGTCGCGCTGCAAAAGCGGTCTCGGCCACCGCTCCATCGTCGGCGATCGCCTGTTGTAGAGGCATGTCGGGGGACAGGGCCACGCTGCCCAGGAGCGGGTAGGCGCCGTCCACTGCCTGGATAGCGACCGGCGCGCGACGACCCGCCGCTTCGGCAGTGGAACTCACCCGCACCACGAGGCTGACCTCGCTCGATTGCGGTCGGATCAAATTGAATGCCGACGGTTCTAAAGGCTGCGACGGGTTTTCAATCTCGATATCGCCGCCAAGGAGAACTCGAGCATCGCGGGCGATGGAACTGGTTACGGAACCATTCACGAGGCCGACGGCGGCTATGGCCGCCACGCCGAGCGTGAGGCTTGCCCAAAAGAAAAGGAGACTCGACCCGGCGCCACGCAATTCACGTCGTGCTAACGCTAGTGCCAGTCGCCAATCCGCGCTCGTCATCTATGCCTCGGTCACGGGATTGCGATCGCTTTCCGTCTGGATGTTATCCTCGTTAAGTATGCCATCCGCCATTCTCAGACGGCGATGACAATGCGCCGCAAGCCGCTCGTCGTGCGTGATCATGACCAATGTCATCCCAAGACGCGCTTGCGATGCGAACATCAGGTCGACGATCTCCCGACCGGTAGCGGCATCGAGATTGCCCGTGGGCTCGTCGGCCAGGATGAGGTCCGGTTCGTTGATCAATGCCCTGGCCAGCGCCACCCGCTGTTGCTCGCCACCGGAGAGCTGCGAGGGGTAGTGATGAAGCCGCTGTTCCAAGCCTATCTCTCCCAAAAGTCCTGCCGCGGCACGCGTCGCGTTGGCTCTACCCGCGAGTTCGCTTGGCAGGGCCACATTCTCCAGCGCCGTCATCGTTGGAATGAGATGGAAGGACTGGAAAAGAATACCCACGTGGCGACGACGGAAGAGCGCCAGTTCGTCTTCGCTCATCGTCCCCAGATCGTGGCCAGCCACCTGGACAGTGCCACTGGTCGGACGTTCGATGCCACCGATCAGGGCGAGGAGGCTGGACTTTCCCGAACCCGAAGGTCCAACAATGCTGAGCGACGTGGCGCGTCCCACATCGAGTTTGACGCCGTTGAGAATGGATACGGCGCCAGCAGTGCTGTTGAGGCTCAACCTCACATCGCGAAGGTGGATCATGCGAATCACGGCCAGCTTTGGGGACGGACACGGCTGGCGCTTGAGCTGGCGCCTACTGCTACTCGTGGGATTCTTATGGCTTACGCCCGACGGAACCAGGGGAAGCTTAAAAAAAGCCCTGGCGGGCCAGGAGTGCAAAATCGCTATTCTTGGCGATTCTCTGACCGCGGGTTATGGCGTGGCGGCCGCCGAGGCGTTGCCCTCGATGCTCGATCAGGCTTTGAAGAGGCGCGGCTTTGACTGCGCGATTGAGGACGCGGGTGTCTCGGGTGACACATCGGCAGGCGGGCTGGCGCGCGTGGATTGGGTGATGGCGGACAAGCCCAGTCACCTTATCGTGGAGTTGGGGGGTAATGACGGATTACGTGCGTTGCCCGTCGACCAGCTCGAGCGGAATCTGGCGGAGATCATCAAGCACGCCCAGTCGGTCGGCGCCAAAGTCGCGCTTCTCGGGATCGTCGCCCCGCCCAATCTCGGCATTTCTTACACCGAATCGTTCAGGGCCGTCTTCCGACGGCTAGCTGATCAATTCGAGATTCCTCTTTATCCATTTCTCCTCGATAGGGTCATCACCGATCCGGATTTGATGCAGGCGGACCGCATCCACCCCAATGCCAAAGGGGTGGCTCATATCACAGAAAATATCTTGCCGTTTATAACGTCATGGTTGAATGCAACAGGTGTTGCCGGCGAGAGTCATTGACGTCGGATTTGCCTTAATGCACCTTCGACCCCGGATCGCTTGGCCCTAGGGTCTCGGCGATGGCGGTCTTACCCCAGGCTTGGAATTCTATTCACAGCGTGTTGATCAACGCGTGGATAATTGTGTTTTTCCGCCATCAATGTGGATAAGCCTGTGTGTCAGTACGGGATCAGTGCTGGCTAGGCCCCTCTTTGCGCCGACGGTTTGAAGAAGTAGCTTGATGATAAGCAAAACGGCGGTCGAGCCGCCGACATGCAGGGCGCGCCGAAGGAGATGGTCATGGGGGAAGTCTACAAAGTGCCGACGGCCTGGAGCCGTGATAGCCTTTGTAATCTTGCCGACTATCAGCGGTTGTACAGGCAATCCCTTGAGGATTCAGACACGTTTTGGCGAGAGCAGGCCAAGACCCTGAAATGGGACAAGCTCCCAACCCGGATCAAGAATGTGTCCTTCGTCGATCCGGTCAGCATCAAGTGGTTCGAGGACGGTGAGCTTAACGTCTCCGTGAACTGCGTTGACAGGCACCTCAAGGATCGTGCCGACCAGGTTGCGATCATCTGGGAGAGTGATGATCCCGGCGTCGATCGCAAGATCACCTATCGCGAGCTTCACGAAAAGGTCTGCCGCCTTGCAAACGTCTTGAAGGACCAGGGCATCAAGGCCGGCGATTGCGTTACGATCTATCTGCCGATGATCCCAGAGGCGGCCTATGCGATGCTCGCATGCGCCCGCATCGGGGCGATGCATTCGGTTGTCTTTGGAGGCTTCTCGCCTGACAGCTTGGCTGACCGAATCGATGATTCCGGTGCCAAGCTGGTCATCACGGCAGACGCCGGGGTGCGGGGCGGCAAACATGTGCCCCTGAAGGCCAATGCCGATGCCGCGCTGAAACGTACGACCCAGCAGCCCCGCCTTCTCGTCTTCAATCACGCGGGAACGGCCGTGGAGATGGTCTCAGGCCGCGATTTCGACGCTACCGATCTGATGGCGGAGGCTTCGCCTTTCTGCGAGCCGGTGGCTTTCAACGCTGAGCAGCCACTTTTCATCCTCTACACCTCGGGGTCGACCGGTAAGCCGAAAGGCGTTCTCCACACGTCGGGAGGTTATCTCCTTTATGCGTCCATGACACATCGCTATGTCTTCGACTATCAGGACGGGGATATCTACTGGTGTACGGCGGATGTGGGGTGGGTGACCGGCCACAGCTACATCGTCTACGGGCCACTGGCGAACGGGGCGACGACCCTTATGTTCGAGGGCATCCCGAGCTACCCGACGATATCGCGCTTCTGGGAAGTGATCGACAAGCACAAAGTATCGATCTTCTACACGGCCCCGACAGCAATTCGCGCCCTAATGCAGCAGGGTGACGATCCTGTAAGGCGAACGAGCCGTCAATCCTTGCGCCTTCTTGGCAGCGTGGGCGAGCCTATCAATCCGGAGGCATGGCGTTGGTATTACCGCGTAGTCGGTGACGAGCGGTGTCCCATCGTTGACACGTGGTGGCAAACGGAGACGGGCGGGATCTTGATCACACCGTTGCCGGGAGCGACCGATCTTAAACCGGGATCCGCGACATTGCCGTTTTTTGGTGTCGATCCGGCGATCGTAGACGGAGAAGGGCGCGAGCTTGCGGGTGTGACCGAAGGCAATTTGATCATTCGCGACAGCTGGCCCGGACAGATGCGTACCGTGTTCGGTGACCATGAGAGGTTTGTCCAGACTTATTTCTCGACGTTCAAAGGCGCTTATTTCACGGGCGATGGCGCCCGACGTGACGAGGATGGCTATTACTGGATCACTGGTCGTGTCGACGACGTGATCAATGTCTCCGGTCATCGATTGGGTACCGCTGAGATCGAAAGTGCCCTCGTGGCGCATGAGGCGGTATCAGAGGCAGCGGTTGTAGGTTTTCCGCACGACCTCAAAGGGCAGGGCATCTTCTGCTACGTGACCTTGCAGAAGGGTATTGAGCCCGCCGAGGCTTTGCGCAAAGAGCTTGTCGCCTGGGTCCGCAGAGAGATCGGCCCAATCGCGACGCCTGATATCATCCAATGGGCACCGAGCCTCCCGAAAACTCGGTCAGGCAAGATCATGAGGCGTATCCTCCGCAAGATCGCCGCCAACGAGTTCGACAATCTTGGCGACGTGACCACGCTGGCCGAACCGGCCGTCGTGGAGGAGCTCATCACTGAGCGTCGAACGTTCTGAGATAAGTACGGGCTAGCCCAATGAACCTTATTGGGGCAGCCCGTCGAGTTCAGCAGCGATAATGGCCCCACGTGCAGCCATGAAGTAGAGCGCCATGTGATGGG
Source organism: Arboricoccus pini (assembly GCF_900187945.1). GTDB lineage: Bacteria > Pseudomonadota > Alphaproteobacteria > Geminicoccales > Geminicoccaceae > Arboricoccus > Arboricoccus pini. The sequence goes on along the minus strand of NZ_FYEH01000003.1, from coordinate 197,213 downwards.
TTGGCTCACGTGGATGGGCCGACGTGGGCGGAAGTCCCAGAAATTTTGCCGTTTCCGACGAGAGATCGTAGGTCGCACAGGCCGGCTCGAATGCAACGACATCAGTGAGAGTCGGGAAACAGTTGTGATTTCGTGCCGACAGCATCGTGAGAACGAAATCCATAACGCAGATATCTGTGCAGATCCCGACGACGATGACCGACTTCAATCGATGGACGTTCACCCAGTCGACGACCTTGTTGTGTGTCGCGCCGTGCAGCCCCTTGCCGCAAGCCATCTCCATCGCCCCCACAAACCCGTTGATGCAATCTTTGCGGATCAACGTGACGTCAGGGTCCTCTTCCAGCCAGGCGAGTTCGTCCACAAGCAATTCCTCGCCGGTCCCTCGTTCGCAATGAGGCGGGTAAGGGGGCTCTGGCTTTCCGGCCTCATGAGTGTCGAGGAAGGCTAGGACAGGTTTATCGTCCCCGCGAAATTGACGTGCTAACCGGCTGGTTCGCTCGATCATTGCAGCGATGCGTTCGTCTGCGACGCGAGGGGCCAGATTGCCGGCGCCGACGGTGCAAAATCCGTTTACCTCATCCACGATGACAAGGCCGACGTCGTTGCTGTCGATCTTGTAGGTGACCGCCTGAACCGGCAGCGCGGCTTGCATCTGATGCGTGATTTCGCTGTTCGCCATCATGTCACCTCTAGGGCGGCCCTTTGCCTTCGCCCGCCCCGCTGTTAGGGAGCGACAAGGTAAGACCTATTACATACTCCTGGTAGGGACGATTGCTATGCGGGTTGGCATCATCGGGTGCGGTGGTCGGATGGGCCGTCTGCTACTGGCCGAAGTGCTCGATGATGAGCGCCTTCAGCTCGGTGGCGGTCTGGTGCGAAAGGGAAGCAATCTTGCCGGCCAGGATGCTGGCGTGGCTATAGGCCGTGCTCCCGTTGGAGTGACGTTAAGCGTCGATCCTGAGATCATCTTTGCTCAGAACGATGTCGTCGTCGATTTCTCGACGCCAGGAGCTTCGCTGGAGCATGCGACGATCGCAGCGGCCCGAGGCAAGCCGCTTGTCATCGGGACGACAGGTATTCCGGCCCACGAGGAAGTTGCTATCCGCCAGGAAGCCGAGAGAACGGCGATCGTGCTGGCGGCAAATACAAGCGTCGGCGTGATATTGCTGGCTGAACTAGTTCAGCGCGTGGCGGCGGTGCTCGATGACGATTTCGACATCGAGATCGTCGAAATGCATCATCGCCGTAAAGTCGACGCTCCCTCGGGCACGGCGCTCTTGTTAGGTGATGCCGCAGCTAAAGGAAGAGGCGTCGATCTTCAGACATCAAGCGTGCGCGCGCGCGACGGTCATACGGGTGCCCGCATCGCTGGTGCGATCGGCTTCGCGGCATTGCGCGGTGGTGATGTCGTGGGAGATCACAGCGTCTATTTTGCCGGCGATGGCGAGCGGCTGGTTCTCAGTCATCTGGCGAGTGATCGGAGAATTTACGCCAAGGGTGCCATTCGAGCCGCGCGTTGGCTCATCGATCGCTCAGCTGGCTTCTACACGATGCGTGACGTGCTGGGATTCAGCGACGACTGACCGGTGTCGGAAGCGCGGATCGAAGTGCCGTAGCCAGCCCCTGCTTTTCGTCTGCTGTCAGGAAGCTGCCGATTTCGATCGAGCTGCCCTGAGCGAGGAGCACGAGTTTCCTGATCATCCCGTCCTGGCCCATGTCGAGGGCAACCTGAAGGTTCCTAGCGTCGGCGGTCCATGGCGGCGTGTTGGAGCCTGCCCGACTGACGGAAATCGTTGATCCCTGAATGGAGATCGTTTCTTGTCGTTTTGCCCTTCGCCGAATGATTATAAAGGCTATGCAGAGCCCCAGCGTGTCGATCCCGAAGAAAGGCGAAACTGGCCACGCACCCGCCGCGGCCATGAGGACACCGCCAACGATACCGATTGCACATGCGCAAGCCATGACGACAAGGCTTGCTTGGCGCGGCAATGGCGGGTTGGGATAAGCGCTGAAACTGACGGTGGGGCGGTGGAGATCCTGAGCCTTCATGTCCAATCCCAATCGTCCATCGCTTGAGAACGCCGAGGTGCTGGTGAACGCTCCACATTTGCGACAATCACCTTCCCGCAGGAAGGCTGGACGAAAACCACTTCGACGCGATCCTGAGAGAATCAACCTCATATTTTCGCGGTTCCAGGGCGCTTGCGCCGAGCCCAAATCGGAACTTGTTTATACCGACCCGTTCACCTTGTTGGTAGCTGTCGTTCTTTCGGCGCAAGCGACGGATGCCAGCGTCAACAAGGCAACTCCGGCTCTGTTCCAGGCCGCGCCATCGCCAGCGGCGATGGCTTCGCTCGGCGAGGAAGGCATCCGCGAACATATCAAGTCGATCGGTCTATACCGCACTAAAGCCAAGGCATTGGCGGAGCTCTCACGCCTGCTCGTTAGAGAGCATAATGGAATTGTTCCGCAAAGCCGAGAGGCGCTCGAGGCCCTGCCAGGCGTAGGCCGCAAAACGGCTAACGTTGTCCTCAATATTGCCTTCGGTCATCCTACACTTGCTGTCGATACGCATATTTTCCGGGTGAGCAATCGTACGGGCCTCTCACCGGGACGAACGGTGCGCGAGGTTGAAGAGGGTTTGCTCCGCGTGATCCCCGAGCGTTATCTTCAGCACGCCCATCATTGGCTCATCCTGCACGGTCGTTACGTCTGCAAGGCCCGACGGCCGGAATGCGGGCGTTGCCTCATTCAAGATCTTTGCGACTATGATCCAGCTATAGATTCTCCGGCGGTCGTAATGGACGCACGATAATTCCACGTGGCCAACGATTGCTCGTATTGTTAATTTATATGTAAGGGGAAGCGTTGATGAAAGAGTCCCTTGAGCCGGTGCTGGAGCGCATCGGCCAGGATTTTGATGCCAGCACTCAGCGTCTCCTCGAATTGCTGGCCATTCCAAGTGTGGGCACGGATCCCGCTCACCATGCCGATACGCGGCGCGCCGCTAGTTGGCTGAAAGATTATCTCGGTACATTGGGATTTGAAGCCGGTCTGCGCGAGACGCCCGGGCATCCTATCGTGGTTGCACATGCCGGTAGCAAGCGAGCGGACGTGCCGCATCTGCTCTATTATGGCCACTACGACGTCCAGCCGGCCGATCCGCTGGAGCTTTGGCAAACCCCACCATTCGAGCCGACCCTCGTCGAAGGGACTCACGGTCCGCGTGTAGTTGCCCGCGGTGCTGTCGACGATAAGGGGCAGGTCATGACCTTCATCCAGGCGATGGCAGCATGGCGTGCGGTCCATGGGGATTATCCGGCGCGAATCACCATTCTTCTCGAGGGCGAGGAGGAAAGCGGCAGTTCCAATCTTAGTGCTTTTTTGGCCGAACATGCTGATGAGTTGCGCGCTGATGTCTGCGTCATATCCGATACCGGCATGCTTGCCGTCGATAAGCCAGCCATCACTTATATGCTGCGTGGGCTAGCCTATTTCGAAGTGACGATCTGGGGCCCACGTCAAGATCTTCATTCGGGAATCTATGGCGGCGCTGTCCCCAACCCAATCAACGTTTTGGCCCGGCTCCTGGCCGGCCTCCACGACGCCAACGGGCGCGTTGCTATTCCGGGATTCTACGACGACGTCGTCGAGCCATCGGCCGAAGAGTTGGCGGGCTGGGCCGGCATCGCGGTCGATGAGCAAGGATTTCTGGCAGAGGCCGGTTTGACAGAGTCCAGCGGCGAAGCAGGGCGAACCCTTCTCGAGCGGGTATGGTCGAGGCCGACCTGTGACGTTAACGGAATATGGGGTGGTTATACCGCCGAAGGCGCCAAAACGGTCATTCCGTCGCATGCATCGGCAAAAATGTCATTCAGGCTCGTCCCGGGGCAAGAGCCAGAGAAGATAGTCTCGGCTGTGCGGGCGTATTTTACTGAGAAGCTGCCATCAGGCTGCCGGCTGGATCTGAAGGAAATGGGAGCTTCTCCCGCCATTCGCGTCGCCACCGAATCAGCTTTCCTTCAACTCGCACGGCAAGCCCTGAGCCGGGTGTTCGACCAGAAGCCGGTGCTGATAGGTTGTGGCGGATCGATCCCCGTGGTCGGCGCGATGAAGTCGCTGCTAGGTCTCGAAAGCCTGTTGCTCGGATTCGGGCTCGACGATGACAAGGTGCACGGGCCAAACGAGAAATTCGAATTGGTCTGCTATCGTCGTGGCATCGAGGCACACGCTGCATTCCTGGCCGCGCTAGCAGCAACAAGCGTCGATGCTATTAAACGTTAAAGCGAAAATGGCAGATGTCGCCGTCTTTCATGACGTAATCACGACCTTCAAGCCGCATCCTGCCGGCTTCCTTGGCGCCCTGTTCGCCACCCAGCCTGACGAAATCGTCATAGGCGACAATCTCGGCAGCAATGAAGCCCTTTTGAAAGTCCGTGTGGATGACGCCGGCAGCCTCTGGAGCTGTAGCGCCTTGTTCGACCGTCCAAGCTCGCGCTTCCTTCGGTCCGACCGTGATAAAGGTCAGCAGTCCCAACAGCGAGTAGCCTTCGCGAATGACACGGTTCAGTCCCGGCTCATCAAGGTCCAGCGTCTGCAGAAATTCATCACGCTCGCCCTTGCCCAATTGCGCCAACTGGGCCTCGATTTCGGCTGAGATAACGACGTGCCTTGATCCCTCGTTGGCCGCCATCGCCGCCACGCGTTCGGTCCAGATGTTGCCGGACGCTGCGGCGTCTTCATCTACATTGCAGACATAAAGGACCGGCTTGGCGGTCAAAAGATGCAGGCCCGATAGGAGTGCACACTCGTCCGACGACAGAGCGAGACGGCGCGCCGAGGTGCCATCTTCCATCTGCGGAAGAACACGGTCGAGCAGGTCAAGCCTCGCTTTCGCCTCTTTGTCCTGTGCCTTCGCCCGCTTCGCCAAGCCATCGCGTTGCCGCGCCAAGCTCTCGATGTCCGCCAGTAGCAGCTCGGTTTCGATCAACTCGGCATCGCGTAAGGGATCGACGTTTCCCTCGACGTGAGTGATATCGTCATTCTCAAAGCATCGGAGCACATGGAGAATGGCGTCCGTCTCGCGAATGGCAGCCAGAAACTGATTGCCAAGACCTTCGCCTTTCGAAGCACCGCGGACCAACCCGGCAATGTCTCGGATTTCGATCTGAGTCGGAATGGTCTTTGCGGACTTCGCCAGGCCGGCGACGATATCCAGGCGCTTATCCGGGACGGGGACACGACCCGTGTTAGGTTCGATCGTGCAAAACGGATAATTCGCGGCCGCTGCGGCCACCGTTTCCGTCAAGGCATTGAAAAGCGTCGACTTGCCAACATTGGGCAGGCCAACGATACCGCAGGTAAATCCCATTTTAGCTGCCCGAGTCTGCTGGCTTATCTGTTATAATCTTCTTTGGCGGCTGGGTCGCAAGCGCCACCTTGCTCATGAAGGCTGCGTCTTGTCCTTGTGCAAGCAAAGGGGAGGCGTTGACCAAGGCATCAAGAAATGGATCTAGCCAAGTGCGTTCGACCTTACTGAAGTCTCCGAGAACATGGCCAAGCACGCGATCTTTGTGGCCGGGATGGCCTATTCCCAGGCGTACCCGTTTGAAGGCTCGTGTGCCGATGCAGGCTTCGATGCTGCGAAGGCCATTATGGCCCGCGGTCCCGCCACCCTCCTTCACGCGCAACTTGCCCGGTGCCAGATCCAGCTCGTCGTGAAACACGATGACGTCGGCAGCATGGAGTTTGTGGAAATGATAGGCGGCGGCGACAGAACGACCAGACTCATTCATGAACGTAAGCGGCTCGAGAAGCAGCACGCGCTCGCCGCCGATGGCGATGTCCGCATACCGGCCCTGGTATTTGCTGCGCCATCTCCCGCCCAGCTTTTCGGCCAGTCTATCGAGCGCCATGAAACCGATGTTATGGCGATTCCCGGCATATTGCGCGCCGGGATTGCCAAGGCCGACAAACAGTCTCATCGCGCCTGATCAGCGAAGTCAGCCGTTGTCGTCTGACGTCTCGGAAGCGGCTTCGCTCGACTGTGCCTCGGCAACGGCGGCGACTTCTTCTTCGTCCTGTGCCGTAGGCACAGTTGGCGGTACGACCGAGGCAACGGTGAAATCGAGGTCGTGGATCGCGAGTTCTACCCCTGCCGGGAGAGCCACGGCGCTGATATGAATCGAGTCGCCGATGTCGTAGCCTTCAAGGTCAACCACCAAGTGTTCCGGGATTGCATCAGCCGGGCAGGTGAGCTGCACCTCGTGGCGCACGATATTCAGAACGCCACCGTTCCTTAGACCCTTCGACTTATCTTCGTTGACAAAGTGGACAGCGACCGGAACGTCCACCTTTGCCCCTTTTTCCGCGCGGATGAAATCGACGTGCAAGGGTACATCGGTTACCGGATGAAGCTGCGCTTCGCGAGCAAGCACACTCGCCTTTGAACCGTTGACGTCGAGCTCGAATATTGTGCTGAAGAAGCGGGCGTTGATATCAAGCTGGTGCTTAATTTCCTTGAAATCGATCGCAATCATTTCAGGGGCTGCGCCACCGCCATAGATGATGGCGGGCACCTTGCCGGCTCGGCGAAGCTGGCGAGCTGGCCCTTTGCCTGTGGCAGTGCGAGACTGGGCGTTGAGCGTAACGGATGCGGACATTCAAGCAACTCCTTGCCCCTCCGGTTTGCGGTCCGCCAGCTCACTGGCACCCTCCCGGACAGACGGTTTCACTAATTAAACTACTTCAGTCGAACAAACTGGAGACCGAACTCTCGCTGCTTATTCTGCTGATGGCCTCACCCATGAGACGAGCCATCGAAAGCACGCGAATTTTTTCCGTAACCCGGACCGCCTCTGTCGGTCGAATTGAGTCGGTGATCACCAGCCGATCCAACGCGCTGGAAGCAACTTTAGCCACGGCACCCCCTGAGAGGACACCGTGGGTCACATAGGCTTCCACAGAGATCGCGCCATTATCGAGCAGGGCACGTGCCGCGTTGCAGAGCGTACCGCCGCTATCGATGATGTCGTCGATCAAGACGCATCGTTGGCCTTTGACGTCACCGATGACGTGCATCACCTCTGATACGCCAGCGCGCTCGCGGCGCTTGTCTATGATCGCAAGGCCCACGTCAAGTTTCTTTGCAAAGCCGCGCGCCCGCGTGACGCCACCTACATCTGGTGAGACGACCGTGAGATTCTCGGTTCCCGTCTTCTCGAGAATGTCCGGAACCATCAGTGGCGTCGAGAACAGATTGTCGAGTGGGATATCGAAAAACCCCTGGATCTGGCCGGCATGCAACTCCATCGTCAAGACGCGATGGGCGCCCGCCTCCGTCAGCAGGTTCGCAACGAGCTTGGCCGATATCGGTGTGCGCGCCGCCGATTTCCGATCCTGCCGCGCATATCCAAAATAGGGCATGACGGCGGTGATCCTGCGCGCCGACGCGCGCTTCAGCGCGTCGATCATCACCAGCAATTCCATGAGATTGTCGTTAGCGGGATAGGATGTCGACTGGATGATGAAGACGTCCTCGCCGCGGACGTTTTCATGGATCTCGACAAAGACTTCCATATCCGCGAATCGGTGGACGGTGGCTTTGGTCAGCTCGCACCGCAACGACGCGGCGATAGCCTCGGCTAAGGGCCGGTTGCTGTTGCCGGCAAGCAATTTCATCGACTGACGTCCAAGCGAAAGGCACTGCAGGAAGCGACGCGCTCTTAGCAAACGCCAAGTCCCCCGTAAATGCCGCGGTGAACCTGCTACTCCGCCACGCGTGCTTTGCTCTCGCTGGTTGGCGGGGAAAGTAGAAAGGGCGCCCCATCAAGGCGCCCTTTCGATCTTTTAGGTTCCCGGTTGAGGCGTCGGCTCGACTCCACCAGGATCGCCGCCTTCGACAGGCCTGGTCGTCGGCACCGAGCCTCGCTTTCCGCTTGAGCCCGAGCCTGGCCGAGCGACATCGAAATGCTGCTTCTTTATTTCGGGCAAGGGCTCGCCGCGCATAAGTGCGCCGATATCGTCACCTGAAAGCGTCTCATGCTCAAGAAGCGCTGACGCCATTGTATGCAGAGTATCAAGACGTTCGGTCAGAACCTGTCTTGCCTTCTCCAGCCCCTCGCTGATGAGACGGCGGATTTCCATATCAATCTGCTGCGCCGTCGATTCTGAGACATTTTTCGACTGGGTCACGGAATGGCCGAGAAACACTTCCTGGGTGTTTTCGTCATAGCCAACGGGTCCGAGCGAGTCGCTCATCCCCCATTGTGTGACCATGTGACGCGCAATCTTCGTCGCCTGCTGAATGTCCGAGGCTGCACCATTGGTCACGCGTTCGCGACCGAAAATCAGCTCCTCGGCCATACGTCCAGCCATCGCCACGGCGATGCGGCTGGTTAGCCACTCTCGCGTCAGGGACAGTCGATCGCGCTCAGGTAATTGCTGCACCAGCCCCAGGGCCCGGCCACGCGGGATGATGGTGGCCTTATGGATCGGATCGGATGATGGCATGACCCAGGCAAGAATAGCGTGGCCCGACTCATGGTAGGCGGTCAGGCGCTTCTCTTCCTCGGTCATGACCATCGACCGTCGTTCCGCTCCCATCATCACCTTATCCTTGGCCGACTCGAAATCGACCATGGTGACGACACGCTTGCCTGCACGAGCCGCCATCAACGCGGCCTCGTTGACAATGTTAGCGAGATCCGCCCCCGAGAACCCCGGTGTGCCGCGGGCTATGATCTTGGTATCCACATCGGGACCGACCCGAATCTTCTTGACGTGGACGTTCAAAATCTTTTCGCGTCCGAGGACGTCGGGATTGGGCACCACAACCTGACGATCGAAACGACCCGGTCGAAGTAGTGCGGGATCAAGGACGTCCGGACGGTTAGTGGCTGCGATCAGGATGACGCCTTCGTTGGCCTCAAAGCCATCCATCTCAACCAGCAGCTGGTTGAGTGTCTGCTCGCGTTCATCATTACCGCCGCCAAGGCCTGCGCCGCGATGACGACCGACAGCATCAATCTCGTCGATGAAGACGATGCAGGGGGCGTGCTTCTTGGCCTGCTCGAACATGTCGCGGACGCGCGACGCGCCGACGCCGACGAACATTTCGACGAAATCGGAACCTGAGATCGTGAAGAACGGTACGTTGGCCTCGCCGGCGATGGCACGCGCCAGCAGGGTTTTACCGGTACCCGGAGGTCCAACCAACAGACAGCCCTTCGGGATACGACCGCCCACCTGCTGGAATTTCTGAGGGTTCTTCAAGAATTCGACGATTTCCTGAAGCTCTTCCTTTGCCTCGTCGATGCCGGCGACATCGGAGAAGGTCACGCGACCATGCTTCTCGGTCAGCAGTCTGGCGCGGGATTTGCCAAATCCCATGGCTTTCCCGCCGCCCGACTGCATCTGGCGCATGAAGAAGATCCAGACACCGATCAGAAGCAGCATCGGGAACCAGGAGACCAGCACACCTAACAACGAGGGCATGTTGTCATCTACAGGCACCGCCGTAATACGGGCGCCGCTCGCCGTCAGGCGATCCACCAAGCCGGGATCGTCCGGCGCATAGGTCGAGAACGTCCTGCCGTCCTGGAGCTTCCCGGTAATCGAGTTGCCTTGGATCTGGACATCGCTTACTCGATTGGCCTCGATGTGCGCGAGGAAATCGGAGAATGGGATATTGCTCTGCGGCCCGCGCGAGGATGGGCTTTGGAACAGATTGAACAGAGCGATCAGCAGCAGGCCGATGATCACCCATAGGGCCAAATTCTTACTAAAGTTATTCACCGTCCTGCCCGCCGTGATCGCTTCTCACCAGAGATGGCCCCACGAAACTGTCCAACCATTCGTCACATGTCAGCTTAAATAAGAACTGATCGCCGATCCTACAACAAGGGCGAGTGATGTGGCCCGCTAGTTAGCGGCACACGAGGACGCCATAAACAGGCTAGCCCGCCCATGGGACGGCCGTCTACAGCACACGCAAGAGTTGGCGTACCCCATAGACCATTCTCTCGCATCACGACCGGTAGGCTGTTGGCGATGGATGCGGCGATACCACGGCGACGCATGGCAGCTCGCAGGGCTTCCGCTCCTTTGGTTGCGAGCATAGCTCCCAGAGGCAGAATGGAGCAGGGGAGGTGACCGTCATCAAGACAGAGGAGAAAACGGCCGTCCCAGAGTTGCTGCGACGCCGGCTCTAGCCGCAGCGGAGACGTCGGTATGCGAGACCATTCACGCCAGATTATGATCTTGTCGCCCCGTACTCGGGCCAAGGTGCCGTGCAGCGAGGCACTGCCCCTTTGCGATATCGAGCTCATGAACCGGTCCAAGGCGGCATGGGGCGGAAGATAGATCTTACCGCCAATCGCGCGCAGCACCGTGCCGACGGCGTAGCGGCCGATGATCGTTTCCGCTGCCTCAAAGGCTGGCCAGTCGAGGATGGCCCAGCCTTCCGGGCGGAACTGCGTATGATGCGCCAAAAGATATGCCGAATCGGATTCCAGCCTTCGACGTTGCTGGGCGGCCTGGGAGTCCGCAGGCCATTCGCCTGTGAAAGCCTGATCGCTTAGATTCCGCAGGCGATTACGCTCGAAGCGAGGGGATCGATTACTCGGATCTTCAAGCCAACCCAAATCGCGTCGTCGAAGTGTCGCTTCGATTCGTGCTCTCGGCAATGACAACAGCGGGCGAATAACTCGAATCTCCCGAGTTTCGCGAAGATCGGCCATGCCGCTAAGGCCGACGAAATACCTGCCGCGAGCGGCGCGCATCCGTACCGTCTCGCACTGATCGTTCGCCTGATGGCCCAGGGCCAAATGCATGAAGCCATGCTGCAGGCAAGCAGCTTCGAGGAGTCGGTAGCGTGCTTCGCGAGCCCGCTCCTGCAGATTGCCACCTAGGCGCGCTTCATCCCAAGTGAGGATTTCGCAATCTATCTCAAGTCGCTTTAGCGTATCCGCTACCTGGGCGGCTTCCCCGGTCGATTCAGGCCTTAGGCGGTGATCGACGTGGAAGGCCATCAAGGAGCCGTCTTGAGATTTGACCCATTCGGCGAGGAGGACAGCAAGGCAAAGACTGTCGGCTCCCCCAGATACCGCAGCGGCGACACGCGGAGACTTCTCGAAAGGCTCAAGGCCGCCGATAAGTCGCGCGAAGGTGTCGGCGTCTATGGGCGCGGCGTCAGCTGCATTTCGCCGTGACGCGCTCACGAGCTGCTGTCTGCTTGATAGCTGCGGCTGCATTAGGGTAGCGCTTGTCGAGTTCGCCATAGATCTGGCAGGCCTTGTCCTTGTCGCCGTTAGCGGCAAGAGACATTCCCAACTTTAAAAGCGTATCCGGCGCCTTGGGGGCTTCGGGGCCATAAGCGCGATAGTTCTTGGCGAACGTCGCCGCGGCATTTTGATAGTCCTTGGACACATAGTAGGTCTCGCCGAGCCAATAGGCGGCATTCGGCGCCAGCGGATCGTTCGGGTAGCGTGTCGTTATATTTTCGAAAACGGATCTGGCCGAATCCCATTGTCCCTGCTGCATAAGCTGGAGTGCGGCATCATATTGCTGCTTGGCCGGTGCGGTCGGATTGATCGAAGCAGCGCGGGCCGCCGTCCGCTGCTGCTCATCAGAAGACGGCTCGTTGAAGCTGGATTTCGGCAGTGTTCCCAGGCTCTGCTGCCCGCGATTGCTCTCTTGCATGTCTGTTTTGCCGGTGGAAGTACCTTCCTCACCAGCGCTATTCGCCGTGCTGGCTGTGGCTGACTGATCTCCTTGCGACGTCGCCTTAGCCTCGGGTGATGACTCTTTGCCGAGCTTATCAAGCTGCTGTTGCAACTGCCGATTTTGATACTGTAGTCGCTCGATTTCACCCTGCATCTGACGCATCTGCTCTTCCACCTGGCCAAGCCGCACGACCGCGTCTTGTTGCACGGCCTGCGCCACCACCAGAGGAGGGGGCTCTCCGAAGGATTGCCCCGACATTCCGAGAATGAAGCAACCCGAAAGCATCACGCTGCCGAAGATGAGGCGGCAGCCCCTCGCAGGTCGTTGGCTGGCCAAAGAGCGGGTCTCTTTAATAGCCGGTGTTGACTACTGTCACGGCGCGACGGTTCAGGGCATAGGCGTTTTCGTCTTTGCCTGCATCAGCGGGCCGTTCTTCACCGTATGAGACGGTGTTGATACGGGAGGCAGGGACGCCTGAGGCAACGAGATAGGCTTTAGCGGCTGCAGCACGGCGTTCGCCAAGGGCCAAATTGTACTCCCGCGTGCCGCGCTCGTCAGTATGGCCTTCGACGGTAACCGCGACGTTGCCGAACTGCTTGAGCCAAGCGCTCTGGCGATCGAGTGTCTGTTGGCCAGCTTGATCGACCGACGAGCTATCGTAGCCAAAATAGACTCTGTCGCCGACATTCACCTCCAGGTCCTGCTGACTGCCGGGAACCGATGAACCGTTTGTGGCTCCTAGATTACTGCCGCCAATCCCGCCATTGCCGTAGCCGGCATTGGCGCCGAGATTGCCGGTGGCACCGCCGGTTCCACCCGCGGTCGTATCGTCGTTGCCGGTGCACGCTGCAAGCATTGCACTGGCCGCCAGCAGCGTGATGAGCTTCACTCTCATACTTGAGTACCCCGTTCTCTTTATTCAATCATTAGATCAAACCGCCGAACGAGCGATGCTCTTCGGGCAGGCGCTGGTGAGCTCCACTCACGCCTGGGTTTATGGCAAGACCGCCGACCAATCGGGATCGGAAGCATCAAGCGGCGTGGGCAGCTGGCGCTCGTTGTATCCGTTCGAGTCAATGCTGAACAGACGTGAGCGATCACCACTCTGGCGAGAAAATACGATTACCCTGCCGTTGGGGGCCCAGTTCGGACTTTGATCTCGATAGCTGCGGGTTATCAACCTCTCGTCACTTCCGTCGGGCCGCATCAAACCGACATGGAACATGCCTCCCTGGATGTTTGTGAAGGCGATGAAATCACCTCTTGGCGACCAGGCCGGATCGCCGTAACGACCGTTTCCGAAGCTGATGCGCTGCGCGCCGCCTCCGCTGGAACCCATAACGTAGAGTTGGGGGATGCCACCACGGTCCGAAACGAATACTATACGGCTGCCGTCCGGCGAATAGCTGGGAGAGGTATCGATGGCGCTGCCGCTCGTGATGGGGCGAAGCGAGCGGGATCCTATGTCCACCCGGTAGATATCGGAATTGCCCTCTCGGGCGACCGTGACCAGAAGGCTGTCGCTACTTGGTGCAAATCTGGGCGCGAACGCCGTACCGCCGAAATCTCCAAGGGAGATTTCCTGACCAGTTGCAATCGTTCGTACATAGATGGTCGGACGGCCACCTCTATAGGCCATGTAGGCAATCTGACGGGTATCCGGTGAGAACCGAGGTGTCAGGACCAGAGAGTTCCCGTCCGTGAGGAAGGCGTGGTTGGCCCCATCTTGATCCATGATGGCCAGCCGCTTGACCTTCTGCTTGGCCGGTCCCGTCTCGCTGATATAGCAAATGCGCGTGTCGAAATATCCCGCATCGCCGGTGAGCCGACGATAGATCTCGTCGGCGATTTTGTGCGCCAAACGTCGCCACTGCGCCGAGGTGGCATCATATCTCATGCCCGTAAGCTGCGTACCGGCATAGACATCCCAAAGTCGAAACTCGACCCCTATCGTGCCGCCATTATCCTGCACACGACCTGTGACGAGCGCCTGCGCATTAATCTGCCGCCAATCGGGAAAACGCGGTGCCGCATCGGCGAGTTCTTGAGGTGACTGGATGAATGCAGCTTGGTCGATAGGGCGAAAGAGTCCGGACCCAGCGAGATCGGTTGTGATCACCCCGGCGATCTGGGTCCCCATCGGGCTGCCGGCCATTGGGCTGATCGCAATCGGCATCGGCTCGACCTTGCCGCGATTGACCTCGACTTGGAGTTGCGCGTGGGCGCTGCCGAAGGGAAGTGCCGAACCGGCGGCCATTGCCGCCGCACCTCTTAAAAGTCCACGTCTCAACATCGAGGGGCTCATCCCGAGAGGGCCTGCTTCGGGTCGAAGGTCACGATCATTTGGCGCCATTGATTATAGAGCTCCGCGGGCAAATTCAGCTTGCAGCTTCTGGCAGCGCGTATGGCACTCTCGGCCACGGCACGCGACGCCGGATTGCTCATCAAGCTATTGTCGACAAGGGCGGCCGCCGTTGCCGTGCCGTCCTTGTTCAAGACGACGTTGACCTTGAAGGGATTGACTTCATTAGCACCGGGCGTCCCAGGACTAATGCTCCAGCAATCGTTCAGCTGTCGCTGTGCCGACGCCGCCAATCCCGCGATTTGATCTGCACTCGCGGTCGCCGGCGCATCGCCCGCCTTGTTCGTGGCGATCTCTTTGCTGGTCCCGGTGGCTTTGCGTTGATTTGGGTCCTGGGAGCGCTTCGGTGTCTCGGAGACGCTCTTTAAAAGTGCATCAAATGTGTCGTCTTTTGCGTTCGATTTGGCCGATGCGCTGGGCTTGGCGTCGGGTTTCTTGGCCGGATCGACCTGCTTGGCGTCCGATTTCGTGTCGCCTTTCTTGGCGGGCGTCGGCTTATCGGGAGGGGGCTCCTCGGCACTTGCCGCCTGTTTGTCTGGCGTTGGTTTGCGAGGAGCGGGCTTAACATCCGGCGCTGCCGCCTTCGTTGGCTCGGAGGGCTTGGGAACCGGCGTCTCTTTGGCGACCTCGACAGGCTTTTCCGCCGGCCGAGGCGCTGGCGTGGGCGCCGCAACTTGTGGCTCGGCCTTGGGGGGCACTGCCTTGGCCGGCGGTGTTTGCGGCTGAGGCTCGGGCTTATCTTCCGTTACGACAGGGCGTTGCGCGGGCGCGGGAACGTCCGCGGGCTTGGGCGGGGCCACACGCTCGGCACTTTCCGTGCGTGTCGAAGGGTTGGGTGCTGATGCCTCACGCTTGGGAACAGGTGCGGCTTCTGAGGGTGGCGGAGCCGCCTTGACGGGCGCTCTCGATGGCGGACCAGTTACAATTTCGACGGCAATGGGCTGATCCTCCGGCAGACGGTTCGGTCGCCAATAAAGACCGAGGCCGACTACCAGGAGCACCGCGAGGTGAAACATGAGGGAGTAGAGCAGGGGGCGGCGCATCGGATTCAACCGCTCCATCGAGTAGCCCGGCCGCAATTCACCGTTGTGATCCTGGCGCTTGCGTGGCCGCATGCCTCGCACCCGGCTCGGTTAGGAGCGCGATGTTTGAGAAACCCGACTGGCTCACGCTGCCGAAGATCTGCATCATCCTACCGTAGTCGAGCGTTCGATCTCCCCGAAGAAAGATACGAGTATCCTTCTTTTCCTTCGTGATCGCCAGGAGCTTTGAGGCAAGGTCGTCGAAACCGGTCTCGCTATCTTGGATATAGATCTTGCCGTCGGCAGCCACGGTAATGGTCAAAGGCTCGTCTTGCCCTGATAAAGGCGAACTCGTGGCGTCCGGCAGATTGACCTGTACGCCGGAGGTCAGCATCGGTGCAGCCACCATGAAGACGATCAGAAGGACGAGCATGACGTCGACGAATGGCGTCACGTTGATGTCCGACATCTGCCGTCGGCCGCGCTTGCCGCGCCTGCTGCCTGTAACTCGCTTTTGAATGCCGCCGGCCATCGCTCTTAGCCGAACCGCTTAGCGTCGAGCTCTCGGCTGACGACGACTGAAAACTCGTCCGTGAAGCTCGACAGTCGTTCCGCATAGCGATCGAGTGCGTAGGAGAGTTTGTTATAGGCGACGACAGCGGGAATCGCTGCCACCAACCCCATCGCTGTGGCGAAGAGGGCTTCGGCAATGCCTGGGGCCACGACGGCCAGAGTCGTGTTCTTGGTTGCCGCTATAGACTGGAAGCTATTCATGATGCCCCAGACCGTGCCGAAAAGGCCCACGAACGGGGCGACGGCACCGATGGTCGCTAGCGAAGGCAGATGCTTTTCCAGCGATTGCACTTCCCGATCCATGGTAAGCGACATGACGCGCCCCACGCGCTCAAGGAGGCTAGCCTGCGCCGCGGTCTCGGAGCTTGAAGGCGACTCGCGCCATTCATCCATGGCCGTAGCGAACATCAAGGCCATCGGATGGTCAGGACGCTTGCCGAGCCGGCGATACAGATCGTCGAGTGGTGCGCCCGACCAAAAATTGCGCTCGAAGGCCGTGGCCAAGCGCTGCAGGCGGGCAAATCTGAAGCCCTTTTCAAACACCACAGCCCAGCACCACAAGGACGCACAAAGAAGCAGTATCATGACCGCCTTGACGATCAGATCTGCCTCCAGGATCAGATGAAGTATGCTGGGCGTGGCAACGCTCGCCAAGCCAGCCGTGGTGACTGCGCTCTGTTCCATCGTTTTTCGGCTTTCTCGCCCAACGTGACGTCACCGGGACAAGCGGCGACGCGATCGTTATTCTTGCTGCCTTGTCATCAATAGCCCAAATCGCGAGCCAGAGCTGCGTTCTCCAGACTCCTCGACGCATCCTCTTATCGAAAAATGCCCTCCGTCTACAAGCGCATCCTTTAAAAGGGGCGCTTCTCTGGCCGCAATTTATTGTGGCGCTGTCGGCGCCTCCAGGTTGGGTAGACGGAGTGGCCGATGTTTTCGGGAAAGGAAGGCTAGCGTGACCTGCATCTCGGCTAGCACGTCGTGATCACGCCTTATGGTCTGTAGCATCGACAGGCGGGCCTTTGTCGTCGACGCGATTCCCGTCTCAACCTCAAGAATGTCGTCGAGCAGGCCCGGTCGGCGGAAATCGATCTCGATTCGCGTCACCACGAAGAAGCCGCCATAGTCGGCAAGGAGCTTGGCGTGATCCATGCCGAGCGATCGGAGGAATTCGGTTCGCGCACGCTCGGCAAAGCGCAGATAGCTTGCATGATAGACGATGCCGCCTGCATCGGTGTCTTCGTAATAGACCCTGACTTCCAGGCGATGGATCACGCGGTCAGGCATCGTCGTCGAGCTGCGATGGCAGGTCAAACAGATCGGGCGGAATTTCGGCGGCGGCCGGTGGGCTGAGATCAAGGTGACGCCAGGCTGCGGCCGTCAGCATCCGACCTCGAGGTGAGCGATTGAGCAAACCTTGTTGGAGGAGGAATGGTTCGATCGTTTCCTCCAGGGTATCGCGTTGTTCGGCAAGCGCGGCCGCTATGGTCTCGATCCCGACCGGTCCGCCACCGTAATTGACGGCGATCGCGCGAAGATAACGCCGATCGAGCTGGTCGAGACCCAGCCTGTCGACATCGAGCTTGCCCAACGCCATGTCAGCGACGTCGTTGTCGACCGGTAGGCGATCAAGCACAGTCGCGAAGTCCCTTACTCGACGTAGGAGCCTGGTTGCAACTCGCGGTGTTCCTCGTGATCGACGAGCGATCTCCGAGGCGCCGCTGCGGTCCAGCGGAAAATCGAGAAGTCTGGCGCCACGCTCAAGGATCGCTTCGAGCTCTCCATGCTCATAGAAATTCAGGCGAGCGTGAATGCCGAAGCGATCGCGCAGCGGCTGCGTGAGCAGGCCCGTTCGAGTGGTGGCGCCGATCAGAGTGAAGGGTGCGAGGTCGATGCGGACCGATCGGGCGGCAGGCCCTTCTCCAATCATGAGATCGAGTTGGAAATCCTCCATTGCCGGATAGAGGATCTCTTCGACCGCCGGCGAAAGGCGATGTATCTCGTCGATGAAGAGCACGTCGCGAGGCTGCAAATTCGTCAAAAGCGCCGCGAGGTCGCCGGCCCGGGCGACGATAGGACCGCTCGTCATGCGAAAGCCGACGCCGAGTTCGGCCGCGACAATTTGGGCTAAAGTCGTCTTGCCCAGCCCTGGAGGGCCTGCGAGGAGAAGATGATCCAGAGCTTCGCCACGTTGGGTGGCGGCACCGATGAAGACCTCGAGATTCGAGCGCAGCGACGCTTGGCCGATGAAGTCCGCTAGGCGTCGCGGCCGCAGCCCAACATCCTGGTCGTCCTGAGAAGCCGTGCCGGCGATTAGTCGCTCGCCCATGCGATCGCCTTCCTCAATGCGTCAATTCCTTAAGGCTCTCGCGGATCAAAAGGTCGATGGCGGCATCGCCACCGACTTTCGATCGTACCCGGCCAAGCGCCAGGAATGCCTCCGAGCGTCCGAAGCCTAGATTGACAAGAGCGGCTAGGGCATCGTCGCCGCTTTCACCGCCGGGTGGTGCGGCCACCGTGCCCGTCGGAGCTGAAATGGATGCGACATCGACCAGCCGCTCCTTCAACTCTGCGAGGATGCGGGCAGCGAGCCTGGCACCCACGCCAGGGGCCCTGGTTAGTGCGGCCTTGTCCCCTGCCATGACCGCGGCCGCCAAGCCATCGGGTCCGATCACGCCCAAGACGCCCAACGCTACGCGCGTTCCGACGCCCTGGACTGTTTGCAGCAATGCGAATGTGCGCTGTTCCGCTTCGTCGATGAACCCATAGAGGCGGATCTGCTCCTCGCTCACCTGCATGGTGGTGAGAATTTCGACGGCTTCTCCGTGGCTGGGTAACTGGCGGAGAGTCCGGGCCGAAGCATGGATGAGATAACCGACGCCTGCCACATCGATCACTGCCCAAGTCTCTCCCTGCCTCGCAACATACCCTCTAAGGTGTGCGATCATGGTCGGCCGCCCGCCATTATCCGTCCATCGCGCAGCATATGGACTGTCGATCGCTCATGGGCATGGCAGATGGCGATGGCCAAGGCGTCCATGGCGTCGTGTGTAACGGCGCGTGCCCCAGGCAGCAGCCGGGTGACCATCATCGCTACCTGTTCCTTCGTAGCGGCGCCCGTGCCGACAAGTGCTCGCTTGACGCGCTTGGAGGCATACTCGCTCACCGGCAGGCCAGCAGTCGCCGCAGTTAGCACGATCACACCGCGTGCATGGCCCAGTTTGAGTGAGGAAAGCGCGTTGACGTTGACCACGGTCTCTTCGACCGCAGCTTCGTCGGGCGACCAGTCCTCGATAATCTTCGCAAGCTGCGTATGAATCGAGAGCAGTCTGCTTGCTAGATCGCCCTTGTCGTCGCTGTCGACGGAGCCGCAGGCTAGAAATCGCAGATGATTGGCGTTGCTTTCGATCATGCCCCAGCCTGTGTGCCTGAGACCGGGGTCCAGCCCGAGGAGGCGAGTTGCCCGCATCAGGTAGTTAACCGGGCGAGTGCCGTCTCCGATACTTCGAAATTGCCGATCACGCGTTGAACGTCATCGTTGTCGTCGAGGACATCGAGCAACTTGAAGAGTGATTCGGCTTTCTCATCGTCGATCATCACGGGTACCTGGGCGCGCCACCCCAAGAAGGCCTGTTCGGGTGGGCCAAACCGGGCTTCGAGGCTATCGCGGACGGTTGCGAGATCGTCTGGCGAGCAGGTGATCTCATGGCTTTCTTCATCCGAGACACAGTCGTCCGCCCCGGCTTCAATAGCTGCCTCCAACATTTCGTCCATCGAGGCGGCGGCGGCCGGAAAGCGTACCTGACCAACGCGGTCGAACTGGAAGCTGACGCTGTTCGTTTCGCCGAGCGAGCCGCCAAAGCGATTGAATGCCGCGCGGATATCGCTGGCAGTTCGATTGCGATTGTCAGTCAGCGCCTCGACGATAAGCGCAACGCCGCCGGGGCCATAACCCTCATAGCGCACTTCTTCATAGTCCTCGCCATCCGCACCCTGGCCCTTCTTGATGGCCCTCTCGATATTATCTTTGGGAACATTTTCTGCGCGCGCCGCCTGAACAGCAGTGCGGAGCCGCGGATTATGCGTAACATCGGGGAGACCGCTTTTAGAAGCTACCTGGATCTCACGCAAAAGACGGGTGAACTTCGCCGCCTTCATCTTATCCTGGCGGCCCTTGCGGTGCATGATGTTCTTGAATTGGGAATGGCCAGCCATGGTTCGTCGCCGGTATGTGTCCTGAAGGGCATGCACGTCTGTGTGCGGGGGCACCTATAGCAGAGCGGGCCGGGGACGTGCCACCCCGCCCGGTTTTGGCTGACTCTTTGGGCAAAAGCCGCCGGAATTTTCAAAACTTATATCTCTATGCTCCAGCAATAATCCCCGCCGGGGATGTATATTTCGTTGCTTAAAATTAACCTTGGGTTTATTCATTTTGATGTTGGTCATTAAGTAACTCTTTTTGCCGACATCTCTATAAAGCGCGCATCGTCTCGCCAGTCGAAATCGAGTGCACGATAAATCCAGATCAAAGTTTTATCGCGGAAGACCTCAATGATTACGAAGAAGTTGAGCTCGAACGATATCTTAAATGAATTCGATGCAGCCAACGATGATGGGCGTCGGCCCGGGGAGATCGCGACGTGGCTGCGCGAAGAAATCAGTGAACTTCAGCCTGTCGTTACCGCGGCCGTACTCGTGACTGCTGCCTTCAGACTCAAGGACGAGCGCGGCCTTGTCGTGGCGCTGCGTCGATTGGCAACCGCCGTTGACGTTCTCGAGACGCAACGCGAGTGCGATTGAAGTGCCTTGCTTGAACCGCTGCCTCATTGCGACCACATCCGCCGCTGGAGCGAGAACCTCCTAGAGCGGGTTCTCCCTGGGCAGCGTACGAGGTCTTAATGGAAGCGCCGGAAGGCGGGCCGTGGCACGGCACGACAATATTATCCGTCAGAAAAGGCAATCAGGTTGTCATGGCCGGAGACGGCCAGGTAAGTTTCAACCAGACGGTCATGAAATCGAACGCCCGCAAGGTGAGGCGCGTCGGTGGCGGCTCGATCATCGCCGGTTTCGCCGGCAGCACTGCTGACGCCTTCACGCTGCTTGAGCGGTTGGAGTCGAAGCTTGAGCGTCACCAAGGGCAGTTGATGCGTGCTTGCGTCGAACTCGCCAAGGATTGGCGTACCGATCGCTATCTGCGCCGCTTGGAGGCAATGATGGCGGTGGCCGACGCCAACATATCGCTCGTGTTAACCGGTGTTGGCGATGTCCTCGAGCCCGAGCGGGGGCTGATAGGTATTGGTTCTGGCGGCACTTATGCGTTGTCCGCGGCAAGAGCCCTTCTTGATATCGACGGCTTGAGCGCTGAAGATGTTGCACGGCGCTCCATGGCCATAGCGGCAGAGATCTGCGTCTATACGAATGCGCAGGTGACCGTCGAGACGATCGAGCTTTGAAAGCCCCAGTAGAGATGAACCTGTCGAATAGCGCGGTAGAGACCGCCCGTGCCTCCCTGCAGACAACGTCACTAACGCCGCGTGAGATCGTATCCGAGCTTGATCGCTTCATCGTCGGTCAAAAGGCCGCAAAGAAGGCCGTCGCGATTGCGTTGCGTAACAGGTGGCGACGTCAACAGCTCGGCGAGCAACTTCGTGAAGAGGTGTTGCCCAAGAACATCCTCATGATCGGGCCGACAGGCTGCGGTAAAACAGAGATCGCTCGTCGGCTGGCAAGGCTGGCGATGGCCCCGTTCCTGAAGGTTGAAGCCACCAAGTTCACGGAGGTGGGCTATGTGGGCCGCGATGTCGAGAGCATCATTCGTGATCTCGTGGAGGTGTCGCTTAAACTGACGCGCGAACGGTTGCGTCGCGAAGTGGAGGCGAAGGCGGAAAGGAACGCGGAGGAGCGGGTCCTGGATGCGCTTGTCGGCAGCTCTGCCACCGCGGAAACGCGGGAGAAATTTCGGCGCATGCTGCGCGACGGACAACTCTCGGAGCGAGAGATTGAAATCGAGGTGCAGGAGACGAGCAATGCCTCCATGCCGACCATCGACATTCCGGGCATGCCGGGCGCCCAAATGGGAATGCTCAATCTGGGGGACATTTTCGGCAAGGCGATGGGCGGACGAACAAAGAAGCGGAAGCTTCGAATCGCCGACTCCTATCCGATCTTGATGGCCGAAGAGAGCGATAAGTTGCTGGACCCTGACCAGGTCACGCGAGAGGGCATCCAGGCGGCTGAGCAAAACGGTATCGTTTTCATCGACGAGATCGACAAGATCAGTAGCCGCGAGGGCCGCGGCGCTGACGTCAGCCGCGAAGGTGTTCAGCGTGACCTTCTTCCGTTGGTCGAAGGCACCAGCGTGAACACCAAATACGGCATGGTCAGGACCGAGCATATCCTGTTCATCGCATCGGGGGCGTTTCACGTCGCCAAGCCTTCCGACCTGTTGCCGGAACTGCAGGGCCGATTGCCCATCCGCGTGGAACTCGATCCGCTCCGCCGAGATGATTTGCGGCGGATCCTGGTCGAGCCGGAGGCCAGCCTGATCAAGCAGTATATTGCCCTTCTTGGTACGGAAGGGGTTACGCTCGACATTCTAGAGACAGCTATCGACGAGGTCGCCACACTGGCTGCCGATATCAACGAGAAAGTCGAGAATATCGGTGCCCGGCGCCTCCAGACTGTCATGGAAAAACTGGTCGAAGACATCAGTTTCTCCGCTTCGGATCGAGGCGGTGAGACCATCACGATCGATAGTGACTATGTCCGACGTCAGGTGGGTGAACTCATCGCCAATAGCGATCTGTCCAAGTTCATCCTCTAACTGCAGTTGGGTAACGTAAGCAGGCAGGGGTCCACAAAGGGCTTGTAGGCCCCTGTCGCCGACAGGGCCTACTGCCGAGTCAACTCTCGTTTGCGTGGGTGCCGGGAATAGCAGCAACCCGCCTCTTCTACCGAGCAGAACCCCTGAATCGTCCGGGAAGTAAACGAGAGTAAGGACCCGATGGTCTCCGAGTACTTATAGCTCGGGCCGACGGACGTTGATGTTAGGGCTCGTGCTCGGGCAAAATCGTGAGATCTGTTTGGGTGAGACCGCCATGGTCAGTCGACACCGTTACGATATAGACGCCCGGACGTTCGAAAGCGCGCGACGGTATGGTTGTTGAGCGATAGAACGGGAGATGGGGAGAAAAGTCGTCCGGGGTCCGAGCAGGCAGGTCCACCGACCACGTGACTTCATGGTTCGGGGCAGTCACTGCGCAAGTCACGTGCAGATTTAGACCGCCGCTAAGTCCGTGCAGCGTAATAAATGCAATGACAGGCCCAGGGGAGTCTAGCGCCGAGAGGGTGTCAATTGGCATCCTTAGTGTGCGGCAATGGCTGCCACCTGTGGCCTCGCATAATTGAACCCGCATCGACACAAAGGGGTCGCGGAGGAGTTCTTCGTCGATCGCGCGATATTCGAGGGCAGATGTCAGTTGTACCTGTGCTGCCGGGCCTGCCGAATTACCAATATTGGCGCAGGCGGTCAGCAACAATATTGCCAGCAGGCCCGACACTTGTGCCGGGCCATGCAAACAGTAGCCGTACCTCAAGCGCTATAGCGAGCCTTGAGGCCCTGCTCCAGCTTGTCGAGGAACTGGGTGGTCGTCAGCCATGGCTGGTCCGGACCGATGAGAATGGCAAGATCCTTGGTCATGTATCCTGCTTCGACAGTCGCGACACACACCTCCTCAAGCGTCTGGGCAAATTTCTCCACCTCTGGTGTGCCGTCGATCTTGCCCCTGTACGTCAGGCCGCGGGTCCATGCATAGATGGAGGCGATCGGGTTGGTCGATGTCTCCTTGCCCTTTTGATGTTCGCGATAATGCCTGGTCACGGTGCCATGGGCCGCTTCGGCCTCGATGGTCTTTCCATCGGGTGTCATCAGGACTGATGTCATCAAACCGAGCGAGCCGAAGCCCTGGGCGACCGTGTCCGATTGAACGTCGCCGTCATAGTTCTTGCAGGCCCACACAAATTCGCCTGACCATTTAAGCGCCGAGGCCACCATGTCATCGATCAGACGGTGTTCGTAAGTCAGCTTATGCTTTGCATACTCGGTCTTGAACTCGCTCTCGAAGACCTCCTGGAACAGGTCCTTGAATCGACCGTCATAAGCCTTGAGAATAGTGTTCTTGGTCGAGAGGTAGACCGGCCACCTCCGAAGAAGGCCGTAGTTGAATGATGCGCGGGCAAACTCACGGATGCTATCGTCCAGGTTGTACATGCCCATGGCGATGCCGGCGCTGGGGAATTTGAAGATTTCATATTCTTTGGCCGGTCCGCCGTCTTCCGGCTCGAAGCGCATCGTTAATTTGCCTTTTCCCGGCACGACGAAATCCGTGGCCCGGTATTGATCGCCGAAGGCATGGCGCCCGATGACTATGGGCTTTGTCCAACCTGGCACCAAGCGTGGCACATTCTTACAGATGATCGGCTCGCGAAATACGGTGCCGCCCAGGATGTTGCGGATCGTCCCGTTGGGGGATCTCCACATCTTTTTCAGCCCGAATTCCTTCACCCGGGCTTCATCCGGCGTGATCGTCGCGCATTTCACGCCGACATTATGGAGCTTGATGGCCTCGGCCGCCTCGATCGTTACCTTGTCGTCGGTGGCATCGCGATGCTCAATGCTGAGGTCGAAATAAAGAAGATCAACATCGAGGAAGGGGAGGATGAGCTTGTCCTTGATCATCTGCCAGATGATCCGGGTCATCTCGTCGCCGTCGATCTCGACAATCGGCTTCGCGACCGTGATCTTCTCCATGGGATGCTCCTGCGGGCAAAGAGAGAGCTGCGACAAAGCAGCGCTGATGGCCGGGTTTTAGCCGCGCGCATGCGACGTTGTGAAGCCACAAGCGCTCGACGCGCCTGTGCTACTGTAGCCAGATCGCGTGTTTGAGCTTGCCGATGAAGGCTTCGTGGGCCTCTAGCTCGGCGACTGAAGGCGTGAAGATTCTGGGCTCGTGCCTGTTGCGGACAACGGTTCGTCCCCCGTTTGCCCGCACGTCGGGCGTCATGAGGCCGAGGGTCACCTGGCGGCCGCCGAGCAGGTGCAGATAAACCTCGGCCAGGATCTCGCTGTCGAGCAGGGCGCCATGCTTGGTGCGTGCGCTATTGTCGACGCCAAAGCGTCGACATAGCGCATCAAGGCTATTGGGTGCACCGGGGAAACGCCTTTGGGCGATCGTCAGCGTATCGATGGCGCGGCTTTGGTGAAGTAGCGGACGTCCGCAGCGAGCGAATTCGGCGTTTATGAAGCGCATATCGAAGGCGGCATTGTGAATCACCAGCGCGCTGTCAGCGATGAAGGCGATGAATTCGTCGACTACTTCGCTGGCCGCGAAGACCGGATGGGCTGATAGGAACTCCGCGGAGAGGCCGTGAATGCGCTGAGCCTCTTCGGGCATGTCTCGCTCGGGATTGATGTAGCGATGGAATGTCCGGCCAGTCGGTACGTGATTGATCAGTTCGACAGCCCCCAATTCGACCAGACGATGCCCTTGGTTGGGATCGAGACCCGTGGTCTCGGTATCCATGACGATCTCGCGGATCATTCTGCGCCTTTCGACCTCAAGAACACGCCGTTTTCATATAGTCCGGCCTGGCGTTTCACCAGCGTTTGGGCCACGCATGTGGCTGGACCTGGCGCATCTTCCTTAAGATCTCCGCGACGTTCCTGGAGAGTCGCCCGCGATCGCCGCCAGTGTGGATCACGAAGTCGGCCAGACATTGCTTGCGCAGATCGGGCGTCTGCCGCTCGAGCAACGACTTAAGCCTGAGAGCGGTCATGCCGGTCCTCGCGAGCGCGCGCTGGCTCTGAATGAACGGAGAGGCGCTGACCACCACGATTCGATCGCATCGTCGATCGCCCCCGCTTTCATAGAGAAGCGGGATATCCAAGACAGTCAGCCAGTGTCCCAACCTGGCCTGCGTTTCAAGAAATGCGCGCTGGCTGGAACGAACAAGAGCATGGACGACGCGTTCGAGCGCCCTCATTGCCGTATCATCGCTCAGGATCCGTCGGCCGAGTGCTGCGCGGTCGATCCCATCGCTGACCGAGCCGCAATCCTCGAACAAACGGAGGATCGGAAGGACGGCGGCACCCCCCGGTGCGTAAAGGCCATGCACGGTTGCATCGCTATCGAAGACCGGGATGCCGTGGGCCATGAACATGGCAGCTGTGCGACTTTTTCCCATCGCCAGAGAGCCGGTTAGCCCGAGGACGAGCATCACCTAGCGGCCAAGGATATCATGGTCACGCAGAGCCTGGAGGAGTGGCAGGAGTGGTAGTCCAAGGATGGCGAAGTAGGAGCCCTCCATGCGAGTCATCATCTGGCTTCCCAGCCCTTCGATCTGATAACAGCCCACACTTTGCAAAATGGCATCGCCCGCCGCCTCAAGATAGGTTTCCAGCCATTCGTTGCTGAATGCCCGCATGTGCAGGGTCGCGACCTCGGCCGCGTGCCATATGCGGGTGCCATCGCGATAGAGCACCGCGGCCGACCAAAGTTGATGCGCACGTCCTCGAAGCAATTGAAGATGCTGGCGCGCCTCAAAACGATCACTAGCCTTGCCTATCCAAGAGCCGCCGACATCCAGGATCTGATCTGCGGCCAGGACCAACGATCCGCCGAGAGCTGTCCGACTGACCTGGGCTGCCTTCAGTTCGGCTAGCGCCGTCGCGGCATCGCGGGCATTGGCGCCTTCCTCTGCCAGGGCCTCACGCGCTGCCACCTCGTCGACCAGTGGCGGCTGAACGGCGAGTTCGATCCCAGCGGCGCGCAAAAGCGCTGCCCGCGTGATGCTGCCCGAGGCGAGGATGACAGGGGGTGAATTGGCGGCTGACATTGAATCTATCGGAGGATCTATCGGAATCAGACGGGCACGCGCACGAGGGCGCGGAGCCCTCCGCGTGCGGAGTCTCCAAGGAGAATTTCGCCACCATGGCTGAGAATGACGTCGCGCGCTATCGCCAGTCCCAATCCAACGCCGCCCGTAAAGCGAGAGCGTGAAGCTTCGACGCGAACAAAGGGCTGGAAGACGGCTTCCCTCTGACTTGGCGGGATGCCTGGGCCATCATCCTCGATCTGAATTTCGACATAATTGCCGACGCGCGCTGCGCTTATGCCAATGTGCCGCCCATGACGGCAGGCATTATCGACCAGATTGGCCAGGCATCGCCGAAAAGCAATGGGCCTGAGAGGCACTGTCATAGGCGGTGAGGGCGACAGCTCGACGGCAACGCCGGCTCGTTCTGCTCGCTCGCGCATGCCTTCGAGGATCGGTCCTATGGGCGTGGGTTCCATGGCCTCACGTCCCTCGCCGCGAGCAAAGGAGAGATAGGTCTCAACAAGCGTGCTCATCTCGTCGACGTCGGCGCGAAGCCCGGCCAAAATAGGCTCGTCGTCCTTACCCATCATCTCAAGTTCAAGACGCATCCGGGTTAAGGGAGTTCGTAGATCGTGACTGACAGCCGCCAGCATGTCCATGCGCTGGGTGATGTGACGAAGGATGCGAAAACGCATGAGGTTGAAGGCGCGCGCCGCTTGGCGGATCTCCACGGCTCCCCGTGGCTTGAACTCGCCAATATCGCGACCTTTGCCAAGGCTTTCCATGGCCTTGGCTAAAAGTCGTATCGGGCGGATCTGCAAACGCATGAAGTAGATGGCGACGACCATGAGCACTACTGAAGCGCCGGTCATCCAGGTGAGAAATATCCCTGTCGTCGTGCTCGTCAGGCGTTTTCGCGGCGCTATGACCCTAAGTACGCCGTCGTCGATTTGCACGTAGACCGCAACCGAACTTGGTTGATCGAATCGCAGGTCGAGTAGGAATGGCTTTTTGAGGGTCTCGTCGAATGCCTCAAGAATTTTATTATCGATATGCGTGAAGAAGGAGCGATCCATGCCAGCTGCGGCGCCGGCTTCGTCGAGTTTGGCGCCGAGTTCGAAGGACATCCTCAAATCCGCATGCTCTCGGACCAG
Organism: Arboricoccus pini; assembly: GCF_900187945.1. Lineage (GTDB taxonomy): Bacteria > Pseudomonadota > Alphaproteobacteria > Geminicoccales > Geminicoccaceae > Arboricoccus > Arboricoccus pini. Next base: position 169,500 of record NZ_FYEH01000003.1, on the reverse strand, counting down.
GTCGAGAATGTGTGCGCGAGCGTTTGGATCGTGAGTCTCTTCCAGGAGGTCGACGACCATCGCCACTTCGCCGGCCACACCTGAGGCAAGCCAGAAGGTCACGGTGTCCCAAACCCGATTGTAGAATATGTAGGTCAGAACTACCTGCAGGATGAGGAGCGGTAGAACGACGATCAGAAAAGTCCGCCAGAACAGCGAGCGCGGCACGACGGTGCGGTTGATAAAGTGACGAACGGGGTCCATGCGGCGTTCCCGGAGTGAGCGAGCGTTGCGCGCCCGTAGCGGAATTAGAGGCGCGGCCGGGTATGTCGTCCATCGTGGACGCGTCGTTCAGGGCGCATTGGCTGCACGCAACACATAACCTTCACCTCGCATTGTCAGAAGGTAGCGCGGTTGACGCGGATCTTCCTCAAGTTTGCGGCGCAGTCTAACGATCTGAACATCGATGGCACGGTCGGAGCCAGCGAAATTGCTCCGGGCACTGAGTTCAGCGCGGCTGATCGACTTGCCGGGTTCGGTTGCCAGCAGTTTGAGCAGCGACGCCTCGCCGCTGGTAAGATAGATGGCCTCGCCATTGCTCGTGAGTTCCTGCGTCGCGAGGTTAAAAGAAAATGGACCGAACGTGACGTAACTCGTCTCGGGGGTCGGTTGGCGCCGCCGCAAGATCATGGCAATGCGCAAAAGAAGCTCGCGCGGCTCGAAGGGTTTGACCAGATAGTCGTCGGCGCCCACTTCGAGGCCGGCAATCCGGTCCTCGGCCTCGCCGCGGGCCGTGAGCAGCAATATGGGGATGTCGTCTGTTCGGCGTAGCTCCTTCGTCAGCTGCATGCCGTTCTGGTCGGGTAACATGACATCCAGCACCATAAGGTCGAAGGCCATGTGCTGCATGTGAAGCCGGGCCTGACGTGCGTCTATCGCGGTCGTCACCAGATAATTGTTCTGGCGCAGATAACGGTGGAGCAGATCAAGTAGACGAGGATCGTCGTCGACGACGAGAATATGCGGCGTCGCAACCATGATCGATGTTTCCTCAGGCGGCCCTGTTGCCGACGAAACGTCGGGTCTGCTGGCTAATCAAGGCGTTCAATACGCGATCGAAGCCGGCCACGGCATCGGGGCCTGCTGCCATGAACGCCCGCTTTAAGGCTCGCTTATGAATATCGGCCACCTGCGACAGCGCGTCGGCTCCCTCTTTTGTTACCTGAAGATAGCGTTTTCGACGATCGACACTGCCTGCTTCCTGCACGAGATAACCCGCTTCGCACAATTCTTGGAGATGTCGAGAGAGCGATTGCTTCTTGATGCAGAGCACGGTCCCGAGTTCGGCCATCGTCGTCTGGGGATGGCGCTGGATCAAATAAAGGGCACGAAAACTGGACTCAGAGAGTCCGAGCTTGGCACATGCTTCACGTCCAAGCTCCAAGATTTCGCGCTCGACCAGCAACAGCAACTCGAGATGCCGCTCGATCTCTTCGTCGCGCAAAAACAAGGGGTTAAGAGCATGCATCGCGATCGTCATCGGCCCATGATGGCGCCACCTATCGTGCGTCGCTTTTCCTAGTTACGTTGACACTTATGAGGGGCAATGATACCCCTCGCAATGGTCTTTTTCACACCAACTTAATGTCTTAAGAGGCCGGTTGGCCATGGCGCAGCTTGTTCCCTATGATGATCGCGACGGTTGGATTTGGCTTAACGGCGACTTGATTCCCTGGCGTGACGCAAAGCTTCACGTGCTCTCGCACGGTCTGCATTATGCTTCGGCGGTGTTCGAGGGCGAGCGCTGCTATGGCGGGCAAATCTTCAAGCTTACAGAACACAGCCAACGTCTGATCAACAGCGGCAGGATTCTCGGCTTCGAAATTCCCTATACGCTCGATGAGATCAACACTGCGACGCGCGACGTGGTGGCCCGGAATGGCGTGCCTGACTGCTACGTGCGGCCGATTGCTTGGCGGGGTTCGGAGCAGATGGGCGTGTCGGCCGACAAGGCACGCATCAATCTCGCCATCGCCAGTTGGGAGTGGGGGGCCTATTACAGCGACCTGAAACTCACTCGTGCAGCCTTCGATCGGCCAGCGCCGACGACAGCGCCCGTGCATGCCAAAGCCGCGGGTCTCTATATGATCTGCACGATCAGCAAGCATGCCGCCGAAGCCAAGGGCTTTGGCGACGCCTTGATGCTCGACTATCGCGGCTATGTAGCGGAAACAACCGGGGCCAACCTGTTTCTCGGAATGAACGGCAAGCTGCATACGCCGATCCCGGACTGTTTTTTGAATGGCATCACGCGTCAGACCGTCATCGAGCTGGCGCGGGGTAACGGCATTGACGTGGTCGAGCGCCACATCAAGCCGGACGAATTGCGCGACGCTCAGGAAATTTTCGTCACTGGCACGGCGGCCGAAGTGACGCCGGTTCGGGCGATCGATGAGCTTTCATTTCCCATCGGTCCGATTACGCGTCTTTTGATGGACGCCTACCAGGCCGAAACTCGGCGGACTCATGCCGATGTTCAGGCCGCAGAGTGACGCTGGAGGCTGGAGCCCTGGCCAATCGGGCTGCATCTGAGCACCGGTTCAGCGTTGGCGTCTTTTGTGGCTCCCGGTTCGGCAATGATCCTGCCTATGAAAATGTGGCGCGCGAGCTAGGGCGCGCCATCGCCACTCATGGCTGGGGGCTCGTCTACGGCGGCGGAAACGTTGGCTTGATGGGCGTTGTGGCTGAGGCCGCGCTCCGGGCGGGTGGCCATGTTACCGGCATTATTCCTCGCCGCCTCCTCGAGCGTGAAGTCGGCAAACCTGAGATCGACAGCCTGATCGTCACCGACACGATGTTCGAGCGCAAGCAGAAGATGATTGCGGCTGCGGATGCCTTTGTAACGATCGCTGGCGGCTTTGGTACATTGGATGAACTGCTTGAGGTCATCACCCTCAAACAGTTGGGCTATCATGAAGGTGCGATCATGATCTTGGATACGCTCGGAATATGGCAGAGCCTGCTGCAAACTTTTGACGATCTGATCGGGCGGAATTTCGCTGCGCCGGACGCCGTATCACTGTGGCAGGTCGCCTCCGATGTCGAATCCTGCGTCGCACTCTTGCGACAAGGCGCGTCCGGCCAACCGGCCGCGCCTGCGCCCTGAATTCAGGCGTGGCCAACCGGCGGTTCGCCGGCGGTCTGGCCCTGCATCTGCTCCAGCCTGTTGCGGTACAAAGCCACGAAATCGATCGGCTCGAGCATCAAGGGCGGCAAGCCGCCATCGCGGGTGACGTCGGCTACGATGCGTCGCGCAAAGGGGAAAATGAGCCGCGGGCACTCGATTAACAAAATAGCCTGCATCGTTTCGTCGGGAATGTTGGCGATGTTGAAGAGCGAGCCATAGCTCAATTCCATGACGAAGACGGTTGTGTCACCGGACTTTGCGTTGAGCTTGAGATCGAGCACGACCTCGTATTGTTCCTGGCCGATCTGCTTCACGTTCACGTCGACGGCGATCTGGATTTCGGGACGCGATTGGCCCTGAACCAGCGTCTGTGGCGCGCGCGGGTTCTCGAACGACAAATCCTTGATATATTGCGTGAGGACGGCAAGACGTGGGGCGTTCTGCTGATCGGCGGCGGCGCCTTGCTGCGGCATTTCGCTCATCGGGATACCTTTAAGATAGCGTCAGTTGGGAGCGGCGACGGTTGAGACGGTCGGATCGACGCTTGCTGTGGCGAGGTTTCCCACTTCGAGCCCTGTGACGCAACGGATGAAGCCCCAATGGGTAACGACCAGAACATGATCGTGGTCGTCCCATCGCGCGGCTCTATCGAGAAACGCTTGGGCGCGACGTTTGAGGCTCGGATTGCTTTCGATGGTTCGTCCCCACCACCGCTCTTCCAATTCGCCGAACTCAAGTTGCGGCCACAAGGATTGAAGAACCGATCTCGGTGTCCCTTGGTCGCAGGAAAAGGCACATCTCTCCCGTACCGAGACGTCGACCTCGATGGGCAGGTGGAGAATCTGGGCGAGATGCGAGGCCGTCTTGAGGGTGCGCTGGTAGGGGCTGGAGACGATCCTGCGCAATCCCTTGTCCTTCAAGTCCATTGCCGCGGCGGTGCAAGCCATGCCACCCGATTCCGTCAGGTCTGGGTCGGTCAGGGCTGCGTCGATCCGGCTGGCACCGAATACCAGATTCCAAGTCGACTGTGCATGACGGATGAGAAGCATGAATTGGCTCCGAGGGAACGGTGGCGCGCGGCTTTTATTATCCTCTGCGGTTGCTTATATGCGAGCCGCAAGGCATGGCCGCCGGGCCGGCTGGGATGCGCAATGTCCACGTTGGCACCGGACTTTAAGCGAGGCCTTCCCGCCGGGACGGGCTGTATGGCGGCTTTGACGCTCGATCCAGTGGTGGAGAATGATGTCTAATAGCTTTGCATATATCGATATCATTCTCTTCGCCATGCTTGCGGCGTTCATTGCCTTCAAGCTGCGGAGCGTCCTTGGTCGCAAGACCGGCAATGAGCGTCGTCGTATGCCCCCTGCCTTGGGTTCGAGCAAGAGCACATCGCCTGTGGCGCCAACGGTTGACCCAGTCGATGAGACTGGGGCATCCGGATTGCCGGGGCTTCAAGAGCTCCGTGCGGCAGACCCCCAATTCGACCCCGCGGCCTTTCTGGATGGCGCACGGGCGGCCTTCGGATTGATCCTGGATGCGTTTGGCAGAGGAGATCGCGCTTCGCTTGAGGGCCTCGTGGAGCGTGACGTCCTTGAGAGTTTTGCTCAGGCGATCGATGCCCGCGAGGCTGTCGGTGAAACGCACGGCGCGACCTTGTTGTCGATCGACGATGCCAAGATTGTCGGTATGCGGCTGGATGGGTCGCTCGCACGGGTCACCGTGCAGTTCACCAGCCGTCAGACGGACCCCGGCGCTACCGATCAGGTCCATCCGCCGGCTGACGAGCCAGTCATCGATGTTTGGACCTTCGTGCGCGACACGCGTTCGACGGATCCAAATTGGCGGCTAGCCGAGACTCGCTCGCCCCACGTTTGAAGATTCGCATCAATGACGAGTTGGCGAACCCTTCGAGCGTCCCTGATCCTACTGTTGTTACTCGCCGCCAGTTGCGGCCGCGACGAAAGCTCACCGCCGGTAGTGAGCTATGAGTCCGTAAATGTAACGTCGCTGCCCGGCTGGGATGCCGATCGTCAAGGCGATGCGTTGGGCGCGTTCCAGCGTTCGTGCGGCGTCATGATGAAGCGCTTGGGCGGGCAGGGGACGGCGGCGCCCCATGAATCCGGTTCCCTGTCAGGCGCTTGGAACAAGGTTTGCGCCGCGTCGCTGACAACCGCCGCTAGTGAGAATCCCAAGCGATTTTTCGAGACTGGTTTCGATGCGTATAAAGTGAAGCCTGCCCAGGCCGAGGGCCTGTTTACCGGTTATTATGAACCTCTTCTCAATGGTGCCCGCCAGCCCGATCAGCGCTACGCTACTCCCCTTTATGAGAAGCCGAGTGACCTGATTAGTGTTTCGCTTGGCGATTTCAGCGACGATCTGCGAGGACGACAGCTTTGGGGACGGGTCCAGGACAGCCGGCTCGTGCCTTACGACGACCGCGCCGCGATCATTAAAGGATCGCTTCAGGGCCGGGCACGGGAATTGGTCTGGGTTGATGATCCGACAGATGCCTTCTTCATGGCGATTCAAGGATCTGGCCAGATCAGACTGCCCGATGAAACGAGGATCCGTGTGGGCTATGCGGCGCAAAACGGCAGACCTTATCGCGCCATCGGCAGAGATCTCGTGGCGATGGGGGCGCTGACAAGTGAGCAGGTCTCCATGCAGAGCATTCGCGACTGGTTGCATCAGCATCCGGATCAAGCGGATGCCTTGATGGCGAAGAACCCGTCGTATGTGTTTTTCCGCGAACTCGGTCGGGTTGACGACACTCTGGGCCCACTCGGCGCACAGGGCGTTCCCCTGACGCCGGGTCGTTCGTTGGCGGTCGATCGCGAAGAGGTACCGTATGGCATGCCGGTCTGGATCGACACAATGGCCCCCTTCCCGGAAGGACGACGGCCGTTGCAGCGATTGATGATTGCGCAGGACACCGGAGGCGCCATTCATGGCGCTGTACGCGGCGACGTCTTTTGGGGCTCCGGTGCCGCCGCTGCCTACATTGCTGGCCAGATGAAGGAGGCCGGGCAATGGTATTTGTTGCTGCCGAAAGGATTGCCCGCGCCAATATCGGGAGGCGACCTTACCGCGTCGTCGGCCTCTTGAGCCGTCGCCGCTCATCTTCGTTAGATATATCCGTGCCCCGCGTCTCGAGCCGAGCCGTGAGTGTGAGCGAAATCGAGCTTTGGCATCGGGTCATGGCGGATGTCGAGCCTATCGAGATGAAATCGAAGACCGCGGGTTCACGTTCATTCCCCAGCGGGGATGACAATACTGCCCCCGGCGTGGAAGGGAGCAAGTCAAGCGATTCGAATGGTCACGTTATAGTCCCGCCGGCAAAGATGAAGTCCCGGATGCGGGCCGTTCCAATCACTCTTGATCGACGTACGCGACAAAAATTGCAGCGTGGCCAGTTTCCGATCGCTGCCCGTTTGGATTTGCATGGCATGACCCAGGCGCGGGCACATGCCGCTCTGACTGAGTTCATCCAGCGCCAGAGCTCGCTCGGTGCGCGCTGCGTGCTCGTGATTACCGGTGTCGGCCTGCGGACGGGGGGCGTCCTTCGATCGCTGACGCCCCGATGGCTCGATGAACCGCCGATAGCGCCTCTTGTCCTGGCGACGAGCCCTGCCAGTCTGAGGCATGGTGGCGACGGTGCGATCTACGTGATGTTACGTCGCCGACGGGATGGCGAAGGGAACGCAACCTAGGATCGTCAGTTTTTCTTCTGCCTATCCAACGGGCGTGACGCAGAACTAGGGCCAGGACGGCAGGAAGGTCATCATCGGTATTCTGAGCAGAGCGATCGGTTTCGAACAGTCTGTCTCACGAGCTGAAACTCAGGCGGTGAGCGGGCACTATGTAGCTTTGGATGGCTGGCGGGGCATTTGCGCCATTCTGGTTGCAGCCCATCATTTCCCGGCAGTCAGCCACATCTTTGGCTGGCCGATCATTCGCAACAGCTTTTTGTTCGTCGATTATTTTTTCGTGCTTAGCGGCTTCGTGATAGCAGCGGCCTATGGCCGCAAACTTTCTGATGGACGCGATTTTGCCAGGTTTATGCTCAAACGCTTCGGTAGGATCGCTCCGCTCCACTTTGCCACCTTGGCAATGATCGTGTTCGCCGATTGCGCCTTATGGGGCATTGGAAATGTGGGCGGGATCGGCTCCTCCTTACTCGGCGAAGGGCGCACGTTCTGGGAAGCGATGGTGAATATCGCGATGATGCAGAGCTTTGGCATCTTCGACCACCTGACCTGGAACGAACCCAGTTGGAGTATCAGCGCGGAGTTTTGGGTAAGTAGTGCTTTTGCGGCTCTGGCAGCATTTTCCGGCCGTTTCGCCAAGCCGGCTCTCGCGGCGTTAGCGGTGGCCGCCCTCGTTTTCCTTATGGCTCGCTCGCCGAATTACATGAACGCTACGGGAGACTATGGCGCAATACGATGTATGGTGGGCTTCGTCATTGGGCTGTTCATTTTCGACCTTAAGCAACTTCTCGGGGACACATTGGTCGAGATGCGGGCGCATGTCGTCCTCTCAAGCGCCATCGAGATCCTTTTGCTGACGATCATCATGGTCTTCGTCGCTCGCGACGGAACGAGCTTTGCTTCATTCGGAGCCCCGTTCCTCTTCGCCGCTGCCGTGCTCGTCTTCTCAGCCGAGGCCGGCATCGTCTCCTGGCTGCTCAAAAGCTCGCCGATCATCGCCTTGGGGGCTTGGTCCTATTCCATCTACATGATGCACTTCGTCGTCCAAAAATCGATGATTTGGGTTGCGGTCTATGTCATCGACCCACTCTCGCCCGTACCGCTGATGAGCTATCCGTCGGGCGACATCCTGTTCGGGACGGAGCGTTGGATGGGGGACCTCTTCTATCCATTGATGCTGGCGATCGTTATCGCCCTTTCGAGGCTGACCTTCCTTTGGATCGAGGTGCCGGCGCGAGACTGGTTTCGAGATCGAGCTCGGGCCATTTAAGCGCGGCTCCGAGCTGCCCCCTAGATGGACGAGCGACGAGCGCGACGGGCCCGAAGGAGCAGGACGAGGGAGAGCGAAACGGCGATGACGACGAGGGACACCGCTGTCGTCAGTGTGCCAAGCGCATAGATGACCGGCGTCGTGGCATTGGTCTGCATGGCTTGGAGTTCGAGCGGCAAGGTGTTGAGCGCACCCATGGCCTGTGAACTTCGCGCCAGTTCATCATAGGAAAGTGTGAAGCCAAACAGGCCTACGCCGACTAGGGCCGGGGCGACGACGGGCAGAATCACATGCATGACGACTTGAAATCTGCTCGCACCGAGGTCTCGGCCGGCCTCCTCGAGCCGACGGTCGAAGCGATTGAATACCGCCAGCATAACCAGAAGGCCGAAGGGCAGGGTCCAGGTGAGATGGGCGCCGATGCCGGAGCTAAACCAGTTGCGTTCGATCCCCAGGAGTTCGAAGAGTGAACCGATTCCCAGTGAGATCACGATCGACGGCATGATCAGGCTGGCAATGACGATGTAGAAAAGAATGCTGCTCCCTTTGAACCGGAGCCTGAAGGCCAAGCCTGCCATAAAGGCAATGATAACGGTTGTAAGGCAGACGATCGCCCCCAGGATTAGCGAGCGTTCAAAGCTCCCGCCGATATCACCGACAGATTGCGCTTGGAAAACCTGCGTGAACCAGGAAGTTCCAAATCCGCGCATTGGGAACGTTAGCCCGCCCTCCGGGCCTTGAAATGAAAGAATCGTGATGGTGATGGTCGGGCCATAAAGAAACAGCACGAAGACCACGAAGAGCAGCAGGAGCGCCCAGAAACTGCGTGGGTGATTCTCTCGCAGCATGGACCTAGAGTTCCTTGCGAATATCGATGATTCGCGTCAATCCGACGATCATCAAGATCACGATGGCCAGGAGAACCATGGCATTGGCCGCGGCTGGCGGAAACTGCAGGTAGGAGAGGTCCGTCCAGATCGACTTACCGACACTCGCCACTTGGCCGCCGCCCAGAACCGTCACCGTGACGAAATCGCCCATGACGATAGTGATGACGAAGATCGATCCGATCGCGATCCCGGGCTTGCAAAGTGGCAGGATGACATGGCGGATCGTTTGCCATTGGCTGGCACCCGCGTCGGTGGCGGCTTCAATCAATGCTTTGTCGATGCGCACCATCGAGTTGAAAATCGGCACGATCATGAACATCGTATAGAGATGGATGAAGCCTAATATCACCGAGAAGCTGGAATAGAGCAGCCACTCTTGCGGCTGCCGCACCACGCCCAGATTCAAGAGCAGTGAATTGACGATCCCATTCCTGCCAAGAAGCGGGATCCAGGAGATCATACGAATGACGTTGGAGGTCCAAAAGGGGATGGTGCAGATAAGGAACATGACCATCTGCCACGTCACCGACCGAATATAAAAGGCCATGAAATAGGCAAGCGCGAAGCCGAGAACGAAAGTGATCACCCACACGATGAGGCAGAATTGGAACGTTGCGAGATAGGTGTCCCAGGTGGTCGACTCGGTAAATACATCGATATAGTTTTGTAACGTGAACGCCGGAATCAGGATCTGATAGCTTTCGTAATTAAAAAAGCTGACGGCGATCACGAGCAGGATAGGAACAACGAAGAATGCTAGAAAGACGAGTGTCAGTGGCGTGACAAGAAGAAGGGTCCGCCAACTGGGCGCGTTCGGGTCGCGGCCGCTATCGTCTTCTTTGGTCGATGCCAACTTTTGTTCGGCGGAGACCACGGCACTAGCAGGTGTGATCACGGGCGTGGCCTCCTCGAGCTGGAAAAGTGGGCCCCTTTGAGGGGCCCTGTGTATTGTAACCCGGTCACGCGGCGACGAACTCGTTCCATTTGCGGACCATGTAGCGATCCTCGTCCATCACGGCGTTCCAGCAGGCAATCTTGCCCATTCGGTCCAGGAACGAGCCCCCATCGCGGGTCTCTCCCGGGTTGGCAATGACTTCACCTGTCGGGCTCTTGATCGGCTGGGTGGCGGGCTTACCCTCCATCCAGTAGCCCCACTCATCGGGTGTCATCTGCGTCTTGGCGGTATTGAGGACGGCCGTGTAATAGCCCTGTCGATTGAGAAAGGCGCCGGCCCAGCCCGACAGGTACCAGTTGATGAATTCATAGGCCGCATCGAGCTTGCGACCCGTCAGATGACTGGGAATGCCAAGGCCCGATGCCCAGGCACGATAGCCTTCTTTAAGTGGCTGGAACCGGCAAGCGATCCCCATCTGGCGGACCTTTGTAACGGCCGGCGACCACATGGACTGGATGACGACCTCGCCAGAAGCCATGAGATTGACAGACTCGTTGAAATCCTTCCATAGCGCGCGGAATTGTCCGCTTTTCTTTGCCTCGATGAGAGCTGCGATCGTCTGGTCGATTTCCGCCTTGGTCATGTTGCCCTTGTCGGCATACTTGATGGAGCCCCTGGCTTCGCATGCCATGGCCGCATCCATGATGCCGATCGAGGGAATGTTCAGGATGGAAGCGCGTCCTTTAAATTCCGGGTTGAGTAGTTCAGCCCAGCTGTCGACGGGATGCTTGATCAGGTCCGGCCTGATTCCCAGCGTGTCTGCATTGTAGACCGTGGGAATGAGCGTCATGAACTGACTGGGATCAGGAGCAAACGCTTTGCTCTTCTCGCCGGTCATGTAAGCGACCTTGATCGGTGCCGTCCCCTCACGGGAGACCTTGCTGCCGTCCGGTAGCGTGCCCTTAGTGAAGATTGGAACAATCTGGTCGTAGTACTTGATCTTCTTGACGTCGATGCCGAGCAGATTCCCGGAAGGGACGATCTTGGCCAGCATCCAGTACTCGGAGTCGAGCAGGTCGAAACTGCTGGCCTGGGTCACGGCGCGCTTGACGACATCATCCGAGCTTAGCGTCGTGTATTGGACGTCGAAGCCAAGGTCTTTTTTTACTTGGTCGGAAATTTCCTTGAAGGCGTTGACGCCCGTGCCCGCATAACGGAGCACGATTGCTTCCTGGGCATGAACGGCGGGTGCCGGAAAGTTGCTGGCCGCAATGCCGGCGCCGACCAGCGCGCTGCCGCGCATGAGGTCGCGGCGCGTCAAGCCGCCCGAACGGACAAGGGTGCGCACGATGCTGTTGCTCATGTCGAATGTTCCTGTTTTGGTCGCCGATCTGCTTGACTGCGTAAATGCGGCGTCAGTGGAGCTCGCGCGCGGCGGTAGCCACCCATCGAAGTGTTACGGCTTGGCCCACATTGACCGGATCCCTGTCGAACGCATCCTCGCTCTTGATCACCAAGATGTCGGTGGCAGCGGGCCCCCGAACGCGCAGGTGAACGTTCGTTCCCTGGTACTCGACCATGCGCACCGTCCCCTGCAGGGAGGTCTCGCCAGGAGCGGCCTGCCCTATGTCGATATGGTCGGCGCGAATGGCGACATCGACGCGGCCTCGGCCTATGAGATCGCCAGGTATGACGTTGTGCCCGCCAATGAAGCTTGCAACAAACGCGTTGGTGGGTTCGTTGAAGATCTGCCTGACGCTTCCTGACTGGGCCACCACGCCATCGTTCATGACTACGGCCAGATCGGCCAGCGCAAGTGCCTCGTCCTGGCTGTGAGTGACGTGGATGAAGACGATGCCAAGCTCCATTTGCAGTCGCTTCATTTCCTCGCGAACCTTGATCCGCAGAAAGGGATCCAGCGCGGAGAGAGGCTCGTCGAGGAGGAGGACCTTCGGATTGGTGATGAGGGCGCGTGCCAGGGCCACGCGCTGCTGCTGACCACCGGAGAGTTGGCCCGGAAGCCGCTCGGCATAGCGCTCCATGTGGACGCGCTCGAGCATCTCGGCCGCGCGTCGCCGGCGCGTCGACTTGTCCACACCCTTCATGTGCAGGCTGAATGCGACGTTGTCGGTGACGCTCAAATGAGGAAACAGTGCATAGGACTGGAACATCATGGCCGTCCCGCGCTGCACGGGCGTCATGTCATTGACCACGGTGTCGCCGATGAAAATATCTCCGGCGCTTATGCGTTCGTGACCGGCGATCATGCGAAGCGTGGAAGTTTTGCCGCAACCGGAGGGACCGAGCAGGCAGCAATAGGTGCCGTCCGGAATGGCGAGGCTGACAGTATCGACAGCTGTCGTTTGGCCATAGCGCTTAGTGAGACCGACAAGTTCCACGCGCGCCACCCGCTTCTCCCCGCTACTGACAATCTGTCGGCTCTTGAGCAACAGGCGTGCCACAGAAATTTGCGCAGGCGTGCTATGGAAATTGGCTGATAATCACGCCAATCGCTCAATCGTGCTGCCTAACACTTAATCAGTAGCCGGCATTCGCGCGGTTGAGTTAGGCATCTTCGAATTTCCGGTTGACCTAATGTCCAGGCCTTACTAGCAGCGGCGGATGAACAGACACGCCTTCGCTCTCGCCATCCTGGCGATGATCGTCATCGTCACGTCGTCGAATTGGTTGGTCCAGCACCCCATTAATGACTGGTTGACGTGGGGGGCTTTGACCTATCCGGTGAGTTTTCTCGTCACAGATTTGACGACTCGTTTGCTGGGGCCGGAACGTGCCAGATATTGCGTCTATGTGGGCTTCTCACTGGCGGTAGCATTGTCGTGGTGGCTGGCGACGCCCCGTATAGCGCTGGCTTCCGGCACTGCGTTCTTGGTAGGCCAGCTTTTCGACATTTTCGTGTTTCAGCGTCTGCGCAGAGGCTCATGGTGGCGTGCGCCGCTTATGAGTTCAATCAGCGGCTCCATCATGGATACCATTCTTTTCTGGAGCATCGCCTTCGCCGGTACGGGGATTCCCTTGCTTTCCCTTGCCTTGGGCGATCTCTCCGTCAAGCTCCTTCTCGCTATCATTTTCCTGGCGCCGTTTCGTGTCGTATTGGGTCTTGCGATGCAGGGACGTGCGGCGGCTGTTAATTGAGTCGACGCCGACCTGTTAGTTAGCGGACCAGCAGTGGCCGCAGATCTATTGGTTGTTTACGGTCACCAGTTCTCCGACCCTCATCCAGGGCTGGATGCATCTAACGTTTCCCGCTTGCCATCGTCATCCCATATGCCTCTTCTCGCCGCTCTTTCCATGTTCGTTTGAAACGTCCTCGTCTCGATCCTGACGCTCGAAGATATTTCGTTGAGGACGGGCGAAGTCCTGTCCGTAGCCGGCATGTTCAATAACGCGCTGCAACGGACGACCAATCGTCTATGCTGCGTGATTTGAGTGGCACAAAGGGACCAAATAATAGAATCCTTCCAGATCCGCCCTGGACAAATTTGCCCAAACATTAAATGTTAGTCGAAGCAAACCTTGCTGAGGCGTTTATGGACATATTGGAGCGGATGGCGAACAGAGAAGGGGGCGCACAGCCTAGCGTCAGGCTCCGGCAGAACGCCTCATTCTTTCATCGGTTGCTGGGCTTTATCGGTCCGGGTTTTCTCGTCGCCGTAGGGTATATGGATCCCGGAAACTGGGCGACGGCATTGGCCGGCGGCTCTGCATTTGGTTATCAACTTCTCTCTGCGGCGCTCGTGTCTAGCCTCATGGCCATGCTGCTACAGGCACTGGCCGCAAGGCTTGGCATCGTTGCCGACGCCGATCTTGCGCAGCTCTGCCGCCGTCATTGCCCGCGTCCGATCAACTTGGCGCTTTGGGCGCTTGCCGAAATTGCCATCATCGCAACGGATCTGGCCGAGTTGATTGGTACGGCGGTTGCACTCCAGTTGCTGTTTCGAATCCCGCTGCTTATGGGCGTTCTACTCACAGCGCTGGATGCGCTCCTGATACTCTGGCTGCAAAACAAAGGCGTCAGAGTGCTCGAAGCCTTCGTCATTGCCCTCATCTCGTTGATCACCGCCTGCTTCGCGATCGAAATAGCCCTATCCGATCCGGACTGGGGCAGCCTCCTTGCAGGTTATCTCCCGACAGCGGCAATCGTGCGGCAGCCTGAAATGCTCTATCTGGCGATAGGCATCGTCGGTGCTACGGTAATGCCGCATAATCTCTATCTGCATGCCGCGATCGTGCGCTGGCGCAGGCTAGGGGATGGGGATGCGGCTGTGCGGGAGACGATCCGTTTCGCGACGATCGATTCAACGGCTGCGTTGATCCTGGCATTGTTGATCAATTCGGCCATTCTCGTTCTGGCCGCCGCAGCTTTCCATGCGATTGACCGAACCGACATCGCTGAGATCCAGGACGCCTATCTGCTTCTAGCGCCCGTCCTGGGCGTCGGCATTGCCTCGATTCTCTTTGGAGTTGCTCTTTTGGCCTCCGGCATCAGCTCGACGGTGACGGCCACGCTAGCAGGCCAGATCGTCATGGAAGGCTTCTTGAATTTCAAGGTGGCACCGTGGCTTCGACGCTTGGTGACAAGATTGATCGCTATCGTTCCGGCCGTAATAGTCACGTGGCTTTGGGGGGAGCGGGGTACTGCGGACCTGCTGGTTTTCTCGCAGGTCGTCTTGTCGCTGCAATTGCCCTTTGCCGTGGTCCCGCTCCTCCTTTTCGTCGGCTCACGCCACGTCATGCGCAATTTTCGAGCGCCGGCGTGGATGTTGACTTTGGGCTGGGCTTCGGCCGCGATCGTCATCGCGATCAACATCAAGCTCCTGTTCGATTTTTCCTTCGCATGAGCGGTGCCGGTGCTAGAGCGTTACGCGGACGTCGATTTCGCCCTGCCGCTTGAGGAGGGAGACGGTTACCTCCTCGTCGTGCCGGCGCAGCAGAAGATCGACGCTGGCATCGCCTAGCGTCAGGTTGCTGATCTTAACTTCGTTCAGGAAACTTGGGAGTTGGGGGCGGATCAGGCGAATGACACGCCGCTCTGGATCGAATTGCAAGCCGAGACATGCCTCGAGCAAGGCAAAGGGCGCTGCCGCAGCCCAGGCCTGCGGGGCACAGGCAACCGGATAGGCTACGGGCCCGCGCCGTGCCTGCCGATGGAAGCCGCAGAACAGTTCCGGCAGCCGGCGTTGATCCACGTAGATAGACGCTTCGAAGATCGCCGTGAGAACGCTCATCGCTTCGCGCCTCAGCCCATATCGAGAAAAGCCCAGGGCGATGAGCGCATTGTCGTGCGGCCAGATCGAGCCGTTGTGGTAGCTCATCGGGTTGAAGCGGGGTTCGCCCTGCGCGATCGTGCGGACGCCCCATCCGGAGAACATTGACGGACTAAGGAGTCGCTCGGCCACTCTGCGGGCCCGCTCCGGCGTTGCCAGTCCGGCAAAAAGTGCGTGCCCTGCGTTGGAAGAGATAGCGGGCAGTGGCCGCTTCTCGCCGTCGAGGGCCATCGCATAGCAGCCTGTTTCCTCAAGCCAGAAGGCCGCGTTTACTCGCTCGGCCAGATGGCTGGCTTCGTGCTTGAGGCGGGCTGACTGCGCGTCGAAGCCGAGTGCTTGAGCAAGGGCGGAAGCCGCATGCTTGGCAGCAAACACGTAGGCTTGCACCTCGATCAGCGCGATCGGCCCTTCCGCGAGGTTGCCGTCGCGGTCAAAGACCGAGTCATAGGAATCTTTCCACCCCTGGTTGACAAGGCCTTTGTCGTTGCGTCGGCCGTATTCGACGAAGCCATCACCATCCCGATCGCCCTGCTCATCCATCCACGTGAGGGCGGCCTCAATGTTCGGCCAGATCTGGCGAATGGTGAGGAGATCGCCCGTTCGCTGGTAATACATGCCGGCGAGGACGACGAAGAGTGGCGTGCTGTCGATCGACCCATAATAGCGGCGGAAGGGTACCTCTCCTAATCGCGCCATCTCACCATCACGAAGCTCGTGCAGGATCTTGCCTGGCTCGGCATCAGCCTCGAGATCGAAGCTGGTCGCCTGTTCCCGGGCGAGAAAACGCAGTACACCGCAGGCGATCTGTGGATCGATGCTCAACGTCTCCATGGCGGCTATTAGCCCGTCGCGCCCAAATACGGTCGAGAACCAGGGAACGCCGGCGTAGGGGTAAGGGCCGACGCTCGTTTGGGTCAGCAGCATGTAAATGTCGGCCGTCGACCGACATAGCAATTCATTGAAAAGGTCGTTCGAGGTCCGGATTGTGGCAATCCGGGCCGTCGCGGTACGCAACTCCCGGCGCGCGTCGCGGATGACGTCGAAGAATGTCCGATTGCTCCAAGACGTCTGCCGGGCAATTTCTTCACGCGCTATCCGCTGACCGCCATCAAGCTTGATGCGAGTGAATAGGCTGATCTGCCCATGCGATTTCACCGCCATCTGAAATGTAGCGTGATCGGCCGATAAATGGGCCGGTATCTGGTCGAACTCGATGCGCGTGGTACGCCTCACGCCATCGACGCCCAAATAGCCAAAGAGGGCGGCTCGATCGCCGTCGACGGCGCTCGTGATCTCTCCGCGCCTGGGTCGCACCGCACCACGGATCTCGAAGAGATCGGCGAAATCCGAGCCGTAACGGACCGACAACTCGAATTGCGCGTCGCGATCACCGAAATTGCGAATCGCCAACCGCTCGTGATAGGCGCCATCATATAGGAAGATAGTACGCGAGATATGCAGCGTGTCCTTCGGCAAGACGAGGACGTCGCCGTCGAAGAGGTCGGCACTCGTGAGGTCGACCGCGAGCGAGGCGTTATCGTCACGCGCTGTGGAACTCAGGAGGAGCGGGCGAAACCCTCCGACCGTGAGCTGCCAGCGCGACAAATGGCGAGTGTCGCCAAAGAACAGGCCTTCCGGCGTCGTGGGGCCGGCGAAAACGTCGCCGTTGGCATCGAAGAGTGCGAAACAGTCACCGTGCTTCAGCGTTCGAGGCCTGCGTTCCTGCAACGACGACGTCGCGGCGATAAAGAAGGCCGGCGTGTTGCTGCCTAACTCCTCGTTGACGTCTTGAACAACCATGTTCATCCCGTCCGGCCAGATAGTGGAGAAGGTCGCGTTCAAATCCCGTCTAGGGCGAACGCTGTTTATGCGCTAGTGGCGAAGAACGGCTTTTTCCGATCACGTCCGTGACGAGCGGGCCGATAGCTGCTCGTCACGATGCGGGTGGTCGGTCTTGATCAGCGCCATCGCGCATGATTGATGTCCCAAGTCGACGCTCGACGTCGCGGGCGTCGTAGGCGTTGATATCGTCCGCCGGTTTCGCGCCTTTGCGGACTAGGATGGTCGCATACGCCGTATAGCTCGTGATTGGACGGGT
Source organism: Arboricoccus pini (assembly GCF_900187945.1). Taxonomy (GTDB): domain Bacteria; phylum Pseudomonadota; class Alphaproteobacteria; order Geminicoccales; family Geminicoccaceae; genus Arboricoccus; species Arboricoccus pini. The sequence continues at coordinate 152,186 of NZ_FYEH01000003.1, read as the reverse complement.
TGTCGACGTTGTGAACTCCGGGCCGACGAATGGGCCTCTGTAGGGATAAGCGCCATAGTAGCCACCGGGAAAACCATCATTGAGGGTCTGATAGATGGTTGAGGGCGTGGTCTCGCGTTCGCCCATCTCGAACCAGTCATTCCCGCTCTGTAGCGTCAATTCTGCCGCTCGATAGAGAAGATAGTTCTCCACGCGTTCCTTAGGCGTCTGAGCGTTGCCGGCGAAGCTGATCCTGTAGCGTCCCGTCTCAAGCTCGCGCTCGGCGTACCCCTCGCCCTGCGTGGCCGCCTGATAAGGAGTCGGATGCGTGCATGCAGCCAGGAACGACACGGCCACGATCGATGGCATCCACCGCGACAACGACATCAGCCACCATCCTTTTTGACGAGTTGGGCGTCCCGCGGTGAATTTGGCGCTCTGGGCCTCAGATATCCAGATTGACGACGCGTAGCGCATTTTCCTGAATGAACTCACGGCGCGGATCGACGACTTCGCCCATCAACGTCGTAAAGATCGATTCGGCTTCGCCCACATGGTCAACCTTTACCTGCAGGAGGCTGCGCTTGGTGGGGTCAAGCGTTGTCTCCCATAGCTGCTCCGGATTCATTTCGCCCAGGCCCTTGTATCGTTGAATCCCGAGCCCACGCCGACCTTGTTCGAGAATCGTGTCGACCAGTCCCGCCGGCCCATACACTGCTCGCTCTTGCTCGCGCCGGACCAGCGTGCCCGGGCGGAGAAACACGTTAGCCACCTTGGCCGTCGCATCGGCAAGGCGACGAGCCTCGGGCGCTCTGAGGACACTTTCGTCGAGCCGATGGCGTTCCCGTCGGTCGCCGTGCTGTTTTTGGAAAACGAGGACGCCCTGATCGTCGCGAAATGCCGTCCAGCCGCCTTTGCCTGCAAGGCTGAGGCGTTGGGCAACGAGTTGCGCTAGACGAAGCGCTTCGGCTTCGTCGACGAGAGCTTGTTCATTGAGCCCGTTTTCCAGCGCGATGGCCTCGGTCAGCTCGATCGGCAGTTTTCGCGCGAAGCTCGTCAGCAAGTGGCGAATTTGCCGAGCTGCAGTGATAAGCTCGACAAGTTCATCGCCCTTGATCTCGCTGCCATCTTCAAGACGTAACGACGTGTCGTCCAGGCCGTCCTCAATGAGGTAGGCCTCGAGTGCCGAGTCGTCCTTAAGATAGCGCTCCTTGCTTCCCCGTTTGACGCGATAAAGCGGCGGCTGAGCAATGAAGAGATGTCCTTGCTCGATGACCTCCGGCAGATGACGATAAAAGAAGGTCAGGAGCAGGGTACGGATATGCGAGCCGTCGACATCGGCATCCGTCATGATGACGATGCTGTGATAGCGCAGCTTGCCGATGTCGAACTCGTCTCGGATGCCGGTGCCCAGCGCCGTGATCAGCGTGCCAATCTCCTGATTGCCGAGGACACGGTCGACGCGGGAGCGTTCGACGTTCAAGATTTTGCCACGCAAAGGCAAAATGGCCTGGTAGGAACGGTCGCGGCCCTGCTTGGCGGAGCCGCCGGCACTGTCTCCCTCAACGATGAAGAGTTCTGACTTGGCTGGATCGCGCTCCTGGCAGTCCGCAAGCTTGCCCGGCAGGTTGGCGATGTCGAGCGCACCTTTGCGCCGCGTCAGCTCGCGAGCTTTTCTCGCCGCCTCGCGTGCGGTCGCGGCCTCGACGACCTTCCCCATGATGGCCTTTGCCTCGACCGGGTGCTCGCCCAGCCATCGCTCCAGCGCTTCGGAAACCGCACCGGAGACGATGGGCGTTATCTCCGAGGATACGAGCTTGTCCTTGGTTTGAGAGCTGAACTTAGGGTCGGGCATCTTGACGGAGAGAACGCAGGTCAGCCCCTCGCGCATATCGTCGCCGGTCAATTGGACCTTGTCACGCTTGATCACGCCGGAGGCCTCGGCGTAGGCGTTAATCGAGCGCGTGAGAGCCTGACGGAAACCCGTCAGATGCGTGCCGCCGTCCCGCTGAGGGATGTTGTTGGTGAAGCAGAGCATCGTCTCGTGGTAACCATCGTTCCACGCCATGGCGACCTCGACGGTGATCGCCTCGCGCTCCGACTTGATGACGACGGGTACGTGCAATGTGGTGCGCGATCTGTCGAGCCAGACCACGAACGCCTCAATTCCGCCTTCATAGAAGAAGACCTCTTCCTTGGGCGTTTCGCCGCGAAGATCCTTTAGGATTACCCGCGCGCCGGTATTGAGAAATGCCAATTCGCGCAGCCGATGCTCAAGAATGGCATAGGAGAAGGAGAGTTTGCGAGGATCGTCCTTGGCGAATACCTCCTGCGACGGCATGAACGTGATCTCCGTGCCGCGTCGGCTCGCGTCGGGCCCGACCTCCTCCAGTGGTGCCACGGGGATGCCGCCGTTTTTGAAGCGCATCGCGTAGAGGTTGCCATCGCGCCAAACCCTTAGGGTCAGCCAGTCCGACAGTGCGTTGACGACCGAGACACCGACGCCATGCAGGCCACCGGAGACCTTGTAGGAATTCTGGTTGAATTTTCCGCCGGCGTGGAGGACGGTCATGATGACTTCGGCGGCTGAAACGCCCTGGCCCTCGTGAATGTCGACTGGGATACCTCGTCCGTCATCCGCGACGGTGCATGAGCCGTCTGGGTTGAGCGTTACCTCGACCCGTGTCGCGTGGCCGGCCAGGGCCTCGTCGATCGCGTTGTCGACGACCTCGAAGACCATGTGGTGCAGGCCTGAGCCGTCATCGGTGTCGCCGATATACATGCCAGGACGCTTACGGACGGCTTCTAGTCCCTCGAGAACCTGGATCGAGGATGCGGTGTAGCTGTCGCTTGAGGATTCAGTCTGTTCGCTCATCGTCGTATCAGTACCGCATCTTGCACATGGAAAAATTGGGCCGCGCCTTTAAGGGGCGCGAAGTTCGGCTCGTCGGTACCCGTCAACCAAGTCTGGGCGCCTAGAGCCACGAGATAATCGAAGAGCTGGATACGCCGCCGTTCATCGAGGTGAGCGACAACTTCGTCCAGTAGAATGATCGGCAATTGACCCTGGCGATCAGCACGCAGTCGGGCCTCGGCCAGCACGATGCCGAGCAGCAATGATTTCTGCCGTCCGGTCGAACAGGCGGTCGCCTCACGTCCACTTTCGGCGTCGATCACTCGAAGATCACTGCGATGCGGTCCATGCGAGGTGCCGCCCTGTAGGCTGTCAGCCTGTCGCGCGTCTGCCAGTTGTTCTATCAGCAGCGCCTCAGCTCTGACAGCCGGCATCGACTCCAGCATCGCGTCGACGCCACCTTCAAGGGCCAAATGGGCGGCCGGAAAGGGTGACATTGGGGCGGAATCGCCCGAGGGCGCGCCAGCAAGCACGCCATCTAGTGCCTGAACGAGTTCGCGTCTCGCGGCCGCTATGGCAATTCCCTCTTCGGCCAAGCGCTGTTCGATGGCCCGAAGCCAATGGGGATCAGGCCTCGCCTGCCTTAGAAGAAGAACGCGCTCGCGCAAGGTGCGTTCATAGCTTGCGACGCGCCGCGCGTGGCCATTATCAATGGCGAGGACCAAGCGGTCGAGAAAGCGGCGTCGGGCCGCGGGCGAATCCATGAAAAGGCGATCCTGGGCCGGGGTTAGCCAAGTTGCCCCCATGAACGCCGCAAGTTCACTCTGCGAGCGCGTAGCCACGCCTTCGATCTCGATCAATCGCCGCTCGCTGTCGCTGCGTCGCCCGGTGGTCACTCCAACAAGCTCCTTGCCGGAAGCGATGGTTGCAGTGACTGCCCATGTGTGCCCCCCCTCGCGCGTGAGCTCGCTTAAGCTGGCGCGGCGAATGCCTCGTCCTGGCGCTAAGAGTGAAATTGCCTCCAGGAGATTCGTTTTTCCCGCGCCATTGTCGCCGGTCAGGATGATCGGGCGAGAGTCCGTCTCGATATCAAGGCGTCGATAGTTGCGAAAGTCGCGCAGCCGCATTTGCCGTATGGCAATCGGCGAGGAACGGTTCGCTTGAATGCCCGGCTGGGTCAAGTCGGCTCTATTTACAGCAAATGTCGCCATCAAACCCGCATGGGCATGAGAACGTAGAGCGCGCCGCTGTCGGCAGGGTCTCTGACGACCGTCGGCGCGGCGGCGTTAGCCATCTCGATGCGGACCTCGCCGCCGTCAATCTGCGACATCATGTCGAGAATATAGCGGGCATTAAAGCCGATCTCGAGGGCGCCGTCAGGATACTCGGCGTCCAGTTCTTCGACGGCCCGACCGGCGTCGGCGCTAACAGCCGAGATCGTGATCTTGCCAGTATCGAACGCAAGTTTGACGGCCCGAGCCTTTTCGGTCGAGATTGTGGCAACCCGATCCACCGCTTCGGCGAAGACCTTGGCTGGGAGTGAGGCCACGCGCTCATTGCTCATGGGAATGACACGCTCGTAATCTGGGAACGTACCATCAATGAGGCGCGAGACGAGCATATCCGGGCCGCAGCCGAACTGGATCCGGGCGCTTGACACGGCAACCTGGACGGGGACATCCCCCGCAGTTTCGATCAGCTTGCGAATCTCGCCCACGGTCTTTCGCGGTACGATGATGGGCGGCATGTTCTCTGCGCCCGGCGGCAGCGGAACCTCGACTCGGCTGAGGCGATGGCCGTCGGTCGCCACGCCCCGCAACGTCCCAGTGGGTCCGCTGCCTGCAGCATGCATATGGATGCCGTTCAAGTAATAGCGTGTCTCCTCCGTCGAGATCGCGAAACGAGTCTTGTCGATCAGGCGCGCCAAATCGGCGGGCAGGATCTCGAAGCGAACGTCGAGCTCTTCCAGGGACATTGCCGGGAACTCGTCGGCGGCAAGGCAGGGAAGATGGAACACCGACCGGCCGGCTTCGACCGTCATCTCCGTACTGCCCGCGGCCTGCTCCAGGGTGATTGCTGCTTCGCCAGGAAATTTTCGTACGATGTCGAAGAATGTGTGAGCCGAGACAGTTGTTACGCCAGGATCGATCACGTCCGCCTTTTCATTGGCCATCAGCGTAAGATCGAGATCGGTGGCCGTCAGCGCCAGGTTTTCGTCGCGCGCCTCCAGCTTGACATTGCTCAAGATCGGGATGGTGGTCCGCCGCTCAACGACATTCTGGATATGGGAGAGCGACCGCAACAGCGCCGCACGCTCGATCGTGATCTTCATCGTAGGTCAAAGGCTCCGGCGACAGAAAAAGACCCGGCGGCCAGAACCGTCGGGCCAGCATCCTAGCAGCTTTTTATGTGCTGACGCACCCCTTTGAGCGTACCCTTTTAGCTCGGCCCGCCTCGAGTAGCTCAGGCCTGAAGCCGGCGCTTGAGCAGTTCCACGTCCTCGGCTAGCGCCTTGTCCTCGACGACCAGACGTTCGATCTGGCGAACAGCGTGCATGACCGTCGTATGATCCCGGCCGCCGAATCTCTTGCCGATTTCTGGCAGCGACCTCGGGGTCAACAATTTTGAGAGATACATCGCCACCTGACGCGGCCGAGCCACAGCGCGGCTTCGCCGGCTGGAGGTCATGTCGGTCAGCTTCAGGCCATAATGGTCGACGACCGATTTTTGTATCTCGTCGATTGTTACTCGGCGGTCGGCAGCGCGCAGAACATCCTTGAGGATCTCCGAGGCCATCTCGATCGAAACCACGCGCTCGGTCAGGCTGGCCTGATGGACGATCCGGTTGAGCGCGCCTTCGAGCTCGCGGACGTTCGAGGTGATCCGGTGCGCCAGGAACTCGATAACCCGAAGCGGTACGTCGAGCCGCATCTGTTCGGCCTTGGACTGCAGGATCCCAAGGCGCAGTTCGTAGGTGGTGGGATGAATATCTGCAACAAGGCCCCAGGACAGCCGCGAACGGATCCGTTCTTCCAATCCCGAAAGATCGGAAGGGCTGCGATCAGCTGAAATCACGATCTGCTTGCCGCGATCAACGAGGGCATTGAAGGTATGGAAAAATTCCTCTTGCGTGCTTTCCTTGCCCGAGATGAATTGCACATCATCGACCATTAGCATGTCGACGGAGCGGAACAACTCCTTGAAGCCGATGGTGTTCTGCTCGCGCAGCGCGCGAACGAACTGATACATAAACTTCTCTGCCGACAGATAGACGATCTTACGCTGCGGGTCGCGCTGGCGTACGCGCCAGGCGATCGCATGCATGAGATGAGTCTTGCCGAGGCCAACGCCGCCATGAAGGAAAAGCGGGTTGAATGACGGCTTGGGCGAGGAAGCGACTCGTTCGGCCGCGGCGACCGCGAACTCATTGGGCTTGCCGACGATGAAGCGCTCAAATGTAAAACGAGGGTCGAGGCGGCCCGAAAGGTCGCCCAGCGGCAGTTCGGCCACCTCGCTCTGCGTCGTGGGCGCTTCCCGCATTCCGGCGTCGGGCCGAACGCCATAGCCTTGACTGAATGAGTCCTCATCGACCGGCGGTTCTGTAGGGCTCGCAGCAAACGCCGTAGATCGGCGTTCATCTAATGAGGGTCGCGCGCCTCTTTCGCCAAGCGGCGGCGACGGAGCTTCGTTTCTTGCTGCGCCGACATCCGGGCGAACGTGGAGTGTTACCGATCGCACCGCAGGATTTATGGCGGCCCAGGCCGAGCGTATGCGGTCGCCGTAATGACGGCCGACGAAATCACGTATGAAGTGCGTCGGAACGCCGACGAGAACGCGTTCGCCTTCCTGGCCGATAACGTCGAGCCGCTTCAGCATACCCGACGACACATCGCCAAATTCGCTCCGCAGGACGGCCAGCACGTCGCGCCACTGATCAACAAGATCGCTGGACCGGTCGGACATCGGCTCCCTTACGACGGCGCGGGCGGTGGCATAAGCCATCTCGATCTTTGGCCTTCCGGCCATGGTCCCCCTCAGGCGGCCAAGGTTTGCATAAAGAGGCGCGGGCTTTCCATCGAAAAACCATCACGCCAACATAAGAAAGTGCGTTTGACGCACTCATGATTGAAAGAAGCGTGGAACGTGCTCTGCTTCCCCGTCATGTGGCAAATGACCATCAGCCAAGCGGCAAGCAAAGTATCCGATCGGATGGAAGCAGCTTGCACAAATTCTCATCAAGTAATCGCCACCGCTGGAAACGGCTCGGAGGGCCTTGATGCGACGATGTCGAATGTTACGAACTGCGGTCGGAGCTTGCAAGAGGATCGAAAGGAGAACGCGCGATTCTTGAAAATATGTCAAATACAAATAAAAATGCCTTGCAGCTTACAGGCCGCAAGGCACTTTTTTAATACCGCAGCAGCGGCATGCTACAGACCCATCCGGATAAACCGGACGGGCGCTGAAATCAGACTGCGGGCTGGGCGAGGGCCTTCACGCTGCGCGACAGGCGCGAGATCTTGCGTGACACAGTATTTAGATGCAGCACGCCTTGGCCAACGCCCCGACGCAGCAAAGGTTCCGCTGCGGCGAACGCCTCGCGGGCGCTGTCGTAATTACCGCCGGCAACAGCTTCCTCCACCTTGCGGACGGAAGAGCGGATACGGCTGACATGCATCCGATTGATGGCCGCGCGCTTCACGCTCTGCCGAGCACGCTTCCTTGCAGAAGGTGTGTTTGCCAAAATATGTTCTCCAGAGGTCGAGCGCGCCCCTATAAGTGTTGCGCGGGTGACCGTCAATCCGTAACTGCGCGTCCTCCGAGAATCAGCCGTCGCCTAGCTGATGGAGCAACCGGTGACGCGAAGTTCTTCATCGTCCATGATTGAAGGACGGTTTACGCTTTTCCAAAAAGGCTGTCATCCCCTCACGTTGTTCGGGGCTGGCAAAGGTGGCGTAGAAGGCGCGTCGCTCGAACCGAAGCCCTTCCGCTAAGCTCGTCTCGAAAGCCACGTTCGTGGCCTCCTTGGCCATCTGCACGGCGGCTCTTGGCTTGGCCGCAATGGCCTGGCCGATCTGCATCGCCGTGGCCAGGAGATCCGCAAAGGGTACGACGCGAGCGACGAGGCCACATCGCTCCGCTTCCTGGGCACCCATGAAGCGGCCGGTAAGGATCATATCCATTGCCTTGGCCTTGCCGACGGCGCGTGGCAGGCGCTGCGACCCACCGGCTCCAGGCAGGATCCCCAGATTAACCTCCGGCTGGCCAAATTTGGCATTCTCTGCGGCGATCAGGATGTCGCACATGAGGGCAAGTTCGCAGCCGCCCCCGAGCGCAAAGCCTGCGACGGCGGCAATCAATGGTTTTCTATGCGAAGCTATTGCGGCCCAGCGACCGATGAAATCGCTTTCATAGGCCGAGGCAAAATCATGGTCGACCATCTCTTTGACGTCAGCGCCGGCGGCGAATGCCCGCTCAGAGCCGGTGATGATCGTGGCCGCGACGTTGGGATCGGCATCGAAGCGGGTGAGGGCGTCCTCAAGTTCGCTGATGAGTTGCGCATTGAGGGCATTCAACGTTGCTGGCCGATTGAGCGTGACCAGCCCCACCTCGTGGGTTGTCTCGACCAGGATCGTCTCGTAGGTCATCGGCCAATCCCCTCGTTGGGCCGCAATTTAGAAGAGCTGCCCGATTTTCTGTCAACGCTGGCAGGCAGCGCAGAAATAGGTGGCGCGGCCACCCTGGACGGTGCGGGAGATCGGATCGCCGCACACGACGCAGGGATTGCCTTCACGATCATATACTTGAAAGAAGCGCTGAAAGTTGCCGAGCTCGCCATTGGCCTGGACATAATCACGCAGCGATGAGCCGCCGGCGTCGATGGCACGCCTCAGCACTGACTGGATGGCTTCGGCCAGACGTGTGGCGTGGCGCATGGAAAGTTCACCAGCCGGGCGAGTGGGAGCTATCCTGGCCTCGAAGAGGGCCTCGCTAGCATAGATGTTGCCCACGCCAACCACCCTTCTCTGGTCCATGATGGCCGTCTTGATCGCGCTGCGCGATCGGCCCAGCAGGCCTTTGAGACACCGCCCCGTGAAATGAGCGCCCAAGGGCTCTTCTCCGAGATGCCGGAGCCACCGATGTTCAGACAGTTCGGAGGGCCGGCTGATGTCAAGCATGCCAAATCGCCGTGGGTCAATAAAGCGAAGCATGGTGTCGTCGTCGAACTCGAATGTCACATGCTCGTGCAAGGCGCCGGCCGGTCCATCGAAGACCAGGCGACCGGACATGCCCAGATGAAGCAGAAGGACGTGCTCCTCGCCCATGTGAACGAGAATGTATTTGGCGCGTCGGTCGAGGGAAGTGACGGTCAGCCCCGCGACTTGATCGGCTAGGCCTGGGGGAATGGGAAAGCGGAGGTCCGGCCTGTGCAACCGCAGGCGCAAGAGCCGGCGGCCGATGAGACGCAGTCGCATCGCCCGCATGACCGTTTCAACCTCGGGAAGTTCGGGCACTTTTTCCCCTGCGGTTAGAGAATCCTGGTTCACGTCGCGGGCAAGTCGATATCGGGGAGGGCCAAGGCTTGCCACCCCTCGGCCACCACCGTTATCGAGCACACAGGTGGATGCCGTCCGCGCCATGCCGGACGCTCGAAGATCCGCGCTGCCGGGCTATCTGCATGAGCCGGGCAGGCCGGGCAAGAGGAAAGGGGCGATCTTGAGTGAGCCAGGACAGGAGCGAGGTGAGGGGCGGCAACCTGCGGCGGGCAGCGGCGCGCCAGCGTCTGCAGCGGAGGATTTAGCCGCTTCGTTCGGTTACCGCAAAGTCGATCCTCAGGCCAAAGCGACCATGGTGCGCGCTGTTTTCGACAGTGTCGCCGAGCGCTATGATCTCATGAACGATCTGATGAGCGGTGGCATTCACCGCCTTTGGAAGGCAGCGCTCATCGACTGGTTGGCGCCGCGGCCCGGCCGCCACTATCTCGATGTGGCGGGGGGGACCGGCGACATCGCCATGCGCATTTTGGATCGGCAGCCGCTCGTTGGTCGGGTCACGCTGATCGACATCAACTATCAGATGCTGCGGGTAGGTCGTGGGAAGGCCATCAATAAAGGCAGGCTTGCCAATCTTGACTGGGTGACCGGGGACGCGATGGCCCTGCCGCTCCCAGGCAACGCCGTCGACGCCTACACGATCGCTTTCGGTATGCGCAACGTAACCCACATCGAGCGGGCATTGGCTGAAGCACATCGTGTCCTTCGCCCCGGCGGCAGGTTTCTCTGTCTGGAGTTCAGCCGGGTCTTCCTGCCGGTACTCGACAAGCTTTATGACCGTTATTCATTCAACGTGCTGCCGCTCCTTGGTCGAATCGTCGCGCAGGATGCCGAGAGTTACCGCTACCTCGCGGAAAGCATTCGCAGATTTCCCGATCAGGCCACTTATCTGGGGTTGGTTCGCGCCGCAGGGTTTCGCAACGTGACCTATCGAAACGTCTCGGGTGGGATCGCGGCAATTCATTCGGGCTGGAAGATCTAGATCATGGCGATCAGGCGGCGCGTGATCTCGTGGCGCAAGTCCGCCGCATGAAGCATCCCTTGCGTCATGTCAGCCGGTTTTTGAAAATCGGTTTCATTTTGGCCCGCTACGATGCGCTTTTCGTGTTCGAATTGGTTCCGCAACTCGAACCATTCGTGCGATTAGCCCGACCAATCACCAACAAGGCCGCCGCGGGGCGGCCGGGCGAGCGGCTTGCCAAGGCGCTCCAGGAACTGGGCCCCGCCTTTATCAAGCTCGGCCAAAGCCTGGCAACGCGTGCCGATCTTGTCGGTGAGACGATGGCCCGGGATTTGGCCCTCTTGCAGGACCGGCTCCCGTCCTTTCCTGCCGCCGAGGCCAGAGCCACGGTCGAGCGACAACTGGGCAAGCCGATCGAGGCGCTGTTTGCGGTCTTCGAGGATGAGCCTGTCGCGGCCGCCTCGATTGCACAGGTGCATCGAGCGGTCACGATGGAGGGTGACCTGGTCGCCGTAAAGATCCTTCGACCCGGCATAGAGCGTCGGATCGAGCACGATCTCGATTTCTTTGTCTGGCTGGCTAACTGGGCCGAGCGTCTGCATGCGCCCTTGCGCCGTCTTCGCCTGATCGAGACAGTCGGACTTTTTGCACGGGCGACACGTGCCGAGATGGATCTCCGGTTGGAAGCGTCTGCCGCTTCGGAATTTGCGCTGAACAATGCCGATGACGAGGCCTTCGGTGTGCCTGCGGTCGACTGGGAGCGAACGGCTAAGCGCGTTGTCACCTTTGAATGGGTCGATGGCGTGCGGCCTGACGAGACGATGGCTCTAGACGCCGCCGGTCTCGATCGTACCGCCATTCTTGAGAACGCCAGCCGGGTTTTCTTCAACCAGGTATTTCGCGACGGTTTCTTCCATGCCGATATGCATCCTGGAAACATGCGAATCGACCCCTCGACGGGTCGAATCATCGCCCTCGATTTCGGCATCATGGGCAGGATCGATATGGAGATGCGGCGCGATCTGGCCCTCGTTCTGCTCGGTTTCCTCACGCGGGACTATGCCAAGGTCGCCGATGTTTTCTTTCGCGCGGGCTATGTGCCTGTGGATCAGGACAAATCGGCCTTTACTCAAGCACTACGTGCGGTCGGCGAGCCCATTTTGGGCCTCCCGCTCGAGAAGATCTCCTTTGCCCGGCTCCTGGGACAGCTGCTTGCGACCGCAGCAACTTTCGAGATGACGACCGAACCCCAGCTGCTTCTACTGCAGAAGACGATGGTGGTCGCCGAGGGCGTCGGCCGTGCTCTCAATCCCCGGATCAATATGTGGCAAGTGGCCCAGCCTCTGGTCGAGGAATGGATGCGGCGCCATCTTGGTCCTGCGGCGACGGTCAAGCGCAACGTCGCTGAATGGGCGACACTCTTTGAGCGCATCCCTCGCCTTGTGGCCCGGCTTGAGGCGGACGTGCAGCAGACTCGCGTGCTCGTTCGCGATCTGAATCCGCGACACCATTTCTATTGGTTCGTGATCGTGCTCGTCGCGTTCACGATCGGTCTTGCCATCGGTTGGCGTTGAACGACAATAAAGGCTCCGTAAATCGCGGAGCGAGCTTCGAGGTTGGCTGGCCATGCAGGGGCGACGCATCCTTCTTGTCATCGGCGGCGGTATTGCTGCTTATAAATGCCTGGAGCTGATCCGGCGTGGTCGGGAGCGCGGGCTGGCGTTCCATTGCGTCATGACGGCCGCTGCAAAGCATTTCGTTACTCCGCTCAGTGTGGCCGCGCTGGCCGGCGATCGGATCTATGATGACCTTTTCTCGCTGACAGACGAAGCGGAAATGGGGCATATTCGATTATCGCGGGAAGCCGACCTCGTTGTCGTCGCTCCGGCGACGGCCGATTTAATGGCCAAGCTCGCCGGCGGTCATGGCGACGATCTGGCATCGACCCTCCTTCTGGCAGCTGACAAGCCGGTGCTGCTTGCACCGGCGATGAATCCCCAGATGTGGGCAAAGGCCGCGACGCGCAGGAATGCCTCGCAACTGGCGCAAGATGGATGCCAGTTCGTCGGACCCGATAGCGGGGATATGGCATGTGGTGAGGTCGGCTCGGGTCGTATGGCAGAGGCTGCGACCATTTTAGATGCCATAGAGAAGATTCTAGACGGAGCAAATCGATCGCAGCCTTTAGTCGGCATGCGCGCGCTCGTCACCGGTGGGCCGACCCACGAGCCGATCGATCCGGTTCGCTTTTTAGCCAATCGTTCCTCAGGACGGCAGAGTTATGCAATCGCCGCTGCGCTGGCCGAGGCCGGCGCAGCGGTGACGCTGGTCAGTGGTCCGGTTGCGCTCTCGCCGCCCGCTGGCGTTGAGCGCATCGGTGTCACGACGGCTGTCGAAATGCTGGCAGCCTGCGAGGCCGCGTTGCCGGTCGACATTGCCATCTGCGCTGCTGCTGTGGGCGATTGGCGGCCGCTGCATGTGGACGCGATGAAGATCAAAAAGGTGGCAGGCAAAACGATGTCGATCGAGCTTGCGGAAAATCCCGACATATTGGCGTCGCTGAGCCGGCACCCGCAGTCCAGGCCGCGTCTGGTGGTCGGGTTCGCCGCCGAAACCGGTGATCCGCTGCGTGAAGCTATGGCGAAGCTCGAGCGCAAGGGATGCGATTGGATCGTGGCCAACGATGTGTCGCCGAACCAAGGCGTGTTCGGCGGCTTGAATAACACCGTTACCCTGTTGCGCCGTGATCGACCGCCTGAGGCTTGGCCTACCGCCGAGAAGACGAGTGTGGCAAAGCGGCTGGTGGCCGAGATCGCGCTCGACCTTGTCGGGGAGGATTTCTGATGGTCGAGCCAGCGTCCTTGCTTCGCGTTACCGTCGAGCGGCTGCCGCATGCGTCGGATTTGCCCTTGCCGGCCTATGCTACCATGGATGCCGCTGGCCTCGATCTCATGGCGGCTATTCCGGAAGACGAGCCTTTGCACCTGGCGCCGCGTCAATGGCAGGCGGTGCCGACCGGGCTGCGTATAGCGCTTCCCTCCGGTTATGAGGCGCAGGTCCGTCCACGCTCGGGGCTGGCGATGCGCCATGGCATCACCGTTTTGAATGCGCCCGGCACTATCGATGCTGATTATCGTGGCGAGATCAAGGTGTTGTTGATCAATTTGGGTGAGGAGCCCGTCTCTCTCGTACGCGGCGAGCGGATAGCGCAAATGGTCGTCGCACCGGTGGCACGATTGGCGTGGAGCGAAGAACAAATCGATGTGCAGGGCACCGCGCGCGGCGTCGGCGGTTTTGGCTCGACGGGACGTCAGGGGTGAACTGCTGGCGCAACGAAAGGGTAGGGGATGTTGCGGCTCACCAAGAAATTGGCGCTGGCCGTCGAGGCCGTGGTTGATATCGGTTGTCATGGTGGCAATGAGCCTGTGCAAAGTCAGGACATCGCGATGCGTCTGGGGTTGCCCAAACGCTATCTGGAACAGGTGATGCAGCAATTGGTCCGCGCGGGAATCCTTAAAGGCGTGCGCGGGCCTAGAGGCGGGTATCGCCTTGCGAGGGAACAACGGCGTATATCGATAGGTGACGTCTTTCGCGTGATCCGGAAAAACGAGATCGAGGAAGAGACTTCGCTCGGCTCGGAGAGCGAGCTAGGCAGTCGCGTCATGGCTCCGTTTTGGATGCAGCTGGAAGAAGACTTCGTTCGGCGCTTGGATGATACGACTGTGGAAGAGCTATGCCGTACCGCCGCTGACAAGGGCGTGCGATTTCAGCGAGAAGCGGCGCCCGATTTTGCGATCTGAACCATCGATTGACCGGGGCGTAGCCGCTTCTAGAGCAGCTAGAGCTGCCCGCCAGCGGAGTTTTTGCAAGCCTTTGCACGCTAGGGTAAGTATGACGACGCCTGTCCCATCGTCTGTGTCCACGGCCTGACTCGCAACAGCCGAGATTTCGATAGTCTCGCTACAGTATTGGCCGGTCGCGGCGGAACAGTCTTTGTGCAGGGCATGGCCGGCCGAGGTCGCAGCGGTTGGCATAGCTCCCCGCACGAGTATGCGATCGAGACTTTTCTGATCAACGTTCAGGGATGCCTGGCGTTACCGGGCCGTCAGCGCATCGGTTGGATCGGCACGTCGATGGGCAGGCTGATGGGGATGGCATTGGCCGTAGTCCGGCCTGAAGCTGTCCGTTCGCCGGTCCTCAACGATATCGGTTTATTCTTCTGGCGGCGCCTCTTACACAGATTGCCCTTTGTCGGCGAGGATCCGGTCTTTACCGATGTTCGCGCCGTCGAAACTCACCTCTGTCGGGTCTATGTGGGCTTCGGTGCGCTCAGTGAATGGAAATGGCAACATCTGGCACGTCATAGCATTCGTCACGACCAGAACGCACAGCTCCGGCTGTACGATGATCCGGCGATCGGGCAAGAGTTCAAGTCGATCGAAGGGGTTATCGACCTTTGATCGCTCTGGCGGGACCTAAGTTGCCTCGCTTTCTGCTTCGCGGCGCTTAAAAGGACCTTGTTGCTCCCTGGCACTTTCGCCACTTGCCAGAAAGACCCTTTGACCGACGGAGCAGCATTCAGTGATGGCTGTCATTCACCAGCCCTCATGCACCCCGATCAGGTCGCCACTTGGCACGAGCGTTTAAGCAGCATTAATACTTAGAGAGAGGCTCGTAACCCATGTTCATCGCAATGAACCGTTTCAAGATCATGCCCGGCGAGGAAGGGGCGTTCGAGGAGGTCTGGCGCACCCGTGAATCGCACCTTGAATCGGTGCCGGGCTTTAAGACCTTTCATCTGCTTCGGGGCGCGAAGACAGATGAATACACGCTCTATGCTTCGCACTCGGTATGGGCATCGCGCCAAGCTTTCGAAGATTGGACAAAATCGGAAGCTTTTCGGATGGCCCACCGAAGTGCCGGTGACCGCAAGCCACTCTATCTTGGCCATCCGCAGCTCGAAACCTTCGAAAGCGTCAATCTTTGCTGACACCGACAATGGCTAGCCGCGCAGCCATCGAGCAATGTCCGAAGCGGCATAAGTAATGATGGCATCGGCGCCGGCGCGTTTAATGGCGGTTATGCTCTCGAGCATGGCGGCATCGCCGTCTATCCAGCCGCGCTCGGCCGCTGCCTTGACCATCGCGTACTCGCCACTCACGTGATAGGCAATCGTCGGCAAGCCGAAGCTGGTTTTGACTGTCTGAATGATGTCGAGATAGGGAAGGGCTGGTTTGACCATGACCATGTCCGCCCCTTCGGCAATGTCGAGCGCCGTCTCGCGCAAGGCTTCGACGATATTGGCGGGGTCCATCTGATAGGTTTTCTTGTCGGCCTTGCCGAGTGCGCTGCTGGAGCCGATGGCGTCCCTAAACGGCCCATAGAAGCCCGAGGCGTACTTGGCTGCATAGGAAAGGATCATTGTCTGGCTGAGACCTTCCGCGTCCAATGCGGCGCGAATGATGCCAATCCGCCCGTCCATCATGTCGGAAGGTGCGATGACATCACAGCCAGCTGCGGCCTGTGCCACGGCCTGTAACTTGAGCGATTCGAGCGTCAAATCGTTGACGATCTGACCATCGATCAGAACGCCGTCCTGGCCATGACTTGTGTAGGGGTCCAGCGCGACGTCGCCAACGATACCCAGATCCGGGACAGTACGCTTGAGTGCGCGACAGGCCCGGCAGACGAGGTTGTCCTGGTTCCAGGCTTCGCTGCCATCGGGCGTCTTGCGCTCCTGAGGAGTCATGGGGAAGAGCGCTATGGCTGGAATGCCGAGTTCCCGGATGCGCTTGCACTCCTCGACGAGAAGGTCGACCGAAAGCCGTGCCATACCGGGGAGGGAGGGAATCGGCTCTCGCCTGTTCTCGCCGTCGGTGACGAACATGCCCTGGATGAGATCGGATGGCACAAGGCTCGTCTCGCGCACCATGTCGCGCGACCAGCGATGCTGGCGAAGGCGACGGAGGCGCGTATGAGGAAAAGGCGGCTGGGTGGCGAGAAAGCTCGGGATCGTCATAAGGACTGTTGCCCCGGTTGCTGAGGAGACGATCGCGTTGACCTATACCTTCCAGGTTAGAGCGACAATCGTCTAACCTTGAAGGGCAGGGTCTCGCATTCGTCGAAGCCCGCTTCGGCCGCATTGGGGCCAGGGAGAACCCATGAGCGACTATGTGCGTGTCAAACGAAACGGCTCTGCGGGCATCATCCAACTGGATCGGCCTAGCGCGCTAAATGCTCTGGATCACGAAATGGTACGGGCCATCTCGGATCAGTTGGAGGGGTGGCGGGACGACCCCCTGGTCGCCTGCATCATCCTTAAAGGCACGCCCGGCCGTGCCTTTTGCGCGGGCGGCGATGTTCGGGCCGTCATCATGAAGTGCAATGCCCAGGGACCGGCCGCAGCTGCGTCCTTCTTCCACGACGAGTACCGACTGAATGCGCAGATCGCTCGTTTTCCCAAGCCGGTGGTTTCCTTCATGGACGGCATCACCATGGGCGGCGGCTGTGGTCTTGCAGTGCATGGGAGCTATAGAATCGCTACCGAGAACACGGTGTTGGCCATGCCGGAAGCGATGATCGGCTTTTTCCCCGATGTCGGGGCGGGCTATTTCCTCTCCCGCTCTCCTCCGGGTGTGGGCGCCTACATGGCCCTTACAGGCGCACGGTTGAATGCCGAGGAGGCCGTCTTTGCGGGCCTTGCGACACATCGACTGGCGGCGGCTTCACTTCTCGAGCTCGAGACAGCCATCGCCGACTTGCCCGCCGAAGGTCAACGCCTGAAAATCAGACTTCGCGACCTCATCGGTTCGCGCGTGCGGCCCTGCTCATCGTCTGAAAATTCACTTGGCGAACGCGCCTCGACAATCGCTGACCTATTCGGGCAGCCCTCCTTGCAAAATCTGCTCGATAAGCTGGAACGAGCCGGGGAAGTACCGTGGTTGGCAGAAGCTCTAGCTTTAATTCGCGAGCGATCTCCGCTTTCCTGCCGTCTAGCCTGGTCGCTGCTGCAGCGGGGGGCCGAGCTTGATCTCGAGAGCGATCTTTGTCTCGAATACCGTATGGCCTGCCGCAGCCTTGAGGTAGGCGATTTTGCGGAGGGCGTGCGAGCGCTGCTGATCGATAAGGATAAACAACCTCACTGGCAGCACCCGTCGATAGAGCGGGTGAATGATGCCGAAGTCGAGGCGTTCTTTCAGCCGTTCAAGAACACAGAGGACGAATTGGTTTTGATGTAGCTTTGACAAGAATAAGCAGATTGCATCCCCCATGCATGAGCCTTCTCACGGCTGGATATGATTTCTTAGACGATGGACTTGTTGTCCCGTCGAGGGTGCGCCGTGCCACATGCGCAATATAAACGTGAAATTTTCTGGCCCGCCGAAGAAGTTAACGCTTGCGGCCTCTTAACTTTCTGCTCTTAAGGTTGATATGGTGTTGGCGACTGCATGGTGGGCGTGGCTGGCCGTTTCGAGGAAGAAGTGAAAGAAAAGTACCTTCAGACTACCCGATTGATCGAACGACTTCATCGTCGCTTTCTCGATGTCATCAAGACCGAGCTCGATCGACTCGGAGTGGAGGACATCAACAATGTTCAGACCTTGATCCTGTTCAATATCAATGAGGATCAATTAACGGTCGGCGAACTGACGGCGCGCGGTTATTATCTCGGCTCGAACGTGTCGTATAACGTCAAGAAGCTCGTGGAGAATGGCTATCTCCTCCAGGAGCGGTCCTCGCATGATCGGCGCATGACCCGCGTCAAGCTCGCGCAAAAAGGTCTCGATCTGACTTTGCGCATCGATCAACTGTATGCGCGTAATGCGCAGGAGTTGGAGGGGCGATTCTCGGCCGAGAACCTAGAAAGCGTCAACAAAGTCCTGCAAGGACTTGAGCGCTACTGGAGCAATTTGGTCAGCTATACGCCCTGACTTGCCTGCGTGAATTGTGCCTCGGCTAAGAAAGACAGCTAGTTTTTCTTAGAAGTTGGCATGGCGTTGAGCTCCTCGAGCTGTCGTTGCAGCAATTCGAGCTTTGCCCTCAGATCGTTCATCTCACCCTCGCTAGCCCTGGTCCCGTCGGTTTTAGAGGCAGGCCGCGCTTGCTCGTCTGACGGGGAGCCGGGCGCCATGGGCTGAAACATGCTCGTCGCCTGGCGGAAAAGCGCTAGGTTCTGGCGTGTCATCTCCTCGAACTGGGCGAGGGGAAAGAAACGACCGAAGGTATCTTGCATATAACCCCGCATCTGTGTCTGATGCCGGGCGAAATTCTCCATCGACATTTCTAGATAGCGCGGCAAGAACGCATGTAGGCTGTCGTCGTAGAAGCCTATCAGTTGACGGAGAAACTTGATGGGGAGCAAATTGCGCCCCTTGCTGTCCTCTTCGAGGATGATCTGCGTAAGGACTGACCGGGTGATGTCGTCGTTGGATTTCGCGTCGTAGACAACGAATTCGTCGCCATTGCGGACCATGGATGCCAACTCGTCGAGCGTAACGTAGCTGCTGCTTGCCGTGTTGTAGAGTCGCCGGTTGGCGTACTTCTTGACAACGGCAACTTTCTCCGAGCCGGCCGCCTTCTCTTCGTCCTGGGACCTGTTGGTCGGCCCACCCTTGACGCTGCTCATCCTGATTCCTTTACCGACTGGCCATGCCGACTTGACGCGAAACATGGACGACGTTGAGGTTAAGACAATACAAGCGTCGAGCGGTGCCGACCAGAGGCGCGTTGGTCGCCTTGTCTAGGCGTCTGCCTGCTCCACGGCATCCACTATGGCGCGACTTATCTCATCTTCGTCGTCTTGCTCGTCCTCATCGGTACGCGGTGCGGCCTTGCCGGCCTGGATGTCGGCCTCCTCGGCGCTGCGGGCGACGTTGACGATAACCTTGACCTCGACCTCGGGATGGAGTGCCACGATCACGTCGTGAAGGCCGAGATTCTTGATCGGATGCTCGAGCCGGATCTGAGCGCGATCCAGGGCGATGCCGGTCTCCGTGAATGCTTCCGCGATGTCGCGGCTGCTGACCGAACCGTAAAGCTGCGCGCTCTCCGAAGCTTGACGCAGGATGACGACACTGCGGCCTTCAACGGAGCCGGCTAGTTTCGTCGCTTCATTCCTGGCCTCGATATTGCGAGCCTCAAGCTGCTGACGTCGTTCCTCGAAGCTCGCCTTGGTGCGCTCAGTAGCACGCAGCGCCTTGCCCTTGGGAATGAGGAAGTTACGGGCGTAGCCGTCGCGAACATTCACGATCTCGCCCATCTGGCCGAGCTTGGCTACGCGCTCGAGTAGAATAACTTGCATTTTCAGCCTCTTGGCTCACTTCAACGCGCCTGCGCGATCGCATGGCACGTGGAAGATCCTTGTTGATATCCAGCAGCGTGGGATCGCCCTTTTCGCTAGGCGCCTCCCACTCAATCGCAAAGGCGCGTGCTATTAGTGGGCGACGTAAGGCAAAAGGGCCAACTCGCGTGCGCGCTTGATGGCCTGGGCCAGTGCCCGCTGCTCCTTGGCGGTCACTGCGGTGATCCGTCGAGGGACGACCTTGCCACGCTCGGAGATGAAACGCTGAAGAAGTTTGATGTCTTTATAGTCGATCTTCGGCGCATCGGCATGGGCGAAGGGGCTCGACTTGCGACGCCGGAAAAAAGGGCGTCGAATGGTGATGTTCGGCGCGTCGCCACCACCATGGCGGTCGCCGCGGTCGCCCCGATCCCCACGGTCACGATTCGGACCGCGCCCGTCATAATTGCCCTGCTCGCTCATCGGTCGTCCTCGCGGAAACGGTCATTGCGGTCACTTCGCTCGCGGCGGGGCCCGCGATCGTCGTCACGGCGGGGCCCGCGATCGTCATCGCGACGGGGGCCACGATCATCCCGGCTGGCCTTCGCCTGCATGACGACGGACGGGCCTTCTTCCAACTCGTCGACCTTGACGGTGAGGTAACGAATCACGTCCTCATGGATGCGCTCATTACGCTCAAGCTCGGTGACCGCGGCAGCAGGCGCCTCGATGTTCAAATGCAGGTAATGACCCTTGCGGTTCTTTCTTACCCGGTAGGTTAGATTGCGGAGACCCCAATACTCGGTCTTGGTCACCGAACCGCCCTGCTCGGCGATAAGCTGCCCGAAGGTCTCAGCGAGCGTCTGTGCCTGCTGGCCCGAAAGATCGGGGCGGGCGATCAGCGTATGCTCGTAAAATGGCATCGCGTCCGTCATCTCCAATAGCGCGCCCCGAACCGGGCGCGTTGCCTTAACGACAAAAGTCTCACGACAGCGCCTCGAGGCCCGTCTATCGTGAAAGCACGAAAACAGGTGCGCCCAGCCACCCCGGAGCCTTGCCCAAGGTTGCCGCTCGCCCCTTATGTCCGCGGTAGTGCCACATCAGCCGCCATCGCCGATCTCAATTCGAATCGGTCTGCTGCGGCAGGTGCGTGAACCGGACGGCCCTTATACAGGATCGATGCCGATCCGCAAGAGTGCTTGACAGGCTCTGGGGAAACGTCCAGACGAGCGGTCCTGAGTTCGCCAACTGTCGTTAATCCTACGGCACGGTGCCTGACCATCAGCTTAATATAGATGGTCTTTCAGTTGAACGATTACCAATAGTTGACTCCGCCATGACGACGATTGCCGTATTCCCCGGTCAGGGGGCCCAGACCGTCGGCATGGGGCGCGCGCTCTACGAGGCCCTGCCGGTGGCGCGTGAGGTTTTCCAGGCCGTCGACGATGCGCTGGGCTTTTCTCTATCGAAAATTGCCTTCGACGGGCCGGCTGACACTCTGACTCTTACCGAGAATGCACAGCCCGCATTGATGGCTACCTCGCTTGCCGCCTTTCGAGCACTCGAACAGATTCTGGGAGCGCCACTCGGCACACGGATCGACTTCGTCGCCGGCCATTCGCTTGGTGAGTACTCGGCGCTCGTGGCGGCGGGCGCTCTCGATCTGGGGGCTGCGGCGCGGCTCCTGAGATTGCGCGGCCAGGCCATGCAGCGTGCCGTGCCTGCCGGCCAGGGCGCGATGGCCGCTGTCCTAGGCCTGCCGACGGACGAGGTTGAGGCTTTGGCACGATCGGCCGCCGCGCGAGGCGTCTGCGAGCTTGCGAACGATAATAGTGACGGGCAGGCGGTTCTGAGCGGCGATCGGGCCGCCGTCGAATACGCGGTCGACCTGGCAAAAAGCAAAGGTGCCCGCCGCGCGGTCCTTCTCGATGTAAGCGCTCCATTCCATTGCAGCTTGATGGCCGGAGCAGCGGATGAATTGGCGCCAGCTTTAAGAGCGGCGCAATTTTCGACGCCAGCCGTACCACTCATCGCCAACGTCACGGCGGCCCCGGCGCGCGATCCGGCCGTCCTGCCCGACCTTCTCGTTCGCCAGGTTACCGGCCGGGTCAGGTGGCGAGAGAGCATGGTGCGCATGCGGGAGGAACAAGTGTCTCTCCTGATCGAGTTCGGCGCGGGAAAGGTGCTGGGTGGCATGGCCAAGCGCGCGCTGCCGGATGCGAGGATTCTCTCGGTACAGACGCCAGACGACGTTGCCGTCGCGGCCGAGGCGCTGGCCCAGTTGGCAGCCTGACGAAACGAAAGAGACGATGACGGCAATATTTGATCTTACAGGCCAGTTCGCCCTGGTCACAGGCGCTTCCGGGGGGATCGGGGCCGCAATCGCCCGATCCTTGCATGCGCAAGGCGCACATGTAGTTCTCGGCGGACGCCGTCGCGATGCGCTGCAGAGCTTGGCGGCCGAGTTGGGGGGAGGCTGCTCGATCGTCGAGGGTGATGTCGTCGGCGCCGGCGCGGCGGACGCTCTGATTGGCGCGGCCGCCGCGGCCGGTGGCCTGGATATCCTTGTTAACAATGCGGGCATCACCCGGGATACGCTAGCCCTCAGGATGAAGGACGAGGATTGGGATGCCGTCCTCGATACCAATCTAAGGGCCTGCTTCCAGCTCTCCCGCGCCGCACTGAAATTGATGGTCAAACGTCGTCAGGGACGCATCATCAATATTGGTTCCATCGTGGGGACGACCGGCAATCCCGGCCAGGCGAACTATGCGGCCGCCAAGGCTGGCCTGATTGGGATGTCGAAAGCGCTGGCCGCTGAGGTGGCGGGACGTGGCGTCACGGTCAACGTCGTGGCGCCAGGCTTCATCGCCACGCCCATGACGGATGCTCTTAGCGATCAGCAGAAGGCTGCGATCCTGGCGCGGGTCCCGGCCGGCCGACTCGGCACGGGGGGGGACGTGGCCGCCGCCGTCTGCTACTTGGCGGGGCCAGGTGGAGCTTATGTCACCGGGCAGACCATCCACGTGAATGGCGGGATGGCCATGGTCTGAACGTGTTTGACCAGGTATCGCGCCGATCGGGACTCTCATCTCGACGGATCAGCCGCGATCCTATTACTTTTTGATCCAGTTTTAGAGGGGCGAGCGGCTGGTAACGCCCTTGGTCATCGTGTAAACAGCGCGGCACTGCGAGCCCAGCGGGGACGCTTGTGCCTCTTTGCGCAACCGGAGAAGATGAATGAGCGATATCGCCGAACGGGTTAAGAAGATCGTCATCGAACATTTGGGTGTCGATGAGTCGAAGGTCACGGAGACGGCTAGCTTCGTCGACGACCTGGGAGCCGACAGCCTCGATACGGTCGAACTCGTTATGGCGTTCGAAGAGGAATTCGGTGTCGAAATCCCCGACGACGCTGCCGAGAAAATCATCACCGTGCAGGATGCGATCAACTACATTAAAGAGCACGCTTGAGCTGCGGCGCCGCGCGCCGCGCTGCCGCCTCAAAGACGCACGGAGGTCGCTGACGTGCGACGCGTAGCAGTTACCGGATTGGGCCTCGTTACACCACTTGGCTGTGGTGTAACGACGGTGTGGGAGCGGTTGATCGCCGGCCAGTCCGGCATCCGCCGCATCGAGAGCTTCGAGGTTTCAGATCTGCCCTCGAAGGTGGCGGGTCAGGTGCCGCTAGGTGATGGTCCCGGAGACTTTCAGCCGCTCGAATTCGTCGAGGCGAAGGAACTCCGGCGCAACGACGATTTCATCATCTATGCTGTCGCAGCGGCCTCAGAGGCCATTGCCGATGCCAAGGTTCCCCTCGATACGCCGGAATTGCGTCAGCGGGCCGGTGTGATGATCGGCTCGGGGATTGGCGGGCTCAACAGCATCGCCAAGACAGCCGTCATTCTGGAGAAGGAGGGCCCTCGGCGTGTCAGCCCGTTCTTCATCCCATCCGCGTTGATCAATCTTGCAAGCGGGCAGGTATCGATCAAGTTCGGCCTCCAAGGCCCGAACCATGCGGTCGTCACGGCCTGCTCAACCGGCGCGCATGCGATCGGCGATGCTGCCCGTCTGATCGCCCGCGGCGACGCAGACGTCATGGTGGCCGGCGGGACTGAGTCCGCAGTGGGTCGGTTGGGTATCGCTGGCTTCGCCGCCGCGAAGGCCCTCTCGACGCACTTCAACGATGAACCCTGGCGTGCGTCGCGCCCATGGGATAAAGCGCGTGATGGCTTCGTTATCGCCGAGGGTGCCGGTGTCGTTGTGCTCGAGGAGTACGAACGGGCCAAGGCGCGCGGCGCGGAGATCTATGCGATCGTCCAGGGATATGGCATGTCAGGCGATGCCTATCATGTGACCGCGCCACTTCCGGATGGCGACGGCGGCTATCGTTCGATGATATCCGCGCTCAAGAGTGCAGGTCTGCAACCGTCGGATATCGACTATATCAACGCCCACGGAACCTCGACGCCGCTGGGCGATGAGATCGAGTTCGGGGCGATCAAACGCCTGTTCGGCGACAGCGGTGATAAATTGTCGATGTCGTCGACCAAGTCAGCCATCGGCCATCTGCTGGGTGCGGCCGGCGGCGTCGAGGCGATCTTCTCCATTCTCGCGATCAAGCATCAAATCGTGCCGCCGACGCTAAATCTCGAGAATATCGAGGATAGTTGTCAGGGTATCGATCTCGTGCCGCTGGAGGCGCGTCGTCGTCCAGTTCGTGCGGCCCTCTCCAACTCATTTGGTTTTGGCGGTACGAACGCAACCTTGATCTTGACCGCTCCCGACGATCAGTAGGTCTCACAGACGAATCACCCATGCTAGCCAGCCGGCTTTTGAGAGGTACGTTGCGCATCATTATGGTGCTGGCGTTCCTCTTCTGTGTCTCTGGGATCGGTGCCTGGCTCTATCTTGATCATTGGCTGAACACACCTCGTCAACTCGACGCGGCGGTGACGGTGGATTTACCACTTGGCCTTGGCACCATGGACATCGGCCAGGCATTGCAGGCAGCCGGTGTTATCGATCAGCCCTGGCTTTTCTTCGCGGCGGTCAAGCTCGGCCGTGAGCAGCGCGCCCTGCGCGCCGGCGAGTATCAGTTCAAGCCCGGGCAGACGCCAGCTGAAGTCATCGAGGCGATGCGGACTGGAGCCGTACTGCTCCATCCCGTCACCGTCCCGGAGGGAAGGACGGTCAAGGAGGCGTATGCGATCCTTGCCGGCTATGATTTTCTCTCCGGCGACCTGCCGCCTCTGCCGCCCGAGGGTACCTTGTTGCCGGAGACCTATCTGGTCGCCAGGGGCACGACGCGGGCCCAACTCGTGAAGCGGATGGCGAGCGATATGCAGCGTTTGCTCGATTCGGTCTGGAACTCCCGGCCGGCGGGCTATCCATTGGCCGCACCGCTGCAACTGCTGACGCTGGCGTCCATCATCGAGCGCGAGACGGCGAAGGCGGATGAATATCCGCTGGTGGCCGCCGTGTTCCTCAATCGCCTACAGCGCGGAATGCGCCTCCAGACGGATCCGACGGTGATTTATGGCTTGGCTGATGGCATGGGGTCGATCGGGCGGCCGCTGACACGTGCCGACCTCGCCAGCGACACGCCGTTCAATACATACAAGATAGATGGTCTGCCGCCAGGACCGATCGCCAACCCTGGCAAGAAGGCGCTCATGGCAGCCGTGAGGCCGGCTGCTGTAGATTATGTTTATTTCGTGGCAGACGGTTCGGGCGGGCATGTCTTTGCAAGCACGCTGCAAGAACATAACCGCAACGTTGCCAACTGGCGTAAGATCGAGTCCGCCAAGGACGCGTTGCAACAGGGGGGGCAGGTACCTGCCGCGCCGACCGACGCGCAGCCGCCGCCAGCCGGGCCGCCGCCGACCGACGCGCAGCCGCCGCCAGCCGGGCCGCCGCCGGCCGAAATGCAGCAGAGCCAGCCGTCCGAATGATGTCAAAGCGTCTTGGCGTCAGGCCTGCGGCTCACGAAAACGCCGCACGAACTCGGTAAGGCCGGGCTGACGGCGTCGTTTCAGGCGCTCGGCCATAAGAACCGAGCGGAGCGCCCAAAGGCTGGCTTCGAATTCCGCATTGACGAGCACATAGTCATATTCAGCCCAATGGGTAACATCGGCTGAGACCTGGGTCATGCGATAGGCAACCACGGCATCGCTGTCCTGCGCCCGCGTGCGCAGGCGACGCGCCAGCTCGTCCCGGTCGGGCGGCAGGATGAAGACTCCAACCATGTCATCGGCGGCTGCTTCGCGAAGCTGTTGGGCACCTTGCCAATCGATATCGAAGAGGACGTCGCGCCCCTGGCTCAGCGCCTGCTCCACAGCCTTGCGTGGAGTGCCATATCGATGGCCGTAGACATGAGCATGCTCGAGAAGCTCGCCCGCCAGGGCCATCCGATCGAATTCTTCTTCCTTGATGAAGAAATAATGGGTTCCGTCGATCTCGCCCGGTCTAGCGGGTCGGGTCGTGACCGACACCGACATCGAAAGCTCGTCTTCCGTCTCGAGCAAGCGGCGGGATAACGAGGTCTTGCCAGCGCCCGAGGGTGACGACATGACTAGCATCAAGCCGCGCCGACGTGACTGAGGTACGAGTACGGAGGCCAGCATTCTTGCGCGAAATCCCACCACATATGACGATGCGGATGAGTACTAATCCGAGCCACGCTCCGAACCAACCCCGTAAGCACGTCCTCATCACCGGTGGGTCCAGCGGTATTGGAGCTGCATTGGCGCTGGCTTATGCCAAGGAGGGTGCGCTCGTCTCATTGCAGGGGCGAAATCTCGAGCGACTGCGTCGCGTGGCTGCGCACTGCGTCGAGGAAGGTGGTGCCACCAGTCTCCAGGCGATCGACGTCCGCGAGCGGGATGCTCTGAGAGCGTGGCTGTTGGCGCGGGACGATAGTCAGCCAATCGATCTGCTGATCGCCAACGCGGGCATCGCGGGTGCGGTCGAAGCCAGCCCGAACGAGGCGCCGCCAATCGATGCGGGGGGTATCGTCGCTCGGACGATCGTGGAGATCAATCTTCTCGGTTTGATCGATACGGTTGAGGCCTTGCTGCCGCGTTTTCAGACGAGGCGCTCGGGACAGCTGGCGCTAATGGCGTCGCTTGCAGCCTATCGCGGCTATGCGGCGGCGCCTGCTTACGCCGCCAGCAAGGCGGCGATCCATATCTACGGACAGGGGTTACGAGCCCGCCTCCGACCTTTAGGCATCGCCGTCTCGACGATCTACCCGGGTTTTGTCGACACGCCCCTGACGCGGGACAACCCTTTTCCCATGCCCTTCATGATGTCTGTGGAGCGTGCCGCCCGGTTGATCAAGACAGGCTTGGACCAGCGCCGCCCGAAGATTGTTTTCCCCTGGACGACGTTCCTGCTCGCCAAATTGGCTGCAGGATTGCCCGATCGTCTCGTCGATCGCCTGATGAGTCGCACGGTCAGCAAGGAACCAGGTCCCTGACATGCTCTCGACGGCGCCTGATTGTTGCGGCAAGCATGACGCGCCTAGAGCCACCGACGCCGGAGCGATGACCCTGCCTCTCACGCCATCCACCCGTTCAGCGGAACCGGACCTTCCGCCTTTGCGCGAAGTCATCCGCCATTATGGCCTTCGCGCCGACAAGAAGCTTGGCCAGCATTTCCTCACTGATCCCAACATCCTGGGGCGCATTGTCGCCAGTGCCGGAGATCTTGCCGGCAAGGTGGTCGTGGAGGTCGGCCCGGGGCCCGGCGGTCTGACGCGGTTCATCCTTCGGGCCGCACCGAGGCGACTGACCGTGATCGAGCAGGACAGGCGTTGCCTTGCGGCCCTCCACGATCTGGATGGATTTTTTCCTGGCGTGATAAAGATCATCGAGGGTGATGCGCGGCGCCAGGATACGGGCACGCTGGCAGGCGGTGACAAACTGATCTTGATCTCGAACCTGCCTTACAATGTCGGGACCGAGCTTCTGCTCGGATGGCTTGGCGAACTGGATGTCTTCGAGCGGCTCGTTCTCATGTTTCAAAAGGAGGTGGCCCTTCGACTGACGTCGCGACCAGGCGAGGATGCCTGGGGGCGGCTTGCGGTCCTGGCCCAGACCCTCTGCGATGTGGAACGGCTCTTCGATCTGCCAGCCAGCGCCTTTGTGCCGCCGCCCAAGGTGGAGTCGAGCGTAGTGCGCTTTGATCCTCGCCCCGACCGGCCTGCGCAGGCATTCACCGTCCAATTGGGCCGGGTCACGCAGGCGGCATTCGGCCAGCGGCGCAAGATGTTGCGATCAGCTCTGCGGACCCTGTTGCCGGAGCCGGAGCTGCTTCTGGAGGAAGCGGGCATTATGTCGACGCGTCGTGCCGAGGAACTCTCGCTCGCCGAGTTTCACAATTTAACGCGTCTCTACATGCAGCGGCTCGATGGCCGGCCTTAGCCTGCCCGGTCCGCGGCCGTGGCATCCTCGATAGCATCGAGATCCCGATCACGCGTCTCTGGGAGAAGAAACGTGGCCCAGATCGTGCCGGCAGTGAGTATCATGAGATAGAGTGCTATCGGCAGCCAGGCGCCGACGCCGCGTGCGTCATCGGGATGAAGCGCTATCGTCGCGGCGATCAGCGCCGAGCCGATGAGCGGGGCGATTCCACCGGCAATCACGGCCGAGATCTCACGTGCCATCGAAACGCCCAGATAGCGGTGTCGGGCACCGAAGAGTTCCGGCATCAAAGCTCCCTGTGCACCGAACATGCCCCAGGCGCCGATACCCAGTGAGATGGCAAGGAACGTCAGCGACAAGGTGGTGCCGCCTTGGCTGAACGCCCACCAGGTCGGGATCGCCAGGACGAACTGTAAAATGGCAAAGCTTCGATAGACCGGCCGACGCCCGAACCGATCGGTCAGGGCTCCGGCGATCGGTACCGTGATGGCTCCCAGGATCGCCGCGACGATCAGGCCGAAAGAGCCGTCCGCGCGAGGCAGGCCCATAGTTCCGACGAGATAGCTGACGGCCAGTGCCTGATAGATCGAGGAACCGCCGTTCTCGGCTAGCCTCAGGCCGATTCCAATCAAAATGGGACGCTTGGACGCGAGCAGAAGCGCACGTAGCGGATGCTCGCGGTCTTGCTCATGCGCCTTGAGCTTCTTGAAGGTGGGACTTTCCTTGAGACGCAGGCGCATCCAGACTGCGACGGCGAGAATGAGAACGCTGCCGAGGAATGGTAGGCGCCAGAGCCACGAATCGGCGATGTTCTCCGTACTGTAGAGTAGTACGAAATAGACCAGGGCCGCGATGATCGTGCCGATCTGGATGCCCATGAAGGGAAGGGAGGCGAAGAATCCACGCCGGCCCTTGGGCGCATATTCGGTCATGAGGACCGCAGCACCCGCCTGTTCCGCCCCTGCTCCCAAGCCTTGCATGATACGGCAAAGTACCAGAAGAGTTGGGGCCACGAACCCGGCCTGCTCGAATGTCGGTAGAAGGCCGATGGCCGTGCTGCTCAGGCCCATGAGAAGAATGGTGGCAAGGAGGACGAACTTGCGGCCTAGCCGGTCGCCGAGTGCCCCGAAGACGATACCGCCGATCGGCCTTACGGCAAAGCCGACGAAGTAGGTGGCAAAGCTCGCAAGGAGGCCGATGCCCGGCGCTTGCCCAGGAAAGAAGAGCGGCGTGAAGATCAGCGCCGAGGCCAGGCTGTAGAGGGCAAAGTCATAATATTCGAGTGCGCTTCCGAGCGAGGCCGTCCAGGCGGCGACTGCCAACTCGGACGTCGTTATGACCGAGGATCCCGAATTGGTCGCTTCATCCACTGCGACTGCCCCCGTCATCGCCTTATCCCTTATTGGTGCCCTGACCGTCCGCTTCCAAGGCGGACGCATGCTTAGCCTGCGCCAGTTTTGCCGCCAGAGCAAATCAGAGTTATGCGATCATCGTGATCGGCGTCCGAAAAACCTATTTATTTGGCGTTCGTGCGAGAACTAGATGAAAAGAAGAATTAGATAAGTGATGCGCTAACTAGAATTGATACCGTTTATGATATCGGCAGATAGAACATCATCGATTTGACGAAATGTGTTCGCTCAGGTGACCGCCGAGGCGGTTTCGTGTCAAAGCAGCGATCGGGTATTTGCCTCGTCCATACTCCTCATGGTTAGGCTGTCTGCAACGCGATCGAAGTGTCCGTCCTGCCCTTCAATGCGTAGGTTCGCCAGGATAACGATAACTTCGTTGCCACGCGCGAGGCTGACGATCAAACCATTGGAAAATACCATACATCCCCCTCCGCCCCGGGGCCGCCAAAACAACGGTGGTTGCCACCCCCCGGCGGGTATTCGGCAGCAGGCGTGACGACAAGATCTATGGCGCGCTCTGCCGCGCGAGAGTTGTGGAAGTCCATCTCATGCGATTCGGCAACGTGCTGATGGACGCAATAGGAGTCTGGATTAGAATTCTCTACGCGTGGCCAGCCTGGATATCCTCTCGGCCGTCCTGGCGATCGCAAGCCTGCTCCCGGTGATGCTGCGCCATCACCGGCTACCACGAGAGGTCGAGGCTCATCAGCCGCGGGCCGGAGTAACCCTGGGGTTCACCTACGCCGCCCGTCAACGGCGAATGGCGATGGCGGGCTCAGGCTCCGACAGCAATTTCCCGCATGTCGCGCGGAACTAAGGCCAGTTCGGGTGCCGGACGATCGTTCCACGTTCCAGTCCAGGCCTCGAGGACGACCGGCACTGATTTCGAAGTCGGTGTATTGCTCTGCAAAGCTCGACGGTGCAGCGGTACCAGCGGATTGGTCTCCGGATAATAGGCTGCCGCACAGCCTGCCGGGATGTCGTAATCGACCAAGCGGAAGCCACCGACGCGTCGCTCCTGGCCATCCGGCGAGACGGTGCGCATCGCCACCATCGCGCCCTCTGCAAAGCCAAGCCGCTCACGGTCTGCCTTGTTGACGAAAACGACCATGCGCTGGCCGAAGACGCCGCGATAGCGGTCATCTAGGCCATAGATGGTCGTGTTATACTGATCGTGGCTTCTGATGGTCGTCAGGTTGAGCACGCTTGTGTCATTGTCGGGCATGTCATCCTCGACGATGCCGTCATGGACGATGAAGTTTGCCTTGCCGTTCGGCGTCTTCCAGATCCGATGGTCGACGGGCGAATAGAGGCGAAAGCCGCCGGGCTGTCGGATCTTGGCGTTGTACCCGGCAAACAGATCCGGCATCGTTGATTCGATTGCATCGCGGATGCGGTCGTAATTGGCCGTGAAGCCGTCCCAATCGATGCCGAGCGAGGCTGGCAGGGTCGCCTTGGCCATGCCGCAGATGATGGACACTTCTGAGCGGAGATGCCGCGAGGCCGGAAAATTGCGCCCTGCCGAGGCGTGCACGCACGACATCGAATCCTCGACGGTGACCGATTGTGGTCCGGAGGCCTGATAGTCCATCTCGGTGCGTCCGAGGCAGGGCAGCAGGAGGGAGACCTTGCCGTGCACGAGGTGGCCGCGATTGAGTTTGGTGGCGATCTGGACCGTCAGGTCGAGCCCGCGCATCGCCTTCGCTGTCACTTCGGTGTCGGGTGCGGCCAGGAGGAAATTGCCGCCGAGCCCGATGAACGCCTTGGAATGGCCCTCCACCATGGCCTCAATTGCCTCGACGACATCGTGACCCCAGTCGCGGGGTGGGACGAAGCCGAAGGTGCGCTGCAGACCGTCCAGGAATGGTCCCTTGGGCTTCTCGTAGATGCCGACCGTACGGTCGCCCTGCACGTTGGAATGACCGCGTACGGGGCAGCAGCCGGCCCCGGGCTTGCCAAGATTGCCGCGCAGCATGAGGAGATTGACGATCTGCTGGATGTTGGCGACGCCCGTCCGGTGCTGGGTGATGCCCATGCCCCAGACGGCGATGACCGCATCGGCGCGGATATAGCTGCCAGCGGCTGTCAGTATAGCCTCTTTGGTCAGCCCCGATTCGCGTACGATCTCGGCCCAGCTCAGACGCTCGACATCCTGCTGCACGGCCTCAAAGCCGGTCGTGTGAGTAGCGATGAACTGCCGGTCGAGGATCGAGGGACGGCCCTCGGCCAGCGCCTCCGCATCGGCCTCGAGCACGGCCTTCATGATGCCCTTGATGGCGGCAAGGTCACCGCCGACACGCACCTGATGATATTGCGTGGCGATCTGGACGGGCTTTACGAGGTCGGCCACATGCTGCGGCGAGGCGAAGCGCTCGAGAGCTCGCTCGCGCAGCGGATTGAAGACGATGATCTCCGCCCCCCGCTTGGCGGCCGCACGAAGATCATTCAGCATGCGCGGGCTGTTGGTGCCGGGATTCTGGCCGAAGATGAAAATGGCGTCCGCCTTCTCGAAATCTTCGAGAACGATCGTTCCCTTGGCGACACCGATCGATTGTGGAAGCGCCACGCTCGTCGATTCGTGGCACATGTTGGAGCAGTCAGGGAAATTATTGGTTCCCCAGGCGCGCGCGAAGAGCTGGAACATGAAGGCTGCCTCGTTCGAGGCGCGGCCTGAGGTATAGAATTCCACCATGTTTGGATCCGGGAGCTTGTTAAGCTCCCGTCCAATCAGCGCATAGGCTTCATCCCAGCTCGTTTCGACGTAGCGGTCCGTCGCCGGATCGTAGACCATGGGGTGCGTCAGGCGACCCTGGTCCTCAAGCGCGAAGTCGCTCCATTCCAAAAGTTCGCTTACCGTATGTTCGGCAAAGAATGCGGGGATGGTCCGCTTCTTGGTCGCCTCCCAGGCGACGGCCTTGGCGCCATTCTCGCAATACTCGAAGGAGCTTGTGTGCGAGGGGTCGGGCCAGCCACAACCTGGGCAGTCGAACCCCTCGGGCTGGTTCATCTGGAGCAGCGCGCGATTGCCGTTGATGAAGACCTTCTGCCGGCAGAGATGGCGCTCCACCGCCTCGAGTGCGCCAAGGCCGCCGGCAGCAGCCTTGTATGCCTTGATCTTGGCCTTGCCAGACATGTGGCGCACTCCTCACTCGACACAACTATAAAGGCTGCAGGTACGTCTTGCGGGATCGGTACGTAAGTCGCTAGATCGACAAAAGATTGTTGCGGATAGCGCAATAATGGAGGCGCAGCTGGACGATCTCGCTGGAATGCGCGCGCTAAAAGCCGTCGTTGAGGGCGGCAGTTTTTCGGCCGCAGCCCGGCGGCTGGGGGTCAAAACCTCGGCCGTCTCGCGGGCGGTGGCGGCTCTTGAGCGTGATCTCGGCGTCGGACTCTTCCTGCGAACGACCCGCAAGGTGCATCCGACCGAGGCTGGCGGTACGCTCTACCAGCACGCGCTACGGGTGTTGCGCGAGATCGAGGAAGCGCGAAGTGCCGTGTCGGCGATCGCTGACCGTCCTCAGGGCCTCTTGAAGCTGCATCTGCCCGCGGCTTTTGCGCGGCTTCACGTCATGCCGTTTATCCCTGAGTTCCTGGCGCGTTATCCGGATATCCGGCTGGATGTGGGGCTATCAGACATCCGTGTCGACTTGGTTTCGGTTGGCGTCGACGTCGCGATCCGGATCGGGCCCATGCTGGATTCATCGCTTATTGCTCGCAGGCTGGCGCCGCACCGCCGTGTGGTCTGTGCCAGCCCGGCCTACCTAGACAAGGCCGGCCCTCTCCAGCAGCCCGACGACCTTTTGCGCCATAATTGCCTGATCTATTCGCTCCAGCCTTCGCCCTACTGGTACTTCCGGCGGGGCGGACGCGAGAGCAGCGTTGCTGTTAGCGGGCGACTGCGCTCCGACGATTCCGGGCCGCTTCGCGATGCGGCCGTCGCCGGGGTGGGCGTGGTCCTCCTACCCACATGGCTCGTGGGACCTGATCTAGCGGCGGGTCGGCTGCGTCTCGTTTTGCCAGAGTGGGAAGCGATGATCGCCACCGCACCCTCGGGCATCTTTGGTATCCACGCCCCAGGCGGTCCTGTCTCTCCAAAGGTCAGGGTGTTCTTGGATTTTATCCAGGAACACTTTGGCCGTCCGCCCTATTGGGAGTCCTGGGAGGTGGCGCCGGCGGCCTGACCTTCAGGCGTGGGCCGTGCGCCGCGTCACGGGACGTTTGCCGGCGGGGCGCTCGGTAAGGCGGGCTATTGCGCTGGCACGACGAGGGTGCCTGGCCGGCCCGGTTGGCGCGGTCGACGTGCTGATTTGTACCTCGGGATCCTTGGCTGCGGCCAGGGCGGCGCTAAACGCCCGGGCCCGGCCCTCGGCGATCTCGAAGCGCGTCTCCCGCTCGTCGATCTGGATCCTTCCGATATCCTGCTTCGTGACCTGGCCCAGGCGACAAATCATCGGCACGAGCCATTTGGGATCGGCATTCTGGCGTCGACCTACGGGCAGGGAGAACCATACGGCCGGCATCGGCGCGAAGCGCCCTTCGCCGCGTCGGTGGCTGTCAATCGACTTAGCGCTATCATCGACCTGAGCCCTTGTCACAGGCTCAGGCGTCCCCGCTGCGGCGGCATTATTGCCGCGCATCGCTGCGCGCCGTTCGCGCCGGTTCAAGGGTTTCGTCGGCGAGCCCTCGGGCAGCGAGTCCGCCACCGTTACATCGGCTGCCAGCGGCAGGCGTGCCCGGTAGAGGCGAACGAGCACTGCGGCCAACCTCTCAGGCTCGAATTTAGCCAGGAGCGCGCGGGCGGCTTCCTGGTCGGACGCCGTTGCCGGCTCTTGGAGAAGGGGGTCTGCGAGGAAGCGAGTCTGGTCGCGCGCCTCGATCTGGGCCGCTGTCGGAGGATCGCTCCAGACAGCCTGCAGGCCGGCCCGATAGAGGAGCTGCTCGGCGCGGAGACGCCGGGAAGATGGCACGATGAGGACGCTGACGCCCTTGCGGCCGGCACGGCCAGTGCGGCCACTCCTGTGCAGGAGCGTTGCGTGGTTGGTGGGCAAGTCGGCATGGACCACGAGGTCAAGCTCGGGCAGGTCGAGGCCGCGCGCTGCTACATCGGTGGCGACGCAGATGCGGGCGCGGCCGGCGCGCATCGCATCCAACGCGGTGTTGCGCTCGTGCTGGCTGAGTTCGCCCGAGAGTGCCACAGCACTGAAGCCGCGATCCAACAGGGTCATATGCAGTCGCCGGACGGCTTCGCGTGTCGCGCAGAAGACGAGGCTTGCCGGCGATTCGTAGAAGCGCAGCACATTGACGATGGCCGCATCGGTTTCGGCCGGGAGAACGTCGACGGCGCGATAATCGATATCAGCGTGCGGTTGGCCGCGATCCAGCGTGTCGATCCTGAGCGCGTCCCGTTGGTAGCGCTTGGTCAGGGTGATGATGTTGCGCGCCAGCGTGGCCGAGAAGAGTAGGGTGCGCCGGCTTGCCGGGGTCCCCTCGAGAATGAACTCGAGATCCTCGCGAAAGCCTAAGTCCAGCATCTCGTCCGCTTCGTCGAGGACCACGACCCTGAGCGCGCTCGTATCAAGCTTGCCACGCTCCAGATGGTCTCGGATACGCCCGGGCGTGCCCACCACGATGTGGGCGCCTGCCGCCAGTGCCCGATGCTCGCGACGAATGTCCATGCCGCCGACGGCGGTCGCGATGCGCGCGCCGGTGGCGGCATAGAGCCAACTCAGCTCCTCGTTCACCTGCAGCGCCAACTCGCGCGTCGGTGCGACGATCAGCGCCAGCGGGGCGCCGGGCGCATCGAAGCGGAGGCTGTCCCCGAGGAGGGTGGGGGCTGCTGCCAGCCCGAAGGCTACGGTCTTGCCGGAGCCTGTCTGCGCCGAGACGAGCAGGTCCCGTTCAGCGTTGCCCGCTTCGAGAACCGCGGCTTGAACTGCCGTAGGTGTCGCATAGCCACGTTGAGCCAGCGCCTCGGCAAGGGCGGGATGGGTCGAGGGAAAAGACATTTAGCGGTCGGTCCTGATAAATGGCTGCGACCGGACACGCCTCAGCCCCGGCGACGGGCCGGGGAATGAAAACGAGGATGACTGAAGGTCCAAACGCAGATTCGTGACGCGCGACGACAAGAGACACAACGCCAACGCTCCGGCCTTTTATAGGCACTACGTCTCATGCGAAAGGCTTTTCGCGAAAGCGAGCTATGTTGTTTTGCAGATGGCTCTCGCTGCCGCAGCATGCAGCGATACGGCATCGCTTGTTGCACGGCGATAGAGGGCGCTGGAGGCCTCGGCGATTGAGTATGAAGACACATCCGGGCTTGAGGTGGGTTGCCATGGCGGCGGCGCTAGGTGTGGTGGCCAGCCATCCGGCATTGGCCATGACCTCGCAACCTTATGGCCGGCTCGCCGACGGTCAGGTCGTCAGTCGCTACGAATTGACCAATTCCCACGGGCTGAAGGTCGAATTTATCGATTATGGTGCCATCGTCACGGCGATTGTGACCCCCGATCGACGCGGGCAGCTGGCCAATATCGTGCTGGGACTCCCCAGCCTCGATGCCTTTCAGCGCTATAACGGAACCTACCATTTCGGGGGCGTGGTTGGCCGCTTCGCCAATCGTCAGGTCGAGAGGAGCGTCGTCCTTGATGGGAAGACCTATCAGGTGCCGCCCGAGGATTCGCCCAACGCTGTTAACGGCACACCCGACGGCTTTGATCGCCGCATTTGGAAAGTGGCACCCAAGGAAGCTGCTGGCGGCGAGGCTGCGGTTTTAACCCTTAAGAGCCCGGACGGTGATCAGGGCTTTCCTGGCAATCTCACAGTCCACGTAACCTACACGTTGACGGATCGGAACGAGTTCAGGATCGACTACGAGGCCAGCACGGATGCACCCACCGTCGTCAACTTGACGAGTCACTGCTATTTTAATCTCGGGGGGAACGGCAGTGGAAGCACGGATCGCGATCTCGTACGGATCGAGGCGGACAGCATCATGCCGTCCGACGCCCAGGGCATGCCGACGGGCTCTGTCCGTCCTGTCAAAGGAACACCCTTCGACCTGCACCGGCTGACCGCTATCGGTCCGCGACTGCGAGGGGCCGATCCTCAGCTCGTCGCGGCCAAAGGCTTCGACATGAATTACGTGATCGATCGGAGCAATGCGACTGCGGGGGCGCCTGTCGCCGCTGCAATGCTTCACGACCCGGAATCGGGCCGCACGTTGCGCGTCGCCACGACACAGCCGGACCTGCGATTTTATACCGGCAACCGACT
The DNA here is from genome assembly GCF_900187945.1 of Arboricoccus pini. Lineage (GTDB taxonomy): Bacteria > Pseudomonadota > Alphaproteobacteria > Geminicoccales > Geminicoccaceae > Arboricoccus > Arboricoccus pini. The sequence goes on along the minus strand of NZ_FYEH01000003.1, from coordinate 115,445 downwards.
GGACGGCAGTGTTGTCGGTTCCTCCGGCGGCATCTACCGCCAGGGCGACGGCATCGCCCTGGAGGCGGAGCATCTTCCAGATGCGTCGAACAAGCCGTCTTTCTTTTCGACTGAATTGCGGCCCGGGCAGAACTACAAAGCGACGACGATCTACCGCTTCGAGGTCGATAAATACCGGCCGGAGTGACCTCCGGCCGGTAAGAGGTAGCAAGATGCTGCTAGAGCGAGCCCTCTAGGGCCTTCGTCTGTTCGGCGTCGAGCCCGAGCCGGCTCGCCAGGTAGTCGAGATAGGCGCGCTCCGGTCGCTTTGTCGCGTCGACGGCGACAAAGGAGGCTAGATAGACCTGTTCGCGGCTGGTCTGGTCGGTAACGTCTTTAAGAAGTTGGTCAATGGAAAGAGGCTGGCTCATCTCGCGCTCGAGAATGGCCCGCTCCTCATCACCGGCCCCAGCCTGGGACAGTGCCGAGCTGATCCGCTGACGCTCATCGTCGCTGATCTGCCCGTCGGCATTGGCGGCCGCCACCATGGCCCGGATTAGAAGAAGCGCCTTGGCGTCCTGCATGGGCTCGACCGGCGGGGGCGGCGGCGAGGGCGCTCGTAGGATCTTGCCGATCGAATCACCGAGTGCGCCGCCAAAGCCGCCGCCACTGCTTGCCGGCGCCGGCGCCGGATTCGTGCCGCCGGGCTGCGGGCTGCCGGCCGGGCCGGATTGCTGCCACTGCTGAAACGCCTTCCAAGCGAGGTAGCCGAGACCGGCGATCGTCGCCGCCTGTCCGGCGCTGTAGCCCGATTGGGACGACGCACTCCGGGATGAGCGCGTATTTCCGCGCCCACCCATTTGCGTGGCGATCATGCTGCCCAGAAGGCCGCCCAGATCTGCCATGTCGTTTCTCCCTTGCTTGCGTGTTGGAAAACAAACCGCGGATCGTTAGGGGCAAGCTCTATTTAAAATCTTTCTTTGGCACGATGCCTGCCGTGGCCGCCTTGCCGAAGAGAACGCGATATGTCAGGCCCGCTGCAGCGGCGCCCACGATCGGGGCCACCCAGAAAAGCCAGAGCTGTCCGACGGCCCAGCCACCTGCGAAGAAGGCAACACCGGTGCTGCGGGCAGGATTGACCGAGGTGTTGGTGACCGGAATGCTGATCAGGTGGATCAGGGTAAGTGCCAGGCCAATGGCCAACGGCGCAAAGCCCGTAGGCGCACGCTCGTCGGTGCCTCCAAGGATGATCATGATGAACATGTAGGTCATCACAACCTCCGTCACGAGGCAGGCCAGCAGCGAGTAGCCGCCCGGCGAATGATCGCCATAGCCATTCGAGGCAAAGCCGGCACTAGGGTCGAATCCCGCCTGGCCCGAGGCGATGATGTAGAGGACGAGACCGCCTAGAAGGCCGCCCACGACCTGGGACACCACGTAGGGAATGAGCTCGGCAGTCTTGAAGCGTCCGCCGAATGCCAGTCCGACGGAGACGGCGGGATTGAAATGACCGCCGGAGATGTGGCCGACCGCGTAGGCCATGGTCAGGACAGTGAGGCCAAAAGCGAGGGCCACGCCCAGAAAGCCAATGCCCGTTCCTGGAAACTTTGCGGCCAGCACGGCACTGCCGCATCCGCCCAGGACGAGCCAGAAGGTGCCGAACACCTCAGCAAAGCATTTTGTCGAAAGATTCATCAATTGGTCTCCCGCGCGCGCAGCGCGCCTTTGATCAGTCTGCGGTCGAATGAGGGCCGATTCGTAATTGTCCAGCCAATCCGCCGAGCGCAGTTTAGGCAAAATCACCTTGGACGCTGCAAAAAACTTCATCATCGCGCAGTTGCCGACTAGAATGTCGCGGGCTTGACACGCGTGGCTTTGGCCGTATGTTTCGCGCCCGACTGAAATACGATTTGCCGTAGGAGACCGTCATGGCCAAGGCCGCGACAACCCTCATCAAGCTGGTGAGTTCGGCCGGTACCGGATTCTTCTACACCACCAAGAAGAATGCCCGGACGAGCACCGAGAAGCTGAGCTTTAACAAGTATGACCCCAAGGCTCGCAAGCATGTCGAGTTCAAGGAAGCGAAGATCAAATAAGGGCATTTGTAGCGGCCTTGCGGCCCTTGCACCCTGGATTTTTGACGAGACCCTCGAAAACCCGCTTCGGCGGGTTTTGCTATTGGTGAGCCCCCCTATAGGGCGGTCCGGCGTCATGCTAGGCGCCTATGCGTGACGGAAGCAGCGACGGTGAACGCCATTGCGATCGGTATCGACCTTGGCGGTACGAAGATCGAGGCCCGAGCGTTGGCACCAGATGGTGGCGAGTTGCTTCGGCGCCGACTGCCAACGCCGAGTGGCAGCGGTGACGACGCCTATCAGGCGGTTCTGGCCGCTATCGTGACGTTGGTCGGCGATGTAGAACAAGAGTTGGGTCAAGTCGGGAGCGTTGGCATCTGCCACCCAGGCACGACCTCGCCCGTGACGGGGCTGATGAAGAATTGCAACCGCGTCTTCATGAACGGTCGGCCTTTCGAGACCGACCTCTCGCGTCATATGGGCCGCAGGATGGCATTCGCGAATGACGCGAATTGCCTGGCACTTTCCGAAGCAATCGATGGCGCTGGGGCGGGTGCGAACAGCGTTTTTGCCGTGATTATCGGTACTGGATGCGGCGGTGGCATCGCAGTCCATGGTAAGGTGCTGGCCGGGCCCAATCGTGTGGCCGGGGAATGGGGGCACAACCCGCTGCCCTGGCCCGACGCCGATGAATTGCCGGGGCGACAATGCTTTTGTGGCCAGCGTGGCTGCCTGGAGGAATGGATCTCGGGTCCGGCCTTTGCCCGCGATCATCGGGAGGCCACAGGCGTGGCTCTGGATGCCCCGTCAATCGTGGCGGCTGCACTGGCCGGCGACGCACCGGCTATGGCGTCGTTAGATCGCTATGTCGATCGTTTAGGGAGAGCCCTGGCCACGCTCGTCAACACCGTCGATCCAGATGTGATCGTGTTGGGAGGGGGCATGTCGAATGTCTCGTGCCTTTATGAGCGGTTGCCGCCGGTCATCGCGGGTCGGATCTTTTCCGACACCTTCACGACGCCAATTCGCCCGGCTAGCCATGGCGACAGTTCCGGCGTGCGCGGTGCTGCCTGGCTCGGCCGTGATCTCCAAAGCCGTGCCTGACGCGATTTCGCGCGGCGCGACTAAGGGCAACTGGGCATTGGCAGCACCTCGAGCTTCTCAAGATCGGCCTTGAGGACGAAGTTGCCGTAGTCCATGCGCATGTTGCGCATCACTCCGTTTGCGGCCAAGTCGAACTCGGTCTCGAAATCGGGCGTGTCGCTTGAGTCGTCGCTGCCGTAATAAGCGAGACTGACCCGCCAGTTCGGGACCCTTGTTTGATCATCGTCCGAGGCTGCAACATCACCGGGCTTGCCGATCACCGCCGTGATTTGGGTCAGGCCTTTGCCGCCCGAGCCATCGAAGACTTGATTGGTGACGAAATGCTCGCCTGCTTCTGCGGCGCTGATCAGGCGTCTTAGATGCTCGGTCGGAAAGAGAGTGCCGGCCGGGAGCTCCACTTTTTCATTAGCGGGTTGTTCGAACAAGGCCTCTCCCGGGCCGCCTAGGGTGGCGAGCGCGGCGTTGCCCTTGAACTCGTCGCGCAGTTGGTCGCCTTCGAACGAACTGACGGTGAAGCGCAGGTTCTTGTTGTCGCGCGATTCCCAGCTCGAGAAGCGCACGTCATAGCTGAATCCTTGATCGTCCTCGCCGCTCGTGGCGACGAAACCGAGTCTTTGGTTGCTGATCCAGCCATCGCATGCCGCCTGCCATTCGACGACGAGGCCGCCGCGAATGCTCTCGATTCCGGTATCTGCCGTCAGAAGCGAGAGGCGATAGGCGGCGCGGTGCGAAAGCAAGTCGGTGGCATCGGCAGGGCCGGCTGTCAGCATCAGGGCCAGCGAAGCGCTCAGGAATGGGGCCGTTAGCCAGCGCATGGTTTTTCCGACATGAGGTCCGCCCTGATCTAAATCCGTTTTGGCGACGGTGTCACGCTCGCTCCTGGCGATCGGCCCTTGGCGAGCAAAGCCAAGCATTGCTCCGAAACACGCGCTGGGCTTTCTTGTCGAGGAGGGAACAGGTAAGCCAAACAGACGCTTGGAAGAGAACGGCGATGCATCGCGAGATGTATAAGCGAATGAAGTGCGAGGGTTGACCGGTTGGAGGCAGGCCAGTGACGGAAGCAATCTTAACCTGGGAAAAACTGGGCGAGTACGGGGAGCTCCGGACATTTCGGCGCAGTGGTCCACCCTGGCACCTGGCGATCGAGATTTTGCGCGAGGTCGATGGTCGTGCGTGGACCCTGCGCATTCCGCTAGATGAATTACGGGCCCTGATGACCGTGTTGCGCTCGGCCTCTGCCCGGTTGGGCGCGCCTTCGGAACTCGTTTTCGACGAGGACGGCACGGCCGTTTTGACCTCGGATAGATTGCGTGGTGATCGCGAGCTCTATGCGCTTGTGCTCCAGCAGAACGACGATCTCATCTTTGCGCTCTGGACCCGCGAGCATCTTCGCTCCGGCTGGTCATGGTCGCTCGACGCCGTATTCGTGCCGATCGATCTCTATCGGAGCTTCATCGATCTTCTCTTCAAGGCAATCGAGGCAGCAAAGCAGCCAAACGCCGGTCACATGCCGAACTTGCGTATGGCGCAGCCGGGCGTGTCTTTCCCTTAAAATTCGCAACCTCATTCCGGTCGACCTGCTAGCCGAGGCGATGACGACGGCTGGCGGCGCTGCCATGGGGTGTGATCATGAGCGAGGTCTTTAAACGCATGCGGCTGACAAGCTCTTCTGCCCGCCGGCGGCTCCTTTTGCTTCCTGTGTTGCTCTCTTTTATCGCCGTCTTCCCCTCCACTCGCCTTCGAGCGCAGCAGCCGGGTGATCATCCCACCTCGGCGGCCCAGGTGGATGCTGCACAGGCTCGCACGACGCTGGCCATCCTCAAGGATGACCGTCGCCGCGCGGAGTTGATCTCGACGCTGGAGACAATTGCTGCCGCCGCACCTGGCGGAGCCGAGGCGGTAGCCGCAGCGGCTCCGGCCGAGGCAGCGTCCGTACCGGAGGAGGGCCATCTCGCTCCCGACAGCTTGGGCGCTCAACTGGTCAACCAGGCGGCGTACTGGGTCGAGGATGCGAGCAAGGAACTCAGCCAGATTGGCCGGACCGTGTCGGATGTCCCGCAACTCTGGGGCTGGCTGACGCGGACGGTCAATGATCCCATTGCCCGCTATAGCCTCATCGATGCCGTATGGAAGATGGGCGTCATCCTCGCTGTTGCCCTTTTAGCCGAGTTCCTGATCTTCCAGGTGTTGCGGCCTCCCCTACGAACACTGCAGGCTAGGCCGGGCCCCCCGCCGGGGCGGCATGTCGATCCGATCCCCGACCTTTCTTCGGCGGGCGAAGCCAGCATGCATGTCGAGAGCGCCCATGACAGGCATCGGGGCAGGGCACTCCTGGCGGGATTGGGCGCGGTGATGCGTCGGCTACCGGCAGCCTTGTTGCACACGGTTCTCGAAATTGCGCCCGTCCTCGTATTCCTGGGCGTGGCCTATGCTCTGCTGGCGACGCCGCTGGGCGCTACGCCGACGGCGCGGCAGACCGCACTGGCCGTGGTCAATGCCTATGTCATCTTGCGAGTGATCTTGAGCGGGGTCCGGTTCTTTACCAATTCGAGCGCCGATGGCCTGCGCCTTCTTCCCCTGCAAGGGGAGACCAGCGCCTATCTGGAAGTCTGGGCGCGTCGCATTCTGGCGACCGGACTTTTTGGTGGCGCGATTGCCGAGATTGGGCTTTTCCTTGGCCTTACCCCCGAGGCACGCATGGCGATTCTCAAAATCGTCATCCTTCTCATCCACGTGTATGTAGTCATTATTCTCCTGCAATCGCGCGCAGCGATCAGCAGCGAGATCGCCGGAGCCGCTAACAAGCGCGGCTATTTCTCGGTCGTCCGGCGTCGCCTCGCGACCGTTTGGGTCTACCCGGCGGTCATCCTCGTGATGGCCATGTGGTTCGTCTGGGCGCTCGAGGTACGCGATGGCCTTTACCGCCTTCTCGTCTTCTTCCTCTCGACGCTGATTGTGTTGGTGGGCGCCCGGGTTCTGACCATTCTCCTTCTGGGCGCACTGGATCGGCTGTTTCGCGTCCATCCGGACATGCACAGGCGCTATCCGACCTTGGAGGCGCGGGCTAATCGGTATTACCCCATCCTTCGTCGGCTGATTATGGTGGTCATGGTGATCTTCACCGTCCTGGCGCTGCTTCAGGTCTGGGGGCTCCAGGCCGTGGACTGGCTGACCGCGAGCGCCATGGGCGCCCAACTCCTTTCGGCGGGTGTGACCGTGTTGGTCGCCGCTGTCGTGGCGATCCTCGTTTGGGAATTCGTCACGACGATGATGGACCGGCATCTGGCCACGCTCAATCGTGCTGGCCAGTATGCGCGGGCGGCCAGGGTGCGCACATTGCTGCCGATGTTGCGAACGGTGCTCTTGGCGACCATCGTGGTGATTGTCGGGTTGACGCTCTTGAGTGAGATCGGCGTCAATATCGCACCGCTCCTGGCTGGTGCCGGTATTCTCGGTGTGGCGATCGGCTTCGGTTCGCAAAAGCTGGTGCAGGATTTCATCACCGGCATCTTCCTGCTTTTGGAAAATGCCATGCAGGTGGGCGATTCCGTCACAGCTTCAGGGCTTTCCGGCACCGTCGAGAACCTATCGATCCGTACAATGCGACTGCGTGCTGGCGATGGCTCGTTGCACATCATTCCCTTCAGCTCGGTCGGCACGGTGACAAACGTCAATCGCGGGCTCGGCAACGCTGCAATCGAGGTCGTGGTGTCGGCCAAGGAGGACACCGACAGGGTCGGCGAGGTCTTGAAGGATATCGCCCGCGGCATGCGGGAGGACGAAGCCTATAAGGACCGGATCCTTGCGGACTTCGCCTTTTGGGGCGTCGACAATGTTGACGGCGGTTCGGCCAAGCTCGTTGGTCAGATTGCCTGCACGGATTCCGGTCGCTGGGGCGTGCAGCGTGAATTCAATCGGCGCATGAAGAAGCGCTTTGAGGCCGAAGGTATCGAGATCGCGATTCCTGCACAAAGGGTGATCGTCGAGCAGCGCGAACGCCATGCCGATGTTGCCGCACCCCAGAGCCCAGTATCGAAAGCGGAGCGGAGTGGCGCCATACCGGAATCACCGCCGCCCTCGGCCCTCGGCAATGACAGCTAGCCGACCGAGTGGATCTTGAGCGAGACCGCACCTTCCTGGAAGGCGTCCTTCGCTCAGTAGATCATGCCGAGCTCGAGCTGGGCTTCCTCGCTCATCATCTGCGGCGTCCAGGGGGGATCCCAGACGATGTTGACGACGGTGCCGTTGACGCCTTCGACGGCGTTGACCTTGAGTTCGACCTCGCCCGGCAGGCTCTCCGCGACAGGGCAGGCCGGCGAGGTCAAGGTCATGTCGATCGAGACCTTGTTCTCGTCATCGATGTCGATTTTATAAACGAGGCCCAATTCATAGATGTTTACCGGGATTTCCGGATCGAACACCGTCTTGAGCTGCTCGACGATGCGTTCGCCTAGCGCCGTCACGGCAGCGAGGCGGTCGGGCGAAGGGCGTTCGTCGCCTTCGTCGAGAATGGCCGTCGCCCGGTCGAGTGCCGGATCATGGTCGGTCGGTGAGGCCGGCACTGCGTCGTCCCTCTCGTCTGCCATCGCGGAACCTTCCTACTCTTTCGCGTGCTCGGGCACTGTCTTCTAGCCGGCGAACGTGCGGGCGACGCGCCGAAGTGCCAGGGATAGAGCTGCGATGTCGCTCTCATCATTATATACGCCGAGCGAGGCGCGTGCCGAGCCGGAAAGGCCGAATTTCGCGTGTAGCGGCATGGCGCAATGATGCCCGGTGCGAATGGCGATCCCTTCGAGGTCGAGCATCGTCGCTACGTCCTGCGGATGAATGTCGCCGAGCTTGAATGTGAGCACGCTGGCCTTGTCTGGCGCCCTGCCGATGATCTCCAGGCCCTCGATCTGCGAAAGGTCGCGCGTGGCCGTGGCCAGGAGCGATGCTTCATGGCGGGCGATGGCCTGGATGCCGACGCTCTCGATCCAGTCGACGGCATGACCGAGCGCCACGATACCGGCGATGTCGGGCGTGCCGGCCTCGAACTTGAAAGGAACCTCGTTCCAGGTGGTGGCCTCGAACGTCACGTGCTCGATCATGTCGCCGCCGCCTTGATAGGGCGGCATGGCCTCGAGATGCTCGAGCTTGCCCCAGAGCACACCAACGCCTGAAGGGCCGTACATCTTGTGGCCGGAAAAGGCGATGAAATCGGCCCCCAATCCCTGAACGTCGACCGGCAGATGCTGGACGGCCTGTGCTGCGTCGACCAGGACTGGAATGCCCCGATCTTTCGCCAGCTCGATCAGGCGGTCCACCGGATTGATTGTGCCCAGAACGTTGGAGATCCAGGGGAAGGCGATCAGCCGGGTGCGCGCGTTGATCCGCTCGGCGAAGGCATCGAGATCGAGGATCCCTTCAAGCGTTACCGGGGCTGCAACGAGCCTCGCACCTGTTGCAGCACCAATCAGCTGCCAGGGCACGATGTTGGCATGGTGCTCCATTTCCGTGACGAGGATCTCGTCGCCGGGTTGGAGGCGGGGCCGCAGGAAGGATTGCGCAACGAGATTGATCGATTCGGTGGCGTTGCGGGTGAAGATCACTTCGCGCCAGGACGCGGCATTGATGAAGCGTGTCAGCTTTCGTCTCGCCTCGTCATGGGCCGCGGTGGCACGCTGGCTCAATTCGTAGACGCCGCGATGGATGTTGGCGTAGTCGTGTTCATAAAAGCGCGCATGCGCGTCGATGACCGCCTGCGGCTTCTGTGTGCTGGCGCCGCTGTCCAGATAGACCAGCGGACGACCGTTGATCTGCTGGCGAAGGGCAGGGAATTGCGCGCGGATCGCCGCGACGTCGAATGCCGCTTCTGGACGGTCCACCATCAGAGCATGCCTTGCAGGGCACTTCCCCCTGGCAGCCGTTCGAATGCCATCCGCCTCGCCAGCAGCTTGAGCGGCACGTCGCTGAAGCGCTCGAACACTTCGGCTGCGAAGGCGTAGGTGAGCATACTTTCGGCCGTCGCCCGGTCCAAGCCGCGCGAGCGCAGATAAAAGAGTTCCATCGGATCGTGATCGCCGACCGTCGCTCCGTGGCTGCATTTCACGTCGTCGGCATAGATCTCGAGTTCGGGCTTGGTGTCGATCTCGGCATCATCGGAAAGGAGCAGATTATTGTTTTGCTGAAAGGCATTGGTCTGCTGGGCCGGCTTCTCGACGAAGATCTTGCCTTGGAAGACGGCGTGGCTGCGATCGTTGATCACGCCTTTGTAGAACTGGTTGGAATGACTGCCCGGGGCCAAATGATGCACGCGAATGGCGGTGTCGACATGCTCCGTGCCGACCGGCATGTAGACGCCGTTCAAAAGGCAATCGATGGCATTGCCTTTCAGGCGTGCATCCATCTCGTTACGCACGAACTCGCCACCCAGGGTGGCGATCGTCTGCTTCAGTTTGGCCTCGGCCTCCAGGTCGATGGCAAGCTGGCCGACAAAGCAGGCTCCTTCACTCAGGAGTTGCAGCCGATCATGCGTCAGGCTGGCACCCTTGCCAATCTCGACTGTGCCGACGAGGTTGGTGAGGCCCTTCGACTGCCCGAGCGTCACGTGCGTTTCGATCAGACGCAGTTCTGCACCAGCCCCCAGCTTGATGCGCACGCGCGGATGCGTCATTGGCGTCGGTCCGGCCTCGACGGTCGTCAGGAACAATAGCTGCAGCGGCACTTCGAGCTTTACACCAGCCGGTATATCGATCCAGGCGCCGTTATCCGCGAAGGCAGCATTCAGGGCGGTGAGCCCGTCATCTTCCCGGTCCTGATCGAGAAGGGCCTTGAAGGCGGCAGGCTCTTCGGCGAGGACGCGGCCGATACTCTTGAAAATGACGCCCGGCGGCAGGCCCTGCACATGCGAGAGGCTGGCCGCCGGGCGGCCATTAACGAAGATCAGTCGACGCGCGCGCGAGCCACCCGCAAGATAGGGGGTCACCATAGCACTTCCGAGCTCGGCCGCAGCTGCTGGATGCCAGGGGCGATTGAGAAAGCGGGCGGCGTTGGTGTAGTGCCAGCGCTCGGCTCGCTGGTTGGGAAAACCCAGGGCCTTGAAGCGCTCGAAGCGGCGGCGGCGGAGGTCGCCCAGCTCAGTGGCGCCATTCAGCCGGCCAGCCTGCGCCAGGAATGCCTCGGCGAAGCTGGAGATGGGCTCGACGAACGCCTGCGGCCGTCGGGCTGCCGGCGGACGCGGACTGACTGGAAGCGTAGCAGCAGACATGTCTTGCGATTCCTGCCTCAAGCAGCCACGGCGCCAATCATGGCATCGTAGCCCTTTTCCTCGAGTTCGCCCGCCAACTCCTTGCCACCCGAGCGCTGGATCTGGCCATGCGCCTGAATGTGGACGACGTCGGGGACGATATAGTCGAGGAGGCGCTGATAATGAGTGATGACGATGAAGGAGCGCTCAGGTGAGCGCAGTCGATTGACGCCTTCGGCAACCGTCCGCAGCGCGTCGATGTCAAGGCCGCTATCCGTCTCGTCCAAGATGGCGAGCTTTGGTTCGAGCACCGCCAGCTGCAAAATCTCGTTGCGCTTCTTCTCACCGCCGGAAAAGCCGAAATTGACGTCGCGCTTCAAGAGATCCTCGCGCACCCCGACGACAGCCGCCTTTTCGCGAAGCAGTTTCATGAAGGCGGCCGCCGAAACTTCCGGCTCGCCGCGCGCCTTCTTGATGGCATTGAGTGCCTGGCGCAGGAAATAACTGTTGGCGACGCCTGGAATCTCGACCGGGTACTGCATCGCCAGGAAGATGCCTGCGGCCGCTCGCTCCTCAGGCGACATTTCGGTGACGTCGTGACCGTCGAAGGTCACCGACCCCCCACTGACCTCATAGCCGTCTCGACCGGCCAGCACATAGGCAAGCGTGCTCTTGCCCGAGCCATTGGGTCCCATGATCGCGTGTACTTGACCAGGCTTCACCTGAAGATTCAGGCCCTTCAAGATCTCCTTGCCTTCGACACCAGCCTTGAGGTTTTCGATCTTCAACATAGGGAAATATCCGACTTCGAAACGACGACCCGCTCCCTTGGGGCGGTATTTATCTGCAGAGGGGCTGCGGCGGGCCGAGGCTCTAGCCGACGCTGCCTTCAAGCGAGACGCCCAGGAGCTTCCTGGCCTCCACGGCGAACTCCATTGGCAGCTCTTCCATGACCTCGCGACAAAAGCCGTTGACGATCAACGCCACGGCATCCTCTTCCGGCACGCCCCGCGAGCGGCAATAGAACAGCTGATCGTCGCTGATTTTCGAGGTGGTGGCCTCGTGCTCGCATTGCGAGCTGCGGTTGCGCACCTCGATATAGGGGACGGTATGCGCGCCGCAGCGATCGCCGATCAGCATGCTGTCGCATTGCGTGTAGTTGCGCGCGCCTTCGGCTGACTTCAGCATCTTGACGAGACCGCGATAGGTGGAATCAGAACGGCCGGCCGAGATCGTCTTGGCGACGATGCGAGAGCGGGTATTCTTGCCGATATGGACCATCTTGGTTCCGGTATCGGCCTGCTGGTGGTTGTTTGTCACCGCGACCGAGTAGAACTCGCCCTGGCTATTGTCTCCCTGGAGGATGCAGGAGGGATATTTCCAGGTGATCGCTGAGCCGGTCTCGACCTGCGTCCAGCTGATCTTGCTGTTCTTGCCGCGACAGGCACCTCGCTTAGTGACGAAATTATAAATCCCGCCTTTGCCATTCCTGTCGCCGGGATACCAGTTCTGCACGGTCGAATATTTGATCTCGGCATCGTCTAGGGCGATCAACTCGACGACGGCCGCATGCAACTGGTTTTCATCACGCATTGGCGCCGTGCAGCCCTCGAGATAGCTCACATAGGCGCCCTTATCGGCGACGATGAGCGTCCGCTCGAACTGTCCGGTCCCGGCCGCGTTGATGCGGAAATAAGTGGAGAGTTCCATCGGGCAGCGCACACCGGGCGGCACGTAGACGAAACTGCCATCGGAAAAGACGGCGGCGTTCAGGGCGGCAAAGAAATTGTCGCCCTGCGGCACGACGCTGCCCAAATATTTCTTGATCAGGTCGGGATGGTCTTTGACTGCCTCGGAGACCGAGCAGAAGATGATGCCAAGCTCATTCAGCTTCTTTTTGAACGTCGTGGCGACCGAGACGCTGTCGAAGACATAATCGACGGCGATGCCGGCAAGGAGTTCCTGCTCCTTGATCGGGATGCCCAGCTTTTCATAGGTCTTGCGAATCTCGGGGTCGATCTCGTCCAGCGATTTCGGCCGGTCATCGGGCGACTTGGGTGCCGAGAAATAGGAGATCGCTTGGTAGTCGATCGTCGGATATTGCGGCTTTTGCCAGTCGGGCTCGACCATGCCCTGCCAGCGGCGAAGGGCGTCCAGCCGCCACTCTGTTAGCCAGGTGGGCTCGTCCTTCTTGTTCGAGATGAAGCGGACCGTGGATTCGTCGAGTCCGACCGCGGCGCGATCTTCGCCCACGTCCGTGGTGAACCCGTATTTATACTCGCCACCACCGGCGTAATCCCGCACCGTCTCGAGAGCCGTTGCCATTTTCTACCTCAGTGCACTGCAGGAGAGCATCGCTATCATCAAGCGAGCTTGGCCATGGGCGGCCGGCTCACCTGATGATCGCTGTTGTCGTCTTCGACCATGAAAGCCGACGGGATGGCCGTGGCCATCTCGCCGATCGAAATTTCTGCCAACGCCGTGCGGATGGCATCGTTGATTCGTTGCCAGTTGGTTCGTGTGGGACAGAGCTGCTCGATGCCGCAGTCCGTCTCACCCTCTTCTGTGCAACTGGTAAGTGCAATCGGGCCTTCAAGGGCCTCGACGACCTCGGCGACCGTGATCATCGCCGGATCACGTGTCATCACATAGCCGCCATTGGCCCCGCGATTGGAGGCCAGCAAGCCGGTCCGCACGAGCGTCTTGAGGATCTTGCTGGCCATTGCCGCAGGCACCTGCGTCGCTTCGGCAATGTCATGCGTCGCATGTTGGCGTGCCCGTCCGCGCGCCATATGCGTCATGATCACAATGCCGTAGTCGGCGAGTTTGCTGAGCCTGATCAACGAAAATGTCCGGCTTCGATCCTGGTCCGCGACAAATAGAACCAATTCGGTCCAATTTGAACCCCTCTAATGAAGAAAAGCGCTGTAATCTTATGCCGAAACGAGGGGACGTGGCGTTTCGCGGCGGCCGAATTCCCGCTAGAGGAATCAAGCAAGATGGGGAGAGCCGCAAATGACGCAGCCCGCGGGGGCCTTGGCAGGCCTGCGTGTGTTCGATCTCAGCCGAATTTTGGCCGGACCGTCCGCCACACAGGTTCTGGGCGACCTTGGCGCCGAGGTCATCAAGATCGAACGCCCTTTGGAGGGCGACGACACCCGCCGATGGGGCCCTCCCTTTTTGCAAGGAAGCGACGGCCAGCCCATGGCCGAGAGCGCCTATTACGCGGCCGCCAACCGCAACAAGCGCTCCGTGGCGATCGACATCGCCTCGGCGGAAGGTCAGGCCCTAGCTCTGGAGTTGATCGCGCATTGCGATGTGCTAGTCGAAAATTTCAAGGTCGGCGGCCTGAAGCGCTACGGGCTCGATTATCCGAGCCTGCGGGTTCGCTTCCCGCGCCTCGTCTATTGCTCGATCACCGGCTATGGCCAGACGGGCCCCTACGCGGCGCGGGCCGGCTACGACTATCTCGCGCAAGGCCAGGGTGGCATCATGAGCCTTACTGGCGAGCCGGACGGCCAGCCCATGAAAGTGGGGGTCGCTGTGGCCGACTTGATGTGTGGCATGTATGCGGCAACGGCCATTCTGGCGGCGCTGCGCCATCGTGACCGCAAGGGCGAAGGCCAGCAGATCGACCTGTCCCTGTTCGATACGCAGATCGCCTGGTTAGCAAACCAGGGCTCGAGTTATCTGGTCTCCGGTGAAGTGCCGCCGAGGCTGGGCAACGAGCATCCAAGCATTGTCCCCTATCGCGTCTTTGCCACGGCGGACGGCTTCATCATCCTGGCCGTCGGCAATGATGCGCAGTTTCGCAAATGGTGTGCCGTCGCAGGGGCAACGGAACTGGCGCAGGATCCGCGCTTTGTCACGAATCCGGCGCGAGTGGCGCACCGCCAGGAATTGCACGCCTTGATGGAGCCCTTGATGCGCGAGCGCCAGACGGAGGCCTGGATTGCCGAGCTTGAGCAGGTTGGCGTCCCCTCGGGACCGGTCAACACGCTGGATCGCGTCTTCGCCGATCCGCAGGTGGAGGCCCGCGGCATGCGGGTGGCGATCCCGCAGGGCAATGTTGCTGGCGGTGTCGTGCCTGTCATCGCCAGCCCTATCAAGATGTCGGCGACGCCGCCTGCCTATCGCTGCCCTCCGCCAACGCTGGGACAAGATACCCGGGCCGTGCTGCAGGAGCTTTTGGGGCTGGAAGCCTCGGTGATCGAAGGCCTGCGCGCCAGGGGCGTCGTCGGTGTGAGCGATTAGGCCGGGGTGCCTTCTTCCTCGATAGGCATGCCGCTCTTTCGCCAGGCCTCGAAGCCGCCGTCGATATGGCTGACGTTCCGATACCCCATGTCCGACAGCGTCTTGGCGGCTAGTGCTGAGCGACCGGCCGCCGCGCAATAGACGACGATGCGGTTGGCCCGGCCGAAGTCGGGCTTGTAGGAGGAGCTGGCGGGATCGGCCGCCCACTCGAGCTGGCCACGCGGTACGCGGATGGCGCCTGGAAGGTGGCCGCCCTGCCATTCCGCGGGCTCGCGGACATCGACGAAAAGGACCTCTCGATCGTCCACGAAGGCTTGGGCTTGCTCGGGCTGCAGGGTCTCGATCGCTCGGCTGGCGTCAGCGACCAATTCCTTGGTCGACTTGATCTGCATCGGCTTCTTCCCGCTTAGAGGTGTGGACTTCCAACATCTGGCACGAGCACCGGTGCCGCGGCGCAGACGCTCTGGCGGTGGCAGGTCTTGAGATGATCGTTGACCATCCCGGTCGCCTGCATCAAGGCATAGCAGATCGTCGGACCCACGAAGGTGAAGCCCGCTTTGCGTAGGTCGCGACTCATAAGTCGCGATTCCGGCGTTTCGCTCGGCACTGTGCCTGGGCCGGCGCGCACGGGGTTGCGTTCGGCCGGGGCGAATGCCCAAAGAAAGGCAGTGAGACCACCAGGCTGAGCGATGAAGGGCAGGGCGGCCCGGGCGTTGGTTCGCACGCTTTGGATCTTTAGGCGATTGCGGACGAGGCCCGGATTGGCCAGCCGCTCCATTAGCTGATCGTCGCTGAGGGCGGCGAGCGCTTCGATCTCATAGTCAAGAAAGGCTTCTCGATAGGCGGCGCGGCGCTCAAGCACGGTTCGCCAGGAGAGACCGGCCTGTGCGCCTTCCAGGGTGAGGAACTCGAAGAGGCTACGGTCGCCGACAAGCGGCATGCCCCATTCCTCGTCATGATACCGGCACTCGCCAGGGCTGCCGGCCGCCCAGCCGCAACGCGGCAGGGACTCAGACATGGAGAGTGCGATCAGGAGACCCTTGGCGAATCCGGGCGTTCATGGTCTCTGCCGGCAGCCCGCTTGCCGCCGCCTTTGAAAGGAGGATGATGCTCGATCTTGTCCCCGCCTTGACCACGACCGCCTTTTGGGTCCCCGTCCTCCAAATCATCTGGATCGACCTGCTCTTGAGCGGTGATAACGCCGTGGTCATAGCGATGGCCTGCCGTGATCTGCCGCCCGCGCGACGACGTTGGGGCACGATCCTTGGTGCCGGAGTGGCTATCACGCTCCGTGTCGTTCTCGCCGTTTTCATCGTCTATCTCTTGCAAGTCCCCTATCTTAAGCTGGTAGGGGCGGCCCTGCTCTTGTGGATTGCCGTCCGACTGATGCTGCCGTCCCGCGCGGACGATAGCAAGGTGAAGCCACGTACGACGCTGGCCGGGGCCATATTGACGATCGTGGTCGCCGATGCGGTCATGAGTCTCGACAACGTCATCGCCATCGCTGCCGCCAGCGAAGGCAACATCGTGCTGCTCATCCTGGGGCTGCTCGTAAGCATGCCGCTCATCGTCGGAGGCAGTCAGATTGTCCTCACCGCATTAAAGAGGCTGCCCTTTCTCGTCATCTTGGGAGCCGGCATACTGGGTTGGGTGGCAGCCGAGATTGCGTTGACGGACCCGGTGGTCCTGCCCTGGATGCAAGGCACGCCGCCCTGGCTCGACATTGCGGCGTCGTTAGGGATGGCTGTTTGTGTGGTCATCTCGGGCTCGATCGTGGCCTGGACGTCGCGTCGGAGGCGTTCTGACATTAAAAATACCTCTGAAGAGGCAATGTGAACGGGTTTCTGGCTCGAGCACCTTGCCACGGCGCTCATATCGGCACAGGGTTAGGATTGTCATACTGCGTTGATCTAACGATGCCGGCTGCCTAACGGGCACGACTTCATTCTCAGCGTCAGTCTGGCGCGTCGCGACGTTCGCGGCGCCACTATCTTTCGGAGAACGTCATGCCCGTGGGCACCGTCAAATGGTTTAACGCGACTAAGGGATACGGCTTTATTCAGCCGGATGCCGGTGGTCCAGATATCTTCGTGCACATTTCCGCTGTCGAGCGCGCGGGAATCGGTAACCTACGGGAAGGTCAGAAGATCTCCTACGAGGAGCAGCGCGATCCCAAGCGCGGCAAGAGCTCGGCTGAAAATCTCAAGTCTGCTGAATAGCAGCCGCGAGACGATCAGCGTCATGCAGAAAGGCCCGGTTCACGCCGGGCCTTTTCTTTATTCGGCCTCGAGTTCCGGATAGTGGCGAAAAATGCCCTCCTCGTTGAAGGCGATTCGGCGCGGGCTCGAAAGATAGGCGTGCAGTCTTGGCCGCTGGCTCAGACGTTCGCCAAGAGCCGTGAGCAGCGGATAGGCTGAAGCTTGGCGGCGCATGCTCGATGGGAACGCGTAGCTCAGCCCCTGGACGATCTGGAACAATGAGAGGTCGGCGTAACTGTGCTCCTGGCCTAATAGATAGGGCCCGTCGCTCCGCATGAGCAGGCGCTCGAAATAGCCGAGATATTTTGGCATGCGTGTCGCGATGAAATCGGTTGAGCGGCGTTTCGCTTCCTCGAGCTGATCCTCGTAATAGAGACTGCTGGCGATTGGATGGTGTGTGTCGTGGACCTCGGCGACAAGGTCCATGATGGTCAGTTGGACCTGATTGACGAAGAAGCGCCCTTCATCCCCCTTCGGGGCCAGCCCGTGACGGCCGCCGAGAAACAAGAGAATGTTCGCGGTCTGCGCGATGACAAGGTCGCTGGTGACGAGAAAGGGCGGCGCAAAGGGCGGCAACGCGCCATTCGAGGCATTCATGCACGACAGCATCGCATCCATGCCATGCGACCTCGCGACGTCGTCGTAGGCCACATCCGCATCCTCAAGGGCCAGGCGAACGAATTCGCCGCGTCCCTGTAGCATCGGCCAGTAATAGAGCTTGTAGTCAGTCATTCTCGCGCCTCCGCTGATTGCCCTGATGGGACGGCAATGAGCTTGGCTGAGGCTGGCTTATGTCAAGGCGAATGCCTTAGCCGGGCAGGGGGGCGAACAGGTTGGCGATGTCTTCGTCGGTGAAGCCAAGCTGGCCTGTGCCGCCGCCAAGAACGCCCTCGTAGAGGGCCCGCTTCCTGCCCTGCAGTTCGACCATCTTCTCCTCGACCGTGCCGGCGGCGATGAGCTTATAGACGAAAACGCTCTTTTTCTGGCCGATCCGGTGTGCCCGGTCGGTGGCTTGCGCCTCGACGGCCGGGTTCCACCAGGGATCGTAATGAATCACCGTGTCGGCGGCCGTGAGCGTCAGGCCGACGCCACCTGCCTTCAGACTGATCAGGAAGATCGGCACTTCCTCGGCCTGAAAGCGCCTGACGGGCGTCTCGCGATCCCGCGTCCGGCCGGTAAGCTTGACGAAGGGAATGCCTGCCTCGCTCAGGCCCTCGTCGATCAGATCGAGCATCTCGACGAATTGAGAGAAGACGATGATGCGACGGCCCGTCTCCACCATGGCGGGCAGCATCTCCATGAGGAGCTCGAACTTGGCCGAACCCAGGCTTTCCCCTGGCTCGGCCGCCAGTACGGTCTCCGCCTCGCCGTCCTCGATGGCGTCGAAGAGATCGGCCGTGCGCGGCTGGCGCTTTGGCGCCTTGGCAAAGGAACGGGTGGCTCGACCGCCGGCTGCGGCCGGCTGGATGGGCTCCTCTTCGTCATCAAGGGCCGGGTCGGTCTTTAGGAGGCGGGGATCGCAACAGACCTGGCGGAGCTTGAGGAGCGCTTCCAGGATGGCGATGGACGAGCCCGCCAGACCCTTCTCGTTGATCTCGTCGCGGATCCGATCCGACATGGCGACACGGACCGATTCGTAGAGATCGCGTTGACGCTCGGAAAGTTCGATCTCGCGCAGGAACTCGCTCTTGGGCGGTAGTTCGCCCGCCACCTGCATCTTCTCGCGCCGAAGCATGAATGGCCGGACGCGATTGACCAGGAGGCGCTGGCGCTCCAGGTCGCCTTCCTTTTCGATCGGCGTTCTGAAGATACGGCGGAACTGCTCCCGCGAGCCGAGAAAGCCCGGCATGAGAAAGTCGAAGACCGACCAGAGCTCGCCCAGATGGTTCTCGATGGGGGTGCCGGTGAGTGCCAGTCGCTGATCGGCCTTGAGCTCGCGCGCGGTCTTGGCGAGCTTGGTCGAAGGATTCTTGATGGCCTGGGCCTCGTCCAGGACCAAAAGCCGCCAGTGGCGGGGTACCAGGTGCTCCTTGTCGCGGATGAGGAGCGCGTAGGAGGTCAAGACGATGTCGTGCGCATCGACGTGCCGCCAGAGATCCTTGCGCTCGCCACCATGCAGGACAAGGAGTTCGAGGCTGGGCGCGAATTTGCGTACTTCGTTGCGCCAGGTCGGGATGAGCGAGGTCGGAGCCACGATCAGGACCGGATGGTCTAGCCTGCCATACTGCTTCTCACTGACGATGTGGGCCAGCGTCTGCAGCGTTTTTCCGAGGCCCATGTCGTCGGCTAGGATTCCCGAGAGGCCGCAGGTCGAGAGGAGTTGCAGCCAGGAAAGGCCTTGCTGCTGGTACGGGCGCAAGGTTGCCTGCAGTGCTGCGGGCTGCGGTACCATCGGCAGCTCGCGCGTCTCGCTCAACCGCTCGGCCATCTGCCGGAGCTCGTCGCCGCCCTCCCATTTGAGCGCCTGTTCGGGCAAAGACTTGCGAAGCGCGACGAGGCGGGTCGCCTCCGCCCGGCCGAGACGGAGAATCCCGCTCTCGTCGAGGCGGCCGCCTGCCAGGAGGTCGTAGAGTGCCTCGACCACGGCCTTGAGCCGGGTCGCCGGGATGGGCACGAGGCGTCCGTCGGGAAGCTCGCCATAGATGGTTTGCTCACCCGCCTTCTCCAGGGCGGCCGGCGTCATCGCGTTGGGACTGCGGCGGAAGAGATCCAAAAGAATGGGAAGGAGAGGCACCCGCTCGCCATCGACGTCGATGCCGATATCGAGCGCGAACCAGTCCATGCCGCTGTCGTCGATGTCGATGCTCCAGGTCGAGCGCGGATGCACGACCTTGAAGGGATAATCGTCATCGAAGCTGATCTTCCAGCCCTTGACCTTGAGGTCGGGCAGCACCTCGTCGTTGAAATGGATCCACCGCATGGCGACGTCGTCGTCTTCGTCGCCTTCCTCGAAGGTGAAATCCTGGCGGCAGTTCTCGGGTGCAAAGCGTCCCATGCCGGTCGGACCCAGCGGCTGCAGGCCCAGTCCGTTCAAGGTCTCGATGCAGGACACCTCGAAGACGGTATCGCGCGGCATCACCATGAGCCGCGTGCCAGCCACGTGATTGAGTTCGGTACGGCCGTCCTGCCAGCCCACCTCGTAGCCGCTATAATCGAAGGTTACCCGGGCGAGCGGCAGGTCCATTTCCTGCTCCTCGCGCTTATAGCCCTGGCCGCGGGCATAGATCACGCTCGGGCAATGCAGGTGCAGCATCGGCTGTGGCCGCACCTCGATCCGCTCGCGCCGCTTCAAGGGCTCAGGCAAAGGCAGCATCGAGGCGGTCGGCTGCAGGCGCTGCCGCACGAGCGTTGCAGCCGTTGCCGGAACCGCCGGCGCGCGCAGGAGGTGCTGGGCCAGGCGCTCGGGCACGTCGGTGGTGATGGGGCCAGCCCGATGGGTGGACAGATCAATATACCAAGGGGTGCCGAGGCCGACGACGACAATGTCGTCATTGGTCTCGTCGAGCGTGCAGGTGACGTGCTGCTGGCCTTCGTCGTCGAAGCGCCAACTGAATCGACCCGGCCGAGGGCCGCCATAGCTCAGCGGCAGATTCTGGCCGTTGCGCCAATGACAGCGACCTGTCTCGAGCATGCGACGCAGCGTCTCGCTGTCGGCGGAACCGCCAAGCCGTCGCTGCGGGTGCGACTCGCCACTCTCCTCGTGCTGGCGTCGCGAGGCGCCCGCCAATAGGCGGCCGATGATCTGGTCCTCAAGCTTGATGAAGGGCGGCGGCTCGTCCGCCACCAGCGAGGCCACTGAGATAACCTGCTCGCGACCGTAAATGCCGTCGCCCAGAGAGCGCGCCCGGGATGTGATCACAGCCAAAGGCTGGGCGACGCCGCTCTCGCGCCAGGAACGTTGTGCCGGCTCCAGCAGATAGAGGACGCATTCGCCGCCATCGGCGTGGCCATTCATGGAAGTGAGTTTGGCGGCGCCGGCCACCTGGCTGAGCCAGCTTTCGAGCTCGCCATCCAAGGTGGCGGCGACATCGTCGGGTTCCGGGGCGGCGACTTTGTCCAGCAGGGAAATCAGGGCGGCCGCCGCGTGTTCGCATTCGGAATAGGTGATGCAGGTGCAGGTGCTGGTCAGCCGCACACGGCCGCCCCGGCCATTGGTGACCTTGATGCGAGTCAGATTTGGCGTGCGGCGCTCACCCTTGACCTTGGCGACTACCGACTTGCCATCGCGCTCCACCTCCACGTCGACGACCGCCGCATGGGAGGCCAAATCCTCGGCCTTCAGCCAGATCGCCGGCGGAAATAGACGTTCGAGATCGAGGCGGTTGAACGGAAGCATCGCTATTTATATCGGACCGTATATCGGAGGAGCGCACAGTAGCTAACGATGCGTTAATTTGCATCGCCGCAAAGAATTAAATGAAAAATGACGACTTATACGTCATTAGGCGCTATCGATCAAGCATTCGTTCATATAACGCGCCCTCCAGTACTGGCGTGGAAGTTTGTCGATGCCGCGCGGCACGGCACGCGCAAGCACCTCGTCCCGCACATCCCTTGGTCATCCTTGATCGTCAAATCAAACCATACTTGGTCGGACAATCGACCGACGCACAGCATGCCACCTCTTGCATAGGTTAAACCGCCTGTCACGTGGCCATACGCGAATTGCATACATTTGGCTGCGCAAGTCGGTTGTGATCGCAGCAAGCGTTGCACGCGCGCAGCAATAACGGGCATTGCTTGCCCTTGCGGCGGCGTTCACTAGCATCGGCCGGGCGGGCGATGGTGGGAGCGGAGAGTGGCCGATGAATGACGGGCAAGAGATCGTGCCTTTGGTCGCGGCAGCGCGGATAGAGGCGCGGGTACATGAACTGGCCCAGGCCATCGCCGGCGAGCTGCCTGCGCAATTTACGATGGTGGGTCTTTTGAAGGGCGCCTTCATCTTCATGGCCGACTTGGCGCGCGAGCTGGACGCGGCGGGCTGTCGACCCAGAATCGAGTTCCTGCAGGTATCGAGCTATGGCAGCGGCAAGATCAGCAGCGGCGAGGTCAAGGTCATAGGCGGCCTGCCGGATTCGGTGGGCGGCCGGACTGTGCTCCTCGTCGACGACATATTAGACAGCGGCCGAACCTTGTCCTTCACGCGCGATCTGTTGCTACGCCACGGTGCGGAGCGGGTCTGGACATGCGCTCTTCTCGACAAGCCGTCGCGGCGAACGGTCGTCATCGAGGCGGATTTCGTCGGCTTTGTCATCGATGACGTGTTCGTCGTCGGCTACGGCATCGACTTTGACGAGCAGGATCGCCACCTTCCTTATATTGGCCGATTGGCCTGATGGAGCCCGGCTTGTCCGTCGTCCGGCAACTCGCCGTCGGCTCGCCGGGGCGGTGGCAGGGGATCCTCCGTGCCCTCCTCACCACCGCGGCAGCCCTCATCGCCTATGTCCCGACGCAGACGCTCGGCCTGCAGGAAGGGTTTTGGGCCGCGATCACCGCCATTGCCGTCACGCAGGGCGAGTGGCGTTTGACACGTACGACGGCGAGGGACCAGCTTCTGGGAGCCGCCATCGGCGGCCTCGTCGCGCTTGCCATGGTCCTGGCCGTGGGCCGTCACCTCTGGAGTTACGGGCTCGCAGTCGGTGTCGCTGCCGTTTGTTGCGCCCTGGTCCGCCTGCCGGCCGCAGGGCGCCTGTCTGGCATCACCGCCACCATCGTCCTTCTCGTACCTTCCGGCATCTACAGCGCAGGCGACATAGCCTTCTGGCGCGTCTCGGAAGTCGCATGGGGCGTCATAGTCGCGGTGAGTCTCGTCTGGATCGTCGAGCGATTCCGCGAGTGGGTGGGCGGTGGACGGGGTACACTGCGCTAGCCCTTCAAGGAATGGCACCGCGAGAGGAGATCCGCCTGGCGTGTGGGCTCGGGCAGACGCCGGCCGCCATCGGTGCGCAACACCCAGTCCACGGCCTCGTCGAGTGTGATGCCATGGCCGGCCGATATGAAGAGAGGGCGTACCCCCGTCTTGCTGCGTAGGACGCTGCCGACGATGCGTCGCTTGTGGATCAGGGGGGCACGCGCGCCACGCTCCAGGGCCGGTTCGGCATGGGTGCCGACAAGGCGCGATTTGGCGCAACCGATCGTTGGCAAGCCAGTGATGATTCCCAGATGAGAGGCAAAGCCAAGGCCGGTAGGATGGGCCAGTCCTTGGCCATCGACGACGACGAGATCGGGTGGCCGGGTCAGCATGCCGAGCGCCTCCACGGCTGCTGGCACCTCGCGAAAGGACAAAAGGCCAGAAACATAGGGAAAATCGATGGGACGCACCGCTATCGCGCTCTCGACGAGTTCAAGGGTGCGGGCCGACAGCAGGACGGCGGCGGCGAAGGCCAGGCCGCGCGCCGGGTCGTAATGCAGGTCGACACCGGCCACGTTTCGTACCGGACCATCAAGCGGCCGCTCGCCCAACGAACCCGCGAGTTGTGCCTGGATGGCACGGGCCTCCTCGGCCGTTCTTGGCCACTGGCTCCAGTCATGGGGAGTCATCACCAGGCCGTCACCAAATGCCGCGCCTCACCGGCCAGCCAGGCTTCGGCCGCTGCCCGCCCGGCATCACGCAGGTTACAGACTAGCGACCAATCGGGCACGAAGCGGGTCGCAGGATCCAAGCGGCGGATGGAGTCGCCAGCATTGATCGTCGTGATGCGGTTGCGCCTGAGCTCGCGGAGTTCGCGCGAGAGCAGGCCCAAGGAGGGTGGCAGGAGGGTCTGCAACCGTTCGAGTTCGAGAAGCTCGCGTACGAGCGGTTGGGCAAAGGCCAACTGTGCCACCCTTGCGCGGATCGCATCCGCTCGGCGCGGCACGTCTTGGATCTCGATCGGTTCGATGCGGACGAGCAGGATGGGATGGGCTGGCATGGCACGGGCCAGGGCCACGATCGGCGGGTTGCTCGTGAAGCCGCCATCCCAATAGCTCTCGCCGTCGATCTCGACGGCGCGAAAGAGCTGCGGCAGGCAGGCCGAAGCCATGACGGCCGCAGCCGAAAGCTCGGAGTTCTCGAAGATCTTGAGTGCTCCGCTCTTGGCATTTGTGGCTGCGATCAGGAGGCGGGGAAGGTCCGCCGCGCGCAGTCCCGCAAAGTCGATGATCTGGGCCAGCGCATCGCCCAGGGGATCGAGACCGATCGGATTGAGCTGGTAGGGACTGAAGAGATGCGTCGCCAGCCCCAGGCCGAAGCGCCCGAAAGGACCGGCCGATAGCTGAAGCGGCGTCAGTCCGCTGATCGTGCGCCAGAGTAGATCGAGCGAGGATCTGGCTCCAGCCCGACCGTCGGCCAGGAGGCCCGAAGCCAGTGCCACCGCATTCAGGGCACCAGCCGAGGTGCCGCTGATAGCCCTGATCGTGACGTCCTCCTCGAGGAGGCGGTCGAGCACGCCCCAGGTGAAGGCGCCGTGCGCGCCGCCGCCCTGCAGCGCCAGGCTCAAGGGCGTCAGTCTCACCGACATGAAACTGTGGGCCCGGTGGCGATAGCGGACGGGCAGGTGGATCCGTCAGAATGGCGTCGAGACAGCATCCGCCGCGCCGCAGCCGTTCGTTTAGTGCAGCTTTGGCGACTTCAGCGATCGATCGCGATCCACCGAGGTGATCGAAAGCGTGATCGTTTCGCGGTCGCGCTGGATGGTAAGCGGGATCTCGACGCCGGCCTCGCCCAGATCCCAGGTGGTGCGCCAGAGATCGGCGAGGTCGCTCACCGGCTGTCCGGCGACGGCCAGGATCATGTCACCTTGCTCGAGCCCGGCCTCTTCTGCCGGACCCAGAGGGGCCAGGCCCGCGACAACGAGGCGATCGCTGGCCTCGGTCGCGAAGATGCCGAGCCAGGGACGCGAGGGGCCACTGCGTCGACCATGTCGGCGCAGATCATCGAGGATGGGGGGCAGCAGGTCGATGGGCACAGCCATGTTGCCAGCGGCGGTCTTGTTGTCGCCGGCCTCGGCCTGGATCATCAAGGAGCCGATGCCGACCAGCCGGCCTCGCTCGTCAAGGAGGGCGGCCCCACCCCAGTGGGGATGGGCAGGTGCCGTATAGAGCGCCTCGTCCAGAACATATTCCCAATAGCCTGCAAACTCGCGTTTGCCGATCAGACGCGTCTGCAGGGCCGCAGGTCGGCCGCCGCCGGCTGCCAGCGTGACCTGGCTGCCCACGCCTAGGCCCTTCGTGCTGCCCAGTGCCAGAGGAGGAAGGTCCAGGCGCCCCATGGTCTGGAGCAGCCCGAAACCGCTATCGAAATCATGCCCTAACACATGGGCCGGCACAGCCTTGTTGTCGTGGGAGGTGAGCCAGACGTTCTCGGCCTCGCTCACGAGATACCCGATCGTTAGCACAAGGCCGCTGGCATCGATCAGCACGGCACTTCCGCGCCTCTCGGTTCCTAGCATGGCAGCGGTGTAGGCGTCGTCGGGAATCTCCGCGCGCAGACTGAGGACACTCAAAAGGGTCCTGTCGAGATCGAAGGCCAATGCTTCGGGTTTGGCCTGCAACGTTGCAGGGATCGACCAGTCTTCAGGCATGCGTACGACCTTGAAACCTTCTAAGAGCAAAAGGTTACTCTTGTTTTAAAAGATGGGGTACCTGGGCGGTTTGACCACTCCCTCATTCGGAACGCGGCAAGTTTCTCTCTAGCGGTTGAAACTGATTGTCCCGAATCCCGGCACTTTGACGGCGGGGCCGAGCGGGTTAATGCCGAAGACCATGCCTAGGATATTGATCTCCAGGCCCTCTTCCTTGGCAAGGGTCATGCCAAGGAGGCCGGCCAGGGAAAATTGCACGCCCGTACCGCTGGGCGCCATGGCGAACGGCATGAAATAGGGCAGGAAGTCCTTGCCGACGGCATTCGGGGGCATCGCCGTCCGCAGTTCCGGCACCTGGCGCAGAATGCTGGCGATGAACGTGTTGGAATTGGGGCCGGGCCAGGTCACGTAGGAATAGCGGTAGGGATAGGCCGCGATGGCCGCCCTGATCTTGGGGATGGCCAGTTCGGCGGCCGGACCCGTAGTATGCGAAACGATCATGGGCTTGTTGCCCGCCCAATAACCGTCGGGCACACGCATGTCGCGGCGGATAGCCGGACGGTCCTGGCCGATGCCCCAGCCGGCGACGTCGTAGCGTTCGTAGGCCTTCGCATTCTTCTCTTTCAAGATGATCCAGCTATGCACGGCGAAGGCGCCCTTCCAGCCATAGGTGCGCGCGGCATAGACTTGGACGACGGCATCCTGGTAGGTCGCCGGATCGGGTGCTTGCCCGCTGCTGTCCCATCGCCGCTGACTCCAATGCTGGGCCTCGGAGCTGTTGAGGTACCCATAGGTCAAGGGGCCAGCCAGAAGACCGACAACCAGGATCAGAACGAATAGGAGCATGCGGCGCAGACATGTCATGGTTTTTGCAAGATGCGCATGCGGCCACGCCGGCGCAATCCCAACCCGGCATGTCGCTTGCCCATGGATCGCATGCCCGCGAGGCTGGCGGTTCAGCCCGAAAGGAGTTTTAACGTGGCACTGCTGTTCTTCAGCGAGGGCGATGATCCGGTGATGTGGCGGGAAGCGCTGCTCAAGCATGCGCCGGATCTCGATTTCCGCGAGGTTGACACGATGGGCGACGCGGCCGAGATCGAAACGGCGCTCGTTTGGCGGCCGCCCGCCGGACTTTTGGCCAAGCTGCCAAATCTGAAAGCGATCTTCTCCCTTGCTGCGGGCGTCGATGCGCTTCTCGCAGATACATCGCTGCCGCCCGTGCCCATCTGCCGTATGGTCGACCCGTCTTTGACGACGACAATGACGGAGTACGTGCTGCTCGGCACCCTCCGCTATCTGCGTGAATTCGACATCTTCGAGGCGCTCGCCAAGGAAGGGAAATGGGAGTGGCGGATGCCGCCCGCGCCCCACGAACGCAAGGTCGGCATGATGGGGCTGGGGGTGCTCGGCACCGATGCGGCTTTGGCGCTGCAGCGTCATGGCTTCGAAGTCAGCGCCTGGAGCCGCACGCCGAAATCGCTGGCTGGCATAGTCTGTCACTCGGGCGCCGACGGGCTGGATCCGTTCCTCGCCGATCTCGACATCCTGGTCTGCCTTCTGCCGCTGACGGCAGAGACGAGGGGCATCCTCGATGCCGAGCTGTTCGCTAAGCTCAAGCCTGGCTGCCGTTTGATCAACGTTGCTCGCGGTCCGCATCTGGTCGATGACGACCTTCTGGCAGCCCTTGAAAAGGGGCAGATCGCGCATGCGACGCTGGATGTCTTCCACAAGGAGCCGCTGCCGGCGGATCATCCCTTCTGGCGGCACCCGAAGATCACGGTGACACCGCATATCGCGAGCAATGGCCGGCCGGAGACCGCCGCCAAGACAGTGGTTGAAAACATGGAACGCCTGGCGCGTGGCGAGCCGCTCGCCAACGTCGTCGATTTCGACCGAGGCTATTGAGCGCGCGGATCGTCATCGCCAGTCCCGGGAGCGGTAACGGGGCCCGGGACTGGTAGGTGGGCGCCAACTCTCCTGTTCGGGTTTGAGACAAACTCTCGAAAACGTGCGTCGCGACGATCCTGAGGCTGGCGCGACGGGCAGGATTGCGGCCCGTCGCCCGGTTCGTCGACGGCCGCGATCCTCGGCATTGATCGAACATCATCGAACTTTCCCGCGAGCGGCGGATTGCATGTGGCCGCATGCACGACTATTTCCGCTGGAACCGTGCCGATAGGCTGTGCGCGGTATGAGAAACTGGCGGGGATCGAAGAACATGGCGGCACCGCCAAGCGGCAAGGGCGAGCCCATTACCGACAAGCGGCAGCTCGTCGAGTTCCTTGCCTCTGGCGCGAAGCCGCCAGCCGCCTTCCGTATCGGTACCGAGCACGAGAAGTTCGCGTTCACGCGGGAAGATGGGCGGCCGCTGCCTTATGCGGGCCCGCGCGGCATCCGCGCCTTGCTGGATGGCCTGGCCCGGGAGTTTGGCTGGACTCCGGTTCTTGAGAACGACCAGCCGATCGCCCTGATCAAGAATGATTGCAGCATCAGCCTCGAGCCTGGTGGTCAGTTCGAATTGTCGGGAGGCCCGCTTGAGACGCTGCACCAGACCTGTAGCGAGGTGACGACGCATCTGGAGGAGGTGCGCAAGATCGCGGATCCCCTGAGTATCGCCATGCTGGGCATGGGCTTTAATCCCAAATGGCGGCGCGAGGATATCCCTTGGATGCCCAAGGGCCGCTATAAGATTATGGGGGAATATATGCCCAAGGTCGGCAAGCTCGGCCTGGACATGATGCTGCGGACCTGCACCGTGCAGGTCAATCTCGACTTCGCCAGCGAAGCGGACATGGTCAGGAAATTCAGGACCAGCCTGGCCCTGCAGTCGATCGCGACCTCGCTTTTCGCCAACTCACCCTTCGTCGAGGGTCGCCCTAACGGCTTTCTCTCCTATCGCAGCTGGATCTGGACCGATACGGACAATGACCGCTGCGGCGTGCCGCGCTTCGTCTTCGAGGACGGCATGGGATTTGAGCGCTATGTCGAATGGATGCTCGATGTGCCCATGTACTTCGTCTATCGCGAGGGACGTTATATCGATTGCACCGGTCAGTCCTTTCGTGCCTTCCTCGATGGCAGGCTGCCGCAGTTGCCGGGCGAGCGCCCCTATCTCAGCGACTGGAGCGATCATCTGACGACCGCTTTTCCTGAGGTGAGGCTGAAGAAGTTCCTCGAGATGCGCGGCGCCGACGCGGGCTCATGGCGGAGCCTTTGCGCCCTGCCGGCCTTCTGGGTGGGGCTGCTCTATGACGAGACGGCGCTGGACGAGGCGGAGGAACTTGTGCGCGATTGGAGTGTGGGCGAGATCGAGGCTGTCCGCCTCGCAGTCCCCCGCCAGGGCCTGAAGGCCAAGGTTGGCAAGCGTAGCGTCCACGAGGTTGCAAGGGACGCGCTCGCCATCGCCAATCGGGGCCTGATCCGCCGCGCCCGCGTTAACTGGGAAGGTGCCGACGAGACGCGCTATCTGCGTCGCCTGGAGGAGGTTGTCGAGACCGGTCGCACGCCGGCCGAGGTCAAGCTCGCGAGCTTCAACGGCGCCTGGGAAGGCCAGATCGACAAGGTCTTCAGCGATTACGCCTACTAGGTCCTGGATCTGTCCCGCGCGGGCAGCTTGGCCGCCAGATAGTGGCCGCGGCGGCAGCCTTCCCCGCATGATCGCCGCGCCTGGGCGGCGGCTAAGGGTGATCGATTTGGAACGCCGCTGATCTTCGCGCCCGACCCGCTCGGTATCACCGCGCGCCCATCTTCTTGCCTCAGGAAGGTTGGTGCCTCGCCGGTCGCGAAGTGTCTCTCGCGGATCTCGATCGCTGTGCCACGCCTAGGCTGGATGCAGCATTGCCCGCCAAGCTGCCATGGGGCTGGGAAGAGCGGGACAACCCGTTGCGCCTTCTCAGAAGGACCGTAGCCCGAGGCCTCCTCGAGCCGCTTCGCGCCTTGCTTCATCGGAAGATCATCCCCGGCCCAGGACTCGAGCTCACAGCTCGTGGCGAGCGTCCAGTGTCTCACATCGCGATTTCGCATGGAATGCGTTCCTGAACCGTTGATCTATCGCAATGCACGGTCCAGCCGGCGATGGTATTGCTGCCTGGTTCTATTGGGCGGCAAACACGGAAACGAGCGGCTATGTCATCGTCTGTGAAGCTTGCGCGACGGGTGGGCAGGACGGAGTCCGGTTTCATCGCCGCCTGGGCGTTTTGTTTGATCTTCTATTTCGCGCAATATGCCTTGCGTTCGGCGCCGGGTATTATGATCCCCGAATTGACCGGCACGTTCGGGCTGTCGGCACTCGGCGTCAGCACGCTGGTGGGCCTTTATTACTACACCTATTCGACCTTCTCGCTGGTCGCCGGCGCCGCGCTCGATCGCTACGGTGCAAAATACGTCATCCCCGCTGGAATCCTGGTGACGGCGTTGGGCGCGATCCTTTTCGGCCTGGGCTCCGTCACCGGCGCGGAACTGGGTCGCCTGTTGCAGGGCGTCGGCTCCGCCTTCGCCTTCACCGGTGCTGTCTATCTGGCCACGCACGGTTTTGCCGCGAGCTCGCTGGCGACCGCCGTGGGCTTCACCCAATGCTTCGGCATGCTGGGGGGATCGGCCGGGCAGTTCGCCGTCGGGCCGCTGATCCATGGCGTGGTGAGTTGGCAGCTCTTCTGGATCCTGGCCGGGATCGTGCTGATCGCGATTGCCCTCCTGGTGTGGTTCACGACGCCCGGCGGGCATGACGAGCACCCGGGCGGATCGAACTCGCTCTGGTCGGCGTTGCGGCCCTACAAGGTCGTGCTCTCCAACCCGCAATCCTATCTTTGTGGGTTCGCGGCCGGCCTGCTGTTCTTGCCCACCACGATCGGTGATATGATTTGGGGCGTGCCGTTCCTGCGCGAGGGCCTGGGCGTCGACTACGCGGCCGCCGTCAATCGCGCAACCATGGTGCCGTTAGGCTGGGTGATCGGCTGCCCGCTGCTCGGCTACATTGCCGACAAGATCGGTCGGCGCAAACCCGTGCTGATCGGCGGTGCAATCTTGATGCTCGCCGCCGCCGCGATCATCGTCTACCTGCCGCACCTGGCGCCTCCCTATGTTCTGGGCCTCGTCCTCGGCATCGGCTCGGGAGCGGCGATGATCCCCTATTCGATGATCAAGGAAGTCAATCCGGACGAAGTAAAGGGCAGTGCCACGGGCGCCATCAACTTTCTCGTCTTCACTTTCAGCGCCCTGCTCGCGCCAGCTTATGGCTGGCTCTTGAATTACCTTACAGACGAAGGCGCGCGCACACTCGGCACGTTCCAAGAGGCGAGCGTGGTCGGAATGGCGTCGATCGTCATTGCCATCATCCTGTCCTGCTTCATCCGGGAAACCGGTGCGGCGGTTACGGTAGCGCGGAGGAGCGGCCGATGAGCGCTCGCCTTCATGATATGAGCCCTGTCGTCGACATGACGAGGCGGCGTGCCGTCGGGCCCGCCCGTTCGGCTCACCCGGTCTATCTGGACCATCTGCCACCATGCAATCAGGCTTGCCCGGCCGGCGAAGACATCCAGGGCTGGCTGAGCCTGGCGCAGGCCGGCAAGTTCCGCGAGGCCTGGGAACATTTGGTGCGTGACAATCCGCTGCCCGCGGTGCATGGCCGGGTCTGCTATCATCCTTGCGAAAGCGGCTGCAATCGCGGCGAGCTCGATACCGTGGTCGGCATCCATGCCGTGGAGCGTTTCCTAGGCGACAAGGCGACCGAGGAGGGCTGGACCATTCCGGTCGCGGGATCCAGCGGAAAGCGGGTGCTGATCGTCGGGGCCGGGCCCAGCGGCTTGTCGGCGGCCTACCACCTGGCCCGGCTCGGGCACGCGGTGGAGATCCACGATGCGGGGCCGCTGCCGGGCGGCATGCTGCATTTCGGGATCCCAGCTTATCGCCTGCCGCGCAATGTCCTGATGCAAGAGATCCAGCGGATCGAGGCGATGGGCGTGAAGATCGTTCTCAACCACAAGGTCGAGGACATCCTGGCGGAGAAGAAGGCGGGGGGCTTCGATGCCGCCTTTGTCGCGATCGGCGCGCAGGCAGCCAAGCACATCGACATCCCGGCGCGGGACGCCGCTCATGTCATCTCGGCGGTGAACCTGCTGCACGACGTCAGCGCCGGTGCGGCGCCGCGCCTCGGCCGCCGCGTGGTGATCTACGGTGCCGGCAACACGGCCATGGATGCCGCTCGGACCGCGAAACGCCTGGGTGCGGAGGAAGCGCTGATCGTCTTCTTCTCCGACCGTTCGCATATGCAGGCACACGCATTCGAGGCCGAGGAGGCGCTGAGCGAAGGCGTCAAGATCAGGTGGCTGAGCAGCATCCGCGATATCGGTGATACCGACATCAAGGTCGAGCTGATGGCTCTCGACGAGAAGGGGGTGCCGCAACCCACCGGGCGGTTCGAGACCCTGCAGGCGGATGCCGTGATCCTGGCCGTCGGCCAGCAATCGGAGAGCCGCTTCCTCGCCAATGTGCCGGGCATCGAGGTTGAACCCGACGGCACTGTGCGCGTCGGTGACGACATGATGACTGGTGCCGAGGGTATTTTTGCCGGCGGCGACATGATTCCCGGCAATCGGACGGTGACCACGGCGGTGGGTCACGGCAAGAAGGCGGCTCGGCATATCGATGGCTGGCTGCGACACGCTGCCTACGCGGCACCCGCCAAGCATCCCGGCATTTCCTTCGCCGACCTGCATTTGCCGATCTACAGCGACGCCGTCCCGTCCCGCCAGAACGAGATTCCGCCGGCGCTGCGCGAGGGATTCGCCGAAGTCACCGCCGGGCTGAATGAGCGGGAGGCCCTGCACGAAGCGCGTCGCTGCCTCTCCTGCGGCAATTGCTATGAATGCGACAATTGTCTGGCCGCCTGCCCGGAAGATGCGATCATCAAGCTCGGCCCCACCAAGGGCTATCGCGTCGACATGACACTTTGCATCGGCTGTGCCGCCTGTTTCGAGCAATGCCCCTGTCACGCCATCGACATGGTCCCCGAGCGGATCTGAAGGACGCATCCATGAGCACCCGGACCACGATGGACGGCAACACCGCCGCCGCCTATGTCGCCTATCGCGTCAACGAGGTCTGCGCGATCTTTCCGATCACGCCTTCCTCCACCATGGCGGAACTTGCCGACCAATGGATGGCCGAGGGCAAGCAGAATATCTGGGGCAACATCCCCGTCGTGCAGGAGATGCAGAGCGAAGGGGGGGCCGCCGGCGCGGTGCATGGCGCCCTGCAGTCAGGCGCGCTGACCACGACCTTCACAGCCTCCCAGGGCCTGATGCTGATGCTGCCGAACATGTACAAGATCGCCGGGGAACTCACCGCCACGGTGTTCCATGTGGCGGCGCGTTCGCTCGCCACGTCGGCGCTGTCGATCTTTGGTGACCATTCCGACATCATGGCGGTACGGACGACCGGCTTTGCGCTGCTCTCCTCGGCCTCGGTGCAAGAGGCGCACGATTCGGCGCTGATCGCCCAGATGGCGACGCTGGAGGCGCGCGTGCCATTCGTGCATTTCTTCGACGGCTTTCGCACGTCGCACGAGCTGAACACGCTGGACCTGCTCTCCGACGCGGAGATCCGGTCGATGATCGACGACGACCTCGTGCGCGCCCATCGTGCCCGCGCGCTGAACCCCGAGCATCCGTTCATCCGCGGCACGGCGCATAATCCGGACACGTATTTCCAGGCGCGCGAGGCGGTGAATCCCTATTATGCGGCGGTGCCCGGCATCGTCGAGCGGGCGATGCAGCGTTTCGGTGCGATGACGGGCCGTCACTACTCGCTTTTCGAGTATGAGGGCGACCCCGAGGCCGAGTATGTCCTGATCTTGATGGGTTCAGGTGCCGAGACTGCGCGCCAGACCGTGACCACCCTGCGCGCTGCAGGCGAGAAGGTCGGCGTGCTGCAGGTTCGCCTGTTTCGTCCTTTCTCGGTGGAGCATTTCCTTGCGGCGCTGCCCGACACGGTGCGCCGCATTGCCGTCTTGGAGCAGACCAAGGAGGTTGGTGCCACGGGCGAGCCGCTCTATCAGGACGTCGTGACCGGCCTGGCCGACGCCGTGGCGCGCGGGCATCGGACGACGCTGCCTTTGGTGATCGGCGGCCGCTACGGTATTTCGTCCAAGGATTTCACGCCGGCCATGGTCAAGGCCGCGATCGGGGCGCTGAAGGCCAACGCGCCGCGCAAAGACTTTACGGTCGGTATCGATGACGATCTGAGCCACACGAGCCTGCCGATCGATCCGACATTCTCGATCGAGGACCCATCCTCCACGCGCGCCGTCTTCTACGGCCTAGGCTCGGACGGAACGGTCGGCGCCAACAAGAATAGCGTGAAGATCATCGCGGAGGATGCCGGGCTCTACGCCCAGGGATATTTCGTCTACGATTCGCATAAATCCGGCGCCCAGACGATCTCCCATCTGCGCTTCGGACGCACGGCGATCAAGGCGCCCTATTTGATCGCGACGGCCGGATTCGTCGCGTGCCACCAATTCGTCTTCCTGCAGCGCCAGGACCTTTTGCACGTAGCGTCACCCGGCGCGACCTTCCTGCTGAACGCGCCCTATCCGGCCGAGGAGGTGTGGGATCACCTGCCGCGGCCGGTGCAGCAGGCGATCATCGACAAGAAGCTACGCTTCTTCGTCATCGATGCCTCCGCCGTCGCGCGCCAGGTAGGGTTGGGCATGCGGACGAACACGATCCTGCAGACCTGCTTCTTCGCACTCTCCGGCGTGTTGCCGCGCGACGAGGCGATTGCCCATATCAAGGAAGCGATCCGCAAGACCTATGGCCGTCAGGGCCAGATCGTGATCGACAAGAACTTCGCCGCGGTCGATGCCGCGCTCGCCCATCTGCATGAGGTAGCAGTACCGGGGAACGCCAGCAGCGCCATCGCCATGCCGCCGCTTGTGCCGTCCAATGCGCCCGATTTCATCAAGTCCGTCACGGCGCGCATGTTCGCCGGGCAGGGCGATGCCATACCGGTCAGCCAGATGCCGGCGGATGGTACGTTTCCTTCCGGCTCCAGCGCCTATGAGAAGCGCAACATCTCCGACATCGTGCCGGAGTGGCGAGACGATCTGTGCATCCAGTGCGGTCAGTGCAGCTTTGTCTGCCCGCACAGCGTCATTCGCGCCCGCTACTATCACGAGGACAGGCTGGCGGCGGCGCCCGAGGGTTTCAAATCGGCCGTGATCAACGCGCGCGGCTATCCGGAAACCCGCTTCTCGCTGCAATTCTATGTCGAGGATTGCACGGGTTGCGGCCTGTGCGTCGAGGCGTGCCCGGTGACCAGCCCGCGCGAGCCCGGGGTCAAGGCCATCAACATGGTCGACAAGCTGCCGATCCTCGAGCGCGAGAAGGCCAGCATCGACTTTTTCGAAACCCTGCCGGTCAATGATCGCGCGCGCGTGGACTTCGCCAATGTCCGGGGCGTGCAGTTCCTGCAGCCGCTCTTCGAGTTTCCGGGTGCCTGTGCCGGCTGCGGCGAGACACCCTATCTCAAGCTGCTGAGCCAGCTCTTCGGCGACCGGATGCAGGTCGCCAACGCGACCGGCTGCTCGTCGATCTATGGCGGCAACCTGCCGGTGACCCCTTGGACCAAGGACCAAGAGGGGCGGGGCCCGGCCTGGTCGAACTCGCTCTTCGAAGACAATGCCGAGTTCGGCCTGGGCTTTCGCCTCGCGGCCGACAAGCATCTGGAGCTCGCGCTGAAACTGCTGGCGGAACTGTCCGACAAGGTCGGGCCGGAGCTGGCGCAGGCCATAGCCGCCGCCCCGCAGATCGAGGAATCGGACATCCGTGCGCAGCGTATCCGGGTCGCGGAACTGAAGACCAAGCTGCTGGCGCTGCCCGGCGAGGCGGCGGCTGAGGATCTGCTCTCCGTCGTCGATCACCTCGTGCGGCGGAGCATCTGGCTGGTTGGCGGCGATGGGTGGGCCTACGACATCGGCTATGGCGGGCTTGACCACGTCCTGGCCTCCGGCCGCAATGTCAATGTCCTGGTGCTGGACACGGAGGTCTATTCCAACACCGGCGGCCAAGCCTCCAAGGCGACGCCGCTCGGGGCTGTCGCGAAGTTCGCCGCCGCCGGCAAGCGCACGGCGCGCAAGGATCTTGCCTTGCAGGCGATCGCCTACGGCAACGTCTATGTTGCGCAGATCGCCATGGGCGCCAATGCACAGCAAGCCCTGGAAGCGTTCCGCGAGGCGGAGGCTTATGAAGGGCCATCGCTGATCCTTGCCTACAGCCATTGCATCGCGCATGGCATCGATATGCGCTTTGGCATGAAGCAGCAGGATATGGCGACCGCCAGCGGTTACTGGCCGTTGTTCCGCTTCAACCCGACCATGCGCACTGTAGGCGAGAACCCGTTCCGGCTGGATTCGCCGCGCCCCCACGTCAAGCTGCGCGATTATGCCTACAAGGAGGTGCGCTACCGCTCGCTGGCCCAGACGCGCCCCGCCGAGGCCGAGGCCGTGCTGGCTGCGGCGCAGCGCGTCGTGGATGAGAAATACCGCCAATATGAAGATCTCGCTGCCCGCGATGGCAGCCGCTTCAATCCGGGTGAGGAGCAATCCGGGGCACCGGCGTGATGGCGGTCGTTCCAGGCCGGCACCGCCGTGGCCGCGTCCTGCGGCAAGAAGGGGACGCGGTCGTGGGGCGCGAGCCGGCATGCGGCCATACCGCCCGGACTCGCGGTCGGCACCAGGCGCTCCCGACTTCCTTGCCGGGCCCTGGCCGCACAGCTCCTCGACCTTTGCGTGGCGCAAGAAAGCCTAAAGCCGCAGGAACCTGTCAATGTCATTGACGACGCAATATCTCGGTCTGACGCTAAAGAACCCGCTGGTCGCGTCCGCGGCGCCGCCGAACGCGCATCTCGACCACCTGCGCCACCTCGAGGATGCCGGGGCCGCTGCCGTGGTACTGCCCTCGCTGTTCGAGGAACAGATCGAGGCCGAAACGGCGCTTGAGGCCCAGATCTATGATCTCCACGCCAACAACTCGCCCGAGGCCACGTCCTATTTCCCGGAGCCGATTGCCGGGCCCTACGGTGTGGGTCCCGATGCGTATCTCGATCTTGTTCGCCGCGCCCGGGCCGCGCTGTCCATCCCGGTGATCGCCAGCCTGAACGGTGCGACAGACGCGGGCTGGACCAACTATGCGCAATTGTTGCAGCAGGCGGGCGCGCAGGCGATCGAGCTTAATGTCGCCCTCGTTCCGATCGACATCACGCTCGACGGGCGCGAGGTTGAGGAGCGCATCTTGCACATCCTGGCATCGGTGCGCCGGGTCGTGAACGTGCCCGTCGCGGTGAAGCTCGGGCCCTTTGTCAGTTCGCTCGGTCATTTCGCCATGCGCCTCGTCGAGGCAGGCGCCGACGGGCTCGTCCTGTTCAACCGCTTGGTCCAGCCCGATATCGACATCGTGCGGCTGGCGTTTGATACCCACATGCCGCTCAGCCGGCCGGAGGAGATGCGGCTGCCGCTCTTGTGGATCTCGCTGTTGGCCGGGCGTCTGAAAGCCTCGCTCGCCGCATCGACGGGGGTGGATCGTGCCGATGACGTGGTGAAGGCTCTGCTAGCCGGCGCGGACGTCGTCATGACGAGCTCTGCCGTGCTGCGCTACGGCCCGAACTGCCTGAGCATCTGGCTTGATGACCTCCGAGCCTGGATGACGGCGCGCGATTTTAAGGACATCGCCGAGCTACGCGGCCTGATGAGCGGGCAAAAGTTGCCAAATAAAGAGCTCCTTGGCAGGCCAAGCTACATGAAGATGCTGGGTGATGCAGTGATGCCGTCATGATCGCGACCCGGAAAGGCATGTAAGCGATCCACCGTTATGGCTGGTCGGGCGGAAGCGGCTCACACGCTGTTCAAGGTCGTCAGGGGATCATGACGGCTCATCATGCTATAAAATCAGAGCCTGGCGGCGTCCGCCAACAACGGCATCTCTCGGCATAAGATTTGTGCCGGTCTCCATTGCGTCCAGCTCTCGGCATGTTGGCAAGCCCTGCCACCAGCTAGGCAAGCAGCGGTTCCAACCGGCGTTCCATGTAGGTGGTCCCAGTGCCGTAGCTGGCCGTCTTGGCGGCGAGTGCGGCGTCGTCCAGGACTGGCGTGAAGCCGTGTCGTGCCCAATAGCGGGGCGCGTCATAGACGGCGATCAGCGCCATTTCCCTCAGGCCCAGCGCCCGGGCATGGATCTCTAACTTGGCCATGAGCGCCACGCCCGCACCCAGGCCGCGGGCGGGCGGCAGGAGTGCAACGTCGTGCACATAATAGGTCTCGGGCGGCGTTGGCAGGCTGCCTAGAGGCAGGTTCAAGTGGGGTGGCTGGCGGCGGAGCCAGGGATGGCTGACGCAGTAGCCCATGATGCCGGCGGAGAATTCGAGCACGTGGCAGCCACGTGGCCAGAGATGCCATCGTTCGAGGAAGACTTCGTCACTCTCGGGATAGTCGGCGTGCACTTCGTCGCCGATGGCGCATACCTTGATGGTATCCGCCATCAGCATCGGTCGCCATCGCCAGTCGCTCATGTCTCATTTCCGCGTGGTTGCCGAAGATGGGCGTCTCTCTCGTGCCCCGGTGCCGCTAGCCCAGGCCGGGCACGGGCTGGACGTGCCCGCCGCTCATAACCCTGCTCTGCATAGGCCGCGCTCATCCTACCTGTTTGCTCAAGACGCATCTCCGTGGGGCGCAGCGGATATAGCGCCGGCGGGGCAGGAGCGGCCAGCCGTATTCCCGCATGGATCGCTTCAGAAAGACTGGATGGTCGTCAGGACCAGGAGGAAGGCGACCTCGGCCGTCTGCTGCAGGGCACCCAGCGTATCGCCGGTAAAGCCGCCCAGACGTCGTGATTGATCCCTTGCCAGGGCCAGGGAGGCCACACCGACGGCGAGAATGCCGGCAAGGGCGATCGCGGTCGGCAGGAGAACGAGGGCCGGCAGGACGCCTAGCGTCAGGGCAAGGCGCACGCCGCCACGTGTGGGCCTGCCGATCGAGGCGCCGAGTCCGCCTGGCCGGGCCGGCTTCTGCTGGCGCATGACAAGGGGGAGGAGCGCTCGCGAGGCGGCACCCGTCGTGACGCCGGCGGCGATCAGGGTCGGACCGCCCAGTTCGGCTATAGTGGCCAGAGCCAGCAGCCGTGCTGTCAGAAAAAGATATAGAGCAATGGCGCCATAGGTGCCGATCCGGCTATCCTTCATAATGGCAAGCGCCCGCTCGGCCTTCGTCCCGGCCCCTAACGCATCGGCGGTGTCGGCTAGGCCATCCTCGTGCAAGGCGCCGGTCAGAAGAATGCTTGTGGCGAGACAGGCAAGGGCTGCCAGATGCGGCGGCAGACCAAGACGTAGGGCCAGGGCGCCCGTCAGGCCTCCGGCCAGGCCGACGACCAAGCCGGCCAGCGGGAACCAGCCGGCCGCGCCACGGAGCTCGCCCGGGCGGATCCCGCCCTCGGGGTGAAGCGGCAGTCGGGTGAGCAGCGAGATGGCCAGGAGGGGCGGTCGCAGCGACGGGGGGAGGGTCAAGGTGTTCGCAGTCGTTCCGAAGAATGATAGAGCGGCCCGCAGGCTAAGGTTCGGTGCAAGGCCAAAAAAGGAATGAGCTCTTTATGACGGCGTCAGGAAAATCAGAAGCCGCTGCGCGGATCTTCGCCGACGAGGCTTGTCTCATGCACAGCCTTGCAAGCTTGCCTGAGGAGGACACTTTGGCAAGACGGGCGGCGCTGGAACGCCAGCGCCAATTGACCAAGCCCGAAGGCTCGCTCGGCCGGCTCGAGGCGCTGGCGGTCTGGCTGGCCAGTTGGCAGGGCAGGGAAATTCCGTCACTCGAGCGCGTTCAGGCCCTGGTGTTCGTCGGTTGGCATGGCATCGCCGACAAGGGCTATTCAGCTTATCCGGCGGCGGTCACGGGCCAAATGCTGGCGAATTTCCGAGCGGGCGGTGCCGCGATCAACCAGTTGTCAGCCCTGGGCGGTGCCCAGCTGTCCGTTGTGCCGATCCTGGAGGGCCAGTCGACCGCACCTTTCGACGAGGGGCCGGCCATGTCGACGGCATGCTGCCTCCAGGCCATGCAAATGGGCTTCGAGGCGGTCGACCCGCAAGCCCAGTTGCTCGTTCTGGGCGAGATGGGGATCGGCAATACCAGTTCGGCTGCCGCCCTTTGCACGCTGCTCTTCGATGAGCCGGGCGAGCTTTGGGCCGGGGCCGGAACAGGGCTCGACAAGGCGGGCGTCGCCCGCAAGGCGGACCTTCTGGAGAGCGTTCGGCAGCGGGTCGCCAAGCTGAACCCGCTGGCAATCCTGGCCGAGGTCGGGGGACACGAGATCGCCGCCATGGCCGGCGCTATGATCGCCGCCAGGCAGGCGCGAATCCCTCTGCTCCTGGACGGCTTCGTTGTCTGTGCCGCCGCCGCCGTCCTGCAGGCGATCAACCCGGCATTCACAGCCGCTATGGTGGCTGGCCACCGATCGGCCGAGATGGCGCATACCCGCCTCCTGGAGCGTCTCGGGCTGCCGCCGCTGCTCGAACTCGGGCTTCGCCTGGGCGAAGGCTCGGGCGCGGCGTTGGCTCTACCGCTGCTGCGCGCCGCCATTGCCTGTCACGCCGGCATGGCGACCTTCGCGGAGGCTGGCGTCAGCGACCGGGATGCATGAGCCTCTTTAAACGGATTGATGGAGGCGCGCCGCTCGTGCATGGACTTGATATCGGCTGCCCAGCCGGCGGGGCGTTGGTCCGCATCTTAAAGATTATCGTGGCGCGATATCGATTTCGTTCCGCTCGTGCGCATTGAGCCTGGATGGGAAGCTTCCAGCGCCATCCCCATGGCGACGGTTCGCTTTGACTTTATCCGATCGGGCTTCGGCAATGCCTGGGATGATAGCTTGGCCGCACTTTGGAAGCGAGCTCTGTAGTCGTGGGGGCTGACGCCGATCGTTTTGAGGAATGTACGGCGCATCGCATTGACATTCGCAAAGCCGCACGCGTTGGCGATGCGTTGTAGCGGCTGTGTCGTGTCTTCGAGCAACCTTCTTGCGGCGTCCGTGCGGGCCGCGGCGACGAAATCCGCGGGAGTAAGACCGAGTTCCTTGCGAAAGACCCGGGCGAAGTTACGCGTGCTCATGCCCACGCTGCGCGCCAGGCTCTCGACGTCCAGAGACCCGTTCAGATTGGCGAGCACATGCTCCTGTGCTCTTTGGATCAGCGTCGTTTGCGACATCTGGCCGACTAGATGGGCGCTGAATTGTGATTGCCCGCCCGGCCGCTTCATGAACATGACCATATAGCGAGCGACGATCATGGCGATTTCCTTGCCATAATCCTCCTCGACCAACGAGAGCGCGAGATCGATACCCGCGGTGACCCCGGCTGCCGTGATCAGCGCGCCATCCCTCAAGAAGATCGCGTCGGTGTTAAGATCGATGTTGGGATAGTCGCTTCTAAATTTGGCGGCGCATTCCCAATGCGTCGTGATCAGCTTGCCTTCCAGCAGCCCGGCGGCAGCCAGGAGGAAGACGCCGGTACAGATCGAACCGAAGCGGCGAACGGTGGGCACCCGGCGCTTGAGCCAGTCGATGACAGCCGGATCAATGTCGAGGAAGGCAGGGTCGCCTGCCACCAGCAACGTGTCGATCTCCTCGTCTTCATCGAAGATCGTCCGATCCGCCAAGAATCTGAGTTGGCCGGTTCCGGTGATCGTGGGCGCTCCCGTCGACATGATCTGTATGTCGTAGGCACTCATGTCGCCAAAGCGTCGAGCAGCCTCCCAGAACACTTCAGCTGGACCGACGATATCCAATGACTGAACGCCCGGCGGTGCGAGTATTACGATCCGCATGGCTTACGCCCCTGGTTGTTCACTCAACGAACTGGGATCTCGAACCGGCGCCCATCTCCTCAAGGCTGGCACGGATCTGTCTGCTATTTAGATGGAAATTGACCCCGTCGGCGATGGTTTTGGCATCGATCTTGGCCGAGGCTGCCGCCTCGAACGCCTCACGGTGTTCCTGAAAGAAGGCCTCGCAGTCCCGCTGCAACGGTGGCTTTTGCAAGAGCGCGCGAAATGCTCTTCGATGCACAAGACAGTTGCCGTGGTTTTTGGCGACGAACTGCAAGGCGTCGAGATCATCTCTCCACGTCATGTTGCCTGCTGCCCGGCGTGCTCGAAGCGGCCATAGATCATCCCGCTCAATAATCCGAGGAGCACCCAGAACAGCAAGCTCGTCACCAAGGCGGCGGCGATGAATTTATGCTCCAGGGCGTCGGGCGCCAGCGCATGCATGCCTTCCGGAGCCGGCGGCGCGCCGATCACGTGTGGGGCGACGATGAGGGCGCCGGCCAGGACGATGGCCCAGAGCCGTCGTTGAAACGCGATAAGGCCGATTCCGGTGGCGGTCGCCAGGGCCGTTCCGATCCACCAGATCTGGCGATCGGCTAGAGGCGCTGATGGTGTGCCCGGCAACTCCGGTGGCAGGCCGATCATGGGTGCCAGCATCACGCAGGCAAAACCGGCCAGGCCCCAAAGCAGGCCTTGGCGCCAGGTCACCGGCTTGCCGCGCAGGGAGATCAGAGCACAGAGGATCAGCGCATAGCCAATTGCCGTGAGCACATTGGCAGCCAAGGTGAACGCCATGCGCTCGAAGCCGTCGGCCGGCTTCCATTCACCGTCGTTGTGATGGCGAACGGCTTGGCCGGCATGCGCGTCGGGTGAAGGAGAGCCTGCAACCTGCGCTTCCTTCGCCTGGCCGGCGTTCTCATAGACTTCCGCCTCGGCGATCAACTGACTCGTTCCCAAAAATTGGAAAACGCTGGCGGCGCATCCAACGATGATGCCCGTCAGCACAGCAGTGAACACGATCGAGCGGAACAACGACATGGCGTCAAACCTTAGTGGCAGGGAAACGCGTTGGCGTGGCGTGTATCGTGCGCGGCGTTATGCACGGCCTCGATGTGAGAAAAGCCGACAATACCCACGATCAGGAGACCGAGACAGAGCGCCAGAGTGGCTTGCAGGACCTTACTCGTCGAGGCAGCGGCGCCGGCAGCCGTAATCGTGGAAGAAGGTAGGATGGACATGCAAAATACCTTTTAGATGCTGGATGTGCGCCCCTCTGAGACGCTGATGATCGCGCGTCCGTTTCAAGCGGTCAGCGCTTCCCTGATCTCATCCGGCGAGATAATGCCGGCCTTTACGACGGCTTTTTCGAGCGCCGTTAGGAACTGGTCGTAATAGTTCCATGTAGACCGGTCGATCGGGTGCGCGTCTTCCCAGTCTTTGATCGCCGATATGAGTTCGTCGCGGAACTCGTCCCACTCGAAATAACCGCTCTTGGCCAGGCTTAGGGCGATCCCGAAGGAGCATCGCTCCCATTCCGAGCCGAAGCAGAGAGTGCCGTTGGCCCGAGGAGGCGTGTCGGCTTTACCCATCATTTCTGTGACCGCGAAATGTTCGAACTGGGTCAGCATCGATCTACCTCAGGCAGCCTTGGCGACGGCGACGCCCATCATGGCTTCCGGCGTGACGAAGGCTTCGAGTTCCGCCTCGCTCATGCCCTCGGAGCCGGCGGGGCGCTCGGGAATGACGAACCAGCGAATTTGCGCGCTCGAATCCCAGACCTTGATCTCGATACCGTCCGGGATGGGAAGGCCGAATTCCTTGAGGACAGCACGCGGCTCGCGAGCCGCTCTACTGCGAAAGGTAGGATCCTTGTACCAGTAGGGTGGCAGACCGAGGACGGGCCAGGGATAGCACGAGCAAAGGGTGCAGATGATGAGATTGTGTACATCGGACGCGTTAGCGACGGCTCTCATGTGCTCGCCTTCCGCGCCGGCCATGCCCTCAGGCAGGTCGAGTTCGGCGATCGCTGCGGGAGTGTCGGCCAGGAGCCGTTCCTTGAATGCGGGATCGACCCAGGCCCGCGCGACGATCTTGGCACCGTTGAACGGGCCCATTTTCGTCTCGAAGAAATCGAGGACCGTATCGACCGTCTTGTCGGTGATGACGCCCTTCTTGATGAGCAGGGCCTGGAGCGCCTTCACCCGTGCCGCACTGTAGGCTTCGCGATCTTGGCGATAGTGAAAAAGCTCAGTCATGAGCGGAGAACCTCCTGTCGGATGGCTTGTCAGGCACGAGTGCCGGACGTGGCCGGTGCCTCGACATAGTGAGCATAGAGATCGGCGTAGAGGCTGAAGTTCTGCTCGGCGTTGTTCGGCCAGAGCTCCTCGGGCTCGAACCTCACGCAGTAGACGGGCATGGGCGCGCCTATGCCGTCGCTTCCGGTGTCGCAGAGATAGACATAGGCTCCCTCATAGACCGTCTCGATCGTCCCGCTCTTGTTGCGCAGGAAGCCTGGAAGTCGCGTGTGTGCGACGGAGGGCACGTTCTTGATATTGACCGTGTCACCGACCTCGAATTCGTAGGAAACGGTAGCCTCGCGCTTGGGGCTATCGCCGTCGACCAGATATTGGACGACCCGCTCGTCGATGGCCGGGCTGCCGCCCGTCGGCAGCGGCTTGGACGGATCGCTTAAGTATTCATCGGTCAGGGCATCGAGTTCTTCAGCAGTGATGTAGCCGTTATCGATGAAGTAGCCGGAAATGCCCCCTAGCCATTTCTCATAGTACCTGAATTTGAAGTACTCGAAGGGATTGAGCGATTCCGCACCCTTACGCAGATCTGCCCAGGTCCAGACCGTCCTAAACTCAGAGGGTGTTGCCGGCAGCGGAAGCTGAGGGGAGAGCGCCATCATGGCCGTGTGGATACCGAAGATGCGTTTTTCCCACTCTTCGACAAAGACGCGCGTTTCGGTGCTGACCGGGCCCAGCCCTTCCAGACCGCCAAGGTAGTGCTGCAGCTTCATAGGAGGGTCTCCTGTATTGGAAGGTCAGGCGGCGGCCAACTTTTTGGC
Source organism: Arboricoccus pini (assembly GCF_900187945.1). Lineage (GTDB taxonomy): Bacteria > Pseudomonadota > Alphaproteobacteria > Geminicoccales > Geminicoccaceae > Arboricoccus > Arboricoccus pini. The sequence goes on along the minus strand of NZ_FYEH01000003.1, from coordinate 71,057 downwards.
GGTGAGCAGCGAGGTGCCGATCTCCGAGAGCAGGCCGAATATGCCGCCCAGCAGCATGGCCGCCATGGCAACCAGGGTAGGATGGTTGATGCCGGGCGTGACGACCGTCGTGTCGGTAGCTGCGGTGGTGCCCACAAGGGATGCGAAGCCGAACACGATGGCGGGTGGAAAATCCAGCAGCTTAATGCCGGCTGCCAAGACCATGGCCGAGGTGCCAAGTCCGACCAGGATGGCGGCAAACAGCGGATGCGTCGGCCCGAATTGGATGATGAGGAGGGTGATCGAGGCGATGATAATGCCCGTCCAATTCCGGGCTACGCTTTTTACAAGGCCCTCTTGACCGCCGCCGCAGGCGTAGAAAGACGCCCACGCGATGAAGGTGACCCAGACCGGAACGGGAAAGATAGTCGCAGTTATATAGGTGTCGATGGCGCCGAGAACGCCCAAGCTGACCATTGCGGCAAGTCGCGGATGCATGAGCTTGTCCCCATGTGAATCTATGGACTTAATGCGTGTTGAAAAAGATCAGGAGACAAGTGCACGACGTTCGGCCAAGCAACCTTCAAAGCCGGCGCGCAACGTCGTTTCGTCGAGATTGCGCCCAATGAAGACGATATCGCTTTTTCGTCTTTCGGATGGCTGCCAGATCTTTCCGGGCCGACCTTCGAGCGTCATGTGGACGCCGTGGAAGACGTATCTGCGAGCCTCGTCTGCAAAGCTGAGCACGCCCTTCATGCGCAGGAGATCGGTCCCGATGTCCTGCACCAGGCGGTTGAGCCAGCCATTCAAGGCTTGCGGGTCGACCGGGTCGAACGCGCGAATCGCGACGCAGCCGATCGACTGGTCGTGTTCGTGGTCATGCTCCTGGAGGATTTGCGGATCGATCGTCAGGATGTTTTTCAAATCGAAGGCGTTGACGTTCATCACGTGGCGAAGCGCTATGTCGCAAGACTTGGTGCGATGGATCCGTGCAAGTGGATTGCGCATGCGCAGGTCGCTCTCGATCGCATCGAGATGAGCGTCGTCCGCGAGGTCGGTCTTGTTGAGAAGAAGGACATCGGCGAAGCTGATCTGCTCGGCCGCCTCCTCCTGCGATAAATGTTGCGTGATATGGTTCGCGTCCACGACCGTGACGATCGCATCCAATTCCAGCCTTGAAGCCAGCCACTCGTCGAGAACAAACGATTGGATGACCGGTGCCGGGTCCGCGAGCCCGGAGGTTTCGATGATGAAACGGTCGATCGGGCGTCCGGAATCCAGGAGACCGCGGATGGCGGCGATGAGATCCTCGCGAACCGTGCAACAGATGCAGCCATTGTTCAGTTCGACGACATCGTCCTGCGTCTCGAGGACAAGTTGACCGTCAATACCAACCTCGCCGTACTCGTTGACGATGACGGCTATCCGCGTGCCCTCGGCCTCGGAAAGTATCCGATTGAGGAGAGTAGTTTTACCGGACCCCAAAAAGCCGGTGATTATCGTCGTCTTTAACTTGATCATCGTTCACCCGGCGCGGCTCAGCCATCTCTGGGTCACCCGCGAATTCACACCGCGAGGAAGAGCTGGCCCTTGATCCTTGAGTACTGATCTGAGCTTGCAGTCATGCTTGCCTGAAGGGCATTACCGGGAAAAACAGCCTGATACACAATAGCGATGGGGAGTACAGAATCGGCCAAATGAGTAGCAAAAACCGCCAAAAATCCAACGCGTTCGTTATTTGCTTCAAAATCAATCGTCATGCACAAAAATTAAACTTCTTGTGCATTATTTGTAGACGGCTAATAAAATGAAGCATCCGCCATGTAAAGTCGAGGGAAACGCTCGGCGATTCCGGCGAAGTCTGGCGGTTAACCGGCATTGAGGTTTTTTGGACGGCCCAGCTCCGAATGGCGGGCTGCCGAAGTGCCTGGCCGACATTATCACGCGACGTGGATGAATTCGGGGATGACCCGCGCACTCGGCCTCGCACGAAGAGCTGCCGACTGCGCCTCTTCGGTGGCGTATTCCAGATTCGTGCGCCGCAGGTTGTGTGGCCTGTCATCAAGGTCAGGCGACCGGAATGCGAGCCTGGATGGATCGTCTTAGATAATTCCGGTCGGCACGGCGCGGCTCTTCAAGGAAATGGGGCGAGATGGCGGCCACCTCTCCCATCAAGAACGGGGCAAGCGCCGCCGCGGGGCTCAGTAGCCGCCTTCGCGGATGATCTCCGAGAGCGGCAGGCGGTCGTTCGGCAACTCGCGCTCGCGCAGGCCATCGGGCAGCGTGGCCGGATCGCCGGGACGACCGATGGCGATCATCGCTGCCACCGCGTGGTCGGCGGGGATCTTCAAGGTGGGCTTCACTTCGTCCAGCTTGATGCCCGTCATGCCGTGCGCGACCAGCCCCATTTTGGAGGCCTGCAAAGCAAGGTTCTCCCAGGCAGCGCCGGTATCGAAGAGATGCGCCGCGTTGGGCGTGGCGTTCTTCTTGAGGTTCATGCGCGCCGTGACCACGACCAGCATGGCCGCATCCTTGGCCCAGCCCTGGTTGAACGGGATCAGGAGATTGAAGAACGAATCCCAATGCGGCGTGTCGCGCTTGGCATAGAGAAATACCCAAGGCTGCTCATTATAGGCGGAAGGCGCCCAGCGCGCGGCCTCGAACAAGATCTTGATCTCGGCATCCGTCAGGCTCTCGCCCGACATCGCGCGTGGCGACCAGCGACGCAGGAACTGCTCGTCGATGGGATGGTCGGCCTTGCGGTACTCGAGCGGATTGATGGGCATGCGAGATCTCCTTCTCGGGTGGCGACTGCACCCGGCGCCGCATTGGATAAAGGCGGCGCCGGTGCCGCGTCGCGCGGCGGTGCAGCAAAGATGGCGGAATTTGCGTCAGGACTGGTCGCTTCGCAAGCGGCTGGCATTCATGCCGGCCATCTGTCGAATTCAAGATGCGCGGTCCACGATATGGGCGAAGGTCCCGGCGATCCTGCCTTGAAGAGCGCCCTCGAATCGCGCGTGATCACCTCGTGCATCGGTCATCTGCAGGAGCGGCGCGGCGTCGTTGCGGCAGAGTGTCGCGTAGTGGAATTCATGGCCGCGCAGGCGGGTCCCGGCGGGCCCGAGGCAGGATGGGCCGCAGAGCCTGATCCGGCGATAGCCCAGATGCAACTGTCGTGCGGCAAAGCTCGTCTCGGTCGGCAGGAGGCCCGCCATCTCATGCCGCCTGCCGTCGGCATCGATCAGGCCTTGCCCCAGCACCATGAAGCCGCCGCACTCGCCCAGAATGGCTGCACCCTCTGCCGCCCGCGCCGCGAGGCCGGCCTTGAAGCGGCTGGCGCTGGCAAGTCTTCCGGCATGCAGTTCGGGATAGCCTCCCGGCAGGAAAATGGCATCGGCATGCGAGGCGGGGGGCTCGTCCGCCAAGGGGGAGAAGAAGCTGACCTCGGCACCCGCCTGGCGCCAGCCCTCGAGCGTCGTCTGATAGTGAAAGGCGAAGGCAACGTCCTCGGCCACGGCGATGTGCTGGCCGAGAGGCGGCAACGGGCAGGTGCCGAGGTGGAGGGCGTCGAGGGCGGAGGGTCGTGCCAGACTGAGGAGACGGTCGAGATCGAGCCTTTCGGCCACGATCTCGGCCGCCCGCTCGATGACCTGCTCGATCCTAGTCTGCTCACGTGCCTGGATCAGGCCCAGATGGCGGCTGGGCAGGGCAAGGTCGGCCTCGCGACCGATCCAGCCGAGGACGGGAGTCTCGAGGTGATCGCCGCAGGCCTCGGTCAGCATGGCCGCATGACGCGCCGAGGCGACACGGTTGAGGATGAGGCCAGCTACCTCGACATCCTGGCGATGGCGGATGAAACCGCTGGCAAGGGCCGCGATCGAGGCGCCCATGGAGCCGACATCGATGACGAGGATGACGGGCAGGTCGAGAAGGGCGGCGAGGTCGCCGGTCGAACCGGTTCCGTCGGCCGCCGCATCGAAGAGGCCCATGACGCCTTCGCCGATGACGAGTTCATGCGTCGAGAAGATCGTCGAGGACAAGGAGGCCAGCGTTTCGAGCCGCATCGACCAGGCATCAAGATTGCGGCTGGCATGCCCGCTGGCGAGGCGATGGAAGGCGGGGTCGATATAGTCGGGACCGACCTTGAAGCTGCCGACATCGAGGCCGCGACGGCGAAAGGCCCGCATGAGGCCCATCGCCAGGACGGTCTTGCCGCTGCCCGTGGCGGGTGCGGAGAGGATGAAGCCGGCAGCGCTCATGGCAGCCTTTTGGCAAGGCTTGCGGAGCGGCACAAGGAACATCAGGGGCAGGTTCGCCACAGGCGTGTCACAAAGGGGGCCTAGCGGAAGCGTCGCAACCTTCCTGTTCGAGGATCGAGACGATGCCCAAGCTACATTTTCCCGCATCAGCCAGCGGGCCCGCTTTCTCCCGCCGTTCGCTCATTCGCGGTTCAGCAGTGATGGGCACGGCCCTGGCGATGGGGCAGCCGCTCAAAGCAATGGCAGCGGGAACGGTTGCGGCGCCGGCCATCGTGACGTCGGATTCGATGCGGCCGCAGCTGCCATCGGGCGTGCAGGCTGGTGACGTCCTGGGCGACCGGGCCATGCTCTGGGCGCGGTCCGACCGGCCGGCACGGATGAGCGTGCGCTGGTCGACCGTCGAGAGCATGAAGAATGCCCGCGAGTTGCCGTTCTTGAACGTCCTGGCCGACACGGATTTCTCCGGCAAGATCGATGTCGATGGCCTGCCTGCCGGCCAGACGATCTTCTACGAGGTGACGTTCACCGATTTCGCCGATCTCAAGACGAACAGCGTGCCAGTCAAAGGCAGCTTCAAGACGCCGCCTGCAGGCCGCCGCGACATCAAGTTCACCTGGTCGGGCGACATGGTCGGGCAGGGCTGGGGCATCAATCCCGAGATGGGCGGGATCAAGATCTATAAGACCATGCTCGAGGCCGACCCAGATTTTTTCATCCATTCGGGCGATACGATCTACGCGGACGGGCCGCTCGCTGCGGAAGTCAGGCTGCCGGACGGCACGATCTGGAAGAACATCGTCACCGAGGCAAAGTCGAAGGCGGCTGAGAATCTGGCCGAGTATCGAGGTGCCCACGCCTATAATCTGCTGGACGAGAATGTGCGCGCGTTCAATGCCAGGACGGCCAGCTTCATCCAGTGGGACGATCACGAGGTTACGAATAACTGGTTCTGGGAGAAGCGGCTGGATACCAACAAGCTCTACCGAAACGAGACGCGCGTTTCAGTGCTCGCACCTCAGGCAATGAATGCGTTCTTCGATTATTATCCCGTGCGTCGCCATCCGCTGGATCCGCAGCGGATCTACCAGAACTTCGCCTATGGCCCCTCGCTCGAGGTGATGCGCATCGACATGCGGCCCTATCGCGGCCGCAACGATACGGACGGGTTGCAGACCGAGATGTCGCCGGAGACGCGCTGTCTCGGCGAAGCGCAGATCCGCTGGCTGAAGCAGCGCCTCTTGGCTTCCAACGCCACATGGAAGGTCATCGCCTGCGACATGCCGATCGGGCTTTGCGTGTGGGACGATGCCGTCAACAGCAAGGGCACGGAAGCCTGGGCGAACGGCGATAACGGAGCGCCCAAGGGTCGCGAACTGGAGGTGGCCGACATTCTTCGCTTTATCCGCGACAATCAGATCCGGAACACGGTCTGGCTGACGGCCGATGTCCACTACACGGCCGCGCATTACTATGACCCAGACAAAGCGGCGTTCCAGGATTTTCTGCCGTTCTGGGAATTTGTCTCCGGCCCCTTGAATGCCGGTACGTTCGGCCCGAACCAGCTCGACAACACGTTCGGACCACAGGTGGTCTACATGAAGGCGCCGCCCCCAGGGCAGCAAAGCCTCTCGCCCGCCGCCGGCATGCAGTTCTTTGGCGAAGTGACGATCGATGGCGAGAGCGAGGTCATGACCGTGCGCCTCAAGGACCTGAACGGTGCCACCTTGTTCACCAAGGAGCTGGAGCCTAGCGTCTGAGCCCAGCCTCGGATTATCTGCAAGGCGCGGCCTTTTTCTGAGCCCCGAATACCGGGGCGTCCGAGCTGGCTGGTCAAAAAGGCGGATGAGCGAGGTGGGCGAAAGGTTGATCTTGGGCGTCGGGCTCTCGAGCGGGGCTGATGCCCAGGCACTCTTGGCGCTCGCTCTGGCGGTGCTGGACGAGGGGGAGCGAAAGGCGGCCGAACTCGCCAGCATCGTCTCCCTCGAGCGCCGGATCGGTCATCCGGCATTGCGCGCCTTGGCGATGGCCTTGGATTGTCCGCTGCTGGGCTATCCGGCCGAGCGACTGGCGGGCGCAAGGGTGCCCACACCCTCGATGCGGGTGGAAGAGCTGGTGGGCGTTGCCAGCGTTGCCGAGGCGGCGGCGCTCGAAGCGGCCGGTAGGGGGGCGCTGCTCCTGGTCGGTAAGCGGCGGGCGTCGCATCTGACCTGTGCCCTGGCCCATGGGGATGGAATCGACCCTGAGGACGGGTTCAGTTCCGGGCCCCGAAACTGACAAAAAGCGCCCGGTACCATTGGTACCGGGCGCTTGTCTGTCGATGAAAAGCCAGAAGCTACCGTCGAGGGAGGAGCCGTCGGCTGGGAGGGACGCTACGTCCGGCATCGCTGCCAGGGCATCAACCGCCCGCCTCTACGGCTGCGGTCTCTTCAGTAGCGTTGCCTCATCAGCGACGATGCGCGCAGCGCCAGGCGACGTTGTCGATGTCGGCACGGTTGAGGCCGATATCGGCGAGCTCGCGGTCTGTGAGCGAATCCAGCTCATTACGCGTGCGGTTGAAGCGACGATATTCGGCGAACGAGCCGGTGAAGCGTCCGAAAATCGAGGCGAGAAAGCCCCGCTCCTGGGTGGCCGCATGCGACGGGCGCACGATCTGGGCAGCCATGGTGAACTCCTAAGTCTAAAAGATGTGCTGCTTGCCGATTGGCTGAGCAGATGTGTTTCACGAGTGGGTATATCGAGTTTTGCACGCCCGCTGAGAAGCTGCGTTTAAGCATTCCTCCATTGCCGGGAAATGCAGTAAAACCGGGTGTTTTGTGGTGATTTGTTAGCAAAGAAGCACGCGGGTGCAACAAAGTGGGGGGCGCTGCTCAAGGACCATCCAGTGGCGATTTTTTGAGCACGGGCTTTTCCGGGCGCGGGCGAAAAAAAAGGGCCGGTGCCCGAAGGCGCCAGCCCCTCTTGGCGGCCTGAAGACCTATTGCGGCGCGCGGGTGATCGCTGCCGCGTCGATTTCGCCAGCCGGCACCGCAAGGCTGCGGCGGCAGGTCGCGGGGGGCTGTTCGTAGAGGCGCACCTGCTGGTCGGCTACGGTGCCGCGCCAGACGGCGAACGGCTTCTCGCCAGGTGCCTGGTCTGGGCCATTCGGCCAGTAGGTGGGTTTCCAGAGCTGGACCAGGATGTTGCCGTTTTCGTAGAGCTCGCCCGAGGCGTAATAATGTCCCTGGGCGCCGCTGACGTCGCCGGCGATGGTGCCGCCACTAGCGATGCTAAGCTTGAAGTCCAGGGGTGGGCAGCGCTCGGCCGTGGCCGCCGATGCGGCGGCAATGCCGCCTTCGGCCGCACCTGCATTGGCCGGTGGAGGGGCAGAGGGGGCGAGCGAGGCCGTACCGCTCAAAGTCGGCGCGGCGCTGTCGGGGCTCTGATAGACGAAGGGTTCGGCGCAGGCCGAGAGGGCCAGCAGACAGGCTAGGCTGGGAATGAGACGGCCGGGTTTGCCAAGGGGCATCGATGCTTCTCCAACCATTGACGCCAGGCGTCCTTGCTTAAACCAGACCGGCTAGGTCCAGCCGGGCACTCCGTCGGTGTCGGTGCGGGAGCGCCTATCCAAAGGCTCTAGCGCTCCCGCACCCCAAGGAGAAGGGGGGCGGGAGAGGAGAGCGCCGCGTTGTTGCAGAAAGCACCTCTGCAAAGCTGCGGGACCGGACATGGGCGAAGTCGCCGACCGGGCACGTGTGAAACTGCCGGGCCAGGACCGTTGCGCCGCCGCACGACGCGAAATCGACGATCTTTGCGCCGTCGGCCTCAGGCGACACGGAGCGGCTTGTACTTGATGCGGTGCGGTTGGTCGGCGTCATGGCCGAGCCGGCGCTTCCGATCGGCGTCGTAATCTTGATAATTGCCCTCGAACCAGACGACTTGGCTATCGCCCTCAAAGGAGAGGATGTGGGTGGCGATCCGATCGAGGAACCAGCGATCATGGCTGATGACGACGGCACAGCCGGCAAAGTCGAGCAGCGCATCCTCAAGCGCGCGCAGCGTGTCGACGTCGAGATCATTGGTGGGCTCATCAAGGAGGATGACGTTGGCTCCGGACTTTAAAAGCTTGGCCAGGTGGACGCGGTTGCGCTCGCCGCCCGAGAGCTGGCCCACCTTCTTCTGCTGATCCGGTCCCTTGAAATTGAAGGCAGAGACGTAGGCGCGACTGTTGATCGTCGACTTGCCGAGCTCAATGATCTCCTTGCCCTCGCTGACCTCCTCCCAGACGTTCTTGTTGGGGTTCAAGCTGTCGCGGCTCTGGTCGACATAGCCGAGCGTCACGGTGTCCCCGATGGTGATCGTGCCGCTGTCGGGCTTCTCCTGGCCGGTGATCATGCGAAAGAGCGTCGACTTGCCGGCGCCGTTGGCGCCGATCACGCCGACGATGGCGCCAGGCGGCAGCTTGAAGGTGAGATCGTCGATCAGCAGCCGGTCGCCAAAAGCCTTGGTCAGCCCCTCGGCATCGATAACGTTGGCGCCAAGGCGGGGGCCGGCTGGAATGATGATCTGGGCGGTGCCCACCTGGAGGTTCTGCGCCTGCTGCAGGAGATCCTCATAGGCGGTGATACGCGCCTTCTGCTTCGCCTGACGACCGCGGGCACTCTGGCCGATCCATTCGGCCTCACGTGCGAGCGTACGCTGCCTTGCCTTGTCCTCCGAGGCCTCTTGCTCCAGGCGCTTGCGCTTCTGCTCGAGCCAGCCCGAATAATTGCCCTCGAAGGGAATGCCGCGGCCACGGTCGAGTTCGAGGATCCAGCCGGCGACATTGTCCAGGAAGTAGCGATCATGAGTGATCGCAACCACGGTACCCTTATAGTCTTTGAGGAAGCGCTCCAGCCAAGCCACCGATTCGGCGTCCAGATGGTTGGTCGGCTCATCCAGGAGGAGAAGGTCGGGCTGCGAAAGAAGGAGCCGGCAAAGAGCTACCCGGCGGCGTTCACCGCCCGAGAGCTTGGTGACGTCCGAATCTGGCGGCGGGCAGCGTAGCGCGTCCATCGCCATGTCGAGCGTCCGCTGCAGCTCCCAGCCGTTGCAGGCGTCGATCTTCTCCTGCAACTCGGCCTGCTCGGCCAGAAGATCGTTCATCTCGTCGTCGTCGAGCGGCTCGCCGAAGCGGGCGCTGACCTCGTCGAAGCGGTCGAGGAGGGCCTTGGTCTCGGCCACGCCCTCCATGACGTTTCCAAGCACATCCTTCTCTGGATCAAGATACGGCTCCTGCTCCAGATAGCCGACCTTGGCCCCCTCGGCCGCGAACGCCTCGCCCAGAAACTCGGTCTCGCGACCGGCCATGATCTTAAGGAGCGTCGACTTGCCGGCACCATTGACGCCGAGCACGCCGATCTTGGCTCCTGGAAGGAAGGCCAGCGTGACGTTCTTCATCACCTCCTTGCCGCCCGGATAGGACTTGGAGAGGTTCTTCATCACGTAGATATATTGATAGGAGGCCATCAGCAGCTCCCTGGCATCGTGCCAGCAAAATGGGAGAAAGCGGTCCGGCTGGGACCGATATTGGCGGCGCTTCTATCAAAACCCGGGCTCGGGTGGAACGCCCGGCGACCGGGCGCGCCACCGTTCGCGACAAGCGGCCGAGCTCAGCCGGCGCGAAGCGGCTCGTTGCTTTGTAACCGCCGCTGCATCTCGGCCAGGAGGCCAGGGATACCCTGGCTGCCGGCGATACTGTTGACCTCGTTGCGCTGGGTGACGACGAGGCTCACTCCCTCGGCCACGATGTCGACAATCGTGTACTGGCCGTTCAAGGAGCGTACCCGCCAATCGACATGGGTAGGCTGTGCGCCGCCTGGTTGCATGATCAAGGTCGAGACGACCGTGTCGCGATCATCGGCTGCACGGCTGCCCGCCACCTTGAAGGTCTGGCCGGAATAGCTGGATAAGCTGTCGGCCATGGTCTTAATCGAAAGCTGGCGGAATAGGTCGACGAATTGGCCGTGCTGAGCGTCGTTCATGTCGCGCCAATAGCGGCCAGCCACCAGCCGCGAGACGAGCTCGAGATTGACGGCACGGGTCAAGAGCCCCTTCAACTGGTCGATCTTGGCCGAGGTCGACTGGTTGCTTTTGAGAACCTTCAGCGCCTCGTCGCCCAAACTCTGCACGAACGCCTCGGCACCATCGGTCGTCTGTGCCATGGCAAAGGGGCTGAACTTCAAGAGCAGCGGGAGGAGGGCCGTTGCCAAAAGTCCTTGGAGAACGACGCGGCGGTTCCCGAGGCGGATCGGCAGATTACTTGGCGCCATTGTCGGCTCCGTCATCCTGGAAGATGGCATCATAGCTTTTTTGCTGCGTCGCATCGGCCTGCTCGCCGCGGACGATCGCGGCGCGCCTTTGCAGATAGATGGTCTTGAACGTCGCATAAGGATCGAGGCTGTTATTGTAGAGATCTTCCAGCGTGTCGCCATAGCGGAAGCGCGTGTCGATCGCATCCGTCGCCGTGCGGGACAATTTCACCCACCATGGCAGCTCGCTGCCGGGCGGGTAGAACGGCGTGCCGATCGGATCGATTACCAGCGAGTCGACGGCCCGGCCGCCGGCATCGCGCAGCGTCGAGGGGCCGAAGGCCGGTAGAACCAGATAGATGCCGTTGCCGGCACCCCAACGCCCGAGGGTCTGGCCGAAATCGGCGTCGTGCTTTTTGAAGCCGGCCTCGCTGGCCACATCGAAGATCCCAAGCCCCAGGATCGTGTTGATCATGAAGCGGCCGAGCGTGTTGCCGGCCGCGTCGGTATCGCCCTGGAGGAGGTCGTTGACGAGTACAACGGGGGTATGGAGGTAGTCGAGGACGTTGCGAACACCCTGCTTGCCCACATCTGGTACGACGAAGTCATAGGCCTTGGAGGCGGGACGCAGGACTAGGCCATCCAGATAGGTGTTGAAGGCGAAAATGCCGCGGTTGACGGGCTCGATCGGATCGGCGATCTGCACTTCCTGGGCGCGCAGAACGCTTGGAACGAGGAGCAAAGCGGCCATCAGGCCGGCCTTGAGACTGCGAGAAGGCCACGTGCTCGGTTCAGGCAATGGCATCAAAAAACTACCTCAGTTGCGAGTTCGAGGCGGACCTGCCCGATCGGCGAGGCAGAGCGCGACGCGACAGAGCTAGTGTGGAACGGGCCCTTGAGCAAGGTCCGCCAAGCGATCGCTGGCAGTTAGCACTGCGGCCATCGTCCAACTGCAGATAGCCGCAATGCTTGTCCTTGGCGCCGGTGTCCTTTATTCGGGGACGATGTTGATACCGGCATTTTTTCATGTACGGGCGGCGGATTTTTGCCGAAGGTCCCGAACATGATCGAGGGTTCGCTCATTGATCAGACGCCTCTACGACTGGACGCTCGGGCTTGCCGCCCGGCGTAATGCCGAATGGGTGCTAGCTGGCGTTTCGTTCGCCGAAAGCTCCTTCTTCCCGATTCCGCCCGATGCCATGATGGTCCCCATGGTTCTGGCTCGGCCAGAACGAGCATGGCGGCTGGCCTTCATTGCGACGCTGGCCAGCGTCGTGGGCGGCCTCTTTGGCTATGCGATCGGTTACTATCTCCTTGAGACGGTGGGCGCTTGGATCATCAATCTTTACGGCCTGACCGATAAGCTCGACCAGTTCCAGGCAGCCTACGCGCGGTGGGGGGTCTGGATCATTCTGATCAAGGGCCTGACACCCATTCCCTACAAGTTGGTCACGATTGCATCAGGCATCGCCCATTTCAGTCTGCCCTGGTTCATACTGGCCTCGTGCATCACGCGCGCGCTTCGTTTTTTCATCGTGGCGGCGCTTCTGAAGTTCTACGGGCCGCCGATCCGCACTTTTATTGAGGCGCGCTTGACCCTGGTGACCACGGTTTTCGCCCTCCTGATCGTCGTTGGATTTGTCAGCCTACGCTATTTGTAAGGCCCTTTGGTTCGCTGTATGAGCGTCTCCCACATTCGGAGGCCCGCTTTTCATGCGCAGCGCTCTTATTCATTATCGCCTGGCCCTCCTGATCGGTGCCGCGGCCGTCCTGGCCATCGCCGCCGCCTTCGTGCTGCAATATGCTGGCGGGCTCCAGCCCTGTCATCTCTGCATCCTCGAGCGTTGGCCTTATGTGGCTGCAGCCGCCATCGCCTTCATCGGTGCTGCTGCCTCCAAGCCGCGCCTGGCCCTGGTGCTTGTGGCCGTCGCCATGGCGACGGGAACGCTCCTGGCCGCCTACCATGTGGGCGTTGAAGAGGGGCTCTTCACGCTGCCGGCCAGTTGCATCGCCGGGCAGGAAGCGCAGACGATCGACGATCTCCGCGCTCAGCTTATGACGGCTGCTCCCACCTGCGATCAGGTCAAGGCGGTGTGGCTCGGCCTTTCGCTTGCCAGCTGGAATGCGCTTTTGGCGCTTGGCCTCACGCTACTGGCCCTCATCGGCGCCCTGAAGACATCCTGAGTGGGTCAGGATCGTCGTGAGCCTCGTCCGGTCCAGGCAATGATGCGATCGGACAGAGGCGGTCGATCCTCCTGCCTGTCGATTGCTGCGGCGGCCGAAGCGATGCCTCCCTCGTCGTGGGAGGGCATCTCTTCGCGACGGCGCATGCGGTTGGCGAAGAACCAGCCGACTGGGATCGAGAGGATGTAGCCGACGCCAAAAACGGTCATGGCCAGCCAGGGCTCGGTGACGAGGAATACCAGGGCCGTGCCGCCCAGCATCAGGACGGGCAAAACCCATTCGGGCTTCACGCGGACGCGCTTTAAGGAAAAGGTCGGGATCCGGCTCACCATCATGAAGGCGACGAAGATGGCCAGGATCGCGTTGATCGCGGGATGGCGCGGCCAGCCGACGCCCGTGGTGAACGAGGCCATCATCGGGGTAAGCAAGAGCATGGCCGCTGCCGGGGCCGGGACGCCGGTGAAGAAATAGAGCGTCCAGCGTGGCCGGTCCGGCATCTCGAGTTCGCTGTTGAAGCGGGCCAGGCGCAGCGCCATGCAGGTGGCAAATAGCATGGACACGCCCCAGCCGACATTGCGCATGTCCTCGAGCGACCAGAGATACACCAAGACCGCCGGCACGACGCCGAAGACGACGAAATCGACGAGGCTGTCGAGCTCCGCGCCCAGCCGGCTCGTGATCTTGAGGAGGCGGGCCGAGCGGCCGTCCAGGCCATCGACCACGGCCGAGAACAGGATGAGAGCGACGGCGATCTGGAAGCGCCCGTCGAGGCCATAACGTAGTGCCGTCAAGCCAAGGCAGAGCCCAAGGATCGTGATCATATTGGGGATCAGATGCAAAAGCGGCCGGGCACGCAGCGATCGCCGCCGCTCCCTTAACCTGGCACTACGTCGCAACATCAGGTCTCCCGACCTTGATAGCAGGTCTGCTGGCCGTCGAGCCGGGCGATGATCGTCTCGCCCGCCACCGCCTTTTGTCCCTCGATGACGAGCGGCTCGACGCCGTCCGGCAGATAGACGTCGCAGCGGCTGCCGAAGCGGATAAGCCCGACTCGATCACCCGGCAGGAGGACGGCGCCAGCTTCGACGAAGCTGACGATACGCCGCGCCACGAACCCGGCGATCTGGACGAGGCCCACCTTGCGTCCGTCGGCTGCCTCGATCAGCCAGGACTGGCGCTCATTGAGTTCCGAGGCCTTGTCGGCGGCGGCGTTCAGAAACTTGCCCGGGTGGTAGGCGCGGGTCAAAAGCCGGCCCGGCACGGGCGTGCGGTTCACGTGCACGTCGAAAATGTTGAGAAAAATGCTTACGCAAAGCAGTTTCTCATCGCCAAGCCCCATCTCCGGCGGCGGGCGGCGCAGGCGTATCATCTGGACCAGCCCGTCGGCTGGGCTCGTCACCAGCATTGGATCGTCGGGGGTCACGCGACGAGGATCGCGGAAGAAATAGATGCACCAGGCGGTGGCGATCAGGCCCAGCCAAAAGAGCGGCTTCCAGAGGAAGCCCAGGAGGATGGCCAGCACGAAGGCGCCGGCGATGAAGGGCCACCCTGCCTTGTGGATGGGCGTCATCACCGTCGATAGCGCCGAGCGATCAGCACTCATGGCAGAGACCTTCCGGTCGAACCGGTTGAGGGGTCCGCGGCCTGTCTGAAGAAAATACCGTCCACCTGTACCTGCCTTGCGAGCTTCTTTTCGAAATAGCCCGGGACGAGCAGATAAAGCTCGAAGCCCAGGGCCGCCAGCCTGTCGGTCATGACCCGCCAGTCCGTCTCACCTTCATAGAGCGGAAGAAGCGCCATCTCCAGTTCCAGCCCGACGATCCGTGGCCAAAGCGCCTCCAGCCCTTCGAGGACGGCCGCCTCGGCACCCTGCACGTCGATCTTGACGAAGAGTCGTTGCCAGCGCGGGTCGATTTCGTCCAGATGGTCGAGCCGGCGGAGCGGCACGTCGCGGCGCTCCTTAACGGCGGAGGAGGGCGATAACCGCTCGAGGAGCGGGCTGCGGGCACGAAGCGAGCTCATGTCGCTTTCGGCCGAGACCTCGATCACCGCCGATCCGTCCTTGTCGCCGATCGCCATGGGCGGGGCGACCTGCCAGGCTTTGTCGCCCCGCATTGTCCGTCTGAGGATAGGGTGCAGTTCGGCCAGCGGTTCGATCGAGAGGATCGGGCCTTCCCAGCCGCCCTGACGCAAGGCGTGCGCGAACTGGCCCTGATTGGCGCCGATATCGATCACGGCATCGACGGCGAAGCGCTCGAGCCCGGCTTCGAGCTGTCGCCAGCGGTCCCGCTGCTTGCGCCGGGGCACGAGATCGTAACCCATGGCGGCGGCCAGAGTGGAGAACAAAGCACTCATTTGCTGGTTTCGGGAAGCGCCCAGACATCCATGGGGGCATCGACGCCGCGAAGGGGATAGCGACCCACATAGTCGAGGCCGAGGCCGCCGCAGGGACAGGTATTGACGAAGGCACCGGAGAAGAGGATCTCGCGATGCACCGTCTTGCTCAGGCCTTCGAGGCGCGAGGCGATGTTGACGGCCGGGCCGATGACCGTGAAGTCCAGGCGCTTGGCCGAGCCGATATTGCCATACATGACGTCGCCCACATGGACGGCCAGCCCGTAGCCCAGCCGGGCCAGCCCGCGCTCTTGGCGCTTGGCGTTGAGGGCCGCCATGTTGCGCCTCGCGCCGATCGCTGCTCGCAGGGCGGCGTCGCAGGCATCGGGATCGCGCATCGGAAAGATCGCCAAGAGCCCGTCGCCGATGAACTTGAGGATCTCGCCGCCATTCCGCTCGACGGGCTCGCACATGGCATCAAAATAATCGTTCAACATGGCGATCACGTCGTCGCGCGGCCAGAGCTCGGAGAGGGCGGTAAAGCCGCGCAGATCGCAGACCGTGATGACCGCGCGCACCGTCATGCCGCTGCCGCGGCGAATGACGCCTTTGAGGATTTCCTCCGAGGCGTAGCCGCCCACATAAGTGTCGAGCAGCGTGCGAGTGATTCGATTCTTGATCCGGATGTCGGCCACCAGGGCGATGGCCGGGATCAGATCGGCGATCAGCATCAATTCGTCGCCGTGAAAGCCGCCCGGGCGGTCGGTCGCAAGGCTCATCACGTGGCGCTGGCCGCCCACGAAGTCGAGCGGCCAGACGACATAGTCGCTCAGGTTCTGCTGGCGCAGATCGTCGAAGATCGGATAGTTCGGCGCACCCTCGGGCAGGGGGCGATCCAGCCGCTGACGAAAGCCTTCGGCACCCTCGTAGATCGCCTTGACCGGGCTGGCATTGTAGACTGCCCCCTCGAGTTCAGCGTGCTCGAAGGTCCGCATCTCGACCTGGTTCATGCCGGAGCGCCAGATCATGCTGGCACCGCTATATTGTGGATGCAGGGTGCGCACGTGCAGGGTCGCCCGAGCCACCGGGATGTCGAGCCCGACCAGGCGCTGGCAGAGTTCGGCGAAGATGACGTCGAGGAACCGCTCGCCGCGACTCTCCAGCATCAGCCAGTCGAGGATAGGATTGGAACGGGTCGGCCAGATTCCCGTCGGTAAGGAAGTCTGAGGTGTCATCATGACCGACTGGCGGCCTTGCCGGCCGCGCTTTGGATGAGCTGCTGGGTCGTCTGGTGCAAGCGGGCCGCCAACTCGTGCATGACTTCGACCGCGACCTGGGGGAATTGCTGAACTAGGTGGAAAAATCCGTCCTTGGAGATGCGTAGCGCCATGACCCGGCCGTCCGCCGTCACCGTGGCGGTGCGGGGAACGTCGCAAAGAATGGCAATCTCGCCCACGATGTCGTTCTTCTTGACCGTCGCCACCGTGACCCGGCCTTGCTCCGTCAGCACCTGGACCAGCGCCTTACCGTCCAGGAGGATGTAGGCGGCATCGCCCAGTTCGCCCTCCTTGCAGATGTCCTCGCCGTCCAGGAACTCGATATGCTCGCTGGTGAATGCCAGCAGTTTGAGCTTGGCGGGCTCGATCTTGGCAAAGAGAGGGACGCCGCGCAGGACCTCGACATCACGCTGCAGGCTCATCGGCGGCTCCTCGGATGGACGATGGGTGGCGTCATTCGGCGGGCGAGGCAGGCACGCCCTCGCGGCGTCTCTGCTCCTTGCTATCGGCAGCGCGGGCCGTGCCGCTAGTCTTTTCTCCCGACTGGGTACTGCCGCCGGGCTCGCCCTCCTCGGCCGCGTGGCTAGCGCGGTCAGCGGCCTCGGCCACCGGGGCGGCGTCGGACTGGTTGGCATTCCCGAGTTCGTCCGCCCGGTCGTTAGCCGCCTCGCCGGTAGGCGCGGCGGACGGCCCCTCGATCTTGGCCATCACCTCGTCATAGCCGCCAAAGGCGCGCAACCGGCCATGGTCCATGACGGCCACGTGCTCGAAGTCGCGGGCCCATTCATGCTGGTGGAGTGCCCAGACAACCGTCCGGCCCTCGAACTCCTTGAGGATATTGTCGCGCACCTGGGGCTGCTCGCCAATATCGAGCGGACCCGTGGCGTCGGCTACGATCAGCATCTCGGGCCGCTTCAGGATCGCCCGGGCGATCGCCAGCTTCTGGCGCTGGGCCACCGGCAGCCGACTGCCACTTACCCCGACCTGTGCCTCCAGTCCGATCTCGATGATGAAGGGTTTGAGCTCTAATTCGTCGATGATGTCGGCGATGAGCTGGCCGATCCGCTGCTGGGCGCCCGCCTGGCCGAGAGCGATCCGGCCGAAGATGATATTGTCCTGGACGCTTGAGGCCTCGTTGAGGCGGTCGGGATCGAAGAAGTCGACTCGGTCGATCAGGCGTTCGGGTAGATGCTCGCGGAAATCGTGGCGGGCTGCCACGACCTTGGCCTTGAGGTCCTCGGTCAGGAGACCAAGCCGGTGGCGGGTCTCGACGAGCTTGAAGGGCAGCATCAAGAGCCGCTCCTGGTCGGCCCGGCGAAGCTTGTCGAGACGCCCGGGCTGGGCTCGGCTGACCAAGGCGCGGTAATAGGGCAGGTCGTCGGCGGCGATGAAGCTGAACTGGCGGTAGTAATCGTGATCGGGCGGCAGGTCGGCGAAAAGCTCGACCATCGTCTCGGCGATCTTGAGGCCGACGCTCATCAACTCCTTATCCAGACCGGTACGTGCCAGTGTCTCCAGCACGTAGGGATACTGGGTCAGATGGTCGGCATCGAAATCGTCGCCGCGTAGCGTGCCAAAGAGGAGGTTTTCGGCCAGCGTTGCGTTGTCGTTGTAGCGATCCTGATCGAAGCGTTCGATCAACCTTCGCAGCTTCGGATCCTGGTTGAGCCGCTCCTCGACCAGGCGGCGCGCTTCGAGGATACGCTCCACCGATTCGGGGCTGAGTGCCTTCCCGACCCGGCCGCGCAGGCCCAGGCGATAAACATCGTCGCTCAAGAGGGCGAGATCCAAGGCGCGCATGACCTCGGCGCGCCGCTGGGCGGGCTTGGTTAGGCCCAGTTCGTCAAAGCCCAGCCAATCCGCCTCGACATCGAGCGTCGTGTTGCCCGAGAGCCTGGATTCGCTCAAGTCGCGCTTATAAGCTTCCTCGTCCACGTTCGGGCGAGGTGCCACGGGCTCGTGCATCAAGCCGTAGACGAGGTTACGATAGATTGTGCCGGCGAAGATGTAGGGCTGGCTGCCGATGAAGCCGATGGCGCGTCCTAGCACTGCTTCTGGCAGCTCTTCCAGATCACGTCCGCCGATCGTCACCTTGCCGGTGGTTGGCACGTGCAGGCCGGCCAGCGTGAGGATCAGATCCTCCTTGCCGCTGCCGGCCGGTCCGATCACGGCCAGTCGCGTCGGCAGCTCGACCTCGAGATCGATGTTCTCCAAGAGCACGTCGCCGTTCTCGTCCTGGAGCGAGAGCTTGCTGACCTTGAGGTTCGTCTCAATCTTGAGCCGCTCGTTCGCGTCGCCGTCCAGGCGGGATGCGCGCCTGAGATCGGGGGGCATGAACTGAGTGACGACCTGCTCGTATTTGATCTTTACGTCGTAGGCACCCTGGTAGAACGCCAGGAGCTCCTTCCAGGGGGCGGAAATGTCCTTGTGCGCCGAGACGATGGCAACCAGGGCGCCCAGCGTGATGCTGCCCTGGAGCACCAGATAGCCGCCAACGGAATAGAAGAGGAAGGGCCCGAACTGTGCCATGAAGTTATTCAGGAACTTGATCAGGAACTTCTTCTTGTAGATGTCGAAGCGGATCCAGAAGACCTCGCCCAGTTGCTGCGCCATGCGGGCGCGCTCGTAGCGGGTGCCGTCGTTGGCGTGGATGTCGCGCGCGCCCTGGACGGTCTCGCTGATCCGCTCAGCATTGCGGCGGACCTGCTGCACCCTGAGCTTGCCCAACTGGTTGACCTGCCGCTGCAGCTTGGGGATCAAGTAGATCTGCAAGGGGTAGAGGGCTATCGCGGCCATGCCCAGGATCGGATTCTGCACGAAGATAAAGACCAGCGTCGTGAGCAGCGTGCCGCCTTGCAGCCCGGGCGTCGAGACCGCCTCGGCGACGAAGCCGCCGAGCGGTTCCGTCTCGGCATTGATCATCTGCACGATCTCGCCCTGGCTGGTCCGGCGGAACTGGGCCAGGGGAAAGCGCAGCATGTGCTCGTAGAGCTGGTAGCGCAGTCGGCGCAGCATCCGTTCGGAGACGATGCCGGCATAAACGTTGACGATGTATTTCAAACCGCCGCTGACGACGACCGCCGCCAGGAAGAGGCCGCAGAGCAGCCAAAGGAGATTCAGGCGATCGAAATTATACCCCATGTAATGAGGTGTGGCGTTCTCACCCAGGGCCCGGTTGACGATTGTCTTTGGCAGTTCCAGCGTCACGTAGTTCAAGGGCAGGAGGACAGCGCTCATGCCAAGAATGATGAGCTGTTGACGCCAGCTATAGCGTTTGACGAAGGCGTAGATCGAAGATTCCATGGAGCGGCCGGCTTGCTCGCGCATTGTTGGCGGCAGTCATATGGTGCGGCCCCCTTGCCGGGGCCAAGCCAAATGACTGCCGCAATGATCTAGTCTAGAGGGTGCGGCGCGTGGGCGACAAGAATTGAGGCGCGCCAGAGCCTGTGCCCTCCGCTGGCCCCCCGATTCGAATGGGTGAGCGCGAAGGGAGCGCAGCCCTAGCCGCCGGCGTCGAATTCTTGAAGCATGGCTTTTGCCATGCAGGCATGCGCCAAAATCAAAGAGGAGAGAACTTGGTCGAGATCGGCAAGCTCAAGGCAGTGCTGGAGCGGGCGGCTGGCGAAGGCCGTGCGTTGACCTATGGCCAGATCTTGACCTTTTTCGGCCGCAAGGTGACCAGGGTCAGCGTTGGCGCTCTTTGTCGTGATCTGGGTGAAGCCTGTCGTCTCGTCGAGGCCGATGGTGGCCCCGATCTCGCCGTCTTGGTGGTGCGCAAGTCGGACGGCATGCCGGGGGCCGGCTATTTCACGGCGCTCAGACGCGAGGGGCTCTACGATGGCGCGGACAGCGGCGAGGCAGCGGCCGCCTTCGTCGCCGCCCGCCAGCAGGAAGTCTTTGCCTGGTATTCCAAAGGACGGCCCTCAGCGAGGCGCGCCCGGCGCGCCGCCCAGCGGCCGCAAGACCAGGAGGAGGGCCAGGACGGCAAGGACGGCGACGTCGCGATAGGCGGGATCGAGATAGGCGGACCAGAGGCTCGCCATGACGCCGATCAAAAGGCCGACCAGGAGCGCGCCTGAAAGGCTGCCAATGCCGCCCAGGACGGCTGCGGCCATGGCCTTAAGGCTGAGGATGAGGCCACCCTCGCTGTCCATCGTCCCATAGCTGAGCAGCGTCAGGGCGCCGGCAAGGCCGGCACAGGCACCGCAGAGTGTGAAGACCAGCGCGCTGACGCGCTGGGTTCGCACGCCGTCGAAGGCTGCGATGGAAAGATCGTCGGCGATTGCCCGGACGGCGCTGCCAAAGCGCGCGAAGCGCATCAGGCCGCCAAGTGCCAGGCAGGTCAGGATGGCGACCAGAAGATTGAGGGATGCCGCACTCGGCAGAGTGATGCCGCCCGCCAGGCTCGCCCTCAGCGGCTGCGGCAGCAAGGCGCTCAGCCAAGCCGGTCCTTTACCCAAGACCAGCAGCGCGCTTTCGCGAAGGGCCACCGATATGCCGACAGAGGCGATGAGGGGAGTTATGCCGGCTGTCCGCCAGAGTCGGCCGAAGGCGCCGCTCCCGGCGGTGAGTGCCAAGAGCGCGCCGCTGCTGACGCCAACTGCGATGGTCAAGATCAGTGTCAGCCAGAGGGGAAGGGCACCGGCACCGGTCAGGAAGGTCGTCAGGAGCAGCGTGGTCAAGGCCGCAGCGGTGCCGATATCGCCCAAGGTCAGATGCAGCCGGCCTGTATGGGCGAGTATAAGGGTCAGGCCCATCGCCAGCAGCGCAATGAGCGCTCCCTCGCGCATGCCATTCACGGTCTGTTGAACGATGAGCGGCAGGGGCGAGCGCGGCGCGAAGCTGTAGGGCAGGCCGGTCGGCTGGCCCAGCGCGTAGGTGCGAAGATAGAATAGGACGGCCTGGCCAATCAGGCCATCCCGGCTTGTTGTGAGCTCCACGAGCAAAGGCGATGCCAGGGCCGAGCGGACCTCGAAACGACAGATCGTCCAGTCGCTCCCAAGTGACGGGGCGTGCGATCCTTGCCGGTCGGGCAGCGGTGCCGGATGGGCGGGCGGCAAGCCAGGGACGCGATAGCTGACAACGACGCTCTCCGGCACGGCCGGTAGGGTGTCAGTTGCCGCGACGAACTCGAGACTGGCGTCCTTCGGCTGGAGGGCCAGCGTCGCTTCCCGGCACAGAGCCACCTCCTGGGCCCGCCGGGTACTGGCGCAGCCGAAAAGGACAGCGAGGAGTGGCAGCACTACGAGGAGCCGCCAGGCAAGTGCGCCCGTAGGGGCAGATCGCGGCGTCGCGCCTTCGCTCATCCGGTGCCAGCCAGGCTCGCTGCCGCTAGAGGTCGGAATCATGCGCGGCCTGGATGCTCGCTCCGGAGTCGTTCTCGCGGCTCATGGGTTAGGGGCCTACCCGTATGCCTGAAGGCAGCAACTATTTGCGCAGGCTCAAGGTCCAGTCCGGACCGGCGCCGATGCCGTTCTGGTCGGCGAAGCTCCCCATGTTTACACCCAGCGCCACTCGGTCGTGCTCGTCCACATAAACGAAGGAGTCTCCCTCGGGCACATCGCCAGGGGCACGCGCCAGGACGAGATTGCCTTCCCAGATTGTGTGCTTGTCCTGGTCGATCCGTGCGTGGACGCGCTCGCCCTCCCGCAGAGACAGCTTGGCAAGAAGGTCGCTGCCGATGTTGGTCTTGGCATCGCCCTGGTCGGGGTCGATGTCGGGGATGGTGCCGACCACCTCGCCGTCCACGAAGGTAGCATGCGTATAGGGGATCATGACGGGCTCGCCCAGTGGCGGACCGGCCTGATCGAAACTTAGCTTGTTGGCGGCCAGCAGGGCTCCCGCCATGGCGAAGCGATCTCGGGCGGCGAATTTCCTCGGGCTCTCGAAGGGAGGCTTCTGGACGAGGTCGGGCTGTAGCTGCCTGACATCCGCCAGGCCTGGCTGGTCAGCCAGGAGGGTTAGGAGGCCATTGTCGGGGCCAACCACGATCTGGCCGGTCTTGAGGCGCGCCACCAAGGCCGGGCGGTTGGCATCAGCATCGACGATACCGACGAAAACGGTGCCCGCCGGCCAGGAGGGCACGACTTGGCTTAGTTGGTAGGCGCCGATCCAGATATCCTGCGACGGGACATCGTGGCTGAGATCAACGACGTTGAGCCCGCGATCGACTCCGAAGATAAGGCCCTTCAAGGCGGCGACCTCGACCTCGTCGCCAAGGTCGCTCTCGAGCACGACGATGCCTTCCGCCCGGGCCGC
The DNA here is from genome assembly GCF_900187945.1 of Arboricoccus pini. Lineage (GTDB taxonomy): Bacteria > Pseudomonadota > Alphaproteobacteria > Geminicoccales > Geminicoccaceae > Arboricoccus > Arboricoccus pini. Next base: position 48,500 of record NZ_FYEH01000003.1, on the reverse strand, counting down.
GCCGGTGCCGAGCGTCAGGGCCATGGCGGCCCAGAAGAGCCAATGGCGCATTGTCTTCTCCCATGGCCGGTCCAGGCGGGCGGCCAACCCTCAATTCGGTCGATGGTACCAGTAGTCATAGGCGCTCGAAAATCCCGCTTGCTCATAGAGAGCGCGGGCTGTGGCGTTTTCGCGCTCCACCTGCAGCATCGCTTCCTTGGCACCCATGCCAGCCGCCCAGGCCAGCAGGCGGGCCAGGACGGCACGACCTATGCGCCGGCCGCGATGGGCGGGCTCGACGCGGATACTGGCAAGGAACACCGTCTCGCGGTCGATCGCGGCATAGCCACCGCCAACCGGCCGATCGCCCAGGATCGCCACGGCCAGAACCATGGGTAGCCTTACGCGATTGAACAGGGCGGCCCGGGCAGTGCGCGGGCCGGCGGGCCAACGCTGGTCGATCAACCCCGCCATGGCCAGTTGCGTCGGTCGTCCTTCGAGCAGGATCGACACGTCGCTTTTGACAGCAAGCGGCGGTTGGACGGGCCTCGTCATGACGGAGGTCGTCCCGAAACACCGATAGCCCGCCTGATCGAGGCGGATGGCAAGGTCGCAGGGCTCGGCCGCCGCCGTCAATTGGAAGAGCGGCTCGTTGCCCTGGCCTCGATACCATGCCTCCACGCGAGCGATGCTGGTGCCGACGTCGCGGCCGGCATAGGGGCCCACATAGGGGAACGAGGCGGAACAGGCATTGCAGCGTTTGGAGATGTCGGCGTCGCGGCGGACCTGCCAGCCATCGATCACCTCGAGCGTCGCGGGCGGCCAAGCTAGAAGGGCCGTGCGCTCGAGTTGGCGAAGGCGCGAGGCGTCGATCATCGCCGTCCTAGAGAATGGGGCGCGAACGCGGTTTGGCCTCCTCCAGGCCGGCGATCGCGCGGAGCTGATCGAGCCTGGCTATGGCCAGCATGCCGCCGCCAACCTTGACGGCCCCCAGCTTGACTAGGCGGCGCAGCGTCTTGTTGGTGTGGACCAGCGAAAGGCCAAGCGCGTCCGCCACATGCTGTTGCGTCAAGGGAAAAGCAAAGCGGCCATGCTGCGACATGCCCACACCTTCCAGCCGCGCATGGAACTGCACGATGAGGTAGGCGATCCGTGCCAAGGCGGTGCGCTGGCCCACGGCGACGAGGTTGGCGTCGACCAGCGCCTCCTCATTGGCGGCAAGCCAGGTGAGATCGTAGCCGAGGCTCGGCTGCTCACGATAGAGCGACCAGAGTTCGCTCCTTTGAAAGACGCAAAGAGTGACGTCCGTCAATGCCGCGACCGAGTGCTGCATGGCGTCGAACAGGCCGGCCTGCAGGCCGATGAAATCCCCGGGGAGGAGAAAATTGAGGATCTGGCGGCGACCGTCGGGCAGCAGGCTGTAGCGGTATGCCCAACCGCGCAGCAGGGTGAAGAGATGGGCGCTGTTGTGCTCGGCCAGGAGAATGTCTGTGCCGGCGGTGATCTGGAGTTCGCCCGCCTTGAAATGCGTAACAAACGCCAGTTCCTCGGGCGCGAATTGGCGGAACGCCGCCTGATGGCGCAAGGGGCAGTCCACACATGCGACGACCCCGCCAGCCTGGCGCGAGGCTCTGCCCTTGTCGCCCACGCTAGCCTCGATTGCGCTGCAAATGAAACGCCAGACTCAAGCGGCTCCGTCCCGGCGGCCGGTCGCCAGCAGGTAAATCTCCGAGGATTCGGCCCGAGTGGCCTGCGGCTTGAGAAGCCGGTAGCCGCCGAATTGCTTTTGCGCCACCGGTACCAGAGTGGCTTCAGAGCCCTTCAACAGCTTCAAGAGGCAATGGCCGCCCGGCTTGAGCGAGGCCATCGCATAATCGAGGACGATCTCGCCCATGGCTTCAGCGCGCAACCGGTCGACGGCCCGAGTACCGGTAGCCGGGGCGGCGATGTCGGAGAGCACCATGTCGACCGGCCCGCCCAATGCCTGCGTCACCTTGTCCTGGACGGCGGGATCGAGGAAGTCGCCCTCGATGATGGTGGCCCCGGCGACCGGGCTCATCGGCAGGATGTCGATCGCTACGACCTTGCAGCCCTTGGCGATCGCGTACTGTGTCCAACTGCCGGGGGCGGCGCCGAGATCGGCCACAAGCATGCCGGCGCGCAAAAGCTTGAACTTCTTGTCCAGCTCTTCGAGCTTGAAGACCGAGCGTGCGCGATAGCCGAGGCGCTTGGCCTCGTGCACCAGGGGGTCGTTCAGCTGGCGCTCCAGCCAGCGGGTCGAGGAATGGCTGCGCTTGGCGGCCGTCTTGACCTGCGTTTTCGTGCCGCGCGGGGCGGTCATCGGACGGCCACGCCCGACGGCAGCAGTGCCGATTGCAGGTTCTGACCCATAAGGGTGCCAAGAATGCCCTCGCGCAAGCCGCGATCGGCGACCCTGAGCGACATTACTGGCCAGCGGCGGCGGATCGCCTCCAGGATGGCGCAGCCAGCGACGACGAGATCGGCCCGACCCTGTCCGATGCAGGGATGCAAGGCACGTGCATGGTCGTCGAGGTCTCGGAGTTCCGCAGCCGCCTTGTCGATGGCGGCAAAGCTCAGCCACATGCCGTCAACCCGGCGGCGATCATAGCGCTTGAGGCCCAGATGCAGGGCGGCCAGTGTCGTCACCGTGCCGGACGTTCCCAGCATCTGCCAGCCTTCGGCTTCGTCCAGGTCGGGCCAGCTGGCCGTCGCCTGATCGAGCCGCATCGCGACATCGGCCACCATCCGCTCGAAGGCAGCGGGCTGCCACAGACCCGCCATCTCGGCCGGGCTTTGCGCATGGGTCTCGGATAAGGTCACAACGCCCACCGGCAATGAGGCGGTCAGACCTTGCTGCCGGCCATCGGCACTGGCGCGGCGGTCGAGATACATGACCTCGCTGCTGCCGCCGCCGATATCGAGCATCAAGAGCCGCTCGGCTCTGGAATCGACCAGCGGCAGGCAGCCTAGCATGGCCAGCCGCGCTTCCTCGTCCTGGTCCAGGATCTCAAAGGACAGGCCGACAGTGCCCTGCACGCGGCTGATGAAGGCGGCGCCATTGACGGCGCGGCGGCAGGCCTCGGTCGTCACGCAGCGAACATGGGTCGCCCGGTTGCGCTCGATGATCCGGGCGCAGACCTTGAGCGCAGCGATCGTGCGCGACATGGCGGCGCTGCTCAGCCGGTCGCTATGCGCCAGGCCCTCGCCCAGTCGGACGATTCGCGAGAAACTATCGATTACGACGAAGTCGCCATTCCGCACCTCAGCCACCAGCAGTCGGCAATTATTTGTGCCGAGATCAAGGGCGGCCAGCCGTTCATTCTGGGCTGGCAGCCGTGACGGTGGTGGGCTGGAGTCGCCGATCCGCTTCGGATCGGCCAGGAGCGTGTCCATCAAGAACGATTCGCTGTTGCAGGTTCAATGCCTGATACTAGGCGCCTGTGGCAGGCGCGCAAGCGCCGAACGCAAGAGCAAGCTCGCCCCCTTGCTGCCGGGCCGCACGGTTGCTAACGGCAGCAACTCCGGGCAGGTTCGGCGATGGCCGGGTGGGTGCTGTCCTGACGGTACCCTCAAGGCCGATCGCCATCGACGCCATCCGGGCGGCCCTACAAAAGGACGGAAAAGACGCCATGGTCACGATTCGCCGCATGCTCGCCACGGCAGGCTTCCTTGCGGCGATCCCGCTTCTCCTGGCCGGCTGCACGCACGGGCAGAAGGAGCCGCCCGCCTGCCCGCAACCCGCCATCGTCAGCGGGGCGCAGAGCGCATCCTTTGGCAATGTCGGTGTCATCCCGGAGGTGAGCGATCCCTCGCAGGTCGTCTACCGCGCCACGATTCTTGGGTTTGGCGGCGGCTGCGCCCAGAACTCGGACGGCACGTTGATCCGGCTGACCGTCGACCTCTCTGCCGTGGCCGGTCCCGCCTATGACGGCCGGCCGATCACCTTTCCCTATTTCGTCGCCGTCGCCAACGAAGCCGGTCAGATCATCGACAAGCAGGACTTCACGGCCCGCATCAATCCACCGCGCGCGCGCGAGGCCGTCGGGGTGCAGGACATGATCGAGCAGACGCTTGCCGGCGTTGGCAGGGGCACGGCACCGCTCTGGAAGGTCTATATCGGTATCGACATGCCAAAGGACGCGGCCGTCCAGCGCTTCGACGCACGCTAAAGAGGTCGAGCGTCTCGACCTCTTTAGCGAGTCTTTGCAGGCTGCCGCCCTTTGGGCTGCTTGAGCCGGGCAGGGCGGCTTCGGCCATTGCGCGGGTGGCGTCGACATCGGGTGGCGAAGGCATTATCTAGAGCGCGCTTGAATGGGAACAGGTGAGCCTTTGGTTAAGATGCGCAAGCTCGCATGCCTGGGACTGGTGGCCGTCGGCGCGTTGGCGGCCTGTCGGCCCTCCTATTCGCCGAACGACTATGCGGTCAACGCGGTCCAGCAGGCCAACAAGGTCGATCAGGGCGTGATCGTCGGCTACCGGCAGATCATCATCCGACCCGATGGCACGACCGGCACGGTGACGGGTGGGGCCGCCGGCGGCATCGTCGGCGGTGCCGCCGGCTCGCAGAGCACCATGGCCACGGCCCTGGGTGCTGTGGGCGGAACGCTCGTGGGCGGCCTGATCGGCAGCGGCGTCGAAAAGGCGACCGGCAATACCGAAGCGTTCGAGTATATCATCAGGAAGCCCGACGGCAGCCTGATGTCGGTCGTCCAAAAGGACGACAAGCCCTTGAATATTGGCCAGCGCGTCCTCCTCATCGGTGGCAACCAGGCGCGCATCGTGCCGGACTACACCGTGACGATCGCCGAGCCGCCCCCGCCGCCCAAGGCCGAAGCAGCCAAGGGCCTCGAGCACGCACCGGCCACATTGGCCGCTCCGGCGCCGGCCGCGGCACCCGTACAGGCGGCTCCGGCAGCATCCGATGGCGCCAATGCGTCGCCATCCTCGCCGCCGACCAGTCCAACGACTTCGCCTACGTCCGCAACGGCGTCCACTCCCTCCGGCCAGGGCCAGACGACCGGCGATCCCGCCCAGACCGGGCAGGCTCCGGCCAGCTCGACCCCCTCCAACCAGGACCAGTCAACCGCGCCGTAGCCAGCCCCCGGCTCAAGGAAGCAGCGCGCAGCACCGTAACCCCGCAAACCCGGGTCAAGCAGTGCGCCAGCGCGGTAGCCCTAAAAAAACTTCCGCCCCCATCAGGGGGCCGGAGGGGGCGGGAAGGCCAGGACGTCGCGGGTGTAGGTCTCGACCACCAGGCTGAAGGGTGTGCCGTCCGGCAAGGTGAGGACGGCCTGGTGGCGGATCAGCATGTCGGGGATGGCCAGCGTGGTGCTCGCGGGCGGCACGGATGCGGGCAGGGGCGCCATCTCCCAGCCGGCCGGCAAAGGCTGCCAGAGAAGATCGGCCGAGAGGGTGTGGCGCTGGAAATGCAGCCCCTGGACGGCGCGACCGAAGGCCGTGTCGGTCGTCGCCAGCACCTCGTTCATCTCGGGCGAGAGGCGGGCTGGCACATACCAGTTGTCGGCCAGGGAAAGGACGCGCTGGCCGCAGCGCAGGCGGACGCGGCGATAGCCGACGGTCTCGGTCGGCCCGACGCCCAGACGGGCACGGACGGCATCGTCGGCGGGCTTGTCTTCGTCCCGCACCCGGTCGGCGACGATGACCGCCGGCTGTCCCAGGCCATGCGCCTTGCACCACCGATCCAGCGTCAAGGTGGCGCTGTCGTGGCTGAGGAGATCGGCATTCAGCGTCTCGAGAAGAACCAAGGCCTCCAGGCGGGCGGTTCTGGTATCCGGCCAGACCGGCTGGGCGGCCTCCGTCACGCGACTGCCCGCCATGAACAGAACCGTAAGGAAGGCGGAAAGCAACGCCGCACGGACAGGCCGCCTCAAAGCTCGATCAGCTTCAGCCCGTCGCCCTCGGTGGCGACCAGGCCCATGTCGGTGAGCTTGAGATGCGGAATGACGGGCAAGGGAAGGAAGGCCAGTTGCAGGACCGGCTCGGCCAGGCTGCAGCCGATACGCAGCGCCGCCGCGCGCAGTGCCGCGAGGTCCTGGCTGACCGCTTCCAGCGGCCGGTCGCTCATCAAGCCGGCGATCGGCAGCCGTAACTCGGCCAGGACGTTCGCTTGCTCGACGACTACGCTGCCACCCTCGATCTCGATCAAGCGATTGACCGCCAAGGCCATGTCCTGCTCGTTGCCGCTGATGACAGTGATGTTGTGGCTGTCATGGCCGATGCTCGTGGCGATGGCCCCTTTGAGCGTGCCGAAGCCTTGAACGAAACCCAGGCCAATATTGCCGTTCCTGCCATGCCGCTCAAGGACGGCGAGCTTCATGATGCCTGCCTTCGGATCGGATTGGCGGCAGCCTGCTGCTTCCGGCAGCAGGGCCTCCAGGCGATCCGTCAGGAGCTGTGCTTCGTGGACGACGATTATTGGCGTGGGCCGGCCGGCGCCGGCCACCTCGAAGGAGGCGGGCTCGACCCTGGCCCGGCGGATCGAGTGCAGGCCCACCGGGGCAACCTTGTCGCGGTCCGCGAAGAAGTCTGGCTCGACGAGGCTGCCGCCGCAGACCACCGCCTCGACGTCGACGTCCTCCAGTCGGCGGATCAGGAGGATGTCGGCGCGCTTGCCGGGGCCGATCAGGCCGCGATCCTCGAGCTTCATGATCATGGCTGCACCGAGTGTCGCTGCCCGGTAGGCCGGAATGAGCGGCGCGCCCGCATCAATCGCGAGGCGGAGCGCATAATCGATATGGCCCTCATGGGCGATTTCGAGAGGGTTGCGGTCGTCGGTGCAAAAAGCCAGGCGCTGCCAGGTGTCGGGCCCGATCAACGGCGCCAGCGCCTTGACATTCTTGGCGACCGAGCCCTCGCGCATCAAGATCGCCATGCCTTTCTCGAGCTTTTCCCAGGCTTCCGCAAAGCTGGTGCATTCATGGTCGGTAAGGATGCCGGCTGCCAGATAGGCGTCCAGGGCGGGACCGCGCAAAAGAGGCGCATGGCCGTCAATATGGTCACCCGCGAAGGCCGCGAGCTTGGCCAGGACGGCCGGCTCCTTGGCGAGGACGCCGGGGAAATTCATCATCTCGGCGAGGCCGAGGACGGCCGGATCGTCCTTGAGTGCCAGGAGGTCGTCGACGTCCAGGCGCGCACCCGCCGTTTCCAGGGCCGTGGCTGGCACGCAGGAACTGAGATTGACCTTGAGCGTCATGCGCAGCGTGCGCGCGGCGGCAAGAAAGTAGCTGATGCCGGCGGCGCCGGCGACATTGGCGATCTCGTGCGGATCGCAGATGGCCGTGGTGGTGCCGCGCGGCAGGACGGCACGCTCGAACTGGTCGGGCGTTACCATCGAGCTTTCGATGTGCAGATGCGTGTCGATGAAGCCTGGCACGGCGTAGCGGCCGGCCGCGTCCAGGGTTCGCGCGGCCGCGAAGCGGGCTCCGCCTGGATCACCGAGGTCTAGCCCGACGATCCGCTCGCCCCCGATCGCGATCGCCGCTTCCTGGATTGCACCCGTGGCCGTGTTGAGCAGCCGAGCGTTGGTGATCAGAAGGTCGAGGGGCGCTTGGCCCGTTGCCTGGTCGATCCAGCCAGCCAGCCTCGAGGGAGACATCATGGCTGTTCCTCGCTTCCAGGGTCCTGCTGCTTGCCGGGCGCGAAAGGCAGGGTGGTGACAAAGCGGCCATAAAGCCAGCCAATGCCGATCAAGGCCAGGCCCAGGCCGACGAAGGATGCCGCGCGGTAGAGGCCCTCCAGCTCCGAGAGATCGAAGAGGAAGGCCTTGCCGATAGCGAGGCAGGCGACCGCGAGCGCTCCGGCCCGGATCGTCCGGTCGCGCCGCCAGATGCCGATCAGAAGGAGGACCCCCGAGAGGAGCAGCCAGGCAAGCGAGAGCGCCAGTTGCTCGTCCGGGCCCCACTGCGACGCCAGCTCCGGGCCGCCTATGCTGCGCTTGACCTCGAGTGCGATCCAGAAAAGCCCCACAAGGATGGCGAGCGCTCCGGCCAGGACGGCCGGACGATGATGCTCGCGGCGGCGAAGGGCGCGGGCGATGCCAGCGGTCAGGAGGGCCGGCAGCAGGTAGGCCAGGGCCAGGACGTTCAAGATCGGCCAGCCCAGGATCGGTTGGCCCGTGAGCAGCGGATTTTCGAGATAGAGGCAGACGATGGCGAACTCGGCGGCTGCCAGGGTCAGCTTGATGCGCCAGGCATAGGCCAGGACATGGCGTCCCTCGGCCATGTCCTTGAGGCGCAAAAGGGCCAGGGCGCCGGCCAGCCAGACGCTGACCTGGAGGCCTGCCTCGGCCAGACCCAGCTCCATCCCGGGTTGGCCGATCAGGGTGCGCGTCGCGTAGGTGACGAAGAGCAGCCAGAGGAGGAGGATCGCGGCGTCCAGGAGCTCGACCAGAAGGTCGATGCGGACAGCGGCAAAGAGACGCCGTGCGGTAAAGACCAGGGCCAGGGGCACGCCCAGGCCATAGAGGGCCCAGAACCAACCCAGTCCGCCATAGAGGTTGGTATTGAGGATCCAGGCGGCGGCCGCGAGGATGGCCAACGTCAAGGCCATGGCGGGGCGGCGTAGGGCCGGCACGTCGAGCCGGCCGGCCACATAGGCCAGGATAGGCAGGAGGGCCGAGAGTGCCACGAGGAGCCATTCCTCGCGCAGGATGAAGGCGGCGCCCAGGGCCAGCGCGCCGAACCCGCCGGTGATCCAGGCGGCTCGTGCCGCACGGTCGTCCGGCGTCACCTTGGCTGCCAGGAGGGCCAAGGCTGCAAGGGCCAGGGCCGCGAGGCTGAGGAGGCTGCTCGGGCCGAAGCCTTCCAGGCGCCAGCAGGCGATCACGAGGGCCAGGAGGGGCACGGCCACGGCCAGACCCGCCCAATAGAGGCTGGCCTCACCCTGTCGTCGCGAGGCGCTATAGCCGGCAAGCGCGAAGACCGCGCTGATGAGCGTGAGCGCCACGGCCAGATCGCCTGCCGCCGGTACCAGCCAGATGGTGGCCTCGAACACGATCGGCGGCTCGATCCCGTCCGGCGAGAGGAGGTCCGGCGGAATCTGGTAGAGGGCGGCTGCCAGGAGGGCGGCGGCGGCGGCGATGGTGGCCAGCTTGGCCTCTGCCCGTCCGCTCCAGGCGACCAGAAGGGCCACGAGGACCGGCAGGGTCAGGCAAAACAGCGGTAGAAGGGAATAGTAGGCGGCGACGAGGACGACGATACAGAGGAGGAATGCCGCCTGGAGGATCAGTCGTCCCGGGCGCCCGAGACGATGCGCGTCAGGGCCCTGCTTGCGGTTGAGTGCCAAGGGCGCCGCCAGGACGGCGAGGCTGAGGCCGCCCGGAATGAGAGCCAGGGGGCCCTGGCCGTCCGCCTCATAGGCGTAGAAAAGGATGAAAAGCCCGAGACAGGTGCCGAGCGCAAGGATGGCGTTCTCGGCTGCGAGCCAGCGCCAGTCCGCCCAGCGCGAGAGGCTGTGCATGACGATGGCGACGACCGCCAGATAGAGCGAGAGGCCAAGGAGCGAGGTATCGGCACTCTGGATCAGGAAGGGGGCTGTATAAGCGCCGAGGCAGCCCAAAATTGCCGTCAAGGGGCCAAAGAGTAGGCTCAAGAGAATGGCGGCCAGGGAGACGGCTGCCATGAGGGCAAGAGCCAGGGTGGCGGCCAGGTAATCGTAGAACGCGTGTGCGGCGACCGTCGCGCCAAAGAGCGTCACGAGGCCGCCCGCCGCCAATGCAGCGGGCACGAGGTCGAGGGCGCCGCGCGCCAGTTCGCCCTTGCGGGTCCGAAGGGCAAGGCCGATCAGGAGAAAGCCGAAAAGGGTCGCCAGGACGAGGCGGGCCAAGGGGCCGAGGAAGCCGGCCTCGACCGCGTAGGCCGCCATGAAGATACCTCCCAGGCAGAGCGTGCCGGCACCCAGCCAGACCAGCCAGTGCTGCGCCAGGCGTCGTTCGAGATCGCCCTTCCGGCGAGGCGGGAATGGCGCCGGCTCGATCGAGGGCGCTGGCTCAGGCTGTGGCTCGGGCGAGGGGGGCGGCTCGGATGCGGGCGGCGATGAGTCCGGCTCCTCCGTCGCGCTGGGCAAGGGAGGCTCCGCTACCCTCGTTTCGCTGGGAGGGGGGCTGGCCGCCTCGCGCGCGAGGACCGGCTCAGGAAGCGGTGTCGGGCCGCCCGCGCGCATTGCCGCGACCTCGCGCTCGAGGATGGTCAGCCGGTTGCGTAGGCCGCTGGCTCGCGCTAGGGCCACGATGCCGAAAATTGGCCCCACGAGTAGGAGGCCGAGGGCAAGAAAAATAAGGAAGGTGATGTCGTCGAACATGGCGGGCGGTAGCCTTCTCTCCCTCGACACTGACCTTGGCGGCACGGCATGATCGCTCGTACACCGTGCGTTCTGTCTTTGTGCGGCCGTGTCGAGGCTTATCGTCCTTGATGCAAGGTCGATTGTCGATATGCGGGAGATAATCCTTGAAACTTTATTACAGTCCCGGCAGCTGTTCGTTCGCTTCGCATATCGTGCTTCGCGAGACGGGTGCCGCGTTCGAGCGCGTTCTCGTCTCCACCGCCGAGGGCGCGCAAAAGGAGCCGGCCTTCAAGGCGATCAACCCGCGCGGCATGCTGCCAGCACTGGATTACGATGGCGGCATCATGACCGAGAACGCCGCCATCATGACCTTCCTGGCGCTTCGCTATCCGCAGGCCCGCCTGCTGCCGGAGGACGAGGGCCAGCGGGCCAAATGCCTGGAATGGGTGGCCTGGCAGAGCAACACTGCCCAAGTCGCGGTGGCCGGCCTCTGGCGCACGGAGCGCTTCGTCGAGCGCGAGGCGGATTTTGGGCCAGTGCGCGATGCGGGCCTGAAGCGGTTGGAGCGGTTCGGCAAGGAGATCGAGGACTGGCTGGCGGCCAACGCCTTCGCGGCCGGTAGCGTTTTCAGCATCGCCGATCCCATGTTCCTCGTGCTCTATCGCTGGAGCATCAAGGCGGGACTGACGATTGACCGCACGACGCGGCCAGCCTGGAGCGCCTACGCGGCGAGGCTGGCCGAGCGTCCCTCGGTGCGGGACGCGCTCCAGGCCGAACAGATCAGCCTCTTTCACCCCTGAGGCGTCTCAGGCGGCGCTGCCGCCGAAGCGTCGGTAGAAAGCGCCGCTCAAGGCACCCAGCACTACCCAGAAAAGGAAGGTGGAGATCGTCACGGCGACGATGAAGCTGTGCTCCAGGCTGGCGGGCACGGTGCTGGGCTCGTCCATTGGCGGGGGCGCACCCCAAAGATGCGGAGCGACGATGAGGGCGACGCCCAGCACCACAGCCCAGAGATCGCGCCGCAGGAAGACGAGGGCCAGGCCGATCGCTGTCAGGAGCGCGGTTGCCACCCACCATGTCTGGCGTGGGCCGAGTGCGCTGGCTGGCATGCCCGGTAGCTCGGGCGGCAGGCCGAGGCCCGGCGCCAGGGCGACGACGACGAAGCCGGCCAGTCCCCAGAGGAGCCCTTCCCGCCAGGTGACGGGCCGGCCGCGGAGGACGTAGAGGCTGGTGAGCACGAGGGCAAAGCCGACCCCGGTCAGAAGATTGGCAAGGAAGCTGTAGGCTGTGCGTTCAAAGCCGTTCCTGGGCTCCCAGGCGGCAACGCCTTCATGGTCATGGGTGGCCGGCATGCTGGCGGCGGCCTGCTCCTCGTAGACCTCGCCGTTCAGGATGAGGGGGGCCGTCGAGAAATGCTGGAAGACGGTGATGGCTAGGCCGGCCAAGATGCCGGCTGCCAGGGCCGTGGCTAGAATGCGACGCAGGATGTCCATGGGTCCCTGCCTGCGCTCAGTGGCAGGGGAAGGCGTTGGAATGGCGCGTGTCGTGCGCGGCGTTGTGGACCACCTCGATGTGGGAAAAGCCCACCATGCCGACGATGAAAAGACCGAGCCCCATGGCGATGAAGGCCTGGAGCAGGACGCTGGCGCGGCTGGTCGTGCCGGCGGCGGTGGAAGCGATGGTTACCTGATGCGCGGCCATGGCGATGACCCTCCGTCATGTTAGCCTTTGTTACCCGTCGAGCGGCAGGTCTCCTGACTTGCGGGTCGCTGCCTGGCACCGCATGGCCTTCCCGGGCGAGCCCAGTGGCCGAGCAAGAACGCGGTGGCAGGCTCGCCGCCTACAGTTGCGGGGGCAGTCGCCGCTTTATGACGGCGTTCCCTTTTCATTCCGGCAGCGGCCGGAAACCGTTCGACGCGCCAAAGCTAGCAAGCTTGGATAGTTAATCAACCTCCATCAGGGAAAGCGTCTGAGATCCAGCGTGTGCGGGAAGTCCGGATGGACCACCGCCGGGGCGGCGGTCATCGGACCGGCCGTGTGGCCCATGGCCTGGAAGCGGGCGAGCCTGCGGCCCTCCGCCTCGAAATCGTTGATCGGCATGGTCTCGAAACTGCGGCCGCCCGGGTGCACAACGTGATAGGTGCAGCCGCCGAGGCTGCGACCGTTCCAGCGATCGACCAGGTCGAAGACCAAAGGCGAGTGCACGCCGATGGTCGGATGCAGGCATTGGGGCGGCTGCCAGGCGCGAAAGCGCACGCCCGCCACGCCGATGCCGCGATCGTCCGTCGTCGAGAGCGGCACGGTCTTGCCATTGCAGGTGACGGCGTAGCGCTCGCCCGTGAGCCCGGCTACCCGTACCTGCAGGCGCTCGAGCGAGCTGTCGACATAGCGCGCCGTGCCACCGATGATTCCCTCCTCGCCCAGCACGTGCCAGGGCTCCAGGGCCGCTCTGAGTTCGATCTCGACGTCGCGGCACTGGACCGCGCCGTAGCGCGGAAAGCGGAACTCGAAATGGGTGAGGAACCATTCCTCGCGGAGATCGAAGCCGTCCTCCCTGAGGAAGGCCAGGATGTCCTTGAAATCCTCCCAGACGAAATGCGGCAGCATGAAGCGGTCATGGAGGCGCGTACCCCAGCGGACGAGTTTTTGCCGGTAGGGCTGCTCCCAGAAGCGGGCGATCAAGGCGCGGATCAGGAGGGTCTGGGCCAGGCTCATGCGCGCATGCGGCGGCATCTCGAACCCGCGGAACTCGACCAGGCCCAGTCGTCCGGCCGGGCCATCGGGGCTGTAGAGCTTGTCGATGCAGATCTCGGCCCGGTGCGTGTTGCCGGTGACGTCGATCAGCAGGTTGCGAAAGAGCCGGTCCACCAGCCAGGGCGGCACGGGCGGGCCGCCCGCGAAGGGATCGGGAATCTGGGCGAGCGCGATCTCGAGCTCGTAGAGCTGGTCGTTCCTGGCCTCGTCGCTGCGCGGTGCCTGGCTGGTCGGGCCGATGAAGAGGCCCGAGAAGAGATAGCTGAGGGCTGGGTGATTCTGCCAGAAGGTGACGATCGAGGCCAGAAGGTCGGGACGACGCAGGAAGGGGCTGTCTTCGGGCCGCTCGCCGCCGACGACGATGTGATTGCCGCCGCCCGTGCCGACCTGGCGGCCGTCGATCATGAATTTGCAGGTGTCGAGCCTGGCCAGGCGGGCCTCCTCGTAGAGGGCCTCGGTCACGGCTACCTGCTGCGCCCAGCTCGAGGCCGGGTGGATGTTGACCTCGATCACACCGGGATCGGGCGTCACCTTGATGACGTTCAGGCGATGGTCGGCAGGCGGCGTGTAACCCTCAAGGCGGATGGGGAGACGCAGCTCGCCAGCCACCTCCTCGATAGCGGCGACGAGATCGACATATTCGGTGGCTCCGGGAAGAGGCGGCAGGAAGACCGCGATCTTGCCGTCCTTGGGCTCGACCGCCAGCGCCGTGCGCACATCGACGTCCGGTTCCGCCTCCGCATGGGCATTGCCGGCATTGCTGGCATTGGGATCGCTCCCCCAGCCGCCGCGCACGGGTGAGGATGGTGCCGTGGTGTGGCGCTCCTGGAAGCTGGGGGTCACGGCCGGCAAGGCTGCGTGGGCGGCGAAGGGGTCCACCGGATAGACGTGCGGATAGTCCGTCTCCTCCAGGTGATGGAGGGCGGAGAGCGGCAGGCGGTAGCCGACCGGGCTGCCGCCCGGCACGAGGAAGAGCCGCCCGCGTCTGGTCGTCCAGCGCTCGCTCTTCCAGCGCACCAGCCGGCGGCTGTCGGCGGCGGCGGCACCCTGCCAGGGCTGGATCGGCAGGACATAGCCCGATGGCTTGTCGAGGCCGCGCGCGAAGACCTCGGCCAGGCGCTGCCGGTCCATCGGATCGGTGAGGTTGTTGTTGGCCGGGTCCAGATTCTCCGGGAGGTTCTGCTCCTTCCAGACGAAATAGGCCGGGTCCTCGAAGGCCGGCTGAACATGGTCCGCCTTGACCTCCAGCCGTTCGGCCAGAAGCCTGGTGAATCGTTCGGCGTCAGCGATCGTCGCCCGCTCGTCGGTCTCCTCCGCCACCAGGCTCTCGTCCTGCCAGAGCGGAAAGCCGTCGCCGCGCCAGTAGAGGCTGTAGGACCAGCGGGGCAATTGCTCGCCCGGATACCATTTGCCCTGGCCGTGATGCAGCATGCCGCCCGGCGCGAAGCGGCGGCGCAGCCGACGGATCAACTCGTCGGCGCGCTGCTGCTTGGTCGGACCGACGGCATCGACGTTCCACTCGGCGGCGTCCCGGTCGTCGATGCCGATGAAGGTGGGCTCGCCGCCCATCGTCAGGCGCACGTCGCCGGCTTCCAGGCGGGCATCGATCGCCTGGCCGGAGGCGACGATGTCGGCCCACTGTCCCTCGGTATAGGGCAAGGTGACGCGCGGCTGCTCGAAGATGCGCTTGACGCTCATCGCGAAGTCGAACGTCACCTCGCTCTTTTCGACGGCACCGCTGATCGGCGCGGCGGTCTCGGGCGAGGGGGTGGCGGCAAGCGGGATATGGCCTTCGCCGGCCAGGAGGCCCGAGGTCGGATCGAGGCCGATCCAGCCGGCACCGGGCAGGTAGACCTCGGCCCAGGCATGGAGATCGGTGAAGTCCTCCTCGGCGCCTGAGGGGCCGTCCAGGGCCTTCATGTCGGCCTTCAGCTGGATGAGGTAGCCGGAGCAGAAGCGGGCGGCCAGGCCCAGGTGGCGCAGGATGGCCACCAGCAGCCAGGAGCTGTCGCGGCAGGACCCGGAGCCCAGCCGCAGCGTATCCTCAGGCGCCTGCACGCCCGGCTCCATGCGCACGAGATAGCCGATCTCGCGCCAGAGTCGCTGATTGAGGTCGACCAGGAAGGTGGAGGTGTCGCGGCGCTCGCGCGAGACGTCGGCGATCCAGGCCTTCAACCGCGGCGTTAAAGGCGGTGCCGCCAGATAGGGCTCGAGGTCCTTCTTCAGCGCCGGATCGTACTCGAAAGGCCATTGCTCGGCCGTGGGCTCGAGGAAATAATCGAACGGATTGAGGACCGCCATCTCGGCCACAAGATCGACTTCGACCGAGAAATGGTCGGTCTTCTCGGTGAAGACCAGGCGCGCCAGCCAGTTGCCGAACGGGTCCTGCTGCCAGTTGATGAAATGCTTGGCCGGCTTGACGTTCAGAGAATAGCTGAGGATGCGCGTGCGGCTGTGCGCCGCCGGCCGGAGTCGCACGACCTGTGGGCCCAGATTGACCAGCCGATCGTAGCTGTAGCTCGTTCGATGATTGAGTGCGACGTGCATGACCATGTCGAGCGTCTCCCCCTCCCTTGGCGACGTTCACTTAGGCAGATGCCGCGCGAAGCGTCACCGCCCGGCAAGCTAGCCGGCACGGTGCCAGCCGACGCCCGGCCGCCGGTTCGTCATGCTCTCACTCAGCAACGAGCGGGCCAGTTTTTCTCTTCAAGGTCGCTTTCAGGCGAGGGTGCCGTTCGCCGGCGGGAGGCGATCCCCGCCGAGGCGCCGCATCGCCAGGCCCAGAGCCACGGAGGCCCAGCCCTGGAAGATCAGATCGATCGCCAGCAGGAGCCCGAGAATAAACAGGCTGTTGACCGGCCAGCCGACGGCGACGACGAGGCCGGCCAGCAGCGTGATGATGCCGCTCAGAACGATCCAGCCGGAGAGGCCGCCGCTTGGGCTGGAAAACCCTGCGACCAGCCGCAGGATGCCGGCCACGATCAGACTGATGGCCAAAACGAGGGTCAAGACGGCCGAGGCCAGGAGTGGATTGACGAAGGCAAGGATGCCGGCCAGGCAGTAGATCAGGCCGCTCAGGAGCCAGTAGGCGAAGCGGCCCCAGGTCTTGACGCCAAAAGCGTGGATGACCTCGGCAATGCCGCCCAGCAGCATGAGGGCACCCAGATAATAAATGCTCACGATGGTGGCTTCGAAGAGGTTGCCGAGGGCGATCAGTCCTAAGATCAGGAGCACCACGCCCAGGACGACGAACCACCCCCATTTGAGGTGTAGTGCGGTCAGATCCGGTCCGAGAAAAGAGGGGGTTCTGGACGGTTCGGCCATGGGTGCCATTCCTTGCTGCTTCGCGTGGCGAGGCACGACGCGCCTTCCACCGCCACCCTGCCACATCTAAAACGTGCCTTTTGCGATAGTCAAAGGTATAAAAACCTATTATAGTTTTTCGATGGACTGGACCGACCGCCTCGCCACCAAGCCGCCACGGCGCCGCTATCCCTTCTGGGCCAGGCGCGACCGCAGGCGCACGGCCCAGGCCATGGCGGCCGGACGCAGTGCCGAGGAGATGGCGCTCGTCAATCGCGTTCCCGTCATGGAAGTCGAGAAGCTGCTCCGGGACGAGGAGTTCCAGGAACTGCTTCGGCATTACAGCGCGGTGGCATCGCTCCCTTATGAGGAGCGCATCGCCCGGCTGGCACCCCTGGCGCTCTCCATCCTGGAGATGGGTCTGGAGACGGGCGACATGCGGGTCGCCATGTTCGTCCTCCATGAGCAGCACCGGGGCCGCGATCCGGCCCGGAGCATGGCCCAGCGCTTCGTCGCCCGGGCCGAGGCCGCCGCACGGGAGGTGCACCCCAGGCCCGAGCGTCGCCCACCCGTACCGCCGGCCGAGCCGTGCCAGCCGCCGGGCGACTGGAGCCATTGCGCGGCGATACCCGAGCACCAGGAGGAGGCGGAAGCGCTGGCCCTGGCCGATCTGCGCCGGGTGGCGCGGGACAACCGGGCTGAGCTGAACCGTCTGGCGGACAAGCTGGCGTCCGAGGCCGAGCGGATGGGTACGGGCCTTGGTCCGAACGCGCTGCCCTCGCTTCGCCTTGAGGCGGTGGCGCGGGGTGTGGCGCGGTACTGGCACGAGCGGCCGGCGGAGAGCATGCAGGCGGCGATACGCTTGCAGGGTGCGCGGAAGATCGGCCGCTATGGGACCGGCCCGCCCTCGTGATCCTGGCCGGCTGAGACTCAATCCTCACCCGCACCAACAATCCCGCCCCAACCCGGGTCCAGGGGGCGGTGCCCCCTGGCCACCGGAGGCATCCCTGCTGTCTCGCAGCGAGGCGGCGATCATCAGATCGCCGAGGGCCGCCGGAGGCTATTACCCAATCCTCTCACCGAGGGACTGGTGGCTCCTGTCCGGCGGAGGCATCATGGTCCTTGGACAATCTCTGGGAGTTTCATCGTGCCGGTGATCAATCGGGTGGCGGAGTATCAGGACGAGTTGGTGGCGTGGCGGCGGCATCTGCATGAGCATCCGGAGCTTGCCTACACGGAAGTGGAAACGGCGCGGTTCGTGGCGGAGAAGCTGCGGTCGTTCGGCGTGGACGAGGTTCATGAGGGTCTTGGCAAGACGGGTGTCGTCGGGGTTTTACGCAATGGCAGCGGTAAGGGGGCGATCGGCCTTCGGGCCGACATGGACGCGCTGCCGATGGATGAGCAGAGCGGGGTTGCGTGGGCGTCGCGGGCCAAGGGGCGGATGCATGCCTGCGGGCATGACGGGCATACGACGATGCTTTTAGGTGCTGCCCGGTATCTGGCCGAGACGCGTTGCTTCGATGGCACGGTCTATCTGATCTTCCAGCCCGCTGAGGAGGGTGGCGCTGGTGCGGCGGCCATGATGCAGGACGGGTTGTTCGAGCGGTTTCCGGCGGAGCGCGTCTTTGGCATGCATAATTGGCCGGACCTTCCAGCCGGGCAGTTCGGAATGCGCGAGGGGCCGATCATGGCGGCCACGGCTGAATATGAGATCCTCGTGAAGGGCAAAGGCTGCCATGCGGCGATGCCGCATCAGGGGCGCGATCCGATCGTGGCGGCCTCGTTGCTGGTAGGCGCGTTGCAGTCGATCGTGTCGCGGACGGTCGATCCCTTGAAGAGTGCCGTCGTGTCGACGACGAGGATCGCGGGCGGCGATGCCTATAACGTCATTCCCGGGCAGGTTGAGCTCTGGGGGACAGTGCGGACCTATGAGCGGAAGGTCCAGGACGAGGTGGAGCAGCGGATCAGGTCGATCTGTGCCGGGATCGCCCTGGCGCAGGAGGTCGAGGTCGATCTGCGGTTCCAGCCCAATTATCCGGCCACGATCAATAGCAGCGCCGAGGCCAGAATCGGCGCCGAGGTGGCACGCGGGATCGTGGGCGAGGACAAGGTGGTCTGGGACATGGCGCCCTCGATGGGCGGTGAGGATTTCGCCTACATGCTAGAGAAGAAGCCCGGCAGCTATATCTGGCTGGGTGTGGGCGGCGCCAGCGAGGGGAAGGTCTGTCACAGCCCGACCTATGACTTTAATGACGAGATGCTGCCTTTGGGGGTCACGTACTGGGCAAAGCTGACCGAGCATCTGCTGCCGCGCCGGGCCGAGACTGCCAAAGCCGCTTGACAAAATCGGCAGGCCTGATTGAGCATCGAGCCTGCCGCCTGAGGCAAAGGCGGCCGCCTTGCGGAGCGGGGCCGCGTGGTCGTGATCGATGGCCTTCGTCGTCGCGACCGATCGGGCCTGCATCCTTTTTCGGGGAGATGCATGGACGAGCGCTATTGGGGCGAGCAGACCTGTCTTCGGTCGTTCCTTACCGACCTGTTGCCGGTGGTGGAGAGCCGGCTCGGACCGAGTGCCCTGCTTTATCACGCGGTAAAGCGCGGCTTGCGGCGAGGCGACCTGGAAGCGATGCGAACGGCGAGGCGGATGTTCAATCATCTATCCCGGCCGCAGCGTCAGGCCCTCTCGGCCGGGATCGTCGACCGCTCGCGGGAGCGAGCGGCTGCGCGCAAGCGGGGCATGGAACTCCCCTGATCTTCCGCCAGCGGGAGTGCCCGGTTCGCAGGCCCGTGAGGCGCTAGCGATCGCTGTCGAAGGATTCGAGCGGCTCGTCATAGGCGGGGAGGGGATCGATTGGCTGCGGCCTGGCGCCTTGCGGCATGTCTGCCCTGGCGCGAGCGATGGCCTCGTCGAGTTCGATCTGCTGGCAGAGGCCCAAGAGCACGGGGTCGCGCGGACGGATGTCCTGGCTCTTCCAGTGTGTGCGATCTCGGACCGACTGGACGGTATTCTTGGTGGTGCCCAAGAGCTTGCAGATCGCCTGCTCGCCGAGCTCGGGGTGGTTGCGCAAGAGCCATGCGATGGCGTCAGGGCGGTCCTGGCGCTTGGAGAGTGGAGTGTAGCGTGGCTCTTTGCGCTTGGGCTGCTTGACGTCGAGGGCGATCGACTTCTCCATGCGGAGCCGGGCCTTCTTGTCCTGCTCGCAGCGGGCGATTTCCTCACGCGTGAGCGTGCCGGCGACGACGGGGTCGAGGCCACGGATGCCGGCTGCGACTTCGCCGTCGGCGATGCCCTTGACCTCAAGGGGATGGAGGCCCGTGAAGTCGGCGATCTGCTCGAAGGTGAGACCGGTATTGTCGACCAGCCACACGGCGGTGGCCTTCGGCATCAAGGGGCGATCCATCGGATGATCCTTTTTCGCGACCGGCGCGGTGCCTGCCGTTCAGGGGCGGGGCACCGGTACGCGCACCGTTAGACGTGAAGGCAGAGCGTCCACGACCGTGGAGACTATCTGCAGTAGATATAGCGCGTCAGGCCCCCGACACGAAAGGGGGCCATGGTCGCAGCTTGATTTAGGAATAAAAACCGCCGAGAGTCACTGGCATGCGCTTATGGGCGATGCGACGATGCCCGCATCGTCGGGGCGACCGGGGCGCACTCCAAGGGGCCCCCGGTCACGATGTCAGCGAGAGCTCGTCTATTTGATCTCGGCGTATTTGCCGTCCTGGCTCCACTGGAACATGACGTAGTTCTGGCCGGTCTTGTCGCCCTTCTTGTCGAAGCCCACCGGGCCGATCACGGTGTCGTAGCTGGTATCTCGGAGGACAGGGAGGACCTTGTCGGGCTCAGACGACTTGGCCTTGGCGGCGGCCTCGGCGAAGACCTGGATCGCGGCGTAGGTGTAGAGGGTGTAGCCCTCGGGGTTGTAGTTGGTGGCCTGAAATTCCTTTACGACGGCGGCGGCGGCCGGGATGTTGCGCGGGTCCGGGCTGAAGGTCATGTAGGTGCCGGTACCCTGGGTCCCGGTGATGGCCCAGTATTCGTCGGTGACGATGGCATCGCCCGACATGATGGCAAGCTTCAGGCCCTGTTCCTTGGCTTGGCGGGTGATGAGGCCAAGTTCGGTGTGGTAGCCGCCGTAATAGAGGAAGTCGGCACCTTCCTCCTTGAGCTTGGTGATCAGCGCCGAGAAATCCTTATCGCCCTGCGTGACGGCATCGTAGGAGACCTCGGTCGTGCCCTTGGCGTTGAGCTCGGCCTTGAACGCGTCGGCCAGGCCCTTGCCGTAGGCGCTCTTGTCCTGGACGATGGCTACTTTGGTGAAGAGCTTGTTCTTGATGGCGTAGTCGGCGGCGTAGGGGCCTTGCTGATCGTCGCGGCCGCAAACGCGAAAGACGTTGTCGAAGCCTTGGTCGGTCAAGGTGGGGTTGGTCGAGGCGGGCGACATCTGGATGATGCCTTCCTCGTGATAGACGGCGGAGGCGGGGATCGAGGAGCCCGAACAGAAATGGCCGGCGACGAAGACAACGCCGTCATTGACGAACTGGTTGGCAACGGCCACGGCCTGGCGCGGATCGCAGGCATCGTCACCGACCTTGAGGACCAGCTTCTGGCCGAGGACGCCGCCTTTGGCGTTGATGTCCTTGACCGCCATTTCGGCACCGCGCTTCATCTGCTCGCCGAAGGCCGCGTACTGGCCAGTCATCGGCCCGGCGGTGGCGATGACGATATCGGCTCTGGCGGTGCCTGCCACGAGGGCCGTGGCTGCCGTGGCAGCGAGCAGCAGCGAGGTCAGACGAGTCATCTTGATACTCCTGAAGAGGCCTTTAGGCCGATGCCCGAAACGTGGTGTTGCGGAACGCATGAACAGATAGAAACGAAGGGCGCGGTGGTTGGCAAGATGGCGTCTCAGTCATCTTGGAGCCGCTGGTAGGACCAAGGGCCGGAGCGCGCGTAGCGCCAGGGATACTGGCCGCAGAGCTTGGCCACGCGGGTGAGACGCCAGCCCAGGGCCGCGAAGAGAAGGAGGATGACGAACTGGAGGAGCAAGCCCGGCGGATGCAGCAACGGGCCGTTGAAGAGCGCGTAGGTGAGGAAGCGGTCGGCCAGCGCCAGGCCGAAGGCGGCCGGCGCCACGAGCCAGAAGGGCCGCCATTGATAGGCGATGGAGCGCCCCGCCATGAAGGCGGCCGCGCCCATGAGGATGAGGGTCAGGCCGATGAAGACCGGCACCGAGGAGCCCAGCAGATCCATTACGCGACCTCCTTCTGGCCGCCCTCGAGATAGGCGGCGCGAACCTCGGGATTGGCCAGGAGCTCGCGGCCGGCGCCTTCCATGACGACGCGGCCCGTCGAGAGGACGTAGGCGCGATGGGCGATCTTGAGCGCCTGGAAAGCGTTCTGCTCGACGAGGAGGATGGTGAGGCCCTGCTCCTTGTTGATCTCGACGATGGCGTTGAAGATCTGGCGGACGAGGATGGGGGCGATGCCGAGGGAGGGCTCGTCCAGGAGGAGGAGGCGAGGGCGCGCCATCAGGGCTCGTCCGATGCAGAGCATCTGCTGCTCGCCGCCCGAGAGCGTGCCGCCTCGCTGATTGATGCGCTCCTTGAGGCGCGGGAAGAGGGTGAATACCTTTTGGACGTCTTCCTCGAAATGGCGGCCGCCCGAGGGGACCGAGCCCATCTGCAGGTTTTCGAGCACGCTCATGCGGGCGAAGATGCGCCGGCCCTCGGGGGCTTGGCTGATGCCCAGATGGACGATGTCGTAGGGGGCGGTGCGGGTAATGTCCTCGCCATTCAGGAGGATGCGGCCGGCGGCGGCTTGCGGGCTGCCGCAGATGGTCATCAGCAGTGTGGACTTGCCAGCACCGTTGGAGCCGATGATGGTCACGATCTCGCCTTGGCGGACCTCGACGGAGACGCCCTTGAGCGCCTCGATATTGCCGTAGCGGGTGTGGACGTCCTCGAGTTGCAGCATGGGCCGACTCATGCTCGTGCCGCCGTCTCGCTGATCTCGGCCCGGATCTCGGGCGGCAGCTCGTCGTCGTCCTCCTCGCCAAGGTAGGCCTTGATCACCTCGGGGTCGCTGCGCACCGCAAGCGGCGTGCCGTCGGCGATCTTGCGGCCATAGTCGAGGACGATGATGTGATCGGAGATGCCCATGACCATGCCCATGTCGTGCTCGATGAGGAGAATGCCGATCCCGGTCTCGTCGCGAATCGCCTTGAGGAGAATGCCCAACTCCGCTGTCTCGCGCGGATTAAGTCCGGCGGCGGGCTCGTCCAGACAGAGCATGGTCGGTCGCGTGCACATGGCGCGCGCGATCTCGAGCTTGCGTTGCTGGCCATAGGGGAGGGCACCCGCCGGCGAATCGGCCAGGTGTGTCAGTTCCATGCGGTCCAGCCACTGCCGGGCGAGCTCGATCGCGTCTTTTTCCGCCTCGCGGTAGCGACGGGCGCCAAAGAGGCCGAGCAGCGTGAAGCCCGAGGCCTGCATGAGCGGCTGGTGCTGCGCCACGAGGAGATTTTCCAGGACGCTCATGCCGGGGAAAAGGCGGATGTTCTGGAAGGTGCGGGCGAGGCCGTGGCGGGCGATGACGAAGCCGTCCAACTGCTCCAGCAGGATGCGGCCGTCGCGTCCCATGAAGGCGAGCTCGCCGACGGTCGGCTTGTAGAAGCCGGTCAGGCAGTTGAAGACCGTCGTCTTGCCGGCCCCGTTCGGGCCGATGATGGCCGTGATCTCCTTGCCTCTGGCGCTGAAGGAGAGGTCGTTCACGGCGACCAGGCCGCCAAAGCGCATGGTGAGATGCGTGACCTCGAGACCGCCTTGCTCCCTCATGCTCCGGCCTCCTTGACGCTGGGTGGCACGTCGGCCGGCCTGGGTCCTCCCTTGGGATGGAGGAGGACGGTCGGGCTTCGATGGGCAAGAAGGCCACGCGGCCGCCAGATCATGATGCCCACCATGGCAGCGCCGAAGATGAGCATGCGATATTGCGCAAAGTCGCGGCCGAGCTCGGGCAGGAGGACGATGATGATGGCGGCCAGAACCACGCCGATCTGGCTGCCCATCCCGCCCAGAACGACGATCGCCAGGATGATGGCCGATTCGATGAAGGTGAAGCTCTCAGGGCTGACGAACCCCTGGCGGGTGGCGAAGAATGCGCCGGCGAAACCGCCGAACATCGCGCCCAGCGCGAAGGCCGTGAGCTTGGTGTTGGTCGGATTGATGCCCAGCGCCTTGCAGGCGATCTCGTCCTCGCGAAGCGCCTCCCAGGCACGGCCGATCGGCAGCCGGCGAATGCGGATGACGAAGAAATTGGTGATGAGGGCCAGAAGGAGGATGAGGAAATAGAGATAGATGACGCGCTGTTCGCCCGAATAGGGAATGCCGAAATACTGATGGAAGGCCGTGGTGCCGGGTTCCGGACTACGGGCGAAATCGAGGCCGAAGAAGCTCGGGCGCGGGATGCCGGAGATGCCGTTCGGGCCGTTGGTGACATTGGTCCAGTTGAGCAGCACGATGCGGATGATCTCGCCAAACCCCAGCGTGACGATCGCCAGATAGTCGCCGCGCAGGCGCAGGACGGGAAAGCCCAGGAGCAGGCCGAACATCGCCGCGAGCAACCCTGCCAGGGGGAGGCAGTACCAAAAGCCCATGCCGGCGGTGGTCCCGAGCAGAGCAAAGGAATAGGCGCCGACGGCGTAGAAGGCCACGTAGCCGAGGTCGAGCAGGCCGGCCAGGCCCACGACGATATTCAGGCCCCAGCCCAGCATGACATAGATGAGAACGGTGGTGCCGACATCGACGACATAGCGGTTGGAGAACGGCATGAACGGCATCGTCAATGCAAAGAGGATGCCGACGAGGCCGAGCCAGCGGCCATTGGCGGCGACGCCGGCGGCAACCCTTTCCATGATACTGGGGCCAGCACGCGGCGCCCGGCGTCGGCTGCCGAGGAGGCCCAGAAGCAGACGGCCGACGAAGACGATGGCGGCGCCGATGAGGACGAGGGGCAGGCGGAAATTGACATCGAGCCCGCCCGATCCCGGCTGCAGCTGCATGCCGATGATGGGTAAAAAGAGGATGAAGGCGACGATCGCCGCTATGGCTGCATCCTTGAGGGCCGCGGGCAGGGCCTGCTTGCTGACGGCTGATGGCATGCCCTTAGACCTTCTCGATCTCGGGCTTGCCCAGAAGGCCGGTCGGCAGAAAGATGAGGACGACGACAAGGATGCCGAACGCGGCCACGTCCTTGTATTCGATCGAGAAATAGCCGGACCAGAAGGATTCGATCAGGCCCAGGAGCAGACCACCCAGCATGGCGCCCGGGATCGAGCCGATGCCGCCCAGCACGGCCGCCGTGAAGGCTTTGACGCCGGCCAGGAAGCCGATGAAAAAGTCGACGACGCCATAATAGAGCGACGCCATCAGGCCCGCGACGGCGGCCAGCGCCGCGCCCAGGACGAAGGTGGTCGAGATCGTCCGGTCGACATTGACGCCGCAAAGGCCCGCCATCTTCAGGTCCTGCTCGCAGGCCCGCTGGGCACGGCCAAGCGGCGTCTTGGCGATGAGGAAGGAGAAGGCCGCCATCAAGACCGTGGTCAGGACGATGACCATGATCTGCACATAGCTGATGCCGACGGAAAAGCTGCCGTCGCTGCCCAGCTGGATTCCGCCCGTGATGATGGGAGCCAGTGGCTTGACGTTGGCCCCTTGCGCCACCTGGACGTAGTTTTGCAAAAAGATCGACATGCCGATCGCCGAGATTAGCGGGGCCAGGCGGAACGAGCCGCGCAATGGCCGGTAGGCGATGCGCTCGACCGTCCAGCCATAGGCGGCCGTGAACAGCATGGCGCAAAGCAGCACGACCATGAGGGCCAGCGGCATCCAGGTGATGCCGACGATGCCTAGCGTGGTGAAGGCGATCACGGTGACGAAGGCGCCGATCATATAGATGTCGCCATGGGCGAAATTGATCATGCCGATGATGCCGTAGACCATGCTGTAACCGATGGCGATCAGGCCATACATGGCGCCGAGCGTGAGACCGTTGATCAATTGCTGGAGGAAATAGAGCATCGGGATGTCCGGCTGGCGCGGTGCAGGATGGGCGAGAGGATGACGAAGGCGCCCCGACTGGCCAAGTGCTCAAGCAGCCAGGGGCGGAGCTTCCAACCGGGTAGACGAGGCTTTCGTGGCTGGCAAGAACCCGATGCGGCCGGGCCACAGCGCCGTGTCCATCGGCGGCGTATCAAGCAGTGCTTCAACCAGTTCCCAGTATAGCTTCGAAACAGTTTAAGGTGCTTGTTAAAGAGAGCGCTTGATAGGCCGTGCCCCGTTCCTAAAATGGGTCATCATGATCGTGTGCCTTTGCAATCGCATCAGCGACAAGTCGGTCAGTGAGGTCGCCTGTTCGGGGATGTGCCGCACGGCGGGCGAGGTCTATCGCTGCTTCGGCTGCCGCGTCCAATGCGGCAAGTGCGTGCCGGAGATGCGCCGCCTATTTCATGAGGCGCGCGCGGTGGCCCAGGCCGCGCAGATGCAGGCCGCCACGCTCCAGGACCACACGGGATGCGAGGCTGTCTGCGCCGCTGCCGCGCTATGTGGTGCCATCGAGGCTGGCGGCGACGACGTCGACGATTCCGAGGCCGCCGCCTGACGCGAATTCTTGCGCCGCGGTCTGGTCAGGCCGCTCTTGACGGCCCACTTGCCTGGCCCGCGATCCTCGACTAAGAAGCGGCTCCCGATCGCGAGCTTGCCCATTCGTTGCGGAGAGGTGCCGGAGTGGTCGATCGGGGCGGTCTCGAAAACCGTTGTGCGTGTAAGCGTACCGTGGGTTCGAATCCCACCCTCTCCGCCAATACCGCCGATTCTACGCTATGGCGCGATATGCTGCGAGATTGCTACTCAATCACCGCCGATTGCCGCACGGACTTCTCGCGCGAGTTCGAACCAAAGCTGGCAACGCCGTGGCGGCAGAAATCGCCCCAACCGCTTTGCCGGCTGAACGGCAACCTCGCCGGCGATCTGCCAGATGTCAGTCGGGCGATATGGACTGCCCCGCTAGAAGCGGAGCGTAGGCGGCGAGCTTGCGGGATAAGAACTCCGTGAAGAGTTGTACGCGCTTCGTCTTGCGGGTCTCCCCCTGAGTGAGAAGCCAGACCGGTCCATACAGGTGGAGGTCGGTATCTGGCACCCTTTCTAACAGGGGATCGGTATCTCCGACGAAACACGGCAGCGTCGTGATGCCGATCCCTTGCCGTACCGCCGCGATCTGCGTTTCGAGATCCATGGTCCTGAACGGAGCTCCAGCTGTGCGAAGCTCACCCTCGCGGGTCCAGTCCGGTACTCCATGACCACTTACAGAAATCCACCTGGGTTCCGGTCCGCCCGCCCGCCACTGGGCGAGGCGATCGCCGGACATATAGAAGCCGCCGAATAGCTCCGGTCCCTTCAGGCCGTGAAGATTGAGCGGCAGAGCTTCGCGGTCGTAGACGACACGGATCGCCACGTCGGCCTCCCGGTTCGTCAGGTTTGCCAGCTCGCCGGACGACAGGATGTCCATCTCGATGCCCGGATGCAGGCGTATGAAGTCGGCGAAGTCCGGCATGAGCAGGTGTGCTGCGAGGGGCGGGGGCAGCGTCACCCGCAGAAGCCCGCGCACGCTCTGGTCGCGCCCGAAGATGCGCGTTTCCAGTTGGTGCGACGACGCTTCCATCTGATCCGCGAACTCGAGGACCTCCTCGCCCGCGGCCGTCAGGCGGTAGCCCGAAGGCAGCTTTTCGAACATCTGCGCCCCGAGGCGCTCCTCAAGCTGGGCGATGCGTCGCAACACCGTCGCGTGGTTCACCCCCAGGCGCTTGGCGGCGGCCCGCACTGAGCCGCAGCGCGCGGCAGCAAGAAAGTAGCGAACGTCATCCCAGTCGATCATGGTGCATTCCCGCGCCACCAGCTGCGCCTTCCGAAACGCTGTCTAGCACGCCGAACCGCAGTGTGCACGACGACCGTCGCGACGTCATATCGTCTATCCGGATCGTTTTCGCACCGACGATGTGCGCGATTTCGTACTCACCGTCGGACTTCGGCGAACACATATCGGGGCTCTTGGGGGATCTCCCAGTAAAGCCAAAACTCGTGATGGCGAAACGAAGGACACACGACATGACCAGATTGAATGGAAAGACCGCCATCATCACGGGCGGTGCCACCGGCATCGGCCGCGCCTCGGCAAAGCGCTTTATCGAGGAAGGCGCCTTCGTCTTCCTCTTCGGCCGCCGGCAGGAAGCACTTGACGCCGCTGTGGCCGAGCTTGGGCCCAACGCCCGCGCGGTGAAAGGCTCGGTCTCGGATGAGGCTGACCTCGACCGGCTCTACGCGGCGGTGAAGGCCGAGCGCGGAACCCTCGACATCGTCTTCGCCAATGCCGGAGCTGGAAGCATGTCCAAGCTTGGCGAGATCACCGCCGAGCACATCGACGAGACCTTCGACACCAATGTGAAGGGGACGATCTTCACCGTCCAGAAGGCGCTGCCGCTGATGGGTCCGGGCGGTTCGATCATCCTGACCGGATCGAGCGCCGGCACCACGGGCGCCCCGGGGATGACCGCCTACAGCGCGAGCAAGGCGGCGGTGCGCAACCTCGCGCGGAGCTAGGCGGAGGATCTGAAGGGCACCGGCATCCGGGTCAACGTGCTGTCGCCCGGGGCGACCGCGACCGAGCTTGCGAAGGAAGCGCTCGGCGAGGAGGGGCAGAAGGTCTTCGCTTCGATGACTCCGCTCCAGCGCATGGCCGACCCGGCGGAGATCGGAGCCGTGGCCGCCTTTCTCGCGTCGTCGGACAGCAGCTTCATGACCGCCAGCGAGGTCGCCGTCGACGGCGGCCTGGCGCAACTCTGACGCGCGACGCCCGGCCGGGCGCTCCATTCGAACATTCGGAGCGCCGGTTGAGCGTGGTAATCCAAAGGACAAGTTTATGAGCTACGCTATTATCGGCTTCGGCGCCGTTGGCCAGGCCCTGGCCAAGGCATTCACCCGCAAGGGCATCGAAGTCTCCGTCGCCACCACGCGCGACCCGGAAAGCTTTGCAGCTGAAGCGGCGGCGATCGGGCCTAAGGTCATTGCCGGGACACTGGCGGAAGCCGTCGGGGCGGACATTATCTTCCTGGCGGTCCGTTTCGAGTCATACCGGGTAATCGCGAAGGCGCTGCCCACCTGGCAGGGGAAGATCATCGTCGATGTAACCAATGCCTACGGCGTGTCCGCCGAGGAACTGGTCGAACAATCCTCCGCCAAGGCCGTCGCGCAGGCCTTCACCGGTGCCAGGCTGGTCAAGGGCTTCAACCATCTGGTCGCTGGCATCCTCGAGCAGGATCCGGCCGTACACGGTGGCAGGAGGGCCGTGTTCCTGGCGAGCGACGATGATGCCGCCGCGACGGAGATCGGCGCACTTGCGGAGAAGCTCGGGTTCGCGCCGGTAAAGCTCGGCGGGCTTTCGGAGGGCGGGCTGCTCGTCCAGGCGCGCGGAAACAGCTGGGGCCGGCTGATCTTCAAGGACCTGGTCAAGTTCGACTGATGAACACGGCGTGCCCGCCGGTAGGCGGCACACAATCCGTTGGGAATGGAGAAATTCCATGAGCATTGAGACGAACATCCAGACCGTGAAGGACTTCTTCGCTGCGATCGGCCGCGGCGACACGGGGGCTCTGCTGGCGTTGGTCGCCGAAGACATCGAGTGGATCATTCCGGGCGAGGACTGGCCGTTGGCCGGGACGCTACACGGACACGCCGGGCTGGCGGATCTGCTGGAGACGGCATCCAGGTCGATAGACATGTCCACGGAGCCCCAGGAGTTCGTGGCGCAAGGAGACCGGTTCCTCGTCGTCGCGGATTCGCGACGGGAAAGATCAAAGCGACCAACAAGACGTTTGTGGACGACTAGATCTTTGCCATTACGGTTCGAGACGGCAAGCTGACGAGCATCCGGGAATACATCGACACGCAAGCGCTTGCCCGGGCCTCGCAGATGGACGCGTCCGGGCCTGCGTAGGTCGGCCTTTGGAGCCCGCGCCACCGGATAGGCGGTGGATCAGCCGTCGCGCCCCCTCGCACGCCGCGCGCTTGTCGAATGCCCAGCCGTAACGGAGACCCCGATGTACGACCAACCCAAGCTATCCGAGCTAATCCGGTTTGCCGGCATCGATGCGGGCTCCACCGTGATCGACGTGTACCCAGGCGACGGAGACTGGACGCGCCTCTTCTCCGACGTGAAGAGCGATTCGGTCAGCCGCATGCGGGCGCTCGCGAAGGAGCCTGGCCGAGAGAACGTCGAAGCCGTATCAGCGGATCTCGTCGCAATGCCGGAGGTCACGCAGCCAGCGGATGTCCTGTGGCTGCACCTATTCTACCACGATCTCCATGCCGCGCTGATCGAGGCCAGGGACGCGACGGCGGCCGACTTCAATCGAGTCGTGTACGAGCGGCTGAAGTCCGGTGGGTCGTACGTCATCGTCGATCATGCCGCCGCCGCGGGGGCGGGCACGAGGGACGCACAGTCGCTGCATCGGATCGACCCTGCCTCCGTCCGCGAGGAGGTGGAGGCGGCCGGCTTCGTATTGGAGGCGGAAAGCGCCATGCTTGCGAACAAGGACGATGCGCACTCGGTTAAGGTGTTCGATCCAACGATCAAGGGCGAGACCGATCGTTTAGCGTACCGCTTCGTGAAGCCCTGACAGGTCCCGGTGCCGACTTCATTTCGCCTCCGGTCGGGGCAAACGCGCCCGTTGCCGATGATCGGCTTCTTGAGCTGAAATTGCGGCTTCCGCACGCAATCGTTCGGAGATCTACGCGGGATTGGCAGACATTCGTCAGACGCGGTAACGTCACGATAGGCAAACGAATCGGCGTTTCAGCACATTGGCTTCCTGGCAGCCGACCGATCGCTATCCCACAGGCCTTGCCGTTCAGAAATCGCCAAACGCTGGAATGCACCGTGCGGTTTTAGAGAGCTATAGCGTAGACATAGCACTCATCTTCGTCGGGCGTACCCCGCCATTAATTGCCAATAAGTCGTTGAATTATAATATTACCCTATAATGCCACGCAGCTTGACCCGCAATCCCGCCCACAGTCATAATTCCGTAGGGACGCTTTTCTCTCCCTCGATCACCGTGAACCGTCCGCGTTGTTGGGAAAGGCATACAGGCAGCAGCCCGCATCGCCGGTGACGTGGTCCTCCAGCCGCTCGGCCTAACCTCGCTCAATTCGATCCGGTTGGCGACGGCCAAGTTGCTGGCCGCCCATCCACGCGTCGACCTGCTGATCAACAAGGCCGGCGTGATGTACACTCAAGCCGCACCACGTCGGATGGCTTCGGACTGTTCCTCGAGAACATTCCCATTCGCCTCCATCCCAGCGTTAAAGCGGTCGACTTCTTCCTTGCCGCCGTAAAGGCGAACGTCAGCAACTACGATCCCAACCTGGACGCGCTTGGTTATTACCGGCTGAAGGGCATCATCGCGGATGGGTTCCCAGGCCTGAAGCAGGCATCGCCCTACGACCTGAAGCTCGGACCGAACGAAATCATGCGGGTCGTCAGGGATGCGGTCGCACTAGACGGTCCTCTCGCGATCGGAGAACTCGCTGAGAGGCTGAGGATCACGCATGTGTCGGTCAGTCAAGCTGCGCGATCGCTGGAGGCCGCGGGACTCGTTGCGTCCCAGCCAGATGCAGCAGACGGACGTCGACGTCTCCTTTCACTTACCGCGAAGGGACAAGCGCTGGTGCGTGAACTGGGTCCCATGTGGAATGCGTTCGATAAAGCTTCGGCCATGCTGGATGAGGAAGCAGGTGGTGTGGTGGCCGTTCTCGATCGCCTTGATGATGCGCTGGCGAAACACTCGCTATTCGATCGCATCTCGCAGCTTCTGGAGGAATGGTATGCAAAGAGCGCTGACCGCTATCAGGAACCGACAAGCTCGGTTTGAACGGCAACAACTGGGGCGGCGACGGCCCGGTCGATTGCCTTATTTCTCGATGAACAAGGGACCGTCCGCACCATGACGCTGCCGTCGGAGCTTACTACCGCAATCGAACACGCCCGCCGCCACGCCGAGGACGGCTGCAAGGGCAGACCTTTTGATCCCGTCTACGTCCACACACTGGATCAACTCGCCATCATCGATCGCCATATCTCGGCGGATGGTCTTTCCGGCCTTGTGCCGGGCGAGATCGATGTCGGACGAATGGCCGTCAAAGAATTGAATAACGACGAGCAGCATTTCGCTCATGCCCTGCACGTCATCCAACGGTATGCTGATAGGATTACCGAGGATAATGCAAAATGGATGCGTCGGGAATGACCGCATCCGGGCGACACTTTCTCAATCAATGAACGGTTTCATTGGGGCGGCAACAGGCTGTCTCTTATCGTGGATCCGGACCGGCAGCTATCCCTCTGGGTTGCTCGGTGGGGGTGACTTGATGAGCTGAAAGTATCATCAGGCCATCCGAAGAAATAACTGCCGCCTAGATCGGCTGTCTCGGGTTTGTCCACCTTGAGCCGACGCTTGTGGCCCTGAGGGTGATGAGACGGTCTACCGCCAGCACATCATGTGTCCTCAAGATAAAGCTCTTCGCACGTATAGGGGCATGCTGACAGCAGATTGGCTGTCAGTTCCTCCACCAGCCTCCATCGGGGCACGCCGGTATCCCGTGGACACCCGGCCAAGAGAGGCGTCAGTCGAGAGGCAGACAGAGGCCCTCATTCCCACTTTCCTGGCGGCCTCTAGTGCTGCCATGATCTCGAATCAGCCTCGGTAAGGTCCGACGACTTATATTGCAGCATCGGCACGGAGACAGAGCAATGCGCGGTCTTTTAGTTTCGGCAATGTTGGTGGCAGCGGCACTCTGTACCAACCTTCCCGGCGTGGCCCACGCACTCGAGCCGGAGAACCCAATTATGAGTAGGTGCAGCGCGGACGCGGAGACAAAAGGGCTATCTGGAGATGCCCGTATAAATTTCCTGAGCCGTTGTTTTTCTGCCAACGACACTGCCGCAGCCACCTCGACCACGAGCGATGCCAGCAAGAAGTGTGCTGCGGATGCTGACGCCAAGAAGCTGCATGGAGCTTCTCGTAGGTCTTTCGTCAAGAAGTGTCGGGGCTAGCCTAGGTCGGCACATTGATCCCGGCTGATATAGAGCTACCGACCTTCTGCCGTTGGATCACGAGCTGTGATGCACCAAGACGTTGGCGTTCACGTCACTGCGCTCGGCTGCGTGATCAGGCACGCCGGGTGCCTCGGGGCGGGTGTCGGAGCCGGTGCGTCATGTGCCTTGGGCTTATTAGCAGTGCACATATCAGGCCCTCTTGTCCGAACCCGGTCCGGAGATGAGGACGCGATAGTAAATGGCGTGCATTCTTGAGAGGTGGGGAGTCGAGCTGCCCTGTCGGGCTGCTTCGCGTGCTCGGGCAAGCGCTCCTCGAAGACTACGCCTCCACCATGATGGCATTCGTTGTGGGGCATTCCGGTCGCCTCAATGGAGAGCCACGAGACGTCTTCGCCCGTTGTTCGGGCTTGGTTGTGCTCGTTGACGCAGAGGATACCCGTGGTCAGATCGGCGTGGTCCATCGGGCGCTCTGGCGGCGTTCGTTTGGGCTTTGAGGCTTGTATCTGTTCGTCGAAGAGCGCCCGGTAGTAACGAGTGTCAGCCTCGAGATCCCGGGATCGGGCGATGAGGGCGGCAAGGGTTTCCCGCTGCTCTGGCCAATATTCGTCCATTTGGTCGTCATGTTCAAAAGCAGGGGCAGCTCCTAGGCGGCCCTCTGCGTTACCGCCTTGTCGAGGAGGTCTTAAAGAGCGGCAGGTGAGCGGGTTCGTCGATGCCTCTTCATCATTCCCGGCCTGCCACCGATCTCGTTTAATCCAGTCGAATCTGGAGCTTTGGCCCCCGGACTCCGGTGGCGTTACGCGTGTCGTTAGACGCCACTGCCGGCGACCGCTGGCTCGTCAGGGGTATCCTCTGGCGCAAGAGCGCCTCGAAAGGCTTTGGCGAGCAGCGCCTGGTCAAGTCTGGGAGCGAGGCTCGATGCGCGCGTCCAGCTTGCGATCAGGCGGTCGAGCCGGGCGAATGCGCCCTCGGCGAGGCGGACGATTTCGCGTTGCTCGTCGATGGGGGGCAGGTCGAATTCGAATGCACGGAGCTGACCAAGCCTGATCCGGGGACGCGTGGCGCCGTGGGCGGCGGCCCTGAAAAGCGAATGGGTCGTGCGGCAGGCGAGGCGAAACGCCAGAAATTTCGGATCGCAGACCTGCTCGTCGAGGCGAATGCAAAAGCAGTCGGCCTTGTTGATCGCTGGCGTTTCAAGGTCGGAGGGATAAAGACAGGCCCTGATTTCCTCATTCACGAAAGACGAGATCAAGATGTCATGAGGACGAAGCGAA
This sequence comes from Arboricoccus pini, assembly GCF_900187945.1. Classification (GTDB taxonomy): domain Bacteria; phylum Pseudomonadota; class Alphaproteobacteria; order Geminicoccales; family Geminicoccaceae; genus Arboricoccus; species Arboricoccus pini. The sequence continues at coordinate 14,709 of NZ_FYEH01000003.1, read as the reverse complement.
TAACGGATCAGTGCCGCATGCTTGTCCGCGGAAATAAAAGTCTGCCTGTCGTGTAAAAAGCGGAGATGGCCGATATTCTCGAGCCGCACGACGCGCACGCCGCACGACGTGTAGTCCGATGATTTCAGATTGGAACCGAAGGGACCGTCGAAAATCGCTTGTGCGACATCAACAAGACGTGTCCGTCGCCAGACCGGCGAGGCTGCTTTTGCCCGCCACGCCCTGGTCAGGGAGCCGCTCGCGGCCGCGGTCAGGATGGCCTGTCTGTAGCGGCTGGCCAGGGGAGGGATCGCGGCCAGTTCATCGCGGACGCGCGCGGTCCGGGCGAGCAGGCTGTCCAGCCTCGTGCTGATTCGCCGCCGGTCGCCGGGCGGGGGCAGGGGCAGCGGGAGATTGCCGATATCGGTGCTGCGGAAATTATTGATGCTGGCGCCAAACGCGACGCTTTCGACATAGGCTCGGTATGCGGCACTCCGCAGAAACAGGCGCAGCCAAGCCGCAGCCTCGGCGGTCCTGGGTCGTGCGACGGAACAAAAGGCGCCAAAGGCATAATGTTCATGCGCGCTGCCGGCGGGTGCCGCCTTGCCCACGACATCACGCGATCCGGATGACGTGGCGATCAACAGATCACCAGAGCGCAGATATTGGCGTGGCGCGACGTAACGGCGGGGAACATAGACAAGATCATGCGTCACGATGCGCCCGCTTTGGATATTGGTCGCCCGTAACAGGGGGATCAGGCCATCGGCAGGCTGCGTGTGAGCCTCGTTTCCCGCGTAGGTAACCCCGCGCACGAGATCGCACAGGTCGCAGATGCTTGCCCAGCGCCAACCTCTTGGGAGTTCGCTCATTCGGCGGCGGTACCTCCTGCTATGTCCGGCTCTGGCACTTCCAGTTCCTGGCTGAGTGCCTCGATCTCGGCCAAGGCTGCCCGCAGGTGGCCTATGATGGCAGCAGCGATGTCCTCTGGTTCGGTCAGGCCCTCTTCGGCGTCGGCCTCGGCGTCGCGCAGCCAGGCGATGTCGAGATTGTCGTTGCGCTCTTCGATCAGGCTCCGCGTGAAAGAACGGAAGCGGCCGGTCTCGCCCTCGTCTGTTCGAGGAGTCTTGCCGTTGGGATCGTCGCCGAAGGCCGCCTCGAAGCCGGCGAAGTCGGCCAGCGTCAGGGGGCGGGTCTTGCCGAAGGCCGGCATGTCGGCGCGCAGATCGTAGATCCAGACCTGGTCGGTATTGCCGCTGTCGGTTCGTCCTCGGGTGAGGAAGAGAACATTGGTCTTCACGCCCTGGGCATAAAAGATACCGGTCGGCAGGCGCAGGATGGTGTGCAGATCACAGAGTTCCATCAGCCAGGTGCGCAGACGCCGGCCGGTATTATCCTCGAAGAGAAGATTGTCGGGCACGACGAAGGCCGCCCGGCCTCCGGGTTTCAGCGCCCGGACCAGATGCTCGACAAAGGCCAGCTGCTTGTTGGAGCTATCGGCCGTTACCGAGAAATCAGCACGCGTCGGCCGGCCGCCACCCTTCTTGGTACCAAAGGGCGGGTTGGTGAGGATGATATCGGCCTTGCCCAGCGCCTGGCCATCGGGGGAGAGCGTATCGCCTTGCTCCAGCGATGCGTCGATATCGTGGAGCATCAGGTTCATCAGGCAGAGCCGGTGGGTATCCACCACCAGTTCCAGGCCCTTATAGGCATGGCGGCGCTGGAAGATCGCCGCCTTTGCCGAGAGCTTGGCGAGATCGTTGGTGGCATCCTTGATGTAACGATCGGCGGCGACCAGGAAACCGCCCGTGCCGGCGGCCGGATCCTGAATGGTCTCACCCGGCTGCGGCTTGATGACACGCACGATGCAGTCGATCAGGGGGCGCGGCGTGAAGTACTGGCCGGCACCCGATTTCTTATCGGACGCGTTCTTCTCCAAAAGGCCTTCATAAAGATTGCCCAAGCCTTCCTCGCGGGCCGAGAACCAGTCCAGCCGGTCGATGGCCCTGGTGAGCGCCTTGAGGTTGGCGGGTTCCCTCAGCCGTGTCCGCGCGTCCGTAAAGATCGTCCGGACGGTCGCATTCTTGGTGCAGCCGGCATTGCCCAGATCGTGCAGCAGCTGCTTGTAGAAGGTGAGCTGATCGAGGGCCTCGCGCCTCGCAAGTTCGCGCCACCGATAGGGCTGGGGCAGCCTCTGCTCATTGCCGGTCTCCTCCATCATCTTGAGGAACAGGAGGAAGGTTAGCTCGACCACATACTCGCTGTAGGAAACGCCATCGTCGCGCAGGACATGGCAAAGATTCCAGAGCTTCTGGACGATGTCGCGGGTCGTCACCGCGCCTCGGGCCAGTTCGCCTGTTGCCATAGTTCCTCGCCGACATTCGTTTGGATGGCCGAACTCGCCACCCGCCATCTGCTGGTCAAGGATAGGGCCGTCGGCCGTTGGCAGGAAGACGAGGTGGGTGACCCGCAAATGGGCGTGTTGATGCGGCGCACCGGTTCGATCGGCGTGGCGATGTCCCTGGCCGCGACGATCACCGTTCCTGGCGGCCGGCGGGCCACGAGGGAATTGGCCGATCTCGAAGCCTGGTCTGTCAGCCAGAGTGCAGCGCGCGGTCGGTACCGGTCGCGGCGCCAACCGGGTTTGATGCCGACCTGTGGCAAGATTGTAGGCGGCGTCGACGATGCGCTGGCGCAAGCCGGTCGCCAGTACCGGCAACAGGACTCATTGCGGCGGTCGAAGGAGCAGAAGGCAGCGCGCGCGGCAGACTTGGACCTAGGCGGAACTCATCGAGCCGCTGGCGGAACAAGCGCGCTTTCCTGGATGGGAAGGGGCCCGGCTCGTTCTCATGCGCTAGCGAAAGGATTGAACTCGTTGGTGTAAAGCTCGGCGACGCTCAGCTTGCCCTTCGGCACGACCCCCTGGCGCTCGTCCATCTCCAGCCAGAAGCGCACATCATCCTCACGCTGAAGTCCATGATCCGGCCAGGTGAGCACGCTGTAATCGCCCTTTCCGTCCTTGGTATAGATGTAGGGTGCGAGGCCGTCTGGAATGCGTCCTTTGTCGATGCCGAGCTGGATCACGGCCGCCTGGTTGTGGTTGGCCCAATCGGCAGCCTTCGCAATGGCTGTGGCGTAGTTGCGAACGAGATCCGGATCGGAGCGGATGAGCGATTCCTTGGCCATCGTTCCGCCTCGGTTTATGCGGCGGCCAGCGATGGTGCCGAGCTGGAATATCTGCCGATAGCCGCCGCGCCGCCTGAGGATCGCGTCGATCGGCGAGAAGGCGAAGATGGCGTCGACGTCGCCCGACTGTAGAACCTGTTCCTGTTGCTGGGCCGGGATCGGCACGTAGGTCACTTCGCCAAGCCCGACGCCGCTCTGGCCCAGAAACTCGGCGGTGAACCAAGCACTCGAGAAGCTGACATTGGTCATGCCGATCTTCTTGCCGCGCAAATCGGTTGCGCGCTGGATCGGGCTGTCTTCTCGAACGAAGAGCCCGTCCGAGGCACGCGCCGGATCGATGTTCGGTGTCGAAACGACGATTTCCTTGGCGATCAGTCCTTTGTCGCGGACATTGATGAAATAGGCATAGTCCGAAGCCGGGGCGAAATCGGTAACCCCGCTATCCAGGGCCACCGTGTACTGATCCGGGGGCAGGGGTATCAGTTCCAGCGCCAATCCCTGTTCCTTGAACAGTCCATTGGAGTCGGCCACGAAGATAAGCTCGTAGCTTGCCCAGCGCCCGGGCGAATCGATGATCCGGACAGGCTTCAGCTCGGCCGCCCTGCCGTGGCGGATAAGTGCCGGCATGGCCAGGACGGAAGCGCACAGGCCCAAGCCCGTCCGCAGGAGGCTACGGCGTGGAGTTGCCATCATGTCATTGCCCTTTTGAACCAAGCGAGATCAGGCGGCAGCGCTCCGCTCGCGCACGCGTGGCATCACCTCGTGCGCAAAGCGGCGCATTTCCGCCTCGAAGGGCTGGAACTGCAGCATGAAAAGATCGATGCCCAGCGAGTGGAAGCGCCGGATGCGTTCGGCCACGCGCTCATAACTGCCAACCAGGCCGGCCGCGGTGCCGCCATTGGTGCCAACGTGCGGCATCCGAGCGAACGTCTTGAACATGACGGCCTTGTTGTCGGTATTGTCGAGGCTTTGTCGACGATACGGGCGATCCTGCTCGGCTAGCTCGAATGCCCGCTGCAATTCGTCCTGGGCTTCCTCGTCCGTCCGCCGGGCGATGACGAAAGCGGCAAGGCCGAAGCGAAGGGGGGCATCGACGCGCGGCCGCCGACTGATGTCGGCGATCAATGCCGCCACATCCTCGGGCGGCTGGCCATTGATGAACCACGTATCCGCCACGCCCGCCGCCAAGTCGCGCGCCTGGCTGGATTCGCCGCCGGCATAGATCAAGGGGCGGGGTCGGTAGCGGCCGGTCGGATGGAGCTGATAATCGCTGACCTCGAAATGCTGGCCCTTCGTATTGACTTTACGACCCTCCATCAACGGCCGGACGATATCGATCCATTCCCGCCCATACGCATAGCGGTCGTCATGGTCGGTGAAGGGAATGCCGGCGCGTTCGAACTCGGGTTTGTACCAAGCATTGACGAGGTTGATGGCAAAGCGACCTTGGCTGATCTCCTCGATCTGCGTCGCCATCTTGGCCAGGACGACGGGATGGAAAAGATAGGGCTTGATCGCGGCGATGATCTCGATTCGACTGGTGATCGCCGCCAGTCCGGCGCAGGCGGTCCAGGTCTCGAGCTGATCCAGCCTTTCGTCGCGGACATGAAAGAGATGCTGGGCGACGAGCGTGCTGTCATAGCCCAGGGCCTCGGCTTCCAGGACGAGCCGACGATTGCGCTCCCACGTGGCGTCGGGCGGGTCATCGGGGTGGAAGAGCGAGCCGGTGGCACCGGAGACGAGTGCCCAGATGCCAAAGCGAGGACCTTCATAGCTCATGTGCTGGACCTCCGAATGCTGGAAGTGGTCATCAGGCCGGGGCTCGCTGCCGGCTGAGGTTATGGCGCGGATCGGCCTCTTCGATCTCATGTCGCAGCAGCGACCAGACTTGATGGCGAAGCTCCGCGAACCCCGGTCGGCCGCGCAGATCCTCCCCGCCATCGCCTTTGTCGAGATCGACGTCGATCAATGCCTTGATGCGCCCGGGCCGGGCCTGCATCACCGCCACGCGCTGGCCAAGGAAGATCGCCTCGTCGATCCCGTGCGTGATGAAGACGATCGTCTTTCCCGTGGTCGCCCAGAGCCGCAGCAGCTCGGCCTGGAGCGTCTCGCGGGTCTGGGCATCGAGAGCGGCGAAGGGCTCGTCCATCAAGAGGACGTCGGGCGCGTGGGCGAGGCTGCGGGCAATCGCCACGCGCTGCTTCATGCCGCCCGAGAGCTCGTGCGGGTAATGCTGCTCGAATCCCTCGAGCCCCACCATCGTCAGGTGCTCCCGGGCGATGGCCAGACGTTCCTTTCGCGGCACTCGTTTGGCGACGAGCCCGAAACCCACATTCTCCAGGACCGTCAGCCAGGGGAAGAGGGCATAATGCTGGAAGACGATGGCCCGATCGAGCGAGGGCCCTTCGATCGGCTTGCCGTCCAGCAGCACGCGGCCAGCGCTCGGCGCCTCCAGGCCGGCAAGGATGTCGAGCAGGGTCGACTTGCCGCAGCCAGATGGCCCGACAATGACGAGGAACTCGCCGGCATCGACGTTAAGATCGATGCCATCCAGGGCCAGGAAATCGGCGCGGGCGTTCCTCGCCATGTTGCCGGCAAAGCGCTTGGTGACGCCTTGTGCCGCCAGTTTGGGAGTGTTCATGCCGTGGCTCCGACGTCGACCTTCCAGCGGGTCAGTCGACGCTCCAGCCGAACCAGCGCGTAATTGGCGGCGATGCCGAGAAGCGCCAGGATGATCACGCCCACATAAAGAAGATCGATGCTCATCAGATACTGAGCATTGACGATCAGATAGCCCAGTCCGTCGCTGGCGCCGACCATCTCCGAAACGACGAGCATCAAGAAAGAATAGGTAGCCGCAAGGCGCATGCCGGTGACGATCGAGGGCAGTGCGGACGGCACGATGATTCGCCAGAACAGGGTTTTCGTGCCGAGCCGTAAGGAGCGCGCATATTTGATCAGCGCGGGATCGGCATATTTCACGCCGCTCATCGTGTTGAGCAGGATCGGCCAGACCACCACCCAATAGATGATGGCCACCTTGGTCAGGTAGCCGATGCCGAAGAAGAGGATGAAGACAGGGAAGAGCGAGACCGGATTGGTCTGACGCAACAATTGCAGGAGCGGGTTCAGATAGCGCTCAAGCGGTCGGTACCAGGCAAGGAGGATGCCGAGCGGGACGCCTGTCAGGATGCCCAGCGCGAAACCTCCGGCCGCGCGACCGAGGCTGGCCAGCACATGCGGCAGGAGTTTGCCAGCCAGCGCGTATTCTACGCCGTAGGCCACGATCTCGGAGAAGGGCGGGAGGAACGTCCGGTTAACCACGCCCAGCCGCGGCGCCAGCTCCCAGGCGAGCAGGAACAGGACGATCGCCAGCAGATTTTCGCACCAGGGGCGAAGAAAATGCCAAATCGGGAGAAAGACATGGGAGCGACGGTCATCCTGCGCGATCGCGCGGGGCAGTCCCACTAGCATGGCGGATCCCTCGAGCTGCAAACCTTGTTGTTGCTGTAGGATGCAGCCAAAAACATATTTGTCTATAGTATTGCTAGACAATAATGCGTCGGGGACCTGCCGGTGGCATATGACCCAGTTCTACCGACGCTCCGTCAGTCCTTTTGCCTGAGGGGCTGACGCGTGCAGCCGGAGCGCGCGGGTGCGCCAGGTGCGCCGCGACGATCCGGCTGGGCCCTCAAAAGACGCGGCCCTCGCGCAGATGGGTGGTCGTGCCGTTCAGGTAGAAATCGCCGATGACGCGCGCCTTATGAAGGAGCGGGTTGTGGTTCAAGATCGTGCGCAGGTTTCGCCAGTGACGATCGAGATTGAAGCGGCTGGACGTGGCAGAGCCACCGCCGAGCTCGAAGATCTGCTGAGCCGCGGGCTGACCGAGCTTTGCCAGCACGATCTGCGCGCGCGATGTTGCAATCGAGCTTTCAATGAGCGCCTTGTCGATCGCGGATTCGCTGCCCGAACCGAACGCCTCGACGCTGCGGTCGAGCGCGCGAGCCGCCTCGGCTATACTGGCGTCGATCGCGAAGGAGGCGGCGGCGATCTCGCCCACCACGTTCTGGACGAAGGGGTCGTGCCTGGCGGTATCGACCGGGCTATGTGGCGCCGTGCGCGCGTGTTTCCTCACATAGTCGATGCCTTCCCGCAGCACGGCGCGGATGGCGCCGGCGGCGGAAGCCGCGAGATGAAGCTGGCGCAAGGTCGCGGTATGCCGACCGATCGACGTTTCGCGATCGCGAATGACAAGCTCCTCGTCCCGCACCTCGACGTTATCGAGCTTGATCCCGCCACTGGCAGTCAGCTTCTGGCCCATGCCGTCCCAGTCGTCGAGAATCTGGATGCCTTGCCGATCCGTCGGCACGAGGGCGGTCATCAGCACGCCCTCTTCGTTTTGGGCACTGATGACGGCGAAATCGGCAAAGGCCGTGCCGGTCGCATACCATTTGCGCCCATCCAGTCGCCAACCATTCGCCGTGTGACGCAGAGCGGTCTTGATCTCACCGGGTCGCTTGGTGCCCTGCTCCGTATGAGCCGCGCCGTACAGCTTGCCGGACAGAACGTTTTCAAGGTGAGCGCGGGAGCGTGCCGTCGTCGGGTCGAGCAACAGGCCCTCGGTGAAGTCGAAATGCGAGCGAAGCGCGTGCGCTACGTTCGAATCGGCGGCGCCCAGCGTCGCTATCAACTCGATATAGTCGGCAACCGAGCCGCCAGGGCCACCCAGGGCCTCGGGAATGCGCAGGGCACCAAGACGCAGCTCCTTGATGCGCTGGAAGGCAGGGTAGGGCAGCTCACGCTCAAGGTCGCGGCGAACGGCACCGGCGGCGATCTCGTCGACAAGTGCCGGTAACTGGCCAAGAAGGCCCGCGCGGGTGAGTCGCGGTGCTGCGGGGGTGGCCAGCTGGAGGATGGCGGCAGAGCTCATGCGGAGCGATCCAATCGGGTGATGGCTGTGGTCTCGGGAGAGGTCAGGTTGAAGCGGCGGCGGAGGGATTGTCCGTCATAATGCCGAGGAAACAGGCCGCGATCCTGGAGGCGGGGAACGACCTCCTCGACGAACTCGGTAAGGTCGTCGGGCAGGACCGGTACCTGAATGTTGAAGCCGTCGACCGCGCCGCTTTCCCACCAATGGACGATATCGGCGGTGACTTCGTCAGCGGTTCCGAGCACGACGCGATGGCCGCCCTCTACTCGCCGCACAAACTGCCTTGCCGTCACGCGTTCGAGACGTGCCAGCTCGGCCAGGGCCTGGGTGAAGCCAACCGGCCGTTGTTGATCATCGCTCGAGGGAAACACTGCCTCACTCAGGGGAGCATCAGGGTCGAGGTCGCTGGGCTCAATGCCTATCTCGTGCGCGAAACGCGCGAGCAGTGCCTCTTCGCCGTCGACATTTGTGATGGCATGATGGCGCTCCAGGGCCTGAGCACGAGTTCGGCCAAGAATCGGGACAAGGCCCGGGACGATGCGAATGGCATCTGGCGCTCGGCCGAGCGATACGGCGCGGCGACGGATCTGATCGCCAAAACGCCTGGCGCCCTCGAGCGTCAACTGTGCTGTGTAGATGATCTCGCCATGCGCGGCAGCCAGCTCCATCCCGGCATTGGAGCCACCTGCCTGGGCGAGAATGGGGCCGCCATCCTCTCGCCTCGGGACGTTGAGGGGACCGCGGACGCTGAAGAATTCGCCGCGATGATCGATCGCTTGGGCATGGCTCGGATCCCAGACGCTTCTTTGCGGGTCGGCCGGCCGGCATAGATCCCAGCTGTTAAAAAGTGTTTTGAGTAGGGCCGCGAATTCGTGTGCCTGCCGGTAGCGCTCATCCCGAGGGGGAAGCGGCGCGTCGCCATAATTCGCGGCGATGGCCGGGTTGAAGGACGAGACAAGATTGAGGATGACGCGGCCATGCGAGAGATGATCGAGCGTCAAGACGCGCCTTGCCAGCTCGTAGGGCGGGCTGAAGCTGGTGGAAGCCGTGATCTCGACGCCGATATCGGGAATTTTTGCTGTCAGGCTGGCGGCCAGCACCAGGGGATCGAAGCTGTGCAGTGGGCGTTCGGCCGGGTTGGCCCAAAGGGCCGGATGGTCGGAAAAGAAGACGGCGTCGAGGCAGCCCGCATGCGCGATCCGCGTTACGGCCAGATAGTGCGCGGGGTCGGCGAAGGCCAGCGGGCCGCCTTTGGCAAGGCGCCACGACTGCGCGGCATAGCCGGTGCTGTTGGCCCCGGCGGTCAGGATCAGCCGCTGTCGGTCAGGCATGGAGCATCTCCAGGGAAGTGCCGTTAGGCCAGCTTCGGCTCAATTCCTCGGTCGATGTTGATCCGGCTCGCGCGGCCATCCCTGCTCGCCGAGCAGCGCTTGCGCCAAAAGCCCTGCGACTTCCCGCACCCAGTCCTGAAACCGCTCTATTCTGCCCATCGACCCAATCCCCATGCCTTGACCCTCGTGCACCAACGCCAGCCGCCATCGTGGCGGCCGACCGGGGACACTGGCAGTGGCGGAAGTCCTTGAAATCGGCGGACGAGCGCGCGTGAGGCGACCGCAGGGTCCAGACAACTGAAGCGTTCCGGCAGATGAAGGACATGATCTCTATCCGATTGGCCGCATCATTTTTGCATCATGATTCCGTGCCATCCCGCGATCCGGCGGGCCGAAATCCAACGATTCTGGCGACCCGGGCCTTGGGGGCGATCGAACGAGCGGATCGCCGCATACATGGGCGGTCGACGTCGCGACGTCGGGATTGACCCCGGCTAAGTTTCCATTCCCCGGCAGCGATCGTCCGCCTGCCCAAATCCTCAGTAAAGGGAAAGGCATTCGAGCTGCGCGCATCTCCCATCCCGTGCCGGCACCCGCCGGCATCCGACCACGCCCGGCAACCGAGCGCGGCCGGATGCCGTATGGTCGCGAACTGCCTCGCGATCCCCTTCACCCGAGATTGGAAGGCAGAGGTGGCGCGTCAGTGCGTTCATGGAAACGAACCCCCATTGCCAATGGTTTGAAGCACCATCCTATCACTCTATAGAATCTTGTCCATTATCTTAATAGACAAATAGCGATCTGGTCTAGTTGGCCCGCCATTAGGTTCATGTGGCCAGTGCTTTTTTCTTTTTCCGGCATAGCACCGCCGATGGCCGCATGACCGCCTAAGTCATCGATTGGAGGGCTGCGCCAGTTCCGCGTCGATGCGGTCGCGCACATAAGGGAAGAGGGGATTGGAGGTTATACGAAAGAGCGCGTCCAAGCTGACGACGAAGACGCCCCGTTCTCCGCGCGGCATGATCGAGCCCAGATTGATGCCAAATTCGTCAGGATTGGCCGGCGTCGAACCATAAAGCGGGTCGTCGACGGGGAAGGGGAGAGCCACGTGGGAGAGCGAGAAGACGTTTTGTGGATAGGCGAGGTCCAGGCGACGGATCGTTTCCTCGACGCTGTCAGCCTCTATGCGTCGCTCGACCAGTTCGGCATCGGTCGGCGAGGCATTGGTGATGATGGAAGTCCGGAAGTTGCGCGGTGGTGACGGCAGAAGTCGATCGAGTGCGACATTGGCGTCGGCATTGAGGAACAGGCTCTTTTGCATCGAGCGGTTGAGATCGAAAAGGACGAGCTCGTTCGAGCCAGGCGGCAAGAGGGCGTAGAGGTTGCGGATGACCGCAGCGGTGCTGACCGTTGAATCGACGACCGATTGAAAGGTCAGGATGGGGGCGAGGCGCCGGAGTTCGTCCGCGTTGGCCTGCCTGATCAGTTCGGCCTGGAGAACCTGCGTGACCTCGTAGGACTGGCGTGCGCCGTTAACGGGGAAGGAATTATATTTGAAGGGGATGAACTCCGGCAGGATGCTCAGCCAGGCAGCCTTGGCAAAAGCGGGCAGAATGGCCGGCAGGCCGGCCAGTCCGGCATAGCGGGCAAAGCTGGTGATGCCGATCATGGGCGAGAGGAGGATGAGGCGATCGGGGCGGGCCAGGGCCCGATCCTCGTTCGCGTCCAGCGCGTATTTGAGTGCCAGCGCGCCGCCGTTGGAGAATCCCACGATGTGCAGCGGTCGACCAGGGCCGCTCAGCCGCCTGGCTTCACGCACGGCCAGACGTGTGGCGGCCATCCAGTCCTCCCAATGGACGGCGGTCAGCGCCGCCGGCACCGTGCCGTGGGCCGGCAGGCGGGGAATGATCGCCACATACCCATGCGACACGTAAATCCCGGCCAGATGGCGCATGCTGTAGGGAGAATCAGTCAGCCCATGCAGGAGGACGACGGCCCCCTTGGGGGAGCCGGCGGGCAACAGAAGGTGAGAGCGGTTCCAGTCGTCGGCGAACCGTGCGGGATTGACGGCACTTGCGGAAAAATAGCGGTTGGCCGGCACTTCCTGGTCCGCCGGCATCTTGTCGACGACGTTGGTCCGCACCTCGTCGAAGACCCGCTGCTCGGCTGTCAGATAGGCAGCCCAGTCGGCGTGGTCGATCTCCGCCGCCGTCATTTCCGTGGGCACGAAGAGATGCCAGGCCTCGAGCGGTGGTCCGCGTTCCGACTCCCAGATGCGCAGTGCCAGGAAACTGACGAACGCCAGCAGAATGCTTAAGGTGGCAAATAGGGCGAGACGGCGAAATAGCCGCAGCCATGATCTCGATTTGCCCGGCACGCACATCCCCGCCTGCTTTGGGTGGCTGATCCTTGCGGCGACGCGGCCTCAATGGCGAGGCGTCGCTGTCGGGTAATCCGGCTCGCCTGGCGGCCGCGTCCCCTTAATCCCAATAGGCCCATTCGCACCACGAACCTGACCTGACGCGTCACCTATACCGCACTCGGCAAATGAGCCACCCGTTCGCTGCTTGAGGGCGAGTGCCGGGCGAACATCGTCCTTGAGGGTTTCCGCTGGACGAAGGGCGCGAATTCCCCTGGGATACGCCAAGCGATCATGGTGAGAGACGCTCTTTCGGGCCATCGGCACCGGGCGCATCCGCAGCGCCCATCTCCTCCAGCCACCGGCAAAAGCAGAGGGCCGAGCGATCGTCCGCTCGCGCGTCGGGCAGATAGGCATGATAGCCTCGCGTCGGCAGGGTCATGTCGGGAAACGGCGCAATCAGGCGCCCCGTCGCGAGATCGTCCGCGACCAGGGCGGTCGGCCCCATCGCCACGCCCAGGCCGGCCAGCGCTGCCTGGATCGTCAAGTAGAAATGATCGAGCGTCAGCGAACTCGCCGTCCTCAGTTCCGGCATGCCCGCCGCCCTCAGCCAATCCGGCCAGACGCGCGGCAGCGAGGATGCATGAATCAGGGTGTGCGAGCGCAGATCCGACAGATCGGCAAGCGGCTGCCGTTCGAGAAGATCCGGGCTGCAGATCGGCAAGCGGCTCTCGCTGAGGAAGAAGTGGCAGGTGAAGCCGTAATACGTGTCCGGACCGCCTCGGATAATGACGTCATAGGGGTCGCTTAGAGCGTCCACGGACTCGGTGGAGGTGGAAAGACGCACCTCGATCCCCGGATGGCGATCGCGGAATTGCGCGAGGCGCGGCAGCAGCCATCGCAGGCTGAACGTGGCAAGCGCGTTCACGTGCAGCACGGCTGGCGGGGGGCTGTCACCTCCCGAACGATGTTGTTCCACGGCGGCGGCAAGGCGATCGAGCATCGGCCCCGCCTCCGCGAGGAGCGCCCTGCCTGTGGGAGTCAAGACAACCAGCCGATTGAGCCGCCGAAACAGAGCGGGCGGCCCCAGCCAGTCCTCGAGCAGGCGTACGTGCCGGCTGATCGCGCCATGGGTCACGCCCAGCTCGGTCGCGGCATCCTTGAAGCTACCGAGCCTGGCTGCGGCCTCGAAGGCACGCAGGGCGTTGAGCGGCGGGAGCGAGCGACGGTTCGACGGCATGGTTCGGGTGACTTTAGCTGACCTGAATTCCTAGTTTTAGTCGTTTGTCGCTGTCATGAACATGCAACATATACTTGCGGATCGCAGATATCCGATTGATCAATCATGGCCAGTCCGAACAACCGGCAAACCCTCTCCGGGTCCATGTCAGCTTTCTTCACTCCCATCGGATGCGACGGACCTGATGTCTGTATCTTGCAACTGCCTCCCATCAGAGCAAAGCGGCGAACGACAACCGCGGGGTGGCGATGATGGCCGGCAGCCGCGGTTTCGAGCGACCTCGCGTGGCAAGGTCGGCGCGCCGAAACGGGCAATCTGTGTCAGCCAGGCACACGCTCGCATTGGCCGGTACGGCACATGCCCTGCATGATGGCTATACCGACCTGATCTACGTCCTGTTGCCTGTCTGGCAAACAGAATTCGCCTTGGGCTACGGGATGTTGGCGGCACTTCGCGGGCTCTATGCCGGTGTGATGGCCCTGCTCCAACTCCCCTCCGGTTGGCTCGCTGAGAAGATAGACGGCCGGATTATTCTTGCCGCCGGTACCTTATTGGCCGCCGCCGGCTACGCCCTGGCCGGCGTGACGGGGAGCCTCGTGGGCCTCTCGGCAGCCTTGGCCCTGTCCGGCGCGGGATCGAGTACGCAGCATCCGATCGCCTCGGCGGCGGTTTCCCGGGCTTATGGGGACTCGGCCCGCGGCCCGCTTGGCACGTACAATTTCACGGGCGATCTGGGAAAGGCAGCGATTCCTGCCCTGACATCCCTGCTTTTGACACTGATGCCATGGCGTGGCGCGCTCTGGCTCATGGCCGTGCTGGGTGCAGCCGTCGCGGCGGCGATCCTCTTGCTGATGCCGCCGGTCGTGCGTGCCAACCCTTCGCGGCAGGTCCAAAAAAGGGCCGGCCGGGATCGCGGCGGCTTTTGGGTGCTGTTTGCGATCGGCGTCCTGGACACAGGCGTGCGAATGGGCCTGTTGACCTTCCTGCCATTTATTTTGGCGGAGAAGGGTGCATCCTTGCCGATGGTCGGTATCGCCCTGGCCATGGTCTTTCTGGGCGGTGCCGCCGGCAAATTTTTTTGTGGATGGCTGGGATCCCGAGTAGGCGTTCTTATGACGGTGCTCGCTACGGAGGGAGGGACGGCGGCCTGCATCGTCGGGGTGCTGGTGCTGCCGCTTGTTCCTCTGTTCATCCTGCTGCCGCTCCTGGGTCTCATGCTGAACGGTACGTCGTCGGTCCTCTATGGCACCGTCCCGGAACTCACGCCGGCAGACAAGGCGGAACGCGCGTTTGCCCTCTTCTACACCGGGACGATCGGATCGGGGGCGATCTCGCCGATCTTCTACGGCGTTCTGGGCGACTGGTTGGGCGCCTACTGGGCGACCGCGGCTACGGCCGTCGTCGCGCTGTCGATCTACCCGCTGGCCTTTGCCCTCGCATCGCGTCTTGCCGACGGTCGCAAGGCCGCATGAACGACGACACGCCATGACCATGCGCAGGCCGACCGAAAGCCCTGGGGTCTGCATTCCCTAGGCTGGTGGTGTGTTTTGGTCTTCTTGGGCGTTGCGACCGGGGGGTATCGGTTCCCTGCTGCTTTGCCAACGTCCTGTTGTCTGGTTGATTGTCGCGGGCGGCGGGAGACTGGTTGGGGGAGAGGTGATGGATTTGTCGCTTGGTCTGGTGG
>NZ_FYEH01000021.1 GCF_900187945.1 Arboricoccus pini | reverse complement strand
AGGACGCCAAGGCCCGCTTCCCCCAGGGCTGGAAGACCCTCAAGCCCTATCTGCGCGTCGTCGATCTCAATAAATAGCCGGGCCGCTCGCGCGCCAGAAGCAAAGTGCTGGCGCGCAAGTGAACCCGCATCGAGCGGCCTTGCGCTGGCTGGTTCCGAGGCTAGCCCGCTCTAGAACTCCCGCAGCGTCTCGCGCAGCGTCTTGCCCGTATATTCGGTGCGCACGACGCCCCGGCGCTGGAGGATCGGGATGACGCCTTCGCAGATGTCGCTGACATAGCGGCGACTGACGCGGTGCGAGGGCGAGGTGATCAGATAGCCATCGCCGCCGACCTCGGCCATGGCATCGGCCATGCGCTCGGCGACGTTGGCGTAGGAATCGACCAGCTCGATCGAGGAGACCGCCCCACCCGCCTCGTCGACGCAGAGCTGGCGCAGCGTCTTGCCGCTGCCCCATTGCTGGAACTTGTCGAGCGAGCCGGATTCGCCGTTCGTCGTCAGCTTGCCGGGCAAAGGCTTGTCGAGATCGAACTGGGCGAAATCGATGTCGGTGATGAAGGAAATCAGCGCCAGCGACTGCTCGATATAGTCCGGGTGCTCAACGATACGGCGGAACTTCTCCTTGGCCTCGGCGGTCGTCGCGCCAACCGTGGGCGATATCAGGTAGAGCACCTTGACGTCGTCGGGATTGCGACCGTGCTTGGCCGCGCGGGCGCGAATGTCCTCACGATATGCCTTCATCTCCTGCACGCCGTTGGCAACGGCGATGATCGAATCGGCGTGCTTGGCGGCGAAGTCGCGCCCGCGCGGCGAGCCGCCCGCCTGGACATAGACCGGGCGATGCTGCGGCGAGGGCACCGTGTTGAGCGGCCCACGGCAGGAATAATACTTGCCCTTGAAGTGGATCGGACGGACCTTCTTGTAATCGACATAGGTCCTGCTCTCGCGATCCAGGACGACGGCATCCTTGTCCCATGAATCGAAGAGTTGATTGACGAGATCCACATACTCGTCCGCCATCTCGTAGCGCTGCTCGCGCGGCGGCAGCTTCTCCATACCGAAATTCTGCGCGGCGAAATCTTCGGCCGAGGTGACGATGTTCCAGCCGAAGCGCCCCTCGACCAGGCTGTCGATCGTCGAGCAGGCGCGCGCCAGGAGATAAGGCGGATAGCCCAGGGTCGAGATCGTGGCGACGACGCCCAGCTTTTGCGTCATCACTCCCACCGTCGTCGCCAGCGGCACGGGATCGTGCTTGGGCGCCATAAGCCCGTGCTTGAGATAGACCTCGGACGTGCCGCCATAAGCTTCGGAGACGATCAGCTTGTCCTCGATCATCATGTAGTCGAAGCAAGCCTTTTCCAGCATCTGCCCGACCTCGACATAGAACTTGCCGTTCCAGGGATTGCCGCCCAGCCCCGCATGCGGCTCGGTCCATTCGTCGACCGTGAAGTTCAAGAACCAGCCCATGTGGAATTTCTTTTGCGCCATCATCCTCATCCAAAACGGTCTCTATTCGTGAGGCCGCGCCGCAAGGAACAGGCCAGTCGCCGTGATGACGCGTGAAGCTCTTAAACGACCGCTTAAATCAGTTGCCGGGTCTGCGAACGCTTAAACGAGCGCTTAATTTTGAGGCTGATGACGTCAAATTGGGCGCTGTTAGCGAACTTTCCCGGGGCGCCGCAAATGCAATTCGCCTAGGCCCGCATCTTGCACCCCTTGCACCGAGGTGGCCCGGACAGGTGTCCGGCGCAGGCCCCGGGCGGATGTCCGGTGGCGCCAGAGATGGGAGATTGCATGAACAGACGCATCATCGGGGCAATCTGCCTCGTAGCCGTCCTCCTGGTGACGGGCTTGGCGCCGGCGCGGGCGGCCGAACGGCCGACCATCAAGATCGGCTGGTCGATCTATGTGGGCTTCATGCCGCTGGTCTACATGGAAAAGAGCGGCATCCTGAAGAAATGGGGCGACAAATATAATGTCGACCTCAAGGTCACCCTGGTCAACGACTATGTGGGCAGCATCAATCAGTTCATCGGCGGCGACCTCGACATCGTCACCGTGGCCGGCATGGACGGCCTGACGATGCCGGCAGCCGGCGGCGTCGACACGACGCTCTTCATGATCGGCGACTATTCCAACGGCAATGACGTCCTCCTGTCCAAGAAGGCCGGCTCGGTCAAGGAGTTGAAGGGCCAGACCGTCGACCTCGTGCAGTTCTCGGTCTCGCATTATCTCTTGCAGCGCGCGCTGGTGAAGAACGGGATGACCGGCCTTGGCGACGTCAAGACGGTCAACATCTCCGACGCCGACATCGCCTCGGCCTACCTGACCTCGCCCGACGTCACGAACGTGGCCAGTTGGAAGCCCATGACCGACGACATGATCAAGGGCGTGCCAGGCACCAAGGTGCTCTTCACCTCGCAGGAGATTCCAGGCGAGATCATGGATGTCTTCATCACCAAGACGGCAACGATGAAGGCGCACCCCGAAGCCATCAAGGCGCTGGCCGGGGCCTGGTACGAGGCCCTTGGCATCTTGAGCGGCAACGATGCCAAGGCCAAGGACATGCGCGAGGTCATGGCAGCCGGTATGGGCACCGATGTCGCCGGCTTCGAGAGCCAGGAGGCGACGACGCATTTCTTCAAGACAGCCAAGGAAGCGAGCGACTTTTTGACCGCCGCCTCGACCAAGGAAATCTGGGACAATATCCGCACCTTCTCCTTCGAGCAGGGACTCTTCGGCCAGGGAGCCACCTCGAAGGACGACGTTGGCATCAGCTTCCCGGACGGCTCGGTCCTGGGCAACACCGCCAACGTCAAGCTCAGGGTCAATGACGATATCACGGCCCTGGCGGCGGCCGGCAAGCTCTAGCCTTTGCCTGTCTTTCCTGGTCCGGGTCGCCATGAGGGCCCGGACCGCCTCCTGATCGGCGGTGCCTGATGAAACGCGTCATCAATTACAGCCCTGGCCGCGGGCCCGGCCTGTTCCTGGCCATTCTGCCCTTCCTCTTGATCGGCTTCGTCTATTTGACGGCATCCGAAGCGAGGCTGGCGGTCAATCCGGCCGACAAGCTCATGCCGTCGTTTTCGTCCTTCGGCGCCGCGCTCGCGCGCATGGCCCTGAAAGTCGATCCCCTGAGCGGCCAGTATCTGTTTTGGACCGACACTTATGTGAGCCTGCTGCGGCTGTTCTCAAGCCTTCTGATCTCGACCGTGATCGGGCTCGTCTTAGGGATCGTCATCGGCTTCATTCCCTATGTCAAAGCGGGCTTCAGCGCCCTGGTGGCGGTCATCTCGCTGATCCCGCCTTTGGCGATCCTGCCGATCCTCTTCATCCTCTTCGGCCTGGGCGAGCCCGCCAAGCTGATCTTGATGGTGATCGGCGTGGCGCCCTACATCGTTCGCGCGGTGGCGCTCACCGTCGGCGAACTGCCGAAGGAGCAGATGATCAAGGCGCAGACCCTGGGCGGCTCGAGCTGGCAGATGATCCTTCGCATCGTGCTGCCGCAGGTCATGCCACGCCTGATCGACATGCTGCGCCTCTCGCTCGGACCGGCCTGGCTCTATCTGATCGCCGCCGAGGCAATCTCCTCCGAGGGCGGCCTCGGCTATCGCATCTTCCTGGTCCGGCGATATCTGGCCATGGACGTTATCTTGCCCTACGTCGCGTGGATAACGCTCCTGGCCTTCCTCATGGATGTGGCCCTCGTGGCCACCCAACGTCGCTGCTACCCCTGGTACAATCCCAAGGAAGGGTAGATCCTTGACGACCATCGCGTTCAAGTCCGTCTCCAAGGAATATGGCGGCGTCAGGGTGCTCGAAGACATCTCGCTGGAGCTCGCCGACCACGAGTTTTTGGGCGTCGTCGGGCCAAGCGGTGCTGGCAAATCGACCTTTCTGCGCCTGCTGCTGAGCCAGGAGCAGCCCACGCATGGCAAGATCCTGATCGATGGGCAGCCGATCGCGCCGGAGCCCTCGCAGGACCGAGGCGTCGTCTTCCAGCGCTACTCGGTCTTTCCGCATCTCTCGGTCCTGCGCAACGTCACGCTGGGCCGGGAATGGGCGAAGGCGCCCCTTACTGGCCGACTGCGCGGCCAGGAGCGCGGAGAAGTCGAAGCCGAGGCGATGCGTCTTTTGGAGCGCGTCGGACTGGGGTCGTCGGCCGACAAGTTTCCCCACCAGCTCTCGGGCGGCATGCAGCAGCGTCTCGCCATCGCGCAGGCGCTCATCGTCCGGCCCAAGGTGCTGCTGCTGGACGAACCCTTCGGGGCGCTCGATCCGCACACGCGAAAATCAATGCACCATCTCGTCCGCGAGCTGTGGGAGGAAAACCAGATGACCATCGTCATGGTCACGCATGATCTCTCGGAGGCCTTCTCGCTGAGCACGCGGGTCATCGCGATCGACAAGATCCGCTACGACCCGCAGGACCCCACCGCCTATGGCTCGCGCATCGTCTCCGACATAGAGGCCAAGTCCAAGATCGTGCGCGAATCACGCAAGGCCGAGGCTGTCCGGATGCTGGAGGCCGTCGCCTGATGGGTGCGCTCGAACTGCCGGCATCGAGCGGCCGGGCATTGCCGCCGGATGGCAGGGCCGCCGCTATCTTGGATGCTGCCCTGGATCTCTTCTCGACGCGCGACTTCGCCTCGGTCTCGATGCGTGAGGTCGCCGATCGCTGCGGCGTTAACGTCGCTCTCATCTATTATTATTTTGCTGGCAAGAACGATCTTTGCCACGCAGCACTCGAATTGGCCGTCAATCGCACGCTGGAGCGCTACCGCGCGCGATCGACGGATGGCAACCCGGTGGGGGCACTGACGGACTGGTTCAACGTCAATATCGAAATGTTCGAATCGCTGCGGAAGATGGCGCGCATCATGATCGCCTATCGCGGCAGCCTGCAGGACGATCGACGGCTGAACGAGCTCATCGACTATCTCTACGAGCGCGAACGGCAGATCCTGCGCGCCTGCCTCGAGGACGGCATGGCGGCCGGCCTGTTTCGCCGTCTCGACGTCGATCGGACGATCCGCTTCATCTCGATCCAGATCGACGGCCTGCTCTTCGTCGCCATGACCCGACCCTCGACGGACATCAAGGCGCTGGCCGCTGACAGCTGGGCCGATCTGCAAGAGCATGTTCTGGCGGTGACGTCCTGAGTGATGAGCTGGAACAGATGAGTGAGACTTCGGCGATGGCTGGAAAGCTGTCGCTCCTGACAGCTCTCCAGCATGGCGACAGCCAGTTTCCCGGCGGCAGCTTTGCCTTCTCCTGGGGGCTGGAGACGCTGCAGGCGGACGGGCACTTGGATCGCGCCGGCTTCGCCGCGTTCCTTGGCGGCCAGATGACCGGGCGTTGGGCCAGCTTCGACCGGCTCTTCGTCGGCCATGCGCACGCCAAGGCCGGCGATGCCACCGCCCTTGGCATCGACGACGATCTGCTGGACGCAATGCTCGTCGGCGAGACGCAGCGACTGGGCTCCATTCGGGCCGGTGGCTCGCTCTTGCTGGTACACGCGCAACTGGGCACGCCGGGCGTCGCCTCCTATCGCCGTCTGGTCCTGGCCGGCGAGGTCCAGGGTCATCTGCCGATCGTTCAGGGCCTGGTCCTGGCGGGGGTCGGACTCGGGCTCATGGAGACGCTGCTCGTTGCTGCCTACCAGACGGCGGCGGCCTTCTGCTCGGCCGCAACCAGGCTCGGGCTGATCAGCCACCTGGATGGCCAGCGCGCCCTCCTTGCCTGCCGCGCCGAGATCGCGGCAGCGGCCGATCCGTCGCTGCCGCCCCTGAGCGCGGCCACGAGTTTCACCCCCCTTGCCGACATGGCGATGATGCGTCACGCGAGCCAATCCGGACGCCTTTTCGCGAGCTAGAGGAAGAAGTCGATGATGAACCTGGCACCGACCGAGATGGAGCGGCTGATCATCTTCAACGCGGCGCAGTTGGCGCGGACCTTGAAGACCAGGGGCTGCCGCCTGTCGCAGCCGGAAGCGGTTGCCCTCATCGCCGACGAAATGCTGCTTGGGGCCAGGATGGGCATGACCTACGAGGCGATCGTCGAGATGGCGGGTCAGTTGCTCACCACCGACGACGTCATGCCGGGCGTGGCCAGGATGATCGAGAAGATCTCCGTGGAGGCCAATTTCGAGGAAGGCACCAAGATGGTGATCGTCTTCGATCCGATCGCCACCGGCAAGGAGCCCATCGCCGATGCCCTGGTGCCTGGCGAGGTGATCGTCGACGAGGCAGCGCCCGAGATCGAACTCAATGCCGGCCGCCCTCGAATCAGCCTGGATGTTGTTAATCTAGGCGATCGGGACATCCAGGTCAGGAGCCACACGCATTTCTTCGAGGTCAACCGGATGCTGCAGTTCGATCGGGCCAAGGCGTTCGGCATGCGCCTCGACGCGGCCTCGGGGTCGGGCGTGCGCTTCGAGCCCGGGCTGCGGCGAACAGTGCAGCTGGTGCCCATGGCGGGTAACGGCGTCGTGCGCGGCCAGGGCGGACTGACCGAGGGTGCCATCGGCGACGAGACCGTTCGCCAAGCGGCCCGGGATCTGGCAAAGCAGCGCGGCTATCAGGGCGCTTGAGGAGGATACAGCCATGACGACCCTCACCCGCGAGCGCTACGCCTCGATGTACGGCCCGACCAAGGGCGACATGGTACGCCTGGGCGACACCAACCTCCTGGCCATGATCGAGCAGGACCTGACCAGCTACGGCGACGAACTGACGACCGGCGCCGGAAAATCTATGCGCGATGGCGAAGGCTTCAAGACGGACGGCACTTATGCATCCGGCGCGCTCGATACGGTCATCCAGAACGCCACGATCATCGACCCCGTCCTCGGCATCATCAAGGCCGATATCGGCATTCGCGACGGGCGGATCGCCGGCGTGGGCAAGGCCGGCAATCCCGACATCATGGCGGGCGTCGATCCGGCTCTCGTCTGCGGCCCCAACACGACCGTGATCCATGGCGAGGCCTTCATCGCGACCCCTGGGACGATCGAGGCGCACGCGCATTTTCTCTCGCCGCAGCAAAACGAGCACGCGCTGGCCGGTGGCACCACGACGATGATCGGCATGTCGCCGGGGCCGCATTTCGACGTCAGCACTTCTGGGCCCAACGTGACCGGCCAGATGATCCAGGCGGCCGAGTTCTCGCCGTTGAATTTCGGCTTCCTCGGACGCGGCTGTTCCGATCCCGCCGCCGTCGAGGAATCGGTGGCCGGCGGCGCGCTGGGTGTGAAGATCCACGAGGATTTCGGGGCGTCGGGTGCGGTGATCAATGGTTCGCTCATCGCCGCCGATCGCAACGATTTCCAGGTCAACCTGCATACCGACACGATCAACGAGTTCGGTTTTTGCGAGGACACGTTGGCCTCGATCGGCGATCGCACGATCCACATGTTCCATACCGAAGGGGCGGGCGGCGGCCACGCGCCCGACCTCTTGCGCGTCAACGGCCAGGCCAACGTGCTGCCCTCTTCGACCAACCCCACCAATCCCTTCACCGCCTATGCGCTGAACGAGGGGATTCCCATGACCATGCTGGCGCACATGATGGACTGGCGCCTGCCGGAGGACCTGGCGTTCGCCGAATCCCGCATCCGGCCGCAGACAATGGCGGCTGAGGACTTCCTCCACGACATGGGGGCGATCTCGATCTTCGCAACCGATACGCAGGGCATGGGAAGGCTGGCCGAGAACGCCGCAAAATGCTGGCAGCTGGCGCATGTCATGAAGGAGCGGATCGGCCGGCTGCCCGAGGAGACAACCGCCAGGGCCGACAATGAGCGCATCAAGCGCTATATCGCCAAGCTCTCGATCAACCCCGCCATCGCCTCGGGCATCGATGCACATGTGGGCTCGCTCGAGCCCGGCAAGATGGCCGACATCGTGCTCTGGCCCCGCGCCTCCTTCGGCATCAAGCCCGCGGCCGTCATCAAGAGCGGCTTCATCGTCTGGGCGGTCATGGGCGACGGCAATGCGAGCCAGATCGAATCCGAGCCCATGATCCAACGGCCGATGTGGGGCTCGTTCGGCCGCTCGCCGCAGGAACTGGGCGTCACCTTCGTCTCGAAGCTGGCGATCGAGGCCGACGTGCGCACCAAGCTCAAGGTCGGCAAGGCCTTCGTGCAAATCAAGTCGGTGCGCCGCCTGGGCAAGAAGGACATGGTCCGCAACGCGGCATTGCCGCGCATCGAGGTCGATTCGCAGACCTTCGTCGTTCGCGCCGATGGCGTGCCGTTGACCTGCGAGCCTGCCGCCCGCGTTCCGTTGAACCGCCGCTACATGATGCGCTGATCTTGGATGCCCCAATCCCGGTCGAGCCCGCGGCACTCGACCTCGTCTTTCGCCGCGCCCAAGCCGATACCCGGCTGGTCCGCCGGCGGGTCGCCTATCCCTATGCGATCCAGGCGCCATTGCGTCCTGCCCGCGCTGCGGCCGGCTGCCACGTCATCGTCCAGTCGGCTTCGGGCGGCCTGTTCTCGGGCGAGCAACTTCGCCAGTGCCTGGCGGTCGAGTCGGGCGCCGACGCGCGCCTGGAATTGCCGGCCGCGACCACCGTGCACGCCATGCGGGACGGGGGTCAGGCGGAGGTCGAGGTCGAGGTCGAGATCGCCCCCGGCGGATGCCTTGCCTATCTGGCCCGCCCGCTCATCCTCTTTCCGCAAAGCCAGGTGACGCAGCGTTTCCGCTTCAGGCTCGCAGCCGGTGCCACGCTGATCTTTCGCGACGGCTTCATGACGCATGATCCCTGGGCGGCCGGGGAGCATTTCAGACTGCTGGCGAACGAGATCGACCTTTGCTCGGCGGCGGGCCGGCGCATCCTTTTGGATCGCCAGTCGGTGACGGGCCTGGCGCTGGCGGCGGGCGGACCCGGCATCATCGGGCCCTATCGCGCCTTCGGCACGCTCCTCCTGGCCAGCCTGAGGCCC
Organism: Arboricoccus pini; assembly: GCF_900187945.1. GTDB lineage: Bacteria > Pseudomonadota > Alphaproteobacteria > Geminicoccales > Geminicoccaceae > Arboricoccus > Arboricoccus pini. The sequence goes on along the minus strand of NZ_FYEH01000021.1, from coordinate 44,843 downwards.
GCGCCCTGGACGGAATTGGCGCAGTCTCTCCAGGCCGTGGAGATGCCGGGCCTGCATGTGGCGGCGACGCCGCTCAGGCGCGAGGCGGGCCTGCTCGTCCGCTTGGCCGCCCTGGATGGTGGCGGCCTGGATGACGGCATGCTGCGCTTCACCGAACGTCTGGAGGCGATCCAAGCAGAACTCCCTGGCCCCTGACGAAACTCCGAGCGGCCAGCGGCGAGGACTGGATGGCGAGGCTAGCTCGTTCTCGCGGTGGTGCGACTGTCCCACGTCCACGATACCTAGAAGCAGGGTCTGATCTCGCCGCTCATCGGCGTCGCCAGGCGCCATCGCCCGGCATTGACGCAGCATGAAGCCGGTGCCCGATATCACGCGGTGGCCGAGGAAGGCGTCCCTGTGCGGGATATCGCGGCGGCGATCGGCGCTGGCATGGGCGTGCCGGTCAGGTCGCTGTTCCCGGAGGAAGCGGCGGGTCATTTCGGCTGGCTGGCGATGTTCATCCGCCTCGACATGCCGGCATCAAGTGCGTGGACACGCGAGCGGTTGGGTTGGCAGCCTGAGGGCCCCCGCCTGATCAGCGATCTCAAGGCCATGGATTACCGCCAGGGCGCGGCCACCTGATCCGGAGAGACGAGGCACCGGCGCGGAATGGCGGCCGGCCTGATGCCGGGATGCCGCTTCTACCCGGCGTCCAGCGGTGCCGCGGGCAGCGCTCCCGGGTCCTTGACGAGGAGAAGGCCGGTCAGCGCCAGAAGAATGAGGCCGGTGCAGGCAGGGCCAGCCGCCAGCCCCAGGGTATCCATGGCGAGACCGATCGCGGCCGAGCCGGCGCCGCTGCCCGATGCGTAGGCTATTGAGAAGGCGGCACTCCCGGCGACGAGGAGGCCACCGGAATAGCGTTCGCCCAGTAAGGTGAGTGCCGAGGTATAGAGCGCGAAGCTGCCCACGCCCAGGAGCGCAAAGTCCGCCAAGATGCCCGCTGCCGATTCCAAAAGCGGCACGCAAAGAAAACTCAAGGCCGTCAGGAGGCTGGCGCCGATGGCCACGCGCCGACGCGCGACGCGGTCCAAGAGGTAGCCGACGAAGGGCTGGGCGATCGCGGTTGGCAGCGCGATCACGCTGACACTCAAGGCCGCCAGCGTGTCGGACTGACCGCTGCGGATGAGATAGACGGGCATACCGGAAATGGCGGCGATGTCGGCAAAGCCGAAGGCGAAGACCATCAGCACGAGAATGGGGTCGTGGCGCAGGAAATGCCAGAGAGCGCCGGCCGGCGAGGGTGCCGGCACGGTCTGCGCGCGTCGACTGAGGACCACCGTGGCGAAGGCCACGAGGGCCACGTAGATCGCCAGGATGCCGAAGGCGAAGCTGCTGGAGGTGCCAAGGACGGGGATGGCCAGGGGGCCGGCGGCAAAGCCCAGGCAGAGGCCAAAGCCGTAGAGGCCGGAAACACGGCCGCGCAGAGTTTCGGGCGTGGCGGCGTTCAGCCAGGCCTCGCTCATGATGAAGACGAGGCTGGCGGCAACGCCCAGACCGAAGCGGATCGGCAGCCAGAACAGGACCGAGTGGGTCAGCCAAAGAAGAGCCAGCGCCAAGGAGCAGCCCAGCAGGCCGAGGACGATCAGCCAGTCGCCGCGCACACGCTTGGTGAGCCAGCCGATGAGGAAGGTGGTGGTAGCGAGGCCAGCTGCGAAGGCGGCGCCGTTCAAGCCGATCTGCCAGGCCGGAAGGCCCCTTGCCTCGAGATTGAGGGCGATCAGCGGGTAGGTCAGACCCTGGGCCACGGAAAAGGCGGTGACGCCAAGGACGATCGCGGCGATGGCGGCCTTGTCGGGCTCGATGGCGGCCACGTGGGCAATGGTCTTCAAGCGCTTGGCTCTTCTCTCCAAGGGGGTCCGGGCGCCGAGTGGCGTGCCGCCGATCCTAGTGTCATTCTTCTACGGCCGATATCCGCCCAGGGTCGCGCAGCGCGGTGGGACTTGCTGGCATGGAACTAGCGGGCGCTGGACGGGCATGGCGATTTGGGCGCCCTGACGTCGCGACTTCAGGGTCTGTGATCACGGTTTCATCTAGCCTTGCGCATCTGCCCAAAGGTTAAGCACGCGTTTAGTTCTGGAGTTGACGACGATGACAGCGGCTGCCCTGCCCTTCTGGTCCATTACCGAATTGTCCGAGGCCATCCGGCGGCGCGAGGTCTCGCCCGTGACGCTGACCGAGGCGATGCTGACCCGGATAAGCGAGCTCGATGCCGGCCTGAAGAGCTACCAGCTCGTCACGCCCGAGCATGCCCGCGCTCAGGCCGAGGCGGCCGAGGCCGAGCTGGATCGCGGCCAATGGCGGGGGCCCCTGCACGGTGTGCCCATCGCCCTTAAGGATCTCTGCTTCACCAAGGATATCCCGACAGGTGGCGGCATGCCGATCCATGCGGCGCAAAAGCCGGCCTTCGATGCGACGGTGACGGTGCGCCTGGCGCAGGCGGGTGCCGTGCTCCTGGGCAAGCTCAAGATGACCGAGGGTGCCTTCAGTGCGCATCATCCCTCGATCGAGGCGCCGCGCAACCCCTGGGCGGCTGAGCGCTGGACCGGATCTTCCTCAAGTGGCTCGGGCGCTGCCACCGCGGCGGGGCTCTGCTTCGCGTCACTGGGCTCGGACACCGGTGGTTCGATCCGCTTTCCCTCAGGCGCCTGCGGCCTAACCGGCATCAAGCCCACCTGGGGCCGTGTCAGCCGTTACGGCGTCATGCCGCTTTCCGATTCGCTTGATCATGTGGGGCCGATGGCAAGAAATGCCCTGGATGCCGGCATCGTCCTTGGCGCCATCGCCGGCAAGGATCAAAACGATCCGACCAGCCTGCCCGATCCGGTGCCGGACTATTTGACGCTGGGCAAGGCAGGCAGCGTCAAGGGCCTGCGGATCGCCTACGATCCGGCCTACATCATGGAGGGCAGCGACCCCGCCATCGTGGCGGCACTCGACGCAGCCTTGGCCGTCTTGAAGGACCTGGGCGCCGATGTGCGCGTCGTGCCGATGCCGGACTGGACGGACGTGCTGGAGGGCTGGACGACCTACTGCGCGGTCGAGACGGCCTATGCCCATCTTGCGACCTACCCCGCGCGCGCCAGCGAATATGGTCCCGAGCTTAAGGGGCTGATCGACTTGGGCTACGCCACGACGGGTGTCGAGATCGCCAGGCTGCAGATCGCGCGTGACGTCTTCAAAGCCCGCCTGAAGGCGTTTTTTGCCGAGGTCGACCTGATGCTGGCACCCGTCCTGACCGGTCCCGTGCCCACGCTCGAGCAATGGGCCAACGAACGGAGTGCCGACGTCCTGACCAACGTCCTCAAATTCACGGCCCCCTTCGACATGGCGGGCAATCCGACGATCACACTTCCTGGCGGCTTTGACGCCAACGGCGTACCGATCGGCCTGCAACTCGTCGGCACGCATCTCTCGGAAGCGCTGCTGGTCCAGGCGGGTGCGGCATTCCAGCGCGTCACCGACTGGCATCTACGCCACCCCAAGATCGGCTGATTCCGTAGTCGGACGGGCGTCGGCCAAGCGTTTGGCATCGTTGTTGCTGACAAAGTCCGCAATCTACCCAACGGCGGATAAAAGGACCTTGTGACGATGGTTGTAATGCGACTTGGCCGACGCACGCTTCTCAAGGGTGGCTCGGCATTGGCCGCGGGTGCCGTGGCCATGCCCTTCATCGCCCGCAACGGCCTTGCCGCCGACGCGCCGATCAAGGTCGGAAGCCTGCTCGACCTGTCCGGACCGATCGGCCTTTCCGGCCAGTCGATGATCAAGACGGTTCAACTGGCGGTGGACGACATCAATGCCGCGGGTGGCCTCCTGGGCCGCAAGGTCGAGCTGATCAATTACGACACCCAGTCGAACATGCAGCTCTACACCCAGTTCGCCCAGCAGCTGGCGCTGAAGGACAAGGTGGACGTCGTCCAGGCCGGCATCACCTCGGCCTCGCGCGAGGCTATCCGGCCTATCTTCGACCGCTTCAAGACGCTCTATTTCTACAACACCCAGTATGAAGGCGGCGTCTGCGATCGTAACACCTTCTGCACCGGAACGACGCCGGCTCAGACGGTCTCGAAGATCGTCCCCTATGCCATGAAGAACTGGGGCAAGAAGGCTTATATCGTGGCGGCCGATTATAATTACGGCCAGATCACCTCGAAATGGATGACGAAATACACGCAGGAAGCTGGCGGCAGCATCGCTGCTGTCGATTTCTTCCCGCTTGATGTCACCAATTTCTCCTCGGCGATCAGCAAGATCCAAAATGCCGGGCCGGACGTTGTCCTCTCAGCGCTCGTGGGCGCCAACCATGTGGGTTTCTATCGCCAGTGGGCGGCCGCCGACATGAAGGGCAAGATCCCCGTGGCCTCCAGCGTCTTTGGCCTGTCCAACGAGTTGCGCACGCTTGACCAGGCGACGACCGAGGGAATCGTGACCGCCTATGGTTATTACGAGAGCGTGAACACGCCGCAGAACAAGACGTTCATCGAGGCGATGAGCAAGAGGTTCGGCAACGACGCCGAGATCAGCGAGCTCGGCAGTGCGACCTATGAGGGCATCATGCTCTGGGCGGCCGCGGTCAAGAAGGCCGGCTCCGTCGAGCGCATGAAGGTCATCGAAGCACTCGAGAGCAAACTGTCGATCGAGGGGCCCTCCGGGACCGTGACGATGGATCCGGCCACCCACCACACGATCCGCAACGCCTATCTGGCCAAGGCGCACGACCGTAAATGGGACATCATCGACACCTTCCCTGATGCGCCGCCCGAAGACACGGCGGCGGTCTGCGACCTGATCAAGGCGCCCAATACGAACAAGCAGTTCGTCGTCGACGTTAAGATGTAGCACCCCCTAGCGAAGACGTCCGCTAGCGGACGTCTTCGTGATTTCCTGGCCTGCCCCCGCGAGAGGATCAAAGATGGATCTGATCGGCCTTGTGTCGTTCAATGTCCTGGTTGGTATTGGCACGCTCGTACTCATCACCGTCGGTCTCGGCGTGATCTACGGCATGATGAAAATCATCAACCTGGCGCATGGCGAGTTCATGATGCTGGGTGCTTACACCACCGTCATTTCCGTGACGAACGGCATCAATATCTGGCTGGCCATGCTGGTCATCGCGCCGTTGGTTGTGGGAATCGTCGGGCTGATCGTCGAGCGCTTGCTGATCCGTTTCCTCTATGGGCGCATGATTGACACCATGCTGGCCACCTGGGGGCTGAGCCTCGCCCTGATCGGCCTCATGACGACGATCTTCGGCAATGACGTGCGCGGCGTGCCGGCGCCGGTGGGCGGCTTCTCGATCGGCAATTTCGGCGCCAGCGGCTACGGCATCGTCATCCTGATCGTCGCCGCTTTGACGCTGGTCGGTCTCTTTTGCATGCTGCGCTACACGCGCTACGGCCTCATCGTGCGCGCCACCATGCAAAATGCCAACATGGCCTCGGCCCTGGGTGTGGCACCCTCGCGCATCTATATGTCGACCTTCGCGCTCGGCGCCGCTCTGGCAGGCCTGGCGGGCGGGGTCCTGGCGCCGATATCGGGTGTGTCGCCCGTCATGGGCGCCGCCTTCATCGCCAAGGCCTTCATCACCGTTCTGGGCGGCGGTGCCGCCATCATCACCGGTACGGGCCTAGCCTCGATGATCTTCGGCTTCATCAACGAGATCGTCTCGTTCAAATCGACCCCGGTCCTGGGCGAGGTGGCGTTGCTGGCCGCCGCGATCGTCATGATCCGCATCCTGCCGCAAGGCATCACCGGCCGCTTCTTCAAGCGCAGCATCTAAGGGAGCAGGTCGCATGAAATCGGCTCTAGCGAGCTTCATCACCGTGGTGGCCCTTGGCATCGTCTTGATGTTCGCGCTGCCCCACACGACCGACATGTTCGGCCTGATGCAGATGACGGTCTTCGTCGTCATGGCGATCTTCGCGCTCAGCCAGGGCTTCATCTGGGGCTATGGCGGCATCATGTCGTTCGGCCAGGCGGCGTTTTTCGGCCTGGGCGGCTATACCTACGCGGTGGCGGCCATCAATTTCGGCGACAGCACGGGTGCGGTGGCCCTGGCCATCATCGTCCCGGGCCTGTTTGCGGCGCTTCTTGGTTATTTCATGTTCTATGGCCGGATCAGCGATGCCTATATCGGCGTAATCACGCTGACCGTTACGGTCATCCTCTTCAACCTGATCAATGCCACGTCGGGCGATTGGTACACGATTGGCAATGCACCGCTTGGCGGCTTCAACGGCATGCCCTCGGTGCCGACCTTGAACATGCCGGGGGATCCTTCGACGATCCTCGACCCCGAGCAACTCTGGTATGTAACGATCGCCACGCTGATCCTGGTCTATGTGCTCTTGCGCGGGATTCTGGCCTCGCGGCTGGGCCGCGTCATCGTCGCCATCCGCGAGAACGAAACACGCGCCACCCTGATCGGTTACGACCCGCGCCTCTATAAGCTGATCACCTTCATCATCGGGGCGATGATCGCCGGCATCGGCGGCTGCCTCTATACCAACTGGGGCGCCTTCATCAGCCCGACCGTCTTCGCTCTCGCAATGTCGGCGCAGGTCATCATCTACGTGCTGGTGGGCGGCCTTGGCACTCTGCTCGGGCCCATCCTCGGTGCCGTGCTCATCCAGTGGCTGATCTCTTTCGCCGGCTCGCAAAGCGCCGTCGACAGCAATCTTGTCCTAGGCGTCGTCCTCGTCGCCTTCGTCCTTCTGGTCCCGCAGGGCCTGGTGCCGGTGGTGCGCGACACGATCACCGGCTTCTGGCAGCGGCGTGCTGGCACCGGGAGCGAAGAACAGAAGCAGACGACACGCGGCGCGGAGGTGCGCTCATGAGCACGTCTTCCGTGCCGCTTCTCGAGGCCAAGGGCCTGACGATGCGCTTTGGCGGCGTCACCGCCAATGAGGACGTCAATTTTCTCCTCCGCGAGGTGGAGCTGCGCTGCCTGATCGGTCCGAACGGCGCCGGCAAGAGCACCTTCTTCAAGATGCTGACCGGCCAGCTCACCCCCTCCGAGGGCAAGGTGTTCTTTCGCGGTCAGGACATCACGGGCGCGAAATCGCACGAGATCGCCAGGCACGGCATCGGCATCAAGACGCAGATCCCCAACGTCTTCAACGGGCTCTCCGTGCACGAGAACATCTTCGTCGCCGCCGCTCGCAACAAATCGATGCAGCAGACCAAGCGTATCGCGAGCGCGACGCTGGAACGCCTGGGGCTGACCGGCATCGCCCACCGGATCGTGGGCCAGTTGGCGCACGGCCAGCGCCAATGGGTCGAGATCGGCACCGTCCTGGCGCAGGAGCCCGAGCTCATCCTCCTGGACGAGCCGGCGGCGGGCATGACGCACGAGGAGATCGTGCGGACGGCCGAGCTCATCCGCGAGATCAACAAGACGCAGGCGATCATCGTCGTTGAGCACGACATGCAGTTCATCCGCATGATCGCCAAGACGGTGACGGTGTTCAACCAGGGCCGCATCCTGATCGAGGACGATGTCGACGTCGTCCTTGCCGATCAGCGCGTGCGCGACGTCTATCTGGGAAAGCAGGCGGCATGACGATGCTGGAAGTCTCCGGTCTCCGCTCCGGCTATGGCCGCATCCCGATCCTGGCTGGCGTCGATTTCAAGGTCGAGGCCGGTGGTTTCGTCGGCATTCTCGGCCATAACGGCATGGGCAAGACGACCCTCCTACGCACGCTGATGGGCTATCTGCCGGCAACCGGCGGCCATGTGAAGCTGAAGGGCAAGGACATCACCAAGGCCTCGCCCTATGTCCGCGCGCGCGCGGGCATCGGCTTCGTGCCGCAGGGCCGCGAGATCTTCCCGGCCCTCAGCGTCCTCGAGAATCTCCGCATGGGCTGCCTGCTGGCCAAGACCAACGAGAAGCAGACGATCGAGCAGGTGCTGGAGGAGTTCCCCCGCCTGAAGCGCCTCCTGGATCGCAATGGCGGGGCGCTCTCCGGCGGCGAGCAGCAGCTCCTGGCCCTGGCCCGCTGCCTTTGCGGCGATCCCAAGCTGATCCTTCTGGATGAGCCGACCGAGGGCATCCAGCCCTCGATCATCGAGGAGATGATCGAGACGCTCTTGAACCTGCGCCAAAGCCGCGACCTCACCATGGTGCTGGTCGAGCAGAAGCTCAATTTCATCGCCGCGCTCTCGCAGCGCATCCTCATCATTCAGAAAGGCCGGATCACCCGCGAGGTGCCGCCTGAGGCGATCGCCGACCCCTCGATGCTCGAGGAATTTGTCGGCATCGAGGCCTGAGCGTCGTCGCCCGATCCAGCCAGCATGTCCCATTTAGGGATCAAGGAAGACCATGCCCGTACAACGCCCCACCCGCGAGCAGCTGGCCGAGATCGTGGCCGATCTCGGCATGGAACTCACCGAGGAGCGCCTGGATGCGTTTCTCGGTCTGATGGAGGCCTCGATCGCCTCCTACGACGTCGTCGACGCGTTGCCCGACGACAAGCCCGTCGTCACCTATCCAAGGACGCCCGGCTACCAGCCGGGTGCCGATGAGAATCCCAACAATGCCTGGTATGTGAAGAGCACGATCCAGGGCGCCGCCAACGGGCCGCTCAAGGGCAAGACCGTGGCCGTCAAGGACAATGTCCAGGTGGCGGGCGTACCCATGATGAATGGCTCGGCCACGCTGGAGGGCTTCGTGCCCGATCAGGACGCCACCATCATCACCCGCATGCTGGATGCCGGGGCCACCATCCTTGGCAAGTCAACCTGCGAGTGCTTTTGCCTCTCGGGCGGCAGCCACACCTCGGCCACGGGGGCCGTCCATAACCCGCACAAGCGCGGCTACTCGGCCGGCGGCTCCTCCTCGGGCAGCGGCGCGCTCCTGGCGATGGGCGAGGTCGACCTCGCCATTGGCGGCGACCAGGGCGGCTCGATCCGCATGCCGGCCTCGTTCTGCGGCGTCTACGGCATGAAGCCCACCTGGGGCCTCGTTCCCTATACGGGCGTCATGCCGATCGAGCTTACCATCGACCATACCGGGCCGATGAGCCAAAACGTCGCCGACAATGCGCTGCTGCTCGAGGTCCTGGCCGGCCCGGACGGCCTCGACCCCCGTCAGGCCAACCCCAAGGTCGATGCCTATACCAAGGCGCTGGGCAAGGGCGTGAAGGGCCTGAAGATCGGCATCGTCAAGGAAGGCTTTGGCTGGGAGGTCTCCGAGGCCGCCGTCGACAAGAAGATCTTGGCGGCGGCCGACCGGCTGCGCCAGCTGGGTGCCGAGGTTTCGGATATCTCGATCCCCATGCACCGTATCGGCAAGGACATCTGGGCACCGATCGGCCTGGAGGGCCTGACGATGCAGATGATGCATGGCAACGGCATGGGCTTCAACTGGAAGGGCCAGTACTCGACAGCCCTCCTCGATGCGCACGCCGCCTGGCGCGACCGGGCGAACGACCTTTCCGACACGCTCAAGATCTCGATGTTCACGGGCGAATACTTCACGCGCCATTATCGCGGCCGCTATTACGCCAAGGCGCAAAACCAGATGCGTGTCCTGAAAGCCGCCTATGACAAGGCGCTGGGCGAATGCGACCTTCTCTTGATGCCGACCACGCCCATGAAGGCCACGCCCATCCCGGCCCCCGACGCGCCTCTGGCCGAGTATCTGCAGCGCGCCTTCGAGATGCTCGCCAATACCAGTCCCTTCGACATCACGGGCCATCCGGCCATGTCCCTGCCCTGCGGCATGATCGACGGCCTGCCTGCCGGCCTGATGCTGATCGGCAAGCATTTCGCCGAATCCACCATCTACCAGGCCGCCCACGCCTTCGAACAAGCCGGCGACTGGAAGGGATTCTGAGGGGGTAATCAGCCGATCGCGACGCCGGGGGGCAAACGGCCTTTCGGCGCGGGCGCGTGTTGTACTGCCAGCGCGCGTTTAGACTGCTATCCATTCACGATCGCAGCCGATTTTTTCCTCTGCAGCCGGATATGCCGCCCATGGCCACGCACCACATGCGGCACAGGAAATTCGCACGGTGCAAGGTCTAGACCGGTCATGCGGAAAGATCGCCCAGCGTAGTAGTGCCACGCGGCGTTCAAATAGGGCTCCGCGTAAAACATCTAGTACAAAACGATCGATAAAAAATAGGATTTATTTTACTGTTACTACCTTGGCGTTATCTAAACATGGTAAATGCCGAGGTCCCAATCGCGGCCGCAGCCGACGATTTGCCAATGGCGCTCCTGGTGCCAGGGCATCAGGCTGCGCTGCGCATGGGATTTATGAACTGAAGGCCGGCGAAGTCCTTTTCGTTGTCCGTCACCACCGTACAATCGTTTGCGCCGGCGAATGTGCCGGCCCTCTAAGACGAAATCCTTAGCGATGCCCCGATGGTGGCAGTCGCGGCGGTGGACCATGGGTGCCAGGACTGGTAGCCCCGGGCGAGCGCGGGATAAAACGCAGCCCGCCCAGTTGGAGCCCCTCATGCCGCTTGTCGATCCCGCCCGCTTTCTTGCCTGCTTCAACACCTTCTCGGCGATCGGTGGCCTGCCGAATGGCGGGCTGGATCGCCCGACCCTCTCCGATGCCGACAAGGCCGCGCGCGACCTGCTGGCGGAGATCTTCAAGGCAGAGGGCTTCCGGCTCATGGTCGATGCCATCGGCAATATGTTCGGCATCCTCGATCTCGCCGGCGAGGATGCACCCGCGATCATGACCGGCTCGCACCTGGACAGCCAGCCCACGGCCGGCCGCTTCGATGGCCAGCTGGGCGTCGTCGCCGGCCTCCAGGCCGCCATCGCCGTGCGCGACGCCTGCAAGCGGGGCGAGATCCTGCCCACCCACAATCTGGTGGTCGTCAACTGGACCAACGAGGAAGGGGCCCGCTTCCAGCCGAGCCTCCTGGGCTCGGGCGTCTATACCGGCCAGCGCACGCTGGAGGAGTCGCTGCGGCCCCGGGACCAGGACGGCCGGAGCGTCGCTGAGGAGCTGGCCCGCATCGCCTATGCCGGCAGCGATGCCGACTTGCCCTTCCCGGCCGCCTATCTGGAGCTCCATATCGAGCAATCGACGGTCATGGAGAAGAGCGGCCAGCGCCTTGGCGCCTTCATCGACCAATGGGGCGCCTTCAAGTTCCAGGTGGCCTTCCATGGCCGCCAGGCCCATACCGGCCCCACCGCCATGGAGGATCGCCGGGATGCCATGCTGGCGGCCGGCCACCTGATCACCGCCGTCCGGGGTCTCTACGAGGCGGCGGCCGGCACGCTCTATACCTCGGTGGCGCGGTTGGAGATCGACCCCAATTCGCCCAACACCGTCCCCTCCCTCGTGATCGCCCATGTCGAATTGCGCTCGCCCGATGCCGCCATCCTCGAGACCGCCGAAGCCGGCCTGATGCGCGCCATCGAGGTCGCGGCCGAGGCGGCCGGCGTGACCTTCGAGCTTCGCCGCGCCGAGCGCCGCGGCATCCGCCAGTTCAGCCAGGATCTCTTCGCCCTGGCCGAGCGCGAGGCCGCCGCCATGGGCGAACGCTTCGCCCGCCTGCACTGCGCCACGGCGCATGACGGCAGCATGATGACCCTGCTCGGCCCTGCACTCGTGCTCACCATCCCCTGTCGCGACGGCATCACCCACCACCCTGACGAATTCGCCAGCGACGCGGACATGGTCCTGGGCACCGAGCATCTGGCCCGCATGCTAAGCGTACTGGTGACCGACTGATCGCGCGTCGTCCAGCACGAGACGGCAGCCATCCGATCCGCGACCACGACACCTCGACAGAAGAACGGCCCGGTATCGACGCGGGCCGTCCCAGGCAAAGCCGTTCCCGGCCAAGGGAAGGCGTCTGACTTTTCAGCTTGACTTAGGCTTTTGCTCCTAATATCCTGTTCGCCATGGACTGGATAAACCGTCTCGCTCCCAAGCCGCCCCGGCGCCGCTATCCCTTCTGGGCCAGGCGTGATCGGCGGCGGTCGGCGCAGGCTTTGGCGAGTGGGCGCAGTACCGAGCAGGTGGCGCTGATCAATCGCCAGCCGGTCATGGAGGTCGAGAAGCTCTTGCGGGACGAGGAGTTCCAGGAACTCCTCCGGCATTACCGGTCGATCGCCGACCTCTCTTATGACGAGCGTGTGGCCAGAATGGCCCCCATCGCCCTTCAGATCCTGAAGATGGGACTGGAGACGGGCGACCTGCGGGTCGCCATGTTCGTCCTTTACGAACAGAACCGGGGGCGCGATCCGGCGCGGCGACTGGCCGCGCATGCCGTGCGCCGCATCGAGGCGCAGGCGGAGGATACCCGGCCAGTGCGCGATCTTGAGGCAAGACGGAAGCCCGTCCCGGACCCGGCAAACGAGGCCTTCTCGACGTCGACGCAACCGCGCGGCGGCACCTGGAATCATTGCGCCGCCGTGCACGAGACGGAAGAGCAGGCCCAGACCCTGGCAATTGGCGATCTGCGTCGCGTCCGGCAGGCCAGCCTGGCCGTCAGATTGACCGCCGAGGCCGAGCGCGTGGGCACCGGCCTTGGCGATTTTCGCCACCTGGCCACGCCCGAGGCAGCGCGGGCGCTGACGCTGGAAGCCGCCGCGCGCGGCGTGGCCCGATATTATCATGAGCGCCCGGCGCAAAGCATGGCGGCGGCGGAGCGTCTCGAAGCCGCCCGCCGCCTGGGTTTTCCCCGCCCCGCCATACCCGAAACCCCGCCACCCCGAGGCACCCGCCCCCCGCGCTGACGCCGCCGGCCCACGCCAACTCCCGAAACGATCAGGTCCAGGATGTCCGGTGCATCCTGGCCGCTGGAAGCGCTTTCCCCATGCCGGCTAGGGGGGCCCGGGCATTGATGATAGCAGTCGGGGGTTGGACCGGGAGCGGGTCGACACGTCTAAGAAGATCGGCAATTGTTGCCCAAATTATAGGCATATAATTGGGCGAGCCGCGGCGCCGCGCCGGCCTCGGTCGGGATGGCGCGCTCCTTGCGTGGCCCAAGAAGTGGCGAACGACGACGAAGAAGAGCATCGCTGGCATTCGTTCAAGGCCTTGATCGGCTGACGGAACTAGCGCCAGGGTTGAGAATTCGCATTGCCGCCGCCGACCGGATGGCCCCAGGCCGACGGTTGGCAAGGAAGGGTTGCAGGAGAAATCAATTGGCCACGCTTGACGTCGTGCATGTGCTTGGAAGCAGGCTCGATCCGGACCTCGCCGAAAAGTTGCACGGTTTGAGCCATCACGGCACGATCCGGTATCTGGAGCTGGAGACGGCTGATACCGCAAGGCGCCGCCTCCGGGCGACGACGGCGGATGGTCTCGATGTAGGCATCATGCTGCCGCGCGAGGAGCGGCTTTTCGACGGCGCCGTCTTGCACATGGACGAAGAGAGCGCCCTCGTGGTGCGCGTCAGAGGGGAGCGCTGGCTGGTGCTGATGCCATCCTCTGTGCCCGAGGCGCTGGAGCTCGGCTATCACGCGGGCAACCTTCATTGGCGCGTGCGTTTCGACGAGGGTCGCCTCCTGGTGGCGCTGGAAGCGCCGGCCGCTGACTATCTCGCAAGGCTCGGGCACTTGGCGGCGCATGTGCCGCATCATGTCGAGGGGCCGGACGAGCGGCGTGAGGTGTCCTGATGCAGGCGCTCTTGCACATGCTCTGGCAGAGCGACAGCGCCTTCCCTTCCGGCGCCTTCGCCTTCTCCCATGGGCTCGAAGGAGCGCTTGGGGTCAAGGAGGACTGGAGCATCCACCGTATAGCCGCCCTCTTCGCGACGATCCTCAGGCATCGCTGGTCGACGGCGGACCGGGTCATTCTCGTTCAGGCGCACCGACACGCCGATGATCGGCGGCGGCTGGCGGCGATCGACCGTCAGTTCGAGGCAGCTTCGCTGACCGAGCCGCTCCGGGTGGGCAGTCGGCGCCAGGGCCGGGCCTTTCTCACATCGCACGCCAGGCTGCGCTCGCCCGGCGCGCCGGCACTCAAGGAAGCGCTCGACCGCAAGGAGATCCTGGGCCACCTGCCGGTCCTCCAGGGCGCCATCTGGCGGCAACTCGGCATGGATGAGCGCCAGGCCTCGCTGGCGGCGGGCTATGCCGCCTTGAGCAGCCTTGCGAGCGTGGCCACACGGCTTGGTCGGCTGGGTGCGATCCAGGCGCACGCCATCGTCCGTGACTTGCTGCCGGTTTTGGACCAGACCGTGGCCCAGCCCGTCGGCGATGACGCCATGCCCTCGAGCTTCGTGCCCTGGCTCGAGATCATGGCGTTGGAACACGCGCAGGCCGACCTTCGCCTCTTCGTCAATTGACCCTCGCCCCCCTGGGAGCCTTGCCTTGCTGCTGACACCGACCGAGCTCGAACGGCTCACGATCTTCACGGCCGCCGAGCTGGCGCGCAAACGGCGAGCCAAGGGGCTGAAGCTGAACCATCCCGAGGCCGTGGCCCTCATCACGGACGAGATCCTCGAAGGTGCGAGGGAAGGCAGGAGCGTGGCCGAGCTCATGGGGCTGGGCTCGCGTATCCTCGGCGCCGACGATGTCATGCAGGGTGTGCCGGCGATGATCCCCATCCTTCAGGTGGAATGCGTCTTTCCGGATGGAACCAAACTCGTCACCGTGCACGAGCCCATCCGGCCGGCCGAAGGAAGCGTGGCCGATCCGATCGAGCCCGGCCGGATCGAGGCCGCCCTGGGCGAGGTCGAGCTCAGCGCCGGGCGGCGAAGAGTAAGCCTTTGCGTGGTCAATACCGGCGACCGACCGGTGCAGATCGGCTCGCATTTCCATTTCTTCGAGGTCAACAAGGCCCTCGATTTCGACCGCGCCCAGGCGTTCGGCATGCGCCTCGACGTCGCCGCCGGGACCGCCATGCGCTTCGAGCCCGGCCAGACCAAGGAAGTAACGCTCGTGACCTTCGGCGGCCGGCAGGAAGTAGGTGGGCTCAACAATCTGACGAACGGTGGCGTTGGCGATCCCGAGCGGAAGAAGGCAGCACTGGCCCGCGCCGTGGCGGGCGGCTTCAAGGGCGCCGTGCGCGAAGGGGACGCCTGATGGTCGTGATCTCGCGCGCCGCCTACGCCTCGCTCTATGGACCGACGACCGGCGATTCCGTCCGCTTGGGCGACACCTCGCTGAGGGCGGTGGTCGAGCATGACCATGCCGTCTATGGCGATGAATGCCTGCATGGCGGCGGCAAGACGCTGCGCGACGGCCTGGGCCTCGCGGCCGGCCTGACATCGAAGGATGGCGTCCTCGACCTCCTCCTTTGCAACGTGCTCGTGATCGATCCGATCCTTGGCATCGTCAAGGGCGATCTCGGCTGCAAGGATGGCCGCATCGTGGGCTTCGGCAAGGCCGGCAATCCCGCCATCATGGACGGCGTCGATCCGAGGCTGATCGTCGGCGCGGCCACGACGGTACGCGACTGCGAGGGCCTGATCGCCACGCCGGGTGCCATCGACGTGCATGTGCATTTCGATTCCGCCGCTCTGCCCGACCATGCGATCGCCAGCGGCGTGACCACGATGATCGGCGGCTCGCTCGGGCCGATCACCGTCGGCATCGATTCGGGCGGCCCCTTCAACACCGCGCGCATGCTTCAGGCGGCCGAGGCCTGGCCGGTCAATTTCGGCTTTCTCGGCCGGGGCAACAGCCATCTGCCGGATTCGCTGCCCGAGCAGCTGGAAACGGGCTGCCTGGGGCTCAAGATCCACGAGGACTGGGGCGCCATGCCGGCTGCGATCGACACCTGCCTCAAGGTGGCGGACGAGCTGGACTTCCAGGTGCAGCTCCACACCGACACGCTGAACGAATCGGGGTTTCTTGAGGATACGCTGGCGGCCATCGGCGGCCGCACCATCCACATGTACCACACCGAGGGTGCGGGCGGCGGCCATGCGCCCGACATCATCAAGGTGGCCGGCATCGCCAATTGCCTGCCCTCGTCGACCAACCCGACCAATCCCTACACGGTCAACACGTTCGACGAGCATCTCGACATGACGATGGTCTGTCATCATCTCAATCCCGCTATTCCCGAGGACGTGGCCTTCGCCGAGAGCCGCATCAGGGCGCAGACCATCGCTGCCGAGGACATTCTCCACGATATCGGCGCCATCTCGATGCTGGGCTCCGACAGTCAGGGCATGGGGCGCATCCACGAGGTCGTCTGCCGGACCTGGCAGCTGGCCTCCAAGATGAAGGATCAGCGCGGCACCCTGCCGGAAGACGTGCCGGGCATGGGCGACAATGCCAGGATCAAGCGCTACATCGCCAAATACACGATCAACGCGGCGCGCACTTTCGGCATCGCCGACCATGTGGGCTCGCTTGAGGACGGCAAGCTCGCCGACATCGTCATCTGGCGGCCGGCGTTCTTCGGCATCAAGCCTGAGCTCGTCGTCAAAGGCGGCTTTATCGCGTATGGCGCCATGGGCGATTCGGCGGCCTCGCTCATGACCTGCGAGCCCATCCTCCTGCGGCCGCAATGGGGCGCCTTCGGCTTGGCCAAGCAGGCACTCTCCTCCTGCTTCGTGCATCCAAGGGCGATCGCGCGCGGCCTGAGGGAGGAACTGGGCTTACGAAAATCGTTCCTGCCGGCCAGCGGCACGCGCGGCCTTGGCAAGAACGACATGCATCTGAACGATGCCTGCCCCGATATTCGCGTCGATGCCCAGACATTCGACGTTTTCATCGACGGGGCCCTTGCGACCTGCGCGCCGGCCGATACCCTGCCCTTGGCCCAGCGCTATATGTTGAGATGACCATGCAGTCGATCGAGCTCTCGAACGAAGCCCCCACGGCGGCACCGGCTGCTGCCCGGATCGGGATCGGCGGCCCGGTCGGCTGCGGCAAGACCGCGCTGATTGAGCGCCTCATCCCCGTCCTGCAGCGGCGCGGCATCAATTTCGCCGTCGTCACCAACGATCTGGTCACCAAGGAGGACGCGCTGCGCCTGCAGCGCTCCGGGCTCATCGATCCCACGAGGGTCAGTGCCGTCGAGGCCGGCGCCTGCCCGCATACGGTCATTCGCGAGGATCCGACCCTCAATATCGCGGCCGGCGACGAGATGGAGCGCCTTCATCCGGGGCTGGAGCTCGTCATCTTCGAATCGGGCGGCGACAATCTGGCCTCGACCTATTCGCTGGACCTCGTCGACTGGTGGATGTTCGTGATCGACGTGGCGGGCGGCGACGACATTCCAAGGAAGCGCGGTCCGGGCGTGCTGCGCTCCGATCTCCTGGTCGTCAACAAGGTCGACCTGGCGCCGCATGTGGGCGTCGATCTCGACCAGATGCTGGCCGATGCGAGGTCGGTGCGCAATGGCCGCCCGGTCTTGGCAACCAACGCGCGCACGGGCCAGGCCATCGAGGAGCTGGCCGACATCATCCTGCACGCCGTCCTCCTGGAGCGATGAATGGCCCGGTGGCGCTGAGCCGCAGGGCGACCCTTGCGGAGGCGCGCCTCGTCTTCGCAGAGGCGGGCGGCCGCACTCGGCTGACCCTCCAGCATATCCCCTACCCGTTCCACATAACCCGGCCCTTCCATCTGGGCGACGGGCCGGCAGGGATGGCGACGCTCTATCTGCAATCCTCCTCGGGCGGCATCTATCGCGACGACAGGCTCAGCTTCGACCTCGAGGTGAAGCCGGGTGCCGCTGCCCATGTGACGACCCAGGCCTCGACCATCGTCCACGACACCAAGGGCGGCTGGGCCGGCCTGGATATCCGCCTGCGCGTCGGCAAGGGCGCCTTCCTCATCCTGGCGCAGGACCCGCTCGTTCTTTTTCCAGAGGCGGCGATGCGCAGCCACCTGGACCTCGTCATCGACCCCGAGGCCAGCGTCATCCTGGCCGATGGCGCCGGCACACACGATCCCATGGGCAAGGCCGGCCGATTTGCCCGCCTGGACTGGAAGACCTGCGTACGCTCGCCGGCGGAGGATCTGCTGATGCTGGACTGCTGGCGAGTCGACGGCCAGGACTTTGCCGACCAGGACGGCCCGCTGCACGGCCAGGGCGGCGTCGGTACGGTCACCATCCTCACCCGCAAGCCCCTGGACGCACGCGGCCTGGAAGCCGGCCTGCGCGGCATGGGCTGTCAGGCCGCCGCCTCTGCCCTGCCCCACGCCGCCGGTCTGGTCCTGCGCCTCTTGGGGCCGGATGGCGGGTTCATCGCGAGCGCCCTGGACACCGCGGTCCGCGCGGCCGCGGCGCTGCTGGGCAGCCCCCTGGCGCCGAGGCGCAAGTGAAACGATCGCCTTAGA
The DNA here is from genome assembly GCF_900187945.1 of Arboricoccus pini. Lineage (GTDB taxonomy): Bacteria > Pseudomonadota > Alphaproteobacteria > Geminicoccales > Geminicoccaceae > Arboricoccus > Arboricoccus pini. The sequence goes on along the minus strand of NZ_FYEH01000021.1, from coordinate 26,588 downwards.
AGGCCAAAAGGTTGTCGCGGAACTGGTCGTGGCTATAGGCCTTGCGGACCACGCCCAGGCGCTGCAAGGCCGGAACTAGCCCGTCGGCCACCTCGGCCACGCTGCGGCGATTGGTATTGGGCGGCGAGAAAAGGAAACCGTCACCGCCCGACTGCTCCATGACCTCGCTCATCTGCAAGGCGATCTGCTCGGGCGTGCCGACCAGATCGATCGCCTCGCCCGCCGCGTTGAAGTCCGAGAGGGCCTGACGCAGCGTGCGTCTGCCCGCAAAGGCGATGAACTCCTCCAAGAGCTGCTGGTGGCCGTTGGTCGTGAGCGGCGGGACCGGCTGGTCGAGATCAAGCGTCGAAAAGTCGATATTGGTGATCTTGCTGAGGAAGGCCAAGCGCTGCTGGATGCTGTCGGCATCCTGCTCGGAGCGGCGCTTCTTCTCGATCAGCGCCTCCTCCTCGGTGCCGCCAATGATGGGGGCGATCAGGAAGAGGAGCTTGATCGTGCTCGGATCCCGACCGGCCTCGATGGCCCGGTGGACGAGATCGGCCTTGTAGTCGCGCATGGCATCGACGCCGCGCACGCTGGCGACGATCGTATCGGCGTGCCTGGCGGCGAAGGCGCGACCGCGCGGCGAACCGCCGGCCTGGGCGATCACCGGCTGGCCCTGCGGCGAGGGCCCCGAATTGAGCGGCCCGCGGGAGGCGTAATACTTGCCCTTGAAGTCGATCTGCCTGACCTTGGTATGATCGATCAGCGTGCGGCTCTCCGCATCGGCGACGATGGCGCCGGGCTCCCAGGAGGCCCAGAGCTGCTTGACGCAGTCGATATACTCATCGGCCATGTCGTAGCGCAGATCGTGCTGCGGTAGGGCATCCAGGCCGTAATTCTTGGCGGCGAAGTCGGAACTGCCGGTCACCATGTTCCAGCCCATGCGGCCGGCCGAGATCTGGTCCAGGCTGGAGATGAGCCTCGCCACCAGATAGGGATGGTGGGTGAAGGTGGCCAGCGTCGGCACGATGCCGATGCGAGAGGTCGCCTGGGCCAGCAAGGTGGCGGTGATCGCCGGATCCTGACGCGGCACCGAAATGCCGTTCTTCAAATAGATCTCGCGCGAATTGTTCCAGGCCTCGCCCACATAGGAACTGTCCTCGATCAGGACATAGTCGAACTTCGCCCGCTCAAGCGACTTTGCGAGCTCCATGAAGAAGCTGGGAAACATCCAGTCGTCAGCGATATTGCCCGTCCAGGGCTGATTCCAGGACTGGATGCTCGATCCCTGCAGGAACCAGCCGAGGTGAAAGCACTTCGCCATCGATCATCTCCAAACCGACGGGCGTGACCCGGCCCGTCGCCCTCGCTTATACGCTCGTTTAGCGTTTCGTCGTGCCAGAGCAAAATCCATACCGGCGGCCGGTCTGGCCTGACGTTTGCTCTAAGTGCACCAACAGCGGCCGCATCATGGCGGCCAAGACGATGGATCGATTGGATCTTCGCCAGTGTATGATTTCTTCTTCGTCCTGATACCGCGCCATATGCCCTATCTCCTCGAAGGGGCGCTGGTGACGCTCGAACTCTCGATCACCAGCATGGCGTTCGCCCTCGTCCTGGGTATCCTGGTGGCGCTTGGCAGGTTGAGCGACAGAGCCCTGCTGGCGCGACCGCTCGATGCCTATGTCGAGATCTGGCGCGACGTGCCGCTCGTCGTCCAGCTTCTCGTCATCTACTTCACGCTGCCGCAGATCGGCATCAGGCTGCCCGGTTTTTGGGCGGGCGTCCTCGGCCTCAGCCTCAATCTCGGGGCCTATCTCTCCGAGGTCTTCAGGGCTGCCATCACCTCGATCGACGACGGGCAGCGCGAGGCCGGCCTCTCGATCGGCATGTCCCGGACGATGATCTATTCGCGCGTCATCCTGCCCCAGGCCTTAAGGATCGCCCTGCCGACCGTGGGCGGCTATTTCATCTCGCTCTTGAAGGATTCCTCGCTCGTCTCCTTCATCGCCGTCAACGAATTGCTCCGCCATGGCACGATCGTCATCTCCAGCACCTTCAGGAGCATGGAGATCTATCTGATGGTGGCGATGATCTATTTCGTTATGAGCTTCACGGCCTCGCGTCTCGTGGCCAGGCTCGAATTCATCCTCACGCCCAAGCATCTGCGCCGCAATGTCCCGACGGTGGCCCCCACCCCGCTCGACGCCCTGCCGGCCGCGCACACCAGCACGAGCACGCCATGAGCCAGCCCCATTCTGCCCAAGAGGATCTCATCACCGTCCGCCAACTGCGCAAGGCCTACGGCGCGACCTATGTGCTCAAGGGTGTGGATCTCAAGGTCAAGCGCGGCGAGGTGAGCTTCATCATCGGCCCCTCGGGCGGCGGCAAGTCGACGCTCCTTCGCTGCCTCAACTTTCTCGTCAAGCCGTCTGGCGGCGAGATCATCTTTGGCGACCGGCGCCTTTGCCACGAAGATGGCAACACCTTCCACGTCGTCCCCGAACGCGAGTTGCGTGACGCGCGAAGCCGGATGCCGATGGTCTTCCAGCACTTCAATCTGTTCAACCACCGCACCGTGCTCGAGAACGTCATCGAGGGCCCGACGCGGGTGCAAAAGCGCAACAAGGAAGAAGCCATCGCCGAGGCGCGCGTCATTCTCGACAAAGTGGGCCTGCTCGAGCGTCAGGATTTCTATCCCGACCAGCTCTCTGGCGGCCAAAAGCAGCGCGTCGCCATCGCCCGGGCCATGGCCATGCGACCGCAACTCATCCTCTTCGACGAGCCGACCTCGGCCCTCGATCCGGAGCTGGTCTCGGGCATCCTGGACACTATCCGTCAGCTGGCCGTGGAAGGCATGACCATGGTGGTGGTCAGCCACGAGATGAAGTTCGCGCGTCGCCTGGCGGATCGCGTCCATTTCGTGGCCGAGGGCATCGTCGTCGAATCGGGCACGCCCGAGCGTGTCTTCGATGCGCCGGAGAGCGACCGCCTGAAGGGCTTCATCAGCTCGATCCTGCATTGATCGCTGTCGCACCGAGCGAGGGTCGGCGCGACCGGGGCCGGATCGAGCGACGAGGGGACGCGGACGGCGCAGGCGTCTCCTCGAGCACCCGCGACGTCGAAGCGGACCCGAAGCGGGATGCGGTCAATGTGGGGCAGCGCTGAAAGGGAATGCCCCAAGCCCAGGCGCGCCACGTGCTGGGCCGCCCGCAGGCAGGCGGTGAACGTGATCTGGCCTCGTCGGCTCGTCCATCTGGCGCCAGCGCCCGGCCTGGAGCGAGCCGATAGGCCGATGCACGCGACGGCATGGCGCCGCCGCGTGCAGGCGCTTGATCCCGAGCATCATGGCCGGGGGACGACCCGCGCGCTGGCGCTAGCCCTCGCAGCCGTCCTTGCGACGTTCGGCCAACCCTTCGGGCGTCAATTCGGTCCGGCCGGCGCCGAACCGGCTAGCGGCGAAGTTGGCGACCGCCGCGAGTTCCGTATCTGAGTAGCCCTTGGCGAAGGACGGCATGAACATGGGACCGTCCGGACTCTGCAGATGCGAGCCACAAAGCAGCACGCCCGCGATATTGGCGCCGGTCGGATCGCTCAGCGCCCGGTCGCCGATCAGGGCGGCATAGGGCGTTTGCAGACCCTGCCCGCTCCAGGCGTGGCAGCCGGCGCAGGCCTGCGCGAAGACCCGCTGGCCGGTCGCCTCGTCATTGGCCGGCGCCGCTGCGGCATAGATCGAGGGCGGTGCCGCGCGCGGAATGGCGGGCGTGCCGCTATCGACCGGCGGCACGCTCTTGAGATAGATGGCAATGGCCTTGAGGTCGGCGTCGGTCAGATAGCGCAGGCTGTAGCTGACGACCTCGGCCATCGAGCCCGCCGCCGCACCATGACCCTCGGCAAAGCCGTTCTTGAGGTAGGCCGCAAGATCCTCTTCCGTCCAGCCGCCGATACCGGTCTTGACGTCCGAGGTGATATTATAGGCCTGCCACCCCTGGATCTCGGCGCCGCCCAGCTCCATCGAACTCTTTCTGGCCTGAGCGATATTGCGCGGTGTGTGGCACTCGCCACAATGGCCCGGGCCCTGCACGAGATAGGCGCCGCGATTCCATTCGGCCGACTTGGCCGGATCGGGCGCGAAGCGGCTGTCGGAGTTGAAGACCAGATTCCAGCCCCACATCAGCCAGCGCTGATTGAAAGGAAAGCTGACCTCGTTCTCCGGCGGCCGCGTGCTCACGGGCTCGAGGGTCGCCAGATAGGCCCGGATTGCCAAGACGTCCTCGCGCGGCATTAGCGTGTAGGACGTGTAGGGGAAGGCCGGATAGAGGTGCGAGCCGTCCTTGGCGATGCCCTCATGCAGGGCACGCACGAACTCCTCGTCCGTCCAGTCGCCGATACCAGCTGTCTTGTCGGGCGTGATGTTGGGCGAATAGATCGTGCCGATCGGCAGGCTGAAGGCACGCCCGCCCGCGAAGGGTTTGCCGCCGGGTGCGGTGTGGCAGACGACGCAGTCGGCGGCCTTGGTCAGGTAGTCGCCCTTGGCGACCAGGTCATCGTCGGCCCGCGCCGAGGCGGCCTGTGCCGCCAGGCAAAGGAGGCTGAGGGCCAAGACGGCCCCCCGGGTAAAGATGCTCATCGCATGATCCTCAGGCTGGCGCTCAGGCGGCGCCGAGATCGACGGGGCTGAGCGGCAGCTTGCGCAGGCGCTTGCCCGTGGCGGCGAAGACGGCGTTGGCCAGGGCCGGGAAGGCGGCCGTGGTCCCGGTCTCGCCGATGCCGCCCGGCTCCGCCTCGCTGGCAACGACATGGATGTCGATGACGGGCGCCTCGTCGATGCGCATCATGCGGTAATCATTGAAATTATTCTGCTGGACCCGTCCCCCCTCGATTGTGATCTGGCCATACATCGCGGCCGTCAGGCCGAAGATCAGCCCGCCTTCCATCTGCGCCCTGACCGTGTCCGGATTGACCACGAAGCCGCAATCGATCGCCATGGTGGCCTTGTGCACGCGGATGAGGCCACCCTCCCCGACCGATGCCTCGATGACGAGCCCCACATAGGAGCCGAAGGCCAGTTGCAGCGACAGGCCGCGGCCGACACCGGCCGGTGCCGCCGAGGACCAGCCGGATTTGTCGGCCAGGAGCTGGAGAACCGCCTTGGCGCGCGGGTCCTTCTCCAGGAGCGGCAGGCGGAAGGCCACCGGGTCCTGCTTGGCCGCATGCGCCAGCTCGTCCATGAAGCTCTCGACGACAAAGACATTGTGCGCCGGGCCGACACCGCGCCACCAGGAGATCGGCATTGGCGCCGGATCCCAGCGCACATAGTCCACGCGCTGGGCCGGGAAGGCATAGGGCGTCTCGACGGCACCCTCGACCGCGTCCGGATCGACCTTGTCGGCCGGCCAGCCGCCCATATAGGAATTATAGACCGAGGCGCCCGTCACCTTATGCTGCCAGGAAACGATCCTGCCCTGGCCGTCCAGTCCGGCGCGCAGCTGGTCGTAGTAGTAAGGCCGATAGGTGTCGTGCTGGATATCCTGCTCGCGCGACCAGACGAGCTTGATGGGGAAGTCGACCTGGCGGGCAAAGGCGGCCGTCTGGCCCACATACTCGGCCTCGAGGCGCCGGCCGAAGCCACCGCCGATCAGATAATTGTGGATCGTCACCTTGTCCTCGGCCAGGCCCGCGCCCTTGGCTGCCAGCATGCGCGCACGGGTCGGCACCTGCGTGCCGACCCAGACGTCGCAGACCCCGTCCTTCACCTGGACGGTGCAGTTGATGGGCTCCATCGGCGCGTGGCTGAGGAAAGGCAGCTGGTAGGTGGCCTCGAGCTTTGTCGCCGCCTTGCCATAAGCGCCGGGCGCATCATTCTGGTCGTGTGCCACGAGGCCGTCGGACTGGGCGGCCTTGGCCATGGAGCCGACCAAGACCTCCATGCTCATGTCCTTGAAGGCGCCGCCGTCCCAGACCGGGGCTGCCGCCTGCATGCCCTGGATGGCGGCCCACATATGGTCGCCGACGACGGCCACGGCATCGTCGAGCTTCAGAACATGGCTGACACCCGGCACGGCCAGGGCCGCCGCCTCGTCGACCGATTTCAGCTTGCCGCCGAAGACGGGGCAGCTCGCGACCGTGCCGATCTTCATCCCCGGCAGGCGCACATCGATGCCGTAGACGGTCTTGCCCCTCACCTTGTCGGGGGTGTCCAGCCGCTTCAGGGACTTGCCGATCAGGCGGAATTGATCGGTGGCCTTGAGGGTAATCGCGCTTGGCACGGGCAGTGCCATGGCCGCCGCTGCCAGTTCGCCATAGCCGGCCATCCGCCCGCTGGCGGCATGCGAGACCGAACCGTTCGAGGTGATGCACTCGCCGGGTGGAACGCCCCAGGAGCCGGCAGCGGCCTCGATCAGCATCTGCCTCGCGGCCGCGCCGGTTCGCCGAAGAGGCAGGAACCAGGCGCGGATCGAGGTCGAGCCGCCCGTCATCTGCATGCCGATCAAGGCATTGGCGTAGAGTTTCTCGTCAGGGGGTGCCGCCACCAGCGAGACACGCTCGAGGCCGACGTCGAGTTCCTCGGCCAAGAGGGCGGCCTCGGCCGTGTAGATGCCTTGGCCCATCTCGGTCGAGGGGATGATCATCGTCACGAGGCCATCCTCGTCGATGCGCAGGAAAGCCGACGGCGGTTCGATCGGCGGCGGCGTGCCCGCCGCCTGCGCCCATGTCTTGGTCACCCTGGGCATCAAGGCGCCGAGGACAAGGCCGCCGCCCAGGAGGGCGCTCCCTTTGAAGATGGCGCGACGCGAAAGGGCATGACGCCCCACGGGTGGCGCGGCTTCGAGGCGCGGGCTCAAAGCGTGGCCGCCTTCTTGATGGCGGCCCGGATGCGGGGATAGGTGCCGCAGCGACAGATATTGCCCGCCATGCCGGCATCGATGTCGGCGTCGCTGGGGTTCGGATTAGCGGCAAGAAGGGCTACCGCCGACATGATCTGACCGGACTGACAATAGCCACACTGGACGACCTCCAGGTCGAGCCATGCGGCCTGCACCCGCTGGCCCACCGGCGTATCGCCGATCTTCTCGATCGTGGTGATCTCGCCCTCGGCGGCCATCGCCAGCGGGGTGACGCAGGAGCGGATCGCCTGACCGTCCAGGTGCACCGTACAGGCACCGCATTGGGCGATGCCGCAGCCGAATTTGCTGCCGGTCATGCCAAGCACGTCCCTCAGGACCCAGAGCAGTGGCATGTCGTCGGGTGCGTCGACCTGCTGCACCTCGCCGTTGATCTTCAGCGCTGTCATCACATTCAGCCTCGTTGATATCCACGACCGTCCAGCCGAGAAGCCAGTGGCCTGGGACTATTTCCTACAATCAGTCTTGAAGAGATATAGCTTTTGCGTCGCTCCAGGCGAACGCCGGCCGCAACTCGCATCCGCGGCTTTTCTACCAAAGCGCGATGTCGCGCCTTTCATGCAGCGTGGTGAAACACTATGGATATCACGCGATAATCGACGATAGGCGACACACTTGCTGCACTGCTTATCAGCGTCCTGAATGATCCTTAGGGTTGATATCGAGGTTGGCGTGCAGCGCCTTTAAATATCAACCAAAAGACTTTCCCTTGGACAGGATATCTCGAATTCGAGATCGTCGAGGGCTCGCTCTTTGCCGTCTCCTCGACCGGTGCTTCCGAGACGATCAATAGCGCATCGAACTATTTCAAGGTCTATGGCACCAGAGGATACATGCCCCACAATTCCCTCACCGCCGATGTGTCGCTGGCATCCGTCGTCCTCACCTATTCGCCCTGACCCGCCAGACATACTCCGCCAACCTCGCCGCCTAGGCGCCCCACGAGGGCGATGCCTGCTGGTTTCGTTCGATCTGAGCATCACGCCCGGCCGCCGCCACGCTTGCTTTGGTCGCACCGACTTTGACGGCTCTGGGCTATCTGGGGCTGCGACGACGAGACGACTCTAGAAATCCGACACTCGCCGCTTCCTGCTTTCATCGTGCAAAAGGGCCGGCTGTTCCAGGTGGCCCTTTTGCTGTTCATCACACCATAGCGGCCGGCAAATGTCGTTTCATCTCCATGAAATTTCCTGCGGTCCGATCGGAGCCCGTTGAAATCCTTGCGAAGCAAGACGGCTTATGTTCATCCTCGTGAAATAAAATCGGATGGACGGGGACTATGGCTGCACCGAGCGCATCGAACGCCAGCGGTTTAGAATGGACGCTTCCGGCGTCGATGTATCGCGATCCCGAGCTCTACGCGCGCGAGCAGCAGCAGATCTTCGCGCGGAACTGGATGCTCTTCTCCTGGTCGGAGCGGCTGCCGAAGCAAGGCGACTATGTGACCGGCACGCTCGCAGGCTATCCGATCTTCGTCATCCGCGACGATGCCGGCAAGGTGCGCGCCTTCCACAATGTCTGCCGACATCGGGGCGCCCGGCTCCTGACCGAAGAGAGTGGCCACTGTGCCAAACGCGTGACCTGCCCCTATCACAGTTGGACCTATGGCCGTGACGGAAGGCTGGCCAAGGCCACGGATTTTGGTGGCGAGGTCCAATTCGATGCCGAGGCCTGGAGCCTCTACGAGCTTGATGCCGAGGAATGGCGCGGGCTCGTCTTCCTCCGATTGACGCGCGGCGGCCCCTCGCTGATCGACTGGCTGGGGCCGATCCACACCATGGCCGCCGACTATCCGCTCGACCAGCAGCATTACTTCATGTCGAAGGATCGCGACTGCGATGTCGACTGGAAGACCTATGGCGAGAACTATCTCGAATGCTATCATTGCCGGACGATGCATCCCGGCCTCTGCCTTGCCATGGATATCGAGCAATACCGGGTCGACGTCCACCAGGAGCAGAAATTCTTTCATCTGCATGCGCCAAGGCGCGAAGGCGGCCTGACGCGAGGTCTCTACTTCTACCGCTTCCCGTTCTTGATGCTGAACCTTTACGACTGGGGCAGCTCGATCGCCACGATCGAGCCGCTGGGCCCCGGTCGCATCCGCCACATCAACTGGTATTTCTTCAACGACGTCTCGCCCGCGAAAGCCCAGGAGAACCGGCGCTCAGCCGAATGGTCGGCGCAGATCATCACCGAGGATCTGGACATCATCACTGGCGTGCAGGCCAACCTCAATGCCGGCATCTATGAGCGGGGCCCGCTCTCTCCGCGCTACGAGGCCTCGGTGAAGGCCTTCCAGGCCATGGTGATGGACGAGCTCGAACCCAAGCCCGCCTGGCCGATCGCCGCTGAATAAGCGCGCCGAAGCACGCGCCTTCGGGGCTGGCGTTTTTCACTCAAGCGACGGGATCTTGAAGAAACATGAGCACGGCCGCATCGGCTGGGGCAACCCAGAGCCGCTACGATGCCATCGTCATCGGGGCGGGGCATAACGGCCTCGTCTGTGCCAACTATCTGGCGAGGGCGGGCAAGAAGATCTTGATCCTCGAGGGCCGCGACGTCATCGGCGGGGCGGCGGTGACGGAGGAAATCGCTCCCGGCTTTCGCGCCTCGATCTTCTCCTACCTGATGAGTCTCCTCCACCCCCGGATCATCCGCGACTTCGAGCTGGCGCGGCACGGGCTCGAGGTCCTTCCCTGCTCCGACATGGTCTCGCCGCTAGGCGGGGAGGATTACATCCTCTTCTCCGACAATCACGCCCGGACGCAGGCGAGCTTCAAGCGTTTCTCGCCGCATGATGCCGAAATCTATCCCGAGTTCGACCGCTATCTGCAGGAGGCGGCGACGATCGTCCGCAAGCTCCTTTGGGAAACACCCGTCGATCCGGCCAGGCGCGACTGGAAGACCTTCAAGGACGGTGCCTCCCTGCTGTGGCGCTACCGCAAGGTCGGCCGGAAGATGTACCGCATCGCCGACATGCTGACGATGAGTGCCTACGACTTCCTCAAGGAGTGGTTCGAGGACGACCGCATCATGGCGGTCCTTGCCTATTACGCCTCGATCGGCACGTTCGCCGGGCCAAAGACGCCGGGCTCGGCCTACGTCATCATGCACCACATCATGGGCGAGCACGAAGGGGCCGGCGGCTGGGGCTTCATCAAGGGCGGCATGGGCTCGATCACAACGGCCCTGGCCGCCTCGGCCCGCGAGAAGGGCGTGGAGATCAAGACCGGTGCCAGGATCGCCGAGGTGCGCGTCAGCAACGGGCGGGCGACCGGCGTCCTCACCACCAAGGGCGACGACTACCAAGCACCGATCATCATCTCCAACGCCAACGCCAAGTCCCTCTACCTGGACATGGTGGGCGAGGCGCACCTGCCAGCCGAGGTCTTGCGCGAGATCAGGAATTATCGCTGCTTCTCGACCGCCTTCAAGATGAACATCGCCTGCGAGCGGCCGCCGCAATACCGGATGCTGGACCGTGTGCGGCGCGAGGGGGCACTGGGCAGTTTCAGCTATCCCACCTACATGCACATCGCCCCCGACATCGACTATCTCGAGCGGGCCTATGACGATGCCAAGCATGGCTGGTACTCCTCCAGGCCCTTCATCACCCCGGTCGTGCCGACCATGGTGGACACGACGCTGGCACCTCCAGGCAAGCACGTCGTCAACCTTTTTGGCGGCCACGCACCCTATGAATTGAAAGGCGGCGACTGGGCCACCGAGAAAGACACATTCAAGAAGATCGTCTTCGATTCGATCGAAGAATACGCGCCGGGATTTTCCAGCGACGTCATCAATGCGCAGTTTTTGCTGCCCCCCGACATCGAGAACATCGTCAGCCTGCCGCAGGGCCACATCTTCCACGGCGAACTCGCGAGCGACCAGCTCTTCTTTCAGCGCCCGATCTCGGGCTATGCGGATTACCGCACGCCCATCAAAGGGCTCTATGTCTGCGGTTCGTCGATGCACCCGGGTGGCGGCGTCTCGGGTATTCCCGGCCACAATGCCGCGCGCGAGATCCTGCGTGACGTCAAGGCCAGGCGCGCATGAACGACGATGGCAGCCCCGACTGGGAGGGTGATGGCCAGGCTCTGGACCCGGCCTCTGATCCCGTAGCCCTTCTGGGTCCGCAGATTCGCGATCTGCGTCAGCAGCGGCTCATGACGCTCTCAAAGCTATCATCCCTCTGCGAAATGTCGCTCGGTCATCTAAGCCAGGTCGAACGCGGCATCTCCACGCCCTCGATCCGCCAGCTCCAGGCGATCGCCTCTGCCCTTGGCGTCACGATCGGCTGGTTCTTCCGCCATGAGGCCAGCCTGCCACCGGCGGAGGACGAGCCCTTCATCGTCAGGGCCGGACGGCGGCGCGTCCTCAAGATGGAGGGGCTGGGCCTGAAGGACGAGCTTCTGGTCCCCGACCTCGATCGCACGCTCGAGCTCCTGCTCTGCACCATCCAGCCGGGTGCCGGCAGCAAAGAGAGCTACGACCACGAGGGCGAGGAAGCCGGGCTTATCCTCGAGGGCTTGCTGGAGCTTTGGATCGAGGACCGGCTGCACATCCTGGAGGCCGGCGACAGCTTCGCCTTCGAGAGCACCCGGCCGCATCGCTATCGCAACCCGGGCACGGTGCCGACCCGGGTGGTCTGGGCGATCACCCCGCCCAGCTTTTGACCTTTGGGCCCGGTCCTGCCAGCCATGTCGGGGCCGCCCTCGTGTAACTCTCCGACTGAATTCTGCCATGACCGTCCGTACCGATTTTCCCCGCGCTGTCCGCACCATCGAGAACATGTGGATCCCGCTCAGCGACGGCTGCCGGCTGGCGGCCCGCCTCTGGCTGCCCGAGGATGCCCTCGAAGATCCCGTACCAGCGGTGCTCGAATACCTGCCCTATCGCAAGCGCGACGGGACCGTCTGGCGCGATGCGCTGCAGCATCCCTACATGGCCGGCTTCGGCTATGGCTGCGTGCGGGTCGACATGCGCGGCAACGGCGATTCCGACGGCATCATGCTGGATGAATATCTCAAGCAGGAGCAGGACGACGCCCTGGAGGTGATCGCGTGGCTGGCGGCCCAGCCCTGGTGCACCGGCGCGGTCGGCATGATGGGCATTTCCTGGGGTGGCTTCAACGGCCTGCAGGTGGCAGCCAGGCGGCCGCCCGCCCTCAAGGCCATCATCACGCTCTGCTCGACCGTCGATCGCTTCGCCGAAGACATCCACTATAAAGGCGGCTGCCTCCTGAACGAAAATCTGGGTTGGGCCGCCACCATGCTGGCCTATTCCTCGCGGCCACCCGATCCGGCCTTGGTGGGCGATCGCTGGCGGGCGATGTGGCTGGACCGCCTCGAGAATGAGAGCATCCTCCTCGACACGTGGATGCGTCACCAGACGCGCGACGCCTATTGGCGCCATGGCTCGGTCTGCGAGGATTATGCTGCCATCGAGGCCGCGACGCTGGCGGTCGGCGGCTGGAACGATTCCTACAAGAACGCCGTGCCGGCCCTGGTCCAGAACCTGAAGGCGCCGGCCAAGGGCATCATCGGCCCCTGGATCCATAAATATCCGGAATTCGCGGCACCCGAGCCTCGCATCGGCTTCCTGCAGGAGGCTGTGCGCTGGTGGGATCGCTGGCTGAAGGGCGTGGCGAACGGTGCCGAGGACGACCCGGCCTATCGGGTCTTCATGATGGACAGCGAGCCGCCCAAGGGCTTCTACGCCAAGCGGGCCGGTGAATGGGTGGCGGAGCCGGCCTTGCCCTCGCCGGGCGTGGCCCCCCTGGCCATGACGCTGGGCCGGGGCACACTGGCGACGACGGCGCCAGCCGACCAGCCGGACCTCTCGATCCGCTCGCCGCAGGATTGCGGTATGGCCAGCGGCGAGTACTGCGCCATCTGGCTGGGGCCCGAGCTTCCCCTCGACCAGCGGGAAGACGATGCCGGCTCGCTCTGCTTCGATACCAAACCGCTGCCCGAACCCCTGGCGATCATGGGCCGGGCCCGGGTCAGGCTCGCCATCGCCAGCGACAAGGCCGCGGCCTTCGTGGCCGTCCGGCTCTGCGATGTGGCACCGGACGGCGCCTCGGCCAGGATCACCTACGGCATCCTCAATCTCTGCCACGCCAGGAGCCACGCCGCTCCCGAACCCCTGGAGCCAGGGCGGGTCTACGACGTCGAGCTGCTCCTGGACGAGGTGGCCTACAAGCTGGCGGCCGGGCACCGGCTGCGCCTGGCGGTCTCCAGTGCCTACTGGCCGATGATCTGGCCCTCTCCCGAGCGTGCCACCTTGACCGTCACGACGGCGCGCTCGGGCCTGGACCTGCCCCTGCGCGTGGCGACCAGCCTGCCGGCTCCCACCTTCGCGCCACCCGAGACCGCCACCCCCTGGGCCGCGACGACTCTGCGCCAGGCGAGCCATGTGCGGCGCTTCGAGCGGGACGTCGTGGCAGGCCGCAGCCGGCTCGTGATCGAGGATGATTTCGGTGCGGTGCGGGATGATGCGCACGGCCTGGTAACCGACGAGGTGGCGCGCGAGACCTGGGAGATCGGCGCCGACGATCCGCTCACCGCCGAGGGTCGCGCGCATTGGAGCGAGCGGCTGGCGCGCGACGGTTGGGAGATCAGGACCGAGACCTACAGTAGCCTAAGAGCGGATCGCGATGCCTTCCACGTCCGGGCACGGATCGAGGCCTATGAGGGCGACCGCCTCGTGTATGAGCGGGACCATGAGGCCAGAATACCGAGGGAATTGATCTGACCGCGCCCGGGGCCGGGCAGGTCGGTCGGAATGCCGCAGGGAGGCTGGCCGGCCGGATCAGAAGATTAAAACCGCTCTAGCATCTAGGCACGACGATTGCTAAGCCGGTCTGAAGCATAATGGACGTCCAATTAAAGGAAGCGCCGATGTCGAGAGGAAACGGGACGATGCGACTTGACCGCCGGGGTTTTCTTTCCTCGACCGCCCTCGTGGGCGGCGCCGGCGGGCTGGCCGCAGGATTGGCCCCTTCCTTCCTCCTCAGCGACAGCGCGCGGGCGGCCGAGCCCAAGAAGGGCGGCACGCTCAAGCTCGGCATCGCGGGGGGCAGCTCGACCGACAGCCTCGACCCGCGCACCCTTACCGATTCCGTGCCGACGACGATTGTCTCGGCCATCACCAACGCCCTTGTCGAGATCGACGCCAAGGGACAGGCCACGCCCGAGCTGGCGACGAGCTGGGCGACGGCCGACGGCGCCAAGACCTGGGTCCTGAAGCTGAAGGAAGGCGTCGCCTTCCACAATGGCAAGGCGTTCGAGGCCGAGGATGCGGTCTACTCGATCAACCTGCATCGCGGCGAGAACACCAAGTCGCCGGCCAAGTCGATCCTTTCCGGTATCGCCGATATCAAGGCCAGTGGACCGCACGAGTTGACGGTGACGCTCACCGAGCCCAATGCCGACCTGCCCTACATCTTTTCCGACTACCATCTTGTGATCGTGCCCAAGGACTTCACCGACTGGGCCAAGCTCATCGGCACGGGCGCCTTCAAGCTCGAGAGCTTCCAACCGGGCGTGCGGGCCTCCGGCGTGCGCAACCCCGATTACTGGAAGGCCGGGCGCGGCAATGTCGATCGCTTTGAGCTCACCGTCATCAATGACGGCACGGCCAGGCTGAACGCGCTGATCTCGGGCCAGATCGATGTCATGAACCGCATCGACCGCAAGACGGTGCAGCTTTTGCAGCGCGCGCCGACCGTGGCCATCGTCCGCTCGACGAGCGGCCAGCATTATCCCTTTTTGATGCTCTGCGACAGAAAGCCGTTCGACGACAATAATCTGCGGCTGGCCGTCAAATACGGCATCGATCGTCAGCAGATGGTCAAGACCATCTTGAACGGCTTTGGCACCGAGGGGAACGACCACCCGATCTCGCCGGCCAATCCCTATTACAACAGCGAGCTGCCAATCCGCCCCTACGATCCCGACAAATCGAAATATTACCTGAAGCAGGCCGGCATGGCAGACTTCAAGGTGACGCTGCACACCTCCGATGCCGCCTATGCCGGCGCGCCGGACGCGGCCGTGCTCTACCGCGCGCAGGCGAAGAAGGGCAACGTCCTGGTCGACGTCCAGCGCGATCCGGCCGATGGTTACTGGGACAATATCTGGATGAAGCAGCCCTTTTGCATGTCCTACTGGATGGGGCGGCCGGTGCCGGACATGATGTTCTCGACGGCTTATGCGTCGGACGCGTCCTGGAACGACAGCTATTGGAAGCGGCCGGCGTTCGACAAGATGCTGGTCGAGGCGCGCGGCATTACCGATTTCGACAAGCGCAAGGCCATCTACTGGGATCTGCAAAAGATGGTCCATGAGGATGGCGGCAACATGATCGCTACCTTTGCAGACTTCGTCGACGGGCGCGGCGCCAAGGTCGAGGGCTTCGAGCCGCATCCCTCCTACGAGCTCTCGAATTTCCGCATCATCGAGAAAGCCTGGCTCAAGGCTTGAGGGAGGCGGCAGCCCATGATCTTCAAGCTGGCGCTGCGCCGCCTGGCACTTGGTGTGATCACCATCTTCGTCGTCTCGGTCCTCATCTTCTCGGTGACCGAGCTGCTGCCGGGCGACGTCGCCACGGCGATCCTGGGCCAGGGTGCCACGCCCGAGGCCGTGGCCGAGATCCATCGCGAACTTGATCTCGACCACCCGGCCTATGTCCGCTACGGGCGCTGGCTCGAAGGCTTCCTCAAGGGTGATTTCGGCAACTCCCTGACGACGAACGAGCCCGTCTCGGTGCAATTGGTGCCGCGTTTGATGGATACGCTTGCCCTGGCCGGCCTGGCGGCACTCGTGGCCGTGCCGCTCGCCATTGCGCTGGGCCTGCTGGCCGCGATCTTCGAGGATCGCGCCCTCGACAAGATCATCTCGACCTTCTCCCTGGCCACCATCTCCGTGCCCGAGTTCTTCATGGGCTATCTGCTCATCATCATCCTGGCGACCAATCTCCAGCTCTTCCCGAGCCTGGCCCTGGTGGAGCCGGGCATGGGCATCTTCGAGCGCGTCTACGCCATGGCGTTGCCGGCGCTCACCTTAACCTTCGTCGTGATGGCCCATATGATGCGCATGACGCGCGCAGCGGTGATCGACGTGCTGCAGCGGCCCTATATCGAGATGGCACGGCTCAAGGGCATCAAGCCCTGGCGCATCGTCATCCAGCATGCGCTGCCCAACGCCCTGGGTCCGATCGTCACCGTCGTCGCCTTGAACCTTGCCTATCTGGTCGTGGGCGTCGTCGTCGTCGAGGTCGTCTTTGTCTATCCGGGCATGGGGCAATATCTCGTCGACGCGGTCTCCAAGCGCGACATGCCGGTCGTCCAGGCCTGCGTTTTGATCTTCGCCCTCGTCTATGTGCTCTTGAATCTCCTGGCCGACATCGTGGGCATCCTCGCCAACCCGCGTCTGAGGCACCCCCGATGATGAAAGCGTTCTTCCGTGCCTTGAGGGAGGCCAGCTTGAGCGCCTGGATCGGGCTCGTCATCGTCGTCGGCAACGCGCTTTGCGCCATTCTCGCCGGCTGGATCGCGCCCTACGATCCGGCCGATCCCGTGGGCGGCCTCTGGGAAGGCTTTACCGCCGAGCACTGGCTTGGGACCGACCAATTGGGTCGCGACATGCTGAGCCGCATGCTGGAGGGCGGCCAACTGACGATCGGCATCGCGCTCGCCGTCACGGCACTGGCCTTCGTGATCGGCGTGCTGGGTGGCTTCATCGCCGCGCTCGGCCGGGGCGCGGTCGATCAGGTCCTGAGCCGGATCGTCGATGCGCTGATGGCGATCCCGACCCTGCTCTTCGCGCTCCTCGTCCTCTCGGTCATGGGCACCTCGGTGCCGGTCCTGATCGTTGTCATCGCGATCTTGGAATCGACCCGCGTCTTTCGCCTCGCGCGGGCCCTGGCCCTCGATCTTGCCGCCATGGATTTCGTCGAGGTGGCAAGGCTCAGGGGCGAGAGCATGCTCTGGATCATGCGCCGCGAGATCCTGCCCAACACCACCTTGCCGCTCATGTCGGAATTCGGCCTGCGCTTTTGCTTTGTCGTCCTCTTCATCAGCACGCTGAGCTTCCTGGGCCTGGGCATCCAGCCGCCCGCCGCCGACTGGGGCGGTCTCGTGCGCGAGAACGCCCAGGCGATCAATTTCGGCATCGCGGCACCGCTCATCCCGGCAGCCGCCATCGCCATTCTCACGGTCGGCGTCAATCTCGTCGTTGACTGGATGCTGGCCCGCCAGGGCAAGGCGATGCTGGAGCGCCCCGCATGAGTGACCCCCTCCTTAGCGTCTCGAACCTGCAGATCACCGTGCCTGGCGCGGATGGACCCCGCGCCATCGTCGAAAACGTCTCCTTCGAATTGCAGCGCGGCGAGGTTTTGGGGCTGATCGGCGAATCCGGCGCGGGCAAGTCGACCATCGGCCTGGCGGCGCTAGGCTTTGGGCGTGGCGCCGTGCGGCTCTCCGGGGGAGAGGTCCTGCTGGACGGAGAGGATCTCCGCCAGATGAGCGAGGCTCAGCTGCGCGCCTTGCGTGGTCGTAAGGTGGCCTATGTGGCGCAGAGTGCTGCTGCTGCCTTCAATCCGGCGAGGACGATCGGCGAGCAGGTGATCGAGGTGCAGCTCCGCCATGGCCTGGCCAGCCGCGAGGCCGCCCTTGATCAGGCCCGCACCCTGTTCGCCGAGCTGGCCTTGCCCGATCCCGAGCATTTCGGCGACCGCTACCCGCACCAGGCCTCGGGCGGCCAGTTGCAGCGCGCCATGATCGCCATGGCGATGGCGGGCCGGCCCGACCTCGTCGTCTTCGACGAGCCGACCACGGCTTTGGACGTCACGACCCAGGTCGAGGTGCTGGCCGCCATGCGGCGCGTCATCGACCAGCACGGCACGGCCGCCCTCTATATCAGCCATGACCTGGCCGTCGTGGCGCAGATGGCCGATCGCATCCTGGTCCTGCGCCATGGCCGCATGGTCGAGCTGGATACGACGGAGGCCATCCTGCACCATCCGCGCGAGGCCTATACGCAAGAGCTGGTCGCCGCCAGGGCCGATCGGATGAAGGAGCTGGCGCACGCCGCCACCACGCCGCTTTTGGACATACGCGCCGTCTCGGCCGCCTATGGCGGGGGTGCGCACAAGGTGCTCTTTGACATCGACGTCAGCGTGCATCCAGGCGAGACCGTGGCGATCGTCGGCGAATCCGGCAGCGGCAAGAGTACGCTTGCCCGCGTCATTACCGGCCTCCTGCCACCGGCCGAGGGACGGATCGAGTTCCAGGGCAAGCCCTTGAGCCCTGCTTTGGCGCAGCGCTCCGACGACGACCTCCGGCGCATCCAGCTGATCCACCAATTGCCGGACGTGGCCCTCAACCCGCGCCATCGCGTGGGCGACGTGATCAGCAGGCCGCTTTCCATGTTCCGCGGCCTGCGCGGCCGCGAGCTGGAGACGGAAATAGCCCGGCTACTGGCGCTGGTCGACCTGGATCCCGCCCTGGCCAGACGCTATCCTGTCCAACTCTCGGGCGGTCAAAAACAGCGCGTCTGCATCGCGCGGGCCCTCGCGGCCGAGCCCGACCTCATGATCTGCGACGAGGTCACCTCGGCCCTCGATCCCCTGGTGGCCGAGGGCGTGCAGGACCTGCTCCTCGACCTGCAGCGCCGCATGCGGCTCGCGATGCTCTTCATCACTCATGATCTGGGTGTCGTGCGCCGGATGGCGGACCGCGTCGTCGTCATGCAGCATGGCCGCATCGTCGAGCAAGGCACGACCAGCGAGATCTTCACCCCGCCCTGCGCGGCCTACACGCAGCGGCTTTTGGATAGCGTGCCGGAAATGCGAATCGGCTGGCTTGCCGAACGCCTGGACGTTCTCCAGACTCAACCTGTTTGAGATCTGGCGGTCGGTCCGGACGCCACGCGCCATATCGTCGATGCCAGGATGACCACTAACTGCGGTCCCCTCGTCCTATTCGGTTTGAAATTCTGTCAGGTCGATGACATAAATCCAGGTATCAATCAGAAATATATCAGTTGCATTTACGTGATGACGTGCCGACGCGGTTTCCTCAACCATACGAATATTGAGTCTTACTTGCGGGTTTTCCGAATATTTTTTGTCTAGTGAATGGGATTCCACCGTTCTCCTTCGCGATGCTCAGAGGTGATTGACGTCGCCGTGAATAACGATAGCATTAGCCGCGGGCCGGTAGACCAGCAATCGCAGAATGAGGGATTTCGCCTCCGTGCCAAGGACATGAAGACGGCGCGGATGGAGTCGACAGGCCCGCGAAGGCTGATCGCTTGTCATGAATGCGGATCGGTGCACGCGATCGCCGGCTTGCCCGTTGATCGCGTGGCGCATTGCCGGACCTGCGACTCGCCGCTGACCAGCGGCAAGCGCAGTGAGCCCGAGAGTCTGCTGGCCATCTATCTGGCGGCGGCCGTCCTGGTCGTCGTTGCCCATAGCTTCCCCATCATGGGGCTCGACATTCAAGGCAAGACCCAGACGGCAACGCTGGTCACCGGTCCCGCCATGCTGATCCAGCAGGGCATGTGGCCGCTGGGCCTGCTCGTCGTCATCGTCGTCTCGGTCATTCCCTCCCTTCGCATCCTCAGCAACATATTGATCCTCGGACCGATCACGATCGGACGGCGCCCCTGGGCCGGCGCCTGGCTGATGCGGCTTGGCGGCTCCTTGAAGCCCTGGTCGATGATGGAGATCATGCTGCTGGGATTGATCGTCGCCTATGTTAAGCTGATCGATCTTGCCTCGGTACAGCTCGGTCTCAGCCTCTATGCCTTCGTCGGCGTCATTCTCCTCTTGCTGCTGGCCGACCTGATCACCGAGCCCGCGGTCATCTGGGATAAGATCCGCGCCCGCCCGCCGCTCTCCTTGGCGGCCGGGCAGCCGCTGCTGGCCTGCCATGCCTGCGGCCAGGTGGACGTTGCCCCGGCCGGCGCGCAGCATGGGGTAGCCTGCTCGAGATGTGGCGCCAGCCTGCATCGACGCAAGCCCAATTCCCTGGCCAGGACCTGGGCGCTCTTATTGGCGGCGACGATCTTCTATATTCCGGCCAACCTGCTGCCGGTCATGACCGTTACATATCTAGGCAACAGCGAGCCCGACACGATCCTGAGCGGCGTCAAGTCGCTGCTGGCGGCAGGCATGTTCCCTGTGGCCCTCCTGGTGTTCTTTGCCAGCATCCTCGTGCCGGTTCTCAAGCTCTGCGGCCTGGTCTGGCTGCTCTTGAGCGTGCAGTTCAAGTCGCGCCAGCGGCTGCGCCAGCGGACGAAGATCTATCGGATCATCGAGGGCGTCGGACGCTGGTCGATGGTCGATATCTTCATGATTTCAATTCTTGTGGCGCTCGTGGAACTGGGGGCGCTGGCGCGCATTGATCCCGGTCCCGGCGCCCTGGCTTTCGCCGCGGTCGTCATCTTGACCATGCTCGGCTCGGCGAGTTTTGACCCCAAGCTGATGTGGGACGTCGAGGAGGATGGGCGTGAGCGAACACGGAACTGGCGCGTCTGAGGCAAGTGACCAGCACGCGGCGGTCCTGAAAAAGCGGCGGACGATCTCGCCGATCTGGATCGTGCCGGTCGTGGCCATCCTCATTGCCGGCTGGATCGCCTGGACGACCTATAGCAGTCGCGGTCCCCTCATCGAGATCACCTTCGAGTCGGTGAGCGGCATCGAACCAGGTAAGACGAAGATCCGCTACAAGGACATCGACCTCGGCACAGTCGAGCATATCGCTCTGCAGCCCGACCTTCGCCACGTCACGGTCGAGGCTCGCATGGATGCGACAGCCGATCCCTTCCTGACGGACAAGGCCAGGTTTTGGATCGTCCGGGCGCGCATCGGCGCGGGCGGCGTCAGCGGCCTCGATACTCTGCTCTCGGGCTCCTACATCCAGGTCGACACGCCAGGCGGGGGCACCGCCAAGAGGTCGTTCGTCGGCCTCGAAGAACCGCCCCTGATCGAATCGACCACGCCCGGGCGGCAATTCGTCCTCGTTAGCAAGACGCTAGGCAGCATCTCGCAAGGTGCGCCAATCTATCATCTGGGAATCCCGGTAGGGCAGGTTCTGGGCTACCAGTTCGACGAGGCCTCCTCGCAGGTCCTGATCCGGATCTTTGTCAGCCAGCCCTATGACAAGCTGGTCAAGACCAATAGCCGGTTCTGGAACGCCGGCAGCCTGTCGCTCTCCACGAGCGGCGGCACCCCCTCGTTGCAGGTTCCGCCACTCCAGGCCATGCTGGTGGGCGGTATCGAGTTCGACAGCCCGCCCGCGTCCGGCCCCCCAACTGAGGATACCGGGGAGGCCAAGGAGGAGACGAGCTTTCCGCTCTTCGCCAACGCCGATGCCGTGCAGAACGATGCCGGTAGCGGCGGCCAGCAATACGTGGCCTATTTCGACGGCTCGCTTCGCGGTCTCCGGGCCGGGAGCCCGGTGGAATTTCGCGGCATGCGGGTCGGTACCGTGCGCAGCGTCGTCCTGGATTTCGATACGGATACGGGCGCGGCGACGATCCCTGTAACCTTCGAGATCGAGCCCAGCCGCTTCAAGGTGCGCGGCAAGCTAGGGACGGCCGACGGCGCCGGCTTTGCCGCCATGTCGCGCCTCGTCGAGCACGGCTTGCGCGCCCAGTTGCGATCGGGAAGCCTGATCACTGGCGAACTCGTCGTCGCACTGGACGTGTTTCCCGATGCCGCGCCCGCCAAGCTGGAGCAGCAAGACGGCCTCTATGCCGTTCCCACCCTGCCCTCACAGCTGGACCAGTTGACGACCTCGGTCAGCAGCACCCTGCAACGCCTGGCTGGCCTGCCGCTCGAGCAGATGGTCGGGAGGGCCAACAACGCGCTGGGCTCCCTCGAGTCCCTGACGGCGACGGCGAACCGAGCCGTTGGCGGGGCCCGCCTCGACAAATCGTTCGACGCCTTGAATGCGACGCTCGTGCAATTGCAGCAGGTGGCCGGCTCCCTCCAGGCAAACATGCCGGCCCTCCTGGGTGCCCTGCGCGGCACGGCCACGGATGCCGGTCAGACCATGCGCGAGGTGCGGCAGAATTTCGGCACCTCCTCGCAGTTCAACTATCAACTCCGCTCGGCGCTGGACGAGTTCACTCAGACCGCCCGCTCGATCCGGTCCTTCACCGACTATCTGGATCGCAATCCCAGCGCGCTGTTGCGCGGACGGCAGGGAGATCGATAATGTCCAGGATGACCAAAGCCCGCCTGTCGGCGGCGGCGGCGATTTGCCTGCTGGCGGGCTGCCAGTCTCTGCCGCCTGATTACTATCTCTTGAAAGGCGCGCCATCGTCCAGCCCACAGCAATTGCCAAGCCCGCTCCAATCGATCGGCATTCGGCCCGTCGCTGTCGCCGACTATCTCGATCGCTCGGAGATCGTGACGACGAGCGAGGCCGCGCGCATCAACATCAATGACCAGGAACGCTGGGGCGAGAAGCTGAGCTTGATGATCGCGCGCACGCTGGCTGCGGATCTGCGCGCTCATCTGGGCTCGGCCAGCGTGACGCTGCTGCCGACTGATTTCGACATCCAGCCCTCACGGGAATTGATCCTCTCGATCGAGCGCTTTGATGCCGACGAAAGCGGCAACGCCACCATTGCCGGCCGCTGGCAGCTCGTCAGCCCGAAGAACAACGAGGCCACCTCGGGCGCCCCCTTCTCCATCGTCGCGCCCGTGGCCACGCCCGGCTCCTACGATGCCATCGTCCAGGCGCTGAGCGAGGCGCTCGACCAGTTGGCGGCCAGCATCGCCCGGGACGGACGCTAGCGCCGGCGACGCGCAGGCCGGGCACGCGCACCTGAGCGCGTCGGCCGGCACGGTGGACAAGGAAAGACCGGACCACTAACCCCGAAGCCTTCGGGCCCGCCGCCCATGATCCCCTCGATCCCGGCAACCATGCAAACCTACCTGGCCGACCTTCACGTCCACTCGAAATATTCCCGCGCCACCAGCCGTGACCTCGACCTCGAGCATCTGGCGTGGTGGGCGGCGCGCAAGGGCATCGAGGTTGTCGCCACGGGCGATTGCGTCCATCCGGCCTGGCTTGCCGAACTCAAGGACAAGCTCCTGCCCGCGGGCGAGGGCCTTTTTCGCCTCAAGCCCGAGATCGAAGCGGCGGTGCTGGCAACCCTGCCCGCCGCCTGTCGCCGGCCCGTCCGCTTCATGCTGTCGACGGAAATCTCGACGATCTACAAGAAGGGCGAGAAGACCCGGAAGGTCCATCACCTCATCTACGCGCCGGACTTCGCCACCGTCGACGCGCTCGCGGCGAGGCTGGGGCGCATCGGCAACATCGCCTCGGACGGGCGGCCGATCCTGGGCCTCGATTCGCGTGACCTTCTGGAGGTCACCCTGGCCTCCGGGCCGGAAGCCTATCTGGTCCCGGCACATATCTGGACGCCCTGGTTCGCCGCGATGGGCTCGCAATCGGGCTTCGATTCGATCGATGCCTGCTATGGCGACCTGGCCTCGCATATCTTCGCCGTCGAGACCGGCCTGTCCTCCGATCCGGCGATGAACTGGCGCCTTTCATCGCTGGACCGCTTCCGCCTGACCTCGAATTCCGATGCCCACTCTCCAGGCAAGCTCGGGCGCGAGGCGACCCGCTTTTCGGGCGAGCCCAGCTACCTTGGCATCCGGGCGGCCCTTGAGACCGGCGAGGGCTATGGCGGCACCGTGGAGTTCTTCCCCGAGGAAGGGAAGTATCACATGGATGGCCATCGCGCCTGTGAGGTCCGCCTCGATCCCAAGGAGACCCTTGCCCTGGAGGGGCGCTGTCCCGTCTGCGGCCACAGGGTGACGGTGGGCGTGGCGCACCGGGTCGAGCTCCTGGCCGACCGCAGCGAGGCCGAGGCATCCCCGCCGCCGACGGCCGGCGCCGTCACCAGCCTCGTCCCCTTGCCCGAGATCCTCTCAGAGATCATGCAAAGCGGCGTGGCGACGAAACGCGTCGCCCACGCCTATGACCGCGCGACCGCCGCGCTCGGTCCGGAGCTGGCGCTCCTGGAAATGCTGCCGCTCGAGGACATCAGGAAGGCCGACGCCCTGGTAGCCGAGGCCGTGGCCAGGCTGCGTGCCGGCCAGGTCATCCGCGAGCCCGGCTATGATGGCGAATACGGCGTCATCCGGCTCTTCGAGGCGCGCGAGCTCACCAGGCTGACCAAGGGTGCCATGCTCTTCGAGGCATCCATGGCATCGCGGCCGGTACCGGCAAGGCGCAAGGCTGCGCCGGAGCCCGCCGCCACGACGCTGCCGATGCCGGGTCCGGCAGAGACACCAGTACCGGTCTCGACGCGGACGGGTATTCTTGCGGCCCTGGACGCCGACCAGGCGGAAGCGGCTGCCCTGAGCGAGTGCACCTTGATCGTCCAGGCCGGCCCTGGCTCCGGCAAGACGCGCATGATCACGCATCGCCTGGCCCATCTCGTGGCCGAGCAAGGCGTAGCTCCCGGGGCCTGCCTGGCCGTCACCTTTACCCGCCGGGCCACAGAGGAGATGCAGACGCGCCTCCGGCTGCTCCTTGGTCCGCGCGCGGACCAAGTCGAAGTCTTGAGCTTCCATGCGCTGGGCCTGCTCATCCTTCGCGCCGATGGGCATCGCCTTGGCCTGCCGGCCGGTTTCCGCCTGGCCGACGAGGCCGAGCGGCGCGCGCATCTCAGTGCCGCCATGGGATGCTCCGACCGTGATGCCGGACGGCTGCTCAAGGAAGTCTCGCGCCTGAAGCGGACCGGCCAGGAGGGTGAGGGCGACGCCGCGCGGGCCAAGGCACATCTTTGGGCGCAGGGACTGGCCGAGGGTTGGGTCGATTTCGACGACCTCGTGGGATTGACAGTCCGACTGCTGGAACAGCATGCCGAGCTACGGGACCGGTGGAGCCAGCGTTTTGCCCATATCGTCGCCGACGAGTTCCAGGACATCGACGAGCAGCAATACCGGCTGCTGCTCCTGCTGGCCGGCAAGAAAGCGCATCTATGCGTGATCGGCGATCCGCATCAGGCGATCTATGGTTTTCGCGGCGCCGATTCGAGCTGCTTTGCCCGCCTGCGCGCCGATTACCCCGACGCGCAAGAGCTGAGACTCGGCCGCAATTACCGCTCCAGTGCGACCATCGTCGCCGCCGCCTCGGCTCTCATCGGCGATAAGGCCGCCATTCCGCAGCGGCCGAAGGGCCAGCCGATCATACTGCATGCCGCCGCCGACGAGACGGCCGAGGCCGCCTTCGTCGCCGCGACGATCGAGACCCTGATCGGCGGTCACGACATGCTGGCTGCCCAGCGCGACAGCGGCAGGGCCGGGAACGACGCCCGGGCCTTGGGCTTTGCCGATATCGCCATTCTCTATCGTACCGACGCCCAGGCCCGCGCACTCCGCCAGGCGTTGGACGAAGCAGGCATCCCCCATAAGAAGAGTTCGCCGGACAGGCTGGCGACGCATCCGGGCGTCATGCTGATTCTGGCCAGCCTGCCCGCCGGCGAGGCATCACTGACCGAACGCCTGGACCAGGCCATCGCCGCCGCCGAGCAGCAGAACAAGACCCACCTCGCGGCCCTGGCCGAGGCCAAGGCCTGGCTCCGGAGCCTGGCCGCCACGGCCGGCGACGAGCGGGCGCTGCGCGAACAGGTGGCGCTGGCGACCGAGTTGGACTTCCACGATGCGCGCGCGGCCAGGGTCGCGCTCTTGACGATGCACGCGGCCAAGGGCCTGGAATTTCCCGTCGTCTTCGTCGTCGGCCTGGAAACCGGGATCACGCCGTTCGCTTTTGGCGACGGCATCCCCGAGGATGAGGCCGAGGAGCGCCGTCTTTTCTACGTGGCGATGACGCGCGCCATGGATCGCCTCTATCTCACCCGCGCCGCCCGCCGCTTCTGGCAAGGCTCCCAGCGCATGTTGCCCCCCTCGCCCTATCTGGAGGCCTTCGACGCGACGCTGACTACCGCGAACTCTCAGCCCGCCAATCCGCGCCGACGGGCGCGGCAATTGAGCATGTTCGAATTGCCGGCTGGACCAAAGCCGCGTCAACACGCTGGTCGCAAGGCCGGATAAGCGATCAGAAGGATGCCACTAATCCTGTGTTTCCAGACACAGGCAGACCTTCACTTCAAGCCAGGCGACCCTCAATCGAGAGGCCGGAAGATCCCGGTCCCGCCCAGGGCATGGCGGCGTACTCAAGCATCCGGCTGAGCCCGGAGCGAGAGGTCAACGCTCGAGCACCCCGTCACCTCACGCGAGCGCGGAGGAGGCCTTCGGCGACCCTCGGCGATCTGATGATCGACGTCTCGCTGCGCGAGCACGGATCGACAGCTCTGCTGTCGATGGGCCGAAAGGCCCCTGGACCCCATGGGGTTGGGGTGGTCGGATAGCGGGCAGCGCATGAGATCTGTTGTATAAGGACTATATTCCTTGTACAGTGGGCCCCATGGACTGGACCGATAGCCTCGCCCCCAAGCCGCCACGGCGCCGCTACCCCTTCTGGGCCAGGCGCGACCGCAGGCGCACGGCCCAGGCCATGGCGGCCGGACGTACCGCCCAGGAGATGGCGCTCGTCAACCGCGTTCCCGTCATGGAAGTCGAGAAGCTGCTGCGGGATGAGGAGTTCCAGGAGCTGCTTCGGCATTACAGCGCGGTGGCATCGCTCCCTTATGAGGAGCG
>NZ_FYEH01000019.1 GCF_900187945.1 Arboricoccus pini | reverse complement strand
AGCAGCTTCTCGACTTCCATGACGGGAACGCGGTTGACGAGCGCCATCTCCTCGGCACTGCGTCCGGCCGCCATGGCCTGGGCCGTGCGCCTGCGGTCGCGCCTGGCCCAGAAGGGGTAGCGGCGCCGTGGCGGCTTGGGGGCGAGGCGATCGGTCCAGTCCATGGGGCCCACTGTACAAGGAATATAGTCTTTATACAATCGGTCTCATACGCCGCCCGCTATCCGCCCCACCCCAACCCCATGGGGTCCAGGGGCCTTTCGGCCCCTGGTCGCCGAAGGCCCTCCTAGCCGTGCTCGGGTGACGCATTGGCGAGTTCAGGAGGCGTTGGCCGCCCGTGCGGTGTCGTTGACGCCCTCGAGGTCGGGGGCCAGGCCGTAGCTCATGTTTTTCATCTGCTGGAGGACGCGGCCCATTTCCTCGTCGGAGAGGATAGGGGGTTCGCCCAGGGTCAGTGCCTGGACGTAGAGCCTTGCCAGGGTCTCGACCTCGATGGCGAGCCAGAGGGCGGATGAAAGGGTCTTGCCGAGTGAGATCTGGCCGTGTTGGCCGAGCAGGCAGGCCAGGCGATCCTGGAGGGCTTCGAGCGCGTTGTCGGAGAGGGCCTGGGTGCCGAAGGTGGCATATTTGGCGCAGCGTATGGTGGTGCCGCCGGCCACGCCCGTCATGTAGTGGAAGCTCGGGATGGTTTTGTGGTGGCAGGCCAGCGTGGTGGCGTAGACCGAGTGGCAATGGAGCACGACGTCGATATCCTGGCGGGCCTTCAGGATGTCGCGATGGAAGCGCCATTCGGAGGAGGGGCGGCGCGCACCCTCGTATTCGCCGCTGAACTTCATCTGGATGAGGTCTTCCGGCTGCATCAGGTCGTAGGGCAGCGATGTCGGCGTGATGAGGAAGCCTTCGGCGTTGCGCACCGAGAGGTTGCCGGACGTGCCCTGGTTGATGCCGGACGCGTTCATCTTACGGCAGGTTTCGACCATCTCCTGCCTGAGCTGCATGGTGTCGCTCATCGTCCACTCCTTGTTCCGACGCGTTCGCGCCAGGTCTTGTGATAGATGTCGAGCCCGGCGATCGAGGCGGGCTCGGCGCGAGCTAGGGTGATTGGTGCTGGCGCCACGCGGCCGGCATGGCTGGCCAGGAGCGCTGCCCCCGTGGCGGTGCCGTAGCGGTCGGCGCTGACGAAAACCGGTTCCCGGCGCAGGGCAGCGACCAGGGCCGGGAAGAGGGGCTCGCGCACGAAGCTGCCATCCAGGATGATCTTGGCAGTAGGCGGCAGCTGGTTCAGCGCCGTATCAGTCAGGAGCGCCATGTGCAGGACGGCCAGCGCCTGGCGGCTGGCCGGTGTCGTCGGCGCGGGACCGGCGATCATGCCCTTGCCGGCGCTGCCGGGGAAAAAGCCGTCATCCGCACCGAACGAGGGCAGCGCCATGGTACCGGCCGCGACAAGCTCGGCGACGTCGCCGAGCTCGAGCGCGACAGGCGGGGCGTTGCCGGTCAGGATCCCGTATTCGCGGCCGGCCATGGTCAGGACGCCGGCCAGCGGCTGCCCTCGCACGTCGCTGTTCCAGGAGAGGCCGGCCTGCTCGGCCAGGGCGGTGACGTCCGGCCGGTCATTGATGGCAACGAGCCAGGTGCCGGTCGAGACGACCGTCATGTCGGCGAGGCCGGCTGCCTGGTAGCGATAGAGATTGGCGGAACTGTCGTGGATGCCGCAAAGGACGCGGGTCCGGTGCGGCAGGCCGATGCGGGTTGCCATTTCCTCGGTCAGGGGGCCGAGCGTCGTCCAGGCCGGCGTCAAGGGCGGCATCAGCCGCGTCCAGCCGCACGCGCCGACGATGCTGGCAAAGCGGCGCTCGGTGACGTTCCAGAGATGCGACTGGGCGGCGAGGCTGGTGACCTCGGTGGCAGCCACGCCGGAGAGCCGCCAGGCCCAATATTGCGGCAAGGGCAGGAAGTAGCGCGCACCGGCCACCTGCTCCGGCCAGCCGGTCTCCAGCCAGAGCAGTTGGCGGGCGAGATGGGCCGCGCCCAGCATGATCGAGCTGCCGCGCTCGACGAAGGAGCCCACGAGCTCCTGGTAGCGGGCATC
Source organism: Arboricoccus pini (assembly GCF_900187945.1). Classification (GTDB taxonomy): domain Bacteria; phylum Pseudomonadota; class Alphaproteobacteria; order Geminicoccales; family Geminicoccaceae; genus Arboricoccus; species Arboricoccus pini. The sequence continues at coordinate 58,463 of NZ_FYEH01000019.1, read as the reverse complement.
GACATCGGGCGGAGTCGTCGTCTCGTAGTCGATCATCGGCATGGTCGGGCCGTCCGCGTCGACCAGGACGCCGCCCGAACCATGGCCGGAGAGGACGATCGCCTCGATCGGATGCCGCCGGTGCAGCTCCGCCAGGCTTTGGCAGAGCCAGGCCTCCATCTCGTCCAGCGCGTGATGGCTGTAGGGCGGTCCCGGCCGGGTCCGGTTCGGGGTGCCCAGCGTCAGCGCGAGCTGGCCGTCGGCACCAACGGCGCTGAGCTTGGCGTTCGTCTTGCCGATGTCGAAAACGGCGACGTGGCTCATGTTATTCGAGATTGGTGTGGTTGGCGCGCATGGCCTCGGCGGTGACGCCCAGGCGCTCCATGAGCTTCAGGATCATGACCTCGAAGAGGATGAAGAGGGCGCCCTCGAAGAGCGAGCCCATGGGGAGAACCGAGGTCGCGGCGTCGCCCTGGTCGTCGGCCATGGTCTGGGCCGGGATGGTGATGACGGAATCAGCCATGGAGGGTACGCGGCCTCTGGGCTGCGCCGTGACGACGAGCGTCTCGGCGCCGGCTTCCTTGACGACGTTCATGAGGGCCACCGAGGTCGAGATCTCGCCCGGGCCGCAGGTGACGACGAAGAGATCGCCCTTGCCCAGATAGGGTGCCGTCATGTCGCCGACGACGCCCACATCGAGGCCCATGTGGAAGAGGCGCATGGCCAGGCCCTTGACCTGCAGCCCCTCGCGGCCGCCGCCATAGACGACGACCTTGCGGGCGGCAGCGATGCGCTCGACACCATGGTCGACGGCCTTGTCGTCGAGGCGCTCGAAGACGGTTCGCAGCTCGCTCAAGGCGCGGGCGTAGAGATCGGTCATGGCATGGCTCATGGTTTTGATGCGGGGGAAGGGGCGGCCCGGAAACGCAGCCGGCGGACCAGCCAGCCCGACTGGTGGATCGTCTGCGCGGCGACGACGGCGATCAGGATGAGGCCCCAGATGGCGACGGTGAGATAGTTGGAGAGGCCCAATTGATTGAAGCCCGAGGAGATCACCTGGAGGATCGCCAGGGCCACCATCAATCCGGCCACCTTGCCAAAGCCGCCGAACGGATCGACGCCGCCCAGGACGGCCGCCAGGATGGTGACCAGCAGATAGGATTGCGCATAGCCGGCACTGGCGGAGTTGAAGGCCGCCAGCATGACGATGGAGGCAACGAAGCAAAGGACGCTCGAGGTGACATAGACGCCAACCAGCGTGCGGCGCGTGTCGATCGCCGAGTAGCGCGTGGCCTCGATGTTGGAGCCGATCATCGCCACCTTGAGGCCGAACGGCGTGCCCTGGAGGACGATGCCGAGGACGACGGCCGCCAGAATGAAGATGAGGAAGACGACGGGCATGCCCAACAGTGTGGCGTTGCCGGTGGCGGCGAAGATGTCCGGGATGCCCGAGATGACGGTGCCGCGGGTGAGGTAGATGCTGATCCCGTCGATAAGCGACTTGGTCCCCAGGGTCACCAGGATCGGGTGGACGCCGGTATAGGCGATGAGGGCGCCGGTCAGGAAACCGATCAGGAGGCAAAGGAGCAGGCCCGCGACCAGGGCCGCCAGGATGACGAGAAGGAGCGTCGGGCCGCCGGCACTGGCAGGCAGGAGCGCCTTCATCAGCCAGGCCATCAACAGCGCCGACTGATTGGCGGTGGCGATGATCGCGAGGTTGAGACCGCCCGAGATGAGCGGCACGACCATGGCCAGCGAGAGCAGCCCCAGCATGGCGATCTGGTACATGAAGGACTGGAACGTGCCGAGCGTCGCGAACTGCGGCACGAAGAGGGCAAATCCCAGGACCAGCGCCAGCAGCAGGACGGGCAGGCCGATCTCGCTCATGGGCAGGCCGCCCTGGAGCCGCGCGGTCAGGGAGCCCAGGCCGTGACCGGCGGCAGGGCCATCGCCCAGGAGGGGCTCAGACATTGAGGGCCTCCCCGATGGGACGACGGCGACGGCGCTGTCTCGCACTCAAGACCGTGATCGAGGTCGAGATCAGGATGACGAGGCCGATGACGATCTGGAAAAAGTAGGACGAGACGCCAAGGAGATTCAGGCCGTTTTGCAGCATGGCCAGAAGAACGATGCCCAGGAGCACCCCCGGCACGGTGCCGATGCCGCCCGTCAGGCTGGCGCCCCCCAGGACCGCCGCCGAGAGGACGGCGAGCTCGTTGCCATAAAGCGCATTGGGCACGCTCTCGCCGACGCGGTGCGCCTGGAGGAGGCCGGCGGCGGCCGACATGAAGCCCAGGAAGCCGTAGGCGAAGAACTGCATGCCGGCGATGTTGATGCCGATGCGCCTTGCGGCCTCCGGGTTGCCGCCCATGGCGTAGAGCTGGCGGCCGACCTTGCTGCGCGTCATGAGCAGCCAGGTAAGCAATGCCGCCACCAAAAGCGCCACGATCGGCAGGGTGATGCGGACGAGATCGCCCGAGGTGGTCTCGGTCTCGTAGAAGGTGATCCGGTCCGTCCACCAGTCGGGCAGGTTGTAGATCGAGCGGCCGCCGGTGACATACATGAGGAAGGAGAAATAGACGCTCATCGTCGCTATCGTGGCGATGATCGAGGTGATGCGCACATAGTGGATGAGGGCGGCGTTAAGGAGACCCAGCGCCACGCCGATCAGAAGGCCGGCACCGATGCAGACGAGCGGCGGCAGGCCCGCATAGGCGGCCATGGCGGCCGCCACGTACTGGGCCACCGAGGCGGTGGCGGCAAAGGAGATGTCGATGCCGCCCGAGACCAGGACGACGAAGAGGCCAAGCGCCATGATCGCCTGGACGGCATAGCTCTCCAAGAGATCGACAATATTGGGCAACGTCAGGAAGGTAGGGCTGGCAAGGCTGAGCGCCAGCCCGGCCAGGAGGATGACGGCAAGCAGCCAGGCCTCCGGTCGGCGCTGCAGCCGGCTCAGAAAGGTCGATTGTTCATGCATAGATCTCGGCCTCCAGGGCCTGCTCCGACACCTGACCCGGCACGGCCTCGCCGACGATCCGTCCCTGGCGCATGTGGAGCACCCGATCGCAGGTGGCGAAGGTCTCGATGACCTCGTCCGAGATCAGCAAGATCCCGACACCTTCCCTGGCGAGGGCGGCCACGATGTCGTAGATGCCTTTCTTATTCTTGATGTCGACGCCGACAGTGGGGCTATCCAGGATCAATAATCGGGGCTTCGCGGCCAGCCACTTGGCCAGGACGACGCGCTGCTGATTGCCGCCTGAGAGGGTCTGGACGGGCTTGTCCAGCCCGGGGATCTTGATCGCCAGCCGCTTGACCCAATCGTCGGCCAAGGCGCGTCGCCGGCCTTCCCCGACCAGGCCCAGGCCATTCTTCATCCGGTCGATGACAGCCAGGACGGCGTTGGCGGCGATCGACTGGCGCAGCACGAGACCCAGGCTCAGCCGGTCCTCGGAGACATAGGCGATGCCGGCCTTGAGCGCTGCCCGGTTGGAGGTGAGGTTCAACACCTGGCCGTCCAGCTTGATGCGCCCGCTATCCGGCCGCGTCATGCCAAAAAGCGAGAGGGCGAGCTCGGTCCGACCGGCACCCAGGAGACCCGTCAGGCCCACGACCTCGCCCGCGCGGATCGTCAGGTTGATGTCGCGATACTCGCCGGCCCGCGAGAGGCCCTCCACCTCGAGCAGCGGTGGCGCCTTCGTCATGTCGCGCGCCACGACGCCATGGAAAATGTCCATGCCCGTCATCAGGCTGATGATCCTGGCCTGGTCGACCTCGGCCGCCGGCCAGGTGCCAACCTTGCGGCCATCGCGAAAGACGGTAACGCGCTCGGCGATCTCGACCACTTCCTCCAGGCGATGCGAGACGAAGACGACGGCGATGCCGTCCGCCTTCAGCTTTTGCACGATCGAGAGGAGACGACGGACCTCGGCGCGGGTCAGGGAGGCCGTGGGCTCGTCCATGAAGATAAGCCGGGCCTTGGCGGCCAGACCCCGGCAGATGGCGACGATCTGGCGCTCGGAGACCGAAAGCTCGGAAAGCGCCTTATCTGGATCAAGCGGAAAATCCAGCCGCTGCAAGGTGGCTAGCGCCAATGCGCGCATGCGGGCTTGACTGACCGGCACCGCCGGCCGGTTAAGATGTCGCTCGATCGCAATGTTCTCGGCGACCGACAGGTTGGGAAAGAGGGCCAGGTCCTGAAAGATGACCTGCACACCCAGTGCTCTTGCCTTGGCGGGATTGAGGGGCAGGACGGGTTCGCCGTCGATCAGGACGACGCCGCCCGGGTCGGGGGCATGCACTCCCGCCACAGTCTTGATCAAGGTCGACTTGCCGCACCCATTCTCGCCCACGAGGCAATGGATCTCGCCTGGGCGTACGTCCCAGTCGATGTCCGAGAGCGCCTTGACGCCGCCAAAGCTCTTGCTGATGCCGGCCAGGCGGAGATAGGGCGTCGATGCCGCCGGCATCGTCAGAGGCCGAGCGCTACGAGCCGGTCGATGTTGGCCTTGTCCAGCGATTCCAGCTTTTGTGCCTGGATCAGCCGCTTGGCCTTGTCGACTTTGACCGCACCGACCTCGACCAGTTCCATGCCGTCGGCAGGCTCCTTGCCCTCCGCCAGCATCTTGGCCACCTGGACCAGGCATTCGCCAGCGGTCATCGGATTCCAGATAAACCCGCCCCTGATGATGCCCTGCTTGACGTATTTTTGCCCCTGACCGGGCGAGTAGCCGCCAACGAGTGCCACGGACTTCGCCTTGCCGCGATCGTCCAGCGCTTTGCCGGCGCCGATCGGACCTTGCGAGCCGAAGGTCAAGATGCCCTTGATGTCAGGGTGGGCGCGAAGCTGGTCTTGCGTCGTGCGGAAGGAGTCGTCCAGGCTCTCGGCCACGCCGAACCGGTCGCCCAACATCTCCATCTTGGGATATTTCGTCTTTTGGTAGCTGATGGCGGCATCGGCCCAGGCATTGTGCAGCGGCACTGTGAGCGACCCCACATAGACGATATACTTGCCCTCCTCGCCCATCTCCTTGGCGAGCAGGTCCATATGCGCCTCGCCATAGGCCGCGACCGTCGTCAGCTCGAGATCCCAGTCATTCGCCTTCTGGTCCGGGCTCTCGTGGGTGAGGACCTTGATGCCCGCCGCCTTGGCGCGGGCCAGGACCGGCTCCAGGGCCGCGGCGTCGTTCGGCACCACGCCGATGACGTTCACCTTACGCGCGATCAGGTCTTCCACGGCGCGGACCTGCTGAGCGGCATCCGCCTGGGTCGGCCCGACCATCCAGGCATCGACCTTCAGGGCCTCCGCCTGCTTCTTGATCCCAGCATCCATCGCGTTGAACCAGGGGATGCCGCCGATCTTGGCGACGATCGCTATTTGCGGCACCTCAGTTGCCTGTGCCAAAGCGGCGCCCTTGGTCAGCGCCAACGTTCCGATGCCGGCGGTCAGCAAAAGACTGCGTCTATTCATTGACATGGATCACATCTCCCTGATTTGATCGCGTATTTTTTAATTCACCATCTTTTATTGCTTTGATGATGAATATATTATTATTTATTTACTTTATCATCGCGTCGAAGACTTCGCAAGATCTCCGGCGATTTGTGCTCATGCCTTGGCGCCTCTCCCGGTTCCCTGCTCCCGCTGCCTCCCGCCCGTACGCGATGGCCGGCGCAGACCCTGGCCCGGTAGCCCGGCGGCCGGATCACCCGTCTGGCATCTGGCCGTCGACGCGCGGATGACCAGCGAGACCGGCAGCATTGCCTGGACGACCGGGCTGCTATCACCATCGATCCGCGCGCGCAGGCGATCCCAGACCAGCTCCGCCATGGCTTCGACGGGCTGCCGGATCGCGGTGATGGAGGGTGCTGCCGCCCGCATCCAGGCATAATCGTCGAACCCCACCAGCGAGACTTCGCCCGGGATGCTGACGGAAAAACGCGCGAGACTGGCAAGGGCGCCCAAAGTGGCAAAGTTGGTAAGGGCGATGATCCCGCTTGGCCGCTCATGCGTGCTGAGCCAGGTCTGCAGACGGTCGACTGCGCTCTCGAGATCGAAGCCGACCTCGATCAAGGCGGGCTCTTCCAGGCCGGCCGCCGCACAGGCCTCGACGATGCCCTTGCAGCGCAGCTTGATGTTGCTGAGTGTTCTGGCCGATGCGACGATCAAGAGACGTCGATGGCCAAGGTCGATCAGGTGACGGGCCGCCTCGAGTCCTGCTGTTACATTGTCTACAGCGACCGTATCGGCGCTGTGCGCACCGCCCACACGGTCAAGGACGACATAAGGTGTTCCCGCCGCCGCCAGTAGGCTGGCGCCGGCAAAGTCGTCGGTGCAGGGGATGACGATCATGCCAGCCGGCCGCCAGGAGAGCAGGGCTTGCAGCCGGCTGTGTTCGGTTGCCACATCGTCCGCCGCACTGGCGACGACAAGATCGTGATCATCCGTCCGAAGTCGCCGCTCGACCGCCGCGACGATTGAGGTGAAGAACGGATTTTCCAGGCTCGGCACCAGCATGGCCACCACCCGCGCGCGGCCGCTTCTGAGCTGCGATGCGGCCCTGTCGACGGCGTATCCCAGACTGGATGCCGCTTCCTTGACCCGCTGCGCGGACTCAGCGCGGACGCGCCGCCCGGTCAGGACGTTCGACACGGTGGCCGGCGAGACGCCCGCCAAGCGTGCGACATCCAGAACCGTCGGGCGTGAAGGGCCGCGCTTTGCCGGCACGATAGCTTCCCATGATCGCACGCTGAGCGTGCTCTTGAAACGTTTTATGTGGGCCGATCTACGCAATTTGCGCGGCTGATGCAAGTGAAAAGGCCGTGGCCTGTTTGCGGGCCACGCCGCTTCGATCTGCGCGGGAGAGGGGCGCGTCGCCTGATGGGTTCCGGCGTGTGTCCGACGAGAGCGGTCAGAGCGCTAACCGTGGATCGGGGTGCGTCGACGCGGGGCGATGATAAACCTGCGATCTTGGGCCTGATGGTTCTTCAGGGTCGGGCGTTCGGCGCGGGGCGCTCTCAGGCAGGTCGCCGCCAAGGTGTGCTCGAGTCCGCTTGGCGCGGTTCCAGCGGCCATGGATTTCAGGGTTCCAAGCGGCGAGCTTGTGGCTCAGCCATCGAAGCTGGGAGAAGTCAGCTTCTGCCTCCCGCCACATGGTGCGATGAGGTCGAATGTAGAAGGCGGCGGCCCGGCTTTATTTTGCTGCCAGTGATGCCAGCGACAGCCAGCCTACCGTCCAGAGCACGGCGGAAGCGGCAAAAGCGCCGCCAAGTCCTAGCCAGACAGGGATGCCTTTGACGGCTTGCTGCGATTCTGGCTCGACGCTCCGCAACGTAAGGTTGATCATTTGTCTAGTCCAGAAAGACGACTTGGACCTTGGCGCCGAGCGCGTCCATGAGCCTTTGATCTTCGTCGTCGATTGACGCGAACAGCCGGGCGAACATCGCCGAAATCAACTGGAACATTCCGTCCGCCATCCAATCTAGAGGATAGAATGAACGATATTGGTTAACCCTTAAGTTGTCTAGCGTTTTGCCTAAGGGTTGCAAAAAACTTTCCGCCTATGGGAGGTATCGCGGCATTCCGAACGGCGCCGATCCCAGATAAGGCAAGCAATTGAGCTCAAATCGGGCCAAGCAACCGGCGGCGATAAAGCGATCTTGACGCCAACTGCAAACGAGCATCTTAGGTTGAATGAAGCTTAGGAGAGATTCATCTTATGGCGGTTGAGGCGGAGGATGGCCTCGTCATCGCCAGACCGCGGAATTTCGGCGCGGAGCATCCCGGCCTCGCGGCCCGCGCCGACGTGGCGTGAGAAACGCTTCTTGCCGGGACATCCGCGGGCATAGTTATTCATCTTGGGTTGATAGACTGTTGCGTGGCGCCGCAGGGCTTCCTGCCGGGCAATGCGGCGCGAGCCAGCAGCGCTGTCGTCTTACTCACGCGGTCCGGTGGTGGCGTGTAGGCATCTCTGTCCTCGACCTCGACGACATCGCCCATGTCCGACGTTCACGAGGGCGGGCCGCCCAAGCGGGCGGCGATCGTCAGTCGGCCGGGATGAAGCGGAGCGTGCCTGCCCGGCGCGTCGGCTTGCCCGTATCGTTGGTATGATTGATGCCATCCATGACCGGCACTTCGGCGAAGTCGAACGGGCTGACCCCTTCCAGGCAGGCCACGTTGACCGCGTAGAGATTCTGGTCGGAGCGGCGCTGATGATGGGTATATATGCCGCAGCGGGAACAGAAGAAATGCTGCACCGACCGGCTATGGAAGCGATAGGTCGTCAGCATGTCCTCGCCCCGCAGGACCTTGACGCCCCCCATGGCCGCCATGGCGACGACGGCGCCACGCATCCGGCAATAGGAGCAGGTGCAGCGGCGGATCGTGTTGAAGCCGTCGCTGAGCGTCACCTCGAAGCGCACCGCGCCGCAATGGCACTGGCCGGCTCGAACGTTTGCCTCGTTCACCATCTGGCCCGCGTCTCCCGCTAGTCTTCCCTCCGGGCCGCCGTCGCGGCGGCCCGGAGGGAAGACTAGCGGCGAGATCTGTAGGGGAGAAGCCGGCCTCTCGTGCATGGCCGCATGGCCGCAAGCTGGCGCCGGGTGTCGCTCGAGGCCGAGGGCACTGCCCCGGTCTGGCCGGCCTTAGGCGAAATCGAGCACCATGCGTCCCTCGACCTTGCCGGCGCGAAGGTCGGTGAAGATCTCGTTGATCTTCTCAAGCGGGGCCCTCTTGATGGTCGACTTCACCTTGCCCTCGGCGGCGAATGCCAGGGCCTCGGCCAGATCGCGCCTGGTGCCGACGATCGAGCCGCGCACGGTGATGCGCTTTAGCACCACGTCGAAAATGGGAGTGGGGAACTGGCCGGGCGGCAGGCCGACCAGTGCCACCGTGCCCCGCCGACGGACGAAGCCCAGGGCCTGGCTGAAGGCCGGCGGCGAGACGGCGGTGACGAGCACGCCATGGGCACCCCCGCCTGTTGCCTCGAGCACCGCCGCCACGGCATCGGCGGAGCGGGCATTCACGACGGCATCAGCACCGGTCTCCTTTGCCAGGGCCAGCTTGTCCTCGGCAATATCGAGGGCAACGACGTGCAGCCCCATGGCCTTGGCATATTGGATGGCGACCTGGCCCAGGCCACCCACGCCGGAGATCGCCACCCACTCGCCCGGCCGGACCTCGGTCTCCTTCAGACCCTTATAGGTCGTGACGCCGGCGCAAAGGATGGGGGCGATTGCGGCGAAATCGACTTTCTTCGGCAGCTTGCCGACGAAGGGAGCAGCGCCGATCACATATTCGGCAAAACCGCCATTCACGCTGTAGCCCGAATTATGCTGGTGCTCGCAAAGCGTTTCCCAGCCGGTCTCGCAATACTCGCAGCGCAGGCAGGCATCGTGCAGCCAGGCGACGCCGACATTGTCGCCTTCCTTCACCTCAGTGACCCCCGGACCCACGGCCACGACGATGCCGGCTGCCTCGTGGCCGGGAATGAAGGGCAGTGTCGGCTTGACCGGCCAGTCGCCGTCGGCCGCATGCAGGTCCGTGTGGCAGACGCCGCAGGCGACCGTCTTGACGAGCACCTCACCCGGCCCGGGCACCGGCACGGGTACATTTTCGATCACGAGCGGTTTGCCGAACTCGCGCACGACCGCGGCTTTCATGGTCTTCGTCATCGCCGGACTCCTGCTTGTCTGCATGACAATATGAACTGTTTTTCCTCCCCGGCATTGACCAAGGTCAAACAGCAGTGATTCGGTCGATTTTTCAGTCACGCGGGGGCAGGGCGGCCCGGCTTTGGAATAAAACTTGCGTTCCCTGGTCCCGAGCGCGGCCAGGACGGCCGCCATTCCTTAGATCAGCCAAGGTCGGACATGATCACCATCCCCGGTCCGGGCACTCCCGAGCGGCAGAGACTGATCGACGAACATGAGCGCTGCATCCGCTCTATGAAGGGGGTAGCCGGCTGCGCCATCCTGCGCTGCGGCTCACCGGGCGACACGACGTCGCTGTCAGGGGGCATCACCGAGGACCCGCTTCTCCGGGCGGTGCTCCAGCGCATGCGCGGCCAGCCGACCCGGGGCAAGCTCGTGGCCGTCTGCACCAAGGTAGACGCCGAGTGGCGCATCGCGCGGCTCTCGGGCGTCCCGGGCGTGCCGCCCCGCTTCGTCGACGAGTGCGTCTTTACCGACGAGCAGGAGGTCCAGCACGCCATCTTCCTTCGCCGCCTGGACGAGATGGCGGCGGAGGACGGCATGCCGGAACATTTCGACGAAGGCTGGAAACGCGGCCGCCACAACTGGCTCTAGGGCCGGCTTCTTGCGTCATCATCGGGCCCGCTGCCGCCGGGCCAGCCCCGGTGCGACGTCGTCGCAAAGAGGAATCGAATGCGCCTTACTGGCTATGCCGACAAGTTCAGCGTCCATCCGGGCGAGCTGATACGCTTCTATGTCAATTGCGACGGCCCTTCCGCGTTTCGCGCGGAGATCGTCGAGATGGTGCTGGGCGATACCAATCCCCGCGGTCCGGGGTTCATCGAGCGGCCCGTACCCTCGACGGCCGAGGGCGTCTATCCAGGTCGGCGGCAGACCATCGCCAGCGGTTCCTACGGCTTCGTGCCCGACAATCCGCTCCTTGCCCCCGCGAGCTTCACGCTGCAATGCTGGATCTGGCCGACCACGCCCAGGACCGACCCGCATTACTGGCGCCACGGCCCGCAGGGAATCCTCACCAAATGGAGCGAAGGGCAGGGGTACGGCCTGTTCTTGGACGCTCACGGCCATGTCGAGCTGCGCGTCGGTACGCAGAGCCTGCGCTCCTCCTATCCCTTGCGCGACCATGCCTGGCATTTCGTGGCGGCGAGTTACGATGCGGCGACCGGCAAGGCCGTCCTCCATCACGAGCCGCAGATCGTCTATGCGCTGGACCCGCCTCCAGCGCCGGTCGAGGCCCATTTTCCTCTGGGGGCAGGAAAGACGACGGCACCTTTGCTCCTGGCCGCCTTCGCCGGCGCCGCGGCGCCCGGCAACCGGCAGCATCCCTCGGGCCATGTGACGATCGGGCATTATAACGGCAAGATCGACGGGCCGCGTCTCGCCAGCCGCGCGCTCTCCAGGCTTGAGATCGAGTTCTTGAAGGCGGGTGCCGCGCGCGGCCTCACAGAGCGCACCCATGCGGGCCCGACGCCGGCGCTGGCCGCCGACCTCGTGGCGGCCTGGGATTTCAGCATCGGCATCCCCACCCTGACCGCCACGGATGCCGGACCGTTCAAGCTCGACGCCACCCTGGTCAACTGCCCGCTCCGGGCGGTCACCGGGCATAACTGGCAAGGCGAGAATTTCGACTGGAAGCACGCCAGGGATGAGTATGGCGCCATCCACTTCCATGACGATGACCTGGACGATGCCCGCTGGGAGGAGAGTCTTTTCTGGGAGGTACCAGCCACGCAGGAGAGCCGCTCCTACGCCTTGAAGCTGACCACCAGCGAGGGCGATGAGGATTACGTGCCCTTTTGGGTGGTGGCCAGGCTGGGCTCGCCCGCCAAGAAGATCGGCGTCATGATCCCGACGATCAGCTACATGGCCTATGCCAACGAGCACATGGCGACGAATGGTGCCGGCGCGGAATTGCTCTCCTTTCGCGTGCCGATCATGCAGGATCAGAACCTGTTCCTTGCCGAGCACCGCGAATATGGCGCCTCGCAATATGACGTGCACACGGATGGCAGCGGCAACCATTTCTCGACGCGCCTTCGGCCCATCCTCTCGATGCGCCCCAAATATGACAGCTTCATCGCCCAGGCACCCTGGCAGTATCCGGCCGATCTGCATCTGATCTACTGGCTGGACGTCATGGGCTATGACTATGAGGTCTTCACCGACGAGGACCTTACCTATGAGGGGCTGAGTCGCCTCTCCCGCTATAATGTCGTCCTGACGGGCTCGCATCCCGAGCATAATTCCGGGCCGCAGATCGATGCCTTGCACGATTACACGCAGCGCGGCGGCCGGCTCATGTATCTGGGCGGCGATGGCTGGTACTGGGTGCAGACCTATCATCCGGGCTACGACCATCTGGGGCGCGGCGTCGTCACCGAGCTCAGGCGCTGCGAATCCGGCATTCGCGGCTGGCAGGCCGGCCCGGGCGAATATTATCATCAGAGCACGGGCGAGCTTGGCGGCATGTGGCGCTTTCGCGGGCGCAACCTGCACGCCGTGGCCGGCGCGGGCATGGCGGCGCAGGGCTTCGATGTCTCGACCTATTTCACCCGCACGCCCGACAGCCTCGATCCGCGCATCGCCTGGGCCTTCGAGGGCATCGGCTATGAGGAAAAGCTGGGCAATTTCGGCCTTTGCGGCGGCGGTGCCGCCGGCCTCGAGGTCGACATCATCGATACCATGCTGGGCTCGCCGCCCCACACGCTGGGCGTGGCCACGTCCGCCGGCCGGCACACCGAGGCCTATCTGCTGGTCATGGAATATTACGGCCTGAGCCAGCCCGGCATCGACGGCACACAGCATCCCCGCGTGCGCGCCGACCTCGCCTTCCATGAGACGCCCAATGGCGGGGCCTGCTTTGCCTTCAGCTCGATCGCCTATTGCGGCTCACTGCCCTGGAACGAGGGCCGGAACAATATCTCCCGGCTGACCAAGAACGTCCTCGACCGCTTCATGCAGGATGGTCCCCTGCCGCCGCCGCCGCCCGAGGCGATCAAGCCGCGCGGCCGCGCCGACTACGACCCGGCGGCCCTGCGGCCTTGAACGCGCCCGAGGCCTCGACCACGCTCCTCGAGGAGGAGCGGCTCTGGCCCTTCGTCTGGACCTGCATCGGCCTTGGCGCGCAGATCCCGGCCGAGGGCGACATCCTGCCCTACACGCTGGGCAGCCTCGGCATCCATGTCGAGCGCCTGGCGAGGGGCGGCCTCGCCGCGCGGCTGAACCGGGCACAGCATGGCGGTTGTGTCATGGTGCCGATCCAATGCCGGAGCGGGCGCAAGATCCGCTGCGGCTTCACCTCCTGCGGCTATAGCCTGGATCGCGGCCCGCTGCCGGCTCCTTTGCCGGACGAGGAGGCACCCGAGCGCCTGGCCTTTCGCGGCGCCAGGCCGGAATTGTTGGCCCCGCTCGCCGTACGGGAAGAGGCAGGACTGATCTTCGTCCACGCCAGCGGGGCACCTTTGGAATTCCACTTGCCCGACGGCCTGTCGGACTGGCGGGACGGCGGGGCGATGGCACAGACGATGCTGGCCCTGGCCTGGCACGAGGTGCCCCCCCGCCTGGGCGGCCTACTGCGACATTGGATGTTTCCCAACCTTGTGTACCTGCGGGGGCTGGACGGCGAGGCTCTCCTCATCCTCCAGCCCGTAGCCCCGACGCAGACGGCCTGCCGACTCTGGGCGCGCGGACAGGGCCAGGCGGGAGCGCCAGCCTTCTGGCTGGAACGACTGACGGGCACGTCTGGCACCGAGCCCGACCCGACATTGCAGCACCGTTTCGCGGCCTGGGCGGCACCCCTCATGGGCCGGCCGCCGGCGGCCCGTCTCCAGGGCAGCGCCTATCCGCGCAACACGCGCTATAATGTCGTCGTCGCCTGAGGCGAACGCCTTAGGGGCCCCCTTCGCCGGGGGCCGTGTCGAGAGCGTGGCCGACATCCTGTTCGCCTGTCTTGCCTGCGTGAAGCAATCGGGCCTGCCGCCCCGAGACTTCGCCGTCGCGGCGATCGAAGATGTTGCCGTCGATCTCGTGGCAAGAGGCTTTGATGCCAGGGTCAATCCCTGGCTTCTTCGCCATGCCCTCTCGCCCAAGGCTGCCGGGGCCGTGCTCTTGGCGTTGGGCCGCTTCGGCCTGGCGCGTCCGGTTCTGGCCGATCCGACGCGTGCTCGAAAGATCATTCTTTTCCGTGCGGCGGCGATCCCTAACGATCGTCACACCTCGACGTCATAGACCGCAAGCTCGGGGCGCATCGCCTCGATGACGAAATCGACGAAGGCCGCCGGCACGTCCAGATAGAACTCGGTGGTGGAATAGGCGCCGACCGAGGCTTCTAGCCCCTTCTCCGCCAGCCAAGGGACCAGTTCCTCGAGGTCAGCCTTGGGAGTTTCGCTCAGGAAGGCGATCTGCGAGCGCAACTTATCGCCGTCACGCTTGGCCTCGCGGCTCATGCTGAACTGCAGGTCGATATTGGTCTGCGGTTGGCGCAACCAGATCGCCCGCTCCGTCCGGCGCAACTGTACAAAGCCCAGCCTGGCCTTGAAGAGCTCGACGATGGTGTCGAAATGCCTTTCGTCCAGGCGGTTGGCGATATGATTGAACTGCATCGGGGGCAGATCCTTGGCTAAAGGATGATCCAGTCTCTCCCATGCAATGACCTTGCCGTGCGCGCCACCTACCCTGGCCCTCCAGCCCATCGGGGAGACCTCCATGCCGCTTCAGGCGCCCGGCCAGCCAGAGATACTGAGATTACAGCGGCGGGACTGGGTCCCGAACAATCCAAGGCTGCCCATCCTCCTTTATCGGCGCGTCCTGCCGGCGGACACGCAGGATCCGGCTTCGGCCTTCGAGGCGCTCTTTGCCCGGCATGGCTGGCCACCCGCCTGGCGCAACGGCGTCTATCCGTTCCACCATTATCATGCCACCGCGCACGAGACCTTGGGCTTCGCCGGTGGCAAGGCCCGGCTCATGCTGGGCGGCCCGCTCGGCCAGGAGGTGGAGATCGGCGCCGGCGACGTCGCCATCCTGCCGGCGGGAACCGGCCATCGCCGGCTCAGCGACGCGGGCGACCTGCTCGTCATGGGAGCCTATCCGCCGGGCCAGCGGGCCGATCTTCACCGTGGCCCGGCGGATGCCGCCATGCTGGCATGCATCGATGGCCTGCCCGTACCGGCGAGCGATCCGGTGACCGGCCGTGCCGGCGCATTGACGCGTCTCTGGCAAGCCTCCTAACTCTGGCCGCGAACCCGCCGCCTGGAGATGCCGATGCGCCCGCTCCATCCCGCCATCGAGCCCTATGACCAAGGTTTTCTTAACACCGACGACGGTCATCGCGTCTATTTCGAGTTGTGCGGCAATCCCCGGGGCCAGCCGGCCGTCTTCCTGCATGGCGGCCCCGGCGGCGGTTGCAGTCCCGAGCATCGGCGCCTGTTCGATCCGGATCGCTACCGCGTGCTGCTCTTCGATCAGCGGGGCTGCGGTCGCTCAAAGCCCCACGCCTCGCTCGAGAACAATACGACCGCCCATCTGGTGCAGGACATCGAAAGCCTGCGCCAGCGCCTGGACGTCGAGCGATGGCTCGTCTTTGGCGGTTCCTGGGGCAGCACGTTGGCCCTGGCCTATGCGGAGACGCACCCGGCCCGGGTGAGCGGTCTCATCCTGCGTGGCATCTTTACCGTCCGCGCCGCTGAATTGCGCTGGTATTATCAAGAAGGTGCATCCTGGCTCTTTCCCGATCTCTGGGAGGAGTTCCTGGCCCCCATTCCCGAGAACGAGCGGCAAGATCTCATGGCCGCCTATCGTCGCCGTCTTGTCAGCGCTGATCCGGCGCAGCGCCTGGAGGCGGCCAGGGCCTGGTCGCTGTGGGAAGGCCGGACCATCCGCCTCTTGCCCGACATGGCCCTGGCAGACCATTTCGGTGCCGACGATTTTGCCCTGGCCTTCGCCCGCATCGAGAATCACTATTTCGTTCATGCGGGCTTTTTGCGCGAAGGCCAGCTCATCGCCGACGCGCACCGCCTGAGAGGCATTCCCGGCGTCATCGTCCAGGGCCGCTACGACCTGGCAACGCCGGTTCGCACCGCCTGGGACCTGCACAAGGCCTGGCCGGATGCCGAGTTCGTCCTGGTGCCCGACGCCGGCCATGCCTTCAACGAGCCGGGCATCCAGGCCGCACTCCTGGATGCCACTGATCGCTTTGCCGGGGGCCGGTGAGGCGGACAAGCCCTATCTCGCCGGGCTCCTGACCGCAGGAAACCGCCTGCCTGGCCGGCGGCCATTCGCTCAGCCGCTGCCGATCAGGATGCCTGTCGCCAGCACGAGGCCACCGCCCAGCATGACCTTGGCGGCGGCCGAGACGGGTGGCGTTTGCATGAAGCGCCACTGGATCCAGGCGATCGTCAACAGTTCGATGACGACGACGATGCCGGCCACGACCGTCGCGGTGACGAAATCCTTGATGAGGTAGGGAAGGGTGTGGCCGATGCCGCCCGCCACAGTCATCAAACCACAAACTAGGCCACGCAAAATTGGCGCGCCCCGGCCTGACAGCTTGCCATCATCGGCCAGTGCTTCCGCAAAGCCCATGGAGATGCCGGCCCCCAATGATGCGGCTAGGCCGACGAGGAAGGCGTTCCAGGGATCGCGAGTGGAAAAGGCGGCGGCAAAGACGGGGGCCAATGTTGAGACCGACCCATCCATGAGGCCGACCAGCCCGGGCTGAACGATCTGCAGGATCATCCGCTTGCGCGCGGCCTCGGCATCCTCCGGCGTCGGCGTGCTGGCGCGCTCTTCCTTTGCAAGCTCGTCGAAAAGCCGGCTTGTCGGCGTGTCCGTCGTCCTGGCGGCGAGCCCAGCATAGAGACTGGCGGCCGCTTGTGTCATCCGCCCCACTTCTTCTTCGATCACCCGACGGCCTTTGGCGCAGGTCTCGCCGACCGGCGGGTGAACGAAGAGGCCCTTGACGTCCTGACGCCGCATATAGGGGACATGCGTGCCGAATCGCTGGGTGTAGAGATCCAGGAGGCGGTCGTGCTGGCGGCGGGCAGCGGCCGCGATTTCCAATAGCCGCTCCGCCTCCGGCGACGGCTCGAGATGGCGCGCGAAATCCGCACAGACGTACGCATCCTCGGCCTCGCCATGGATCGCCAACGCCAGCCATTCGCGTTCGTTCAACTCGGTAGGGCTACGCAAGTCAGGAACTCATTTTTTAGAATCATTCAAAGAATATTGGAGGCCTTACCATCCGTTCAAGATACGTACGGGGCGATCAGGCGGACAACGGGTGGCATCGTTATCGGTCGCCGCCTTGCCGCGTCCACCGGTCCGATCGCAGGGGCCTTATGCGAACGTCGGTTTGAGCCCGGTAGGCGTTTGCCTCTCGTCAGGGAAGGCAAGATCGTGGCTTCTCCTCAACCGCCACGGCTTGAGAGTGTGACCATGGCGACAGTCTCGGGCCGCCCTTCGATCGCGCCATTGCGGTGCGAAAGGTACGTCTCGCCGAGGATGGCTGGAGCAGTCGCGATCCCGTCCGAGTGTCGATGGCCTAAGCCAGATTGCGTCGGGCGCAATAAATGGACGCGTGAGCCGAAGTATTGCCTTGTCAGAGAACTATGTATGAACCGCCAGCTGAAGCCAGGATCGCCCTGCGCTTTACCTATGCGTGCCGCAACGACTGCGGCTTCCGGTCCTGCGGCAACGATAGTCGGGTCTTTAACGCGAGAGGCGTCAAGGCCCATCGGCTTGCCTGCATCAATCACTTGCCGATCAGGAGCGCAGGTTCCGTTGGCCTAGCGGTTGCCATCGGCTGACCATCCAGGCTTGTCGGATCGCGGTCTTTATTCCTTGAGGGCCGGCGGTTGTCGAGTTGCCAAGCCTTCGTGCGGCATGGCAACGCAACCAACGGTGCTGGACCGAACGGTTCCACCTGGTCCCTATACAGGGATTGGTCGTTACGCGCCTGGCCTGGATCGCCACCGCAAGGACGGGCGGTAGCGTCAAGATCGCCAAGTTTGAGTCGTTTGATGGTCTAGAGGCAGTCCCGCACCTCGAGGGGAACGACGAGGACGAGCTGCTCGGCCGCGGCGACGAGAGCCTTATGTGCCTCGCGTTCAAGCCAAGCGTCGCGATCGCAAAGAAGAACGCGGCCAGCAGCAACGAGTGCCACCGCCTTATCGCCAATCTCGATCACTTTGGGGTCGAGTTCAATCGAGAACACAGAAGCGGCGTCAGCAACGTGCACCATGGCGGTTGTCCAGAAAGAGCGGGATGCTAACGCAGAAATTAAGGTCAAATCCCAGGCACTGCAAGAATTTGGTGCTGGCATGCGAGTTAAAATGAGGTAGTGTTGCTGCCAACCTACACAGTGCGATGAAATACAATCCAAGGTTGCTGGGATCGGCGATCTGTAACCTTTAAGTTGATTATTGTACTTGCCCCAATTTTGCATGGAATTGAGCAAACAAGCTCAATCAACGCCGCCGAACGAGAGGAAGAGATGCGAGGTTTGCTGCCGCGTGACGTCGATACTATAGCACCGTCCAATAATCTTAAGCTTAATATCGACGATCTGATCCCCGATTCTGCCAACGATATAGTCTTCATGGCAGCGGATACAATATCGAGGGTCGAGATCCATACGCCGGATGCTGTCGTCGCGCGCGGCAAGATCGATTCGTTGACGACCGCCAACGGTGAGTGTCACTCAGATCTCGACTTCATCCGTCTGGCCAGTGGCATTCGCCTTCTCTTCCCACCGACCTTGACGGTCGTGCCGGTCCTCACGCCGCCGCGCTGACGGATGGCCGAGGCCGCGATCAAACAGCTTTCTGATCAAGGATAGGACAAGCGATGCCCGCACGGCAGGACCGGGTGGGCATCGGCGATCGAGCGCGGGTGGCTTCGCGCGCGGCGGTTCTCAATACCAGCGGCTGGCCGCCTCTGCCCCCAGCATCTCGTCATAGAGGTCGCGCCTTCGATCACGCAGCACCTGATTGAACGCGTTCCAGTTACGGCCTCGCCGCGCGGCCGCGAGATTGATTTCGGCTGTGATGATCTCTTCCTCGCGCGCGCTGGCAGGGCCGGCCACCGCCCAGCCCGTCTGCGCGGCAATCAGGCTGCGGCCGATGAAAGGCTGTCCACGCTCTGTACCGACGCGGTCGGCGGCGGCGACGAAAATCGAATTGCAGTGCGCGGCGGCCATGGTCAAAACATTGGCAATCGCCTTGTCATCGGGCTGACCGCCGGGAACGGGCACCCAGTTGGTCGGCACGCAGACGATCTCGGCGCCTTGGAGGGCCAGGAGGCGATAGGCCTCGGGAAACCAGCCATCGTAGCAGATGAGGCAGCCGAGCTTGCCAAAGGGCAGGTCAAAGACGGGGAAACCCAGATTACCACGCTCGAAATAGAGCGCCTCGTCGGCCCAGAGATGGTTCTTGCGATAGCGGCCGACCGGACCATCCGGCCCGAGGATGATCGCGGAATTATAAAGTTTCGCGCCGTCGCGCTCGGTGATGCCGGCCACGAGATAAAGGTTCAACTCGCGTGCGGCCGCCTGCCAAGCCTTGACGGTCATGCCATCGTCCAGGCTCTCCGCCAAAGCGTGCGCTTCCTCACGGGTTTGAAAGACATATCCCGTGTTGCAGAGCTCGGGCAGGACGACGAGGTTGGCGCCTTTCTGGGCCGCCTGCGTCATCAGAGCGATCGACCGGCGGACATTTATCTCCACCTCGCCGAAGACCGGCTCCATCTGGATGCAGGCAACACCGATCTTGGCTTCGTCGACAGGCTTCATGGTCATATCCAGCAGCGCGATTTGTCCCTTGCGGATAGCCATTTAGACGGACCGGGGGAAGTGCCGATTCACAACCAGGCCGTGACCGACGGGCAGCGGCACCTGACACGCCTCGTGGTCAAGCCCCGGCCAACGCACCCTCTTGCAGGGGATGCCAGCTATTATGACGATGACAGCCAATCCGGCGATCGACCTTAGGGCCTTCTGACGGGGCCCCGGCAACTGTCTTGCGGTCGCGGCCCCGATCAACTGGGCCTGCGATGACATCGGCTTTTTCCGTCAGTCCGCTTTTTCCGTCAGTCCAATGACGATGCGCGGATCGAGGTGCTGTCTTCCTGTGTCGGTGCCGGCAGCCTCGGGGATGAGGGGGGCCTAGCTGTAGGTCTTGCGGCCTCAGGATCAGCCGCTGGGGATGGTGATGATCGGGCTGGCGTCATTGCGGCCGCGATCCGATATCGTGGCCAGGAGCTGGAGCATCGAGAACATCCGCTTCGAGGCGAGGTCGCGATCGTCGACCGTGAAATAGCGATCGCGGTAGCGGACGCTGACGAACGCGTTGACGGGCGGCAGGCGCTGGCTGGTGATATGCAAGGCGGGGAGCGCCTGGTCGCTAGGGTCAGGCGCTTCGGTCGGCCGTGTGCGGCCACTGGAGATATCGTCTTCCGGCACTTCGATGCTGTCGGCAATCATGTTCATGGTCTGTATTAAGGAACGCGTGTAAAATGCTATTTCATCAGGATGATCTGGCGTCAGCCCGAAGACGACCTTGAATTCGCGTCGCGTCGGATCGAGCTTGAGGACCTTGCGCAGCCGTTGCTCGGCCGGGTCCATGTCCTTGCCGTTGTCGTAGAATACGAAATAGGCGGCGCGGTTTTCGCCCTGGTTCTCGAACCGCATGCCGAGCTTGCCGGCATTGCCCAGTTGCTCGATCAGATACATCGCCGTGCGAAAGCCCAAATCCGATTGCGGATGGCCAAGGCCGCTGTCGAAGCGGTTGCGCAGGCCATTGATGGCCTGCACCCCCAATGTGATGACGACGTCGCCAGGAGCCCCGGACATAATCAGGGCCAGGATCTCGGAGGGCGCTAGCGGCGTCATGAGGAAGGCGCCGTAATCAGCACCACGGATCGGCGCATAGGTGATGGTCGGGTGGTCCGAATAGGTCACACCACCACTCAGCGCGTCGTTGGCGCGGATGGAAAATCCGTCCGAGAACAGCGACGAGCCGATATTGACCTGGCCTTCCAGGTTGTAGCCGGCCACCAGTTGATTGATCCGGACCACGCTTGGCGTATCGCCGTAGCGCAGGCGCACAAGGTTGAGGAGCAACTCCTGCTTCGCACTTTCGTTGCTGGTTTCGCCAAAGGAGTTTCGGTCGGCCAGCACGCTGGAGGGTCCGAGCGAGGTGCAGCCTTGCAGCAATATGCATCCTATCAGCAGCAGCGCTGCCACTCTGCCAAAACTTAGCATGGTCCTCCAATTGCCATTCCGTACCGATCCATCATCTCTATTGCGCCCAGTCTAGGGGCTGATGATGATTTACCAAGGGAAGATCAATGGGGTTGCTGGCGAGGCCGGCCATGCAGGCGAAGTGGACCTTTCCTCTGTTGTTTCTCGTCGTTGCCGCCTGCGGCGATGACACGATCGTCAAGAAGCTCGATCTGCCGCCGCCGCCCACGCAATCGGTGGGTGCCGACGAGGCCGCGACGCGGCAGCTTTTCGACCAGATTGACCGGAATCACGACGGCCAGATCGACTCCGACGAGCTGCGCGCGAGGGTCATGGCGCTGGATTCCAATGGCGACGGTCTGCTGCAGAGCAAGGAGGCGCCCGGCATCGTCGCCGCGGCCGATAAAAATGGCGATGGCGTGGCGACTCGGGCTGAGTTGGCGACCACCGACTGGGCCAGTCTGATCCGATCCTACGGTGACGGCGGCACAGCCCTTAGCTATGACCAATTCACGGCGGCCGGCCCGCCCGTCGCTCCTGATCCCGGATTGCGACACGAGGGCCGTGACGAGCGCGAGAGTATCGTCTTGCCTCAGATCCCGCTGTGGCGATTCTAAAAAACGCCATTTTTCAACGAACTACGACCATCTGCTCAATCGAGATCATGCTTGGTGGGTGATCTCGCCATCGCAGATGGTCAAAACTGGTCTCAGATCAGCAATGGCGTCGGGTGAGGTGGCCTCGATGTCGCCCGAGAGGACGACGATATCGGCCAGATAACCTGGTCGCAGGCGACCTTTGCTGCTCTCCTCGAACGATACCCAGGCGCTGGTCGCGGTGTAGGAGCGCAGAGCCTCGTGCAGGCTCGGACGATGATCGGGGAGGCCCGGTGCCCAGGGTTGGCGCTTGAGGGCCTCGCCGAGGCAAAAGAGTGGATCGAGGGGCGAGACCGGCCAGTCGGTGGCGAAGACCATGGGTACGCCTTGGTCCTGGAGCGTCTTCCAGGGATAGGCATCGCCCCATCGTGCCCGCCCGATGCGCGAGACCGTGGGCTCAAGCGGCAGGCCGGCCGAGCCCGGCGGATGCACGGGCTGCATCGAGGCCACCACGCCAAGCTCGGCGAAGCGCGGTGCGTCCTCCTGGTGGAGGAGCTCGATATGTTCGATGCGATGGCGATGGTCGTTCGGTCCGTTCGCCGCCCTGGCCGCCTCATAGCCATCAAGCACCATGCGCACCGCGCCGTCGCCAATGGCGTGAACGGCGATCTGCAGGCCCAGACGGTCCGCCTCGATGGCCAGCGCATTGAAGTGGTCCGCGCTGAAGAGCGGCTCACCGCGCCAGCCAGGTCGATCCGCATAATCGTCGACCATGACGGCCGTCCAGGAATCGAGCACGCCGTCCATGAAAACCTTGACGAAGTCGGCCTTGAGCTTGGGTCCGGCGAATCGTTCCTTGCGTGCCACCGCCTCCTGAAGCGCGGTGAGCGGCATGAAATTCTTCATATGGAAGGGAATGCGCACGCGCTGGGTAAGCTGCCCCCGGCGCTCCAGTTCGGCCAACAGCTCCAGCTGGTAGAGATTGCCATCCATGTTCTGGATCGAGGTGATGCCCAGCGTCGCGCAATAGGCGAGGCCCCGACGCATTCTCTCGAGGTCGCCGGCCCGCTCGGCTGCCGTCGGCGGCGGCTCCGGGTCCCCACCGGTCAGAACGCCAAGCCGCTCGCGGCCGCCGGTGTCGGAGAGACTGGCCACGGGATCGATCGCCCGATTCTCCCGCAGTTCGCCCGTCGCCAGGCCGTCCGCGCCCATGACGATCTCATTGCCGACGCCGACATCGCGTCCCCTCAGGATGCCGGCCTGTTCCAGAGCCAGGCTGTTGGCCCAAGCCGTATGATGATCGGGGGAGAAGAGGAGGAGCGGCCGGTCCGGCAGGATCTGGTCGAGGTCCTGCCGGCTCACCGGATGATCGACGCCCAGGACCGTGTAATTTGCCTGCTGGCCGATGATCAGGCGCAGATCGGGCTTGCCAGCGGCATAGGTCCGCACCGCCTCGGTCAGGGCCTCTTTGCCCATGACGCCCAGAAGGTTGAGCTGCTCGAGCTCGCACGCTCCTTGGAAAAGATGCATGTGCCCTTCGTTGAAGCCCGGCAGCACCGTGGCCCCGGCGGCATCGATCCGCTTGGTCGCCGGGCCGCACCAGGCGGCGATCTCCTCGTTGCTGCCAAGGGCAACGATCCGGTTTCCCTGGATCGCCAGCGCCGCCGCGCGCGGTTCCGCCTCGTCCATCGTCAGGATGCGGCCATTCAGAATGACGAGATCGGCTCTATCGGCCATGCGTGGCTCCAGGTTCGAAAGCGAGAATGCGTCCGCCTAGCAAAGAGCCGGCCCGGCCGCCAGGGTTAGGCGCAAGGGCGGTGGTGATCGGGATCGCCGGGGGTGTCCGACAAAATGCACGTCGCCCGCCCAGGGTGTCGATCTCTCGTATCGGGCCAGCCTTCGCCGGAAAAGCGCCGGCATCAGCCTGGCCGGAGATAGAGGCTCCTTCGGCCAGGGGTCAGGGCGTCGGCGGCAAAGAGCGCCGACTTTTTCAGGCTAGCAAGGCTTTGATGCCGGGAAGAATTAATTAAATCCCATAAAGGGCTGGGAAACAAAAGAAAATCATAATTCCATCCAAATGCTGTCTTTCAGGGAACAACATCCAGGGCGTGCCGCTGCCGCGGGCATGGGTCGCAGGTCCGCGCGCGGCACAAGATCAAGGGCATGACCCTGAAGACCCCGGCGTTCCCACAGGCTATCGAAGCCAAGGCGAGCCGAATTCCGGACCGCGGCGGCAGTCCAATCGACGTGGCGGCGGCCGTTATCCGGCCAGCACGCCGCCCCATAATCCAACTATCGCAAGATATTGGAACGCGATGATCACCTGATGGCTAAAAAATGTCTGTCCTAGACATTGTCCGCCGAGGTGTCGGCGATTCGGCTCGAGATCCTCCCGCCGCCCCAGCGCCAGTCGCGCACCTCGGGCAGATCCTCGCCATGCTCGTCCACATAGCGCCTGTGATCGAGCAGCTTGTCGCGAATAGCCTGCTTGGCATAGGCGGCCCTGGTCGCGAGCCGGGGCACCCAGTCGATCACGGCCTGAAACAGCGAGAAGCGGTCCAGGTGGTTGAGCACGGTCATGTCGAAGGGCGTCGTGGTCGAGCCTTCCTCCTGGTAGCCGTGCACGTGGATGTTCTGGTGATTGCGGCGCTTGTAGGTCAGGCGATGGACGAGGGCCGGATAACCGTGGAAGGCGAAGATGACCGGCTTGTCCGGCGTGAAGAGGGCGTCGAAGTCACCCTCGGACAGTCCATGGGGATGTTGCTGCGGGGTCTGCAGCTTCATGAGATCGACCACGTTGACGACCCGCACCTTGAGCTCGGGCAGTTGCTGACGAAGCATGTCGACAGCAGCCAGGGTCTCCAGTGTCGGCACGTCGCCACAGCAGGCCATGACGACGTCGGGCTCGCTGTCCTCGTCATTGCTGGCCCAGGTCCAGATGCCGATGCCGGCCGTGCAATGGCGTATGGCATCGTCCATCGAGAGCCAGTTCGGCGCCATCTGCTTGCCGGCGACGACGACATTCACGTAGTTGCGGCTGCGCAGGCAGTGGTCGGTGACCGAGAGCAGCGTGTTGGCGTCGGGCGGCAGATAGATGCGGACGACATCCGCCTTCTTGGCGGCCACGTGGTCGAGGAAGCCCGGATCCTGGTGCGAAAAGCCGTTATGATCCTGGCGCCAGACATGCGAGCTCAGGAGATAGTTCAAGGAGGCGATCGGTCGTCGCCAGCCGATTTCGTTGCAGACTTTCAGCCACTTGGCGTGCTGGTTGAACATCGAATCGATGATGTGGATGAAGGCTTCGTAGCAGGAGAAGAAGCCGTGCCGCCCGGTCAGGAGATAACCTTCCAGCCACCCCTGGCATTGATGCTCGCTCAAGACCTCCATCACTCGCCCATCAGGTGAGAGATGGTCATCATAGTCATAAATATCAGCCACATAGCAGCGATTCGTGACTTCCAGGATCGCCTGCCAACGATTGGAGTTGTTCTCGTCCGGGCTGAAGACGCGGAAATTGCCCTGTTGCAGGTTGAGCCGCATGACGTCGCGGAGGAACTCGCCCTGGACGCGGGTCGCTTCCGCCATCGAGCCGCCCGGTGCCGGCACATCTTGCGCATAGTCGCGAAAATCGGGCAGGCGCAGGTCGCGCAACAACAGGCCGCCATTGGCGTGCGGGTTGGCGCTCATCCGGCGGCTACCTTTGGGCGGCAGCTCCTGCAATTCGGGGATCAGCGCGCCGTCCTCGTCGAACAGTTCCTCAGGCCGATAGGAGCGCATCCACTTCTCGAGGATGTGGACATGGCCGGGCTTGTCCATGTCGCCCATCGGCACCTGATGCGCGCGCCAGTAGCCTTCTGCCCGCAGACCATCGATCTCCTTGGGGCATGTCCAGCCCTTAGGCGTCTTTAGGATGATCATGGGCCAGCTTGGCCGGCCGTTAAAGCCGTTCGTCCTGGCATCCGCCTGGATCGCCTTGATCTTCGCGATCGCTGCGTCGACGGCCTTTGCCATCTTGGGATGCATGATGTCGGGCTCGTGGCCCTCGACGAGGACAGGCGCCCAGCCATAGCCCTCGAAGAGCTTTAGCAATTCCTCTTCGGGAATGCGGGCAAGAAAGCAGGGATTGGCGATCTTGTAGCCGTTCAGGTGGAGGATCGGCAGGACGGCGCCATCCCTGGCGGGATTGAGGAACTTATTGGAATGCCAGCTGGTCGCCATCGGCCCGGTCTCGGCCTCGCCGTCGCCGACGACACAGCCGACGATGAGGTCGGGATTATCGAAGGCGGCGCCGAACGCGTGCGAGAGGGCATAGCCGAGCTCGCCGCCCTCGTGGATCGAGCCCGGGGTCTCCGGCGCCACATGGCTCGGGATGCCGCCTGGAAAGCTGAACTGCTTGAAGAGCTTCTTGATCCCACGGACGTCCTGCGAGACGTCGGGATAGACCTCGCTATAGGTGCCTTCCAGATAGGCGTTTGCCACCAGCCCCGGGCCGCCATGCCCGGGACCGATGACATAGATCATGTCGAGATCTTGCGCCTTGATGACCCGGTTCAGGTGCGCATAGATGAAGTTCAGGCCGGGCGTCGTGCCCCAATGACCAACCAGACGGGGCTTGCAATGGGCGCGCGTCAAAGGCTCGCGCAGCAGTGGATTGTCGAAGAGATAGATCTGGCCGATCGAGAGGTAGTTGGCCGCCCGCCAGTAGGCGTCGATCCTGGCGAAATCCTCCTGCTGCGTTTCGGCCATCATCTTCTTTCCTAGCAGTTGAGCTATCGCTGTTAGAGACTGTATCGCCGCTGGCGGTCATCAAGAATAAGAGGGTGGCAGATGCTGATTTGATGGCAGCCAGTCCCTCACTGAGGATGCACGGAGGGATGGCGGCGGCCCCAGGGCGCTCGTTGCTTTTCACGCACGAAGGTAAAGAGGCCGGCGGCGACGATGATCGTGGCGCCCACCAGCATGTAGAGGTCAAGATGGTCGCCAAAGACAGTGTAGCCGAGGATGATCGCCCAGACCATCTGGCTGTATTGGGTCGGCGCGACCAGGCTGGCGGCGACACGCGCCGAAGCCAGCATCAAGAAGACGTTGCCGGCTGCGGACAGCACGCCGTAGCTGGTCAAGAAGAGCCACTGGCCTGAACTGGGCCAGCTGGCATGCGGTAGCATCAAGATGAAACTCAGGACGATCGGGCCGATCAGGCCGGCGCTATAGAGGCTGATCCGCTTCTCAGTACCGCCCAGCTTGCGCAGGAGGATGATCGTGACGGCACCGGAAAACCCGCTGGCGATCGCCGCCAGATGACCGATGCCGAGTTCGCGAAAGCCGGGCCGCAGCACGATCAAGACACCGCCAAAACCGATGAGAACGGCCGTCCAGCGCCGCCAGCCGACCTGTTCCTTCAAGAACAGGACGGAGAGGATCGTCACGAAGGCCGGCAGCAGGAAGATCAGCGCGAAAGCCTCGGCCATGGGCAGGGCCGTGAACGCCACGACGGAGGCAAGGCTGCCCGTTGCCGCCATGATGGCGCGCAACCCCCACATGGGCCAGTTGCGGCTGAGGACGAGATCGATCCAGCGATCGCCCGGTCGCTTGACGAAGGGTATGGCCAGGATGCCGAAGAGGGCGCCAATGAAGACCACGAGGAAAGGATCAAGTGATCCATCGAGCAGCTTGATCGAGGCATCGCTCAACGCATAGGTGGCATAGGCAAGAAAGGCGAGGGCGACGCCTTTCACCACACTGGTTTCCATGGGACACCGCGATCGAGGCTGGAGAAGCTAAACCAGTCCTCTATAGAACGGGAAGCCAGGCACTTGCCATCGCGCTATGGTTTCTTTTTCAGCTTGGCCCGGCGAAACTGCAAGCCGGCCACGCTCACCGTTGGATGGTTGCCAATGGTGGGGACCGGTATGGTTCTCCATGCCCGGTGCGATCACATTTTCGTCCCGCCGAGCGGGGATGATGGCGGCCTATCCATCAATGCGTTACTGGGTGGCAGCCATGCGGCTGACCGTGCGGGCGGGGATGAGCATCGAGAGTCTGGATTGAAATTCTTTGTTCTAAGGAAGGATTGGCGGGCCAAGCGGAATTTTTCAGCGCCTCAAATTTAATTACGCAGTAATTGACGGGGCTCTGCAAAAAGGTCGCATCTCGTTGACACTCCAAGGGCCCCATAGTCATTTGCGGCCAATGTTCCAGTGGGATTTGTGTTGAGATAATGGAAAAGCCGGAGCCGAAGGGCGGGGGAGCACTCTCCCGCCGATCTCTGCGTGACAGCGCGACGCGATCCTCGCCGGTTCATGCAGGAGAGCATACGCAGCGTCGAGGCATAGGTCGAAGCAGAGCCCGCTCGCTCTGGATGGCCTGCATGGCCCTTCTGGTCATGCCGGCCTTGGCCGGATGCCAGATGGTCATCTTCAATCCGCAAGGTGAGGTCGGGCACAATATTAAGTGGGGCATCATCACGACGACGCTCCTGATGCTGCTCGTCGTGATCCCGGTGATCATCATGACGTTCGTGTTCGCCTGGCGTTATCGCGCCTCGAACACCAAGGCGTCCTACGATCCGAACTGGGCGCACTCCAACAAGATCGAGGTCGTGGTCTGGGGCGTGCCTTGCGTGATCATCCTGATCCTGGCGACGATCACCTACATAACCTCGCACACGCTGGACCCCTACCGGCCGCTCACCAGCGACAAGCAGCCCATCAATGTCGAGGTCGTCTCGCTCGACTGGAAATGGCTCTTCATCTATCCGGACCTCAAGATCGCCTCGGTCAACGAGCTGGCCTTTCCCGAAGGCGTTCCCGTGAACTTCAGCCTGACCTCGTCGACCGTGATGAGCTCCTTTTTCATCCCGGCTCTGGGCAGCATGGTCTACACGATGCCGGCGATGACGACGAAGCTTCACCTGATCGCTGATCATGCCGGCACCTTCGATGGTGCTTCGGCCAACTATAATGGTGGCGGCTTCTCGAACATGTATTTCAAGGCTCACGCCTTGAGTCAGTCCGAGTTCGACAGCTGGGTCGCCAAGGTGCGTGGCGCCGGCCAGACGCTCGACGTCGACAGCTACAAGAAGCTGGCGGTCGGCAACGACGGGTACTTCCCGGTCACCTACTACGGCTCCATTGACGAGGGCATGTTCGGCAAGATCGTGCATAGCTGCATGCAGAAGGGTTCCGACCTTTGCTGGGCAGGCGCGGCGCGCGAACCCGAGATGGCCCAGAAGATCGACGAGAGCACCACACCCTCGCCGTCGAAATCGGGAAATTAAGCGATGTTTGGCAAACTTACTCTCGACGCCATCCCCTTCCATGAGCCGATCGTCATGGGTGCGGTCGGCTTCATGGTCGTCGGCGGCATCGCGGTCTTTGCGGCGTTGACCTATTTCAAGCTCTGGAAATGGCTCTGGACCGAGTGGTTGACCTCCGTCGACCACAAGAAGATCGGCGTGATGTATCTCATTCTGGCGATCGTCATGCTGCTGCGCGGGTTCTCCGACGCCATCATGATGCGCACCCAGCTGGCCCTGGCCTCCGGTGGCGGCCCGGGCTACCTGCCGCCTGACCATTACGACCAGGTCTTCACGGCCCACGGCGTCATCATGATCTTCTTCATGGCGATGCCCTTCGTGATCGGTCTCATGAACGTGGTCGTGCCGTTGCAGATCGGTGCCCGCGACGTCGCCTTTCCCTATCTGAACAATTTGAGCTTCTGGCTGACCGCGGCCGGTGCCATCCTCATCAATGTCTCGCTGGCGGTGGGCAATTTCGCCCGCGTCGGCTGGCTGGCCTATCCGCCGCTCTCGGGCCTGCAGTTCAGCCCCGATGTCGGCATGGACTACTATATCTGGGCACTCCAGATATCGGGTGTCGGGACACTCCTGGCTGGCGTCAATTTCGTCACGACCATCATCAAGATGCGCGCACCTGGCATGACGATGATGCGGATGCCGGTCTTCACCTGGACCGCGTTCTGCTCCAACATCCTGATCGTCGCGGCCTTCCCGGTCCTTACCGTCACGTTGGCGCTGCTCAGCCTCGATCGCTATATCGGCACGCATTTCTTCACGAATGACGCCGGCGGCAACCCGATGATGTATGTCAACCTCATCTGGATTTGGGGCCATCCGGAGGTCTACATCCTCATCCTGCCGGCCTTCGGCGTCTTCTCCGAGGTCGTCTCGACCTTCTCGGGCAAAAGGCTCTTCGCCTACACCTCGATGGTCTACGCCACGGTCTGCATCACGGTCCTCTCCTTTGTCGTCTGGGTGCACCATTTCTTCACGATGGGCGCCGGTGCCAACGTCAATGCCTTCTTCGGCATCACGACGATGATCATCTCGATCCCGACCGGTGTTAAGATCTTCAACTGGCTCTTTACGATGTATCGTGGCCGCATCCGCTACGAGCCCCCCATGCTCTGGGCGATCGGCTTCATCGTCACTTTCGCCATCGGCGGCATGACAGGTGTCATGCTGGCGATCCCTTCGAACGACTTCGTGTTGCACAACAGCCTGTTCCTGATCGCGCATTTCCATAACGTGATCATTGGCGGTGTCGTCTTCGGTGCCTTCGCCGGCATGTATTACTGGTTCCCCAAGGCCATGGGCTTCAGGCTCGACAGGAAGCTTGGCGTCTATGCCTTCTGGTGCTGGCTGATCGGCTTCTACCTGGCCTTCATGCCCCTCTACGTGCTGGGCTTCATGGGCATGACGCGCCGGCTCAACCACGTCGACAATCCCGACTGGCGGCCCTGGCTGATCATCGCCTTCGTGGGTGCCGTCGTGATCCTGGCCGGCATTGTCTTCCAGCTCCTGCAGATCGCCGTCAGCATCCGCGACCAGAAGAAGCTGCGCGACCACACCGGCGATCCCTGGGGCGGCCGTACGCTCGAATGGTCGGTCTCCTCGCCGGCGCCTTTCTATAACTTCGCCAAGACGCCGCATGTCGATGACCTCGATGCCTACTGGGCAATGAAGGAGGCCGGCCAGACGCAGAACCATGCGCCCTACCAGCCCATTCACATGCCGAAGAACACCGGCACGGGCGTCATCATCGGCGCCTTCTCATTGGCCCTGGGCTTTGCTTTGGTCTGGCACATCTGGTGGCTCGCCATCGTTTCAGCCGCCGTGATCGTCCTGGCCTCGATCATCTATTCCTTCAGCGAGGACACGGCCTACTGGGTCCAGCCCGAGGAGATCGAGGCAATCGAAAATGAGCATCAGCGGGAAGTCGCCCAGTATGGCGGCCAGTCCGCCCTGGGCGAGCCCTCGACCCAGATCGCGCCGGAGCATGCCTGAGCGATGAGCACGCAAGCGATGACAGCCGTGGACGACGCGGCCGACACCCACGATTCCCAGGAAGAGCATCACGACAGCGGGTCGACGACCACGCTGGGGTTTTGGATCTACCTGATGAGCGACTGCATTCTCTTTGCAGCGCTCTTTGCAACCTTCGCTGTACTCCGCGGCAACGTCGCGGACGGCCCAACCGGGCAGCAGATCTTCGAGCTGCCCTTCGTGCTGGCCGAGACGTTTATCCTGCTCTTCAGCAGCTTCACCTATGGCCTCGCCATGCTTGCCATGGGCGAGGGCGACCGGAAGATGCTGTTCCGCTGGCTGGGGGCCACCTTTATCCTCGGCGCGGCATTCCTGACGATGGAGGTCTATGAGTTCCATCACCTGATCAAAGAGGGCTTCGGGCCTGATCGCAGCGGCTTTCTTTCGTCCTTCTTCACACTGGTGGCGACTCACGGCCTGCATGTCACGGCCGGCATGGTCTGGATGATCGTCCTTCTCATCCAGGTCATGCTGCGGGGCATCACCGGCGTGAACCAGACGCGGCTCGCCTGCCTTGGCGTGTTCTGGCATTTCCTCGACGTGATCTGGATCGGTGTCTTCACCGTCGTCTATCTGCTGGGAGCGATCTGACATGAGCAGTGCCCGCGACGTTCATTCCGGTACGGGTCATGGCAGCGTCGGCAGCTATGTGAGCGGTCTGGTCTTGGCGGTCCTCCTGACGGTCGTGCCGTTCATGCTGATCATGACCAAGGCCTTTTCGCCAACCACGCTTGCCTTGATCGCGCTCGTCTTCGCCGTCATCCAGATTGTGGTCCACCTCGTCTATTTCCTCCACATGGATGGCTCGGCCGAGCAGCATTGGACCATCCTCTCGATGGTCTTCACGATCGTCACCGTGGCCTTCGTCATCATGGGCTCGATCTGGATCATGTATCACTTGGACAACAACATGATGCCCGGCATGGTCCGTCCATCGCCCGAGCTCGAGCTGCCCAATGGCGGCGAGGCGCCGATGGACATGCAGAACATGGACCACTCCACCACACCCTGAGCGCTGGTCCGACGGTTGCACGAGGGGCGTCCTTACCAGGGCGCCCCTTTTTCTTTGGCGGCCTTCATGTTTTCGTGTGTCTTCGTCCGGCCGTCTTGGCTCCCATTCGAGCCGGTCTGCCCTAGTTTCCCGACGAAACAAAGAGAGCGAGGGCCGCTTGAAGCACTTCATCAACGCGCGTACCGCCATCGTCACTGACGCCCTGGACGGCTTCCTCGCCGCCAGTGGCCCCGGTCTTGCCCGGCTGGACGATTTTCCCGACGTCAAGGTCGTCCTGAGGTCCGACTGGGCCAAGGAGGGCGTGGCGGTCATCAGCGGCGGCGGTTCCGGTCACGAACCTGCCCATGCGGGCTATGTAGGCAAGGGCATGTTGACCGCGGCGGTTTGTGGCGAGGTCTTCGCCTCACCCAGTGTCGAGGCGGTGCTGGCAGCCCTCCTTGCCGTCACCGGTGACGCGGGTGCTCTCCTGATCGTCAAGAACTATACGGGCGACCGGCTCAATTTTGGTCTTGCCGCCGAGCAGGCGCGTGCACGGGGCCTCAAGGTCGAGATGGTTATTGTTGGCGACGACGTGGCGCTGCCCGACAATCCACAGCCGCGCGGCATTGCCGGCACCGTCTTGGTCCATAAGCTAGCAGGAGCGGCTGCGGCGGCGGGGCTGCCCCTGCCGGAAGTACTAGCCGCCGCCAGGGATGCAGCCACGCATGTCCGCTCGCTGGGTCTGGCGCTGACGAACGGCACCGGCTTCGGCGAAGCGGGACCACAGAGGATTGCCGAGGGCCAGGCGGAACTCGGGCTCGGCATTCACGGCGAGCCCGGTGCCGCCACCATTCAAATGGGCGACGCCCAAACCCTGGTCGGACGCGTCGTCGCGCCGCTGCTGGCGTCGCTCGGCCCGAATCCCGCTCGGCAGGTCTTGATGCTGAATAACCTGGGCAGTGTGCCGCCTATCGAGATGTCGATTCTAGCCAAGGCTGTGCTCGCGAGCGAGCTTGGTCCCCTGGTCGACCAGATCGTGGGGCCGGCGTCCCTCATGACCTCGCTCGACATGAACGGCTTTTCTCTCTCGCTCCTGGAGGCGAGCCCGGCAAGGCTCGAAGGCCTGGCGGCGCCGACCACAGCCTCGGCCTGGCCGGGGATCAGGCCTTGGGGCGCTGCCTCGCTGCGGCCAAAGCCGGCGCTTGAACGCGAGACGGCGGCACCCTCCGCCAACCCGGCACTCCGCGCCGTCATCGAGAAGGTTCTGGCGATGCTGGAATCGTCGGAGGCGGAGATCAACGCCCTGGACGGCAAGGTCGGCGACGGCGACGCCGGCACGACCTTCGCGCTTGCCGGCCGGGCCGTCAGCGCGCATCTCGACGACCTGCCGCTGGCCGAGCCCGGCAAGCTCATGCTCGCCCTCGTCCATCTTCTCGAGCGTCACGCCGGCGGCTCTTCCGGCGTTCTTTTGGCCATCCTCTTCGCCGCCGCCGGAACTGCCTACGAGTCGGCCCCCGACCTCGGCAAGGCGCTCCAGGCCGGTCTCGACAAGATGATGGCCTATGGGGGGGCCAAGCCCGGGGACCGGACGATGATCGACGCCCTGGCACCGGCCATCGGCTGTCTTGCCCGTGGCGAGACGCTTCGCGCGGCGGCCGACGCCGCACGCAAAGGCGCTGACGAAACCACGCGCATGGCGGAAGCGCGCGCCGGGCGGGCTTCTTATATCCGCGCGGAATCGCTGTCCGGCCATATCGATCCCGGCGCGGAGATCGTGGCCAGGGTCTTTGCCACCCTGGTGGCGGTCGCGGGATGAGCGGCCGGCTCAGCGCCGCCAAGGGGACTTGATCGTCTCCCCATAGGCATCGGCCGGCTCGATGCCGATATCGATGAGAAGATGATGCCCGGTATCGAGCAGGCGACGAAGGTCCCGTCGACGCTGCCGCTCGATGCCGATATCCGCCAGCCAGCGCGTCAGACGCCGACCTGGTGACATGATCCTGATCGGACGGCGCACGTTCAGGCATTGATGATGTGGAGTCATGCGCGTTTTGGCCAGTGTCACTGCTGTAGCGCAAAATGCCGTCGAACCGCCTAGCTCTCAAATTCTCTTTGTGACGTCTTCGCTTGCGTTTAAGTCATGCGAATGAAACCGACATCTCCTGCCGGTCCGGTTGCCGGTCGCCTGCCGTCGCTGACGGCCTTACGTGTCTTCGAGGCCGCCGCTCGGCTGGGCGGCATCGCTAGGGCGGCCCAGTCCCTGCATGTGACGCAGAGTGCCGCCAGCCGTCAGATCACGGCACTCGAAGCCGAGCTTCAACTTTGCCTTTTCAAGCGCGTGCATCGTGGCGTCGTGCTTACCGCCGATGGGCAGGCGCTGGCTGCGACTCTCACCCGCTCCTTCGGGCAGATCAGCCAGGCGGTCGATCGGCTGCGGGCCGACCGGGGTACCGTCCGCCTGTGCGTCCTGCCGACGATAGGCATTCGCTGGCTGTGGCCCCGCCTGCACCGCTTCGAGGAACGTCATCCTTCGATCCGGCTCAAGGCCGACATTTTGTGGAATGCCTTCGAGCCCGACGATCTCGACCATGATCTCGGCATCCGGTGCGGACGCGGTGCCTGGCCCGGCAGTCGAGCGGTGATACGCCTGTTGGGCGAGTATCTGACGCCCGTCTGCTCGCCGGATTTTCTGAAAAACCACCGATTGCCGAAGACAGCGGCAGAGTTCGCGGCAGCTCCTTTGCTGCACAATGACCCTGATCACCAGGATTGGCGGGTCTGGGCCGAAGGTTGGGGCGGGCCTATTTTCGACGTGGCCCATGGCCAGGTCTTCGACATGCTGGACATGGCGGTCCGGGCCGCCAGCTTCGGTCGGGGCATCGCCATGGCCGATCTCGGCATGGTCGCAGCCGAGCTGGCGGAAGGGACGCTGATAGCACCCTACCAAGCGGTCGTCCGCAGTCCCGAGAGCTATTATATCGTCGAGCGACGGGGCGTGTCTGCGCGCACCGAGGTCGAGACCGTGCGCGCGTGGCTGCTGGAGGAAGCGGCCGCCGCGGGCGCCGGCATCCAGGCATGAGTGAAGCTTAAGGAGCGGGAAAGAGTTCGTTCGTCCGTCCGGTCAGCCGGTAGGCTATGAGGCCCGTCCACTCCCTTGCCGCAGCATCGACCAGCCAGAGCTTGGAGGCGAAGTCGAGATCCATTCCGGCAGTGCCGCGCGCCGGTGTCTTGTAGGCGACCGGCCAGGCTACGACGTTCCACCCAGCTGCACGAAAGCAGGCGACGGAGCGCGGCATGTGGAGCGCCGAGGTTACGAGCAGCCAGGTCTCGTCCGGGCGAGGCTTGATCATCGCGGCTAGAAAACGCGCATTTTCATAGGTGTTGCGCGAGCGGTCCTCGTAGGTGACGGGCCGATCGCCTAGGCCCTCCTGGGCGAAGATCGCCCGCGCCACGTCCGCTTCGGTGATCGGCTGGCTGGTGATGGCGCCGCTGCCGCCGGTGAAAGCCAGGCGAGCTTGCGGGTAGCGGCGGGCAAGGTCGACGAAGGAGATCAGCCGCTCGGCTTCCTGATTCAAGGTGGGCAGGCGTCGGTCGGCCGACAGCCGCAGATCCATCGAGCCGCCAAGGGCGATGATGCCGGTAAAGGTGGCAGGAGGCATGTCCGGATGCGGGAAACGGTTTTCCAGGGGCCTTGCCGCATAGATGTCGACCGGCAGGGCCAGCACCAGCAGATAATAGCAAAATGAAAGGGCGATCAGCGTGACACCGCTGCGTCGCTTTCGGCTCAGAAGGAGAATCCAGCCGAGGAGCCCCAAGACCAGCATGAAGACGCTGGGCTTCATCACTGCCCAAAGGAGCTTGCCTGCAATGAACTCCATGGAGCCTCCGACGCTTCAGCCACGCTGATCTCGTTCTGGGGCCCCCTCGCGAGATCAACCAGTGCGTCAGATGACGATCAGGTCTGCGCGGCCAGACGATCAGCCGCTGCCACGGCGCCCATGGCGCGGGCCGCCCCCAGCGCAGTATTCCCGGCGGCATCCTCGGCCTTGGCGTCGGCACCCTTGGCCAAGAAGAGGTCGATCAGTTCCAGCCGGTCGAACATGGCCGCCACCATGAGAGCCGTGCGTCCGTCTGGACCGGTTCCATCCACGTTGGCGCCGTGTTCCAGCAGCAACCGCGCCACGCCGATTTCCCCCTTGAAGGCGGCACCGGCCAGCGGCATCTGACCCCGATCATTGGCGAGATTGGGGTCGGCGCCGGCTTTCAGGAGCACTTCGGTAGCCTCGACATGGCCGTGATAGCTAGCCAGCATCAGGAGCGAATCGCCCTTTTCGTTGCGCAGATTTGGCGGCACGCCGGCCTCAAGCATTTCCGCCAGCTCGGCTGCCTTGCCGCTCCTTGCATAGCCAAAGATCCGGGCAGCAAGCTCGAGGGTCTCGTCATCGAAGCCTTCGGGCTTCTGGTTGTCGTTCAAGGCGTCCTCCTGGAAGTGGCCATGGTCATTCATGGCATATAGCGGAGGAGGAGGGCGGAAGAAGTCTGGCGCTGGAAATAGGCGACGGCTTCAGCCCTCGAGCGACGTCGTGACGATCAGAACGCGGCCTTGCCGATCGACGCGCCGCCGTCGACATGCAGCGTCTGGCCCGTCATGAAGGCAGCTTCGTCCGACAGTAGAAACGCGATCACGGCGGCGATTTCGTCCGGCTTGCCGAAGCGCTGCATCGGCACTCCGGCCAGATAGCGGCGCTCGCCCTCGCTGCCGGGTGGGTTGTTGGCGCGAAAAAGTTCGGTTTCGGTCGGGCCCGGTGCCACGGCGTTGACGGTGATGCCGGTGGTCGCCAACTCCAGCGCCCAGCTTCGGGTGAAACTCACCAATGCCGCCTTGGCGGCAGCATAGGCGGTGCGCTGAACGGCACCCAGCACGGTGAGGCTGGAGATGTTGACAATGCGGCCCCAGCCGCGCGCCTTCATGCCGGGTAGAGTGGTCTGAACGGCCTTCAGTGCCGGATGCAGGTTGACGCGCAGAACGTCGTCCAGTGCCTCGATCTCGACCTCGGCCAGGCGCTGCGGGCGCACGAGGCCGACATTGTTGACGACGCCATCGAAAGTAAAGCGGCTATCGAGTTCACGCAATACGACGTCGGTCGCCGTGGCATCGGCTAGGTCGAGGGCGACCATTTCGCCGGGGAAATCGGCGCTCGCCCGTCGTGCGATACCGACCACGTGGTGCCCGGCCCGGACGAGGCGATGCGACAAGGCAAGACCGATGCCCTTGCTGGCGCCGGTTATGAGAAAGCTGCGAGCCATGGCTGACCTCTGGGGCGGGGGCGATCTCAGGCCGCGATCTCGGCGGCGCGGCGGAGTGCCGGCAGCATGTCCTCGGGGTCGGGCCGGCGGGTATAGTCCGGGTTCACTTCGGCATAGAGGATCGTGCCGTCCTGGCCGATGACAAAGCGCCCGGGCATTGGCAGCGTCCAGCTCGGGTCGCCATTGAAGGCTGGCAGGTCGTTCTTCAGGTTCTTATAGAGCTCGACCAGGTATTCGGGCAGCGCGAAGCGCAGGCCGAAAGCGGCGGCGACGTCGTTGTGCGGGTCTGAAAGGATAGGAAAGCCAAGTCCGTTCTGACGGATCGACTTGCGGCTGTTCACCGCGGTCTGCGGCGAGATCGCGACGAGGCCAGCACCCAGCTTCTCGAACTCGGGCAGTGCTGCCTGCAATGCCTGAAGCTCCATATTGCAATAGGGGCACCAAGCGCCGCGATAGAAGCTTACCACCAGCGGGCCACGCGCCAGCAGATCGGCGGACGCAACGGGCTTGCCGTCCGGATCATTGAGCGTGAAGGCGGGAGCCTCGTCGCCAGCCTTGAGTGCGCGGGCGGCAGCCCCGCTGGCGATCAGCTCGGCGGTGGCACGATGCATCGTCTCGATCACCGCGGGAGGCACGTTGTAGGGTGGCTTTCCGGCCTCGAAGTCGGCCTTGAACGCATCGAGCCTGGCTTGCAGGGTCATGGGAAACTCCTTGGATGGGTTGGTGGAATGATGGCGGAAGTGCTCGACGCCGATCGTTTGCGGCTCTCCGGCAACGCACTGGAAAAAGCCGGACCGACCGATTGTAGGGGCAGGGCATGACGGTCGGTCGCGCTGTCAGTCTCCAAAAGCCCTGCCGCGTGGCGGGAACGGTGTGGCAGGGGTGCGGGCTCAGACATGCCTCCACTTCACTCGACATGGCAGAGTTGTCGGCGCAATAACGCCCATTCCTGGGAGGAATGGCATGGACCGATATCAGGCGATGGCGACCTTCGTGCGGGTTGTGGAGACTGGCTCCTTTTCCGCTGCCGCCCGCCAGCTCCGTGTCGGCCAGCCCGCCGTTTCCAAGACGATCGCGCAACTGGAAGACCGGCTTCAGGTCAGCCTGATTGTCCGTTCGACCCACGGTCTCGCCCCTACCGAAGCCGGGCTGCGTTTCTATGAGCGCGCCCGGGCGGCGATCGCGGAAGCCGACGAAGCGGATCTGGCTGCGCGCGGTGCCGGCGCTGGTCTTTCCGGCCGGCTGTGCGTGTCGGCGGCGACAACCTTCGCGCGGCTGCATATCGTGCCGCACCTGCCGCGCTTCCTGGCACAACATCCCGATCTCCACATCGACATCATTCTGGATGATCGGATCATCGATCTCGTCGCTGAGGGTGTTGATATCTCGCTACGCATGGGTGAACTCACCGACTCCGCGGCAGTCGCCCGCAAGCTGGCGACGGGCGGGCGTTCAGTCGTCGCGACGCCCGCCTATCTCGCCCGCGCGGGCATGCCGCGCAGCCCCGCCGATCTCGCCATGCATGAGGCCGTGATCTACAGCCGGACAAGGAGTGTCTGGTCATTCTCACGCGAGGGCGCTGAGGTATCAGTTGCGGTGCGCGGGCGTGTGCGGGTGAGTGCCGCTGAGGGCATACGCGCCGCCGTGCTGGCGGATATGGGACTCACCATCGCCTCGGATTGGATGTTCGCCGAGGAATTGGCGAGCGGCGCGGTGAGCCGCGTGCTCGAGGGCTGGGCCCTGCCATCGATCGACCTTTGGGGCGTCTTCCCTTCCGGCCGAATGGTCAGCGCCAAGGCTCGGCAATTCGCTGCCTTCGTCGAGGACGTGATGAGCCGGGCGCCGGAGGGTCATTCCTCGCGGGCTTGACCCTTATTGCGTTAGCTCGTCCTCTTTGTGAGATCCGGCTGGCCGACAAGATCGTCACTGGCTTCGTTAGCATCTTGCGGTCGAGCCCGGCCCGCACGGCATCCGCGTCAAGGCCATGGCAACCGGTCGGATCGAGACGCCCATGGGTCTGGCGTTGACGCCTTTGACGCTTCGTTGAACAAGGAGCAGGCGCTCACGATCCCGCTCGGCCGACGCGGCCGATCCCGCCCTCTATCATCCGGCGAGGCCTGACCTGAGTGCCGCTGGATTGCCGCCCAGGCGAATCCCGACCATAGCACCCGTACCCTGCGGGCAACGGTAAAATTCATGGCCGACAATGCACCCTTGAACATCCTCTTGATCACCGCCGACCAGTGGCGAGGCGATCTCATGCGCCTGGCCGGCCCATTTCCGGCCCTGGAAGGGCTGGCGGCCGAGGGTGTCACCTTCGAGCGTCATTTCAACCAGGCCTATCCCTGCGGTCCGGCACGCGCCTCCCTTTGGACCGGGCTTTATGCGCACAAGCACAGAAGCATTCAAAACGGCACCCCGCTCGACGCACGCCATCCGACCTTGTTCCAGTTGCTGCGCGGGGCGGGCTACCAGCCGCGTCTCTTTGGTTATACCGACACGACGCTTGACCCGCGTGGCCGCCCGCCGGCCGATCCCGATCTCGGCAATTACGAGAACATCGCCCCGGGCATCCTGCCCGAGATGCTCCTGAACGAGGCGGCGGCTCCCTGGCTGGCTCATCTGCGGCGGGCCGGCTATCCGCCGACCGATCCCGACGCGGGCAGGGGCGGTGTTTTCGATCGGGCCCCTTTTCCGGCACCCGCGATCTATGACGCCCGGGACAGCGAGACCGCCTTCCTTGCCGACCGGTTCATCGACTGGCTGGCGGTGGCAGGTGCGACGCCCTGGTGCGCCCATCTCTCCTTCATCGCGCCGCACCCGCCTTTCGTGGCACCCGAGCCATTCGACCGGCTTGTCGATCCCGCGTCCTTGCCGCCGCCGATCGGCGCCGCAGGCCACGCGGCCGAACGCCTCCAGCACCCCTTATTGGCGTGGCTCCTGGAGCGAATCGACATCGCCAATTTCGTGCCGGGACTGAGCGGTCCGGCTGCCGATATCGACGCGGATACGGTCGCTCGCATCCGGGCGGTCTATGCCGGACTGGCGCGGGAGGTCGACCGCAATCTCGGCCGCATCTTCCAGGCGCTGCGCCAGCAGGGGCGGTGGGAGCGGACGCTCATTGTATTTACGGCCGATCATGGCGAGCAATTGTTCGACCACGGCCTCCTGGGCAAGACAGCCTATTTCGA
The DNA here is from genome assembly GCF_900187945.1 of Arboricoccus pini. Lineage (GTDB taxonomy): Bacteria > Pseudomonadota > Alphaproteobacteria > Geminicoccales > Geminicoccaceae > Arboricoccus > Arboricoccus pini. The sequence continues at coordinate 18,109 of NZ_FYEH01000019.1, read as the reverse complement.
CCAGTCGGCGCATATCCCCTTGATCCTGCGCGACCCAAGGGCGGCGGCCGATCCGGGCCGTGGTCGCCGGGTGGAGGCTTTCAGCGAGGCGATCGACCTGCTGCCAACCCTGCTCTCGGCCAGCGGGTTGGCGGCGCCGCGCAACGCCGACGGCCGGGATCTCTCGCCCTGGATCCGGGGCGAGACGCCCAAAGCCTGGCGTGACGCTGTCTTCTGGGCCCATGATTTTCGCGATCTTGCCGGTCGTGCCGCCGAGACGGCCTTCGGTCTGCCCTCGGAATGGTGCAACCTTTCGGTCGTCCGTACAGAGAAGTTGAAATATGTCCATTTCGCCGGCCTGCCGCCCGTGCTCTTCGACCTGGTGGCGGATCCGATGGAGACTGTGAACCGGGCCGCCGATCCCAAAGCCCGGGAACTCAGGATCGAGGGCATGGAGCGGCTGCTGACCTGGCGGCAGCGAGCCGAGGAGCGTACGCTTACGGGCTTGATGGCAAGAGGTGGCAGGCTCTACGAGGACCAGGACGACGCCACACGCGATATGGGGCTTGCATGATCAACCGACTGACCTGTGCCATCTTCGACTGGGCGGGCACGCTCGTCGACTATGGTTCGCTGGCCCCGATGGGCGCCTTCGTCGAAACCTTCGCTGAGTTCGGCGTCGCGATCTCGATCGACGAGGCCCGGGGGCCCATGGGGATGGCCAAGCGCCCGCACATCGCGACCTTGATGGCAATGCCCAGGATTGCCGCGGCCTGGAGGAAGCAGCACGGTCGCGAGCCCAGCGAGGCCGACATCGATGCTGTCTATGAGGTCTTCGTCCCTAAGAATATTGCCGTGGCCGCCGGCTACGCGACCCTGATCCCGGGGGTGACGCAGACAATGGCGGCGTTGCGCAGCCGCGGCGTGAAGATCGGCTCGACGACCGGTTATACCCGCGAGATCATGGAGCGCATCCTGCCTGTCGCCGCCGAGCAGGGCCTCGATGTCGACAGCCTGGTCTGCACCGGCGACACGGCGCAGGGGCGGCCGACCCCCTTCATGATCTACCGTACCCTCCTCGATCTCGGCATCTGGCCCGCCTGGCGGGCCGTCAAGATAGACGATACCGAGGTCGGCATTGCCGAGGGCCTGAATGGCGGCACCTGGACGGTGGGCGTCGCCCTGTCCGGCAATGTTTTCGGCCTTTCCCGCAAGGCCGCCGAGGCTCTGCCCCATGGCGAGCGGGCGACGCGGCGCGAGGCTGCCTATGGGCGCCTGCGGGCGGCAGGCGCCCATTTCGTCATCGACAGTGTGGCCGAACTCATCCCCGTCATCGACGACATCAATGGCAGGCTTGCCCGCGGCGAGAGGCCCTGAGACGCGGTCCTCCTGTCGCAGGCGATAGGGCGGGCCAGCCGAGTCCGGAACGGCTTGAGCGGCTCAGCTTCTGAAACGGACGGGCTGGCCGATCGGCTTGCCAAGGAGTTCGTCCTCGCGCATCACGAGTTGGCCGCGGACGATCGTCATGACTGGCCAGCCCTGGCAGGTCTGGCCGTCGAAGGGTGTCCAGCCGCAGGGCGAGACGATCCAGTCATTGGTGATCGTCCGTTTCCTGCCCATGTCGACGATGGTGAAATCAGCATCGTAGCCGGCCGCCAGGCGTCCCTTGGCGACAGCGCCGTAAATCCGGGCGGGACCGGCCGCCATCAGGTCGACCAGGCGCGTCAGGCTAAGGCGTCCCTGACTGACCTGGTCGAGCATCATCGGTACCAGGGTCTGCACGCCCGTAAGGCCCGAAGCCGTGGCAGGCCAGGGGCGCTCTTTGGCGGCCTTTGGATGCGGTGCATGGTCGGAGCCGATCGTGTCGACCATGCCGTCCGCCACCGCAGCCCAGGCCGCATCCACGTGGCGCTGCTCGCGGATGGGTGGGTTCATCACCGCATAGCCGCCCAGACGCTCATAAGCCTCCGGTGCTGACTGCGTGAGATGATTGACCAAAAGCTCGACGCTGGCGACGTCGCGGAAATCCCTGAGATAGGCCAGTTCCTCGGCGGTCGAGACGTGCAGGATATGCGCCGGCCGGCCAGTCTCGCGGGCCAGTGCCATCAGCCGCCGCGTGCCCAGATAGGCGCACTCCACGTCGCGCCACTCCATATGCAGGCGGTAGGGACCGCCCTCGGCAAAGAGCGGCTTGCGCGCTTGCAGGCGTTCCTCGTCTTCGGAATGGTAGCAGATGCGCCGCCTGCCGTTCAGCATCACCCGCCGCAAGCTTTCGTCGTCCTCGACCAGCAAATCACCGGTGGAGGAGCCGGCAAAGACCTTGACGGCGCAGACGCCCGGTTCCTCTTCCAGGGCCGCGAGTTCGGCGATGTTCGTCTTGGTGGCGCCGACATAAAAGCCGATGTCGCACCAGGAGCGACCCTTGATCCCGTCGCGCTTGCGCGTCAGGCGCAGATTATTGATCACCGACTCGGCCGTGTTCGGCATGTCGAAGACGGCGGTAAGGCCACCCAGCACGGCTCCTTTGGTGCCATCGGGAATGGATTCGATGGCAGGATCGCCCGGATCGCGCAGATGCACATGCGGATCGATCAGGCCGGGAAGAACATGCAGCCCGGCGCAGTCGATGCGTTCGGCCGTCACGGCCGTTCGCAGATCGCCGATCGCCACGATGTGCCCGTCCCGCACCCCGATATCCGCCTGCTCGATGCCCCAGGGACGGACCAGTTGGCCATTGGCGAGGACTAGATCATAGGCGGTCATGGCAATCGACTCCGGCGCTGAAAAGCGGGCGCGACCCTAGAGCAGATCGCGCGATGGCGGAACCGGCCCGCAAGGAAATCCATCCATCGCGAAGCAGACGGCAAGCGCAGCCTAGAATCCCAAGGTCGACGGTATCATGACCGGACCCGGTAGATTGAGATCGCCTCGGACCATCAAGACAAGCGGTGGTGTCGCCAAGGTAGCGCTACCCTGCCAGCCTAGCTGATCGGGAGGGAAATGGACGACGATTTGCGACTGCGGCAGGCCCAAAGCCGCAAGGATCGTCGCAAGGGAGGGTATTCCTGTCGCCACGACGTCGACGATGTGCAAGGCATTTCCCTCATGCCTTATGACGATGATGGCATCGTGGGATGCCAGGTGCCAGACCTCGAGATCGCTATCATGATGCAGATTGAGCACGAAGGCTCCGGCCATGCCGGAGAGGGCAAAGACCCTCGAGACCGGCTGCCGCCGGCGTGCGATCGTCGCTATGAGCTGGCGATCGAGCCGCAACCCCAGATCTAGGCGCCGCGCCATGGCTGAGGCTGGCAGGACAGCAGGTCCCTCGCCGCAAAAAAAGTGCTGCGGCAGGATGCGAAATCCCATGGGCTCGTAGAAGCCGGGGATCGAGGTCATCAGGAAGACGAGACAGCGTCTCTCGTCGCACCAGCGAAGAAGACGATCCAGCAGCGAATGGCTGAGGCCCTGGCCGCGCCAGTCCGGCCGAGTGGCCACCGACTGCACGCCCACCGCCGGCACCCTGCGGCCATCGACGATGAGTGGCAGGACAAAGGCCGCGGCACTGGCGATGCAGTCGCCGGTCACGTCGTGGTAGGTAAAGGCCCTGTAGGTGGGCTCTCGGAGATCGAGCTCCTCCAGAATGTCGAGGTCCAGACCGAACACCTCGCAAAGGAGCCTGCCGATCGACGCGCGATCCGGACGATTAGGATGGCCTTCGCGGTACGTCAGTTTGGTCGAGATGACCGGCATGACACTATCCTTGCGGCTGCCGGCAGCGCAGCCCTCGACAAAAGCTAGATCGTTGCCAGGATGCCACCATCCACATAGATCACCTGGCCGTTGACGAAGTCGGCCGCCGCACTGGCAAGAAAGATCGCGGTCCCCTGGAGTTCCTCGACCTTGCCCCAGCGGCCGGCCGGCGTGCGCTGTCTCAGCCACTGATCGAAGGTCGCGTCCTCGCTCAGGGCTTTGTTCAAGGGCGTGGCAAAGTAACCGGGACCGATTGCGTTGACCTGCAGCCCATGCCGCGCCCAGTCGGTGCACATGGCCTTCGTCAGATTCTTAACCGCACCCTTGCTGGCCGTGTAGGGTCCGACGCCATAGCGTGCCACCTCGCTCATCAAGCTGGCGATGTTGATTATCTTGCCGCGTCCGCGCGGGATCATGTGTCTGGCAACGGCCTGGCTCGTGAAGAAGACGCTGTCGAGGTTGGTGCGCAGGATGGCGTGCCAGTCCTCGGCGGCAAAGCTCTCGAGCGGGCCCCGACGCTGCATGCCGGCATTGTTGACGAGGATATCGATCGGGCCTTCTTCAACCTCGATGCGCGAGATCGCGGCCTGGGTCGCCGCCTGGTCCGTGACGTCGAAGGCCATGGCGCGAACATCGAGCCCTTTATCGCGCAGGCCATCGCTTGCGGCCTCGAGCTTGGCAACGTCGCGCCCATTGATCACAAGGCTGGCGCCGGCGCGACCGAGTCCTGTTGCCAGCGCCAGGCCGATGCCCTGACTGGCGCCTGTGATCAGCGCGCGTCGCCCCGCAAGGCTGAAAAGCTCGATCGACATCTGGCACTCCTGAAGGTCCAGGCTCTTTCATGGCGGGCCCGCGTGGCCCTGGCAATGCGAGCCAGCGCCGCATTTGCCTTGCCGGGATCCGGAACGATGACAGCCGGTCATCGTTAGCTATGCCACCGGACGTTCCGGTAAAGCGACCGTTGAGGAGAGACCATGTCGGAGAACCATGTCTATCGCCGGACCGAGTTGGTTGGCAGCTCGCCCGTCTCCATCGACGATGCCATCAAGACCGCTATCGAGCGGGCGACCAAGACGCTGCGCCATGTGGAGTGGTTCGAGGTGGGCCAGATTCGCGGCCACGTCGCCGACGGCAAAGTGGGCCATTTTCAAGTCGTCCTGACCGTAGGCTTCCGACTGGAGGATTAGCGGGCGGAGCGGTGCTGGCCATCCGTAGTAGGCGGAGCGGGAGAGAGCGCCAGCCTGGCCGCCATCTGGCTGATCAAGGCTCGGCGCCTGGGTGCGGCAGGCCAGTGATCTTCTTGTTCCAGAGGCGGTTCATGCAGAACCAGTCGCCTGGCGACTGGCTGATATAGGCCTCGTAGCGGCGATTGACCTCCATCATCATCGCCGTGGCGCGCGCCTCGTCGTCGGGAAGCGTTGGGTCGGCACGAATAGAGGCGTCCAGGTGCAGATGATAGCGGCCGGGCCCGACACGGCGCGTGTGGGCCGTCGTCATGGGCACATTGGCCTTGATAGCGAGGCGGGCGGGGATGAGCGACACGGGTCGCTGACGACCAAAGAACGGCAGGCGCTTGCCATCGCCATCCCGACGATCGGCAACCAGCCCGATCGAGCCGCCGCGCTTCAATGCGCGGTAGAGGGTCAGCATGCTGTTATCGCGCGAGATGACGGTGATGCCCATGGCGCGACGGAAGGCCAGGAGGCGGGCGTCAATTGCTGGATGACGGGGGGAATAGACGACCGTGATGTCATGCACGCCGAGCCTGAGGGGCAGTATGGGCGGCACCTCCCAATTGGCCAGATGCGGCGTCAGGCAAATGGCCGGCTCATTAGTGGGGGCATCGGGGTGGGCCGAGACCGTGATCCGCTCCGAGGCCGGGTCAGCGATGGTCGCCAGGTGCGGATATTCGCCAAATACCGTCCCGGCATTGCTGAAGACATCTCCGACGAGCCGCTCGATTTCGCGACTGGAGCGCTCGGGAAAAGCAACCTTGAGATTGCGTCGGACGATGTCCCGTCGGCGCGAGAAGCGTCCCACGCAGCGCCCCACCACCGCGCCTAATTGCCCCGCATGCTCGGGCGAGAGCCGGGCGCAGACAGCCCAGAAGAGTCGGGTCGCCAAGGTTTCGGCGAGCGCACCCCAGTTCCGGTGCGGGGGAGCGGGTGCCGTGGTCGCCAGAGCAGGCGGATCTCGTTCGTCCGTATGGCGAGGCAGGCGTTCGCTGGAGATCATCGGCTGTGGTCGCAGGCGTGGGGTAGCTTGGCGCAAGATGCGCTGGCGGAGGGCCTAGCACAGCCGGGCCTTGAATGCCCACCCCGGCCCGCGCTTTCAGTCGTTCACGCGGGCAGCCCGGCCATAGAGCAACACGAGGAGGAGGATGATGCCGCCAAAGATGATATTTTTGCCGGCCTGGCCGATCTGCGCCGTCGACAGCACGGCTTGCAGGACGACTACCATGAGCGTGCCGGCGATCGAGCCGACATAGCCACCGGTCCCGCCCAGCACGCTCGTGCCGCCAATGATGACGGCGGCAATGGGCACCAGGAGATAATCGTTGCCCATGCCCAGATAGGTCTGGGACGCGTAGCCGGTGAGGAGCAGGCCGGCCACGGCCGAACTTGCGCCTGAGATTATGAAGACGGTCAGATAGACGAGCCTCGTGTCGATACCCGAGAGGAAGGCAGCCGTCTCATTCGTGCCGGTCGCGTAGACCTTGCGCCCGAAGCTGGTGCGTTTGAGAACGACGATGGTCAGCACCGCCAGCACCAGCCAGAGAAGCGCCGCCATCGGCAGGCCGCCAACGTCGCCGGTCACCATGTCACGCCAGAAAGGCGGGATGGTCGAGCGGGGCGGCTGGCCGTTGATGTAGAGGAGGGCCAGGCCCTGGAGCAAGGCGTTTGTGGCGAGCGTCCAGACGAGGGAATGGACGCGGAAGATGGCAACCCCCACGGCGTTGAAGGCACCCACCAGGGCGCCAAAACCGATCCCGAGGCCGAAGGCCGCGGGTATACCATAGCCGTTGGCGTAGCACGTGGCGGCCAGGATCGCCGAGAAGGTGAGATTCCAGGGGACGGAGAGGTCGATATGGCCGGTCAGAATGACGAAGGTCTGGCCGATCGCGATGATCCCCACGAAGGAGGCGATGAGCAACTGCGCCTTGAGATTGCCGAGCGAGCCGAACGCCGGGTTGAGCGCGATGGCCACGCCCACCAGAAGAAGAAGGAGGATATAGGCGACGAGCACGCTATGCTCGGCGATGAGGAGGGCGGGACTGGAGCGGCGGCCCTGGAGCGTGGCGTTCATGCGCGAAGGACCTGGAGCCAGTTGGGTGAACTCAGCGCGCGGTAGCTGCCCGCGGCGAGGACGATGATGAGGAGGCCGCCCTGGACGACGCTCTGGTAGAAGGGCGAGATGCCGGCGGCGAAGAGCACGGAGACGATGATCGAGAGAAAATAAGCCGCCAGCACCGGCCCGAGGACGACGCCCCGGCCACCCATCAGCGGTACGCCGCCAAAGACGACGGCGGCAACTGAATTCAGGGTGTAGCCGCTGCCGATCGTAGCGTCGCCCGAAGTCGTCTGGGCGGTGAGGAAGAGGCCGGCCAGAGCGGCCAGCAGCCCGCTCATGGCGTAGGCCACGATCTTGGCGCGCACGACATTGAGCCCGGAAACATAGGCGGCGCCTTCATTGTCGCCGACGGCATAGATGCTTCGCCCGAGGCGGCTGCTCATGATCGGCAGCCAGACGAGAAAGATGACGGCCAGAAGAAAGATCAGTCCGTTCGGCACCGGACCGGTCGAATCGGTAAGGCCGGTGGCGAACCAATCGGGAACGGAACCCCCAGGCTCCGGAAGGACCAGGAGGGCAAGGCCGCCATAAATGTAAAGGCTGGCCAGGGTGACGATGATGGGCTGGATGCGGCCGACGGCGACGATGACGCCGTTGAGCGCGCCGGCCGCCGTGCCGATGAGCAGGACGGCGATGATCGTGAGCGTGGCGCTGGTCAGACTGTCGCCCATGTAGGTGGCGGCGATGGCGTTGCTGAGGCCGACCATGGCGCCGACCGAGAGATCGACACCGCGCGTCAGGACGACGGCCATCTGCGCCATGGCGGCCAGGGCCAGCGTGGTTCCCTGGTTGGCCAGGATCCGGGCGCCGAAACTCGACAGGATGAGGGGCTGTTGCGTCCAGTAAAGGATGATGATCAGTGGCAGGCCGATGAGGGCCAGAAGTGCGGGGCGATAGCGCGTGAGGATCAATGCAGGGCCCTCTCCGGCGAAGCGACGCCGGCCGAGGCGCCGGCCTGGATGATGGCGGCCTCGCTCAAGCCATCGCCCTTGAGTTCGGCCGTGATCCTGCCGTCGTTCATGACGAGCACGCGGTGGCAGAGGCCGACGAGTTCGGCGGTCTCGGTCGAATAGAGCAGGACGGCCTTGCCGGTCGCCGCCAACTCCTCGATGAGCCGATAGAAGCTCTGCTTCGTGCCGACATCGATGCCACGGGTGGGATCATAGAAAAGGAAGATGTCGGCGCCCGTCGCCAGCCATTTGGCGAGGACGACCTTTTGCTGATTGCCGCCGCTGAGGGAGCGCACGGGGAGGCGCAGCGAGGCCGCCTTAATGGCCAGGCGATCTTGGAGGTTGCCCGCCAAGGCATCTTCCTGGCCGCGATTGATGAGGCCATGACGCGCAAAGCGGGGCAGGGTGGCCAGCGTCAGGTTGGGGAGGATTCCCATGGGCTGAAGCAGGCCTTGGACCTTGCGATCCTCAGGAATGAGCGCGATGCCGGCAGCCTTGCCGCGCCAGGGGGTCCCCGTACGGATCGGCTGACCTCGGCATTCGATCCGACCTCCCAGACGTCGATAGGCGCCGAAGAGTGCAAGCAGGAGATCGCCCTGGCCCTGGCCCTCCCGGCCGCCCAGGCCGACGACCTCGCCGGCCTCAAGCGTCAGATCCAGATCCTTGATGCGATCGGCGACGGTCAGCCCGCGGGCGCGCAAGAGGGGGGTGACGCTGGGCGGGACGCCAGCTTTGCGCTCGAAGGATTGCTCGACGCGTCGGCCCAGCATGTGCTCGACAATGGCTTCGTCGTCGAGGTCCTGCATGGGTGCCGTAACGACGCTCTGACCGTTTCTAAAGATTGTAACGCGATCGACGAGCTCGCGCGCCTCGGCCATTCGGTGCGAGATGAAGATGACCGCGCGGCCTTCCAGCCGGAGATGGCGCAGGATGGCGAAGAGCCTGTCCACCTCGCGCGGGGCCAGCGCCGAGGTGCCTTCATCCAGAATGAGAACGCCGGGATCGCCGGCCAAGGCCTTGGCGATTTCGACCAATTGGCGATCGGCCAGCGACAAGTCGGCGACCATGGCATCGGGATCGAGATGGGTGATCTTCAGCCGCTCGAGCAGGATCTGCACGTCGCGTCGTAGCTTGCCCGAGGCGATCCGCCCGAGAAGTCCTGTTGGCTCGCGGCCGATCATGACATTCTCGGCCACTGTCATGTGGGCGAAGAGCGAGAGTTCCTGGAAGACGGTACCGATGCCATGGCTCGCGGCCTCGCGCGGGTTGGCAAAGCTCACCGGCTGGCCGCGCAGGGTGATGGTCCCGGTATCGGGCGCGAAAATGCCCGAGAGGATTTTCACCATGGTGCTCTTGCCGGCACCATTGGCGCCGTGGAGGGCGTGGATCTCGCGGGGGAAGCAGGCTAGATCCGCGCGGTCCAAAGCCAGCGTGCCTCCGAATCGCTTGACGATGCCGCCGGCGGCCAGCAGCGGTCGCCGGTGGCCCTCTTGCGCGTAGGTCGCGTCCAAGATCGCCTAAACCTTCTGTGCCAGTACTTCATTGACATCGAACTCAAGCCCGCAGGCGCCGATATTGATTGCTGTGAACAAGCTGTCGGGCAGATCGGGGAAGAAGTTCTTGCCGGGCTCCAGCGTCTCATTGGTGACGACCGGCAATGGAATGGAGATTTCGCTCGGCGTCGGCTCGCCCTTCAAGATGTTGACGGCTGCCATGATCGAGAGTGCCGAGAGCGTCGGCGATTGGCCGATCGAGAGCATTGGGAATTTAAGCTCATAGGCAAGCTTGCGAAAACCGTTCTCGGCCTCGCCAGCCGTGGGCGGGATCTTTTGCCCCGCCTGCTGGATGGCACGGCAGACGCCGGTCGTGCCGCCCTGGGACCAGACGGCATCGAATTTTCCGCCCGCCGCCAGCGCATTGGCCGTCACCTTCTGGCCCGTGCCGTCGTCCCACTCGCCGTATACTTCCGTAAGCTTCAGGTCGGGATATGGCTTGAACAGTTCCATGGCAGCGCGGGTGCGCTCCTGGTCGACAAAGGTGCCGGCCACGCCACGCACCATCAACACGCTGCCCTTGCCGCCTGTCTGGTCCAGCACGAACTGGGCCCATGCCTTGCCCATCTGGTACTGATCCTGGTTCAGCTTGATGGCCTTGGGCGTCGTGACGACATTGTCGAACGAAACGACCAGGATGCCGGCCGCTGCCGCCTGGTTGATGGCAGAATTCAGGCCGGTGGGGCTGGCGGCATTGAGGATGATCGCGTCGACCCCCGCCAGGGTCATCTCGTTCAACTGGGCAATCTGGGCCGCGACGTCATTGCCAGCACTGGCGACACGCAGGCTGGCTACATCCTTGGCCACTTCCGGCCGGCTCACATAAGACTTGGCGACCTGCACCATCTCGGTGCGCCACGTATTGCCAATATAGGAGTTGGAGATCGCGATCTTGTAGGGGCCGGGCTTGGTCGGCCAGCGGGCCGGCTTCGTTCCGTCCTGCCAGGGCTTCAGGCAGGCTTCGGCGGCCATGGCTTGTCCAGCACCGAGCGCTCCGCAACCAAGCAGCACGCTGCTGGCTGTGGCTTTCAACAAGCCTCTACGGTCCATCGCGTTAGTTCCCTGATACGCATTTATTATGCGCCAGCTAAAAGACTGGCTGTTGCGTCCTGTCAAGGCCGCACGGCCACTCGGGCGACGCCGTCATCGGGCTCGCTAGTCGAGGGCTCAAGGAGGCTCTAGCCCCGGACCGGGATACTCGGCCGATAGTGCCGGGAGGCTGCCTTTCGGCATGCCGCCCGCGTGGCGCGACGCCTAGCTTTGTTCCAGTGCCATGCGCGGCCCGCCTGATAGCCGACGGTGTCTATTGTGACTTCTTCAGCGCGTTGAGGAGTGAGGCGTCATCAGCAGCTCGCGGTCTGGGCGCATTCACCAGATGCCGAATCATCGGTCCTGCGGTCCGCGGCGTCCGTGGCGGCAGGGCACCGTTTGGCGCAGCCTCTCAGCCTATGTCGTCGGCCGCCAGCGGCTAGTCGCGAGGGTGCACGGACGTCGTTCCGTAGTGCGCCGAATCGACACCGGGTTTCCAGATACCGCCGTCGCGAGGTGGGACGTGCGCCAGCAAGGACAAAGCCGGGAGTTTTGATGTGCCGATCGATTCGTCCATCGCGAGCTTTGGGGCGAATCTCGACTTAGCCGGCATCCTTGCTGGTTGCGAGGACCGATCGGGTCTGTATCGACGACATATGCAATGTGGTCATTGCCGCGCCATCCGGCAGATATGCGTGCACAGCCATGGCGGACCGCTCAACGCCTGCGGCGGTTCTCGGCTTCCCGAATGGCTTCCTCATGATACCAGCCGCCGCCATAGACGATCTTGCTATTCATGGCAGGCAGGTCGCGGACCATGTTCTGCGCTGCTTCGCGGCGCGTCGCTTCCAGCGATCGACCGCGGGCCGGGAACTGGTAGATCTCCGCTGATCTACGGGGAGGATTGGTCATCATGATACGTGGCTCCATCCGACGTTTCGCGATTTGGGGAGAAACTATAACTGATTTGAGCAGAAGATGCACCACGTTTACGCATAATGCCTATGTTAACATCATAGAATGACCAATAAATAGCCAAATTAACGTCCTGCTTCTTTGTGTGGCAGAAAGGCTTGCGCGGCGGGCCGCGCGCGGCCTACATCGTCGCCGTCAGTCATCCGGTAGAGCACACGATTCCTCTTAAGAATCGGTGAATGCGTGGACGGTCGCGCGTCGCTTCGACATACCCTGTGGTGGGTTTGATCACATTGACGCTCGGCGGTGCGGCATCTGGCACAGGATTCGCCTAGGTGGCGTGGGCCGTCTCGGCGGCCGCATGCTCGATCACTCGGCTCGGGTCATCAGTTTGTGAGAATGCAGCAGTGACGAAGTACAAGCTCGAATATATATGGCTCGACGGCTACACGCCCGTTCCGAACCTTCGTGGCAAGACTCAGATCAAAGAATTCGACGCGTTTCCAACGCTCGAACAGTTGCCCCTTTGGGGCTTCGACGGCAGCTCGACGTTGCAGGCCGAAGGCCGCAGCTCCGACTGCGTCTTGAAGCCGGTGCGCGTCGTGCCGGACATCACGCGCACGAACGGCGCGGTTGTTCTCTGCGAAGTCATGATGCCGGACGGAGAGACACCGCACCCCTCGAACAAGCGCGCCACCATCCTTGATGACGATGGCGCCTGGTTCGGTTTCGAGCAGGAGTATTTCTTTTATCAGAACGGCCGCCCCCTGGGCTTTCCCGAGAACGGCTATCCTGCCCCGCAGGGCCCCTACTACACCGGTGTCGGCTTTAAGAATGTGGGCAATATTGCCCGCGAGATCGTCGAAGCTCATCTCGACATCTGCCTCGCGGCCGGCCTCAACCACGAAGGCATCAATGCCGAGGTGGCCAAGGGCCAGTGGGAGTTCCAGATCTTCGGTAAGGGCTCCAAGCGTGCGGCCGACGAGATGTGGCTCGCCCGCTATTTCCTTGAGCGTTTGACGGAAAAGTACAGCGTGGATATCGAGTGGCACTGCAAGCCGCTGGGCGATACCGACTGGAACGGTTCCGGCATGCATTGCAACTTCTCGACCAGCTACATGCGCGAAGTGGGTGGCAAGGAATATTTCGAGAAGTTGATGGCGGCATTCGAGGCGGCTCGCGAGGACCATATCGCCGTCTACGGGCCGGACAATCATATGCGCCTGACCGGCAAGCACGAGACGCAGTCGATCCACCAGTTCAGCTACGGCATCGCCGACCGTGGCGCCTCGATCCGCGTGCCTCACAGCTTCGCGCGAAACGACTACAAGGGCTATCTCGAGGATCGCCGTCCGAATTCGCAGGGCGACCCCTACCAGATCGCTTCACAGATCCTCAAGACCATCTCTTCGGTTCCGACCGGCGCCACTGCTTCGGTCGCAGCCTGATCATCTCCGCGCCTCGGCCGCCAGATCTTCTGGGCGGGTCGGGGACAAGTCAGTCAGAGAAAGGCGGATCGGAAACGATCCGCCTTTTTTTGACCGGTGGCCAATCTGCAACCGCTGACATGTCATCTGTATCTTCGATGACGACCCCGAGGCGGCCCGTCGGGCCTGCGGCTGAACAGCCGGTCAAGCCCGCGCGATCTCGCAGTGCGTCCCCAGAAGGCAATTCCGGAGATGGCAGCCCGACGCAGTAGCTGCCCGGGCAAGAGGTTGGTCTTGATCCAAATTCCGGAGGCCATGCACCGCATGCTGCGGCAGCTGGGCGTCTAGGAAGGCGGCTAGTCCTGACGGAGATCACCAAACGGCTGCTGAACTGGTATCTCGCGCATCGCAGCCATACCCGATTCGCCCCCTGAACCTCCACGTCCTGTCCTGTCGGCAGCTTCCGGCGCACACGCGGCCTGCCCTTGCTTGACACGATGGAACGTCGGGATTCCACAGCAAGACAGGTGCTATAATCCAGGCCACGGTGTCGTCGCGAAGGACAGCCGCTCCTCTTGGCGGCAGACGGGTAGGGCAGCCGGATCGTTTTCTTGTTGCTGCATGAAATGCGCGAAGGGAAGTGGCCTCGGTCGCGCGCGAGTAAACTTGCCTGTCCCGCGCCAAGGCCTGGCCTTCCGAATCCATCCACGCGCGTTGGGCCCGCCATTGCCGCTTGCCCAGGCAGGGACGCCGTTGCTCCGGCTGGCCCGGCAGGGTTTCGGCCTGCCGAAAAGGGGCCGCTCGTCGCCATCACTGTCCGAGGCGGCGCCATCCGCCACCTCCCTGATTCAGCCCGCATTCGATGGAAGAAACCGGCATGCGCCTCGATAAAGACGAGGGCTCCAGCGGGCGTGGTCCTCATCGATTTCAGCGCTGCACTCGCCGATAGCGTTTTGCGCATGATGCGGTTTCTCGATAGGCCGCGTGCCTTGCCGACGTTGGCGCCGATGATCAAGCAGGAGATCTGTTACTGGCTACTAGCCGGCTCCGGGCGGCAAAATCGCGAACCTGCTCCTGGCAAGTGATCATTCCATGCGTGTCATGGAGGCGATCCGAAGTCCCCGCGAGAGTGTTAGCGAACTGGTCTCCATCGCCGAGCTTGCCTCGATCGCGCGGCTGGGGACTTCCTCCTTTCGCCGTCGATTCGATCAACTGACCAGGATGACGCCGTTTCAATATCAAAAGTAACTTCGGCTGACGGAGGCACGGCATCTGATGATATCGAAGGCACCAAAGTCGGGACGGTGGCGCTCAAGGTCGGCTATGAAAATGCATCGCCATTCAGCCGCGACTATTCCCGCAGGTTCGGCGCGCAGCCCAAGTGAGCCGCGATCGAGGAGTCAGACCTCGCCGCGTAATCTGAGCACGCCTTGACCCGATGCCATGGCGCGGCGCAGCGACCGCGTGCCTGAGATCAATGCCTTGATGCGCGGGTTCGCCCAGGACGAGCTGACCACCCCCGTCATTTCGAGCGACATTTTCGGCCATCTTGGCTTTGTCAGATCATACCCGCGCGATGCATGCGCGCAGGCTTGCCGACAATCTCGCCGCTGATCTTGGCGAGGGGAGGGAGGTGCGTTCAGCCGGGCTTGTGGTCCCGGTCGCCATTGGCGGCGATCAGACGTGTGCAGGCGAGGCTGCCGATGCCGGCCAGCGCGATCACACAACCCAGAGGGCGGGGGGTACCATCCGCAAAGGCGCCGACCAGAGCCGAGCCTAAGATGCCGCTGCCATATTGGATGGCGCCGACCAAGGCCGAGACCGCGCCGACACTGAACGGAAAGCCGCGCATTGCGCCGGCGATCGAGTTGGCCACGATCAGGCCGGAGGAGGCGATGAAAACGAATAAGGGCAGGATCAGTCCCCAAAGGCCGCCCCAGTTTGTCCAGGCCGCCACCGCGACGATGACGCTCGAGACGGCGGCGAGGCCAGTGCCCCAGAACAGCAGGCGGTCGCTGCTCTGGCGCACGACCAGACGCGCATTTAGAGTGTTGGCGATCATGATGCCGGTGATACCGGCGCCAAAGAGCAGCCCGTAGAGCCCTGCTGGCACGTGATAATAGCTGATATAGACAAAGGGCGAGCCCGCGACGTAGGCGAAGGTGCCGCCATAGTAAAATCCGCCGACGCCAGCATAGCCGAGGAGGCGGCGGTCCAGCGCGAGTTCAGCATAGCGAACGAGCGCGATGCCGAGCGGTTCGGTATTGCGCCTGGCGGCCGACAGCGTTTCAGGCAGCATCGACAACGATGCCAGGGTGACCAGGCCGACGCAGACCAGCGTCCAGAAGATCGCGTGCCATCCGGCCAGGGCCATGATCTGACCGCCAAGGAAGGGACCGATCAAGGGGGCGATCGCCATGACCGTCATCAGCGTCGACATCATCTGGACCGCTCGGTCCCCTTCATAGAGATCGCGCACCATGGCGCGCCCGAGGACGACGCCGGCACTGGCACCGGCCGCCTGCACGACGCGCCAGCCGATCATCGTCCAGACGCCATAGGAAAGCGCGCAGCCGGCCGAGCCGATCACGAAGAGGACGATGCCGATCGCCACCGGCCAACGTCGACCATGGCGGTCGCTGATAGGCCCCCAGAATAATTGGCCGAAGGCGAAGCCCATGAGATAGGCCGAGACCGTCAACTCCAGCGTGCCGTTATCGGCATGGAGCGAGCGGCTCATCGCCGGCATGGCCGGCAGATAGAGATCGGTCGAGATCGAGGCGAACCCCATGAGGGTGCTTAGAATGGCCAGCACCTGCCAGCCTCGGCGGCCCGGGATGGCCGCTCCCGGGCGCAGGCGGCAGGCGCCCGGGGGCGGATTATCGTCGACGGGGTCGGTCTCGGTATCGTCGCGTGGCGAATTGTCGTCCATGCTAGGTCCGTCTCGGGAGGAGCGTCCGAACGTGGACGCCTGGTCCCCGCTACTCCTTGCGTTGACGGTCGTCGACCTCGTTCTCCGTCATGGGGACGGCAATCTCATCCCGATAGCGTCGCCGCCCGCGCATGGCCGACGTTGATCAAGGTGGGACCTGGCGCCCGGCCGCCTGGGACGCCTCGATGCCTCAATTGCCGGAGGCTGGGGCCATCGCGCCCTTCATCATCGCGTTCTTGTTCATGCCCTCGCTTTTCTTCATGGCACCCTTCTTCATGGCGTCGTGCTTCATGGCGTCGTGCTTCATGGCGTCGTGCTTCATGGCACCTTGTTTCATGGTATCCTTGCTCATGGCGTCGCCTTTCGCGGGCGACATGGCATTTTGGGCGAAGGCGACCGGCGTACCCGCCACACCGAGGGCGATCGCGAAGGCGGCGGCGAAAGTGGCGCAACTGCGCATGAGAGGGTTCCTTTTCGGGTTGTCGATCGAATCATTCGACCAATCGCCTCATATTCGCCCCCGTTTGACCGCGCGTTACATGCAAAGCGAACTTTTTCGGCAAGGGGCGATCACGGGCAGGTGTATGGGCCGGAGGCCGGATGATCGCGTAAAGGCCGGCGTGCCGCCTTATCGGCCGGACCCTGGGGCGTAGGCTGATTTCGCCAGGAGCCGGTTGCAGCCGACAATCAGGCCGATGGCCAGGGCATGGAGCAAAAGGTCGCTCGCCGTCACATTGAAGGGGTGGAAGAAGTTAAGTAGCGTCGCCGCCGCCGCCGCCGCCGCTATGCCGCCCAGCAAGGCGGTCAGGTTCGGTCGCAGCGGAAAGGTCCGCCGCAACATGATGATCATGAGCGCCGATAGCGGAACTGACAGGCCGAGGATGAAGAACACGCAATCCATGGACAGCCGGATGGTCGCGGGCTCGCTGTCTGGCAAGATCAGGTCGCGCAGGCAGCCAAGGCCACTGAAGCCGATCCAGATGGCCAGGGCGGGCAAAGGCAGGAGGCCCCAATAGGGATTTCGGCCGGGAATGCTCGTCTGGAAAGCAGCGATGGCCGCCAGGATGGTCGTCAGCGAGGAGCCCAGGACCGCGAGCCACATGTCGGGCGCCGCCGTGAGACGGTGCAGCATGCTGCCAACGTCCGAGACCAGGGCCAGGAACAGGCTGATCGCGACGACCACGGCCAGCCATAAGCCGGCCATCAGGGAGGCTGACGGTGATTTACGGACAGGCTTTAGATCCGCAGCCAGCCTGTCGATCAACTGCTCCTCGGACCATTCAGCCATGATCGTCGTACGTTCCTGCAAGTTTGGCGCGCAGCGCCCGGATGCCCCGATGGAGATTGACCTTCAAGGCGATCTTACTGCGGCCGGTGAGGGCCGCCGTTTCGCCGAGCGAGCGCTCCTCCAGCGCCAAGTGTCGTACGGCCTGGCGCTGGCTTTCAGGCAACGTCTCGACAACGGCCGAGAGGTGCCGGAGATCGTCCCGCCGTTCCAGCTCGTGAACGACCCCGGGAGCCGGGTCGGCATGCGTGTCGTAGGCGAAGGCGTCATGCACCTCGCGCCGGCCGTGTCGTTCCTGGCCGCGCAGGCTGTCGATCGCCCGCCGGCTGGCGATCGCGCGCAGCCATGGAAGGAAAGGGCGTGCCGGATCGTAGGTAGCCCTGGCGCGGTGAATCGTGATCAGGGTTTCCTGTACCACATCGTCGATCCTTCCGGCATCGACGCCACGCGCCCTCGCGGTGGCAGCGATGATGCTCACGCACTGGTGCAGCACGAATCGATACGCATCGGCATCGCCTTGCTGGGCTGCCGCCATGCCCGCAGCCAGCCGAGCTTCCCTATCGTCGGGGATGTCGTCTTCGCTCACGACACGCAATCGCTCCCGGCACCGACTGCCCCATCAAGTCCAGCATGATCCACTACGCCCGAAAGCTATAGCGCCCAGCCTGCCGGCAAAAATAGCAGCCTTGCCCGGGAAACGCGAATCGGCTGGTTTCTCTGGCAAGGTCGAGCGGGCCCGGCCGATCTGGAGAGACAAGGCATGGCGGCTCCTTCGAGAAGGGACGACTCCTTATTCGACCCGTATCTGCCAACGGTTACATCGCGTATGGCGTTTTCATGGCGCGTTGTAAGTTCTCAATCGACTGGTTTGGCTAGGTTGAGGAAGAGTTCGACGAGTTCGGCTTCGTCGACGTTCAAGGCGGCCTGGGCGAAGG
>NZ_FYEH01000017.1 GCF_900187945.1 Arboricoccus pini | reverse complement strand
GCGCCTGGAGCGCTACCGCCGCGAGATCAGGAAGGGCAACATCATCCCCGTTCCGGGGCCCAGCGGCTAGGCTCAAGCAGCGCGAAGCGCGATAGCCCCAGAAAACCACTCAAGCAGCGCGAAGCGCGATAGCCGCAGGACAAACCCGGGCCTCTGCCCGGACCCGCCAGGAGGCACCACCTCCTGGACCTGGGGCGCCGTCGATGCGCGTCCTTATACGAGCGATGCCGAGCGCCGGTATCCTGGCCGCCATGGGTCCTGAGCGCGGGCGTCCTTGCCACCGGACACCTTTCTTCCGACTAGGTGAGCGCGCGGTAGAAGTCGCGATAAGCGACATAGCCCTCGTGGTAAAGCTCGGCGTCGGCCGCGTCTCCGCCTCGCCGCTCCTCCTCATGCGGGTGGCGTGAACGGCTCGTCCGACATGAAGCGCCGCAAGGTGTTGAGTGTGATCGTCGAAACGTTGTTATCATAGTTATTCCAGGGCAGCGAGCCGCACCAAGCGATCGAGCCGGTGGCGAAGATCGCTCCGCCCGCTGCCGTCTCGACGAAGGCAAGGTCAGCGTGCACGCGGTCATTCTGGTCGCCGCCGAGATTGGGTAGCGTTGCCGTGAATTCCTCGTTGACGAGCAGCATCAAGGGACTGTGGTCGATCGAGGAGGCGAGCCTGAGGATGTTGGGCGGCGAGCCCAGGAGCGGATTGATGCAGTCGAGCTCGATGCCGGCGGCCCCGCCGCCGATCAGCCCGAAGTCGCCGATGATATCCTCGGTAACGCCCTTGAAGATGAAGCTGGCGCGCGGATCGTCGGCATCCGGGCCGCGCAGATAGGGCGAGGAGACATCGAAGCCCTGCGCGATGAAGCCGATACCCACGATCGAGTTAGGGGCCCGGCCGCAGCGGCGCCAGAGGCCGCCATACTCGCCGGTAAAGGAGTGATAATATTCGCCGGGCTCGGCCTCCCAGGAGCGGATGCCGTCCTCGGCGCGCCGAACTTCGATGACGCCCGGCAGCTCGTCGTGAAAGGCAATCCGCCAATACCAGCCATTGCCACCCAGATACATGAGTCTGCCACCGCGATCGAGCCAAGCCTTCATGGCGTCCCACATGGGCGTCGAGTGATATTCGGGATGCGATCCCGTCAAGATGACCTGGTAGTCGCGGATCAGCTCGTAGCCGTCGCGGTGCAGGTCCTCGTCGGTGATGATGTCATACTCGATTTCGTGATGCGCCAGCCAGCCGAAGAGGTGCGTATCCGCATTATATTGGTAGAGACTGGAGCCATCGCCGCCCAGCCAGGAGTGGTAGCGCGGCGCGCAGTTGATGTTGGGCCGCAGCCGGCTGGAATAGCAGACGCCTGAGCCGTCGGCGTGCTTGTCGTAGAGCGAATGACAAAGCTCCGGGTGTTCGTAGAGATAGACGTCTTGATGGCCGAAATGCAAAAGCCGGCCCATCATGCGCTCGACGCCGCGCACCGTTATGTGCTCGCCATGGTTGGCATAGGCCATATAGGAGGCGGTCGGCGCCAGAAAGGCCACCTTGGGCCGGTTCACCCTGTCGCGGGCGGCGCGCGGCGGCCGGACGAAGAAGGGGATATAGGTCTCCCGCATCGCCTCGGCGTCGGTCTCACCGCATTTGAGGTGCAGGGCGTAGGCACCACTCTTCGCGTCCTTGGGCAGCGTCCAGCTGAGATCGGCCGGCCAGCCGGCATCATAGAGATCGTCCTCGTGGAAATGGATGGCACCATATTCAGTCGGTGCTGCCTGCCAAGTGTGGTGCAGCCCCGTCCAGTTAGGGCCTTTCATGCCACGGGCCGGCAGGTTGACGATCTCGCCATGCAGGCGGTTGGGACCAATGTCGCTGACGCGAACGGAGCGGATATCCTTGGAGAAATCGTAGGCCGCGATGGTAGCATTGGCGAGTATTGCTGGGACGGCCCCCAGGGCTGCGGCCTCCAGCGCGTCTGCCGCATGCAGGCCGCTGAAGAAAGCGGGTGCCACCATCTTGCCATTGAAGTGAAGCCCGACGGTACCGTCGACGGCAGGCATGCCCGCCAGGACAAGGGGCGCCTCGATAGAGGGTAGCTGGCAGGCGAGGCCGCCTTGCTTGCTTGCGCTGTCGACAATGCCCGCGTGTTCGAGCAAGGCGCGCTGGTTCAACCGCCAAGTGCCGGCCGCCGGATCGAGACTGAAGCTGATCGCATACCATTTCCGGTCGATCAGTCGGGCTTCCAGGTGACAGGCATGGGTCCCGCCGCCACCGTCGGCCAGCTTGAGCGTCAGTCGGCCATCTTGGATCAGGAGTGCGAAGCCGGCTTGCCGCTCAGCATCCCATTGCGTTGCCAGGACCTGCTCGGGCCGGGCCAGCAGGGTTGGCCAAATCAGGGCGCGAAAGCTGAAGCTGCCGCCAAGGGCTGGGAAGGGATTGACCCTCACATAGGAGCCGGCATCGGCCCGTCGGGGCTGGCCCGGATAGGTCCCGTCGACGGGCGAGGGGAAGTGCGGCAGGTCGAGCCCGGGGCCGGCTGGGTTACTGTCTCCGTTCACTACCCGTACCAGTCGCGCGTCGAAGCTCGAACCTTCCTCCAGCGAGATATGGAAGGCGATCGTCTCGCCGGGCGCTACGCTGTAGCGATCCGGATATCCTACTATCTTCAGCATGAAATATCCCTAAGACAGGCTATGCAGGTGATGGCCGGTAGTGCCGGCTCAGCCCGTCTCGTCATCGTCAAGTGGTAGCCCATGGCCCCTGAGTGGCAGATTGATGTCTTGCCCGGTGGCCGCGCGCCAGCGCCGGCGAAAGACTTCCCATTCCGCCTCGTCGCGATCGGTGAAGACGGGGCTGTCCTCGAAGACGAGCGGCTCGGCGCGATCGGCCGGCATGTGGGCGATCTGCCATTCAGCGAAAGGCTTGCGACAGAACAGGACGATCTGGCTGCCCGTCGGATCGTGGCGCAGCGTATTCAAGACGCGCATCAGCCCGGGGCTGTGACGCCCGACCGGATTGCGACGGAATTCCTCGACGAACTGGCGATCCGTCTTCGGATCGATGCGATAGGCCATCAGTCAGCAAGCTCCAGAAGGAAACATGACGATCAGCCGGCTGGATCAGGCGTCTCTTGTGCGTCCGATCAGGTCGACGACTAGGGCGAGGTCGTCGATGATGTGGTCCGCTAGTCCAACACGACCGCCTGTTCCGTTGAATCCAAGGACAGTCAGCCCCGCGGCGCGGGCAGATGCGATACCGGTCTCGCTGTCTTCAACAGCGAACACATTCGAACATGCAAGACCAAGGCCAAGGCATGCCTGGTGATAGGGGGCAGGGTCCGGCTTGCCCCGGATGACGTCGTCCAGGCTGAGCGAGAAGGCGATCTCCGTGTCGATGCCCAGTGCCGCCAGATTGGTGTCGACCGTGCGGCGAGAGGCATTGGAAACGCAGGCCTGCAGCACGCCTCGTTTCGCGAGGGCTTGGATGGTCGACACGGCGTTCGGCGTCGGCGCGATCTCGTCCTTGTGTTCCTCATAATAGTCTTCAATCTCGCCAAGCCAAGCCGTCCGCGTGATGCGTCCCGCCAGCCGGTCGGCCAGGATCGCCCAAACCTTCTTGTTGTGGAGGCCGGTGAACCGATCGGGATCGAAGTCAGACAAATCGGCGCCATGCCGGGCACAGACGGCGCGAAGTGCCCGCTCGTGCAGCGGCTCGCTGTCGACGAGCGTGCCGTCAATGTCCCAGGCGACGCCGATCGAGCCGCCACTCATCGGAGGGTTTCCACTTTATCCATAAATCGCTTCCCGCGCTGGCCGTCGGCCGGCTGCCACGTGTCGCCGTCCTGCTTGAAATGTGTGCCGATGACGCAGCCATCGGCAATGGCCATAACATCGGCTACATCGTCGATATAGACGCCCGTATTGGCGAAGATGGGCATATCCAAGGTGTGGCAGAGCTTATTGGAGGGCAAGGTGATCCGCCGGCTGGCCGGCGATCGGCCCGCTCGCCAGAACCAGGTCGGCCATGGACGAGAAGACGGTACGTTTGGTACGCAGCTCGATCGGCCGCTGGCCGAGCGAATGGCCGAACTCGGCGTCAATGTTGAGGAATAGCTTGATGTGTAAGGCGCCGATAGTGCGCCACAGGCCGGCAGCCGATGCGCAATCGGACGCCCAAACACCCATGTCGGAGGCAAACACGCCGAAAAAGATCTCGTGCATTAAGCTGGCCCCGGTCGCGGCCGCAATGCTGGCGGTCAGATCCCAGAGGTAATTGACGCTGAAAGGCACCTTCAACTTTGGTTTGCTCGACTCGATGACTGCGGTCATGGCGGCGATGCCCTCGATCGGGTCCTTAAGTTCGTAGGGCCTGTCATTCTCGTTGCTGAACATGATGGCCTTCCTGCCACCTTGCTGCAGGTGCTGGATGTCGAGCTCCACGTCGGCGATCAACTTGGGGATGCCGCCACCGGCATCATAGAGCAGCGTGCCGGGCAAGGCCCGGTTCGGGCCATAGCGATGACGGCCTTCTTCTTCGCACCGAAGAGATCGAAGATCATGCGAGAACCTTTTCGGCCGGCCTTGCCCGAACGGACCGGCGGCTCAAATGCGTTCCGATCGTCAACGTCATGAGCATGCGGCGGAACGGAAAGACGTATCAAATCATTTTTGTCCGTTTATGTTCGAATATTCCTCAGCTACCAGAATCTCGACGCCGGCCGCGGTCAGCGCCTGGTGCATGCCGGGCGTTGGCGCCTGGTCGGTGATGAGCGTCGTGCATTTGTCTAAGCTGCTAATGCGAGCCAAGGAACGGCGGTTGAACTTGCTGGAATCGCAGAGGATGGTGACAGCGGCCGAGCGGGCAATGAGCGCCCGCTTCACGTCGCTGTCCTCGATGATATAGTCGTGAAATCCATCTTCGGTGACGCCCGAGATGCCGATGAAGCAGCGATCGAAATAATAGTTCTGGATCTGGCTGCACGTGGTCGACCCGATGATGGCGAATTCCGGCCCCCGCAACTGGCCGCCCAGGAGATAGATGCTGCCGCGACCGGCGAGGAGGGCCACGGCCGCCGCCAGGCTGTTGGTGAAGATGCGCAGGTCCTTGCGGCCAGCCAGTTCCATGGCCAGCGCCAAGTTCGAGGTGCCGACATCGAGCGCGATCGTTTGCTCGGGCGGCAGGAGACTGGCGGCGAGCCGGGCAATGCGCCCTTTCTCCGCTGCATTGACCAAGCGTCGCCGCTCGAAGGCGGGTTCGGTCGAGAAAAAGAGTTCTGAGCCGTGCTGATCCTGGCCGACGGCTCCGCCGTGCGTGCGCATGACGATCCCGGCCCGGCTCAAGAGGTCGAGGTCGCGCCGGATGGTCATCTCCGAGACGGCGAACTTGGCCGCGACGTCCTTGACTGCAACGAAGCCCTGCTGCTCGATCAAGTCGCGCAGTCGGCGATGGCGTGCCCGAGGCGGCATCCGCTCCTCCCGCAAGCCAGCAGCGCACGTCGCCGCCGATGATACGGCCCGTTTGGACTTCGGGACTGTTGCCACGCCCGCCTCCTTGGTTGAATGACCGTTAGATCATTGCCAAGCGCTCCTGCCAACATTCATCATTTCGCGCAAAAACGGACGCCGGACGGCTTGTCAGCGTCGCTCATCTTTGAAACTCGCTGGCACCGGGGGCCCCATCGTCAAGGTGCTTTCGTCCAGCGGCTCCAGGGTGGTGGTCACTGATTTTGGCCTCTGGCGGCGCAGGCGATGGCGAGGGAAGCTGGTGCCCGGCATTGTGGGCTGGCGCTGGAAGTGACCGATGCTCTGGTCACGCGGGCTATCATGACTGAAGCGGCCCTGGGTCCATGTGGCCTCGCCATCGTTTGCGCCAATGCCAGCCTTTCGACCATGAACAGGGGCGAGACCCTGATCCTCGCAGAGTGGCACGCGAACATAGCAGCGAACGCCAAGGCCGCCTTCCTTGCCAATCAGGCGGCCAACCGCCACTGGCTGGCGGACGGACAGCCGGGCGTTATCGTCAACACGGCCTCGCTCGCCGACAAGATCGGCGCCCGCTGCTCGCCTATTATGCCGCCAGCAAGTTCGCCGTCGTGGGATTCACCAAGGTAATGCCGCGCGAGATCTTCCCCGAGAGCGCTCGCGTCAACTGCGTCAGGCCGGGCTTCGTGAAGACCGGCACGCATGCGCGGGAATTGGCCTGCGAGGGCATGCATGCGCGGCATAGGCCCGAGGCGGCGCACCGGGAATATATCGACCTCACGTTACTTTGCCGCCACGAGAAAGCGACGGATGTGCCTGATATCGTGCTCTTCCAGGCCGGTGATCTGGCGCGCTTTCTCACGCGCGAGGCGGTCAATGCCAGCGGCGGTGTGACGATGGATTGAGGCGACGCTGCCGCTGACTAAAGGAGAGGGTGGCATGACAATCGTGCGTATCGGTGTTGCCGGCGATCCTGCCTTTCGCTGGCGCCGTCAAGGCCGATGGCTGGCCGCATGGTTCGGGCCAGACCGCCTGGAGGGCGGCTAAGTCGTCGGCCGTGCCATCGTTCCGCAGGCCGGAATGGCGATCGCCAATCTTCTGGCCATCCTGGAGGAAGCGGGCTACGGACCGGAGCACGCGGGGCGCTGCGGCGCCTGACTGGACGATCCTCGCGATTTCGCTGCCTTCAAGCGAGTCTTCGTGCAGCATTTCGGCGGTCATCCGCCGGCCCGTTCCTGCATCGTCTCGAGCCTCGCGATCGATTGCAAGGTCGAGACCGACTGTGTCGCTTATAAGAAGGAGGACCGGCAGTGATCGAGCTTGCCGACATCGAGGCTGCCGCTCTCAGGCTGAAGGGCAAGGTGCGTCGCACACCGATGATGCGGGCCGACCAGTTGCTCGAGGTGCCCTCCGATGCGGAATTGTGGCTGAAGCTCGAGAATCTGCAGGTCACCGGCTCGTTCAAGGCGCGCGGCGCCACCAACCGGCTCCTGACCACGCCCGCCGAGTCGCTGAATCGGGGTATCGTCACAGCCTCAGGCGGTAATCACGGCGTAGCGGTGGCGCGCGCCGCCCACTTGGCCAAGGTGCCGGCCACGATCTTCCTGCCTGAGGGTGTCTCGCCCCTCAAGCGCGCCAAACTCGAGGCTTGGGGCGCCCAGGTGCAAACGGTCGGCATGGTCTGGGACGAGGCGAACGAGGCCTCGCTGCGTTTTGCTGCTGAAAAGGGGGCCATGCATTTCCACCCCTTCGCCGAGCCGGCGATCGTCGCTGGGCAGGGAACGGTGGCGCTCGAAGTCTTGTCAGAGAAGTCTGACATCGACACCTTCCTGATCGCGATCGGTGGCGGTGGCCTGATCGCCGGCATGGCCACCGCGATCAAGGCCATTCGCCCGAATGCGCGCATTATCGGCATCGAGCCTGTGGGCTCGCCGACCCTTGAGGCCAGCCGTCGGGCAGGCGAGGTGGTCAGACTGCCGGCCATCACGACGAGGGTGCCGACCATGGCCTGTGGTCGGACCGACCCGCGCATCTTCGAGATCGTCCAGCGCCACGTGGACGAGATCGTCCTGCTCGAGGACGAAGAGATGGCCGCGGCGGCCAACTGGCTCTGGCTCGAACTCGGCATCGCCGCCGATCTCAGCGGTGCCGCCGCCGCGGCTGCCTTGCGTACCGGCAAGGTGAAGCTGCGGGCCAGCGAACGTGTCTGCGTGCTGATCTGCGGCGCCGGCAACGATGCGGTCACTTAATTCTTGCCAATTCCGCTTAAAGCGCAAGCAAGTCCACGCTCATTACGAAGCCATATTGCCCGATACTTAGGCTCGTCTGATTGGCGATCGATAAATTGCCGTAAGATGGCTGATTTTGTGCGAAAATGTTTGACGACCGAGAGCGGCACGTTAGGCTGATCTTGTTGGCGGGCAGCCGACCCAGCCCCGCGCTGGCGACATCGTGGCGTATCGGCCTCGCCGACGCGCGACCCGGCATCCCTCCTGACGGATGCCGCATCCTCAATCAGGCGATGCGATCAAACTTTCGGGGGACAGTCGATGAAGCGGCGTGAGTTCGGGTTGATGACGAGCGCACTGGCGCTGGCAACGGCCCTGCCGTTCCGGTCCGCCGCCGCCGCTGAGGATTTCAAGGCATCGAGCGGCCAGCCGATCTACTTTCGCGGCTGGCAGTTCGCGACCGACGTCGTGCAGTCCAACGTCAAGCGCTACAACGACACGCAGGCCGGCAAGGTCGACTATGCGACGGTGACCGGCGACTATCCAGCCATCATGGAGCAGAATCTGATGGCTGGCAGCGAGCTCGACGTGCTCTATGCCAATCCCTCCTCGGCGGTCCGCTATTATGGCGGCGGCTGGGTCATGCCGGCCGAGGAGTTGCCCAATATCGAGGAGATCAAGGCCGATTTCCTGCCGCAATTCCTGGATGCATGGTCTTATGACGGCAAGCTTCTGGGCCTCTCCTATTTCGCCTCCTGCCGCGGCTGCATCCACACCAATCTTCTAGCCTATGAAAAGGCCGGCTTCAGCGACAAGGACTTTCCCAAGAACTGGGACGAGCTCTACGAGCAGGTCTATGCCCTGCATGACAAGGGCATCGAGACGCCAATATTGCCGCATTGGTTCGGCGAATATTTCGGCATTTCCTGGGGCTTCGTCTTCGAGGTTCTCAATCGCGGCAACCAGATTGCCGATCCCCGGACGCACAAGCCGCTCTTGACGACCGAGGCGAGCGGGGCTGCCTACAAGACGCTGGCAGCATGGAAGAAGCTCTGGAATTCGAAGCTCGTGCCCGAAGAGGTGATGACCTATTCCGAGGCCGCCTATATCGATGCCTATGCCTCGGGCCGCTATGTGTTCAGCCCGCAGCAGATCTACGATCTTCAGGTCTTCAATAAAGTGGGCCGCTCGCAGATCGCCGGGCACTCGACCATCCTGCCGGTCGGCGATCATCCATGGGGCATCATCGATTCCGCCCTCTATTTGATGACCAAGCGAGACCGGCCGGATGCCGTGACCCAAGATGTGAAAAAATTCACGTCCTGGTACGGCTACAAGGATGATACCGGCAAGGTCGCCATCGCCGAGCGCTGGGTGCAGGAAAACATGCTGTTCTCCGCCTACAAGTCGGTCATGGACGACGAGAAGACCGCCGAGCGCGTCAGGAAGGCTGTAGCCCGGCCCGACGACTATAAGACGGTGCTGGATGTCTATAAGGCCACGCCATTCCCGGCCGGCATCTGGAAAGTGGTCTGGTCGGAGGAGTTCAACGCCTATCTGAAAGATACGCTGGCAAACTTCCTGACCCAGGACGGCGACATCGTGGCGACCATCACCGCCATGAACGACAAGATCACCGAGCTCAACGAAAAATATGGCATCTGAGCCCGGCCTCGTCCGCCCGGCAGCGCCTCTTGACCGGCAGGCCAGGACGCGCCGGACGCGCGAGCTTAGCGACGGCCATTTCGCCCTCTTGATCGGCCTGCCGGTCATCGCCTTCCTGATCGCAGTTGTGGGCTATCCCCTGATCTATTCGATCTGGATGAGCCTCCATAAGATCGTTTTCTTCGGAGGCTATCGGGCGACGTTCGCCGGGCTCGATAATTATGCCAGTGTCCTTCATGACGAGCAGTTCTGGTGGTCGACGTGGGTGACGATCCGCTTCACCATAGAGAGCGTCCTTCTCACCATGGTGCTTGGGCTTCTGATCGCCCTTTTACTCAATCGGCGACTGATGCTTGGCGGTCTCATCCGCACCCTGATCTTCCTGCCCTGGTGCGTCTCGCTCTATGGGGCGGGGCTGATGTTCGCCTATCTGGCACGCAGCCAGACCGGCCTTGGCACGGCGATCCTGGGGCTCCTTGGCATCGACGCCACGACTGATTTTCTCTCGGGCTCCTCGATCATCGAGGTGCTGGCGATCGGCAATGCCTGGACCATGGCGCCGCTTGTCGCCATGTTCATCCTGGCCAATCTGAAGACGATCCCGACCCGGCTCTACGATCTGGCGGCAATCGATCGACTCTCGGCCTTCGAGACGTTTCGCTACGTTACCCTGCCGCCGATCCGATTCTCGCTCTTTGTCTTCACCTCGATCACTACAGTCCTCTCGATGAAGCTTTTCGACTTCATCTTCGTCTTATCGGGCGGTGGCCCCGGCACGGCTTCGGCGACGCTGACCTATCAGGTCTATAAGCGGAGCTTCAAGGAGTTGAACCTGGGCCTGGGCTCGGCCATGTCCTTCTATCTGCTCTTCCTGATCATCGGCTCGACCCTGCTTCTCTTCCTCCTCTGGGGTCGCAAGGAGAAGCCGCTTTGAGGAAGTCCGGACCCTGGCTCACTCTGGCCACGCTGCTGTTGCTGATCTGGTCGATCCTGCCCATTTACTGGATGGTGCGCATGGCATTCCTCACGCCAGCCGAGATCACCCAGTTCCCGCCGCCCATCTTCCCAACCCGCTTCAATATCGCCTCGTTCTTCAATGTGCTGGGCTTTGACCATACCTTGGCTGACGGGACGATGGTGCGCGCTTCGGGGCAGGCCAACCAGGTGCTGCGCGGCCTCGTCAACAGCGTCATCGTGGCTGTCATTGTGACCGTGATCACGCTCGTGATCGTCGTCCCGCTGGCCTATGTGTTCGCGAGGCTGGAGTTCCGCTTCAAGAACCTCCTTTTGAATGCCGTGCTCCTGGCCGTGGCCTTGCCGCCAGTCTCCACGCTCATCCCTTTTTATGCGATGTTCGTCCAGCTCAAGCTGGCGGGTACGCTCACAGGCCTTGTCCTGGTCGATCTGACGTTGACGGTGCCTTTCGTCGCCTGGATGCTGATCGGCTATTTTCGCAACCTCCCGCCCGTCGAGCGGCTGGCGCGGATCGATGGCTATAGCCGCTTTGGAACGCTCTTCTTCCTGATCGTTCCCATGGCCAAGAGTGGCGTCGCTGTGGCGGCAGTGATCGCCTTCCTGTTCGCCTGGAACGAATTCACCTTCGCGCTGATCCTGGTGAACGGCACAACGGCAAACACCTTGCCGACGGCAATCTCGGGCTTTCTCTTTCAGAACCCGCAGCCGTCGAACCTTGCAGCATGCATCGTCCTGACCATCCTGCCGCCAGGACTGGTCGCCTATTTCCTGCAGCGTCACGTGGCCGAGATGAGCCTCGTCGACCCCGTGCGTTGACGCGAACCCGATCGTTTTTGAGGAAGACCCTTGGCCAAGATCGACCTTCGGCGCGTGGAAAAGCGATATGGCGACTATGTCGCCGTCGAGACCCTGGACCTGTCGATCGTCGACGGCGAATTCCTCGTCATGCTGGGCCCGTCCGGCTGCGGCAAGACCACGACGCTTAACATGATAGCCGGGCTGGACTACCCCAGTGCCGGTGAAATCTTCTTCGACGGCCAGGATGTAACGGCGGTAACGCCCCATGCGCGCAACGTCGCCATGGTCTTTCAATCCTCGCTGCTCTACCCGCATCTAACGGTGCGCCGAAACATCGAGAGCAGCCTCAGGCATACTGATTTGCCGGCGAGCGAGAAGGCCAGGCGGATCACCGAGGCAGTGCGCATGCTGGAACTCGAGCCCATGCTGGACAAGTTGCCGAGCCAGATGTCGGGCGGCCAGCGGCAGCGGGCCGCGACCGCCAAGGCCATCGTCCGCGAACCATCTGTCTTCCTCCTGGACGAGCCACTCTCGGCCCTGGATGCGGCCCTTCGCCTCTCGCTCCGCTCCGAACTGGTCAATCTGCAGAAACGGCTGGGTACGACGGCAGTCTTCGTCACCCACGATCAGGTCGAGGCCATGACGATGGGCGACCGGATCGCGGTCATGTCGAGGGGCCGCCTGGAGCAGATCGGGACGCCTGACGAGATCTATAATCAGCCGGCCAGCTTGTTCGTCGCCGCATTTCTGGGCTCGCCGCCCATGAATCTGATCGCTGGCGAGATCGCCGAGGGCTGCTTTCGCGCGGGAAGATTGAGCGTGCCGGTCGAGGCTGCACCCGGTCCGGCCACGCTGGGCGTCCGGCCACAGCATGCCCGCCTCGCGGACGTGGCCAGCGCCGAAACTCTGCCGGCCACCGTCTATGCCCTTGAGCATCTTGGTAGGGAATCGGTGGTCATTCTCGAGGATGAGGCGGGCATGAAACTGCGCGTCCTCGTGGAGCCCTCGTTTCATGCCCGTGTCGGCGACAAAGCGGCTTTGGCGCCCGACCCTTCTTTTTGCATGCTCTTCGGCGCCGATGGCCTGCGCCTGCCAGTCGGCCTGGCGCGCGCCGCCTGACGCCATTGGTCCGTTCAGCCTTGGGAGAGGCGATGTTCGACGTCATCATTGTGGGCGCAGGCGCTGCCGGCGCCGTCTTGGCCGCGCGTTTGAGCGAGAAGCCCGACCTTAACGTGCTGCTGCTGGAGGCGGGGCCTGATTATCGCAGCGCGGAGCAGCCGGCCGCCATGGTCAGTCCCAATCCGTTCAATGTGCTGCTGCCTGCGGATCTTCAGGCAAAGTTCATGTATCCTGATCTTATGGCCAGACGGACTACGCGCCAGGAACCCCGCATCTATTGGCGCGGCAAGGGAATGGGCGGCAGCACCGCCGTCAATGGCCAGATCGCCATTCGCGGCGTCCTGGCGGCCTTTGACAAATGGGCCGAAATCGGTTGCGAGGGCTGGTCGGCCGAAGCCGTGCTGCCTTTCTTCAGCCGGCTCGAGACCGACGCCGATTTTCCCGCAGAGAGCTTCCACGGCGGCCACGGGCCGCTCCCGGTTTATCGCGCCCCGCCGGACGACTGGGGGCCTGTCGACAAGGCGCTCCGCGATGCCGCGCTGACACTGGGCCATCCTTGGTGCGGCGATCTCAACGCGCCGGATGCCGAAGGGGTCTGCACCTACGCCATCAATTCGCGCGGCGGTCGACGCGTCTCCACCAACGATGCCTATATCGAGCCCGCGCGCTGCCGACCGAATCTCACCATCGTGGGCGAGGCGCTGGTCGACAAGGTGCTCTTGGAAGGCAGGCGCGCCACGGGCGTGCGCGTCATCCTGCCCGGTGGCGCGCAGGACTTCAGGGCACCGCTCGTCATCCTCTCGGCCGGGGCGGTCCATTCGCCTGTCATTCTTCAGCGCTCAGGGATCGGCCCTGCGGCGTGGCTGGCCGAGCATGGCATTGCCTGCGCGGCCGATCTGCCGGTTGGGCAATATTTTTTCGATCATCCGGGCATCCGCCTGGAGTTAAAGCTCAAGCCGGCGTTCCGGCCGACCGATCCGGACACGCGTCACACCAATTGCTGTGTTAAGGTCAGCAGCGGCCTGCCGGGCTCGCCCCGGCTGGACCTCCTCTATATCGCCATGAATCATGGCGGCATCGGTGTGGAGATGGACACGGCCCAGTTCGGCGAGGCCGGCATAACCGTGGCGCTCATGGATGCCCGCAGCCGGGGCCATGTCCGTCTGGCCGGCGCCGATCCGAGGCTGCAGCCCATCATCGACGAGAACATGCTAAGCGATCCCTTCGACCTTGCCCGGATGCGCTGGGGCACGCGGCATCTGGGCCTGATCGGGCAGACCGACGCCGTGCAAGGCATCGTGCGCGATATCCAGCTGGCCGATACCGGCCGGCCGTTCGGCGAGCTTGCGGACATGAGCGACAATGAGCTGGACGACCTGCTGTTGACTGGCTGCAACGATGCGCAGCATGGCATGGGTGGCTGCGTCATGGGGCCGTGCGACGCGAACGATGGCAGGAGCGTCGTTGATCCCGATTGCCGCGTGCGCGACCTGAACGGGTTGCGCGTCATCGATGCCTCGATCATGCCGCTCGACTGCATGGCCAACACCAACCTTACGACCATCATGATCGGCGAGAAGATGGCCGACACGCTAAGGCGGCAATGGCTCGAGGGAGTTGCTGTTTGACCGCGGCGGATACGGCGACGGTAGCGGCCCTCCTGTCCGATCTCGTTGCTATTCCGAGTATCAATCCTGCTTTCCGGCGACCGGACGATCCGCCCGAATGGTTCGGCGAGGCACGCATGGCCGCCTATGTCGAGGATTGGCTAAAGGCGCGTGGTTTCGTCGTGACGACGCATGAGGTCATGCCCGGCCGTCCCAACGTCGTCGCCACACTCAAAGGAAGGCGGTCCGCAGGCCGCCTCCTTTGGGAATGCCATACCGACACGGTGCAGGTGGGCGGAATGACGATCGCCCCTTTCGACCCTGTGATCAGGGAAGGGCGCCTCTATGGCCGGGGGGCCATCGACGACAAGGCTTGCGTGACAGCCATGATGCTGGCCCTGGCCGATCTGGCGGACGATCCGCCCGAGCTGGATGTCACGCTCGTGGCGGCGGTCGATGAGGAATTCCAATTCAAGGGCGTGCTGCATCATTTGGCCAGCTTCGAGGGCCTCCAGCCCTATGCGGCGGAGGGGGCCACCCCGCCGCCGGGCCTGGCCCCCGCCATCGGCGGGATCGCCGGCGAGCCCACCGATCTGAGGCTGGTCTCGGCCTGCAAAGGCTGCATGCGCTGGCGGATCGAGGTGAAGGGGAAGAGCGCTCATTCCTCGCAACCGGCCATGGGCATCGATGCAATCGAGATCGCTGGCGATCTCCTGGCCTATCTGCGTGCCCATTACGCGCCGATCCTGGCCACCCGGCACCATGAGCTGGTGGGCAGTCCCACGATGATCTGCTCCATGATCGAGGGAGGGCAGGGGCCGAACACGGTAGCCGAGCGCTGCCTCCTTACCTTCGACCGGCGCACGCAGCCGGGCGAGGAAGGGCTGGCGGCCTGGCGGGAGATCGACGCGCATGTCCAGGCATTCGCCGCGCGCCTGCCAGCCGGGGCCGCGATCTTGAACCACCCGCCATTCATCGATTCGACCTCAATGGAGGTGGCGGCCGATACGGCGATCGTCCGTGCCGCGCACACCACCTTAGCGGCCGAGGGAATCGACCCGGCCCTCCTTGGCGTGGCCTACGGCTCCGATGCCACCAAGATGACCATGGCCGGCATCCCGACGCTGGTCTTCGGTCCGGGCAGCATCGATCAGGCGCACACGGCCGATGAATATGCCGAGTTGCACCAGGTGGCCCGCGCCAGCCGCATGCTGGCCGCCATGGCCAGGGCGGCCCGGGCTTGACCACTTGGCCACACGGCGATCGAGCCCTGCCCAAGCAACTGGGGACAGCAGAGCCTCGGCGCGCTCCTGAGCGCCGGGGCGTCCTCAGGCCGGCGGGTGGCCCCTCAGGCATTCACGCATCTTGGCCTGAGCGTCGATCCCGTCACGGTAGAAGGCGTCGATGACCTGCCGCCCTTCCAGCGTGACCTTGAAGGTCAAGTTTTCCTTCATGCCAGCGAGGGCCGCCTCGACGCTGGGTACCGTGAAGGCCAGGGCACCGAGCTTCCCGTCGGCCATGCTGTAATTGAAGGCATGGACGGTTTGCGGTGGAACGATTTTCTGGTCCAGCGTCGCCAGGACCGTGGAGAAGTTCGCGGGCTTGGGGATGTCGGGGCCGATCAGGATGAGCAGAGCGCCTGAATAGCCTCTGCCCGGTCCGTTCAATTGCACGATGCCGGCCGCACTTCGGAACATCGCTATGCAGTGCAGCCCGGAGCGGGGTGCGTCCTGATCGTGAAAATAGCTCCAATAGCCGTCACGCATCTTGATGAACTCGGGATCGTTCGCGATTGCCGCCAGCTTGTGGAGCAGCTCGAACTGCATCCGGGCATAATTTGCCAGGATATCGCTCGGATCGGGCGCCGGCGGGGCCGAGCTGGCTTGCGGGGAGGCATAGTTCGGGTCGTCGACGCAGAGCGGTACGGAGCCCAGGCCGGGTGAGCTGGGCGTCATGCCGACCATAATCTGGCCCTCGCTGTTACCGCTGCAGGCATATTGCGCGTTCGCCCCCGAAGGGCATGTCAGGGCGATCACGCTCACACCCATCAAGATGCTTGTAGCCGCCACCCGAAGCCTTTTCATCGTCACTCCTGTTTCAGCGTGTAAGTCGGCTCCCGCCACGCCCAATCGCGCACTCATCGCCGAACCCGTATATTAGCCGCCGCTCATGCGCGCCCATCCATTATCTGTGCGATTGCCAGGGTTTGCTGCGTGGGTGCGATTAGACACGCAGGCTTGGCCGACTTTTCACCGCGGCACAAGTCGATGGCGTGTCCTGGGCGCCCGGCGCGGGTCGACGATGCGGGCGGGCCATGGCGAGGAGGTCCTGCAAGGTTAGGTGGCGATCCACTATCTCGAGCAAGCGACGCTCGGCTGTCGTTGGACTGACAAGCTCGAACGGCCTGCCGATTTGATCGCGCAGCCACCGATCCAGGGCGGTCCTGTCCCCGCCGCTGAAGCGCAACCAGTCATCCCTTGCTGCCCGGCTGGCCTCGTTCATCGGAACTTCCGACCGACCGCCATTCCAGCCGCGTGTCGGCGGCCTTGCACGATGTCCACCCTCGGTCGGCGCCAAGCAGTGCATGACCGCATGTGCATCTCAGCGTGGCACTTGGCGATATCCCCCATGCGTGGCCAACCCGAAAGGATCGCTAGCACCGTTTGACATGGGCAGGGGCCTGTTCTCGGGCCGCTGGTACCCGCCGTCAGCTACGACTTGGCCAGCTTCACGGGGCGGCCGATGCGGGCGGCCTCGTCGGCGGCAAAGAGCGTCTTGTGCATCCGATAGGCGGGTGCAAGGCCCGTGCGCGGCAGATCCTTGCCAGTCGCGATCGAGGCCAGGAAGAGCTTGAAGAAATCCAGATACATATGGCCGCCGATGACGGTGGCATCGCCCAGCCCGCGCGCGCCCAGGGTCGACCACAAGGTTCGCTCCAGGCCGGCGATCCGACGGCTGGTGAAACGCTCCTGGTCCAGGCTGCCCTCGGCCCCCACGGCCTTGAAGGTGAAGGCGTAGGGCTGGATGGCATCCAGGCACGAGGACACCTTGGCGATGCGGCCGCCGGCAAAGCGCAGCAGGTTGATCTGCGTCGGCGCGAACTCGAACGCCGCGAAGTCGGCCGCGGCGGAGCGGGCCTCCATAGCCATGACTTCCTCGGGCAATTCATCGCCCATCAGCAACATCGCCAGCATCATTCCGTGGCAGCCGCAGTTGACCATGCTGCTGACACCATGCCGCGCGGTTCGGGTCCACCAGTATTGCTGCACCCAAGGTCCCATGCCGTTATAGTATTCGACCTCGGCCAGATGGACGCGGCCAAGCATTCCCTGCTCGATCATGTCGATGGCCGCCAGGAACTGACCGTAGTGGAACTCCTGGAAGCAGGCGGTGAAGCGCACGCCGGCCTGCTCGACGGCCTCACGAATGGCCTCCAAGTCCTCGGCCGTGGTGCAGATCGGCTTTTCGGCAACCACATGGCTGCCACTCCGGGCCGCCTTGACGATATGCTCGCAATGACGGTCGGGCAGCGTCGCCACGCTAACGATGTCGGCGCCGCTTTCGCCGAGGAAGCGATCATAATCAGCAAAGATTCGTATATCGGGGCCGCAGGCGGCACGGATGGCGTCCTCGTCCCGCTCCAGGCAGTCGGAATAGGTGGCCACGAGCTCAACGCCGTCCAGGTCGCGCCAAGCCTCGGCATGGCAGGAGCCCGCCATGCCAAATCCCGCCACGGCCACCTTGAGCGGTCTTGCTGCCTCAGCCATCGCCGATCCTTTATCGTCCTACCAGAGGGTATAGCCGCCATCGACGACGACGACCTCGCCCGTCACGAAGCTTGAGGCGGCGGAAGCCAGATAGAGGGCGGCCGGGGCGATCTCGTCGGCATCCGCGAAGCGTGCCAGCGGCGTCTGGCGCTGCCATTCCTTGGCATCGGCCGCGGCCTCGATGGCCGGCCGCGTCATCTCGGTCACCGTGTAGCCCGGCGCTACGACATTGACCCTGACGCCATGTGGGGCCAGCTCCGCTGCCATGATCTTGGAGAGCATGTGCATGGCGGCCTTGCTCACATTATAGGAGCCATGCGTCTGAGGACGGTCCACGATAATGGCGGAGTTGGAGCCGATATTGACGATGCTGCCACCGCCCATGGCCACCATGTGACGGCCGAAAGCCTGGCTGGCCAGGAAGAGGCCGGTCAGGTTCGTATCCATCACTTCCTGCCAGTCCTTGAGGCTGACGTCCAAGATGCCGGCGCGTCGGACAATGCCGGCATTGTTGACCAGCACATGCACCTGCCGCCGTCTGCCGATGATCCCATCAGCGGCGGCTTCGATCGAAGACGGATCGCGCATGTCCATCAAGGCGGCATCGACGTCGTGCCCCTGGTCGCGAAGGGTTGCCACGGCCGCGTCCAAGCCCTCGGTGTTGCGGGCCGTCAGGGTGAGGCTGGCTCCCGCCTCTGCGAAGGCCCTGGCGATCGCAAGGCCGATGCCGCGATAACCGCCCGTGATGACGGCGTGCTGGTCCTTCAGGCTGAAGCGGGAAAGGACGGACATGCAAACTCCGCGAGGGCGAGGCTGGCCGATCTTACCGTGCCGCCGCATCAGGGGAACAGGTTACGCACAAAATCGCACATTTTCAGGCGGCGAGCTCATTCAGGCCGTAGAGCTTCCGCCCATTGTCGTAGAATAGTGCACGTTGCTCGGCTGGCGTGAAGTCACGCACGATCTCCTTGAAGCTATCATAGACCTGATCGAAAGTCGCGTGCAGCCCGGCCACGGGAAAGTCGCTGGCGAAGAGCGCGCGCTTCGGGCCGAAACAGTCGATGCAATGGAGCGCCACGTCGCGCAGGCTCGACAGTGTCCAGTCATGGTCGTAGCCAACGAGGTCCGACATCTTGATATGGACATTCTCCAGCCGCCCCAGCAAGCGCAGGCCGTCGCGCCAGGCCTTCATGCCCTCAGCGCTGCGGTCGATCGGACTGCCACAATGATTGAGGACAAAGGTTTGCTGGGGAAAATCCGCCGCCAGACGGGCCGCATCCGGCAATTGCTGCGCGAACACCATCATGTCGAAGACGAGCCCCAGTCCCGCCAAGCGGCCAAGGTCGCTCCGCCAGGCCGGGTCCGACATCAGGTCGCCGCGCCGCGCAAAGCTGCGACTCGGATCTGGATCCCAGCTTAGGATATCGCGAATGCTCACGACGCGCGGATGAGCCGCCTCGGCTTCGAGCTGCGCTGCAGCACCCTGCTCGCCCAGGGCGACGCCGGCGACATACCGGCTGGCGACGCCCTGGCGCTTGTCCAGCCGATCGAGCCAGGCAGTCTCGCCACCGGGTTCGTCCGGCCGCCACATCGCCTCGATATGGACGGTCGCAACGACGTTCTGGCGCGCGGCGTCCTGCCGATAATCTTCGACGAGATAGCTGCGCTTTAGTTTTTCCAGCCCGTCCAGGCCACCTCTGTCGCCAGCTTCGCTTGCCAGCCAGGGATGGCAGCGCATGCCGAGATCCCAAAGATGATGGTGGGCATCGAGGATCGGGCCATCATAGAGTGTCATGAAACGTCCTGGCTGTTGGTCTGACAAGGCTGGGCATTCCAGCGCGCAGGCCCGTCGCGAGCGGGCACCGGACCGCCTGCCGGCGATGAAGATAACATTGTCCGACAAGATGCAAGCCGTTATGCCTTTTGCAGGGCGCGGCCGCGCATTGGCCTGCTGGCAGGACGGGGGCACCCATGGAACAGGCAGCGGCGGTCGCCGAGAAGGATCGACGCACGGTCGTCGAGCGGCTCTACGAGACGCTCTCGGGTTGGCTCCTGGACGGACGCTTCGCTCCCGGCCAACAGTTGCCGACCGAGCTGCGTCTGGCCCAGACCTTCAAGGTATCTCGCCCGGCGCTGCGCGAGGCTTTGAAACTGCTCGAACAGGATGGCCTCATTCGCAGCGAGCGGGGCAAGGGCCGCTTTGTCGCGCCGATGGCATCGCTCAAGGTGGAACGGCCGATCACCTGCTTTGAGAGCGTAACGCAGATGGTGGCGCGCTTTGGCTACCAGCCGCGCAGTCACGTCCTTTCAGTCGCCGAGATCGTGCCGGAGCCTTCGGTGGCGAAGGCGCTGCGGCTGGAGCCCGATGCCCGCGTCATCCGTCTGGAGCGCCTTCGCCTGCACCAGAAGCGTGTGATCGTTTATTGTGTCGATCATGTGCGGCGCGACGCCGTGCCGGCGCGAATTTACGACGTCGATTGGCGTGGTTCGCTCCTGGAACTGCTGCGCGGTTTCGGCCGGGCGCCGGTCATGTCGTCGGCTGCGGCGGCGGCCGTGATGTTGCCGGACGAGGTTGCCAGTCGCTATGAACTGGCTGATTTTGGCCCCGCATTCCTGATCAGCGAAACCTGCTTCGACGCACAAGGTCTGCCGGTCCTTTTTGCCGCCGACTATCATCGCGGCGATTCCTTTACCTTCAATTTCGCCCGCACCTGAGACCTCCCGCCTTCCAGGGTGCTGGCCAGCCGAGGCGCATCCAGGCGGTGAACCATGCGCCTTGACCCGCCGCGCGCTTGCCGCCTACTTGTCTGACATCGATACCATCTGAGGCCAGCCTGCCGTTATGCTGAATTTCGACGAGGCACGTTTTCTCCGCATTCAGTCCGGTGCCGTAGGGCTGGCGGCAGAGATCGACGCCACGCTCACCCGGTTCTTGGGCGAGGGTGCGACGAACCTCTTCTTCCTCGGCACAGGCGGGGCCGCCATCTTGATGCAGCCCGCAGTCCAGCTGCTGCAGCGTCGCTCGACCCTGCCGACGTATCTGGAGTTGTCGGCCGAACTGGTGATCGGCGGGCGCGCCGATCTCGGTGCACACTCCATCGTCGTCATCCCGTCTTTGTCGGGCACGACCAAGGAGAGCGTGGCGGCACTGGAATTTTGTCGGCGCCAGGGTGCGAAGGTGATCACGCTCGTGGGCCATGCCGAGACGCCGTTGGGACGTCAAGCCGATGCCAGCTTCGTCAATTTCGCCGAGGACGACACGTCCTGCGAATCCTTCTACCTGCAGGCGCTGGCGATCGCACTGTCAGTGATGCGCCAGCGGAACGAGTTGCACTCGGCATCGGCACTGGCAGCCGAACTGGTCTCGCTGCCAAGCCTGCTCCTGGAAGCCAAGCGCGCCTTCGAGACCAAGGCTCCCGAGATCGCCGGCAAGATCGCCGCCGATCCCTACCACATCATCACCGCTGCCGGCGCGATGTGGCCACAGGCCTTTTATTACGGCATGTGTATCCTCGAAGAGATGCAATGGATTCGCACGCGACCGGTCCACGCCTCGGACTTCTTCCATGGCACGCTGGAACTGGTCGAGAAAGGCGTCAGCGTCATGCTCTTCAAGGGCGAGGACGCCTATCGGCCGTTGGCCGAGCGGATCGAGGCCTTCACGCCGGCCTATACCGATAAGCTGCTCGTCCTCGATACCGCCTCGGTCGCGCTGCCCGGTCTTTCCCAGGAGTTGCGCGCCTTGATCTCGCCAGCCGTCATGGCGACGCTGCTCGAGCGGGTGAGCGCCCATCTTGAAGTCATCCGCGAGCACCCACTCACCACGCGCCGCTACTACAAGCGCGTCGCCTATTGAGTGACAGCGCGTGGGCGCCTGCCGCGGCGTGGTGGAGCTCTCTCTGCTGTGCCAGGCAAGAGCTCCACTTGCCTCGACCATTCCCGGAGGATCGTGTCAGTGAGCTTACGGTATATTGCCGCCGGACGGTCGGCCGAGCCCAAGATGTGACGGATCGCGGTTAGCACCCTGATGAGCTCAGAGGGTCGAAGCCTTCGCCGTCGATAGCTGATGGTCACTCCAGGTGTTCGCAACTGGAACCAAAATTCCCCGGGTTTTGCGTCCAGCGACGCGTCGAGCCGTACCGCCGGCGAGGCCCAGTGTTCATCCCAGCGTGCGCAAGATCAGGCCGTCGACCAGACGGCGAACGATTGCTTGAATGACCAGCCAAGCAGGGCATGCCGCCCGCTCGGATGTTGGGATCCTGATCGTCGTGTGCAGCCTTGAGGACGAGCACGGCCAGGCCATCAAAGCGCCCCCGCCACACGGACTTTTGGGATTCTATCTTCCGGCCTAACGAACCTTCCCTGCGGCGAATGATCAGGCGGAGGTGCGCAGGATCAACTCGGCGCTCAGAAAGACGCGATCCTTGTCCGGGAGGTTCGCCTGTTCGCTTACGGTGGCGTCGATCCGCCGGAGCAGCGATTCCATCGCCAGCCTGCCTATCTCGCTGTAATTCTGCGCCACGGTGGTCAAGGGCGGGCAAGTGTAGCGCGAGAGCGGATGATCGTCGTGCCCGGCGATCCTCAGGTCGCAGCCTGCCCGCCGGCCGATCTTGAGGCCGCGCTCATAGGCAGCGGCAATGGCCCCGAAGGCCACCCGGTCATTGGCGCAAAGGACGGTCTGTGTGGGAAAACCGCCGCGATCCAGGATGCGGAGTGTTTCCTCATAGCCGAAGCGTTCGAAATCCCAGTCGGCCACCTTGGCCACGGTCAGGACGATCGGCTCGAGCTCGAGCCGACGCATGGCCTCGACATAGGCAACCTCGCGGCTATGCGCATTAGTGTTGACCCCGGGCATGCCGAGATAACAGGGTGGATCGCCCGAGCGGCAGAGATAATCGGTGATCAACTGGAAGCTCTGCCGATTGTCAGTGCCGACAAAGGACGACGTGGCATCCAGCGGCGAATCTACATAGATGAGCGGGGTGCTCTCACCCAAGGCGCGTAGCGTCTTTTGATGCGACTTGATGCCGAGTGGGGCCATCAAGGCACCCGCGACGTTCAAGGATTTCAGCGTATTGATCGCCCGCGCCTCCAGTTCGGCATTACCGTCCGAGGAAAGCACGAAGGTCAGGAAACCCGCTTTGTCGGCGATGAGTTCGACGTGCCGCGTCAACGCCATGTAGAAGGGATCGGTCGAGTTGGGGATGATGATCCCGATGATATTACTGTACCGGCGATTGAGATTGACAGCGAACATGTTGGGCCGGAAGCCGCTTTCCTTGAGCGCGACCTCAATGAGGCTGCGTGTCCTGCGGCGAACGGACGTCGGATTATTGAAATATTTTGAAACGGTCGGGCGGGACAGCCCGACAAACTCGGCGAAATCTTCCATCGTTTTTATCGGTCTATCTGACAATATCTATGCCTCGCTCCTGATTATTGATCCGATATGATGAAGAAGCCCGATGGATGGTTTGTCGTTGTCAGGCGAAATATTGTCGGCCTCCCTGGAGGCGTCTTATTTTTTGGCACGCTTCGAGCGGGCGTCTAGATAAACTGCCACTAGAATGACAAGCCCCTTGACGATCAGCTGATAAAAATAAGGGACCGAGAGCATGTTCATGCCATTATTGAGCACGCCGATGATGAGCGCACCGATGATGGTGCCAATCATCGTGCCGACACCGCCGGCCAGGCTTGTGCCTCCCAGAACGGCCGCCGCGATGGCATCGAGTTCGTAGCTCATTCCGGCGTTGGTCTGGGCCGAGAAGAGGCGTGAGGAGAGGAGGATGCCGCTGATCGCCGACATCACGCCTGAGATCATGAAGATGATGATCTTCAGCCGGTCAACCTTGATGCCGGAATAAAGCGCTGCCTCGCGGTTGCCGCCGGTCAGATAGACGCGCCGGCCGAACTTGGTCTTGCTCAAGAGGATATGGTTGAAGAGGAACAGGACGGCCACGAACCAGATGACAATCGGCAGGCCAAGAAAGCTCTTGGTACCGATCGCCGTCCAGGTGGGCTCCATGATCATGGCGGGAGCACCGTTGGTCGGCAGGCTGACCAGACCGCGATAGATGCCCATCGTCGCCACCGTGACGATGAAAGAGGGCAGGAAGAACTTCGCCGTAAGGACACCGTTGGCCAGGCCCAGAATGGCGCCTGAGGCGAGCGTAAGGAGGAACGTCGGCGCAAAGCCGATCCCGAAGGCAAAACACTGTGCCGCCACCATGCCGGCCACGGCGATGATGGAGCCGATCGACAGGTCGATCTCGCCCAGAAGGATGACCCATGTCATGCCGAACGCGGCGATGGCGATGACCGCAACCTGCTGCAGCACGTTGAGGAAATTCGCCACCGACATGAAACGCGGGCTCATGGTGGAAAAGATCACGCAGAGCACGATGAGCGATATGAAGATGCCGCTATATTGCCTGACCGCCCGAGCCAAGGCGGGGTTGTTCTCCATCATCTTCATCATTGTGCAAATCCCGTAGCGTAGCTCATGATTTTTTCCGGGGTCATTTCATCGCCCGATACCGTGGCGGTCTGGCGGCCTTCGCTCATGATGACCGCGCGGTCACTCATGCCGATGACTTCGGGAAGTTCGGAGGAGACCAGGAGGATGGCAGCCCCGTCGGCCGCCAGTTGGCGGATGATCTTGTAGATCTCGAATTTGGCGCCGACATCGACGCCACGCGTCGGCTCGTCCAGGATCAGGATCTTGGCCTGGGTCAGAAGCCATTTAGCAATCACGATCTTCTGCTGATTGCCGCCCGAGAGCGTACCGGCCACCGTCTCGAGCGAGGCCGTCTTGATGGCAAGGCGATCGACGCCGCCCTGCGCATCCTGCCGCTCGGCCTGCCGCTTCAAGAAGCCCAGCCGGTTGGCATAGTCATCCAGGGCCACCATCGAGATATTCACCTCGACGCTGTGGGAAAGAACCAGGCCCTCTTCCTTGCGGTTCTCGGTAACGAAGCCAATCCCGAGATCGATCGCCTCGGCCGCGGAATTGATCGAGACCTCCCGGCCGTCGATCGCGATCGTCCCCGAGCTCGGCTTGCGCATGCCAAAGAGGGTATTCATGATTTCCGAGCGGCCGGAGCCGATCAGGCCGAAAAAGCCCAAGATCTCGCCTGGCCGGACCGCGAAATGAACGTCCTCGAACTCGCCTTGGCGGGTGAGGCCCTTGATCTCCAACACGGGTTTCGTGCTGGCAGGCGGGGCTGGCACCTCGCGCGGCGGGTAGATTTCATCGAGATCACGACCGACCATCAGCGCGATCAGTTCGTCGATCGTGGTCTCGGTCTTGTCCTTGGTGGTGATATAGCTGCCATCGCGCACGACCGTGATGTCATCGCTCAGCCGCATGATCTCTTCCATGCGGTGCGAGATATAGATGACGGCGACGTTCCTTGCCTTCAGTTTGGCGATGATCTCAAAGAGGATCTCGGCCTCGCTGTCGCTGAGAGAGGAGGTGGGCTCGTCGAGGATGACGACCTTGGCCTCGATGCTCAGCCCCTTGGCGATCTCGACCAGTTGGCGCTGCGCCATCGAGAGATCGCCCACTTGGTCGGTGACGCGGACCGGGAGCTTGAGGTCCTCGACCAATGATGCTGCCGTCCGCACCAGCGCCTTTTCGTTGATGAAGCCTGCGGTCGTGGGCTCGCGTGTCGCCAGGATATTCTCGGCAACGGTCAGGTTGCTGCAGAGGCTGAGCTCTTGGAAGACGATGGTC
This sequence comes from Arboricoccus pini, assembly GCF_900187945.1. Taxonomy (GTDB): domain Bacteria; phylum Pseudomonadota; class Alphaproteobacteria; order Geminicoccales; family Geminicoccaceae; genus Arboricoccus; species Arboricoccus pini. Next base: position 61,334 of record NZ_FYEH01000017.1, on the reverse strand, counting down.
AGGCCGGCTCGGGCAGCATCCTGCGGATTGGCTGGCGTGTATGGTCGGCCTGCCAGGCTGATCGTGCCGCCGCTTGGCTGATGGACGCCGGCCAGGATCTTCATCAGGGTCGACTTGCCAGCCCCGTTTTCGCCCAGAATGGTATGTACGCGCCCGGCGCGAACCTTCAGCTGCATGTTTTTGATCGCGACCACAGGTCCAAACCGCTTGGACACGTCGCGGATCTCGAGGATCACGTCGTCTGCCAGCCCCTGCATGGGAATTCTCCGGTAAGTCTGGCGCGCTGCACTCGGTCCAAGGCGCTGCGGGCAAAACGATATTCAGCGGCCCGCTATTGAGCGGGCCCCACACGAATGCCGGATGGCAGGCTTAGTTCTTCTTGGTGTAGACGCCTGGGACGATGGGCTGACTCTCTGGGACGCTCTCGCCTTTTTCAAGCTTGATCGCGGTATCGATTGCAAGCTTGCCCATCTGATCCGGATATTGCTGGATGACGCCAACCATGTCCGGATCGTTGTCGACGGCAGCGCGCGCTTCGGGCATGCCGTCAAAGCCGATCACCTTGACCTTGCCGGACAGGCCCGACGACTTCACCGCAACCGAGGCCGCGAGGGCCGCATCGTCGCCGAAGCCGAAGATGCCGTTAATGTCGGGATTGGCCTGCAGCATGTTCTGCGCCACGGCCAGAGCTTCCGCGCGGGTGATGCCGGTCTGGATCGAGACGATCTTCATATCGGGATGCTTGGCGATCGCCGCCTTGAAGCCGTTCACCCGGTTCACCACGGACTGGACCAGCGGGTAGTCGATGATGCCGATATTGCCCTTGCCGCCCAGTTGCTCGGCCATCAGTTCGCCGGCCTTCTCGCCGCCCACAAAATTGTCGGTGCCGATATAGGAGGCGACCTTGGCGCCCTCGACCGGCACGTCGACGGTGATCACCTTGATGTTGGCGGCCTGGGCGCGAGCGACGGCGGCGAGCGCCCCCTTGCTGTCGACGGGCGACATGATGATCACGTCGACGCCCTTGACGACGAAATCCTCGATATCGGCCAGTTGCTTGTTCAGATCCTGATTTGCAATCGAGATCTCGGCCGATACGTTCTGCGCCTTAGCCTCGGCGGTGATCGCTTTCGCGAGCTCATTGTAGAAGGGATGCTGCTGGGTCAGCAGCGAAACGCCGATGCCCTCGGCCTGCGCGCTGGCGGCTATCAGTGCCAGGGCCGCCGACATCAGCAGCGTCTTGGTCTTGGAAAAATAGGTCATGGTTCCTCCCGTCACCGAGGCCAGTCAGCTTGAATCCTCCGGCTGGCCCCGCTCCGCCGGCGAACGGGGCAACCATTTGCACTGGAATTTGCGCGCGTCAACTTTTAGTATCCGCGCGTAAATTTAAGTAATTTTCCGCTATGACGGCGCAAAAACGGAACGCGCATTGCATAGATTGTCTAGGCCAAACCGAACGTCTCGACAGGTGATCTAACCAGGGCAGCGAAAGTTGGGGATGGAGCGAATTATCTCGATAAGTTACATTATGGAAACTAGTCGAGCGACGGGGAATGCAACTTAGACATCCCTCGACCGGATCCAGTCGGCCGCGGATGATATGATCTTGCCATTAGCTCGCACCTTCGTGCGTCCGGCATTCGAAGCGGATGACGCTTTGCTCGATTCGGCGGGTCTGTTCGGCGACTGCCTTGTAATTGGCGCCGCCGATCTTGACCCCCATGGAGAGCAGCCATTGCCGCATCGAGCTGCCGAGGACGACATGCGGTGTGCCCGCCCGGATGTTGCGATTGCGCTGGCGGCAGCGGCCGCACCAGAGCTCGATGCTCTTTTGGCCGTCGGCAACCAGACGGTCGAGTCGTCATGCCTGAACCCCTTCGAAACGCCAGTGTCAAAGATGGTCGCCGACCGGATCATCCGTATGGCGAATGGTAGAATCATTGAGGATCGTCGGCCCTAGTCGACAGTTCAGGCATGTGGGTTCAGTTCGCGATATTGCGGATTGAGAGTAGTAAGAAGCGGCAGTACGGCAGCACCGCGAACCACCGCATCGACGCCCAGATCGCTGCGGATGATGCGCGGCAGGGTGCGCTCGATGCGGCCGACCGAAGGCAAAAGCGGCTCGGCCTTAGCCATGAAGACCTCGATCAGCCAGTCCGGCGCGTTGCCGCCGATCATGATCGTCTGCGGGTCGAATAGGTTTTCGAGTGCGTTCAAGGCGTTGCGGAAAGGCTCGACGCCGGCGCCGATCCAGCTGCTGATCAATGGATGACTGTCGTCGAAGGTGGCGGCGAAGGCTGCCGGCGATGCCACCTCGATGCCCTCGGCCGAGAGGTGGCGGATCGCGGCATCAACGGAGACATAGGTCTCAAGGCAACCGCGTTTACCGCAGATGCATTCATGACCGCCCGGAACCACGGTCAGATGGCCGAGCTCGCCTGCATTGCCGCTGGCCCCGCCGAAGATGGCGCTATTGATCATGACGCCGCTACCCATGCCGATGCCGAAATAGACATAGACGAAATGGGTCAGGCCGCGGGCGGCATCGCCAAAGCGCCATTCGGCGATGGTGGCGCACTGACCGTCATTGCTGAGCGAGACCGGAAAGCCGCTGGCCTCGTGCAGCAAGGTCCTGAGGCGCAAACCGTCCCAGCCTGGTAGGCGAGGCGGGCTGAGGCCGGCCACGCCGAACGGGCCCGGGGTGGCGAGACCGATGCCGAGGAAGCGATCCCTAGGGATTTTGACCTCGCGTATCAATGCCTTGGCGGCCGCGAAGAGTTCGGTGACAGCCCGCTCCGGTTCGAGATCGTTCAAGGACTGATCCCGGCGGCACAGTACGTCGCCCGCAAGGTTGGCGACGATCGCCGACATCTGCCCTACATCGACGTGAAACCCCAGCGCGTAGGCCCCCTCCGGGTTAATGCATAAAGGCGTAGGAGGCTTGCCCACCCGCCGCTCGGCGGATTTGCTCTCCTTGATCAGCCCAAGTGCAATCAACTCGTCGACAAGGTCGGAGATCGCCTGCTTGGAGAGGCCGGTGCTCGTCGCAATGCCGGCGCGGGCGATGCCGCTCTCCCTCCGAATCGTATCGAAAACGAGCCAGCGATTGATCAACTTGGCTTTCACGACGTTGGTGGCACTCAGCATCATGTCCGGTTTCTCTGCCGACTCTCGATTAGTAAGTCAGTATGACGGATTAATTATTGACTATATGTGGACCGCTCGCCAGTCTGTCCTGCAAATGCGGGAAGCGCACGAGGGACAGCTGATGTTCGATTCTCTTAATCGCCGTAATCTGCTCAAATACGGCGCTGCCACCGGCGTGGGCGCGGCCATGGCCGGGTTCTGGACACGGCCTGTTCGAGCCGCCGATGCAGCGCTTAATGTGTTCTGTCCCCTGCCGCCTGATCCGGCGCCCCCGGGCGCTGCGGAATTCGCCAAAGAGGCCTTTGCCAAATGGCAGGCCGATCATGCCGCTAGCGTCACTTACGAGAAGCTGGGCTGGTCGCAGCTGCATGATCGCATGGCAACGGCGTTCGCCTCCGGCTCGGCCCCTTGGGACATCATCTATAATTGTGGCTGGGTTCCCGAATTCCAGTCCTTCCTGGCTCCCTATGCCGATCAACTCCCGAAGGATGTGGTCGACGACCTGCCGCCTTCGAGCTTCAAGACGGTGACCATCGACGCCAAGCGCTATGGCGCGGTCTTCACCCTGTCGCTGTTGACCCTCTTCTACAATCGCGAACATCTCGAAAAGGTCGGCCTCAAGGAGGCGCCCAAGGACTGGGCCGAATTCAAGGCCTACGCCAAAGAGCTGACCGGCGGCGGACGTTATGGCCTGGTCTTCAATTATGGCGATCCCGCCGGCATCGGTGGGACGGCCAGCTACTGGATGGTCTTCCTGCAGCAGGCTGGCGGCAAGATGTATGGCGAGGACCGCATGCCCGTCTTCAACAATGCAGCCGGCGTCGATGCGCTGCAGATGATGGTCGATTTGATGGCCTGGACCGATCCGGGCTCGATTTCCTATGCCAACATCAACGATGCGACCAACGTCCTTTTGTCTGGGCGCGCATCGATGATGATGAACTGGCCTTTCATGTGGAATACCGCCAACGATCCGAACCAGTCTCAGATCGTGGGCAAGGTCTCAAGTGCCGTCCTGCCAGCCGGGCCAGCTGGGACCGCCTCGATCGATGGCACGGATGCCTGGACGGTGGCCAAGGCCAGCAAGAACCAGGACAAGGCGCGTGAGCTGATCGAGTTTTATCTCAGCCCCGAGGTGCAAAAGCGTCAGGTTCTGGATACCGGCTGGCTGCCGATCCGACTGTCCGTCCTGGCCGATCCCGAGGTCCAGGCTAAGGCGCCCAACGCTGCAGTCGTCCTGGAGCAGGCCAAGCATCCCTATGACAGCTTTGTGACCCCTGACTACAACGAGGTGACGGTGGCCGTCGGCACTCAGGTGCAGCAGGCCCTCCAGGGCCAAAAGACGGCCGCCCAGGCTATGGCCGATGCGCATGACGCCGTCGTGGCGATCGTCAAGCGGCGCGGCTGAGCTCGCATCTGACCGACATGATCTGGACATTCGAGCAGCGGCGGCGCAGGGCAGGTTTGCTCTTCGTTGCCCCCGGCCTGCTGTTGCTTGCGGCAATACTGGGCTTTCCGATCGTCGATTCGCTGCTCCTGTCGTTGCAACGCGTGCAACTGACCGGCGACCAAGTCTCCCATTCCTGGGTGGGCCTGGCCAATTTCGAGCGCCTGGCTACCGATGCGGTCTTCTGGAAGGCCGCGTTCAACACCGCCTATTTCGCGGTGATGGAGGTGCTGCTGGTCAGCCTGATCAGTCTCGGGATCGCGTTGCTGCTGCGTCACCCGATGGGCAATTCCAGCCTATTTCGGATCATGCTGATTGTGCCTTGGGCCATTGCCCCGGTTGCCAATGCAGTGCTCTGGAAATGGATCCTCAATGCCAATTACGGCATCTTGAACGGTATTTTGGTCTCGTTAGGCGTCATCGATTTCAATCATGTCTGGCTGGGCTCACCCTTTTCGGCCTTGAATTTCCTCCTGATCGTCGATGTCTGGAAATCCGTTCCGTTCGTCGCCCTCCTGATGCTGGCGGGCCTCCAGCGCGTGCCGCAGTCGCTCTATCGCGCGGCCTACATGGACGGTGCGGGGCCCTTCCAGAGCTTCATGCATGTGACCTTGCCCAGCATGCGGGGCATCCTGGCCATTGCTATCATCCTGCAGACGATCTGGTCGCTGCGCGTCTTTGACCTCGTCTTCGTCCTGACCCGCGGCGGTCCCGCCGATGCCACCGTCCTGATGAATTTCCTGGCCTATCGCGTGACCTTCAATTTCCTCGATCTCGGCTACGGCTCGGCCATTGCCAACGTCATCTTTGCTCTGACCTTACTCATAGCCGCCCTTTACGTCTGGCTGCTCTGGCCACGTGAGCCAGGAGGTCGACGATGAGCTACGCGAGGCTGCAACATGGTGGCCCCTTGCGCCGGCTGATCGTCCTGATCGGTCTCGTCATCTTCGTGATCTGGTCGGCGGCCCCGATCGTCTGGCTGGTTTTGACCAGCGTCCTGCAGCAACGGGCGCTGATTCAGCAGCCGCCCGATCTGGCCCTCCACAGCTTCACGCTTGCGAATTTCACGACCGTCCTAGCGTCCGCGGCATTGCTCGGCCATGGCATGGTCAACTCCCTGATCGTGGCCAGCTTCTCGACGTCAGTTGCACTGGGCGTCGGTGCACCGGCCGCCTATGCGCTGGCCCGCCTGCCGGTGCCCCGCGCGAACGGCATCGCGTTCTTGATCCTGGCGACCCAGATGCTACCCGGCATAGCCATTGCAATCCCGCTCTTCATCGTCATCAGCCGATTGGGCCTGATCGACAACGTGCTCTCCTTGGGCGTCGTCTATCTGTCCTTCAACCTGCCGATCGTGATCTGGATCCTGCGGGGCTTCTTCCTTGGCATTCCCTTCGGGATCGAGAAGGCCGCAGCCGTGGACGGGGCCGGCATCTTCAAGACCTTCTGGTACATCATCCTGCCGATCTCATGGCCCCCGCTTTGCGCCTCGGCCGTCTTCGCCTTCATCGAAGCCTGGAACGAGTTCTTCTTCGCCCTCATCCTGACGCGTCAGCACGCCCAGACCGTGCCCTTGGTCATCGCCCAGTTCGCCGGCCAGTACCAGACCGTGTTCGGCCAGCTGATGGCGGCCGCCGCCATAAGCGTGGCCCCGGTCATCGCCGTGGCCGTCCTGTTCCGCAACCAGATCATCCGCGGCTTCGCGGACGGCATGATGAAAGGCTGAGTTGCCCCATGAATGCCATCGAGCTGAAAAACATCTCCAAGACCTTCGGCGAATATACGGCCTGCCGGGACGTCAGCCTCGCCATCCAGTCGGGCGAGTTCGTAACGCTCCTCGGTGCATCCGGCTGCGGCAAGACGACCACGCTCAATATGCTGGCCGGGCTCGAGGATCCTACGACCGGCGACATTATGATGCACGGCAAGCGGGTGAACGATCTCTCGCCCGTCCAGCGCGACGTTGCCATGGTCTTCCAGAACTACGCCCTCTATCCGCATATGACGGTGGCGCGAAACATCGGCTTCACCTTGAAGATGCGGGGCATGGAGGCAGCCGGTATCCGCGCGCGGGTCGAAGCCGTGGCGGCCTCGCTCGAGCTCTCACACATGCTGGACCGCTTGCCCTCCCAGCTCTCTGGCGGCCAGCAGCAGCGGGTAGCCATCGGCCGGGCCCTGGTGCGCGAGCCCAAGGTCTTTCTCTTCGACGAGCCGTTCTCGAACCTCGATGCCAGCCTGCGCATGAAGATGCGTGCCGAGATCAAGGAACTGCACCAGCGGCTGGGCGTGACCTCCATCTTCGTCACCCACGACCAGGAGGAGGCGATGTCGATCTCGGATCGGATCGCCGTGATGCATAAGGGTCGGATCGAGCAACTGGGCACGCCCGAGGAGATCTATAGCCGTCCGGCCACGCGCTATGTGGCAACCTTCATCGGCAATCCCCGCATCGAGCTTACGCCCGGCATCGTGGTCGAGGAAGGTGGGCGCTCCTATTGCGAGGCCGGCTCGACCCGCATCCCGTTCGCCGCCAAAGTCGAGGCTGGCCGGGAAGTTGAGGTGGGCATCCGGCCTGAATATGTGCGCCTGAGCGACGAGCAGGGGACACCCGCCATCGTCCGCCTCGTCCAGCCCGTTGGCCCGACCACGCATGTGACCCTCGAATGGGAAGTCGGCACGCTTTTTTGCAGCATTCCGGGCTTCGTCCGGCTGGCACCCGGGACCCGAACCCGTTTCGAGATCGACGCGGCAAAAACCCTCGTCTTCGACCGCGCCCTCGGTACCCTTTTCAACTAATTAACGAAACAACGGCCTAAAAAGATGACAACCCATCTCAAGTCGAATTCCGTTGCGAGCCGTGATGTCGCCTCGCAGCTGCATTCGCAGACCAACCCCAGCCGGTTCGAAGCCGACGGTCCCCTGGTGGTTACGCGCGGCGAAGGCATCCGGGTATTCGACGATGCCGGCAAGAGCTATATCGATGCCATGGCCGGCCTCTGGTGCGCCTCGCTGGGCTTTAACAATGCGCGCCTAGCTGCTGCTGCCACCAAGCAATATGGCGAGCTCGGCTTCTACCATACCTTCTTCAACCGTACCCATGCGCCGGCTACCGACCTAGCTGAGAAGCTGGTCGCCCTGACCGGCATGGAAGGTGGTAAGGCCTATTTCGCGACCTCGGGCTCCGAAGCCAACGAGACGATGGTCAAGCTCGCCTGGATCTACCATACGGTCCGGGGCAAGCCCACCAAGCGCAAGGTGATCGCCCGCGATCGCGCCTTCCACGGCTCGACCATCGCGGCGGCGTCGATGTGCGGCCTCACCTTCATGCATCGCGAGTTCGGCTTGCCGATTTCAGGATTCATCCACACGCTCTGCCCGGATCGCTACCGCAACATGTTGCCGGGCGAAACGGAGGCGCAGTTCGTCGATCGCCTGGTCTTGGAGCTCGAGCGGCTCATCCTGCGCGAAGGCCCGGACACGATTGCCGCCTTCATCGCCGAGCCGATCAATGCCGGTGGCGGCATCATCGTCCCGCCGGCCGCCTATTTCGCCCGCATCCAGGCGGTCCTGAAGAAGTACGATATTCTTTGCCTCGACGATGAGATCGTCTGCGGCTTTGCCCGTACCGGCAACTGGTTCGGCAAGGAGACCGTTGGCCTCAAGCCCGACATGATTGCCTTGGCCAAGGGACTCTCGTCGTCCTATTTCCCGATCTCCGCCGTCGTCCTATCGGGCGAGGTCTATGAGGCGGTCAAGGAATTCAACAAGCAGGGCGGCGCCTTCGGGCACGGCTTCACCAATTCCGGTCATCCCGTGGGCGTCGCCGTAGCCTTGGAAGCGCTCAAGATCTATGAGGAGATGAACGTCGTCGATCATGTCCGCGCCATGGGCCAGCGTCTGCGCAGCCATTTCGCCGACATGGCCACCCGTTTCCCAATGATCGGCGACGTCCGGGGCGAGGGCCTAATGCTGGGCATAGAGCTGGTGGCCGACCGGGAGACGCGCCAGCCCTTCGCGCCGGAACTGCTGGCCGGTCAGAACTTCGACCGGATTGCCTACGACAATGGCCTGATCGGCCGCTGCATGGGCGACACGCTGGGCTTCTCGCCGCCCTTGATCATCGAGGCCGACGAGATCGACCAGGTGGCCGATCTTTGCGAGAAGAGCCTGAAACAGTTGCAGGTCCACCTTAGCGCCTGACCTTGAGTCCTTCCTCGGCCATGGTCGGGGAAGAGTGCGGGGATGGCGCGTCTGAAGACGGATAACCAAGCCGGCAATAGCGCCTGAGCGACGCGATTGCGAAAGGCGGGACCCGTACTATGCCGCCTTCCCGGCCACATTCGTGGGCGCATGGCAAAGACGAAATGGCGGGACGTTCACGTCGGCTTCGAAGGCGACGAAGTGGCCGTCGGGGGCCTGGCATCCTGGCGGGTGTGGGGCCCCTGGTCTCCAACACGGCTCTCGATCCAGCCGCCGCGCATCAGGACGACCCCTCCCCCGCCCTTGCCGTTATCGCGGTTTGAGAGGATGTGCGGACCGAAGACGACGAAGCCGCCCGTTCGACCATGGTTGGAGAGTTCCGGGATCTTCGACGTGCGGTGCGCTCGCAGACACGGCGCGCCCTGGGGCAGGCCCGAGGCGTCGATGCGCCTTCCGTCCGAACGGATATGGACGAGGGCCGGATCATACTCGATCGTGGCACTGATCTTGAGATCGTCGACGATGTCGAGCGTCATGCTCGATCGTCTGGCAAGCGCGTCGGCCGACAAGGCGGTGATTTGCTTTTGGAAAAGCGATGTCTGATCGCTGCCGCTGACAGAGAGTGTCGGCATGAGATGATCCTTCCAAGCATGGGGCCTTTAGCCCCCGGACGCATCGGCCCGATCAAAGGGTGAGCAGCGCAGGCCTCAAAACCGGGGTTTGGCCGGCACCCATGACAGGATCATAGTCCCAGTCGAATTTGCCTTTAACGTCGACACCTAATTCGCGGCCGCTAGACGAAGATTTCCTGACTGACGCGGTTGCGAGCCCGAACGGGCGCATGAGATTTTCAAAATGACGGCATTACCGACCGCAATCGTCCGAACCGGCGACCCTGGCCCGGAGCCATCGGGCGACGGCCGCATGCCGCCGGCCAGCGCAAGACGACGAATGAAAGCAACGGCTCATCCGGCGCTTGTGAGCGCTCAGGTGTCCCTCTTTCGCGAGCCGCCGACAGCCCGCTGTTGGAAACAGTGTATTGGGCATGCATAACTGCTAGGTGTCGGCGATTAGTTATTGGGAGGGAGGAGGTAACGCGCATGGAAACCGCTGCCGGAATTTACGCGCGAATAATGTTTTCTGACGCTGTCTCGTTAGTTGATCCGCAGCTGTCCGATTTGCAAAAGGCAATGCTGGATGCGACACCCGACTGCATTAAGGTTGTGTCGGTTGACGGTAAGTTGCTGACGATGAACAGGGCGGGCTGCGTTGCTCTCAATGTTCCAGAGACGTCCGGATTTGGCATGCCATGGCTGTCATTGCTGCCAGAAGACGTGCGGCCGGCCGGCATGGAAGCGCTCCGCCTGGCAGCGGCGGGACAAAACGCGCGTTTTGGTGGCAAGAGCATATCGCCGATCGGCACGGTATATTGGGACAATCTGCTCACGCCCCTCATCGGCGCTGGCAACCAGGTTTTATCGATCCTTTGCGTGTCGCGCGATGTGACAGAAAAAACCTTGCTCGAACGGCAACTCGAGGAAGCGGTCCAGCGCGAGAAGCTGCTTGCCGGCGAGATGCGCCACCGCATCAAGAACATCTTCTCGGTCGTATCCGGATTGATCTCCATTGCAGAAAAACAGGCGGCATCCGCTGATACGACAGATACCGCTACCGACATTCTTCGCGGAAAGCTCGATGCATTGTCGCGGGCCTCAGATGCGATCTTCGCCCGGCAGACCGGCGGCTGGCGCGATGCTGATCCGGTCGATGTGGCGCTTGTCGTGCCCTCGGTGCTGCAACCCTATGGTGATCGTTGTACGGTAATCGGCAACTCGGTACTGACCCGCCGTGATTCCATGACGACATTTGCGCTATTCCTGCACGAATTGGCGACCAATTCCGTCAAATACGGAGCTCTCAGCAGGGACGAAGGCAACGTATTGATTCGCTGGGTTGCCAGCGACAGCACGATCGATCTGACGTGGATCGAAACAGGTGGCCCCCCAGTCTGGGCTACACCCAAGCATCGGGGTTTTGGAACCGAGATGGTCGATCGTATGGTGCGATCTGCACAAGGCACCATCAACCGCACTTGGTGCCCCGAAGGATTGATGGTCAATCTGCACGTTCCAAACATCTATACCAGTTCTCCGTCTTAGCTCTCCGGGACGGAGCAAAAGTCGCCCGCGGCTGCACGTCGAGAGCCTGACGCGGCGTTGATCCACCTTGTTCGTTTGCAGATCCTGGTCGACGGCGTGGCCTTGGCTGCACGCGCCAGCTGGTTGAGTCGCTCCGCATGCTCACTCTCGGATAAGGCGGCGATCAGCGAAATCTGGATCGCGATGGCACCCGAAAATTCCAGCCGGCCGGTAGCGGCAGATCGAACCCAGGCCCATACAGCGGTACTCTGGCACCACCTTATCATGCAGGCAATATCGGCTCGTCATGAGAAGGCGCTGAAAGTCGCTGGCGCAGTCGGGTCAGGCAGCCAAGCCCTCCTGGTTGGCGATCTGCTTTATGCCGTTCGCCTGATCAGGCCGATTGGCCAAGACAAAATCTCATGCGGGTGATGTTTGCGGGCCATTGAAATCGGGCGTGACCGCGCCGCGAGGGTCACATGGGTTCGACGGTCTGCGGCGAGGCGAGGTCCGATGGTTCCTCGGCCATGCCAGCCATTCGCCTGGCCCAGGTCGCTGTCAGGATAGGAACCAGGATTGCCGTAACTAGGCACGCCGTCGCCACAAGCGCCGTCGCCGCTGGCACCAGCGGCTTGAATTGGGGCAGCATCTCGGCAATCAGAGTCGGATTGGCAATGGCGGCGCCAGCGGTGCTGGAGGCGGCGATGCCAGCTGTGCCGTTCCCGTCGGCGATGAAGCGGTCGACCAGCATCAACGGGATTCCGGTGACGACGATGACACCCAGCCCCAGGACAAGGCCGGCGAAGCCACTTTGCACGATCACGTTAAGGTCGATACCGTTGCCGAGCGCGAATCCGAAGAACGGAATGAGCGGGAGGACGCAGCGGCCGAAGAGCTCGCGAAGATCGGCATCGAGATTGCCCAGGCCAAAGCCGATCAGGAAAGGCAGGACGGCGCCGACGAAGAGGCGGGGCTCGAAATAGGCGACGCCGGCGGCACCCAGGATCAGCATGCTGACGAGCGGTCCCGATTCGATCGACATCAAGACAAAGGCACCGGCCTCTTCCTTGGTCCCGTATTGCTGCATCACGGCCGCGTATAGGCCACCATTCGACATGTCCATCGATGCCGTGATGGCCAGAACCGAGAGGCCGGCCAGGAGCCCGGTCGTGATGCCACCGTCCGGAATGAAGTGTGAGGCGATCAAGGTCGCGGTCCAGGCGACCAGGATCTTGGTGACGACAAGCGTTCCGGACTTTTTCAGGACGAGACCTGTGGCCCTGAGATCGATCGTCGCCCCCATGCAGAAGAACCAGACGGCCAAAATGGGGACCGTGCCGGTAATGAGGCCATTGGTGAACGAACCGAAATAACCGCCAGCGCCGGGCGCGAATGTCTTGCATAAGGCGCCCAGGACCAGAGGAACGAGCATGAGCCCGCCCGGTATCTTTTCAACGGCCCGCAATATCTTCATCAAACTACCTCCCTTTTCTTAACAGCCGCGCGGTTTCACACCGCTATTCTAGGCTCATGGCCACGCCAACCGACTGGCAGACAAATTTGCCGCGCCGAACAGCCGCCGTCCAGCGGCGACCGAATGCTCAATACACAAGCCGGCGTTACCTGTACCGACGATGTTGCTCCCGGCCGACTGGGTGTCGCTCGATCTTCCCCAAATCACCGTGCCTCGCCATCAACGCGTAACTGGGACAGGTCAGGAAGAAGCCGGCTCTCGCGGTGACGATAGACCGGACAAACGCTCAACTTCGGCAGCTGTGCCGTTAGGGTCACGGGTGGGATAGTCCCATGCGTGATCGTGGGCCGCGCTACCGCATCAACGCCACGCCGAACCTGGCCGCGGGCTCAATCAAGTACCGAAGCTACGGCAAGAAATTCCGGACAGCACGGATGAGACCCTCTCGCCAGGGATCCAGGCCTAGATCCCCCCTCGCCATCATCAATTCCGCATTGGCTCGCACGACCAAGTGGCAGTCCCTTCGACAGGCACGCCGCGTGAAACCTTCTGATCAGAACCGGACGAGCGCCTTGCCCTCGATCTTGCGGCTCTTTGAAAGTTCGAGTGCGCACGAAAGTCCGCTGAAAGGCATGACGAGAATGCGTGGGGATCGCAGCCTGCCGATCGCCACCATTTGGAGAACCTCATGACCGGCTTCACGCCAGTCCTGCCAATCCTGCGCCGTGCCGTGCTCATAAACCGCGTTCAACGCCACCTCGTGCAGCGACACTGAGGTCGTGAAAGGCGGAAGCGGCTGCGTTTCGATCCGATCCTGAATGCAGACCAGATGTCCATTATAGCCAATCATCGGTGCCAGCGATGCGGCGTAGGCGCCGCCCGTCGTATCAAAGATAGCAAAGAGGCGTCGTGGCTCGAGCCGGTCTTCCAGTTGTCTTTGCCATGCATCGTCGTGGTAATCGAAGCACCCTGAAACGCCCAACGACAGAAGCTGAGGATGGCGTTTCGGCGATGCCGTCACCCATACGCGCCAGGAGCGTGCCAGCGCCATCTGCATCAGGAAATGGCCGACGGCACCTCCTGCGCCAGTGATGAGAACGTCACGGCCAGGAAGCGGGGGTACCTTTTGCAACGCCTGCCAGGCCGTAAGGCCGGGACATGGAACTGTTGCGGCCAGCTCGTCCGAAAGCCCGGGCGGAACAAGCAGAGCCGAGTCTGCTGAAATGCAGGTGTATTCGGCAAAGCTGCCGTCTCGCGCCAGACTCTGGTGGTAGGCAACACGGGTGCCAAGCGGCAGGTGCACGCCATCGCCTATCGCAACCACCTGGCCAACACCATCGACACCCGGCACATGGCCGGGCTTCCACGCCGTATGACCCGCAGCGATGATCTTCCAATCGACAGGGTTGAGCGCGGCAATCATGTTGTTGACGAGAATCTCCCCGGTGCCTGGTATCGGCACAGGCTTTTCCCGAAGCACAAGCGCGGCTGGTTCGCCGAATCGCTCCCACGTCCATGCTTTTTGAAGTGGCATATCACTCATGGCTGGTCCTCGAAACGCCAGGCACCGACGATGAGCGCAGGAACAGTAATCGGCACAAGCGTCTCCTCCGCGCGCCCGGACTGACACGAAGAAGTTGACCTTGAGCCGCTTTGCTAGTCTTGATTAGACTGGTCATTGGAAAATTGTTTGTGAATTGAAGTCATATGGGTCTATCCACGGTCAATCGGTCCGGCGAAATGGAGATCTTCGTCCAGGCCGTCGATCGCGGCGGCTTTTCGGCGGCCGCCAAAGCTCTTGGGCTTACCCCCTCGGGGGTAAGCAAACTCGTGACGCGGATGGAGGCGCGGCTGGGCGTCCGGCTTTTGCTTCGCTCGACACGCCAGCTCCAACTCACTCCGGAAGGCCGCACCTTTTACGGCCGCTGCGTTCGGGTGCTTGCCGACATTGCAGAGGCGGAGCGGGAGGCTTCGGCTGGCGCGGTACCGCGCGGGCCAGTGCGTATCAACGCCAATGTGCCCTTCGGCTTGCACAAGCTACTGCCGCTCGTGCCGGGATTGCGGGCCCGGTACCCGGCAGTGGACCTCGACATCGTGTTGACCGATCGGATCGTCGATCTCGCGATGGAAGGGGCCGATGTGGCCATTCGCTCCGGCATCTTGCGGCCGTCACGGCTGCGGGCGCGCAAGCTTGGCGAGAGTGGCTATGCGATCGTCGGCTCGCCCGCCTATCTTGAACGCCATGGCACGCCACGGTCTCTGGCGGAGCTTGAACGCCACGCCCGCCTTTCTTTCGACTTTACCCGCAGCGTGCCTGATTGGCAGGTTCTGCATGAAGGACAGATCGTGACACTCCCGCCAAGCGCGGGCGTGCTGGCCAGCAATGGCGAAAGCCTGCGCCGTCTGGCGCTCGACGGTGTGGGTCTGACCCGCCTGAACCTGTTCCACATCGGCCCCGACATCCGCGCCGGAACCTTGGTACCCGTGCTGGAAGACCTGAATCCGCGCGATACAGAAACCGTGCATGCTGTCTACCTGGGACATGCCGGACCGCTTCCCGCGCGCATTCGGGCGGTACTCGATCATCTCGTCGAGCACGTGACTCTGCCATAAACCCCGCAGCGATCAGACGATAGAGATGACCACCTTCCCGAACGGGCCACGATCCAGATGGGCGTAGGCGGCGAGGGCTTCGTCGAAGGGGTAAACCCGGTCGATCACCGGCTTGATTCCGTGGCGTTCGATCGCGTCGTTCATCTGCTCGAAGCCGCGTCGATGGCCGACGGAGACTCCCTGGATCACCGCTCGCCGCAACATCAGTTGCAAGGCGGTCAGCGAGATGTCCGCCCCACCGAGGAAACCGATCTGGGCGATTCGGCCGCCGCTGCTCAACGCGTCCAGCGACTGGCGCAGATTGTCCCCTCCGATTAGTTCCAGAACATGATCGACGCCATCGCCGCTCGTGACCTCGATGGCCTCCGCAGCCCAGGCCGGCGTGGCAGATGTGTCGATGCCGTGAAAGGCGCCCAAGGCCTTCGCACGTTCGAGCTTGCCGGCGTCGCGCGAAGTAATGATCACCCGAGCACCTAGCGCCACCGCGATCTGCAGACCGAAGAGCGAGACGCCACCCGTGCCCTGAACAAGGACGATCTCGCCCGCGGTCAGCCGCCCCGTCTCCACCAGGGCGAACCAAGCCGTCAGCGCCGCGATCGGCAAGGTCGAGGCCTCCTCGTCGGAAAGCGAGGATGGGACCGCCACCGCCACATCTTCCGAGATCACCACATATTCGGCCAGGACACCCGGCAGCGGCCCGCCAAGCGACAGCCCGTGGCGGCGCATTTCAGGTGGCGGAGCGCCATTGATCCATTGCGTCCAGAAATTACCCATCACCCGATCGCCCACGCCGAAACGGGTCACACCATCGCCAATGGCGACGATCGTCCCCGCCATGTCGGAAACCGGAACGAAAGGCATGGCAGGCCGATCCGGCAATAACTGGCCTTCGACGATCAGCTTGTCGCGATAATTGAGCGATACGGCGCCGACCTTGACCAGCACGTCGCGTGGACCGACCGACGGAATCGGATGTTCGACGAGCTTCAGGTTGCCGAGGCCGAAGGCTGAAAGCTGCCATACGCGCATGGTATCGTTCATTGCAAATCCTCAAACAGGCGGCTCCGTAATGGCCGCCGCACCACAAGCAATCTATTGACAACCTAATGGCCGTTGTGGCGCTGATTTCGGCAAAGACTTCCTCCCATTTGTCGTCAATGAGATGAGCACCGACCCGCATTCGCATCTCTCCGGCATAGCCGCGTTCGTGCATTCGGTGGATTTCGGCAGTTTCACCGCCGCGGCCGCCGGGATGGGCCTCTCCAAATCCGCCGTCGCCAAGAACGTGGCGCGACTGGAGGACAGGATCGGCGCGCGCCTGCTCGACCGCACGACGCGCCGACTGGGACTCACCGCTGAAGGGCGGACCTATTACGAGAGCTGCCTTAAGGTTCTGGCGGAGCTGAGCAACGCCGAGGCCTTGCTGGCCTCACGTCGGCAGGAGGTCTCGGGGCTGCTGCGCGTCAGCCTTCCGGTCTCTTTCGGGCCGCGATGGGTCATGCCGGTCCTGCTCGATGTGGTCCGCCGGCATTCCGGCCTGGACCTAGATATCTCGTTCACCGATCGGCACGTTGACCTCGTTGAGGACGGCGTCGATCTCGTCGTAAGGCTCGGCCGGCCCGGGGATATGGCGAGCCTGATCGGGCGCAAGATCGGCACCCAGCGTTCGCTGCTCTGTGCCTCGCCCACCTATCTCGACACCCGGGGACGGCCGCGAACGCCAGCCGATGTCACGGGTCATGATTGCATCGTTTACGCCCGCGACGGGCGCGCCTTGCCCTGGGTGTTGCTGGATGAGGCCGGCAAGCATGTCAGCGTACGGGTCAGACCCCGGCATACCGTCAGTCACGGCGAGGCGTTGCGCCAGGCGGCCCTAGCCGGCGCCGGGCTCGCCTATCTCTCAACCTGGCTGGCCGCCCCTGACCTCCGCGCCGGCCGCCTCGAAGCGGTACTTACCGCCGCTGGTGTCGACGACATGCCGATACATGTCCTCTGGCCCAAGGCACGCGACATGACGCCAAAGGTGCGCGTCGTCGTCGATGCGTTGGTCAGGGGCTTCCTGCCGGTTCCGCCTTGGGATCGATCGGAAGATTGACCAGTCGCGTTTGAACGGTGCCCTGTCATTGCAGCATAAAACCTGGCCGTCCGACGATGCCCAGGGACGGTTCGAAGGGTGATGACGATCAAGGTCAAAACGCGGCGGCAGGCGTGCCGGGCATCCGGGTGATCTCGGCCATGCTGGATTGGGCGTGGCGCACGGTCGGGGCCGGCAGGTTCTGGAGGGTATGCACCGAGCGGCCCCAGCCCTGCGTGTCGTCCTGAAGGACGCGATCCTTCATCACGAAGCGGCCACGGACCAGGGTGTGGACAGGCAAAGCCGTCAATTGACGCCCGTGCCAGGGCGATATCCGGCCACGGGTCTGCAGGCGGGCATCGTCCACCGTCCATGGGCGGTTCAAGTCAACGATGGCGATGTCGGCATCCGAGCCTACCATCAAGGCGCCCTTTTGCGGATAGAGCCCCCAGACCCTGGCGGGATTGGCCGAGCTCCAGCGCACATAATCCTCGATTGCCATGCGCCCATTGCCTGCCTCGGTCAGCATTATCGGCATCTGCGTCTCGACCCCGGGAAAGCCGCAATCGACCGTCCAGATGTCCGCGCGGGTCTTCTCCTCGCGGGTATGTGGCGCATGGTCGGTGGCGATCATGTCAATCGTGCCGTCCTGCAGGGCCGTCCAGAGCGGCTCCTGATTCTGGGCCTCGCGGACCGGTGGATTGACGCGGATGACACCGGCAAGACGGGCGTAATCCGCATCCGAGAGAAAGAGATATTGCGGGCAGGTCTCGCCGGTGATCTCGACGCCGCGCGCCTTGGCCTCGCGCAAGGGACGAAGCTCGGCGGCCGAGGAGATGTGCAGGACATGGATGCGAGCACCCGTCCATTCGGCCAGCACGGCCGCCCGCGAGACGGCCTCGATCGCCACGACGGCCGGACGGGCGGCGAGATGGGCCAGGGGATCGGTGCGGCCGGCCGCGCGCAGCCTCGCCTCCCGCCGCTCCATGATCGAGTTCGTCTCGGCGTGCAGGGCTATGCGCTTGCCAGTCGGGGCGACGAGTTCGAAAGCCTCCAGCATCGCTCCGGTGTCGGGCGAAGGGATGCGCCCGAACGTGTTGCCCATATAGAGTTTGAAGCCGATGATGCCGCCTTCGATCAGGGCCTGCACGTTGGCAAGGCTCTCTTCACCCAGAACCGCATAGAGGCCGTAATCCACATGGGCCTTGCTCGCGGCGATCGCGTGCTTGTCCGCCAGCGCATGGGCAGTGGCGACCGTCGGCAGGGTGTTGGGCATGTCAAAGACGGTGGTGACACCGCCGAAGGCAGCCGCAGCCGTGCCGCTGGCGAAATCTTCCTTGTCGGGATAGCCGGGATCGCGGAAATGAACATGCGCGTCGATTGCACCCGGGAGAATGTGCAGGCCGGTCGCATCGAGGGTTTCCCGTGCGGGCGGCATGGCAGTCTCGTCGGCGATGGCCAGAATTCGACCATCCTTGATCGCTAGGCTGGCTGGCAGTGAGACATTCTCGGAGACGAGCGTGCCACCGTTGATGACGAGATCGGCGGTCATGGAAGGGGTCATCCAATTACTCCTCAAAGGGCTGCCCAGCCGCCATCCACCGGCAAATCGACGCCGGTAATCTGCCTTGCGGCGTCGCTCGCGAGGAACAGGCAGGCATTGGCCACATCGACGTCGGTGGTGATGCGCTGGAGCGCATAGTCGGCGGCATGGCGACGGGCTGCCTCGGCCTCGGTGATGTTCAGCTGTCGCGCCATGTTGCGGCAGACCTTGTCGCGAAACCGGGGGCCATCCACCATGCCTGGAGCGACGCAATTAACGTTTATATTGTGTGGTCCGGCCTCGAGGGCGAAGCTCTTGGTGATGCCGCGAAGCCCCCATTTCGAGGCCGAGTAGGCCATGCGCCCTGCCCGGCCTCGCATGCCGAATGTGCCCCCGACATTGACGATCTTGCCATCGTGCTGCGCCATCATCGCTGGCAAGACAGCGCGAATGGCATGAAAACAGCCATTCATGTTCAAAGTGACGATCTCGTCGAATTCCGCGGCGCTGGTCTCCGCCCCCGTCTTGCCGATCGGTCCGGAGCCACCAGCCACATTGACGAGGATGTCGATGCGTCCGAACGCCTCGAGCGTTTGCAGGGCCGCCGCCTCACAGGCCGCCGAATCCAAAAGGTCGCAGGCCACGATGAGGGATTGGGTGCCGGATGCCGCCAACTCGGCCTGCAAGGGTACCACGGCCCCGGTGTCGCGCGCCCATAAGGCCAGTCGGCAGTTTTCCTTAGCAAAGGCGCGCGTTATTGCGCTGCCCATGCCCTTGGCCGGCCCGGTGATGACGGCCACCCGATCGCGAAGCCCCAAATCCATCCTTGTCTCCTCTTGCACGCCGTCGCATGGAGCCCCGATGGCGCGAAGCAATCCACTGCTATATTTGCCTCGGGGCGATGCCGGAAAAGCAACACGGGAAAGCGACCATGCGTCATCTGCGCGTGCTGCATTATCTTTGCGAGATCGCCCGAACCCAATCGATCCGGCAGGCAGCCCTTAATCTCAACCTCACCCCTTCGGCCATGAACCGCCGGGTGCAGGACCTTGAGGCCGAGATCGGCGCTGACTTGTTCGAGCGGCATTCCCGTGGCGTGCGGCCAACCGAAGCCGGCCTGACGTTTCTGCGCTACGCACGTGGCCAACTGGCCGAGGCCGAGCGGCTGCGCGCGACGATCGACGCCTTGGCCGGCTTGCGACGCGGGCCGGTGCGGATCGCCTGCAGCCAGGCCGTGGCCCATGAATTCCTGCCGATGAGCACGGCAAGGTTTCGCGCCCAGCATCCGGGACTGTCATTCGAGGTGGAGGTCAGCGCGCACGATCGGGCCCTCGCTGCCCTTAGCGACTACGAGGCCGATCTCGCCTTGGTGGTCAAGGAAGGAATGGTGCCGGCCTTTCGCATCCTCGCGGTGCTGCCGCAGCGCCTGGTGGCGATCCTGAGGGCCGATCACCCGCTGGCCAGCCAGTCCGAGGTGTCGCTCAAAGCCTGCGCGGACTATCCCCTGGCGCTTCCCTCGGCCGGCATGGGCACGCGGCGCCTGATCGATGACGCGGCCACGCGCATGGAACTCGATCTCTGCGTGGCCCAGGTATCGAACTCGTTCGAAATGCTGCGGGCCACGGTGCGGCACGAAAATCTCGTCTCCTTCCAGATCGAGATCGGCCAACCCGCGAAAGAAGAGCAGTCGCTGGTCGCACGTCCGCTGGCCAGCGGCGAGGTGCCGCTGGCCGAGCTTGTTCTTTGCCAGCTGCGCGCTCGCGAACTGCCCCTGGCGGCGCGCGCCTTCGCCCTCGCACTGGCAGCGGAGTTGGCCGCACCAAAGGCCTCGGCATAGAACATGCTTCATCGGCCGAACGACGATTTCAGTTCAAAGCGTGGACACAATGAACTCTCAGTCCGTCATGCGCGGCCAGCTCATCGATTTCGGACCCTTAGGATGCCCTTGCTGTAAACCCGCCTCGGTTCATTTCGCCGGCACCGAGATCAGCTCCGTGATCGACGACGACACGGCGCCGAATACCACGCTCTTGATGCCTGTACTGGCCAATGCCCACGATCATCTGCGGGGCATCAAGCCGATTTCGTTAGGCGCCTTCGACCTGCCCCTAGAATTGTGGCTGACGGCGATGAGCAACATCCCCAAGCCCGATCCCTATCTGGTGGCTGCCACGGCCCTCGGGAGGCAGGCGCTAGGCGGGATCGGCACCATAATGATCCACTATACGCGCCCCAACGACGCCAACGCCCTGCCCGTAGAGCTCCAGTCCGTGGCACGAGCGGCGCAGGACATCGGCGTGCGCGTTGCCATCGCCGTGTCGATGCGCGACCGTAACCCGCTGGGGTACGGCCCCGACGAACAGATTCTGGAGGGACTGGACCCGTCGGATCAGGCCAAAATAAGCGAGAAGCTAATACCCTCCATGCGCTCACCTGCAGAACAGATGAGGCTGGTGGAAGCGTTGGCGGAACAACTCGAATCGCCGCTGGTGAGCGTGCAGTACGGCCCCTACGGCATGGAATGGTGCTCCGACGGACTCTTGGAGCAGATAGCCCGGCGATCAGCCGAGACGGGGCGCCGGGTGCACATGCATCTCCTGGAATCAGGCCTGCAGCGGGAATATCTCGATCATCTCCACGAAGGCCAGCCGATCCGCCACCTGGACGACCTGGGGCTGCTCTCCGAACGGCTCTCCGTGGCACACGGTGTCTGGCTGCGGGAGGACGAGATGGAACTCCTGGCCGCGCGCGGGGTAACACTCTCCACCAATGCCTCCTCCAATCTGTCCCTTCGCTCCGGCAGACCACCCGTGGCGGAGATGGTTCGCCGACAGATGAAGCTAGCCATCGGCATGGACGGGTTTTCCTTCGACGACGACGACGATGGCTTTCGGGAAATCCGGCTGAATTACCTCCTCCACAAGGGCACCGGCCTTGAGGGCGGATTGCCACTCGGCACGCTCCTGCGGGCGGCCTGCTATGGCGGCCGCCATAGCGTGGCCGGCCTAGCCCCCGGCAGCGGCGTGGCTGCCGGGGCGCCAGGCGACCTCATGGCGTTGGATTACGGCGCGATCTCCAGCGACATCCTGATGCCAGCCGATCCGGTCAACGTGCTGGTGCACCGAGCCACCTCCCGTATCCTGACGCGCATGGTCGTGGCCGGACGGACCGTCGTCGAAGACGGGCGTCTAACCGGCATCGACCTTTCGGGCGCCCGCGCCGAGATGGACGCTCAGGTGCGCCACGGCCTGGGCGCGTATCAGGCCTGGCGGCAGGTCTCCGACAAGCTCGGAGCGCGACTGCGCAACTTCTATCAAGCCGGCTTCCACCGCTGCGGCTGACGGCAACGGCAAAAAATCGATATTTTCTACAAACATCTTAATTTGTGCATTTGGTATACTTTATGACCTCCCTGTGGTTATGCCTTGTGCACGGGATATTGAGAGCAAGTGCGCGATGAAGCTGCCAGACATAGAAATTCGGACCGGCGCGCAGGACGTGCAGCGTAAGCTGGCAGCCGACATTCTCTTCGGCCGGCTGCGACCGGGTGCGAAGCTGAAACTGGCCGAGATCGGCCCCCTCTATGCGATCGGCATGAGCCCCTTGCGCGAAGCCCTGGCCGGTCTCGCAGGCCAAGGCTTGGTGATGCAGGAAGGACAGCGAGGCTTCCGGGTGGCCGATGTGTCGCTTGCCGACCTCATGGACGTCATCGCGATGCGCACACGCCTCGAAGTGATGGCGCTCGAGGCCTCGATCGATTGCGGCGACGTCGAATGGGAAGCGCGAATTATCGCTTCGTTTCATAAACTTAGCCGCCACAAACGGACGCAGGAGCACCTGATCGACGAGACTTGGGAAGATCTGCACCGCTCCTTTCATCTCAGTCTGATCGGCGCCTGCGGCTCGCCTCGCCTCTTCACCTATTGCGCGGGGCTGCTCTCACAGTTCGACCGCTATCGCCGTATCGCCGTGCTGGCACGCGCGCAGCACGCGATCCTCACCCCCATGGATGGCAAGATCGTCGACGCAGCTCTGGAGCGTGACAAAGTCACGGCGGCCCTGCGTTTGCGGGATCATATAGCGGAGAGCGGCCAAGGTGTCGTCGAGATGTTCGGCGAGCGGATGCCCAGATGCGCCTGATCCGCTAAGATATCCCGCTGGCATACTCCTTGCGGGTCTGAAGGTCCCGGCGCCCATTGAGAGCCCGCTCATGCGCCAGCGCGGTCGCATTTGGAGATGAACGTGCCTGCCTCGCTTCCTCGACGTCACTTTCTCTTAGCCGGCACGGCCGCGCTCGCCGGGACCGCGGCGTTGAGCGGAACGGTGCGCGCCGCCGCCGCATCGCCCGTGAATTTTCAGCTCTCCTGGATCAAGAGCATCCAATATGGCGGTTATTTCGCCGGGATCGACCAGGGCACGTTCGGAAAATTCGGCATCGAGGCAAGTTTCAATCCCGGCGGTCCGAACATCGACCCCGTGGCCAACGTCGCGAGCGGTCAGATGATGATCGGCGACCGCCCCTCTGGTCCCCTGATCATCGCCCGGGAAAAAGGTATTCCGATCAAGATCATCGGCACGGTCTTTCAAAAAAGTCCGTTCAGCATCATGAGTCTCGCCTCCAAGCCGATCAAGAGCTTGAAGGAACTGTCGGGCAAGACCATCGCCGTGGCGACGTCCAACAAGCCCTTGATGCTGAACCTTCTGACCGATGCCGGCGTCGATCCCGAATCGGTCAACATGGTGCCCTCCTCGCCCGATCCATCGGCCTTGATCGGCGGTCAGCTCGATGCCTATTCGGGCTATGTGACAAACCAGGGTGTCATGCTGCAGACGAGGGGGGTCGAGATCTATGCCTTGAACGCGCAGGATCTGGGCATGCCGGAGACGGCCGGGACGATCTACGCGCGCGAGGATTTTCTCAACGACAACCGCCAGCTCGTCGTGAATTTCCTCAAAGGCGCCATCGCCGGCTGGGGCTGGGCGCTTAATCACCCCGAAGAGACCGCCCGCCTGATGGTGGACAAATATGGCAGCCCCGGACTGGACTACACGGCGCAGCTGACCGAACTCAAGGCGAGCAAGCCCTATATCGTCGCCGGCGCCGGCCAGACGAAAGGTCTTCTGGCTATCGACCCTCTCCTCTATCAGCAGATCATCGACCTCTACCGCAAGGTGGGCCTCATCAAGTCCGACATGAAAGCCGCGGATCTCTGCGATCCAAGCTTCGTCGACGCGGCACTGAGCTGACGGCCTCTAGACATGTCGCGCGATCTCGAGGTCAGGAACGTGTCCATGCATTTCGCAGGGCGCAAGGAGCCGGTCGTCGCTCTCGACAAGGTCGATCTCAGGCTGAATGCAGGGCGTTTCGGCTCGATCATCGGACCTAGCGGCTGCGGCAAATCCACTTTGTTGCGGCTGATCGCCGATATCGCCCAACCAACCTCGGGCAGCCTGACCCTGGGCCACGAATCGCCGAGGCAGGCCAGGCTCGCCAACGCGCTGGGCTTCGTCTTTCAGTCGCCTACTTTGCTGCCCTGGCGGACGGTGCGGCAGAATATCGAGCTGCCGCTCGAAATTCTGGGCCGTAACAACACGCGGGTACGGAGCCAAGGTGCCGCCGATCTGATCGAGCTTGTCGGGCTCAAAGGCTTCGAGGACGCATTGCCCAATGAATTGTCCGGCGGCATGCAGCAGCGCGCGGCCATCGCCCGTTCGCTGATGCTACGGCCGGACGTGCTGCTGTTGGACGAGCCCTTCGGGGCACTCGACGAGATCACCCGCCAGCGAATGAATCTCGAGCTGCTCCGCGTCTGGTCGGAAAGCGGCACGACGGCGCTCTTGGTGACCCACTCGATCACCGAGGCGGTATTCATGTCAGACGAAGTCTTCGTCATGCAGCCTCGGCCAGGCCGCATCTCCCAGACGATCGAGGTGCCGCTCGAACGCCCCCGTCATCTGGGCCTGATGCGCACGCCTGCCTTCTACGATTGCGTCAACCGCGTGCGCGACGGCCTGTTTGGGGGCCAAGCCGCTTCGAGCGATGAGGCGATGCCAGCCCCAGCCGCCACGGACGGGTATTGACGCATGCGAGGAACGCCACCGCGCACTGGCCGCTCCCGCGATACATTGGCCCTCATCTTCCCCAGCGCTACGGCAGCACTCCTGCTGCTGGCTGCCGAGGTCCTGCAGCGGCTCCATGCGCTGCCGGTCTTCATACCGGCACCCTCGCAGCTGGTGGTTGCAATCATCGCTCGGCCCGGCCTTGTCATCCAGAATGTCGTCCCGACCGCCGTCAAGGCGGCAGAAGGTTATCTGGCCGCGATCATGGCCACATTCTGCGCGGCCGCCCTTGCAGCCTTGGTCAGTCGCTTATCCGGCGTCGTCTACAATCTGGGCGTCATCCTGAGCGCCATCCCCATTATCGCTTTGGCACCGCTCTTGGCCCTCTGGCTGGGCACCGGCCCATCGCTGCAGATCGTCATCGCGGCCTTGTCCAGCCAGTTTCCCATGCTGGTCGGGATGATGCAGGGCATGGCCGCCGCGGACGAACGTCAACGGGAGTTGTTCCACATCCTCTCGGCCAGCCCGCTCCAGTCCTTTCGCTACCTGCTCGTGCCGGGTGCCCTGCCCTTCGTTTTCGCGGGACTGAAGATTGCGGCACCTTCAGCCGTCCTCGGAACTGTCACGGCCGAATGGGCCGGCGCGGATCGCGGCATCGGTGCCATGATGCTCTATGCGCTGTTTTCCTATGACATCGTCACCGTCTGGCTTTCGGTTCTCCTCACCTGCCTTCTGGCGAGCGGCGCCTATGCCATCTGTGCCATGATCGAGCGACGCCTCGTTTTCTGGGCCAGCGGCGAGCAACTCGCATGAGGAGCGGCTTTAATCTGGCGGCGTTCAAAACGCCGCTTTTCTTCCTGGCGACCTGTCTTGTGATCGGCGTCGTCTGGCACCTGCTGATCAAGGTCTTCGCGATTCCCCCTTATCTCGTGCCGGAACCACCCACGGTGCTGGAAGGCGCTCTGGCAAATAGCGGCGTGCTTGCGAGCCGGACAGCTTTCACGCTCACTTCCGGGCTTTTGGGGCTTGCCTTGAGCACGGTGCTGGCTGCCGCAGTTGCCGGCCTCTACGTGGCTTTTCCGCGCGCGGAGCAGGCCTCCATGCCTATCGTCCTTGCCTTTCGCTCCGCCCCCGTTGCCGCCGTCGCCCCGATCATCATGATGATGCTGGGTCGCGGCATCAGCGCCAGCATCCTGGTGGTCGTCATCGTCTCGATCTTCCCGCTGCTCATCAACCTCATGCGCGGCATGCGCGCGGCCGAGCCCACCACCTTGGAACTGCTGCACGTCTACAACGCTTCGATCTGGCAGCAGCTTCGTTATGTCCGACTGCCCTCCGCCATGCCCTATCTGTTCACCGGCCTGCGCATCGCCGGCACGACCGCCCTCCTCGGTGCCATGCTGTCGGAATGGATCACCGGCTCACGCGGTCTGGGGCTTCTCATTCTGGACAGCGGCGAGATGCGCGACATCGCCCTCCTTTGGGCTGCGGTCCTCCTCTCCATTCTACTGGCACTTTCGATGTTCTGGATAACCTCCAGCCTTGAGCAACGCCTGTCGCGCTGGCGCCGCGTCGGTGCCGCCGGCCTTTCCTCATGAGGCTGTTCTCCGACGCCGACGTGGATCGGCTGATCACCCGCGACCTGGCCCTTAAAGCCGCAATCGACGCTTATCGACTGCAGGCGGCAAACGAGCCGCAGCCCTCCGCCCGGGTCGACCTGCGCGGACACACCCCCAGGCATGGCGTCCTGGGCCTGATGACTCTGGACAGCGATGGCCTGCTGAGCGTGAAAACGAACGTTCACAGCCACGTCGGGCCGAATGGTACGCGCCGGGGGGCGAGCCTCCTGACCTTGTGGAATGCGCGCCAAGCGGAGCCTTTGGCGATGTTCTCCGGCACGCGTTTCAACCAGCACCGCACCGCCGCGGGCCTGGCGGCTGGCTGCGATCTCCTGGCTCCACCCGAAGCGACAACGCTCACGATCTTCGGGACGGGCGCGATGGCGCCGGAGACCATCCGCTACATGGCGGCCATCCGCCCGATCCGCACGGTGCTCATTGTCGGCCGGAGCCAGCCTCGCGCTGCCGCACTCGTCGATGCAGCGCGAAGCTGGCCCGACCTCGCCAACGCGACCATCAGCTACGAGAATGATCCCGCCGCCGCCGTGGCGGCGGCCGACATCGTGGTCACCATCACCAGCGCGGACGAGCCCGTCTTTCCCGGGGCTGCCCTGCGCTCCGGCACGACCGTCGTCCTGGCCGGGGCCAACCGGCCCACCGCCCGCGAGGCCGACGATTGCCTGATCCGGCGGGCCGAAATCTATGTCGATCATCTGGAGGGCTGCCTCGCGCGGGCCGGTGATCTCTGCCTGCCGCTCGGGACCGGTATTTTACATCGCGATCAGATCGTGGGTGAAATCGGCGCGCTGGATGGCAGGCCGGGCAGAACCCACGATATCGTCGTCTTCAAGTCGATCGGCATCGCTGTGCAGGACCTGCTCCTGGCCAGTCGACTGATCGAACGGGCAGGCGCCGACGACGGCCTCTGGTTCGATCCCACGGGTGCCGCACACGCCTTGCAGGAAACCCGCTCGTGAGCCGTCTCGTCATCCAAGGGGTCTCCGTCCTCGACTCCACGATGGAGACGGGTCTGCGCCCGGGACAGACCGTGATCCTCCAGGGAGATCGCATCCTGGCCGTGGGGCCCGCCGACGCTCCTTCCCTGGTCGCCCGCGACGGCGATACGATCCTCGAAGGCACGGATAGGCTCCTGGCTCCTGGGCTTGTCAATGCGCACACACATTCGCAGTCCAGCACGCTGGCCGGGTTCGGCGATCGGCTGAGCCATCCAGCCTTCATGTGGCTGACGCAGGCCCATACGTCCGGGCGCACGCGCGACGAGATCAGACTGGCCGTCTTTCTCTGCGCCTATGGGCTGATGGCCTCAGGGACGACCGCCGTGCTGGACCATTTTCCCGGCCAGCGCTTTTCGGGCGACGATCTGGACGCGGTGCTGGGTGCCTGGGCGGAAACGGGATTGCGCGCCGTCGTGGGCGTTCGCTTCTTCGACCAGGCCTTCGCCGACATCATCCCGACCGATCTGCCCGACGACCTTGCCGGACGGCTGGATCGGGTGGAACTTCTCAAGCGCCAGCCGCTTGAAAGCGTGGCGGAGCTGACCCGAGACGCCGTTGGCCGCTGGCACGGCTATGAAGGGAGGATCGGTGTCTTCCCGGCCCCCTCCAACCCCGATCGCTGTTCGGATGCCGCACTCCTGTTTTGCGCCGAGATCGCGGCGACCCACGATCTGGGCATCCACACGCACCTTCTGGAGACCGCCCGGCAGAGATCCATAGCCATCGATCGCTATGGTGTCGGCACTCTGGCGCATCTCGAGCAGTTGGGAGTCCTTTCGGAGCGCTGGTCTTGCGCCCACTCGATCTGGCTGGACGATGACGAGATCGCCTTGATGGCCAAGCGGGGCGTCATCGCCGTCCTCAATCCCGAAAGCAACGCCAGGCTGGGCACGGGGCTCTGCCCCATCCCGTCCTTGCGGCGGCAAGGTGTACGCTTGGCCCTCGGCACCGACGGGGCCGGCTCGAACGACAATATGGTCATGCACGAAGCCATGCGCGCCATCGCGACCGCCCATCGTCAAGACGAGGCCAACCATGAGAGATGGATGTCGGCACGGGAGTCGTTCGAGATCGCCACGTCCGGCGGCGCAAAGGCCTTGCGCTGCCCGGGCCTCGGCCAGGTCGCGGCCGGGGCTCCGGCCGATGTCGTGCTGTACCGGCTGGATGCTCCCTGGTGGTTCCCGATTAACGACGCCGTGGCACAGATGGTTTTTGCCGAGACCGGTGCCTCGGTCGACACCGTGATCGCGGCGGGCCAAGTGATCTATAGCGGCGGGCGGCCCAGGCGCTTCGATCCAGTCGAGCTTCGGCTTGAGATCGAGGCGATGATACAAAGCCTGCGTCGACGAAATGCCGATCTCTTCGAGGCGGCAGCAAGGGTGGCGTCGCAATGAGCACGGAAGCAGTCGGTATCCCGATGGTCGACCTCGTGATCGAGAACGGCCTGCTCGTCAGTCCCAGCCTCATCTGGCCGGATACAGTCGCTGTCCACGAGGGCAAGATCGTGGCGATCGGGCCGCTCGAGACGATGCCGCCGGCGCGTGAGCGCATCGACGCGCGGGGCCTGCACGTGCTGCCAGGCGCCATCGACGTCCACGTCCATTTCCGCGAACCCGGATTCGCGCACAAAGAGACTTGGACATCCGCTACGCAGGCGGCAGCCGTGGGAGGCGTGACGACGGTCTTCGACATGCCGAACACGCGCCCCCCCACGGCCAGCCCCGCCGCCGTGGCGGAAAAAGACGCCTTGGCGGCGAAGCAGGCGATCGTCGATTACGGCATCTACGGTCTCATCGGTGAGGACAATGGCGATGAGCTGAAAGCGATGCTCGATGCTGGTGCCAGCGCTTTCAAGCTCTATATGGGCAGCGAGAATCCGCTGGCGCCCTGCCCGAGCGATGGCGCCATCGTCGATGCGTTCGAGACCTTGGCGGGCCTCGGTATTCGCTGCACCGTGCATGCGGAAAACACCCCCATTCTCAAGCGCCGGGGAGAACGCCTGCGCCGGAGCGGCCGGGTCGACGCGGCAGCCCATCTGGAACAGCACGCGGACATCGCCACGGTCGAGGCGGTCAGCCGAAGCGCGATCTTCGCCGAATGGACCGGTTGCAAGATCCACATCGCGCACGAAAGCTCGCGCCACTCGCTGCCGCACATCCGCTTTGCCAAGTCGCGCGGGGTCGACATCACGGTCGAGACCTGCCCGCATTATCTGTTTCTGTCGACGGATGACAGTTCCAGGCTGGGTGCCAATTTCTTGCGGGTGAAACCACCGGTGCGCGAGCCCGGTCATGCGGGACCGCTCTGGGATGCCTTGATCGACGGTACGATCGATATCCTCTCGACCGACCACGCCCCGCATCTGCCGGATGAAAAGCGCCGCCCCGTCATCTGGGACTGCGCGCCGGGCTTTCCGGGCGTCGAAACCTCGATGCGGTTGATGCTGACCGAAGTCAATCGCGGACGCATGACCCTTTGCCAATATGTTCGCATGGCCTGCCGGGCTCCGGCCGATGCGTTCGGCCTCGCGCACAAAGGGCGGCTGGAGGTGGGCGTCGATGCCGACATCGTGCTGGTGGATCTGCGGGCGGAGGGACGGATCGAGGGCGCCCTCCTGCACTCGCTCGGCAACGCCACGCCTTACGAGGGTTTCGCGACCATCGGCATGCCCGTTCGCACGATGGTGCGCGGCAGGACGGTAGCGCTGGACGGGCGACCGGTAGGACAGCCTGGCTGGGGCCGCCGGGTCGGTGCTCCTTCTGCCTCCGCCTGAAAAATGCATACCCCCACTTGGCCGAAATAGGGCCGGAGCTTGGCCGTGCAGGCTCTCCAGGCCCTTTGACACTGGCCATGGCCGAAAATCAGCATTGTCTTTGGGGCGTCCGGGAACTTCCTGGAGACAATGTGCGGCTTGGATTGACCGCCTGCCACTGAAGCGACCGCCCAGGAGCCCGGGGCCTGATTTTCTCCACGCCGCTACAGCAGGGTTCAGGACGGCTCGGCCCTCCAGGAGGATCGCCGGCCCGGCAGGTCAGGCCGCGACCATCGCTATGGCTCTTTGAGTCGCGCTTCGCGTGTCACCGGCCAGCTTTTTGACCTCGCTCGCCACCACGGCAAAACCGCGACCGGCCTCCCCCGCCCTCGCGGCCTCGATTGTTGCGTTCAGTGCTAGAAGGTTGGTCTGGTTGGCGATCTGACCGATGGCAGCGACGATTTCACCCATTTGCTGCAGCGTGGACTTGAGCTTCTGCTGGCTGGCGGTCAATTCGAGCTTGCGGTCGGTGACGTCTGTGGCGACCTTGACGACCTTGAACGGCCGGCCCGCCGGGTCCAGGATGGGGTTGTAGGTGGCCTGGAGCCAGACGCCCCGCCCGTCCTTGGCGATGCGATAAAATTCGCCGGCACTGAACTCACCTTGGCCCAACATGTGCCAGAATTTAATATAGGCGTCCGACATCGCAAACTCGGCATCGCACAGCATTCGATGATACTTTCCTATGATTTCAGAAGGCGCATAGCCCATGAGACGCAGGAAGACATCATTGGCTGCAAGCACCTTGCCCGTAAGATCGAATTCAACGACGGCCTGTGAACGACATATCGCCGACCAAACCAAGTCGACATGATCGTCGCTAAAAATCTCGCGGGGCTGCTCTGACAACGTTTTCAGCACCTTATGGCTAGCGGCTTGCCATCTGACAAAGTACTCGACGAGTTAAGATTTGATGAACGGGACAGCTCTATTTGGCGGCGCACGACAGCGGTCGGCAGAGGCTGGTAAGGGCCCGTCACGAATGGGACCGGCAGTTCGCTCCAGCGACTGCCCGGTCGAGCGATCAGTCTCGCAACAGCGTGGTCAGAAGCTGGTGCGGCTGCTTGGCGAACGGATTAACGATGGTTGTGCCGCCGGCGGTGAAGCCATCTTGCATATCTTCCGACAGCAAAATGCGGCAGCCCCCCTCCCCTGCCGCAGCCAGGATCACGGCATCCCAGGTGCTGAACCCATGGTCGGCGACGAGATCGGTCGCCCGGCGGATGACCTGGACGGAGGTCGGCACGAGGTGGCAAAGTTCCTGCCAGCTCAAGATCGCGCTGCGGGCCGCCGGACGGGTCCGCCCGGCCTTGCGGACAAGAACAGTCATAAGCTCGCCCACGACTTGAACCGGCAGCACCAGGTCATGCGGCGGCAGGCGCTCGAGCAAATTCAGCGCCTCGGCCTGCCGCGAAACGCCGTTCACCCCCTCGGCATAGGCCAGCACGTTGGTGTCGAGGGCGATCCTCACCGTTCATACAGCTCGTCGCGGCCGATGGGACCGACATCGACGGGCGTTTCCTCGCGAAGACGCCGCAAAAGCCGGCGCCTCGCCTCGTCGCGGCCGCCCGGCCCCTCTTCGATCGGCAGGATTCGGGCCACAGGCTTGCCGTGGGCCGTGACAACATAGCTGCCACCCTCGCGCACCGCGCGCAGAATCTCGGAGAAATGTCGGTTGGCATCAACCGCCGTCACAAGACGCTCCACGCGCCACCTCCCCATGCCAAGTAGTGATATTGACTACATATCATTCACGCCGCTTGCACGGCAAGAGTCGTGGATGCGACAAGACCCCAATGGAGGGCGGGACACACCGACACCCGGCCGTCTCTCTCCATGCACGGATTTTATCGACTTATTGCGTTTTCTCGTTTAAGCGTGTTCGTTGAGGAGAAACGAAAGAAAGCCAGCCTGATGAGCGACGCCGTCGACCTCATCGCCGCCTTTGAGGATTATGCCGAATTATCGGAGGCAGTCCAAAGGCGGATCATCGAGATCGACAACAAGCCGCATCGCGAGAAGCGGCTGCGGCTCTTGCCTACGCGCGAGGCCGCAAGGCTTTTGGGGATTTCGGATTCCTATCTGCGTCGGCTGGTGCTCGAGGAGGAGGACGTTCCAAAGGGTCAGCCCATCGGCAAGACCCAGCGCGGCTTCACGCTTGAGGAAGTCAACCGAATCCGCGCTCATCTCCTCTTGAAGACCGGGGATGACCGCTACCGCGTGGGCCGACGCCGCGAGCGAGGGGACAAGCTCCAGGTCGTCACGCTCTCGAACTTCAAAGGGGGCGCAGCCAAAACGACGACGGCCGTCCATCTGGCGCAATTCCTGGCCTTTAAGGGCTATAAAGTACTGCTGCTCGACCTCGATAGCCAAGCCTCGGCTACGACGCAGTTCGGTTTCCAGCCGGACGACGATTTCAGCGAGGCCGAAACGCTCTATCCCTTTTTGCGCGGCGACGTCGACAGCCTCGCCTCGCTGATCCGTCCGACCTATTGGACCAATCTCGACATCATCCCGGCCAATCTGGGCCTCTACCGGATCGAGTTCGAATTGCCGGTGCGACAGATGCGGCAGACCAATTTTCGCTTCTGGCGACTGCTCGAGGACGGCATCAAGACCATTGAAGATCGCTATGACGTGGTGGTCTGCGACTGTCCGCCCTCGCTCGGCTATCTGAGCATCAATGCCATCTTCGCATCGACAGCACTGATCGTGCCGGCACCGCCCTCGATGCTGGATTTCGCCTCGACGGGGCGCTTTTTCCGCATGATGGCCGACACGCTACGCGACATTGCGGAATATGAGGGCGGGTCGAGCAAGATGCTCGATTTCGTGCGCATCCTCATTACCAAGTACAACACCGTCGACCGGAATCATCAGCGCATCTCAGCCTGGATGGTATCGACCTTCGCCGATCGCCTCCTTGACCAGAAAATGGCGATCACGACTGCCTTGGACATGGCGGGAAATATCAAGCGCACGCTCTACGAGTTGGAAGTGTCGAAGAACCGAAAGAGCTACGAGCGGGCGCGCGACTATCTGGACGGCGTCAACGGCGAGATCGAAGCGCTGATCCTGGCCCAGTGGCCCGGCAGCGCCAGCGGCAAGGGAGGACGTGATGCCGCCCCGGACTAAAGCGCCGACTGCACGTGCCACGGACGAAATCGACCTTGCCATCAGCGGCCTACGCCAGGAACGGGCTGAGCAGGGCGGTGCCAGGCGGCGCTCCGGTGTCGTGCCGATCAGCGATCAGGTGCGTGAAGTCTCGCGCGGCACCGCTGAGGCCTATGAGGCCCTTCGCCGACAGATGGAGGAGGCGGTCAGCACCGGCCGCATGGTGGTCGAGATCGACACCAGGCTCATTGACGACACCAGCTGGCGGGATCGCGACGATCGCGGATTTGCCGACGATGCGTTCTTAGCACTTCGCCAGTCAATCGCCGCCAATGGACAGATCACGCCCGCGGCCCTGCGCCAGGGCAAGGATGGGCGCTACGAGATCGTCTTTGGCCATCGACGGGTGCATGCCTGCCGGGCGCTGGGGCGCCCGGTGCGCGCCGTCATTGTTACGCTCGACGAGCAGGGCCTGGTGGCCCAGATGCTGATCGAAAACGCCCAGCGGATCGATCTGTCGCCGCTTGAGAAAGCCCGTCATTATCGAAGGCTGCTGAAAGCCGGCCTTTTCCAGCGCACGGAATTGGCAGCGCTCTTGGGCGTCACGCCGCAACAGGTCAGCAATGTGGCCGCCCTGGCCGATATCCCCGAGAACGTGCTGGAAATGTTGGGCGATCCCCGCGATCTCTCCATCGGTGTCGGCAAGCAATTGCTAGCGGTCCTCCAGCGTCATGGAGGAAGCTTGAGCGAGGCTGACGCCGAGGCCATGCGTGCACTCAAGGGCAATGCGACGACCAGGGCCCGGCACCTGATCCGGCTGCTTGGCAACGGCGCCCAACCCACTGCCGGAGACAAGGATGGAACCCTCATCCGCGATCGGCAGGGTCGCCGCTACGGTCGCCTCTCCCGCTCGGGCAGTCAGTTGGTCTTTCGCTTCCAGCCCGGTCTCGACGAACGCGTCATCCGCCGCCTCGCCGCGCGCATCCCCTCACTCTATGCCGAGGTCGCCGAGGACGAGGAATAGGTCGGGATCGAATCGACATGTAAGGGGACTTTGCGGAAAGTTGATCCACGCCACTTCGTGAAACAACGTCCGGGAATCCAATTGCCTGCATGCTTGGCGTGGATCACTCTTCTGCCTACAGGTCCAGATGTCCTCGCCCGCAAGACCCCTGACTGGAAAGAGGCGTGACCGCGTAGGCTAGGCGACGAAAATGCATTTTCGGCCCATTGTTCCCTGCTGCGACGAGCCGCCGAGCTCCATCCCCGGCACGGCTCACATCACCAGGTTGAGAGCTCCCCACGCAGATCCCCATGCGGGCGAACATCCCCCGCGTCGGGAGACCACGTGCTGAGAACCGGTTGGTGACCGAACAAAATGTCCGTCTTAGACCCGTCTCAAGGCCCATCGCTTTGTCGCTTGCGCGGCCAATTGCCTGGCACTGACCAATGAAGACGAGATGAGCGTCATCTCGGTCCCTGACAGATCCTGGATGGATGGCAGCCCCGAGGCCTTGGCAACAGAACGAGCGACGCGGCAAGCGGCTTGGCTGCCCCCCGGCTTGGCCGTGGCCCACGACATGCACGCCGCGAAGACTCCATACCGGTCGATAAACGTCGATAACCTCTCGCCTCCAGCCTTAGCTTTAGCCTTCAAGACAAATGCCCACCGGCCATTTCCCGGTCAGGCCCGTATGACGGTCCGATGGAACCGCGAGGCACCGGCACCATGACCGAAAATGAATCGCATGAACGATACCGATGTTAGTACGACCAGCATTGGTCCCTGCTCGACCTCGCCCCGGCGCCCACGGCCACGCGCGTAAGGCCGACCCTTGACAGAGAGACCACCTTTTTTTCGGCCGTGAAGGTGCTCCGCCCTCGAGCTACAGCCCGGATGGCGGATCACGACCTTCCGTATGGCGTCGGGCCTGGAATGGCCGAACTGCGCGACGCCTCGAAGCAAAACACGGTCAACCGGAATTGAGAGATCGCCGTCAAGACCAGGTCTCAGGTCTCGGGGCAGCGATAGGCCGGCCTCCTGCCCTTTGGTTTTTTCAACTATGTATCTCAGCCGATCGTTTTCAAAACGCCCTCGCCGATTGCACCTAACCCGTCCGCCAGTCCGGCACGTCCACGCGGTCTCGGCTGCCCGCACGCCCAGCGAAGAAAATGCATTTTCTCCGTCTCTGACCGATTGGGCGAGGCTCATTCGTGCTTGCCGGGCTTTGCTTCGTACACAGGTCGGGCAAGCAGGCACTCCTGCGAACCCCGCCTATTCGTTCCGCCCGGCGGGGCGGCAGGCATAGTTGTCACGTATGAGCAGGGGCAGTGACCCCGGAATGCCTGGATGACCTTTAGTCAGGGACCGAAACGAGTTCCTCACGGAGTGAGTTAGCGATTTACGGCCCTACATATATGAATCATGCGGGTGAGCAGCACCGCTCGGTCGGCACCAGGTCACCTAACCCTGCGTACACTCAATACCTGGCCGGGGTTAAAGCTGGACCGGCGCGCCTTGGATTGACGATGCCTGAAACGGCACCGACGAGCACGCACGCGATTCCACCTCTTAAGGCTCGAATAAATCAACGGCGCGCAGGGATGGGGACTTGTCGCGCATCCGTGTTGCGGCAGACAAAACCGCTTCGCGCCGTGCCTTGGATCAAGGGCGAGATATCGAGGCCGCATTGCCCGCCTGTCGGTATCACCGGAGCGCGGTTTCGTCTGTCTGCCGCCTCCACGGCTAAAGTACCTCGTGCGCGCAATCTCTTTGACCAAAGCCTTCGCATCGCACATCGTCGGCCATCGCAGGTCACGAGCTTCGGCGAAGAGCACGCCCGCCCGGTTTTCGTCTTGCTGTAAGGCCACGGTTTATGCGAGTGCGCCGCTGCCTCGAAAATGCATTTTCAAGAGAAAATAAAGTCATGCCTGTTCATGGTCTTAAAGGGTTTATAAGAGAATCTAGTTATAGGTTATGCGCGACAAGACCCCAGCGGGCAGGGTATGTGCCCGCGACAAGGCCCCATGGTATCCGCGACAACACCCCAGCCTTGCCGCGACAGGAACCCACGGGAAAAGTAGCGCGACAAGATCTCATGGGATGAGCCTGTGCGCGACAAGAACCCATGTTGGACGACGAGGGAAGGGCTGTTAAGCTTCGTGGACGTTGGAGGAAGAATATAGTCAGGTAAGCTGCCATGGGCGCGGTCCACGAGCTCGTCATCCGCGAAGGCCTGGAGTCAGCGCGGGCCAAAGCCCAGACTCCCGAGGAGCGGCGCGTCGTCGACCTGGCCGCGCGAGTCCTGGGCGAGGAGAGCGATCAGCTGGGCATCACCTATGCCGGCTTTTGCATGACCTCGCTACCACACAAGCGCCCCAAGGACGAACAGAGGGAATGGCTGCGCGAGAACGGGCGGTTCAGCCTGATGATCGAGCCCGGCAAGATCATCCGCCAGGGCCAGCCGGTTTTCTACGGCATCCCCTATGGAGCGCGGGCCCGCATGATCCTGCTCTATCTCTGCACCGAGGCTATTCGTACCAATTCGCGTCGCGTCGAGATCGGCCGCTCCATGCGGGCGTGGCTGGGCCGCCTTGGCATCGCCATCGGCGGCGAAAGTTACACGGCCGTCCGGGAGCAGGCCAATCGCATCAGTGCCTGCCGCATGACCATCGCTTGGCGCGGCGACAACGGCACCGAAGGGTTCAAGCGCGAGAACATCATCGACGGCATGATGAGCATCCCGCAGCCACGCGAGCCCGATCAAGGAAGTCTCTGGGAAGACGAAATCGAGCTTACGGATTCGTTCTTCCAGGCCCTGAAGGCGCATCCCGTGCCGCTTTGGGAGCCGGCTTTGCGTGCCATCAGCAACCAGCCGCTGGTGATCGATCTCTATGTCTGGCTGGTCTACCGGCTGCACGCGATCAAGAAGCCGACCATTGTCGGCTGGAAACCGCTCCAGGCGCAGTTCGGGGCGGAATATACCCGCGAGCGGGATTTTCGCCGGCGTTTCAAGGAAGCGCTAGCCGAGGCTGTTGCCGTCTATCCCGAAGCTGAGATCGACGTGGATGAGCGCGGAGTGGAGCTCAGGCCGTCGCGTCCCGCCGTTGCGCCGCGTGGCAGGGTCGTCCGTCTGCCGCTCTAGAGCGCGGGTCAGCGCTGGCTGGGGGACGCCAACCGGAACAGGGACCCCTCCGGCTGGGAATGCCCCGTGGAAAGGTGGGCGTCGACAGCGGTCTCCAGTCTGGGCACAGGATTTGCCAAGGTTCCAATGGGGCCGGGTGACCTGGATCTCGTCGCCTGACACGGGCGAGGGCGTCGAGCTATCCCGTCTGCGCCTTGACGAACGATCCTCGTCTCCGCGAAGTGAAAAGCTATATGCAGGTGACCGATCGTCCCCTTCGCCAAGGAAGGCGTTGCGGAGGCCAACTCGCCAATCGCCGTTTCGGCGCTGGAACAGCAAGGCGCGCGTCGGCCTTGCTGGCGGGGCTATCTAGCCAGGCTCGCGTCCCCTGCCATGGGGCCGGGAAGAAAGAGGGTGGACAGGCGATCAAGGGCGCGCCTTCGCTGCCGGGTGGGCTGCTCGCTTGGCGTCAGGGGCCATCGCCAGTGCCTGGTGCGAGTGGCCACGCTAAGTACGAGGAAGGCGCGGCCATGCAGATGGGAGGGTAGATGCGGCATAATGAAATAGACGGACTGGAGGCTAGCGAGCCCACGCGGGCCGGCGACGACATCATCGGCCGTATCCTCAAGGTGGAAACCTCCCTCTCCAAGGCGCATCGCAAGATCGCCGAGGCCATCTTGCGCGAACCCCAGGCATTCGCCGCCCGGCCGATCGAGGAACTCGTCCCCTGGCTCGGTATCTCCGCCCCGACGATCACACGTTTTGCCCGTCTTCTCGGCTGCGACGGGCTGCGCGACCTGAAACTTAAGATCATGGGGAGCATGCGCGTTGGCCTGCGTTATTTCGAACCCTTGGATCAGCATCCAGAACAGCCTGAGGACATCGCGCTTCGCGTCGCGATGCGCGCCCAAAATGCCATAGTCGCCGCCCAGCGCAGTATCGATCTTGCCATGCTCGAGCGCGCCATCGACGTGGCCATCGGCTGTCGCATTCTCTATGCCTTCGGCGGCGGCGGCGTATCGAGCTGGCTGGTCGAAGAAGTACAAAACCGCCTTTTCCGCCTGGGTATCCACGTCATTCCCAATGCCGACCACCAGATGCAGATGATGCTGGCGGCTACCATGAACGAGCAGGATCTCCTCCTTTGCTGCTCGCTCACCGGCAACAACCAGGAGCTGGTGCGTGCGGCTCGCATCGCTGCTGGCTACGGCGCGCGTACTCTTGCCTTCACGGCACCTCGCACGCCGCTGGCTGCCGCCGTCCAGATGCCGCTTACCATTGAGCTCACGGACGATGGCGACGTGCTGGGGCCGACCTCGATGCGTTACGGCTTCCTGGCGGCGATCGACATGCTGGCTTATGGCTGCGCCGTTCGCCGGCGGCCGGCCGCACAAGAGCAGCTGCGCCGGATCAAGCAGCAATTCATCACGTATCGTGACGAGGATGACAGTCAGCCCGTCTGCGACTGAGGTGCTCACTGAGCGGGCAATTTCTGCCAATTTCTTTTACTTTTGCATCATCATAAGGCGATACGCTGAGAATCCCGCGATTTGCCGTTGAAAAATGATCGAATTATAAAAATTCCTCTTGGCGAACAGTATCTCGCGGCAGCATGATCGTCGGCAGATGCCGGCCCTGGCCGGACGCGCTATCCGCGCCAACCTGCCGGCTCTAGAGCCTGTCTTCAGCTCGGCTGCACCAAAGACATAGGAACACGCCCATGCGTCAAAGAATGGAACGCTTCCTGGCCTCGCGTCGAGCCGTGCTGCAAGGTGCTGCCGGCCTCGCGGCCACGACCATGCTGGCTCGGCCGGCCCTGGCCGCTCCGGCCGAAGCCATGACCTTCATCGGCTGGCAATTCGCGCCGCAGATCGTCGAGGCCAATGTCGCCACCTTCAAGAAACTCTATGACGAGAACGTCAATTACGAGTTGGTGACGGGTGACTATCATCCCGTGGCCGAGACCAAGCTGATGGGCGGTCAACATATCGACATGCTCTACAGCGAGGAGGACCACATCGCCCGCTGGAATGCCGCCGATTGGACCCGCGACCTTGAGGGGCTGGAAGGTGTCGAGGCGATCAAGGCCGGGCTTTATCCGGTCTGCGTTAAATCGCTCTCGCTGCCGAACGGCAAGCTCGCGGGCCTACCTTATTATGCGGGCCACGATGCCTTCATCTACAATGAGGAGCATTTGGCCAAGGCCAAGCTGGAGGTGCCGGATTCTTTCGATGCTCTCCTCGATGCCTGTCGCAAGCTGAAAAAGGACGGCATTTCCGACGCCCCCTATAACAGCGCCTGGGGGCAAAAATGGCCCGAGCTTTCGTGGAGCATCTTTGCCTGCTGGTATTCCGAGGGTGCCAAGGTTTTCGATGCCAATAACGACCTCGTGCCGGACGAGGCCTTCCGCAAGGTGCTGGAGCTACATCGCTCGCTCTTCAAGGAAGGACTGGTCACGGCCGACATTATGACGCTGCCGGACGAGGGCGTTCCCAGCTACGCCACTGGTCAACACACCTTCATGATCCTCCACGACTATGACCAGAAGGTGACGAACGACCCCTCGATGTCGAAGGCTGCGGGCAAGGTGAGGAACGCCTTGATGCCGGGCAAGACGCATTCGACGCTGGGATGGACCTCCGCCTACCTGATGGGAGCAAAACCTGTCGACGAGGCGCGCGTCTGGGACCTGATGCGCTTCTTCGGTGGCAAGGCCAAGGATGGCCAGTATCATGTCATCAAGCGCTGGGCGCTCGAGTTCGGGCTGGGCTCAGGCTATAAGGAGGTCATGGCGGACCCTGATGTGGTTGCCAGCTTCTCCAAATGGCGCGACCTCGACGTCACCAGCAAGCAGATCGAACTCGCCACCTCGCGCGACGTCGCCAAGATGATCTGGTTCTCCGAGTGGGACCTGTACATGATGCAGAATGTACAGGAATATATTCGCGGAAGCGGCAGCACCGACGAGCTCGTCGACAAGCTGACGGCCAAGGTGGCCGAGCTCAAGAAGCAATACCAGTAGGCCGACTTTCAAAGGAGACCGCTGCTTGTCGCTCTCGCTCGCCAGCTCTGACACCGCAAAGCCTGGCCGACGTCGCCGCATCGGGCGCACGCCGGCCTTCGCCTATGCCGCGGTTGCCCCGACGCTCCTGATCGTCTGCGCGGTGGTCGGCATCCCCTTGGCCTACAGCGTCTATCTGAGCCTGAACAGCACCAACCCCATCACGAAGAAATGGATCTTTGTGGGGTTGAACAATTACGTGACCGTGCTCACGAGCCCGGATCTCTGGTGGGCGATTGCGCGCACGGCCTATTTCGCCGGCTTTGCCGTGGTCGGCACGACGATCCTCGGCACCATCCTGGCGCTCGTCTTGAATCAGCGCTTTCCCGGACGTGGCCTGCTGCGCAGCGTCGTTCTCGTCCCCTGGGCGATGGCGCCGGTCTCCGTGGGCGTTCTTTGGTCTTTCGTTTTTGCCGGCAATTACGGCACGCTGAACGCGCTCTTGACGGATCTCGGTCTTGCCTCGTGGGCGACGCCCTGGCTGGGCAACGGCTTTCGAGCCTTGAACCTCGTGGCCTTGACCCATGTCTGGAATCAGGCGCCCCTCACGGCCCTCATGGTGCTGGCCGGGCTGCAATCCATGCCGGGCAACCTGCACAAGGCGGCGATGCTCGATGGTGCCGGGCCCGTGGCGCGCTTCTTCAAGATCACCTTGCCCTGGCTGAAGCCCAACCTGCTCTTCATCTCGATCATTGCCACGATCAACGCGCTCATGGCCTTCGACATTCTCTGGATCATGACGCGCGGCGGACCGGGCAGTGCCACCACGGTCTTCGCCTGGCTGGGCTACGTCTATTCGTTTCAGTTCTTCAAGTTCGGCGAGGGCGCAGCCATGCTCTACGTCTTGACGATACTGAGCTTCCTTCTGGCGATCTTCTATTTCGTCGTCCTCGGGCCCCGGCGCGTGCGTGCGGCCGAGGACCGGCCGCTGCCGTCCTCCTCGCTCGAGGGCACGCTCAAGCGTCGGGCCATGGCCATCATCCCGCCTTTGCCAAGGCGCTGGCACCTGCCACGCCATGTGGCAAGGCCGCTAGGCAAGACACTCTTCTTCCTATTGGCAGTCGTCATCTTCATCTGGTCGGCGCTGCCGGTGCTTTCCTTGGTGTTGATGAGCATATCGCCGGCAGGCGATCTCATTCGCACGCCGCCCAGCATTGTGCCGAGCACGCTGACCTTCGATAATTTCCGCGCCGTCCTGATGCCGCAGGTGGGAACAGGCGGGAGCAGTGTGCAGGCACAGCGCGTTCCCTATTCGCTCCTGAACAGCTTCTTGGTGGGCGCTGCGGTCTCTCTCATCTGCGTCGTCCTTGGCACTTTCGCCGGCTATGCCTTCGCCCGTTATGAGAAGCTGCGCTTTTTCAAGTACAGCCTCTGGGCACTGCTCCTGACGCGCATGACGCCGGCACTGACCCTGGTCCTGCCCTTCTTCATCATGTTCAGGACGGTCAACCTGATCGACACGCGGACCGCCTTGATCATCTCCTACTGTTCGTTCCTGCTGCCACTCAGCGCCTGGATGATGAAGAGCTACATCGAGGGCGTGCCCAAGAGCCTGGACAGGGCGGCGCTGATCGATGGCTGCTCACGTTTCAAGATGATGTGGACGATCCTCATCCCGGTCGTCCGGCCGGGCATCATCGCCGCCTTGATCTTCTGTTTTCTTGCCAGCTGGAATGAGTTCCTGATGGCACTCATTTTGACCTCGACTCCGAACTCGCAGACCATTCCGGTCGTGCTTTCGGGCTTTCTCAGCCAGGCGCAGTTTTATGAATACGGCCCCATGTTCGCGGCCTCGGTTCTCTCCATCCTGCCGCCAGTGCTGATCGCCTTCGTGTTCCAGCGCTACCTCGTGCAGGGCGCGCTCTCGGGCGCGGTGAAGGGCTGATGGCAATCTTGGACACCCCATGACCTCGATCAATATTCGCGCCGTCGCCAAGACCTACGGCAATTTCCCGGTCCTCAAGGGATTGGATCTCGACATTGCCGATGGCGAGTTCGTCTCGTTCCTTGGACCATCGGGCTGTGGCAAGAGCACCTTGCTCTTTTGCATTGCCGGCCTTGAGGACATCACGTCCGGCAGCATCCTCATGGATGGCAGGGACATCTCCGAGCTAGACCCACGCGATCGCAACATCGCGCTCGTCTTCCAGGATTACGCGCTCTATCCGCATATGAAGGTCAAGGACAATATGGCCTTCGCGCTCCGCCAGCAGAAGGTGGCCGAGGCCACCATCCAGCAGCAGGTGGCCTGGGCGTCCGAGCTCTTGGGTCTGGAGCAGTTCTTGGAGCGCATGCCGGCCGAGCTTTCGGGCGGCCAGCGTCAGCGCGTGGCGGTCGGCCGCGCCATCGTCCGCAATCCGGCGGCCCTCTTGATGGACGAGCCGCTCTCCAATCTGGACGCGGCCCTACGCGTGCGGATGCGCACCGAGATCAAGCGACTGCAGCGCGAGCTCAAGATCACCGTCATCTTCGTCACCCACGATCAGGAGGAAGCGATGGTGCTCTCCGACCGGATCGCGGTCATGCATGGCGGGGTACTGCAGCAGTTCGACGAACCGATGACAGTGTATCGCCAGCCGGCCAATCGTTTCGTCGCCAGCTTCATCGGCAGCCCGCAGATGAATTTCCTTCCCGGTTCGATGGTGGGCGGTCATGGGGGCGGCCGGCTCGTCGGCATTCGGCCGCATGATCTGTCACCGGCCGATGGGGCAGGGGGAGAGAGCGTAAGGCTGGAGGGCGAGTTGGCGCTTATCGAGCCGGCCGGCCCGGTCACCTTTCTGGACGTCCTGATCGGCGACACGATTGTCAAAGCCACCACTACCGATCCTTCCGCGTTCCGCCCCGGCCAGCGCCTGACGCTGGAGGCGCCCGCCCGAATGATCTGTCTGTTCGACGAGGCCACTGGGGCGCGGGTCTGACCCGGGTGGCCCTTGAAAGAGAAGCATGAATGCCATGAGCTTTGATCTCATTCTCACCGGCGGAAGGGTCGTCGATCCATCCCAGGGCATCGATGAGGTGACCGAGGTTGCCTTCAAGGACGGCAGGGTCGCGGCATTGGGCGACCGGCTGGATCGCGGTCAGGCCACCGTCCAAGACGTCAGCGGCAAGATCGTGACGCCCGGCCTGATCGACCTGCACACGCATGTCTATTGGGGAGGCACGTCGCTCGGCATCGATGCCGAGGAATTCGCGCGCATGAGTGCCGTGACGACCTGCGTCGATACGGGCAGCGCCGGCCCGGGCAATTTCGCGGGCTTCAGGAAGCACGTCATCGAACCCTCGCAGATCCGCATCCTGGCTTATCTTCACATCTCCTTTGCCGGCATCTACGCGTTCTCCAGTCGGATCATGGTGGGCGAGAGCCATGATATGCGGCTGATGGCGGCGCGCGACGCGGTCGAGGTGGCCCTTGCTAACCCCGAGCACATCATCGGCATCAAGGTCCGGATCGGCCGGCATGCCAGCGGTGATTCCGGGATCCAGCCGCTCGACATCGCGCTGCAGGTGGCTGACGAGACCGGCTTGCCGATGATGGTCCATATCGACGAGCCACCGCCCTCCTATGAGGCCGTGGTCGAGCGCTTGCGCCCGGGTGACGTGCTGACGCACTGCTTTCGCCCGTTCCCCAACGCGCCGGTCGATGGGAGAGGGCGGGTCAAGCCCGCCGTGCTGGCGGCGCGCGAGCGTGGCGTCATCTTCGATATCGGCCACGGCCAGGGCTCGTTCGCCTGGAAGACGGCGCGGGCAATGATGAAGGAAGGCTTTGCGCCGGACACG
This sequence comes from Arboricoccus pini, assembly GCF_900187945.1. Lineage (GTDB taxonomy): Bacteria > Pseudomonadota > Alphaproteobacteria > Geminicoccales > Geminicoccaceae > Arboricoccus > Arboricoccus pini. The sequence goes on along the minus strand of NZ_FYEH01000017.1, from coordinate 17,115 downwards.
ATCTCCTCCGACGTGCATGCACTCTGCATTAACGGCCCGGCCTTCGACCAGGTGACCACGCTCTCGAAATTCCTCGTCCTGGGCATGAGTTTGTCCGACGTGATCGCCGCCTCGACGGTCAACGCCGCCAAGGCTTTGCAAAAGCCGGAGCTCGGCACGCTCAAGCCCGGCAGCGTCGGTGACGCCAGCATCCTCTCGCTGGATGCGGGCAGCTTTCCGCTCAGCGACGTCAGGGGCGAGGTCGTTGAGGCGAAGGAGCGGCTCTTTGCCAAGGGTGTGGTCGTGGGTGGGCGCTGGTGGCATCCAGCCTGAGGAGATGGGCATGCAGGACGAAATCAAGACTTTCGCGAATTTCATCGATGGTGGCTGGAAGGAAGCGGCCGCCACCATGCCGGCCCACAATCCGGCGACGGGTGCCCTGATCGGCCATCTGCCGAAGAGCAGCCGGGCTGAGGCGAGGGAAGCCATCGCTGCCGCCAAGGCGGCACAGCCCGCCTGGGCCGCGACTTCCGCCTTTGAGCGCGCCGCCATGTGCGAAACCATCGCAGCTGGCGTCGACGCAGCGCGCGAGCGGATCGCCCGCGTCTTGTCGCTGGAGCAAGGCAAGCCGCTCGTTCAGTCTATGGGGGAGGTGGCCAAGGCAGCGGACGGGTTTCGGCTGGCGGCGGCGCTGGTGCGCGAGATGCGCGGCGAGACCATTCCGGCCGAGGATCCGGCCAAGCTTGTGATGACGATCCGTCAGCCGCGTGGCGTCTACGCGGTGATCACGCCTTGGAACTATCCGGTCAATATTCCGGTCGAGTATCTGGGGCCGGGCATCGCCACCGGCAATGCCATTGTCTGGGTGCCGGCACCCAGCACCTCGATGGTGGCGGTCGAACTCATGCGCGTCATCGCCGAGGCGGGCCTGCCGGCTGGCGTCGTCAACCTCGTCATGGGCGAGGGGCCGGAGGCGGGTGACGAAATCGTTATCCATCCCGACACGCAGGGCATCGGCTTTACCGGCAGCGCCGCCACCGGGCGCCGGATCGCCGAGCGCGGGGCTGGCAAGCCTCTTCTGCTCGAGCTGGGCGGCAACGGGCCGGTCATCGTCTTCGAGGATGCCGATCTCGACCTGGCGGCGGACGCGGCGGCCGGTGGGGCCTTTTCCAATAGCGGCCAGATCTGTGCCGCCACGGGCCGGGTGCTGGCGCATAAGAGCATCGTCGAGCCGCTGGCAGCCCGGTTGGTCGAGCGGGCCAAGGCGCAGATCCTGGGCGATCCCTTCAATCAGGGGACGACGATGGGTCCGCTCAACAACAAGAAGCTGGCCTTGAAGGTGAAGGAGCATGTCGACGACGGGGTCGCCAAGGGCGCCACGGTGCTGACGGGCGGCAAGCCGAGGCCCGACCTTGGCAGCGACCTCTTTTTCGAGCCAACGGTCATGACCGGAGTGACGCGCGAGATGCGTCTCAACCGCGAGGAAACGTTCGGGCCGGTCATTCCAATCATCGCCTTCAACGACGACGAGGAAGCACTCGACCTCGCCACGGACAGTGCCTACGGACTCTCGGTCGGCGTGTTCACGGCTGGCATCGACAGGGCCTTCCGCTTCGCCGAGACGATCCGGGCCGGCATCGTCAATATCAATTCGGGCAGCACCTATTGGGAGATCCACCTGCCCTTCGGCGGCGGTTCGGGCACCCAGAGCGGCATTGGCCGCCTCGGCGGCAAGCTGACGCTCGAGGCCATGACCGAGATCAAGATGATCTCCTTTCATCGCAACCGTTGAAGGAGGGGAGTATCATCATGCAACAAGTAGATGCGGCGAGCGATGCCGTCATGCTGGCGGACCTCGTCGACGTCTTGATCCCCAGCGGCGATGGCTGGCCATCGGCCGCCATCGTCGGCGTGCAGGGGCAGCTTGCAACGCGGTTGATCGCAGAGCAGGGCGAGGCGGCGCTGCCAGGTCTTCTGAAGGCGTTGCGGGCGGCGGGCGCCCCGTTCGCCGGGCAGGCGGACAAGCAGCGGGACGCCATCGTCAGTGCCCTGGAGAGAAGCGAGCCCGAACTCTTCGCCTGGGTGCGCGATGCCGTCTTCATCGCCTATTACGAGAGCCCGTTCGTCGCCGCCGCCATCAACGCCAAGGGTCATCCCTATAAGCTGCGGCCACATCTGACGGGTTACGCCGTGCCGCGATTCGACCGGACCAAGGACGTTCCGGCCCAAAAGCGCGGCCATTACGTGCCGACCGACCAGGTGCGGCATGTCGACATCTCGAGCCTGGAACTCGAGAGCCGGGTCACGACGACATGGGGGCGTCAGCGATGAAGCAGAACGAAGCGTGCGACATTCTCATCATCGGTGCGGGTGCCACCGGCTCGCTGGCCGCTACCGTCCTGGCCAAGGCCGGCCTCGACGTCGTCTGCCTGGAGCAGGGTGGCTGGGTCGAGCGGGAGGACCACCCGCATTACAGCAATGACTGGACCTGGCAGCGTCGTACCAACTGGAATGCCGACATCAACAAGCGTCATCATCCCGATGACTACAAGGTCGTCTCGGACAGTTCGCAAGTCCTGATGTGGAACGGTGTCGGCGGCTCCACCAACGTCTATGGCGCCATCTGGCCGCGCTACCGGCCCTCCGACTTCAGGAAGGGCGATGAGCACGGCCTGCAGCCCAACTGGCCGATCAGCTATGAGGAGCTGGCGCCCTTCTACGAGGCGGCGGACCGCCTGGTGGGTGTAAGCGGCCTTGAGGGCGATCCCGCCATGCCGCCGCGCGAGCCTTGCCCGACGGGTCCGCTGCCCTTCACGAAGGCGGCCGCCACGCTGGCCGGCGCCTTCGACAAACTGGGCTGGCACTGGTGGCCAGCCGAGGCGGGTACCATCTCGGAGGACTATGACGGGCGCCCGGCCTGCAATGGCTGCGGCATTTGCAACGGCTGCCCGCGCGGCTCGATGAGCAAATATTCGCTCTCGGTCTGGCCAAAGGCACTTTCGGCCGGCACGAAATTGCGCACCCACGCGCGGGTCCTCAAGATCGAGAAGGGCAGGGATGGCCGAGCTACCGGTGCTCTCTACCAGGATCGAAATACTGGCATCGTCGAGTTCCAGCCGGCCACCATCGTCATCGTCGCCGCGAATGGCGTCGGTACGCCGCGACTTCTTCTGGCCTCCGACAACCTGGCGAATCAGTCGGACCAGGTCGGTCGCAACCTCCTCCACCACACGCTGGTCTCCTCCGAGATGTGGGTCGATGAACAGATCGACGGCCATATGGGCTATGTGGCCTCGCTGATCAGCCGCGAGTTCGCCGAGACCGATATCTCGAGGGGTTTTGTCAACGGCTTCAACTTTAACTGCCTGACGAGCACTTCGTCGGCTGGCGAGGTGGCTGCCGGCTGGATCAGCGACAGGAGAGCGCCCTGGGGAGAGGGGCATCATCGCTGGTTCGAGCGTCATTTCGGCCACGGCATCGGCATCCACGCCATCGGTGACGACCTGCCCAATCCCAATAACCGGGTCTTTCTCGACCCCGTTGTTACCGACACGAACGGCATGCCCGTCGCCCGCATGCATTATGAGCCCGGCGAGAATGACCGCCGCATGATGAACTACATGCTGGATCGCCTGGAGGACATCGCCAAGGCCGCTGGCGCCTTCGACTACCGCCTCCAGGACTACAAGGACGAAAATGGCGTCTACCGTACGCCTGCCTGGCACATGATCGGCACCTGTCGCATGGGCGACGACCCGGAGACCTCGGTCGTCAACAAGTGGCAGCAGAGCTGGGACGTTCCCAATCTCTTTATCGTTGATGGCAGCGTTCTGGCGACGGGCGGGGTGGTCAACCCCACCCCCACCATCTCGGCCCTGGCCTTGCGCGCCGCCGCCTATATCCGCGACCATTTCCAGGAGCTGAAAGGCTCGACCAAGTCTGTCGCGGCCTGACGCCCTGGCCGACCAGCCCCGCCGGTTCGCCGGCGGGGCGCGGGCTTATACCCCGCTGGATAGACCCACGGCCGAACTGGATCGTGTTGCGCTCCGAGCTCGCGGCAGCGCGCCCTTAGACGTCCGGCGAGCCTGCAGGCGCAGTCGGTAATCGGCGAGCCGGCGGCCAGGCGCCATTCTGCGCGCTGTCAAACGAACCTCCTCAGTCGTGATTGCCGATTTACCCGACCCTTAACGTTCTGCAGGCGGAGGACGCAATGGCGATCGCCGGGCCGTGGGGGGGGGCGATGCGCGCTGAATGACCACCATCGCCAGCACACCGGCGGCACTATTGCCCCTATGGCGCTCTCTCCGTTCGGCCCGAGATCCGGCTTCTTGCCAGATTCTCAACCACTCGGATCGCCCGCATGACGATTCTGTCATACCCCTGGCCGCCATCGCGCAGGTTTCACGGTTAACGAAAGCAAACAAAGTGGCCTGCCCGGACTTCCCGAATTATGTGGACCGCCAGATTCGCATAAAATTTTACGGGAATTCGTCAGATGGTTTATTTGATTGCTGGCGGCCGCTCGATTCGTCGCGGCCTCGGACTTGCGATCTCATCGATCGGCGTGCTGGCCGCACAGCCGGTCCGGGCGGACTGCGTCGAGTCGGGCTCGACGACGACCTGCAGCTCGGCTGGGACGAATCCATGGACCACGACCATTGGTACGGGTCGAGGGGACGACGGAAAAACCGTTATCGTTCAAGATGGTGCCACTGTCGATACGAAGGATGTAACGGCGATCAGCCTGGGCGACGGTGCTTCGGTGACAGTCAGCGGCACCGTTCGCACGACCGCGGATACAGGCATGGGGAATTATGGCAGCGGCATCAATACGATAGAGGCCAATTCAAATAGTACGATCGTCGTTACATCGACCGGTAAAGTCGTCGCTAATGGATCGAACCCGTTCGACGAAGGGGTGAACGTGCATGGCTACGGCAATAAGATCATCAACTATGGCGTTATCGAAGGCGGTCCGGGCGGGGCGGTCTGGTTCCAGGACGAGCAGACTGGAACGAAGAATATCCTGGACAATTACGGCACGCTGCAGCGGTCGAGCGGGAAGGGCTACATCATCGGCACGAATGCCGCGGCCGGCATCGTCTTCTATAATCGCGCCGGTGCCAAAGTCCTGGGCGATTTGAATTTTGGCGATGGTGATGACGACCTTTATTTCGAGCCAAACTCACTTGTCACCGGCGTGGTCGACGGCGGCGGCGGGGTCAATAATCTCTATTTGCAGGGCGAGGCCGGCTCGGCCGGCACGCTCGCGGGCTATGTCACCAATTTTCCGAACCTGACGAAGCAGGGCGATGGCCGCTGGACTGTCACTGGTAGCCTTGAGGGCTTTACCACGGTCGATGTGCGGCAGGGCACGCTGGCGCTGAGCGGCAACAATGAGGACTTTAGCGTCGTCGTCGTCGTCGACCCGGATGGGACGCTGGAGGGGCGCGCGCAAAACCTGCCGGCCAAGACCAACGCTGCGGACAATACGAACAATATCCAGAATAACGGGCTCGTTCGGTTCGCACAGCCCGATGATGGCACCTATGTCGGTCAAATCGTGGGCTCGGGCGCCGTCGAGAAGACCGGCGGCGGCACGTTGACGCTGGCACCGGCTGCAGGTCTCGGCAACAGCTATTCGGGCGGGACCACGATCAAGGAAGGCATGATCGCCATCGCCGCCGACAATGCACTGGGCGCCAGCAGCGGCGGCATCACCTTCGATGGTGGCGGCCTGCGCACCACGGTCGACCTGACGACGAGCCGGGCTGCCACCCTCGCCGCTGGTGGGGGAACCCTGGCACCGGTAGCCGGGACGACGCTCGTCTATGAGGGCGTCATGACGGGTCCAGGCGCTTTGACCAAGGCCGACACAGGCCGGCTCGTCACCACGGCCGCCAACACCTATAGCGGCATCACAAGGGTCGAGGCGGGCGAGCTACAGGCCGGAGCACCCGGGACATTCAGCCCTGCCTCGGTCTACGCAATTTCGCCAGGTGCGCTGGTCGCGCTCATGGATAATGACCAGAACGTCGGCGGCGTGGTCAATGCGGGCGAGGTGCAATGGGGCAATGGCGCCCTGGGCACGCGGCTCGTGGCCGGCAGCTACGAAGGGCAGGGCGGCCTGCTTGCGATGAAGAGCCGGCTGGACGGCGACAACTCGCCCACCGATCTTTTGCATGTCACGGGCGATACCGCGGGCAGCACCTACGTGCGGGTCACCAATGTCGGTGGCACGGGCGCCGAGACAAACCAGGGCATTCGCCTGATCGATGTGGACGGCGCCTCGAACGGAAGCTTCACCCTGCTTGGCGACTACAACGCCAAGACCGGCCGGCCGGCCATCGTCGCCGGCGCCTATGCCTACTCCCTGGTGCAGGGATCGCCGGCGGCACCAGGCGACGGCGACTGGTATCTGCGCTCCACCTCGCTGACGGCCGACGCGGACACAACCGAAACAGGCACCTCGACTGGGAGCGGCGGCAATGGCGATTCGTCGTCTGGCAAGCCGCTCTATCAGCCGGGTGTTCCCCTGTATGAGGTCTATGGTCAGGCTCTTTTGACGCTCAACAAGATGCCGACGCTGCAACAGCGCGTGGGCAATCGCTATTGGGTGACGAGCACGCCCGCAGCAGAGGACGACGGCGACGGGCAGAGCGACGGCACCGCCGCCACGCCGCTCGTCGAGGGCCAGGGCGCATGGGCGCGGGTCGAGGCCGGCCATTCGCGGATCGACCCCCGCAGTTCGACCAGCGACAGCGAGTATACCCAGGATCTCTGGCGTTTTCAGGGCGGTCTGGATACCCGCTTGTGGGAAGGCACGGCTGGTCAGCTGATCGGCGGCGTCAACGTCCATTACGGCACGCTGACGGCCGACATCCGGTCCTTCAACGGCGACGGTAAGATCGACGTCAAGGGCTATGGTTTCGGCGGTACCTTGACCTGGTACGGGCAAGACGGCGTCTATGTTGATGGTCAGGGCCAGCTCACCCGCTACGACAGCGACCTGCATTCCGACACGCTCGGCCGCAATATGGCCAGCGGCAACGACGGCTTTGGCTACGGCCTCAGCCTCGAGACGGGTAAGCGGATTCGCCTGAACGACAGCTGGACGCTGACGCCCCAGGTGCAGCTTCCCTTCTCGAGCGTCGATTTCGACAGCTTCAGCGATTCCTTCGGCGCCAAGGTCGAGCGGCGCCAGGCATCCAGCCTGAACAGCCGCCTTGGCCTTGCGGCTGATTACGAGAGCGCGTGGAAGCAGCCGGACGGCCGTACCGGCAAGGTCCATCTCTATGGGATCTCGAATCTCTATTATGAGATGCTGGACGGGGTTAAGGTGGACGTGTCGGGCACCAACCTTGCCAACGACAATGAGCGCCTCTGGGGTGGTGTAGGCCTCGGCGGTTCTGTCAGCTGGGCCGATGGCCGCTACGCGCTCTATGCCGAGGCCGGCGTCGATACGAGCCTTGCCAATCCTGGCGACAGCTACGGGCTGAACGGTACCTTGGGCCTGCGCTACAAATGGTAGCGCGACGCTGCCCCGTGCGTTTCCTTCGCTGAGCCGCGCATGATGTCCGTCGCCATCGTAGATGGTCATCATGCGGTCGCGCCAACCGGCCGCAGGTATCAGAGCCGCTTGCGGCACGGTGTGGCGGCAGGGCACTCGGAAGGTTGGCGCCGACAAGCGGTCATGGTCGTATCGCGCGATGGAGGCAGAGTCCTTCGGCAACGGTAAGCAGCCGGATCGGCGCCGCCAACGGGTTGCGGCCTGCTTATGCTGCGACGAGCTTTCGCCGTCGTTCCAGACCAAAGAAGGAAAGCAGGCCGCCCAACACCAAGAGCGCCACGGCAGCCAGGAGTGAGAGCTGGATACCATGCGCGAAAGCGGACGGCGCCGTGTCCCGAATCAGATACCCGCAAACCGCCACCCCCAGCATGCCACCGACTTGGCGAGCGGTGTTGAGAACAGCCGAAGCAATGCCCGAGCGGGACGGATCGACCGACGAAAGGGTAATGTTGGTCATGGTTGGCACCACGAGCGCGATGCCGCTGGCTGCCATGAGCATCGGTACGATCAGCATGGCGTAGGAATCTGCAACAAGAGCCGGGATCAAAAGCAGATACCCGAGCGCCGCGAGTGCTTGTCCGGCCACCATTAACCGACGCGCTCCCAGGCGTGTGATCAGCCGACTGGCAATGATGTTCGCCAGCATGAGAACGACTGTCATCGGCAAAAAGGCGAGGCCCGTCTGTTCCGGGGTTAACTTCAGTTGCCATTGGAAAAACAGGCTGAAGACGAAGATCAGGCCGTAATAGGCAAAATTCACAAATATACCGCTCACGGATGCTATCTTGAAATCTCGTGACCGGAACAAGGCCAATGGCAGCATGGGGTCGGCCTGCTTCGCCTCTATGGCGACGAAGGCCAGGGTGCCAACGACTGCGGTCAGCAACGCGCCGACGATTCTCGGGTGCGTCCAGCCGAGATTGCCAGCCTCGATCAGCGCGATTGCCAGTGCGGCCAATGCGACAAACGCCGCCGTCTGCCCCGGCACGTCGAGCTTCCTTTGTGCATGAGCGGGGCAGGGAGGGGCAAACCGAAGTGTCATCGTCAAGCCGATCAGACCAATCGGCAAATTAATGAGAAAGATGCTGCGCCAGCCAAAGTGGGCGACGAGGAGGCCCCCGGCAAGCGGGCCGGCTGCGAGGGCGATTCCGCCGGTCGCGCTCCACAAGCCTAAGGCGCGACTGCGCTGCTCGTGGTCGGGGAACGCGTGGCGTATCAGCGATAAGGAATTGGGAACGAGCAGTGCTGCACCTGCTCCTTGGACGATCCGCGCGCCTATGAGTGCCGTTAAGGTGGATGCCAGGCCGCAAGCCAGGGATGCCAAGGTGAACAGAACGAATCCCGCGAGGAAGATTTTCCGGGCGCCAAAACGGTCACCGAGCGCGCCAGCCATCAAGAGCAGGGCTGCAAACGTCAGCGTGTAGGCGTTTACGATCCATTCGAGGCCGACGACGCTGGCGGAGAAACCGTCGCGGAATGCATCGAGAGCAACATTGACCACGCTGACATCGAGAAGAACGACGGCAAAACCGAGCGCGGAACCCATCAGCGTCAATTGTGGTCGGGAAATGGAAGCTGGCACGGCGGCGATCCCGGAAGTTGCTCTTGGCAGCAAAATAGGCTTGCCAGATCTGCGCGAAAATCCAGTATATTCCCCAGTGATACTGGAGTTTTTGCACAGATGCTCGACTGGGAAGATGTCCGTCATTTTCTAGCGGTGGCGCGGATTGGCACCCTCTCCGGGGCGGCCAGAAGCCTGAAAGTCGATCATGCGACCGTCAGCCGTCGGCTGACGGCGCTTGAAACCGCGCTTGATGTTAGGCTCGTCGATCGTCTGCCACGATCCTGCCGACTGACGGCAATCGGCAAGGAGGTGTCGGGGCGGGCGGCGGAGATGGATGCGGGGGCAATCGACATCGTCCGGTTGGCAAGGGCTGCCCAGTTTCCCCTTATCGGTCGGGTGACGCTGAGCGCGCCGCCGGTCCTCGTGACACACCTGCTGGCGCACCGCCTGCCGCGTTTCCGCGCCGACTATCCAGACATCCGTCTTTCCCTTTCTGCTCAAGCGCAACAGGTCTCGTTGCGCCGCCGGGAGGCGGATATTGTTTTAAGGCTGGTACGGCCGATTGAGACGAGCAGCGTCGTACGCAAGGTAGGCGCGATGGACTTTGCACTCTACGCCCACCGTGCCTACGCCAATCGGGTGGCGCCGGAGCGGTGGCAATTCATCGCCTACGATCAAAGCTTCGCCGACATGCCGCAACAGGCGTGGCTCCTCGGCATTGCCGCCGACCGCGGGATAGCGTGTGAACTGAACGACATCAGTGGGCTTTTGATCGCCACGCGTGCCGGAGTCGGCATATCCGGCCTGCCGTGTTTTCTCGCGGATCGAGAGCCCGATCTGGTCCGCGTGGGAGAGGACGCGCCGCCATTCTCGCGCGAGATCTGGCTCGCCGTTCATCAAGATCTTCGTAAGACGCCAGCAGTGCGCGCCGTGATGGATTTTGTTGCGCGTACCCTGGCCGAAGAGCCGGGTCTGAGCGCCTGAAATAAGCGGCGTTGCGCTCTCACCCCGGCCATCGCCGGGGCGCACTTTAGGTTGCGAGGACGGTCGGCGATCTTTGGCGAGGCGTCAGGCGGCGAGCTCGCGCATGACCTTGATCAGGTCGGACTTACCCTCGAAGCCGATGCCCGGAATCTCGGGCATCGTCACGCGGCCGTCCTCGACGCGCACGCCGTCCGGAAAACCGCCATAGGGCTGGAACAGGTCCGGATAGCTTTCATTGCCGCCCAGCCCCAGGCCGGCGGCGATCATCAAGGACATCTGGTGACCGCCATGGGGAATGCAGCGGGAGGGTGACCAGCCGAACTGCTTGAGAACGTCAAGGGTGCGGAGATACTCGACCAGGCCGTAGGAGAGAGCGCAGTCGAACTGTAGCCAGTCACGATCGGGGCGCATGCCGCCATAGCGCAGCAGATTGCGCGCGTCTTGGTGCGAGAAGAGATTCTCGCCGGTCGCCATGGGGCCGGGGTAGAATTCCGTCATCGCCGCCTGAAGGGCGAAGTCGAGCGGATCGCCGATCTCCTCGTACCAGAAGAGCGGATAGTCGCGCAGCATCTTGGCGTAGGCGATGCCGGTCTCGAGGTCGAAGCGGCCATTGGCGTCGACCGCCAGTTGCGCCTGGCCGCCGATTTCCTTGAGGACGGCCTCGATGCGGCTGCGATCCTCGTCGATCGATGCACCGCCGATCTTCATCTTGACCACGCTGTAGCCGCGATCCAGATAGCCGCGCATCTCGGCCTGGAGGGCCGAGTTGTCCTTGCCCGGATAATAATAGCCGCCGGCCGCATAGACGAAGACGCTGGGGTTGGCCTCGCGTCCATGGCGCTCGGCCAGCAGGCGAAAGAGGGGCTTGCCCTCGATCTTGGCCACCGCGTCCCAGATCGCCATGTCGAGCGTGCCGACGGCGACCGAGCGCTCGCCGTGCCCGCCCGGCTTCTCGTTTTGCATCATCGTGGCCCACACCTTGGCGGGATCGATATTGTCGCGTGCCTCGTCCAGGAGGCTCGTCGGGTCGGCTTCCAGGATGCGCGCCCGGAAGCGTTCGCGGATGAGTCCGCCCTGGCCATAGCGGCCATTGGAGTTGAAGCCATAGCCGACGACCGGTTTGCCATCCCTGACGACGTCCGTGACCACGGCCACCAGGCTCGTGGTCATCTTGGTGAAGTCGATATAGGCGTTGCGGATGGGGGAGGCGATCGGCTGCGTGATCTCGCGGACGTCAAGGATACGCATGGGTTCTTCTCTTGTGAAACGATTCAAGGGCTGGCGACGTCATTTCTGCAGGCGGGACTATGCCGCACGGTTCGCCTGAAGGATAAGGTCGGTATCGAGCGCATCGCCGGATCGGGCTATGGCGATGGCCGAGATCATCGGTGCCGGCAGTATGCTGTTGCACGTGATGATCGGCGAGAGATAGCCCTGCCATTGCGATGCTCGGCCGGAAGATCTCAGGATGACGCCGAGCATGATGTCGATCGGGACCAGTGCATAGAGCGGTCGCAGCCATGAGCCTCGCCAGAGATATTCCCCACACCCCGACCTTCACCGGATTTCTTACCGTTCGCCCTTCCTGATAGGAGTGGGCGGCATGCCTGCCCAATGCTAAGTTAAGTCCTTCCTATGCAGGATCGGCATTACCGATGGAACTGAACTGGCTCGAGGACTTCCTGGCGCTGGCGCAAACACGGAACTTCTCCCGTGCGGCCGAGGCACGCCATGTCACGCAGCCGGCGTTTAGCCGACGAATCCGCGCGCTCGAGGCCTGGGTCGGCACGCAGCTGGTGGAACGCTCCGGACATGGCGTCGCGCTCAACGCGGCCGGCGAATATCTGCGCGCCCAGGCCGCCGACATTACCCGCGACCTCTACCAGGCCCGCCGCGCCACCTTGAAGGTGGCAGGGCGGGAGCGAACCGCCCTTGCCATCGCCGCGACGCATGCTCTGTCCTTCACCTTTTTTCCGAGCTGGATCCGTGCCTGGGCGCCTCTGGACAGGCTGGGCAGCGTCAACCTCGTCTCGGATACCATGGCGGCCTGCGAGCGGATTCTGGCGGCGGGCGAGGTGGACTTCCTTCTATGTCATTACCATCAGGCCACGCCCCCGCTCGTCGAACAGACGCGGTTTCGCTCTGTCGTTGTCGGCCATGACGTCCTGGTGCCGGTCATGGCGCCAAGCGATGCGGCCGGTCCGGACTTGCCCGGTACCGCCAACCGGCCCGTGCGTTATCTGGCCTACAGCAGCGCCTCGGGCCTGGGCCGCATCTTGGAGACGGCGGGCCGGGTGTCGAGCCCGTGGCTTTTTCTGGACAAGGTGTTCACCTCGCCGCTGGCGGCAGCCCTCCTGACGATGGCGCGGCAGGGCAATGGCGTTGCTTGGTTGCCGCGCTCGCTGGCAGCCGAAGATCTAGCAGTCGGCAGTCTGGTTTTGGCTGGTGGCAGCGAGTTCGCGGTACCGGTCGATATCTGCCTGTTCTGCGCGCCGGAACTGAAATCGGCGACGGCCAGGAGCTTTTGGCAAACGGTCACCCAGGACATGGGCGCGCGTGAGGCCTGATCGACGGCCGTTGGCAGTTGTGCGCATCGCGGCCTTGGCATGGCAGCCCTTCGGCTCTATCCCCTGACCGGTCGCATGACCTTGGGGGTTGTGCGAAGTCGCTCGCCGTATGAGGATTAGGCAATGATTCAGCGTCCACCCGCCGAGCCCGGCATGGCCGAAGACGAGATCGACACGCCGGCTCTGGTCTTGGACCTGGACGCGTTCGAGGCCAATCTCGCGACGATGGCCGAGGCCACCAAGGCAGCCGGGGTGCGGCTCAGACCGCATGCCAAGACGCATAAATCACCGGTGATCGCGCGCTTGCAAGGCCGGGCCGGGGCAGTCGGCCAATGCGTGCAGAAAGTCGCCGAGGCCGAGATCCTGGCCTGGGGCGGCATCGAGGATATTCTGGTCAGCAACGAGGTCGTCAGCCCAAGGAAGCTCGCGCGCCTGGCGGCGCTCGCACGCTTTTGCAAGATCGGCGTCTGCGCGGATTCGGCAGCCGGTATCGCCGCCATCGAGGCTGCTGCGGCGGCGGCCGACGTTAGCATCGAGGTCCTGGTTGAGATCGAGATCGGTGCCGGTCGCTGCGGTACGTCGCCTGGCGCCGAGGCCGTGGCACTGGCGCGCCGCGTGGCCGACAGTCGACATCTGACCTTCGGCGGACTCCAGGCCTATCATGGCAAGGCCCAGCATCTGCGGACTCCGGAGGAGCGTCGCGCCGCCATCGCCTCAGCCTCGGCATTGACGGCCGAAACGGTCGAGGCGCTGCGGCAGGCGGGTCTTGCCTGCCGGACGGTGGGTGGTGCGGGGACCGGTACCTTCGCGCTCGAGGCAAAAAGTGGTGTCTATAATGAGCTGCAGGCCGGTTCCTACATCTTCATGGACGCCGATTACGGTCGCAACCAGCCAGCTCCGCCCTTTCGGCATTCCCTTTTCGTTCTGGCTTCGGTGATGAGTGTTACTCGCGACGGCATGGCCGTCGTCGATGCGGGTCACAAGGCCGTGGCCGTGGATAGCGGTCCGCCAGCGGTCTGGGGTCACGACGATGTCCGCTATGCCGGCCCGTCCGACGAGCACGGCCAGCTTTTCTGGGAAAGCGGCGATCGGCGCTTTAGCCTCGATCAGCGCGTGCGTCTGGTGCCTGGCCACTGCGATCCGACCGTCGATCGCTATGACTGGTATGTAGGCGTACGCCGCGGCCGGGTGGAATGCCTCTGGCCGGTCGCGGCGCGAGGTGCGATGGCCTGAGCTTCAGCTCTGCTGCTGCCATTCCTCGCGCAGAAGTCCGAACATGGCCGTGTCCCAGCGCGCGTCGCCGACCTTGACGGCCGAGCGGCGCACGCCTTCCTCGACGAATCCGAGGCGACGATACGTCCGGATCGCCGCCTCGTTGAACGTGTAGACATTGAGCTCCAGCCGCTCGATGCAGTCCAACGCGAAGGCCGCATCCCTTATTTTTGCCAGAAAAGGTGCGGCCAGGCCGCGGCCGCGCTTGGCCGGGTCCAGTGCTACCCGTGCGAGCCTTGCTACCCCATTGCGCCAGTCGATCGCGAGTTGGGCATGGGCGGACACCGCCTGGCCCTCCAGCCCGACCCAGAGCAGGCGGGTTGGAGGCTGCCCGGTCGATTCCGCGAGCATGGCATCGATTTGGACAGCATCAAGCGGATAGCGGATGCCGGGACCGGCCCATTGCACGAGGGCCGCCTCGTTCGCGAACCAGGTCTTGATGGCGGCGAAATCGGCGGCGACCAGAGGGCGTAGCTCCAAGGATTGGCTCCATTATCCAGAGAGCCCGGTCCCCTCGGCAGGCCGGAAGCCATCGGGATGGCCTCTAGGACCGTTATCAACCGGCCCTCTTAGGCGTGGAACCTGTTGGTTGTAAACGCCGGTGGTGGCCGGCCGATGACCCAGTCCGGAAGCCAGGACCTTTGCCGGGGGTTGCCACTAGGCGAGATCGTAGCCAGTGAACTGGATCGCGTGCTCGTGGCCGCTTGAATCATGCAGGAAGATGGTCGTGTTGCCATTGGCCTGGATGACGTCGTTCGAGTTCTCGCTGGCAATGAAATCGACAAGCTTCTGCAGGCCGGCCGTTGAGGTGATCGAGGCGCCAATGCCAGCTGCCTTGATAAGGCTCACACCCTGATCATCGTAGAAATACTGCAACTGCACGCGGTCACCCTGCGTGAAGTTCAGATCGCTGATGATGGTCCTATCGACGATCTGATGGCCCGACAGTGTAGCCGTCGTGCTGGTGACGTCGCCGCGCAGGATGAAGGTGTCGGCGCCGGCACCGCCGCTTAGCTTGTCATATTGCCCGCCACCGCCGGTCAGCGTGTCATTGCCCGCCTCGCCATAGAGCGTATCGTTGCCGGCACCGCCCATGAGTGTGTCATTGCCATCGCCGCCGTAGAGAGTGTCGTTGCCGCCATCGCCGCTCAGGCGATCATTGCCGGCGCCGCCCTTTATAGTGTCGTTACCTGCGCGGCCGGCTAGGTTATCGTCCCCGCCTGCGCCGGTGATTGTATCGTCGCCGCTGGTGCCGACGAGCTTCAGGGCGGCATCGCTACTCTTGGTAAGCTCGAGAATAAGCGCGCTGTCACCGAGACTGATGGTGAGTTCGTTCACGTGCTCGTAGGTCGCGGTGGCCTTGGAACTGTTGATGATGTTGTAATAGCTGACGTCATAATAATCGTCGAAGGTCAGCGTGATTGCTGTAGCGGTGGCCTGGACACTAGTATGAGTAGAATTGTTCCAGATCGTGACTTCGTTCCAGAGCGCGATATCGTAGCTGCCGTCGGACTTCTCGAAGAGCAGCGAATGCCCGCTCGTAGGCATGTCGCTGATCGTATAGTCGAGCGTGCCCGTCTTGAAGCTTTCGGCGGTGCTACCGTCGTCGGCTAGGATTGTCGTCAGGTTGTGGACGGCGACGGCCGAAGCCTTGGCGTTGTTGTCGTCGTCGAACAGCCCGTAATGATGACTATATTTCGTATCGCTGCTGCCGCCCTCGTCGAGTAATTCGTAGAGGAAGATCTGGTCGATGCCGAAGCGGACGCTGTCGAAGATCGAATTGATCAGATATTTCGCCTGGGTACTTTCGTCGACACCACCGGTGCTAAGAGTCGGAGCGGTGTAATAGCCAAGTTCGGTGAAGGCTATGGGCGTTGAGCCCACATAGCTGTCCAAGCTGTCGGCGACGATCGTCAGCCGGTCGTTGGGTTGCTTGCCGTAACCGGGATAGACATGAACTGCCTCGATGTCGGCGGCATAGACTTTGCCGTTGGCGCCGGTCAGATCATAGACTGGAATGTCCTTCAGTACATCGCTGCTGTTGACGTAGCTATAGAGGGCCTTTTGCATCGCGATGCCGCCCTCGACTCCCGTCTTGCCGCCGAAATCGACGCCTGAGAGATCGACCTCGTTAGGGCCTTCGATGCCGATCACGGCGTCTGGATAGGTTTCGACGAAGTCGACCAGACGGTTCATCACATTCTGAAAGTCGGCACCGTCGTTTTTGATGCCAAGGTCGAACTGGATGCCGTCCTCGACGAGATATTTGTAGTTCGCGCCACTATCACCGTTCGGGACGGAGTCACGGACCATATCGATTCCGAGGTAATTCAGATCGCTGATCACGTCCTTATAGTTAGCGTAATCGGTCCATAAAAAAGAAAGATGCGTATTAATGCCAATATTATCGATAAAGTCTGACGTTCTCATAGTCGTCATGTTGGGGACACTCAGAACCTAGATCGTCATTCAACCCAAAGTTGAAACTTTGTTGACAATCTTTCTTGTAATGACTTGAGCGGGTTTGCCTCACTCGATTCAGATGTTGGGCGGAGCATGGCAATTATGGGCAAGACCGCGATGCTTCCGCATTTGGCCCTCCTAACCCAAGGGTGATAGACAAAACAAGTGAAATTTGTGCGGTGCACAAATTCGTGAGGTCGACTGTTGAACCTATGCCTGGGCGGACGCGCCGACCGTTTTCGCATCGTTCCTTTGGGGTGTCTTAGTTGCGGCGGTGTGCGGGGCTCCCTGCGATAGGGCTCAACCACCGATTTATACGCTGAGAACATGGCATCGATTCATAGATTTGTTTTATGAAGCGAGCTTTCGAACAGGTCAGTGACAAGCCTGATCGTCGTATTGATGTCAGCTGACCAACAGGCATGCATGCCAGCTTGCATCCCTGCTTATATTCCTATAATTTCATGATCATGCATGAGCCCAGCGCGTCTCGCCATCGTTTTCCTCGCTATGCCTTCGCGGCAAGGCGGGATCGGCGGCGTGCGGCGCAGGCGCTGGGGGCCGGCCGCGAGGTGGCGCGAGTGGCGGCGGCCGAGCGCGTCGCACCGGTTGAGCTCGAAAGGCTGATGCGGGAGGAGGGCTTTCAGGCCCTCGTTCGCCATTACAAGGAGTTGGCGGGTCTGCCGCGCGAGGAGCGGCTGGCCAGGCTGATGACG
>NZ_FYEH01000001.1 GCF_900187945.1 Arboricoccus pini | reverse complement strand
GATAAACCCCAAGACCATCCAGAATATGCAAGACAACGTCACCGCCGCCTGCACATCCCTTCCAATTTCATCATCATCACGATGTCAAAAGAACAGGCGCGCCTCCAACAGGACCACCCCCTAAAGGATAACCCCGCGAACTCCCTCGAGTTCTCTTTTCGAAGATGAACCTCAATCCGGTTCATTTTCAGGAGACGACTTTTTCCTTCGCGGCAGCGAGTACCGCCGCGTTGGTGTGGAGCTATCTATCCCCCACTCTCACCCAACGCAAGAGGGATGGGGGAGAAAAATGCACCCGCGCTCGACCACGTCGCTCATAGCCGCCCTCCACGTAGGTGGCCGGCTGACGGGAGAGCACATGTCAAGTGAAATCGGCGTTTGACACCCCATAGGGCGTCCTGCAAAGAACTAGGCTCGAGGAGAACAGGACGATGCTTCGGCAGGCGATGGTCGCGGGTTTGCCCCCTGCGAATTGACCCCGCCCCGACGTCGCCCAAAAAATGAGAGGTCGATGACGTGCCCCCTGTCATGCCATCCGCGGGCCGACGCGAACGTCGTCTGCTTGCCTACGCTGTGCTTGCCGCTAGCTGCTTGGCGGCACCCGTGTTGACCCACCCATTCGCTGCCGGCGAAACCGACGGGGCCAGTCTGGCCACGCCGCCGCCTTTCATCCCGCGCGCCCAGGCATCGACCATCCAGGCCCTGCCAGCCCCCGCTTCCCCGGCGCTATCTGGCAATCCGGGAGTCGAGCCTGCCCTGGCCCATCCGTCAGATATCCATCCGGTAGCGGCTGAGCCCGTGCCACCCGAAGCGAACCTCTCGGTGCATACACTGGCCGTGGACGCGTCGGGGCGACCCAATCAGTTGGTCCTTCTCGAAGGCGGCGATACGCTGGGCAGCATCCTTGCCGCTCAGGGAATCGACGACGCCGACACCGCTGCCGCCCTCGATACTCTTGGCCGGTCCTTCGATCTGCGCCGTCTGCGCGAGGGCCAGACGATCGAGATCGGCAGCCAGGCATCACCGACGGGCGGGCGCCAGCTGACGACGCTCACGTTCGACATAGACGCCCGCCAGTCACTCCGGCTTCGCCGCGCCAGCGGCGGATTTGCCATCGACAAAGTGGAACGCCCGCTCGAGCGCAAAGTAGCCGTCGCCACGGGCGAGGTCAGCGGCTCCTTCTATCAGGCGGCGGCAGCATCCGGCCTGCCAGCCGCCGCCGTGCCGGCCATCGTCAAGCTCTTCAGCTGGGACGTCGACTTCCAGCGAGACATCCAGCCGGGCGATCGCTTTGCCGCCATTTACGAGCACATGACGGATGCGGATGGCAACCCGGCGGGCCTCGGTCTCGTCCGCTATGCGGCACTCGAGGTGAATGGCCGCATGGCCCGGGCCTACCGCTTCGAGCGGGACGACGGCTCCAGCGACTATCTGGATGAAAATGGCCGCCCGCTGCGCAAATGGCTGCTACGCACGCCGATCGACGGTGCACGCCTCTCCTCGACATTCGGCAGTCGGCGTCATCCGGTGCTGGGATACACGCGCATGCATAAGGGCGTGGACTTCGCCGCACCGACCGGCACACCGATCTTCGCAGCTGGCGACGGTAAGGTCGAGTTCGTCGGCCGCAGCAGGGGTTATGGCAATTACATTCGCATCCGCCATAACGCCGACTATGCGACAGCTTATGGCCACATGTCGCGTTTCGCCCGTGGATTGAAACGTGGCGACACGGTCAAGCAGGGCAGTATCATCGGCTATGTCGGTGCCACCGGCCTCGCCACCGGTCCGCACCTGCACTACGAGATCCTGGTCGACGGCACGCAGATCAATCCGCTTTCGGTCAAGACCATCGAGCAGGCCCAGCTCTCCGGAGCCGACCTCAGGCGTTTTCGTCAGCAAAAGCTCGCGATCGACCGGCAGATCGATCAGGCTGGCCACACCCTCGTCGCCCAGAACACGCCTTGATGGTCGCGCGCTATTGTAACCCGCCCGCCTCGCGTTGCCCGAGGCGGGCGGGGAGGGCTCAGGAGATGACCGGGTGGCGCGGGTAGCGTCTTCTGGTCGCGCTGACTCCGGCCTGGCCTCAGCCCTCCTGATCAAGAATGCCGAGGGGCGGCATTAGCGGTCCCTCGGTCGCGATCATCAGGCAGCCTTGGCATTTTCCAATGCGATCTCGAGACCGTCGCCGCTGGCCTCGACCAGGAGGCGATCGCCATCATGCACGCGGCCATCCAGGATCATGGTGGCCAGCCGATCCTGCAGGTTGCGCTGGATCGCCCGCTTGAGCGGCCTTGCGCCGAATACCGGATCATAGCCCGCCTCGGCCAGCCATTCCTTGGCCTTGTCGGTGAGGTCGAGCTGAATGCGGCGCTCGTCGAGCAGCCGGCGCAGATTGCCCAACTGGATGAGGACGATGTCCTTCATCTGCGCCCGGCCCAGCCGGTTGAAGAGGATGATCTCGTCCAGCCTATTCAAAAACTCGGGCCGGAACGCGGTCCGCACGACGGACATCACCTCAGCTTCCGCCTGTCTGGCCGGCGCCCCTTCCGGCAGGCGCGCCAGATAGTCGGCGCCAAGATTGGAGGTGAGGACGATGATCGTGTTGCGGAAATCGACAGTGCGCCCCTGCCCGTCCGTCAGACGACCATCGTCCAGGACCTGGAGAAGGACGTTGAAGACGTCGTTATGCGCCTTCTCGACCTCGTCGAAGAGGATCACCTGGTAGGGTCGGCGGCGGACCGCCTCGGTCAGTGCGCCCCCCTCCTCATAGCCGACATAGCCGGGCGGGGCACCGATCAGGCGCGCAACCGCATGCTTCTCCATGTATTCCGACATGTCGATCCGCACCATGGCCTGCTCGTCGTCGAAGAGGAACGCCGCCAGTGCCTTGCAGAGCTCCGTCTTGCCAACGCCCGTCGGGCCCAGGAAGAGAAAGCTGCCGATCGGCCGCTGTGGATCCTGCAACCCGGCCCTGGCGCGGCGAACGGCATTGGCTACGGCGCGGACGGCATCGGGCTGGCCAACGACACGGCTGGCCAGCTTTTCCTCCATCTGCAGGAGCTTTTCGCGCTCACCCTCCATCATCCGGTCGACGGGAATGCCCGTCCAGCGCGCCACGACCTGGGCGATATCCTGCTCGGTCACCGCCTCGGTACCAACCTGCTTGTCCTGGTTGGCCTCGGCGTCCTTGAGGTCGCGTTCGAGTGCTGGAATCTCGCCATAGGCAAGCTTGCCCGCCTGCTCGAAATCACCGGCCCGCTGCGCGCGCGCAAGGTCGTTGCGGACCTGCTCGAGCTGCTCCTTGAGCTTCGTCACCCGGCCGAGCTTGTCCTTCTCGGCCTGCCATTGGCTGGTCATCTCGGCGGAGCGCTGCTCAAGCTCGGCGATCTCCTTGCCCAGCTTCGCCAGCCGTTCCTTCGACGCGCTGTCGGTCTCCTTCCTGAGGGCCGCCTCCTCTATCTTGAGCTGCATCACGCGGCGATCGATCTCGTCGATCGCTTCCGGCTTACTGTCGATCGCCATGCGCTTGCGAGCGGCTGCCTCGTCGACAAGGTCGATCGCCTTGTCGGGCAGGAAGCGGTCGGTGATATAGCGATTGGAAAGCGTGGCCGCCGCGACAATCGCATTGTCGGCAATACGCACGCCATGGTGCAGCTCGTACTTTTCCTTCAAGCCGCGCAGGATCGAGATGGCGTCCTCGACGCTCGGCTGACTGACGAACACGGGCTGGAAGCGACGGGCGAGCGCCGCGTCCTTCTCGATGTATTTGCGATACTCGTCCAGCGTCGTGGCACCGACGCAGTGGAGCTCGCCGCGCGCCAAGGCGGGTTTGAGCATGTTGGAGGCGTCCATAGCGCCATCCGCCTTGCCCGCCCCGATGAGCGTGTGCATCTCGTCGATGAACAGGATGATCTCGCCCTTGCTGTGCGCCATCTCACTCAGGAGCGCCTTCAGCCGCTCCTCGAACTCGCCCCGATATTTGGCGCCGGCGATCAGGGCGCCGAGGTCGAGCGAGAGCAAGCGCCGATCCTTCAGCGATTCCGGCACGTCGCCATTAATGATGCGCTGCGCCAAGCCTTCGGCGATGGCTGTCTTGCCGACGCCAGGCTCGCCGATCAGGATCGGATTATTCTTCGTACGCCGCGAGAGCACCTGGATGACGCGACGGATCTCATCGTCGCGGCCAATGACGGGATCAAGCTTGCCTTCGCGGGCCATCGCCGTGAAGTCACGCGTGTATTTTTTGAGGGCGTCATAGCCTTCCTCGGCCGACGCTGTCTCGGCTTTCCGGCCCTTGCGCACTTCCTCGATGGCGGCATTGAGCGCCTGCGGCGTCACGTTCGCGGCCTTGAGCGCCTTGCCGGCATCAGTGTCGGAGAGTGCGATCGCCAGAAGCAGACGCTCGGCCGTCACGTAGCTGTCGCCGGCCTTCTTGGCGATCTGCTGCGCCTGATCGAACAGCTTGGCCGTCTCGGGGGCGAGGTAGAGATTGCCCGCCCCGCTGCCCTCGACCTTGGGCTGCCTTGCCAGCGCCTGCTCGACCTCGCTCCGCGCGCGCTTCGCATCGCCGCCGGCCGCCTGGATCAAGTTGGCGGCCAACCCCTCCTCGTCATCGAGGAGCACTTTCAAAAGATGATCGGGCAGGAATCGCTGGTGGTTCTCACGCAGAGCCAGGCCCTGTGCCGACTGCACAAAACCTCGCGCACGATCCGTATACTTCTCAAAATCCATGATTCGACCTCTCCGTCCCTCATGCGAGCAGACCTGCGACCAGGATTGGAGAACCCGGAAACCGGCATCCTCCGATCGCGAGGATCATGTGGGAAAGGCGGCGGGCGAAACAAGCCTTCAACGTTCAGGCCCGCCATCGATCATGTGCGCGGCCCGGCGACGGCGAGGGGGAGTTGGTCGGAGGCGAGCAGCTCGGCAACGGATGCCGAGCTGCTCTTGGTGTTTAGATGCCCGATGCCGGCGCGCTGCCGGTATTGGCGCCGATCGCCCGCGAGCCGCCATGCGGCGCTTGCGGCTTCGTTCCGCTCTGGTCACCGCCGCCGAGCTTGCGCTTGCCGAACTCGCGCAGGCGCTGGAAGACGACGTAGAGCATCGGGATGAGGAAGACGCCGACAAAGGACGCGGCGATCATGCCGCCAAAGACCGGCGTGCCGACGGCGCGCCGCGTCGCCGCCGAGGCGCCCACGGCGCGAACCAGTGGCAAGAGGCCCAGGATGAAGGCAAAGCTGGTCATCATCACCGGTCGGAACCGCAGTCGCGCACCATTGATGGCCGCATCGATGATGCTCTTGCCGCTCTCGCGCTCGAGCTTCGCGAACTCGATGATCAGAATGGCGTTCTTCGAGGCCAGCGCGATCAGCACCACGAGGCCGATCTGGGCGTAGACGTCGAAACTCAGGCCCGTCAGTTGAATGGCCAGGATCGCCCCGAGGACACCCGTCATGACCGAAAGGAGTACCGGGACCGGGATCATCCAGCTCTCATAGAGCGCCACGAGAAAGAGGAAGGCGAAAAGGACGGCTGCCGAAAGCACGATCGACGTCTTGCCCGCCGCCTCCAGTTCCTGCAACGCCGTGCCTGTCCACTCGAAACCAAATCCCTCAGGTAGCGCCTGCTGCGAAATCTCCGCCATGCCGTTCAGGGCCTCGCCTGAGCTTATCCCCTGCCTCGGGCTGCCGTTGACCTTGACCGCACGGAAGCCGTTGAACCGGGTGATACCGGGGGGGCCTAGCTTGGTGTTGATGGTCGCAAGCGAGCTCATCGGCACCATCCCACCGGAAGAGTTGCGCACATAGATGCGGTTGATGTCGTTGGGATCGGTTCTGAACTGGCCCTCGGCCTGGATGTTGACCTGCCAAGTACGTCCGTACTGGTTGAAATCGTTGACGTAGTAGGAGCCGAGCGTGGTCTGCAGCGCAGCGAACACGTTGGCAATCGGCACACCCAACGCCTGGGCCTTGTCCCGATCGATGTTCAAGTAAAGCTGCGGCGTGTCGGCGGCGTACGTGCTGAAGACGGCGGCTAGGCGGCTATCCTTGTTGGCAGCCGCAACCAAACCATTCATCACCTGCGCCAGCGACTGCGGCGTGCTGCGACCACTACGATCCTCAAGCATGTATTCGAAGCCGCCGGTCGAGCCGAGACCGACAATAGGCGGGACGTTGAAGACCGCGGCATACCCTGTCGAAACGGCGGCCAGTTGGCTGCGCATTCTCGCCATGAAGGCCTGCACCTTCTGGTCGGGTTCCAGCCGCTCCTCAAAAGGCTTGAGCCGGACGACGAAGAAGGCAGCGTTCGACTGAGCGATGGAATCTAGGAAATTGTAGCCGACGACCGAAAGGAGCGCCTCGACTGTCGGATCATCGCGGATGATTTTCTCAACCCGCTCCACCGTAGCCGTCGTCCGCTGCACGGAGGCGCCGGATGGCAATTGGACGACGGCAAAGGCGAAGCCCTGGTCCTCGTCCGGCAGGAAGCCACCTGGAGTGCGCTGCATGAGAAACCAGGACAGCGCTGCCATGCCGCCAATGATAAACACGCTGATGATGGAGACCCGGACCAGCCGCGTTACGACCGCCGCGTACCCGTTCGTTGCTTTGTCGATGCCCTTCAGGACCCACTGGATGGGCTTGAAGCTCGCATGGCCGCGCGTGAGGAGCACGGAGCAAAGGGCCGGGCTCAGCGTCAATGCGTTGAGCGCCGAGATCAGCATCGAGATCGACACGGCGACCGCGAACTGGCGGAAGAGCTCGCCCGATAGACCCGGGATGAAAGCCACCGGGACGAAGACCGAGAGCAGGACCAGCGTGATCGCAATGATCGGGCCGGTGATCTCACCCATCGCCTTTTTGGTGGCGTCCGCTACCGAGAGATGTTCGTCCTCCTCGAGAACACGTTCGACATTCTCGATGACGACAATGGCGTCATCGACGACGATGCCGATCGCTAGGACGAGGGCCAGGAGCGAGATCGTGTTCGCGGAATAGCCGATCATGAGCATGACCGCGAAGGTACCGATGACCGACACGGGGACGGCCAGCAGCGGAATGATCGTCGTCCTGAGCTTGCCGAGAAAAAGAAACACGACGATGGCCACCAGAACGAAGGCCTCAAGCAGCGTCTTGATCACCTCATCGATCGTCGCGCCGATGAAGATGGTCGAATCGAAGATGACGCTATAGGTCATGTCCTGCGGAAAGCTCTGCTTGAGCTCGTTCAGCCGCGCGGTGACAAGCTTGCCGACCGCCACCGCGTTGGCACCGGGGGCCAGATAGACGGCGAACGCGGCGGCGCTTGAACCATCATAGCGCGTGTAGCGGTCGGAGGACTTCGACCCCAGTTCGACGCGAGCAACGTCGCCCAGACGGACGATCGAGCCATTATTGCCAGCGCGAACGATGATGTTCTTGAACTGGTCGACGCTGGTGAGCCTTCCCAACGTCGTGATGTTCATCTGGATCTGCTGGCCGGGCGGGATGGGCTCGGCACCGATGCGGCCAATCGCGGCCTGGGTGTTTTGCGACTGGATGGCGGTGGCGATGTCGGTGGGAGTCAGACCGAGGCTGGTCAGCCGATCCGGGTTTAGCCAGACCCGCATGGAATAGTCGAGCGGTCCGAACAGCGTGACATCGCCAACGCCGTTCAGGCGCTTGATCTGATCCAGGATGTAGATCGTCGCGTAGTTATTAAGATAAAGCGCGTCATAGGTGTGGTTCGGCGAGTGCAGTGCAATCGCGTAGAGGAAGGCTGTGCTGCGCTTCCTGATCGAAAGGCCTTGGCGCGTCACCTCATCAGGCAGCGTCGGCTCGGCGAGGCTGGCCCGATTTTGCACGTTCACCGTGTTGATATCGGGATTCGTGCCGAGCTGAAAGGTCACGGTGAGATTGTACGTACCGTCGGCGCCCGAGATCGACTGCATGTAGAGCATCTTGTCGACACCCGTGACCTGCTGCTCGATCGGCTGAGCGACCGTCGCCTCCAGCACCTCCGCGTCGGCACCCGGATAGGTCGTGCTCACATTGACCTGCGGCGGCACCACGTCTGGGAACTGGGCCAACGGGATCTGCGTCATCGAGATCAATCCGGCGATCGTGATGACGATGGAGATGACGAACGCGAGACGGGGACGATCGACGAAGACCGACGAAATCATTCTGCCGTCCCCTGGCCGCTACCCTTCTTGCCGTCTTTGGCGCTGCCGCTCTGGTCGGCCGCTTTGCCATCACCACCCTGTCCACTACCGCCGCTCGCCGCTGGCGCACCTTTCGGCGGTTCAACCTCGGTGGGCTTCACGTCGCTGCCCGCTCTTGCTTTCTGCAAACCTTCGAGGATGACGCGCTCGCCCTCCTTCAGCCCCGAGGTGACGGTCTGCATGGGGCCGACGACCTGGCCCAGTTCGACGCTACGCGCCTCGACCTTGTTTTGGCTGTTGACGACCAGGACCTGCGAGCCGCCCTGGACGGTCTGCACGGCCGCCTGCGGGACCAGGAGCCGCATCTTCGGCTCGCTTTCGCGCAACGTGACGTTTACATATTCAGAATCGATGAGCGCGCGGTCGGGATTGGGGAACGTCGCCCGCATGACCACGGTGTCGGTCTGCGGGTCGACCTGCGGGCTGGTAAAATTCCAATGGCCCGTATGGGCATAGGTCTTGCCGTTGGCCAGCGTCAGCACGAATTCAATTTTCGAAAGATCGCCGCCGCCCTGCTGCCGGTCATCGCGGATGTCGGCCAGTTGCACGGCGCTGACCGGGAAGGTCACGTACATCGGGTCCTGGCTGACCAGGGTGACGAGCGGATTGCTCGACGAATTGACGAGGTTGCCCACGTCATAATTCACGGCACCGATCTTGCCGTCGATCGGCGCGTAGATGTCGGTGTAGCCGAGATTGATCTTCGCCTGCTGGGCCTGGGCCTGGGCCAGCGAAACCTGGGCTATCGCCTGGTCGCGGGCAGCCCGGTCGCTGTCGACCGTCGATTGCGAGATGTTGTTGTTGCGAACCAGCGAGGACGAGCGCGCGAACTCCGCCTCGGCATTGGCCAGGACCGCCTGGTTGTTCAGGACCTGCGCTTGAGCCTGCGCGACCTGCGCCTGATAGACCTGTTTTTCGATGCTGAAGAGCAGGTCGCCTTTCTTGACCTCTTGGCCCTCGACGAAATTCTGCTTCTCGAGATAGCCCTCGACACGCGCCCTGATGGTGACCGTGTTGATCGCCTCGACGCGGCCGATGAAGTTGAAGCCTGCCGTCACAGGCGCGGGCTTGATCGTCACGACGCCGACAGCGACAGGCGGGGGCGCCTGCTGAGCCTGCTGCTTCTGCTCCCCGCATCCGGCAACACCGATGAGCATGGAGCCAGCAAGCACGAGCTTGGCGAACGCAGATCTCATGAATTCCGCTTTCATACCTTGAGGGCCGGCGATTGCCTTTATACGGCAGTCGCCGATCCGTCCACCTTTTGACAACGATTGTAGGCAGAGGCATGGCAATGGATGATCAGGAAGGCAAGACATGTCGCCAACTGCCATGCGCCCCGTCTCGAGGCCGCTGGACCAAGAAGCCTGAGGGCAATCTGGACCCGGGCTAGTAAATAGATAGGCCAAGCCCGTCCAAAACGAGCTTCGTAAGGTCACAAAACATCGTCCGGCCCTCCTCGACGGCCACGAGCAAGCTCGCCCGCCGAAGCGATAGCTGCATTACCTCATCCACATACTGCGACGATCCGACGCTCCACCTAGGCTTGCCTCAAGGCCGCTAGCACCTGCCCGAACCCCTTCGGGCCGCGCGGGGGCGACCTCGGCGGCGCTTGGACGTGGCCTATGACGTCGGCAATCGCCCGGCCGCCCGACCGCTGCCAGGTACTCTGCGGAGCCGGACGGTCCTATGCTGATCAGCAGCTGGTCGAGCGCCTGAATGACGCGAGGCTACTGCGTTCTAGCGACTGGAAATTCGTTCGCGGGTTCTATATAGGAGCCGTCAGCTATCCTCAGATGCGCTGCACGCACGGGGTTGGCATCGTGCGGGTGTGGTGGAACTGGTAGACGCGCCGGACTCAAAATCCGGTTCCGAAAGGAGTGTCGGTTCGATTCCGACCACCCGCACCATTCTTGTCCCGCACAGTCCTTATCCTGCACCGTTCTTGCTCTGTTTGAGCGAGTAGTCCTCCAGTTCCGCACGGCAGTCGGCCGATGATGCTTGGAGCCTGCGGCATGTGCTCCACCCTGTGCAGGGCCGCCGCGCGTGCCGTTCAGAGCGCAAATCTGCCCTCGCTGGAATAACGTTAAGTCAGAAATTCCTGCTGGCTGGAGTCCGAGGCTGGCATGACCGCCGCTGACCAGAGTACTTCGCCCTCCCCTCCTGGGCAGCCACGATTTCCTCGGAGCGATCCGCGCCCGCCCGGGATCATGGCGATGTCGCGGATGGGGAATAGCCGAAGCGCGCCTATGCGCGGGTGCGCCCTAGATAATCTGGCGACATTGTCGGCAGGTCTGCCGTCACCAATTGAAGCATGACGTCTCGCCCTATGACCCAGCTGGATCCCCTCATCCTGGGCCGCCGCCGGATTACCGGATCGCCCTCCGTCGGGATCGCCCACACGCAGGAGATGCTCGATTTTTGCGCGAGGTTGCACATCCTGCCGGAAACCGAAAGCTTCAGGATCGATCAGATCAGCCAGTCTTTCGATCGCATGGTACGTGGCGACGTGCGCTATCGCTTCCTGATCGACGTGGCTTCACTCGTACAGGACTAAGGCCAACCCTTGCGACAGCCTTACTTATGCAAGCGTGGTCGCGGGTTTTCGCTGTACCGGTTCGCGCAGACAGCAGGCGCGTTTTGGCGTAGCAAACGCACGTGGCGATGCGTTGGCGAATGAAAGCGTACGATGCTGGTTCGAGAGGGCGATGAACGTCACGAGATCCTCGATCTCGGCCTGGGATCCTGCCTCGCTACCGTTGCTGGCGCCCTCAATGCTGCAGCCTTCTATGCGGTGGGCTTCTTCTCGGCGAACATGACGGGCAATCTTTCGACGCTCTCGCACCATCTAGCCCTGGGTGAATTCGCCTCGGCCACCTTCTACGCCTCGGTCATGTTGACATTCATCCTGGGCTCAAGCGCCATCGCTTTGGTGATCAGCGCCGGACGTCGCCGCGGGATGAGGAGCATCTACGGCTATTGCGTCCTGCTGGAGGCGGGACTGCTGGCCGCTCTAGGCGGTACGGATCTGTGGTTCCTCACCGATCTACACGTGCCTGTAATGGTCCTGGGTCTGGCCTTCTTGATGGGCCTTCAGAATGCCGTGGGGACCCGGGTCTCGCGCTCCAAGGTGCGCACCACCCATGTCTCGGGCATGGCGACCGATATCGGCATCGAACTGGCGGCGGCGCTCGATTTTCTCCGCGGCCGCGTGGACAAGGACGCCGAGGCGCAAATGCGCAATCTCAGGCTGCATACCTCCACCTTGCTGTCGTTCCTGGTCGGCGGGATCCTCGGAGTCGTCGTCTATCGTGCCGTCGGCAGCTATCTCTTGATGCTCTGCGCTCTTGTCCTGGCCGCTGTCGGCGCCTGGGCGATCGCCCAAAGCCATCGTCAGGCGGCTGCCCCCGGAAGCAAGGCAACCGGAAGCACGGCAATGGCGCGAGGTGGCCAAGCGGGCCGGTCGCCCGGCTAATGACTGCCATTTCGAGGATTGCCGATCGACCATTATAGCTGTCTCAGGGCCGGTTCTACCTTGCCATCGAGAGAGCAAAATTCTTGCATCTGATCGGGTGACCTCGGCGAGGAAGCCCGATATCATTGCTCGTCCACAATTCATGATCGCCTGTCTGCGGGTTGCAATCATCGTCGCGCGGCGGTCTTGGGCCACAGTCGCACGACCTTGGGAGGGCCGCCTTGCGCATCCTGGTTCTCGAAGACGATGCCATGGTCGCCATGCTTATGGAGGACCTGCTGCGCGATCTCGGCCATGAGGTCGAGGGGCCGGTGAGTTCGGTCGACGAGGCACTGAACCGCATCGATAACGCGACTTTCGATGCGGCGATCCTCGATGTCCACCTGAAGGGCGCCGATAGCTATGCGGTCGCGTCCAAGCTCAAGAGCAAAGGCGTGCCCTTTGCCTTCGCCACCGGTTACAACGCGGCCGACCTCGACGATGAGTATGTCGACCAGCCCATCCTGCCCAAGCCTTTCCTGCGCAGCGACTTGAAACGCCTGCTGCAGACGGCGCTAGCTCCCAAGTCCTGAAGGCCAGGGCGCTGCCAGCGGCGCGCTGAGGGTGCCTCTTCGTCAGCCTCCCTTGCCACGCGCATGCTTGGAGAGCTCACTTGCCAAGGCCTCGGCACGTCGTACCGCCTCCTGAGCGCGCTTGAGCATCCGCTCCTGACGGGCCGTCAGGATCTCTTCCATGGCACCATCGATACTGCCGACGATGACAGTGAACATGTTGTTGAGATCATGGGCAATACGCCGCGCCTCGCGGCGGAGCGCTTCGGGATCGCTGTCCTGGCCTGAAGGCGATACATCTTCCGAGGACACGGTATCTTAGCCGGTTATGGGCGGTCGGAGGGAAACTAGGTCGACGCCAGCCATTCTAAACGGCTGGAGCGAAGATTTATCAAGTCTGAACGGAAAAGGTGCCGAGCATGCCCAGAAAGCGCGCGACGCCCTCGGGATCGGGCAGCCGGTAATGCGCGTGGCCGGGCGGGATGGCCGAGCCGACGGCAATGCCAATTCCCCCGACCCGCACGGCGTCCAGCCCGTCAATGTCGGTCACATCGTCGCCAATGAAGATCGGCATGATCAGGGGATCGTCCCATTGGGCCAGGATCCAGGTGACGGCAGCCCCCTTGTCCCAGGCGACGTCGGGCCTGAGCTCGAAGACCATCTTGCCATGCGTCTTGCGCAGGCCCGGCACCTCGCGGACGAGCGCGTCGATCACGGCCTCGATCGCCGGCACGTCATTGGGATCGGCATGGCGCCAATGGACTGCAATGGCGAACGCCTTGCCCTCGATTTCGGTACCTTGGAAATGCGCCAGACGCTGTCGGAGTGGCTCGAACGCGACAGCCAGCCTCGCCCTTGTCTCCGCGTTGGCTACCGGCGGCGATGCGATACCCGACCCTTCGATCTCATAGCCATGGCTGCCGGCGATCAGGAGCCCTTCTGGTTCCAGCCCGCTCGATGCGAGGCGCTGTACCAGATCCGCGCGCGCGCGCCCGGTCACCAGGACGACCGGCATGCCTGCCTGTCGCAGGGTGCCGATCGCCGTCACGGCCTGGGGCAACGCCCTGGCATCGGCGGCCCTGGGCACGATCGGTGCTAGCGTGCCGTCGAAATCGAGAAACAAAGCTGGCCGCCTGCCGGCAAGCTTGGCCAGGATGCGCGGCATCTCCTGGCACGGGTCGTTCTCTTCTGGCATCGGCTTCCTGGATCTAATCAAATACTGCTGCAGAAAACGGGTGGGCGCCACGAGGGTGGCATCGAGGAGCCCGCTGATGTCCGGTCTTAACCAGAAAGGCGCTTGCTGCCCGTCCGCACTTGATCAATTCTAACGGCATCATAGAGGCTATGAAACGTGGTGGATTGCGACAGTCGATGCGGACAAGGACTACGGTTTGACCGACGGGCGCAGGGACAGCAAGCAGACCTTCCCGAGGCCGCGCGCGGCCATCCGCTTCATCCTGGGCGACGAACTCGTCGAGGTCGAGGGCGTGCCGCCCACCACCACGCTGCTCGAATGGCTTCGTCTTTACCGCCGGCGCACCGGCACCAAGGAAGGCTGCGCTGAGGGCGACTGCGGTGCCTGTACCGTCATTGTCGGCCGGATCGCCGATGGCGGATTGCGTTACGAGGCGCTCAATGCCTGCATTCGCTTCCTGCCGATGGTGGATGGCTGTCACGTGCTCACGGTCGAGGATCTAGCGCTCTGCGATGGTACGCTGCATCCGGTCCAGGAAGCGCTGGTGGCGACGCATGGCTCGCAGTGCGGCTACTGTACGCCCGGTTTCGTCATGTCGCTCTGGGCGCTTTGGCGTTCCGCGCAGACGCCGGATCGCGCCGCCATCCTGGACGGCCTGGCCGGCAATCTCTGTCGCTGCACGGGCTATGGCCCCATTGTCGAGGCGGCTGGTCGCCTGCACGGCCAGACCCAGGCCGATGCCTGGCGCGAACGGCAGGCATCGGCCGAAGTTATCATGCTGGCTCGCCTCGCAGCATTGAACGACGGCTCGACCCTGGATCTTGTAGCGGCTGGCCAGCGCTTCGTCGCGCCGCGCGACCAGGATGCCCTGGCCGATCTGCTCGCCGCCAATCCCGAGGCGGTCGTCCTGGCGGGCGGAACCGATATCGGGCTTTGGGTAACCAAGCAGGATCGCCCTTTGCCGCTGCTGGTCTGGCTGGGCAGGGTCGATGAGCTGCGGCAGATCGAGGATCGCGGCCAGGATATCGTCATCGGTGCCGGCGTCACCTATGAGCAGGCGGCCGCCGCCATGGCCGGGCTTGGCCCGGATGCCGCGGGCCTCTGGCGACGCATTGCCTCGCCTCCGATCCGCAATGCCGGCACGATCGGCGGCAATATCTCCAATGGCTCGCCCATCGGCGATACGCCACCTTTCCTGATCGCCCTCGGTGCCAGCCTCGAGCTGCGCCACGGACAGGAGCGGCGCAGCCTGCCACTTGAGGATTTCTTCCTGGCCTATGGCCGCCAGGACCGTAGGCCGGGTGAGTTCGTGGCAAGGGTGATCATTCCGCGACCGCGCCCGGATGCGATCTTCAAGGTGATGAAGGTCAGCAAGCGCTTCGACCAGGACATCTCGGCCGTCTGTGCCGCCTTCCTCATTGAGCTGGACGGTAGCGGCAAGGTCGAGCGGGCGAGGATCGCCATGGGCGGCATGGCGGCCATTCCCAAGCGCGCCCGGGCCGTCGAGACGGCCCTTCTCGGCCAGCCATGGACCGAAGCCAGCATCGAGGCGGCCGCCCAGGCCATGGCGCTCGACTTCAAGCCCCTCAGCGACATGCGCGCCGGGGCTGTCTATCGGCTGGCTGTCGCCGGCAACCTTCTGCGCAAATGCTATCAGGAAGGCCTGAGCGGCAGGCTGCGCCTCGATCTCCAGCCGGCGGCCGACGGCCATGGCCTGAGAACCGTGCCGGTGCCCGTGCCGAGCCTGGACATGAGCGATGCGTGAGAGCCTGGCGGTCAACACTGATCCGCCCGAGACGGCCCCTGTCCACCTGCCGCTGGCGCATGACAGTGCGCGCAAGCACGTCACCGGTCAGGCCCGCTATGTCGACGATATCCCGCTGCCCGAACGGACCTTGCAGGTGCACATCGCCTGGGCGGCGAAGGCGCATGCGCGGATCATCGAGCTCGATCTTTCCGCCGTGCTGAGCGCGCCGGGCGTCGTCGCGGTGGTCGATGCCGCGGGCGTTCCAGGCATCAACGAGATCAGCCCCGCGCACCGTGACGACGAGCCGCTCTTTGCCACCGAGCGCGTGCTGTTCCACGGCCAGCCACTCTTCGCGGTCGCGGCCGACGATATCAAGACGGCAAGGCGTGCTGCCCGGCTGGCACGCATCGTCTACGAGGACCTGCCGGCGGTCCTGGACGTCGACACGGCGAAGGCCGCGGGCGACTTCGTCGTGCCGCCGCTCAGCATGCGCCGAGGCGACGCGGCGGCAGGCCTGGAGGGGGCGCCGCTGCGTCGGCGAGGGCGCCTCGCAATGGGTGGCCAGGAGCATTTCTATCTGGAGGGGCAAGTCGCGTTGGCGCTTCCTGGCGAGGACGGCGACATGCTCGTCTATTCCTCGACGCAGCACCCGACGGAGACGCAGGACCTGGTAGCGCGCGTCCTGGGCTTGCCCGCCGCGGCGGTGACGATAGAGGTCAGGCGGCTGGGCGGCGCCTTTGGCGGAAAGGAAAGCCAGGCCAATCTCTTCGCCTGTGGCGCCGCCGTTGTCGCGGCCAGGACGGGTCGGCCTGCCAAGTGCCGGGCGGATCGCGATGACGACATGATCATGACCGGCAAGCGGCATGATTTCATGGTCGATTATGAGGTGGGATTCTCGACGGATGGCCAGATTCAGGCCGTCGCCATGGATTTCATCTCGCGCTGCGGCTGGTCGGCCGATCTATCGGGACCGATCAACGACCGCGCCCTCTTCCACGCCGATAACGGCTATTTCTATCCGGACGTGGCGCTGCAGAGCTATCCTTGCCGAACCAACACGGTCTCGAACACGGCCTTTCGCGGCTTTGGCGGCCCGCAGGGCATGCTGGCGGCCGAGCGACTGATCGACGAGATCGCCTTTGCCACCGGCCAGGACCCCTTCGACGTCCGCCTGCGCAATCTCTATGGCGGCGAGGCGCGGGACCTGACGCCCTATCACATGCGCGTCGAGGACAATATTCTGCCCGCCATGATGAAGCGGCTTGCCGAGAGCTGCAGATATCGACAGCGCCGGGTCGAGATCCGTGCCTGGAACGAAGCGCATCGCTGGCAAAAACGCGGCCTTGCCCTGACGCCCGTCAAGTTCGGCATCTCCTTCACCATGACAGCCTTCAACCAGGCGGGCTCGCTCATCCACATCTATAAGGACGGCTCGGTCCATCTCAATCACGGCGGCATCGAGATGGGCCAGGGCCTCTATCTGAAGGTGGCCCAGGTGGTGGCCCAGGAATTGGCCCTGCCCCTGGAACGGATCCGCCTCTCGGCCACGACGACGGGCAAGGTACCGAACACGTCGGCCACGGCCGCCTCGTCGGGCTCGGACCTGAACGGCATGGCGGCGCTGGCGGCGGCGCGGACGCTCAAGGAGCGGCTCATCGCCTTCACGGCCGAGATGCATCAGAGCAGCGCCGAGGAGGTCGAGTGGCTTCCGGGCCGGGTTGTCGTCAAGGGCAACGAGATCTTCTGGGAAGAATTGGTGCACCGTGCCTATCTGGGGCGCGTGCCGCTCTCCGCCACGGGCTTCTACAAGACGCCCAAGATCCATTGGGACCGCGAGCAGGGGCGCGGCCGTCCCTTCTATTATTTCGCCTATGGCGCCGCCTGTGCCGAGACGATCGTCGATGTCCTGACGGGCGAGCACCGGGTCCTGGCGGTACAGATCCTGCATGACTGCGGTACGTCCTTGAACCCGGCGATCGACAAGGGGCAGATTGAGGGTGGTTTCGTTCAGGGCATGGGGTGGCTGACCTCCGAGGAGCTGGTCTGGGACGAAGCGGGGCGGCTGCGCACGCACGCGCCTTCGACCTACAAGATCCCAACCGCGAGCGATCGGCCGCCCGTCTTCGAGATCGAGCTCTGGGACGAACCCAACCGCGAGGCCACGATCCATCGCTCCAAGGCGGTGGGCGAGCCGCCTTTCATGCTGGCGCTCTCGGTCTTCCACAGCCTCTCGGACGCCGTGGCGGCCGTGGCCGATCATCGCGTCTGCCCACGTCTGGACGCGCCGGCCACGCCCGAGCGGGTGCTCGGAAGCATCGAGCGACTACGCAAGGAGGCGTCAGGGTGACGATCGCCGAGCGCGCGGCATTGCGATGGCTCAAAGCGGGGCGGCCCGTCATCCTGGCGCGGGTGGCGCTGGCCCAAGGGTCAGCGCCGCGCGAGGCCGGGGCGGCCATGGCGATCGCGATGGAGGCCGAGGCGGGCACGATCGGCGGTGGCAACCTCGAACGTCGCGTGCTGGAGGCCGCCCGCCTGATGCTGCTGGAGGATATCGGCACGTCGCGACTGGCCTTCGCCCTGGGTCCGTCGCTGGGCCAATGCTGTGGCGGCCGGGTGGAGATCGACCTCGTCCGGCTGCAGCCTGAAGATGCGGCGACGCTGGAAGCGGGCGTCGACACGGCCGAGGCGGCCTGGCCCCGAGTCGTCGTTTTCGGCGCGGGCCACGTTGCCAGGGCGCTGGCCTTGAGCCTGGAACCCCTGCCCTGCCGGGTCATTGTCGTCGACGAGCGCGAGGATGAACTGGCGCGTCTGCGCGAGCGGCACGTGGAACGGCGCCTCTGCCCTTTGGCCGCCGATGCCATCGACGTCGTGCCGCCGGGCGGCTACGCCTTGATCATGACCTATAGCCATCCGCTCGACCTCGATCTTGTCGAAGCCGGCCTCAAGCGGGGCGATCTGGCCTGGCTGGGGCTGATAGGCTCGGCGACCAAGCGTGCCCGGTTCAGCCGCCAGCTCAAGGCGCGGGGCCTGGCCTTAAGGCAGATCGAACGGCTCGTCTGCCCGATCGGCATCAACGGCATCAACGGCAAGGAGCCAGCCGTCATCGCCGCCTCCACCGCCGCCCAGCTCCTCCTGGCCTTCGAGGCCAAGGCCGCCCAGCTTCGCCTGCAGGCCATGGCATGAGCGCGGCAGCGAGGCTGGAGATGGCCGGCATCAGCAAGAGCTTTGGCAGCTTTGCCGCCAATGCCGACATTGACCTCAAGATCGCGCCTTCCGAGATCCAGGCGCTCCTGGGGGAGAACGGCGCTGGCAAGTCGACGCTGGTCAAGATCGCCTATGGTGTGCTGGCGCCCGATGCCGGCAGCATCCTTTGGAACGGCCGTGAGGTACGGATCGACAGCCCACGGGCGGCGCGCGCGTTGGGCATCGGCATGGTCTTCCAGCATTTCTCGCTCTTCGAGCCCCTGACCGTGCTCGAGAACGTGGCCTTGGGCCTTGACCGGCCGGAGCCGGCGCGCGCGTTGGCGGAACGCATCCGGCGGGTCTCCAAGACCTATGGCCTGCCGCTCGATCCGAACCAACGGGTGGCCGATCTCTCGACCGGCGAGCGCCAGCGCATCGAGATCGTCCGCGCGCTCCTGGCGGAGCCCAGCCTGCTCATCATGGACGAGCCCACCTCGGTCCTGACTCCGCAGGAGGTGCAAACCCTCTTCGACACGCTGCGCAGGATCGCCGCCGACGGCTGCTCGATCCTCTATATCAGCCACAAGCTGGAGGAGGTGCGCGCGCTCTGCAGCAGCGCCACCGTGCTGCGACGCGGACGGGTCGTCGAGCGGCTGGACCCGCGCGAGCGGAGCGCGCGCGAGATCGCGGCCCTCATGGTTGGCACCGAACTGGTGGAATCGGTCCGAGCCGCGGTGCCTAGCCAGGGGCCGGCACGACTGGAAGTCCGGGGTCTCGACCTGCCGGGCCAGGGCACGCACGGTGTGGCACTCAAGGCGATCGACCTTGCCGTCCATGGCGGCGAGATCGTCGGCATTGCCGGAATTGCCGGCAATGGCCAGGCCGAACTGCTGGCCGCGCTCTCGGGCGAGCGACGCTCGCCGAGGCCGGGCATGATCCTCCTGGATGGCGCTCCCGTCGGCCAGCTCGGACCGACCAGCCGTCGCCGGCTGGGCCAGGCCTATGTGCCCGAGGAGCGCAACGGGCATGGCGCCGTCGGGCCGATGAGCCTTGTCGACAACGCCATCCTGGGCGCCTGGCAGCGGGCGGCGCTGGCCGCGCGCGGCTGGCTCAGGCATGGCCGCGCGCGGCTTTATGCCGAGGCGGTGATCCAGGCCTTCGACGTGCGCTGCGGCGGGCCCGGGGCACCGGCCGCCAGCCTCTCGGGCGGCAATCTGCAAAAATTCATCATGGGCCGGGAGATCGGCCAGGACCCGGCCGTCCTGATCGTCGCCCAGCCGACCTGGGGCGTCGATGCCGCCGCCGCCGCCGCCATCCACCGCGCTTTGATCGAGCTGGCCGAGAACGGTGCCGCCATTCTCCTCCTCAGCCAGGACCTGGACGAGATCCTGACCCTGGCCGACCGCGTCGCGGTCTTGAACGAGGGCAGCCTCAGCCCCGCTTTGCCCCGCGACCAGGCAGATCGGGAACGGCTGGGCCTCCTCATGGGCGGCGCGCACGGGGCCCTTTCCACGGATGGACGAAGCGAGGCACCCGTTGCGGCTTAGACTTGAACCCCGGCCCCGGCCCTCACGCCTCTGGCTCTGGGGCAGCCCGATTTTGGCAATCCTCCTTACCGTGCTCACGGGTGCCGTCCTCTTCGCCGCCATCGGCCGCGATCCGCTGGCCAGCCTCGAGGCCTATTTCATCAGCCCGCTCGCCACGACCTATGGCCTGGCCGAGCTGGCGCTCAAGGGCACCCCGCTGGCGCTGATCGCGGTCGGCCTCTCCTTCGGCTTTCGCGCCAATGTCTGGAATATCGGCGCCGAGGGCCAGTTCACCATGGGTGCCATCGCCGCTGCCGGCGTCGCCCTCCAGTTCGCCGGCAGCGAGGCTACCTTCGAACTGCCCTTGATGCTGCTGGCGGCGATCCTGGCGGGCATGGGCTGGGCCGCCCTGCCGGCCTTCCTCAGGGCCAGGCTCGAGGTCAGCGAGATCCTGGTCAGCCTCATGCTGACCTACGTGGCGACCCTCTTTTTGAGCTTTCTCGTCTACGGGCCTTGGAAGGACCCGGCTGGCTTCAATTTTCCCCAGACCATCATGTTCGACCAGAGTGCGGCCGTCCCCGTCATACTCGCCAACACGCGCCTCAATCTGGGGGTCGTCCTGGCCCTGCTCATCGTGGCCGTCGCCTGGCTGGTGCAGCGCCAGAGCCTCTTGGGCTTCCAGCTCCGCGTCATGGGTCTGGCCCCGCTGGCCGCCCGCTATGCGGGCTTCGGGCGCGCGCGGCTGATCTGGATCTCCCTCCTCCTCTCGGGGGGGCTGGCCGGCCTTGCCGGCGCGCTCGAGGTGGCGGGCCCGCTGGGCCAGCTCGTCCCCGTCATCAGTCAGGGCTATGGCTTCACCGCCATCACGGTGGCCTTCCTCGGCCGCCTGCATCCCTTCGGCATTCTCCTGGCCTCCCTGGCGCTGGCGCTTTCCGTCATCGGCGGCGAGAACGCGCAGATCGCCGTCGGCGTGCCGCGTGCCGCCACCGGCGTCTTCCAGGGCCTCCTCCTCTTCTACCTCCTGGGAGCGGACATCCTCGTCCGCTACCGGTTGCGGCGGCTGGCCGAGCCCGGGAGCCTAGGGGCCGCACGGCAGCGCGCGACGACGGAGACCGCCTGATGGATCAGGTGACCGCCTTTCTGATCGCCGTCATTCCCGCAGCCACGCCCTTGCTTCTGGCGGCCCTGGGCGAGCTCGTCAGCGAGCGCGCGGGCGTCCTCAATCTGGGGGTGGAGGGAATGATGCTGGTAGGTGCCGTCACCGGCTTTGCCGTCACGGTCACGACGGGCTCGGCCATCTCCGGCGTCGGCGCCGCCATGCTGGCCTCGGCGATCCTGGCCCTGGGCTTTGCCTTTCTCACCTTGACGCTCATGGCCAATCAGGTCGCCTCGGGTCTGGCACTCACGATCCTTGGTACCGGCGCCGCCGCCCTTATCGGCGCCGGCTTCG
The DNA here is from genome assembly GCF_900187945.1 of Arboricoccus pini. Taxonomy (GTDB): domain Bacteria; phylum Pseudomonadota; class Alphaproteobacteria; order Geminicoccales; family Geminicoccaceae; genus Arboricoccus; species Arboricoccus pini. The sequence goes on along the minus strand of NZ_FYEH01000001.1, from coordinate 578,973 downwards.
TCGGCATGCCGGTCGAACGCCTGCCGCATCTCGATGTGCCGGGCCTGTCCGACCTGCCGGTCGTTGGCCCCCTCCTCTTCGCCCACGACGCGCTGGTCTATCTCTCGCTGATCCTGGCCCTCGCGACCGGGCTCTTTCTCAACCGGACACGGGCCGGCCTCATCCTTCGCGCGTGCGGCGAGGATGCCGGCTCGGCGCACGCGCTGGGCCACCCGGTCATCCTGACGCGCTATCTGGCCGTCCTCTTTGGCGGCGCCATGGCCGGCCTTGCCGGCGCCTTCCTCTCTTTGTCCTATACCCCCATGTGGTCGGAGGCGATGACTGCCGGCCGCGGCTGGATCGCGCTCGCACTCGTCGTCTTCGCCTCATGGCGTCCGGGCCGGCTTGTCCTGGGCGCCTATCTCTTCGGCGGCCTCTCGATCCTCCAGCTCTATGCCCAGAACATGGGCATTTTGGCGCTGCCCTCGCAGGTCTTCGCCATGACCCCCTATCTGGTCACCATCCTCGTCCTCATCCTGATCTCGCTTCGGCGCGCGCGCAGCGCCACCCCGGCCTCGCTCGGCCAGTCCTTCCGCGCCACGCAATAGGCAGACTGGCCCGGAGAGCGCCCTTAACCCGCGATTAAGGTTTGCGGGGTAGCCTTTGGTCATCGTGACGGAAGCGAGATCCCATGTTCGAACGCCTCACCGCGGCAAGACGCACAGCCCACTCATCAGCTTCGGCAGCGATCGACTGGATCGATGATCAAGGGTTTTTCCTGCAGGTCATCGACCAGGCGCCCATCAACGTGATGGTGTGCGATGCCGAGACGCTGGTAATCCGCTATGCCAATGCCGCTAGTCTGCACACCTTGAAGAGCATCGAGCATCTCTTGCCGGTGACCTCCGACAGGATCGTCGGCTCCTGCATCGACGTCTTCCATCGCCACCCCGCCCATCAGCGCGCCATGCTGGCGGACCCGGCGAACCTGCCACATCGGGCGCGTATCAAGCTGGGCCAGGATTATCTCGATCTCTTCGTTACCGCCCTCATGGTCAAGGGTGCCTACAAGGCGCTCCTGCTGACCTGGTCGGTAGCGACCCAGGAGGTCCGCACGGCCGATCGCTTCGAGCGCGAGGTCAAGGGCGCCGTCCAGTCGCTGGGCCAGACCGTGCCTGAGCTCGGCCAGACCGCCTCGATCCTGGACGATGCCTCGACGGATGCCGCCAGCCAGGCGCGCAATGCCGCCGAGGCCTCGCGCCGCCTGGCCGATACGACCGACCTTATCGCCCGTCACGGCGGCGACGTCGCCAACGTCGCCGACAAGACGCAGGAAAGCGTCGCCGCCACCAACCGCCATGTCGCCGACCTCAAGGCCGCCGCCAACGACATCAATACGGTGACCGACCTGATCCGCAGCGTCGCCGAGCAGACCAATCTTCTGGCACTGAACGCGACGATCGAGGCGGCGCGTGCCGGCGAGGCCGGGCGCGGTTTTGCCGTCGTCGCCGCCGAGGTCAAGGCGCTGGCGGCACAGACCGCGACGGCTACCGGCGACATCGCCAGCCGAATAGCCCAGGTGGGCCGACACACCGACACGGTCATGGCCGCCATCACCGAGATGGAACGGGAGACAGTGCGACTTCGCGCCGCCACCGATGCCATCTCCGGCGCGGTCGAGAATCAGTCAGGGTCCACCAAGGAGGCGCGCCAGGCCATCGAGAGCCTGCTGGCCATGTCGGAGCGGACCCAGGAAGCGGCAAAGTCGCTGACGGCACTGGGCGACGGCATCACCCAGGAAGTGGCTGCACTCGACAAGGTGACCTCGATCTTCCTCGAAGACGTTCGGCGAAAATAGGCGGACCGCCAGGGCCCGCCCCGGACAGCGCGGCCGGCAGTCTGGATAGCTGCACTGTGAGCACCGGAGCCAGCTCGTCGGATCGTCCACCGTATTGGCGCCAGCCAGGATCTTGAACCCTTGGCCGTCGCAGGGGCGCAAGCGCGGCCGACCGGGGCTATCGGCGTTCGCGGCGATGGCGCTCTTTGGACAGGATTCGCCCGGACGAAGCACCATCGATCATGCTCGACATGGCCAGGCTCACACCGCGAGCCGATGCCGGCAGGCCGCCTTTGCTCAGGCGTGAACGCCCGGCACGTACCAGTCCATCTTGCTCAGCGCCTCGTCGCTTAGCGTCTCGCCGGCCGCCGCATGCTGCGTGCCTTTCTGATCGACGATCGGGCCCGTGAAGGGATGGAGCTTCTTGGCGATGATAGCCCCCTTGATCTGATCGGCCGCCGATGCCGCCTCCGGCGTCACCTTGGGTCCGTAGGGAGCGATCTCGACATTGCCGGTATCCAGGCCCATCCAGACGGCACCGCTGGTCCAGCTGCCATCCATGACCTGGCCCAGCCGGCGAATATAATAGGCTGACCAGTTATCGACGATGGCCGAGAGCTGGCAGTTGGGCGCGAACTTACGCATGTCGGAAGACTGGCCAAAGCCCATCAGGCCGCGCTGCTCGGCGACCTGTAGGGCGGCCGGGCTGTCGGTGTGCTGGACGATGATGTCCGCCCCCTGGTCGAAATGCGCCTTGGCCGCGTCGGCCTCCTTGCCTGGATCATACCAGCTATTCACCCAGATGACGCTCACCGTCGCCTCAGGGTTGACCTTCTGCATGGCCAGCGTGAAGCTGTTGATACCCTGCACGACCTCGGGGATCGGAAACGAGCCGATATAGCCGATCTTCTTGGTCTTCGTGAGATGACCGGCGATCGTGCCGATCACCGCGCGGCCCTCGTAGAATCGCGCATCATAGGTCGCGAGATTGGCCAGCCGCTTATAGCCCGTCGCATGCTCGAACTTTTTGGCGGGCAGGCTGCGCGCCACCTTCTCCACCCCATTCATGAAGCCGAACGAGGTCGCAAAGACGATATCGTTGCCGGTGGTCGCGAGTTGCCGGATGACGCGTTCGGCATCGGGACCCTCGCTGACATTCTCAACGAAGCTGGTCTGGATCTTGTCGCCGAAATGCGACTGAGCGGCCAGGCGGCCCTGGTCATGCTGATAGCTGTAGCCGTAGTCGCCGACCGGCCCGACATAGACCCACCCGGCCTTCAACGGCCCCTCGGCACGTGCCCTGCCGGGCAACGCCAGGCCCGCGACGGTCGCCACACTTGCACCCAACGCCCGCCGGCGGTCCATCGTCCAGCTCATCCACCATGCCCTTTCATGCTCTCGACCATGCGAGCCTAGCGCGCGGCACCGCTGGAAGGGAACCGATCTTCGTAAAACAGGAAGGCGGCCTCGCCGGATTCTTGCAACGGCCGGCGCGATGCCTTGTCGAGGCACCCCGGGGCCTCAGCGGTCAGGCTGCAATCATCGTGGCGGGGCCCGGCATGGGTCGCGCGTTCACCTTGATCGACCCGTGCTCGCTCGCCGAGATCTGGCCGTCAGCCAGCATGAGTTGAGCAAGAAGGTCGAGAGCTACTTGCAAGGCCTGTTGGTTGTTGTCCCCCGGCAGGCTGGCCACCTGCGAGGCTGCCGCGCGCAGCCAGGCCAGGCGGCCGGGCAGGCCTTCAATGGCGACGAGCCGAGCGGCCTCGCTGATGACGGCGCGCGGATTGGGCAGCCGGACGGAGGCCAGGAACTCGAACTGGCTGGAGGCAGCCATGATCGCCTTGATGGGCAAGGATGAAATCATTCTCGAACCTTAAAATCCTAGGCGGCTCGGTCGATTATGGGAAACTCGGGTGAGTAAACGGTTAAGCTTGGCGGCAGGTCCCGCTTCTAGCCAAACTTTCCTTTGTCGCGCCAGGGGACGCACACGATTTCCGGATCTCCTTGAATGACAAAAACGGAACGTGAAGCCATGGATCAGAAGGAACGCCAGGTCGTCGACGAGCTGTTCGGCAAGCTGTCGAACCCGGAGTTACAGGCGACGCCGCGCGATACGGAGGCCGATCGACTGATCCGCGCTCATGTGGCGCGCCAGCCCGAGAGCTCCTATTACATGGCAGGCCATTTTGGTGCAGGAGCACGCACTGGCCACCGCCCAGGCGAGGATCGCGCAGCTCGAGGGTGAGTTGACCCAGCGGCCGGCCGGCGGCGGCTTCCTCTCCGGCCTGTTCGGCGGCGGCCAGGTGCCCCGCGCGCAGCCCGTGGCACAAGGCCCGCTGAGCGGTGTGCGTCCAGGCGGCGGCGGCTTTCTTGGCGGTGCCCTGCAGACGGCCATGGGTATCGCTGGCGGCATGCTGGTAGGCAACATGCTGATGAACGCCTTCTCGGCCGATCCGGCCACGGCCGTCGAGGGCATGGTGAACGATGCGACGGCCGATTTTCTTCCCGAGGCGGGACCCGCCCTCACGGATGGGGATGAGGAAATCTGATCAGGGCAGCGTTTCGCCGCGCGAAGGGGTCAGCGCACCTGGCCGACGGGACGCTTGGGGGCGGCGGCGAGGAGATCGGCCGCCACGCCGGCTGGCAGGCGCAGATAGACGAAGAGCGAACTGAAGGCGATGAGGCCGACCAGCAGGAAGGCCGGGCGAAACAAAGCGGGGTCCAGGGTGGAGCCACCGCCATTGCCGACGGTGAGATGGAGGATCAAGGCAGCCGTGCCGACGCCCATGCTCATCGAGAGCTGCTGCATGGTCGAATAGAAGCTGGTGGCCTTGCTCATGCGCTCGGGCTCGACCTCGGCATAGGCGATGACGTTGAGGCCGGTGAATTGCAGCGAGCGGAAGAAGCCGCCCGCCAGCAGGACGAACAGGATGGCCGCACTGGGCGTGGTGGCGGTGAAGGCGGCGCAAAGGGCGATCGAGAGCGAGCCCATGAGCGAGGTCAAGATCAGCATCGCCTTGAAGCCGAACCGGCGGATGAGGCTGGCGGCGCAGAACTTCATCGTCAGGGCACCGGCCGCCGAGGCGAAGGTCAAGAGGCCCGACTGGAAGGCGTTCAGGCCGAAGCCCAGTTGCAGGAGAAGCGGCAAGAGGAACGGCAGGGCGCCGATGCCGATGCGGAAGAGGGTTCCGCCCACAACGGCCGACCTGAAGGTCATCAGGCGCAGCAGCTCCAGATCGAGGATGGGGTTGGCGACGACGCGGGCGTGGAGGAAATAAGCGATGACGCCCAAGAAACCGACGGCGAAGAGAACCAGGACCAGCCAATCCGGGAGGAGGCCGCGGCCGGCGGTCTCGAAGCCGAAGACGATGCCCGAGAGGCCGCAGCCGCTCAGGACGAAGCCCAGCCAGTCCAGAGGCGGTACGTGGGGCTCTTTGATATGCTCGAAGAAGCGCGTGGCGAGCGCGATGCCCAGGATGCCTATCGGCACGTTGATCCAGAAGATCCAGCGCCACGACGCGTAGGTGGTGATGAAGCCGCCCAGCATCGGGCCGATGACCGGGCCGATCAGGGCCGGGATGGTCAGGTAGGCCATCGCACCGACCAATTGATTGCGCGGCACGGTGCGCAGGACGACGAGGCGCCCGACCGGTACCATCATGGCGCCACCCATGCCCTGGAAGATCCGGGCCAGAACGAAACCCAGCAGCGAATCGGTCATACCGCAGACGACCGAGCCCATGATGAAGACCAGGATGGCAGCGCGAAAGACGTTCTTGGCGCCGAACCGGTCGGCGACCCAGCCGCTGATCGGGATGAAGACGGCAAGACTGAAGAGATAGGCGGTGATCGCGAGATTGAGCTGCAAGGGAGGAACTTGCAGCGACTGCGAGATCGAGGGCAGAGCCGTGGCCAGGACCGTCGAATCGAGGCTCTCCATGAAGAGCCCGCAGGCGACGATCATAGGCACCAGCCGTTCGCGCGCAAGCACCGGCCGACTATCCTTGAACATAAGAGGGCGATCGAGCGAGCTTCCTTGAAGCATGCGGGCGATGGCCACGTCCAGTATGAGGGCTTTGCCGTAACGCACACTTGTTCGCGGGCTTAGGTGCTATCATCTTGGAGAGCCGCAGGCCGTCGCACTCCTTTTTGGAAACCCATGAGCGAACAGCCCGAAACCAGCCTTGTCCTTGATCAGCTCCGTTCGCTGGCCAGCGCCGCCGATGCGAGCGACCGCCCGGAAGGCGGCCGCGCTTTCGAGATCGTCTCCGACTATGAGCCGGCCGGCGACCAGCCGCAGGCGATAGCCGAGTTGACCGAAGGCCTGAGGCGCGGCGAACGCGAGCAGGTGCTCCTAGGCGTCACCGGCTCGGGCAAGACCTTCACGATGGCGCACGTCATCCAGAATCTGCAGCGGCCGGCCATCATCCTGGCTCCCAACAAGATCCTGGCGGCCCAGCTCTATGGGGAGATGAAATCCTTCTTCCCCAACAATTCGGTCGAGTATTTCGTCAGCTATTACGACTATTACCAGCCCGAGGCCTACGTGCCGCGCTCGGACACCTATATCGAGAAGACGAGCGCGATCAACGAGCAGATCGACCGCATGCGCCACTCGGCGACGCGCGCTTTGTTCGAGCGCGACGACGTCATCATCGTGGCCTCGGTCTCCTGCATCTACGGTATCGGCTCGCCCGAGACCTATGCGCGCATGACGCTCAACCTCAAGGCCGGCCAGACGGTCGAGCGCCAGAAGCTCTTGCGCGCTCTGGTCGAGCTGCAATATCGCCGCAACGAGATCGACTTCGCCCGCGGGTCGTTTCGCGCCAAGGGCGACGTCATCGAGATCTTCCCGGCTCACATGGAAGACCGCGCCTGGCGGATCTCGATGTTCGGCGACGAGATCGAGACCATCTTCGAATTCGATCCCCTGACCGGGCAGCGCCAGGGCAAGCTCGAGCAGATCCGCCTCTATCCCAACAGCCACTATGTAACGCCAAGGCCCACGCTGCGCGACACGGTCGAGGCCATGAAGAAGGAGCTGAAGGAACGGCTGGAGGAGTTCCGCAACGCCGGCAAGCTGCTGGAGGCGGAGCGGTTGGAGCAGCGCACAACCTCTGACATCGAGATGATCTTGACCACCGGCTCATGCTCGGGGATCGAGAACTATTCGCGACTTCTAACCGGCCGCAAGCCGGGCGAGCCGCCGCCCACGCTCTTTGAGTATATCCCGCCCCATGCGCTTCTCTTCGTCGACGAGAGCCATGTGGCCGTGCCGCAGGTAGGCGGCATGTACAAAGGCGACTTCCAGCGTAAATCGACTCTCTCGGAATTCGGCTTCCGCCTGCCCTGCTGCATCGATAACCGACCGCTCAAGTTCGAGGAGTGGGACGCGATGCGACCGCAAACCATCCTCGTTTCCGCGACACCCGGCCCCTGGGAACTGGCCCAGACCGGTGGCGTTTTCGTCGAGCAGGTGATCCGGCCGACCGGCCTCGTCGACCCCCTGGTCGAGGTGCGCCCCGTCGAGCACCAGGTGGACGATCTGCTGGCCGAATGCCGGACGGCGCACGAGAAAGGCTATCGCGTCCTGGTTACGACCTTGACCAAGCGCATGGCCGAGGATCTCACCGAATATCTCCACGAACAGGGGGTGCGCGTCCGCTACCTCCATTCCGACATCGACACGCTGGAGCGCATCGAAATCATCCGCGACCTCAGGCTCGGCAAGTTCGACATCCTGATCGGCATCAATCTCCTGCGCGAGGGCCTGGACATTCCCGAATGCGGCCTGGTTGCCATCCTGGATGCCGACAAGGAGGGCTATCTCCGCTCCGAGACATCGCTGGTCCAGACCATCGGCCGGGCGGCGCGTAACGCCGAGGGCCGCGTCATCCTCTATGCCGATACGATGACACGCAGCCTAAAGGCAGCCATGGACGAGACGGAGCGCCGCCGCGCCAAGCAGACGGCCTGGAACGAGGCGCACGGCATCACGCCCACGAGCGTGCGCACCAGGATAAATGACATTCTTCAATCGGTGGCCGAGCGCGACTATGTCACCGTCGATCTTGGCGAAGACGCGCCGCAATCGATGAATGGCATGACCCTCCAGGCCTACGTAGGCGAGTTGGAGAAAAAGATGCGGGAGGCAGCCGCCAATCTCGAATTCGAGGAGGCCGCCGCTATTCGCGACGAGATCCGTCGCCTGGAAGAGGGCGAGCTTGGCCTGCCCGCCACCAAGGGAGGAACACCCCTCGTGCGCCGCGACGACGCCACCTATCTCAAACCGCAAAAGCGCAATCTGCGCGAGGAAAAGCGCCGCATGGCCAAAAGTCAGAAACGCCAGCGCGCCGGCGGCCCGGCGGGCGACTGAAAATGGCATTGGCGAACCGAATGCCCGGTCGGGCGATGCTCCTGGCCGCCCTCTGCCTGGCCGCCTGCTCGAGCGAAGAGCCGAGCAACGGCAACCTTTCCTCGGGCACCATCGCCGGCCGGCGCACCGCCAATCTCACCTCGCCGCTGCCGCCCGGCACCAGCATCACTGACGCCTGTGCCGCCTATAGCAGCGCCCTTGACCTGGCCACGCCCTATTCCCGGGCGGGCTCGCTCACCAGTGCGCAGAATGCCGCCATCAGCTATGCCGTGCAGGAAGCAGGGCCCGTCTGCATGCAGACCCCGCCAAACCCGCGCAGCAAGCCGGTCGTCGACGCCAGCCTCGCCACTTTGGCCCACGCCGGCATCCCCGTGCGCTGAGCCGGGGTTCGACGGCTACCGCCCCTCGGGGCTGCTTGAGCAGGGGCTCAGAGGCGCCAGTAGCCCACATGATCGGCCTTCTCGGCGTCGGCCTCGTCGAGAGGCTTGCCGGGGTCGAACTCGGGACCGTTCTCGATCTGCTGGCGGGTGAACTCGGTGGCGATCGTCTGCTCGAACCAGTCCACAGCCTTGAACTTCTTGATGGGTAGGACGACCTTGCGGCCCGGCAGCCAGTTGCGTGTATCGACGACGACGTGGGTCAGGCGGTTCAGACCGTCGGCCACGACCAGGTCCTCGACATGGCCGAATTCGCCATCGGCCGCGTTGACGTAATAGCCAAGGATCGCCGCCGCGCTCCGCAAATGTGGATCGACATTCTCGCCGGCTTCCACTTCCAGCTCCTGTGCCACGGCATCCTTCTCGTCATGCTCGGGCGTGATGGCGCCGATCGCAGCCGTGCCCCAGGGAGCAATAAAGGCCGGGACGTCGCCAATGCTGTAGGGGTCCCAGGCGTAATGGCGGCTGATCGCCTCCTCGATCTGCCGGTCGACGGGCTTGTCCGTCAGGATGTCAGGGCTGGCCTCGATCTGCGCCTTGGTCAGCGAAGTCGGCAGCCGCTTGCTCGCATCGTCGGGTGGACTAAAGGCGGCGGGCGGCAATAGTACCTTGCGCCCCGGCAGCCAGTGGCCCGTGTCGACAACCCACCAGCGGATGAGGGAGGTCTGGTCGTCAAACAGCGCATCGCTGACGCTGCCGATGTCACCATCGGCGGCACCGATGGTGTAGCCTTTGAGGCCGTAAATAGTGTGGACCAATGCATCACTCCCGACATCGTTCCTGCATGGGGATAGAGCAATCCCGGCGAAGGTCCAGATGCGTGCGCCGCGCGAATATGTCGTATGCGACATATTGATGCATGAATCGATGTTTTCATCTTTTATCACAGGGCGAGGCCCGCGTTCGCCAGCTAGGCCTGACGGAACACCTTCATGCTGCAACGCATCATATATCTTGCACCTATCAGGAAACGGTCATACCTGTTTGTGCATCGCAGCAAACGATCAACCAAAATCTCCGGAGCCTCTCGTGGCCACAATCAACAATCCTTCCTACGCACCGAAGTTCGACATTGAATCGGTCCTGGCACTCTATAAGTCGAACATCGAAACCTGCGTTGCCGCGCAGAAGATTATGTTCGACTTCTCCCAGACCCTGGCCAAACGTCAGGTCGAGACCGTCAAGGAAAGCTTCGCCAAGGCTGAGGCCCTCATGAAGGGCTTCGACGGCAAGAAGCTGCCCCAGTCCTATGTCGACGACGCCAAGGCCGCGATCGAAAAGGCGCTTGCCGATGTCAAGGAAGCCATGGACATGGGGATGAAGGCGCAAAACGACGTCGTCGATCTCTTCGTCAAGCGTGCGAGCGCCAATTTCGACGGTGTGAAGACCATGGCCGCCTGATCGGCCGCCCTTCCGCCTCATCACCGACGCCGACATGGAGCCTCAGCGACAACATCGCTGAGGCTCCATGTCGTTTCCCACACCCGGGGGACGCCGCCCCCTGAATGGCATCGCCTTGCGGGCGCCTGGCTACAGCAACGACGTGTGTCCGCGCCCTTACCGCAGGACCGGAGATCGTGCCGGCGGTAACTTTCTGGTAGATTTCTGGCAGTAACCTGATCTCCGTCCTCTCTACGTTCCTGACGAATCAGCCAAGGCTACCGCTGCTCCGGGATCAGCGGCGTATCCGCCCCCAAACACGGACCGTTCTTTTGCCCATCTCTGACGATCATCGGCATATCAACCTGCCCTCCGCTCGCGAGGATGCCGGCCGAGCCAAGCAACAACTCGATACGCCGCAGACCCGCGCGCCCACTTATAAGCTGGCGTTCGCCGATCCCGAATTTCTATTGCGCGACGAATTACGGCCCGTCCGTGTGCAATTGGAGCTCCTCAAACCCGAGCTCGAGTTGCAGGCCCAGGGCATAACCTCGACGATCGTCGTGTTCGGCAGCGCGCGCATTCATGAGCCGGCCCAGGCCCGCGCCCGCCGGCAGGAAGCCGCCGCTCAGGCCGAGGCGGCACCCGACGATTTGCGGCTCCGTCACGCCGCAGCCGCGGCAAGGCGTGCCGAAGCCCTCGCGCATAATTACGACCGTGCCCGCGACTTCGCCCGCCTGGTCTCGCAATCGCGCGACGAAAACGGCCGGCAACGCTACGTCATCGTCACTGGCGGCGGTCCGGGCATCATGCAGGCCGCCAATGAAGGGGCCGCCCTCGCAGGCGGCGTCAGCATCGGCCATAATATCGTCCTGCCGCACGAACAGGCACCCAACCCCTTCGTCACCCCGGAACTCTGCTTCCAGTTCCACTATTTCTCGATGCGCAAAATGCATCTCCTGACCCGGGCGCGAGCCCTTGTCGCCTTCCCTGGTGGCTTCGGCACCATGGACGAACTCTTCGAAACCCTTTGCCTCATCCAGACCGGCAAGGCCCGCCCCCTCCCCGTCCTGCTCTTCGATCGCGCCTACTGGACCAAGGTCATCGATTTCGAGGCCATGGTCGAATACGGCATGATCAACGAAGCTGACCTCTCCATCTTCAGCTTCGTCGAAAGCGCCGAGGAAGCCTGGAAAGTCATCGAAGACCATTATGCGGAAAGCCACGGCTAGGAGGGCCTTCGGCGACCAGGAGGCACCGCCTCCTGGACCTGGGGGGCGATGGGGTGGGGCGGACAGCGGGCAGCGCATGAGACCGGTTGCTCAAGGACTATATTCCTTGTACAGTAGACCCCATGGACTGGACCGATCGCCTCGCCACCAAGCCGCCACGGCGCCGCTATCCCTTCTGGGCCAGGCGCGACCGCCGGCGCACGGCCCAGGCCATGGCGGCCGGACGTACCGCCCAGGAGATGGCGCTCGTCAATCGCGTGCCCGTCATGGAAGTCGAGAAGCTGCTCCGGGATGAGGAATTCCAGGAGCTGCTTCGGCATTACAGCGCGGTGGCATCGCTCCCTTATGAGGAGCGCATCGCCCGGCTGGCACCCCTGGCGCTCTCCATCCTGGAGATGGGTCTGGAGACGGGCGACATGCGGGTCGCCATGTTCGTCCTCCATGAGCAGAACAGGGGCCGCGATCCGGCGCGGAGCATGGCCGAGCGCTTCGTCGCCCGGGCCGAGGCCGCCGCGCGCGAGACGCAGCCCAGGCCCGAGCGTCGCGAGGCCGCACCGCCGGCCGAGCCGCGCCAGCCGCCGGGCGACTGGAGCCATTGCGCGGCGATACCCGAGCACCGGGAGGAAGCGGAAGCGCTGGCCCTGGCCGATCTGCGCCGGGTGGCGCGGGACAACCGGGCTGAGTTGAACCGGCTGGCGGACAAGCTGGCGTCGGAAGCGGAGCGGATGGGTACGGGCCTTGGTCCGAACGCCTTGCCGGCGTTGCGCCTGGAGGCGGTGGCGCGAGGTGTGGCGCGGTACTGGCACGAGCGGCCGGCGGAGAGCATGCAGGCGGCGATACGCTTGCAGGGTGCGAGGAAGATCGGCCGCTACGGGACCGGCCCGCCCTCGTGATGGTGGCCGGGTAAGACTCATTCCTCACCCGCACCAACAACCCCGCACCAACCCGGGTCCAGGGGGCGGTGCCCCCTGGCCGCCGGAGGCATCCTCATCCAAACCGCCCTCAATGCGATGCGAGAGGTTTCTTTGGGCTGGTTGTCGTTTCGGGCTGTGCCGGGGCTATCGTCTGTTCGAGCAGGCTATTGGCTGCTGCGAGGGCCGCTTCGGTGATTCGGGCGCCGGCCAGCATGCGGGCGATTTCGGCTGGTCGCTCGGCCGGGGCGAGGGTGCGGACGAGGACGCGCACGTTGCCGTCGACGAGGTTTTCCTTGGCGACGGTCAGGTGCAGGCCGCCGCGAGCCGCCACCTGGGGGGCGTGGGTGACGACCAGGATCTGGCGCTCCTCCGCCAACCGGCTGAGCCGCTGGCCAACGGCGTCGGCGACGGCACCGCCGATGCCGGCATCGACCTCGTCGAAGATCATGGTCGGCGCGGTGCCGAGCTTGGCCAGGACGACCTTGAGCGCCAGCATGATGCGGGAGAGTTCGCCGCCCGAGGCGATCTTGCCCAGAGGTCCGAATGGCGAGCCAGGATTGGTACTGATCTCGAAGGCGACGCGCTCGAGGCCGGCCGGCCCGATATCGGCGGGCTCCAGCGGCAGGAGGGCCACCTTGAAGCGGGTGCGTTCGAGTTTCAACGGCGCGAGTTCGGCCATGACGGCCTGGGCCAGGCGTTCGGCGGCCTGTGCGCGGCCCTGACTGAGGTGCCGAGCCAGATCGAGATAGGTGGCCTCGCGTTCGGCCACGAGACGATCCGCCGCCAGGAGCTCCTCGCTGCCATGGTCGATGCCGGCGAGGAGCGCTTGCGTCTTGGCCAGCAATGCCGGCAGTTCGTCGGCCGCGACGCGGTGCTTGCGCGCGGCATCGCGCAACGCGAAGAGGCGCCCTTCCACCGCGTCCAGCGTGTCGCCGCCGTCCTCGGCTTCGCGGACCACGGCCTCGAGCTCGGCTTCGGCCTCGTCCAGCTCCACCAGAGCGCGAGCCAGGGCGGCGGCGGCCCCCTCGAGCGAGGTCTCCGGCTCCATCTGGCGCTCGAGGCGTCGAAGGGCTGTGGTCAGGCGCTCGCGCGCGCCGCCATTGCCGACCAGCAGTGCTTGGGCTTCTGCAAGGCCACCCATGAGCTTCTCGCGATTCATCAATTTCTGGCGCCGCTCGGCCAGTTCGCCTTCCTCGCCCGGCACGGCGGCAAGATCGGCCAGCTCGGCCTCGCGATGACGAAGATAATCCTCCTCCTGGCGGGCGGCGACGAGCAGGGCGTGCTGGCGCGCCCGATCCGCCGCCGCTTCCTGCCAGGCCCCATAGGCGGCCTCGGTTCGGCGTACCAGCGCCTCCTGACCGGCGAAGGCATCGAGCAGCCAGCGCTGTCGGTTGCCCGAAGCCAGCTCGTGCTGGTCGTTCTGGCCGTGCACCTCGATGAGCGAATGGCCCAGCCGGCGGAGAAACTGGGTCGAGACCGGCTCGTCATTGACGAAGGCGCGGCTGCGTCCGTCAGCGGTGAGGATCCGCCGCAGCACCACCTGCCCCTCGCTCGCGGCTTCCTCCTGGCCCTGCTCCTTGAGCGCTTCCCAGAGCGGATGGTCGACGGGCGGCTCGAAGGCCGCGGTGACCACGCCCTGGCTGGTTCCAGGGCGGACCAGCGCCCGGTCGGCCCGCCCCCCCAACGCCAAGCCCAGCGCGTCGAGGACGATGGACTTGCCGGCGCCGGTTTCGCCCGTGAGCACGCAAAGGCCAGCGCCGAAGGAAAGATCCAGCCGATCGATCAGGACGATGTCACGGATCGAGAGGCCTCTCAGCATGCGCAGCCTCGGCCGGTCGGCAAGGGCGGCGCGATGAATGCAAGCCTGATGCGGTCCCTCATGGACCAGAGATGGTATGCCCGGGCCGGATCAGAAGATCCGGCTGAGCCACGAGCCCTGGTCGCGCTTGGGTTCAAGATTCTGTCCCTGGAGGAGGCTATAGGCACGCTCGTACCAGACCGTCTCGGGGAAATTGTAGCCGAGCACGGCCGCGGCGTTCTGGGCTTCATTGCGGACACCCAAGGCCAGATAGCATTCGACCAGACGCATCAACGCCTCGGGCACCTGCGTCGTCGTCTGATAGCCCTCGAGGACGGCGCGAAAACGGTTGATGGCCGCCACGTACTCGCCGCGATCCTGATAATAGCGCCCGATCGCCATCTCCTTGCCGGCAAGATGATCTTCCGTCAGATCGACCTTGAGCTTGGCATCGCGGGCATAATCAGAATCGGGGAAGCGGCGAATGAGCTCATTGAAGGCATCCCGAGCCTTCTGCGTCATTTCCTGGTCGCGCCGGACGTCCGAGATCCGCTCGTAATAATCGACGCCGATGAGATAATAGGCGTAATCCACGTCCGGGGCGCCCGGATGCAGGTCGATATAGCGCTGGGCCGCATCGACCGAGGCATCGTAATCGTTGGCCTCGTAATAGGCATAGGCCGACATCAGCTGGGCGCGGGTGGCCCATTCCGAATAAGGATGCTGCCGGTCCACTTCCTCGAACGCAGATGCCGCCGCAGCATAATTGCCCTGCTGCAGCTGATCTTGCGCCTTGTTGTAGAGGTCATCGACGGGTTGCTCGATATAGGGCGCCTCCTTTTTCGTACAACCGGCCACCGCAAGCGTCAGGACGAGGAGCGAAGCCGCGATCCTCCCGCGCGTGCCGTTCCAGCCGTTGCGCTTCGCGTCCCGCCTTGCCGGGCGCACCGTTTCGCCGACGATGGCGGACCTTGCGTCCGCCCTCAAACGTTCAATCATGAATAGTTCACTTGCCCCCATCTGGCGCCGGGCTTTGCCTTACCTTGCCGCCGACCATACTCAAGACGACGGATCGCCGCCATACGGGCATCGCCATCGATGCGTTATGCCTCGTCCTCGATCGCGCGCAGAAGAGGTCGCCATTCGGCCCTAATCTGCTCGCCTTGCAAGGATGCCCGGCCGGCTTGTGGATCGAAAACGGTGAGGCCTTGCGTCGCAAGCTCCGCATAAAGCGCCCGATCCGCCAACCTTGCCACCGCCGGCATGCCGATTTCGCCCAGGAACATCTCCAGCCGCTGCGTTGCCCGATTGCGGCTGCGCAGCCGGTTCGCCACCAGGAGCACGCCCTTCTTACCCTTGCGGATCGGCTTAATCTCGTCCAGCCGGCGCACGAAACGTCGCGTGCTACCCTCGTCGAAGATCGAGGGGAGGACCGGCACGATGACGATGTCTGCCTGGGCAATCAGCAGTTCGACCTCCTTCATGCGGAGATTGGCCGGTGCATCGATCACCAGGCGCTGCACACCCGACGACTCGTCGCTCACCGATTTGCGCCAGTCCAGCGCCTGGATGGCGGCCGCTTCGGCGGGCCGCAATTTCAGCCATTCGAGGCTGGATTGCTGCCGGTCGACGTCGGCCAGCGCCGTCGCGAGGCCGCCGCGGGCGAAGGCACCCGCCAGATTGGTCGCGATCGTGGTCTTGCCACAGCCACCCTTCAGATTCGTGACCAGCACACGGATCAAGAACGAGCCTCCCGCCAGAAGGGCGTCGTCTGCCTGAAGGCGCGCCAATTGATACTCGCTCGCCGCTTGTGGCCGTCCGCCGCGGCCGCGTGCCAGCCGACGACGATGCCGGCACCGATCGCCGCATGGCGAGCGCCGGGACCGTCCCGCCGCCCAGCGAGCGAAAGGGCCAACCCCGCCGCTACCGCCACGTCGTTCAGATGGCCGAGTTCGTCTTGAAAATCGGCCAGTTTGCGCGCGAAAGCCCGCATCTGCTCAGACTCGAAGAGACCGCCAAAATATTCGACGCCGTAGCGCAGCTTCTTCAAGGTCTTGCGCATCTCGTGACGCGACTCATCGCCCAGATGATCGAAATGCCGGCCGCGCTTCAACAAACGCCGATAGCGCTTTTCCAGCGTCTCCACGGCAAAGCCACCAAGCGGCGTCGCGAAAACGGCTGGATCGCCGCCCTCCTCGCGCCATTTGGCCAGCTCGACCCAGAGCGCGAAGCCCAGCGCCATCTCGGCATAGCGATCACCTTTGAGTGTCGCGCGAACCTGATCATAAGCCTTACCGCGGGCCTCGGCCGTCAGTGCCTGGAGGGTAGCCAAAGGCACTTTGCCCGGCTCGCCGGAATCGATCGACGCCAGCATGTCTTTGTCGAACACGTCGAGATCGCGCGCAGGGCCCAGCCTACCGATCAACCAGCGGAATTCCTCGTTCCAACGCTGTGCCGCCGCTTGGCCGATCGCCGGCTGGAAGATCGTCAGGGCGGAACGTAGCCGACGCAGGGCGACGCGCATCTGATGCACGCCTTCGGGATCACGGCCAATTTCGGCCGACTGCTCGTTGTCGAGCAAATGGCTAAGGGCGCTGCGAAAGATTCGCCGCATGCCCTCCTCCACCTGCATGTCCTGGTCAAGCTCAGGGCTGCCAGCCTTGCGGGGACCGGGTGTCAGACCAGCGACCAGGCCATAGCCCCTGCCCGCTTTCGAGACCGTCTCAATCGCCAGCGGGGCTACACCGCGTAGGGCGTCAGCCAACTCGTAGAGGGCCTGAGAGCTGCCTTCCTTGAGCTCCAGCTCCAGCTCACTAAAGACCTGGCGTCGGCCCTTGCCGACGATGCTGCCGTTGTCGAAGGCGACCTCGATCACGGCACCCCGCCCAGCCTGGTCGGTCCAGTCAAGCAAGGTACGAGAGCGCTCGACCACCGACTCGAAGAGCGCTTCCAGTTCCTCGGGAAGAACCACACCCACCCGATCGAGCAGAGTCCCGTCGCCGAAGGCCTTGAGGTCGGGTCTTGCTTCCTTAAGATCGACTTCCCATTCCGGCCGATCTTTCGCGATCGAGCTTGTGATCGCCTCGCCCTTGACGGTCTGGATCAGGCGGCGGCCGTCCTTGCGGATCCTGAGCGCCAGACCCTGCTGCGCCAGCCGAAAATCCGGCGTATCGAAATAGATACTCTTGAGCTTGCCCCGCTTGAGTGGCGTACGGCTATGGCGCGTCAGCAATTCGCAGGTGGCAAGGCTCGCCATGCCGGCCTCGGTCGACCGCAGCTTCAGCTCGACTTCCAGAGGCGGCTCCGGCAAAGGCGAATCCGGCGACATCGACCCTTTATCCGTTGCGACAGAGAGGCTCGCCTCTCTCTCGGTCTAAGGCGGGTGCCAAAACCACACGGGGCCTGGCCGATAGCCATGGCCCTTCTATCGCCGGGAAGTGCAGCGAACGCAAGGCGACTTGCTCATGACCGAGATTCCTCGTGAACCAAGGCGGCCCGGGCAAAGGGCAGGATCGCGCACATCAGGACGAGCGGGAGGCGCCTTCGCGCGCCCGAGTAGAAAGACGAAAGGGACGGACCCCTCCGGCCCGTCCCTCAACGTTCTCTATAGCCTCTTTTGCGACGCTAATCAGACCGACATGCGTTCGCGCTTCAGGAAGGCCGGCATGTCATCCTCGTCGCGCTCGGAAGCGGGATTGAGCACGGAAGACTTGACGGTTGCCTCGCTCGGCTCCTCGGCGGACTGTGCCGCCGCTGCTGCGCCGCGCGAGAAGGCCAGGCCCTTCATGCGATCGAACAGATTGGGTGCGCGCTCGCTGCTCTCGTGCCGACGGTTGTCACCGCCGACAGGCTGCGGCACGAAGCTCGGCAGACCCGAGGAGGAGGGCTCAGCCGGCAACTCGGCCGGCGCCTGCTGGCGCAAGGTCGAAGCCAGGCCCGGATTAGCGGCAGCCGGCCGCTGCGCCGAAACGGGAGCCGGCTGCGGGCTGACCGCGCGGGCGTTGAAGCGGAACGTCGGCATCGGCGCCGCCTCCGGCATGTTCGGCGTCTGGGCGGCCTGAGGGTAGGCCAGTTCGACGGCCTCGGGCACGTGGGCATCGATGCCGGTCGCCACCACCGAGACGCGCATACTGCCCTCGAGCGAACTGTCGAAGGTCGAGCCGAAGATGATATTGGCGTCCTGGTCGACTTCCTCGCGGATACGATTGGCCGCCGCATCGACCTCGTAGAGGGTCATGTCGCTGCCGCCGGTGATATTGATGAGGACGCCACGGGCACCCTGCATCGATACCTCGTCCAAAAGCGGGTTCGAGATGGCGGCTTCGGCAGCGTCGATGGCGCGGCGATCGCCGTCGGCCTCGCCCGTGCCCATCATGGCCTTGCCCATCTCGCTCATCACGGTGCGGATATCGGCGAAGTCCAGGTTGATCAGACCCGGCATGATCATGAGGTCGGTAACGCCACGCACGCCCATGTGCAGGACCTGATCGGCCATCTTGAAGGCCTCGGCGAACGTTGTCCGCTCATTGGCCATGCGGAAGAGATTCTGGTTCGGAATGACGATCAGCGTGTCGACATATTTCTGCAGCTCGCTGAGGCCGCTCTCGGCCAGGCGCATCCGGTGCGAGCCCTCGAACTGGAAGGGCTTGGTGACGACCGCCACGGTAAGGATGCCCTGCTCACGAACGGCGCGCGCGATCACCGGTGCCGCACCGGTGCCGGTGCCACCGCCCATGCCGGCGGTGATGAAGACCATGTGGCTGCCCTGGAGCTGCTCCAAGATCTCGTCCAGCGCCTCCTCGGCTGCAGCGCGGCCGACCTCGGGACGCGCGCCGGCCCCAAGGCCGTGCGTCAGCGTCACACCAAGCTGCACCTTGCGCTCGGGCAGGCAGTTCGCCAGCGCCTGCGCGTCGGTGTTGCAGGCCATGAACTCCACGCCTTCGAGATGCGAGGTGATCATGTTGTTCAGGGCATTACCACCAGCGCCACCAACACCGACGACGGTGATCCGCGGCTTCAGCTCGTGGGTCATGGGAATCGAGAGGTTGATCGTCATCCTGTCTTCTCCTCCGTCCGCTCTAATGGCGTCCGCTTATGCGCTTATGGCGCGTCCTGCAGATATGGCCGCCCCGGCCTGGACCAACGAACACGCAAGCTCGCTTGGGACCAAGAACCCGGCGGGGCTCGCGTCGCTCGTCAAACAACGCCGTGGGGCAAGCACGGCGCAGGACCTGTCGTGGCCGGATGAATCCCCGGCTCCCGACTATAGAAAATCTCCGACTGTCCCGTTTCAGCAACCGTCAAAGACCCTTTAGGGAGCGGCACCTTGACGAAAACTGGACGAGTGCCGCGCTTCTGCAACAATCGACGCCCCCGCCAACGCGGGGTTCTCCTTGCTGCATAACCGAATTTCATCGGAATGGCAGGGGCAAAGATGAGCAGCACAGAAAAAAACTCGCGGAATTTACGCGATATTTTATCTAAACTTTCGATCTTTGGTTTCTGCGCAGCGGCTGCTGCTAGAAATTCTGCCGCAGCCACTCCCTCAGCCGGGCGATGCCATGGGTGATGGTCGGCTGGTCGTCGACCTCCCACCAATTGACAGCCGGAGTCTCGCTGGTCTTGAGCATGAGGCCGCCCGCCGAGGCCGCACAGCAGGGACTTTCGCCATTGCCGCCGGGCTCGCCCAGCGTGGTCGGTCGCCCCACCCTAGCCTCGATGCCGAACAGCTCCTCGCATAGCTCCGTCATGCCGTCGATCTGGGCGGCACCGCCAGTGAGGACCATTGTCTTAGCGGTGCAGCCGCCCAGCATCGCATGCGCCTTGTCCATCCGCCCCATGAGCTCGCGGAGAATATCCTCCATGCGCGAACGGATGATGAACGTGAGCCGCGTACGCGAGACCTCGCCCGAGGGCTCGTCATCGCGATCGCCCTGCATGGGATACTCGATGCGGACATTATCGTCGGAGGCCCGCCACGCTACCGAGCCGTGCAGGTTCATCACCCGCTCCGCCGCCCGGCGGCTGGTCGAAAGACCATAGGCGATGTCACCGACGATCCGATCCCCCGCCTTGGCTATACGGTCCAGCCAGATGAGCCGGCCCTGCGCGAAGAACGCCATCTGGGTCGTGCCGGCACCGATATCGAGGACGACGCAGCCGCGATCCAGCTCCTCGTCGCCGGCGGCACCAAGGGCCGCCGCGTAGGAGGAGGCTACGAGCGAGGTCACATCGACGTGACAGCGCTCGATACAGTTGACGAGGTTGCGAATGGGGGCGGCGTCCGCCACCACGGCATGCGCCAGGATCTCCAGCACCTGGCCCGAGATGCCACGCACGTCGCGTAGTGGCCGGCCGCCATCGATGGCCATCTCGACCGGCACCAAGTGCAGGACGACGAAGTCCGGATCGGTCAGTTCCTCTCGCACACGCTGCAAGGCGGTGCGGACATCTTCGGCGGTGGCCGCCCGACCGTTCAAGGGACGCTCGACCCGGACATGCACCGAGCGGGGCCGGCCGCCACCGACGACGGCCGTGACCTCGCGGATCTGCTCGCCGGTGAACTGCTCGGCCTCGTGCAGCACCGCCCGGATCGAATCCTCGACTGCGTCGGCATCGATCACCTCGCCGGCCTTGATGCCATCGGCGATCTGATAGCCCCTGCCCATGACCTCGAGGCCGCGGCCGCGCGTCGGACGGGCGATATAGCAACAGATCTTGCTGGTGCCGATGTCGAGCACCGTCACGGGCTCGCCCCGCGCCCGGCTGGCCTTGGCTTCGACCTTGCGGCGTCCGGCTGTAAGGATGCTCATGTGCCACGCTTCTCCGCGGCCGCCATGATCGGGGCGGCGTTCGTTTCTTTCTCGTCGCTCTTGAGATGCACGGCGGTCCAGCTCGGACTGCGCATGTCGATCGAATCCACAGCCCTGGCCAGGATCTTGTTACGCCGCTCATAGTCGGCCAGGCGGTGCCAGGCGGTGGCAAAATCATGCTCAGGCAGCCTGACCTCGATCCTACCGTCCAGGAAGATGTTCCAGCGCCGCTGGCCGACCCGGCCGGCTGCCGTGACACGTGCGGCCAGATCGGGCTCGGACTTGAGCACGTCCAAGAGGTCGGCCGCCGCCGCCGGGGCACCCTCGCCATGCAGGAGGGTAAGGTCGAGGAAGGGCCGCAGATCCTTGACCGGCAGGACTTCGCCGTCGCTCGAGACCACCTTGGTCTCCTGGCCGTCGAACCAGAGGGCCACGGCATTATATTCCTCGATATGGACGAAGATCGTCGAGGGCAGCAAGCGCTTGACGGTCGCGCTGTGCACCCAGGGCAGATGCTCGACCTGCTCGCGCAGCGCCTCCGTATCGAGAAGAACGATGCTCTTGCCGATGACGGGCTGGATCACCGCCGCCAGCGCCTCGGCATTGGTCGAATGGCGGCCCTCGGAATAGGCATCTTGGACAGAGAGCCCGAGTTTGGCGCTCAGCACCTCGCCACCATCGCGCAAGCCACCCTGCAGCTTGGCCAACACCCCCTCGTCGATCGCAACGTAACCGCCGCCTGCGACGATGCCGACGGCCGCCAGGACAATCCCAAAGGTGCGCAGCCGCTTCACCCAACGCGGTGTGGGCTTTTGCCGCTCGGGCACCCGGTTCTCGCGGACCACCGATCTGACGGGTTCCTCGACCGGCGGCGCGCTCGGACGCATCAATGGTCGCATCGGGCTTCCTTCACCAAACGATCAACGAGCTCGTCGAAGTCGATACCGCGATAGGCCGCCTGCTCCGGGACCAGCGAGAGTGGCGTCATGCCAGGCTGCGTATTGGCCTCGAGGAGCGAAAGCCCTTCCTCAGCCAAGCTTGGATCATAGCGGAAGTCACAGCGGGCGACGCCCCGGCAGCCCAGCGCGTCATAGGCCCGCTGCGACCAGTCCTGGACCAGGGCCTCGATCGCCGGCGGGATCTCGGCTGGAACGACGTGATAGGCAAAGCCCTCGGTATATTTGGCGCGATAATCGTAGAATCCGTCCTTGGGGACGATCTCGGTCACGGCCAAGGGCTCGCGGTCGAGCACGCCGCAGGTGAGCTCGCGGCCGGCAATGAAGCGCTCGACCCGGACCCGCTTGGCGAGATCGAGGGCGTTGCGGCTGAAGATCGGCCGCGTGTCGCCGTCGGGCAGGATGAACACGCCAACGCTCGAGCCCTCGGCCGCCGGCTTGACGACGAAGGGCGCATCGATCCGTGGACCCGCGCGGCCAAGTTCCTCGAGCGTCGTTTCGTAGCCCTCGGGCGTACCTATCCCCGCCTGGCGGAACAGCCGGATTGCCATAGTCTTGTCCATGGCCACGGCGGAAGCCAGGACGCCCGAATGCGTATAGGGAATGCCCATGATATCGAGGACGGCCTGGATCCGCCCGTCCTCGCCGAACGCGCCATGCAGGGCGTTGAAGCAGACATCCGGCTTCAGCGCGGCCAGGACCGCCATGACGTCACGCCCGACATCGATGCGGGTCACCTCATAGCCCCTGCGTTCGAGGGCATCGGCGCAGGCCTTGCCGGAAGCCAGCGATACCTCCCGCTCGGACGACCAGCCACCAAGGAGGACAGCCACGTGCGGCTTCCTGGCACTCATGCGGGAACTCCCTCGTCGATCAGGCCCTGCAGGGCCGGCAGCTCAGTACCGACGCGCACAATCTCCCAGGCCAGAAGAATGCCGCTGGTCGCGAAGACCTTGGCGCGCACTTCCTTGCCCAACGCCTCCATTTCAGCCGAGCTCGCCGCCCCGGTATTGACAAGAAAATTGCAATGCTTGTCCGAGACCATGGCCTTGCCACGTCGCAGACCTCTGCAGCCGGCCTTGTCGATCAGCTCCCAGGCGCGCCTGCCCTCGGGATTATTACCGTCCGGCCCCGTCTTGGGGGGATTCTTGAAGGTGCTGCCGCCCGTGGCCACCCTTTGCGGCTGCGTGGCCTCGCGCGCTGTCCGGATCTCGTTCATCCGCTGCGTGATCCGCCCCTGGTCGCCCGCCACCAGGTCGAAGCAGGCCCTGAGCACGATCCAGTCCGCCGGCAATTCGCTATGCCGGTAGCTAAAGCCCAGCTCCGCCGGCTTGACCCGATGCACCTTGCCGCTCCGGTCCATGGCCTCGACCCAGAGCAGCCGCTCCGCCGTCTCACTGCCAAAGCAGCCCGCATTCATCCTGATCGCACCGCCGATCGTCCCCGGGATGCCGTTCATGAATTCCAGGCCCGACAGGCCCGCGCGCGAGGCCACCTGAGCGGTACGCTGATCCAGCGCCCCGGCCCCGACGATGACGACATGATCGTCGATGATCACCTGCGCCATTACGCCGCCCAGTCGCACGATCACGGCATCGAGGCCGCCATCGCGGACCAGAAGGTTCGAGCCCACGCCCAGGGGCATGACCGGAACCTCGGGCCCGAGTTCGTGCAGGAGCAGGGTAAGGTCCGCATCGTCGGCGGGATTGGCCACCACCGAGGCCGGCCCGCCCACGCGCATCCAGGTGAGCGGACCCAGCGGTACGCCGCGCCTGAGCGAGCCGCGAAAGGACGGCAATTCCTCAGCGATGTTGCTGCTGCTTTTCAAGGTCAGTGGATCGACGAGCGCCGGGCCAGCATTCACCGCCTGGGTCATGGGCCCTCTCCTTTGGCACAGCGCATCAGGCGGCCCCCTCCCGGCGACGGCGCGCCTCGAGCTCGGCCGGCAGCGCGTTCGCCCACTGGCTGATCGAGCCCGCCCCCAGGAAGACGACATAGTCGCCCATCCGCGCCATGCCGTCGACGAGGGCCGCCAACTCCTCCGGCCCCTCGATCTGCAGGACCTCGCGCTGGCCATGCTGCTTCAAGCCGGCCACGAGTGCCGCCGCATCGACGCCAGGGATCGGCGCCTCGCCCGCTGGATAGACCGGGGCCACGATGACGGCATCGGCATTGATGAAGGCCGTGCAGAATTCGTCGAAGAGATCGCGCAGACGCGTATAGCGATGGGGCTGCACCACGGCCAGGACCCGCCCCTTGGCAGCCCTTCGCGCCGTATCCAGGACGGCCTTGATCTCGACCGGATGATGACCGTAATCGTCGATGATCGCGATGCCGTCGACGAGGCCGGTCCGGGTAAAGCGCCGCCTGACGCCCTCGAGGCCCGCCAGTGCCTTGCGCATCGGCAATTCACCGATGCCAAGCTCGCGCCCGACGGCGATGGCGGCCAGCGCGTTGGCGACATTGTGCCGGCCGGGAAGGGCCAGGCGCATGCCCTCCAGCCGCCGTTGGATGCGGCCCTCGCGGTCGCGGAAGGTGATGTCGAAAACCATGGCGCCATCGTCGAAGACGGGCTCTGAGGCCTGAATGTCGGCCTGCGGACTGAAGCCATAGGTGACGACGCGCCGATCGGTGATCCGCGCCATCAGCGCCTGCACTTCCGGATGGTCGATGCAGAGCACCCCTAGGCCATAGAAGGGCAGCCGCTCGATGAAGGTCTGGTAGGCGTCCCGCACCGCATCGAAGGAAGCCCAGTAATCCATGTGCTCGGGATCGATATTGGTAACGACACCGATGGTCGCCGGCAGCCGCAGGAAACTGCCGTCGCTCTCGTCGCTCTCGACCACCATCCAGTCGCCCTTACCCAGGCGCGCATTGGTGCC
The DNA here is from genome assembly GCF_900187945.1 of Arboricoccus pini. GTDB lineage: Bacteria > Pseudomonadota > Alphaproteobacteria > Geminicoccales > Geminicoccaceae > Arboricoccus > Arboricoccus pini. The sequence continues at coordinate 554,370 of NZ_FYEH01000001.1, read as the reverse complement.
CCAGGCATTGATGATGCCGCCATTGACGACCGTCGGGTCCCGTCCGGCCGCGTCCAGGACGGCCGCCACCATGGCCGTCGTCGTCGTCTTGCCATGCGTGCCGCTGACCGCGACGCCGCGCTTGAAGCGCATGAGCTCGCCCAGCATGTCCGCGCGACGCACGACCGGCAGACGCAATTGCCGCGCTCGCTCCAGCTCGGGATTGCCGGGCTTGATGGCCGTGGAGACGACGACGACCCCGGCCTCGCTCAAATTCTCCGCCTGCTGGCCGATCTTGACCTCGATGCCGAGCTGCCGCAGCCGCTGCACGTTGGCGTTCTCGCTCGCATCCGACCCTTGCACGCGATAGCCCAGCGAGACCAGGATCTCGGCGATCCCGCTCATGCCGATGCCGCCAATGCCGATGAAATGGATCGGGCCGATCTCGAGCGGCATGAAGCTCATGAGTGGCTATTCCTGATGGTTGGGGCCGAGGAGGAGCGAATGGCGGGCTCGGCAACGCCCGCCAGGACGGCGTCCGCTAGGCGGGCGGCGGCATCGGTCCAAGCGATGCCGGCCGACGCCCGGCGCATGGCATCGAGCCGCAGGGGTTGAGCGATCAACATGGCCAACATCTCAGCCAGACGCTCGGGCGTGGCCTCGCTCTGCGGCAGGCGCAGGGCCGCCTCGGCCCTCTCGAGCTCGACGGCATTGGCATCCTGGTGATTGTCCGCGGCAAAGGGATAGGGAATGAGGATCGCGGGCTTCCCCAGCATCAAGAGCTCGGCCACCGTCGAGGCGCCCGAGCGGCAAAGCAACATGTCGGCTCCGGCCATCCGGGCCGGCACATCGTTGAAAAAAGCGGCCAGCTCGGCTGCGAAACCCATCTGCGCATAGGCCGCACGCACGCGCTCCAGATCCTCCGGCCGGCATTGTTGCTGGAGCCTTAATCGCTGACGCAGCGCATCGGGCAGAAGTGCAATGGCCGCCGGCAGCACGTCGCTAAAGACTCGGGCCCCCTGACTTCCACCCAGAACGAGCAGACCGAAACCCGTCTTGGGCTCGAGGGACGTTGGCCTGCCGAAGCCTGGGCGCACGGGGTTGCCGGTGACGCGGACACGATCACCCTTCGGCGCCGCCCGCGTCTGCGCGAAGCTAAGCGCCACGATCCGGGCCACCTTGGCGATCATCCGGTTGGCGCGGCCAAAGACAGCGTTCTGCTCGTGGACGAGAAGCGGCGTGCGCGTCAGGGCCGCCGCCAGAGCTGCGGGTACGGAGGCATAGCCGCCAAAGGTGGCTGCCGCATCGGGCCTGACCTCGGACCAGAGTCGGCGCGCCTGCCTTGCGCCGCGCATCAAGCGCCAGGTCCCCTTTAGTTTCTGCAAGAGGCTGCCGCTTGGGCTGGCAGCCTCGACGATCCGGCATTCCCAGCCATCCGGCCCGTCGGTACCGACATAGCGGGCACCCCGCCTGTCGGTCAGGATGACGACACGGCAGCCGCGCTCGCGCAGTTCCGCCGCGACGGCCAGCGCCGGAAACATGTGGCCGCCCGTGCCGCCGGCGGCAACGACGATGGTTGGCGAAGCACTCATCCGGGCGTTCCGAGCTTGGCCCCTTTGCGGGTCAGCGCCAGCAGCATGCCCATCCCAATAGCCAGGGCAAGCATCGAGGACCCACCGTAGCTGACAAAGGGCAGAGTCATGCCCTTCGTCGGCATCAGGTTGAGATTGACCGCCATATTGATCAAAGCCTGGCTGGCGAAGACGACGATCAGCCCGGTCGCCGCCAGTTGGCAGAAGCGATCGGGCGCTTCGGTCGCCCGGTTAAGGCCGCGAATCAGCATGAAGGCAAAGAGCGAGACCAGCATAAGGCAGGCAAGAATGCCGAATTCCTCGGCCGTGGCGGCAAAGACGAAGTCGGTATGGGCGTCGGGCAAGGTGAACTTGACGAGGCCCTCCCCTGGCCCACGGCCGAAAAGGCCACCCGAGGCTACGGCACGGAGCGCCTTCTCCACCTGATAGCCGGTCGAGTTCGGATCAAGGAAGCTGACAACGCGATCATGGAAATGCGCGAAGATATGGAAGGCCGAATAGAGCCCGAGCACGGCCGCACCGCCGATGCCGACGAAGATGAACCAGGGCAGCCCGGCCACGAAGAGCTGAGATGAAAAGACGATCACGGTAAGGGCCGTCATGCCGAGATCGGGCTGGCTCAGCAGAAAAAGGAGGACGAATGCGACCGGCATGGCCGCCAGGACGAAGCCCAGGAAGCCCGGCTTGCGGCTCAAGATGAAGGCGCTGACGACTACCAGTGCCGGCTTGACGAACTCCGATGGCTGGACGGGCGTGCCCAGCACCGAGATCCAACGCCTGGCTCCCTTGATCTCGGTGGCCATGATCGGCGTTACCGCCAGCATCAGGCCGAAGATCACGAACATGCCGATCGCCAGCCTGAGAACGCCGCGCGGCGCCAGCAGCGAGGTACAAAAGAGCAGCCCGATCGCCGGCAGGAGAAAGAGGATGTGCCGGATGATGAAGTGATCATGCGGCAACCTGAGCGTCGCTGCCACGGGCGGGCTGGCCGCGAAGACGACGATGATGCCGACCAAAGCCAGGACGCCCAGGCCAGAGAGCATCACACGGTCGACGGTCCACCACCAGGTGGAGACGACCGACCGATCGGTACGGGCAAAGCGCATCATGTGACGATCTCCCGGACTTCAGCCCTGGTGCCAAGGTCAAGTGCCAGCTCACGAAAGCGCTCACCGCGCGCCTCGTAGCTCGTGAATTGATCGAACGAGGCGCAGGCGGGCGCCAGGAGGATCGTTGCCTCCAGGCCCGACGAGCGCGCATCGTCGAAGGCGGCGGCCAGCGCCCGCTCCAGGGTGCCGGCCGACGTGGTCGGGATTTTGCCCTGGAAGGCCGCGATCATCTCGGCTGCCGCATCGCCGATGAAATATCCGTGCCGAACATTGGCGAGGTAGGGATCGAGGCTGGCAAAGCCGCCGGGCTTCGCCTTGCCACCCGCGATCCAGAAGATGTTTTCGAACGCGGCCAGGCTCCTGGTCGCCGAATCCGGATTGGTGGCCTTGCTGTCATTGACGAGGCAGAGATTGCGGAAGCGGCGCACTTCTTCCATCCGGTGCGGCAGCCCCTTGAAGCTCGCAAAGCCCTGGACGAACCGCTCGGGCGGCAATCCCAGCCCCCGCAATGCCGCATAGGCCGCAGCGGCATTCTGCCAGTTATGCGTGCCGCGCAGGGAGGGGATTCCCGCAAGGTCGGCCACGGGCTCGTATCCGATCGTAGGATCGTTGATCTGTCCCGCCTGCACGAAGATTTCATCGCCCGCGGGTTCTCCCACACGCACGCGCATGAGCCTCGGGCTGGACTGCGCCCGGTCATTGGCGAGCTTGGCCGAAATCGCATCGTCGACGGCAACGACAGCGATGTCACCTTCGCCCTGGTTCATGAAGATCCGCTTCTTGGCCGCCAGATAGCCTTCGATGGACCCGTGCCGATCCAAATGGTCGGGCGTCAGGTTCAGCCAGACGGCAACCTTGGGCCGAAAGCGGCTGATGAGGTCGAGCTGGAAGGAGGAGAGCTCGAGGACAAAGGGCTGGCCCGGTGCGGGGCTGAGTTCGAAGACAGCCTTGCCAATATTGCCGCCCAGGAGGGATGGCAGGCCAGCCTCTTCGAGGAGGTGATGGATGAGCGCGCTGGTTGTCGATTTACCGTTGGTGCCGGTGACTCCGATGATCGGTCCCGTTTCGTGCGTCCGGCAAAAGAGCTCGACATCGCCCACGATCTCGACACCGGCCGCCCTCGCCGCCTCGAACACCGGGTGTGGGGCCGGATGGGTAAAGGGTATGCCCGGGCTAGCCACGAGGAGGCTCAACGAGGAGATGTCAGCCAAGGCACCCTGGCGCGCGCCCAGACCGACGGCAGTTGCCAGGGCAGATGGCCGATCGTCGAAAGCCACGGGCTGGGCCCCAGCCTCGACAAGCGCCCTGACTACGGCAATGCCACTCCGCGCTAGGCCGATAACGCCGACCGGCCGGCCCTGCCAGGCAGCAAGAGCGGGGCTGGCGCTCATCGCAGTTTCAACGTCGAAAGACCGACAATGGCCAGGATCATGGCCAAGATCCAAAAGCGGATGACGATGGTGGGTTCCTTCCAACCCTTCTTCTCGAAATGATGGTGAAGTGGCGCCATGCGGAAAACGCGCTTGCCGGTCAGCTTGAAGGAGGCAACCTGAACGATGACCGAAACCGCCTCGAGAACGAAGAGGCCGCCTATGATGGCCAGCACCAGCTCGTGCTTGACGATAATGGCGATGGCACCAAGCGCACCGCCGGCCGAGAGCGAGCCTGTATCGCCCATGAAGACCATGGCGGGTGGCGCGTTGAACCAGAGAAAGCCCAGGGAGGCCCCGGCCATGGCGCCGCAAAAAACGGCGAGCTCGCCCGTTCCCGGCACATAAGGAATAGCCAGATACGCGGCGAAGATCGCGTTGCCAACCAGGTAGGCGATTAGCGCGAAGCAGCCGGTGGCTATCAGAACCGGGACGATGGCCAGGCCATCCAGCCCGTCGGTCAGGTTGACGGCGTTGGAGGAGCCCATCATCACGAAGGTGGCGTAGAGCGGAAAGAAATAGCCCAGCGGGATCAGGACTTCCTTGAGGACTGGCACTGCAATGCCCGTCGCCAGGGGGCCCGGCGTCATCAGCATGACGGCGATCGCGGCGACGAGGCCGATCACCGCCTGCCCCAGAAGCTTCAGCCGGCCTGATAAACCGCCCGTGTGCCGCTTGGTCACCTTGAGCCAGTCATCGGCAAACCCCAGGCCGCCGTAGCCCAGCGTCACGAAAAGGACGATCCAGACATAGCCGTTCCTCAGATCGGCCCAAAGAAGGGTCGAGACCGCGAGCGCCGCCAAGATCATCATCCCACCCATGGTGGGCGTGCCTTGCTTGGTAAGCAGATGCGATTCCGGCCCGTCCAGGCGGATCGGCTGACCACCGCGCTGGACCGTGCGCAGCCAGCGGATCAAAGGCGGGCCGATCAAAAAACTCAGGAACAGGGCCGTCATGACGGCGCCGCCGGTCCTGAACGTCAGATAGCGAAAGAGGTTGAAGAAGGTGACGTGCTCTGCCATCGGCAGGAGGAAATAAGGCAGCATCAGGCGACCTCCTCCTTCCCGGCGAGTGCATCGACAATCAACTTCATTCGGCTGCCGAGCGAGCCCTTGACCAGGACCGTGTCGCCGGGCTGGAGCACCGCCTCCACCGGATCAACGAGTTCTTTTGCGGTCGGGCGGTAAGCGCCGCGCCGATCGGTCGGCAGGGCATCGAAGAGGTGGCGCATCAAGGGTCCGGCTAGAAAGACGAGGTCGACATGCGCCTCGCTGAGTAAGGGGGCGAGCCCGGCATGCAGGTCGGGTGCGCTGGCGCCCAGCTCCAGCATGTCGCCGAGCACGGCGATCCTCCGGCCCGGGCGCTGGCCCAGGACGTCGATCGCCGCCTGCATGGAGGTCGGATTGGCGTTGTAGCTTTCATCGAGGAGGAGGGCCATGCCACCCTTCACCTTGATGGGTCGCCGTTGGCCGCGACCGCCGGGCGGCTGAAACTCGGCCAGGGCCAGGGCCGCGGCCTCGACGTCGCCACCCAGGGCGTCGACGGCTGCCAGGACGGCCAGGGCATTCTGCGCCCAATGCCGGCCCGGGGCACCCAGGGCAAAGCGCAGCGACCTATCCTTATGGCTCAGTTCGACATGCGAGCCCTCGGCCGTTGGCTCGAAGGCGAGCAAGCGCCAGTCGGCCGCCTCGTGGCTGCCGAAGCTGACGATATCGGCACCGTTCTCGCGGGCCGCCCGGGCCAGCCGGTCGAACTGCACATCGTCCCGGGGCAGCACGGCCACGCCGCCTTGCTCCAGCCCCGCGAAGATCTCGGCCTTGGCATCGGCGATCTTCTCGAGCGTGCCGAAATATTCGAGATGAGCCGGTGCGATGCGGGTGATGATCGCCACGTGCGGGCGCACCATGCGCGTAAGCGCGCTGATCTCACCCGCGTGGTTCATGCCGAGCTCGAAGACACCAAAGCGCGTGGCCTTGGGCATCCGCGCCAAGGAGAGCGGCACGCCCCAGTGATTATTATAAGAGGCGATGCTCGCATGCGTCCGGTCCTGGGCGGCCAGCACATGCCGCAGGGCTTCCTTGGTGCCGGTCTTGCCCACGCTGCCGGTGACGGCCACGATGCGCGCATCGGTCCTGGCCCGCGCCGTCACGCCCAGCGCTTCCAGCCCCTTCAGCGTGTCTTGCACGACGAGGCGAGGCGCGCCGGCGGGCAGGCCCTCCTCGCGCGCGACCATGACGACGGCACCGGCCTGGCTGGCCTCGGGGGCGAAGGCATGGCCGTCGCGATTTTCGCCGGCCAGCGCCACGAAGAGCGTCTTCTCGCCGAGCGCCCGGGTGTCGATCGACACTGCTTGGACCGACCAGTGGCCCAAGACCTTGCCGCCCGTGGCGGCCTCGGCCTCGACAGCGGTCCAAAGCGGCGTCATGCGGGCACTCCGTCGGCCATCGCCACGGCCTCGCGCGCCACCATCTCGTCATCGAACGGGTAGACAGTCCCAGCGATCGTCTGGCCGCGCTCATGGCCCTTGCCGGCAATGACCAGAAGGTCGTCCGGCCCAAGGTCGGCCACCGCCTGGAAGATCGCCTGGCGACGATCACCCGCATCGATGCCGCCGGGGCAGCCCGCCAGCACCGCCTGGCGGATGGCAGCCGGATCCTCGCTGCGCGGATTGTCGTCGGTCACATAGACCCGGTCGGCCAGCCGCGCCGCCGCCGCGCCCATCAAAGCCCGCTTGCCCGGATCACGGTCGCCGCCCGCGCCGAAGACGACGAACAGCCTACCGCGCGTGTGCAGCCGCAGCGCCTCCAGCACTCGCTCCAGGGCATCTGAAGTATGAGCGTAATCGACGAAGACCGGGGCGCCATGCGCGCGCGCGGCCACGCGCTCGACACGCCCATGGGCGCCTTTGACGGCCGGCAGCACGGCCTGGATGCGATCGAGCTCGATGCCAGCTGCCAGCATCAGCCCCACGGCGGCCAGGAGATTATGCGCCTGGAAGCCGCCGACGAGGCTGCTTTCGATCGTCACGGTCCGCCCCAGCGCCGTGAAGGACAAAAGCTGGCCGTGGGCTGTCGGTGCTTGATGGACGAGCTTGAGGGCGCCGGCCTTGTGGCCAAAGTCCATGACCTCGAGCCCGCGCGCGCGCGCGATCGCCGAGAGCGGCTCGAACTCCGGGATGTCGGCATTGAGCACAGCCACGCCCGTCCGCGGCAGCAAGTCCCGGAAAAGGCGCGCCTTGGCCGTGAAATAGGCCTCGAAATCGCCGTGATAGTCGAAATGATCGCGCGTCAAATTGGTAAAGGCAGCGGCGCGCAGACGCACGCCGTCCAGTCGATACTGGTCGAGCGCATGGCTGGAAGCCTCCATGGCCGCCAGCGTCACGCCGTCATCGGCCAACCGCTGCAGGATCCGGTGGATGGCGATGGGTCCGGGCGTCGTCAGGCCCAAGGTCTCGTCGATTCCAGGCGCCTGCACGCCCAAGGTCCCGATCGAGGCGGCGGCGATGCCCAGCGATTGACCGATCTGCCGCACGAAGCTGGCAATGGAAGATTTGCCGTTCGTACCGGTGACCGCAACCATCGTCGCCGGCTGGCGCCCGTAGAAACGGGCGGCGATCTGTGCCAGCGCCAAGCGCACGTTCGCCGCCTCGAGAATGGGCAGGTCGTCCGTGTCGTTGGCGGGGGCCTGGCGCAGGACCGCCACAGCACCGGCCGCGCGCGCCGCCGCGATGAAGCCGGCGCCATCCGCCTTGACGCCCGGCACGGCCGCGAACAGGTCGCCTGCCTTGACCTCGCGCGAATCCGCGGCCAGCCCGTCGATCCGCACGGAGCCGTCGCCGATCAACCGAACGGCTTCAGTCTTCAGCTCCGACAGCAGCAAGCTTCGTGCCCTCCACACTCTTGAGGCCAATGCCGCGCGTCTGCGGGAATTTGTCCTGATAGCTCAATATGGTGTCTGGCGCCGATGGCGGCACGCCCAAAAGCGGAGCGATCCGGCTGATGATGTTACTCACGGCCGGAGCCGCCACCCAGGCCCCCGCTTTGTAGCCGTAGGTGCTCTTGTCGCCCTTGGGCTCATCCTCGTTAACCATGACGAGATAGCGGGGGTTATCGATCGGCAAGGCCGCCAGGAACGAGGCGAAGACCTTGTTGTGGTCATAGCCCTTGTGCCCAAGGATCGCCTTGTCGGCCGTGCCCGTCTTGCCGCCCAGGAGATAACCGTCGACCTGGCCACGCGTGCCCGTGCCCTTGGCGACCGTCAGATACATGATCGAGCGCAAGTCCGCGGCCGTCTTCTCTTGAATGAAACGCTCCGGCGTCGGCATGTCGCCCGGATCACGCCTGAGAAGGGTGACCGGCACATGCGTGCCGTCGCCGGCCAGACCGGCCACAGCACCCAGATATTGCAAGGGCGGCATCGAGATGCCGTGCCCGAAGGAGACGGTGGCCGTCGTGATATCAGGCCAGCGATGCGGCCGCATGGGCTTGGCGACCTCGGGAATCTCCAAAGGCAGCTTATCGTAGAAGCCCAGCTTGCGCAGGAAGGAGTCGAGCGCCGGACCGCCGCCGGCCGCAAAGGCCATCCTGGCCGTGCCGATGTTGGAGGAATACATAAAGATCTCGGGCACCGACATGACCCGGTTCTTGGCGTGGTCGTCGCCAATCCTGAAACGCCCGATCTGCAGCTTGCCGGTCGCATCGAACGTGCTTCGCAAGGTCACCTTGCCCGTGTCGAGCGACATGGCGTGACTGACGACCTTGAAGAGCGATCCCAATTCGTAGGAGCCGCCGCTGCAGCGATTACGACGCTGCTCCGGCCCGGCGGCATTGGGATAATTGAGGTCGTAATCAGGCATGCTGACCATGGCCAGCACCTCGCCGGTCACCCGGTCGAGCACGATGCCGCAGCCACCGATAGGACGGAACTGGGCCATCGCCTTGCCCAGTTCGTCGGCAACGATCTCCTGCACCCGCAGGTCGATGCTGAGGCGGACCGGCACGTCGGGGTCGATGGAGCCCACCATATTATGGTCGATCCCGTACTCGATCCCGGCCAAGCCTTTATTGTCGATGTCGACGAAGCCCACGATATGGCTGGCCGAGCGACCTTTGGGATAGACACGGTGCTCGGCTTCCTTAAAGCCGATGCCCGGAATGCCCAGTTGAAGGACCGCCTCCTCTTCCTTTGGCGAGACCTGATGCTTGATCCAGGTAAAGCGCCTGGCCTTGTCCAGTCGATCCTGCAACTCGGCCGCTGTGGTGCCCGAGAGCACCTTGGCCAGCGCCTTGGCCGCAGCCGCATGATCGGGGATGAGCAAGGGATCGCCAAAGACCGATGGCAGCCGCAGGTCCGTCGCCAGCAGGACCCCGTTGCGATCGACGATATCGGGACGGCGATGATCCGCACCCTCCGCCTCGTCGCTGGCCTCAGCCGAGCTGATGGCCGGCTGCGGCGGCAGCATGTCGACCAGGCGCAGCGCCACGCTCACAAAGGCAAGTCCGAACCCGAAACCCAATATCTTGAGCCGTCGTCTTCCTTTCAGAAGACTGGGATTCGACTTCAGACCCAAAAGGTCCAGCGAAGGGCTCATCGAGCCTACTCCTCCTCCAACAACAACCTAGCAAGCCGCCCGCCAGTTTATCAGGGCAAATTATTCTGGCGTGGCGGGGATCCGGCCCACATCGGAGCCGGCGACGATTTTTGCGGCGCTACCGTCGTGGCACTGCGCCGCGCGGTCGCCTGGGCAATACGAGCGGCCAGGGCGGCTTGCGCCGCCTTCGTGGCCTTGGCGGCTTCAGCGGCTCGGCTCGAGGCCGACGACTCCGCCTTGGCGGAGGCCGGCACCAACTTTGAGGGTGTCGCCGATGCCACCTGCTCCCTCTCGGGCTGTGCCGGCGGCGCCTGCGTGCTCGAAGATTCCGCCGACGCAGGTGGGGCATCTTCCTGGCCGATCGCACCGGCGTCTCTTGCCACATAGCCGACCGAAGCCGGCTTGAAGCGAAGCTCCACCGTCTCGCCTCCCGGCAGGGTGACGGGGACAGCCCGGTCGGCGAAAGCCACCTGGCTGTCTAAGGCGATGGCCGATATCTGCGTCATGGCCTTGGTCGATGCCGGCACCATGCCAAGCTGCGCTGCCTGCATCGCCAGCCGCTCAGGCCGCGTCAGATAGGCGTAATCGGCCCGGAGCGTCTGCAAGCGCCACTTCTGCTGCTCGATCTCACGGCTGGTCGAGACGATCTGCCGATCGATCGTGCGAACCGTCCCCTTGAACTCGAAGACGACGACCGCGCATGCGAGGGCGGCCATCCCGGTGAAGATGGTCAAACGCCAGCTCATGCGGCCATCCTCCAGCGAGCATCTCGCCCCAATGGGCCATCCTCCGTTGCGTCGTCCGCCTGGCGAATGGCGACGCGCAGCTTGGCCGAGCGCGCGCGGGGGTTGGTCGCGGTCTCGCCTGCGGCTGCCACCGTCACGCCACGCTTTGCCCAGGCAAAGACGGGCCGCCGCTGTGTAACCGGCGGCAAATGGCGCGAGCGCCCGGTCACCTTGCCACCGGCCTCGTCGACGAAGCGCTTGACGATCCTGTCCTCACCCGAGTGGAACGTGACGAGAACGAGCCGGCCGCCTGGCTTCAAAAGTCCGGCCGCCGCCTTGAGCAACCGCTCAAGCTCGCCCAGCTCGTCATTCACAGCAATCCGCAAGGCCTGGAAAGCCTGCGTCGCCGGATCGATCCTGGCTCCCTTGCGTCCCCCCTTGGCGCGACCGACGACGTCGCGAAGCTGACTCGTCGTCAAGATCGGGTCTTCCGCCTGCCGCCTCAGGATGGCGCGCGAGACGCGGCCAGCTTGCGGCTCGTCGCCATAAAGCCTGAGGATGCGCGCCAGCTCCGCCTGCTCGATATCGGCCAGGAGCTCGGCCGCAGTACGCGAATGGCGATCCATCCGCATGTCGAGCGGCCCCTCGTGGGAGAAGGCAAAGCCGCGCTCGGCCTGGTCGAGCTGAAAGGACGAGACGCCCAGATCGGCCACGATGGCGTCGATGGAGGGAACCGTCGGATCGAGCAGGCCTGCCTGGAGAAGAAGATCCGGCAAGTCGCCAAAGCAGCCCTCGAGCATCTTGAAGGACGATGATTGCCCCTCGAGCACCCGCCCCCGCGCAACCGCATCCGGATCCCGGTCGACGCCGATCACGCTGCAGTCAGCCGCCTGGAGAAACGCGCGGGCATAGCCGCCGCCGCCAAAGGTCGCATCGACGATCCGCGCACCGGCCGCAGGCTGCACGGCCGCGACGACCTCCGCCAGAAGAACCGGCAGGTGACCGATCGATGCAGGGCGCGTCTTATCCACAGGCGGCTTTTTCCTTAAGGGCAAGAACTTCCGCGGATCATACCGCCGGGAGCCCGAGAGCAAGTTCGGACAATCAACGTTCGATCTGCCTTAACGACCATCGCCCATATCGCGATATAGGCGAATTATCCGGCTCGATCTCTACCAAAAGTTTCTAGTCTACAGCCACGACCAAAGAAAAATACCATAAGGGCGGTTGATCACTGTGTTCCGTTTGCATCGGCGGGCCAAAATTGTCCATGTGCAATCGACATCCCAAACCCGCCACAGCGCCAAGCCCGCTGCCAATTCAGCGCCGCCGGCGCGAGCCGTGGAACTCGATGCCGCAAGCTTGACCGAAGCTTAGCAAACTTCTTCAAGCGCTTGAAGCATATTGGAAAACAAAGTTACACGCCTTTTGTGGGTAACTTTGTTGGTAAAATGGTGGGTAGCGCTGGATAAGGGCGGCGGGAGGCAGCCTGTAAGCCGGGTTCTGTCCCTGCCGATTAAGATTCCGCCATGGAAATCCCAACAGGCGATGGATGGCCATTCCTCTAGGGCGCCCGTTGCCGGACGCCTCGCGCGACCTACCCGAACGACCGGCCCGTGGACAGGCTGCGACATCAAGATGTCGCCATCGTTCCTATTCGGTCTTGCTCCCGGTGGGGTTTACCATGCCGGCATCGTTGCCGACGCCGCGGTGCGCTCTTACCGCACCCTTTCGCCCTTGCCCGCAGCCGGCCCCTTGCGGAACAGGCCCGGCGGGTGGTCTGCTTTCTGTGGCACTTTCCCTGGGGTCGCCCCCGCCGGGCGTTACCCGGCACCGTGTCCATGTGGAGCCCGGACTTTCCTCCCCCGCCCCCGTCGCCGGGGACGGCAGCGGCCATCCGGCTGCCTCTCGCCTGCGCGCTTCCTAAAGGCTAGCGGGGCTCGCCGCAAGCCACACGCGAGACAGCATCGGCCACGGCAGCCAGCCGTTCGAGCGTGGATTCGTCCGCCTGGCCGTCGACAGCGTATGGATGCCAGTGGCGCTGAAAGGCCACCAGCGCGGTACGCAGCGATACCGGATCGTGGGGCCGCCTATAGCCGATCGCCGCCAGGAGGTCGGCCACGTCTCCCCTTGCTCCGTCACCGGCCCCGACCTCCGGCCAGAGGCCGATGCCCGCGCGAGCCAGTACCTGCCAGTCGAACAATTCCCCCGGATCTTCCTTGCGGTCCGGCGCGATGTCGCTATGCGCCAGCACGCGGTCCGGTCTGATATGGAAGCGCGCAACCAGGTCGTCCAGCAGGGTCCGAAGGCGCCTCATCTGGACGTCAGGAAAAGGCCGATAGCCGAATTCATGGCCGGGATTGACGATCTCGATACCGATGGAAACATCGTTTAACCGCTCCTGGCCCTGCCAGTAGCTGACGCCCGCATGCCAGGCACGCTCGGTCTCGGCGACGAGGCGAAAGAGGCGGCCATCCTCTTCGAGCAAGAAATGCGCGCTGACTTTGGCGACAGGATCGCGCAGCCGCGCCAGCGCCTCGGCTCCGCTCGGCATGCCGGTATAATGAAGAACGATCATGTCGATACGTCCCTGCTCGCGTGCGTCCCAGTTCGGCGAGGGGGCCTCGATCATGAGCATCGGCGTTCAGAACCGATCGAGCAGCCGGTTATAATACTCGAGTTCTTCTGAGGGCCGGCTGCGCTCGCCCGAGCGGCGATAGAGCTGCTCCAGGACCTCCCGTGCCCGTCCGGCGCCGTTATCCTCCGGTACGGCCGCACCCTGCGGGTCATTACCGCCATTATTGTATTGCGCCCGCCCGAGAGGATCCCGGCCCTGCTGTCCTGGCATCATCGACGCGCCGGCATTGGGCTTGCCCTTGCCCGGCTGGTTGCCGGCCTGCTGCTGCAGTTGCTGCATCATGGCCTGACCGCCCTGCTCCATAAGGTCGAGCGCCTGCGACTGGGACTCGGCGGCATCGCCGGGCATGCCTCCCTTCAGATTGTCGCGGGCGTCGCGCATCTGCATCTCAGCCTGGCCAAGTGCACGCGGGATCTCCGTACCCTGCTCCCCCATACGGCGCATCAGCTCGCCCAGGGCACGGCGCAACGCCTCCTGCTCGGCAGCCGACCGGCCCGTCTGCTGCTGCTCATTGCGCTGACCGTCACGGCCGGCTTGCGCCTGTCGATCCGGCTGAGCACTCTGCTGCCCCTCCATCTGCTGGCTGTCCTGATCCTCCTCGTCCTCGTCCAGTTGCTCCTCTTCCTGCTGCTGACGGCGCTGCATGTCGAAGCTGCGATCCATCAATTGCTGCTGCATCTTGATCATCTTCTGCAAATCGGAGAGCGACTTTTCCTGGTCGCTCGGCGGCTGCGGCTGACCGTTCTGCGCCTGCAGGTTCTCCAGCATCTCCTGGAGCTGCGAGAGCATCTCCTTGGCCTGATCCTTGGCACCCCCGCGCATCATCTGCCTGGCCTGGTCCAGCATCTTTTGCAGATCCTGCCGGTCGACGGCTTGCGCCTCGCCCTGCTGACGCATCTGCTCAAGCTGCTGGCGCTGCTCGGGCGTCATGTTCTGCGCTTGCTCCGTGGCCTTTTTCTGCAACTCGTCCAGATAGCGGTCCATCGTCTGCTGGAGTTGCTCGGCCAGCTCATTCAGTTCCTTGTCATCGGCATTCTGGTCGAGGGCTTGCTGCAGCTTCTCCTGCAAGGCGCGCATCTCTCTCTCGGCGCTGGAAAGTCCGCCATCTTCGATGAAGAGGGCAAGTTCCCAGAGCAGGCCGATCACCGCCTGGCGCTCCTCGAGGGTCCCGGCCTCGGCCACGCGACGCCCAGTGACGTGAAGGCTGAGCGGGACGCCCGGCCCCAGCGTTTGCGCCAGTTCCGAGGCACCGAGATCGGAGAGCTTGGCCGCCACTTCCTCCTGGCTCCCCGGATCGGCGACGAGGCGCTTGCGCTCGGCGATCACCGCACGCGCCAAAGGATGACGGAAGGAGCGTTCCGGCAGGACCAGATCGATGGTCTCGCTGCGCCCGGCCTGTCCTTTGCCGTCGGTCGCCTCCAGCGTCAGACGCATCGGCAGACCCGCTCGGGGATGGGCGGTAAGGTCGAGATAGGCGGCATTCTTGGCCTGCATCGGCTGGGCGGACAGCTTGGCCAACGGAAAATGCTCGACCGCCTGGGCATCGTCTGGCGGACTCATGTCGAGTTGGATCGTCGCCAAGCCGTAATCGTCGCTGGCGTCATATTGCAGATGCATGACACCTCGGGCGGTGGCGACGGGCTTGCCGTCGAAGGCGATCTTGGGCGGCTGATCGCCGATCACACGCATGTCCCAGGCGCGAATCTGCTGACCATCGGCAAGCCTGATTGCGAGCCGGCCCGGCGCGTCCAGCGCCTGGCGAAGCTCGACGCTGCCGTCGCCCAGCTGTTCCACCTTTAAAGGTTTGTCGCCCAGCGTGATCCTCAACCCCTCGGCCAAGTCGGTCGGCAAGTGATGGACCTGAAGCAGGATCTGACTGCCTGTCGGCATCTCTAGGGCGTCGAGCCCCGCCGTCTGCTCTGCCAGCAGCGGCGGCCGGCGGGTGTAATCGGGGGGCGTCACCCAGAGGCTGACGGCCGGATCGAGATGCGGCACGACCGACGTTTGCCAGGGCCGCAACGCGGCCGTCAGACGCGAGAGGTAATCGCCGTGGGCACTGACCAGCGCAACGACGAGAAGAAGGAGCGCCAGAACGCGGAAGGCGAAGGGATCGCGGCTCGGCATCGGCGATCGCGGGGCTGCTAGCCGAACCTGCTCAAGCGAGGCCACCAGACGACGACGATGCGCCCGCCAGAGCGCTGCCGTCGTCGGATCGGCGGCCTCGTCCTCCGGCAACTGGTCACCCAGCGCCCGCAGGGCCTGATGCCTAAGCTGACTGTCGCGCTCGAGCCGGCCTAGCCCATCATCGACCGTCGCGGCCGTCCAACGGCTGGAGCCATGCCAAAGCGCGACGAGGAACGCCACCAGGAACAGGACCAGCAGAAGCGCATGAATGAGGCTGGGCAGCCCGCTGAAGATATCGAGCCAGGCAAAGACGAGAAAACCGATGGCAACGCCCAGGGCTGGCCAATAAGCGGGATAGATGCGCTCGAAGCTTACGAACAGTCGGGCCAGACGCAGCCGCAGACGAAAGCCCAGTCGCCGGCGCGGGTCGGTATCCTGCATCTGCGGCATCGGCTCCTGACTCCGCCTGGATCCCCCCTTAAGCGGGCCCGCTCAAGAGGGAGGATGGGGCAGCCAGTCGGGGATCCTGTCGTCGGCGAACTGTTCCTCGACCGGGCGCATCGCCTTGACGATAGCATAATCGGGGCCATCGATCAGCACCTCTGCCGCGCTGCTTCGCGAATTATAATCCGACATCATGACTGCCCCGTAGGCACCAGCCGATGTCAAGGCCACAAGATCGCCACTTTCCAGGGGCGGCAAGGCGTAGGCGCGGCCGAAAATGTCGCTCGATTCACAGATCGGCCCGACCACGTCGACGAGTTGGTCCGCCGCGCCGTCCTGCCGCCTGACCGGCAAGATCGCATGCCTGGCGCCATACATCGCTGGGCGCAACAGCGTGTTCATGCCTGCATCGAGAACGAGGAAATGCCGCTCCTCGGCCATCTTGGGGTAAAGGACACCCGCAACGAGGATGCCAGCCTCGGCAACCAGCCAGCGACCGGGCTCGAGCACGAGCTCGGCATCAAGATCGCCCAGCACATCGCGGAGCATCAAACCATAGGCCACCGGATCTAGCGGCGTCTCGTCATTGTAGCGGACCCCCAGGCCGCCCCCCAGGTCGAGCCGCTCCAGCGGCACGCCCGATCCCTTGAGCTCGCGATAGACGCCTGCCGCGCGGGCGAAGGCGGCGGCAAAGGGCTCGAGCTCGGTGATCTGCGAGCCGATATGCAGATGCAGCCCGACCGGCTGGATGCCGGGCAGCCGCATGGCCTCCCCGAGCACCTGGCCCGCCTCCTGGTAGGCAACGCCGAACTTATCGCCCTTGCGGCCGGTGGAGATCTTGTCGTGCGCGCCGGCACCGATGTCGGGATTGATCCTGAGTGCCACCGGCGCCACCCGCCCCATCGCCGCAGCGATACCGGCGATGCGCCGCATTTCCTCGACCGATTCGACGTTGAACTGCAAGATGCCCAACTGGAGGGCGCGACGGATCTCGTCGTCGCCCTTGCCGACACCAGCATAGACGATCCGGCCGGGCGCCACGCCCGCTTGGTGCGCACGGGCGATCTCGCCCCAGGAGACCGTGTCCGCCCCCGCTCCCTCGGCCGCCAGCGTGCGGATGACGGCCAGGTTATGGTTCGCCTTCACGGCATAGCAGATACGCGCGCGCAGCCCGGTCAGCGCTGCCGCCAGGCTCCGATAGCGCGCCCGCATGGCCGCTGCCGAATAGATATAGACCGGCGTTCCGGCCGCAGCCGCGATCTCGTCGACCGGCACATCCTCGGCGTGGAGGAGGCCCGCTCTGTAATGAAAGAAAGTCATGGCCGACGCGGGCTCGCTTCCTGGAACGAAGAAGGGGTTAGAAGGTCGAGCCGCCGCCCGAAGAGGGCACGTTCGCTTCGGTATTGGGGATATCGCCACCGCGATAACGGCCGCCATCGGGATAGCGCACCATCGAGCTGCGGCCGCAGGCCGCAAGGCCGCCCGTGGCCGCGCCGAGGAGCAGCCAGCGTTGCAAGAGGGCGCGGCGCGAGGACTGCCTCGAGTTGCGCGTCTCCGCCGCCGGCTCCGGTCGCCACATGAGCCTCATGGACCTTCCTCCAGATAAAGCCGACGGGCTGCGGCCACGGCCTTTGCCACGTTCTCCGGCGCGGTGCCACCCATGCTGACCCGACTAGCGACCGACTGGTCCACGCCCAATACCTGCTGGACCGACGCATCGATCCTGGCATCGATCGCTTGCAGCTCCGCCACCGTCAGGTCCTCAAGCCCGACGCCTCGGCCTTCCGCCAACTTCACGGCCGAGGCGGCCACGCCGTGGGCCTCGCGAAACGGGACGTTCTTCGCGCGTACCAGCCAGTCAGCTAAATCGGTAGCCGTCGTATAGCCGACGTTGGCCGCCGCGCGCATGCGCGCGGCATCGACGCGCATGCCGGCAATCATCGCCGCCGAAGCCGAGACGCAGAGCTCCAGGGTATCGACGGCATCGAAGACACCCTCTTTGTCTTCCTGCATGTCCTTGGAATAGGTGAGCGGCAGCCCCTTCAGCATGACGAGCAAAGCCTGCAGATGGCCGATGATGCGGCCAGCCTTGCCACGCACCAGCTCGGCCGCATCCGGATTGCGCTTTTGCGGCATGATCGAACTGCCGCTGGTGAAAGCCTCGGCCATCTTGATGAAGCCGAACTGGAAGGTCGACCAGAGTACCAGCTCTTCCGCCAACCTTGAGAGATGGATGGCGCAGATCGAGGCCGACGCCAGATAGTCGAGCGCGAAGTCGCGATCCGAGACGGCGTCGATCGAATTGCGCATGGGGGCATCGAAGCCAAGCTCTGCTGCCGTCATCTCCCGATCGATGGGAAAGCTGGTGCCGGCCAGCGCCGCCGCTCCAAGCGGGCTCTGGTTCATCCGCCGCCTGGCATCGGCAAAGCGCGAGCGATCGCGCCCGAACATCTCGACATAGGCCAGCAAATGATGCCCGAACGTTACGGGCTGGGCAGCCTGGAGATGGGTAAAGCCCGGCATGACCGTGCCCGCATGGATCGCAGCCTGATCCAAAAGGGCCGCTTGAAGCGATCGCAGCAGGTCCTGAGCACGATCGAAGGCCTTGCGCGTCCAAAGCCGCATGTCGGTCGCGACCTGATCGTTGCGCGAACGGCCCGTGTGCAGCCGACGGCCCGCCTCGCCCACCTTCTCGGTGAGGCGCTGCTCGATGTTGAAATGGATATCCTCGAGCGCCCGCTCGAACGAGAAGGCGCCCCTGGCGATCTCCTCGCCGATCTCGCCAAGGCCGGCATGAATGGCCACCTTGTCGGCCTCGCTGATAATTCCCTGCCTGGCCAGCATGCGACTATGCGCCAGCGAACCCTCGATATCTTCGGCCCAGAGGCGCTTGTCGAAGTCGATCGAGGCGTTAATTTGCTCCATCAACGGTGCCGGGTCGACGTCGAAATGTGCGCCCCAGAGACGTCGGGCACCGCTGGTGCCGCCTTGTGGCGCCGCCGTCCCCTTCCTCTCGTCCGAAGAGCCCATCATGTCCCGCTTTCTCATCAAGGCCGCAGCCTTGGCCATTGCCATTCAGTGGGGCGCCACGACCGGTGTCCTGGCCCAGGAGGCCGCACCCCTTGCGATCGGCCCTGCCGCCACGCGCGCATCCCTCCCGGCTCTACCCTTCAAGCGCCTCGACGGCAATCCGGCCAGCCTCGCGGATTACAAGGGCAAGGTCGTGGTCCTCAATCTCTGGGCGACATGGTGCGCACCCTGCAAGAAAGAGATGCCAAGCCTGGCCAGGCTGCAGGCCGGCTTCCCCAAGGACCATCTCGTCGTCCTGGCGGCATCGGTCGATCGCGGCGACGACAGCAAGGTCGAGAATTTCGTCGATGCGGCAGGCCTTACTGATCTGGAGATCCTGCGGGATGCCAAGATGGCCGTACCACGCGAACTGACCCTGCCCGGCATCCCGGCTACACTGATCATCGACAAGGAGGGACGCGAGGCCGCGCGCATCCTGGGCGACCGGGACTGGGACGCGGCTCCGACGATCGCCACCTTAAAGGCCCTCGTCGACGAGGCTCCGCCCGGCTGATCGAGAGGCTCCCGACGCCGCTCGGCCTAGCGCCGCCACAGTCAGACGACGTCGCTCGTCAGCGCGAAGGGAATGAACGCCTTGGGCAGTGCATCTGGATGCCTGCGCTGCGCTGCCTGGAGATAATCACTGCTTTGCATCTCCATCAGTCGGCTTACCGTTCGTTCGAACTCGAAAGCCCCCTCGCCCTCGAGATAGAGTTCGGCCGGGGCGGCCGCCATGCTCATGACCAGGACGACCTTCCGCTCGTAGAGCGCGTCGACAAGGGTCATAAGGCGCCTTGCCTCATTCCGCCGGGCAGGGCTCAAGAGCGGCACGTTTTCGATGACGATGGCGGCAAAGCGCTCGGTTAGTGCCAGATAATCGGCTGCTCCCAAGGGACGATCGCAAAGCTCCTTGAACTCGAAGGCCGCAACTGCACCGGCTGCGCGCGCGACGTCGAGAACGCGGCCTCCCACCGGCAGCTGGAGCGGTGCTGCCGGCTTCCCGTCGGCCAGCTTCGCGAATATCTCCTCGATCTTGCCAGCGGCGGCGGCATCAAGCGGGCTTACGAAGATCGGCAGGTCGGGGATTTTCTCGAGCCGATAGTCGAACGGCCCGTTCAAGGAGAGCACGTCGACCTTGCTTAGGAGGAGGTCGATGAAAGGCAGGAAGCGGTCGCGGTTGAGGCCATTTTCGTAGAGACGCTGGGGCGGCCAGTTGGAGGTCGCGACGACGACCACACCTGCTGCGAACAAGCCCTCGAACAGACGCGCGAGGATCATGGCATCGGCGATGTTGACGACGTGGAACTCGTCGAAGCAAAGGAGCCTCGCCTCCTTGGCGATCTCCCGCGCCAAACGCTGTAGCGGCTGCTCGCCTTCCTTGCCGCGCAGGGCCGTGAGACGGCGCTGCACTTCCAGCATGAATTCGTGGAAATGCACGCGGCGCGAGGCTTTAACGTCGGCGGCGGCGAAGAACAGATCCATCAGCATCGATTTGCCGCGCCCGACATCGCCGTGGATGTAGAGTCCGCGCGGTGCTGACGGCGACGGGGAGGGGCGGCCGCCCACCAGCCGCTTCAGCCATCCACCGCCCGAGGCTGGCGCCGGCTCCTGCGCGACCGTGGCCAGCGCCTCGACCAGGGCGTCCAGGCGTTCTGCCGCCGCCATTTGCTGCGCATCGGCAAGGAGATCGCCCTTCTCAACGCGACGGCGTACTTCTTCGACGATCGTCATAGAGAATGAATACCGGCTGCTAGATCTCTGAAGGCCCCGGCGACTCGAGCGGGAATATGAGTTGTACCTTCGTGCCCGCCTCGCTGGATGCGATGTCGATCGTGGCCTCGATCGACCCCGCCATCGTGCGAACGATGCGAGTTCCCATTCCGCTGCCCCGAGCCGGCGCATCTGGGGAATAGCCCACCCCCTCGTCTTCCACCACCAGCCGCAGCGCCTCATCAGCCATGCGATCGAGCGTGACACGGATGGCGCCCGCTTCGCCCTGCGGATAGGCATATTTGGCAGCGTTCGTGACCAGCTCGCTGACAATGACGCCAAGCGAAATCGCCATGTCCGTAGGAAGACGGATCGGCATGATGCTCGAAGTAACGCTCTGAGTCTCCAGAGAGGCGGCCAGTTCCTCCACAAGGGGTCCTAGATAATCCGCCGCATCGACGAAGCGGACATCGCCCGAGCTATAGAGCCGCTTGTGCACCTGCGCGATCGCCAGGATTCGATGCTCGGTCTCCTGAAGGACGTGATGCGCGGCTGGGTCCGCGACGCCGGACGCCTGCAGCCGGACCAGGGACGAGACCAGTTGCAAGCTGTTGGCGACGCGATGATTGACCTCGCTCAGCAATGCCTCGGCGCGATCCCGTGCCTCGCGAACGGCCTGTTGAGCTGCCTCGTGAGCACGCCGAAACGCACTCTGCTGGATGGCCAGATCGATGGCGCGACGCAAAAGCGGCAGGAAATTACCACCGACATCCTTGATGACATAATCGACGGCGCCGGCCTTGAGCGCAGCCACGGCGATCCTCGCCTCATCGCTGCCGGTAAGATAGATGGCCGGTGGCGGATCCGCGAAATCCTTGAGCACCTCCAGCGTAGCGATGCCGTCCTGATTGGGCATGATGTGATCGAGGACGATGACGTCGAACGCCTGCTCTTTGATCAGTCGCATGCCTTCAAGGGCGTCGCCGACGGCGATGACTTCGCAATGATGACGCTGCAGATCCTTGGTAACCAGACGACGCAGGCCCTCGTCATCGTCGATGAATAGGACGCGCCGTACCTGTCCGGCATAGCTATCGATCATGAAGGTTCAGGCACCTGGATCACCGAGATAAAGAGGCCGAGCTGCCGGATTGCCTGGCTGAAAGCCTCGTACTCGACGGGTTTGGTGATGTAGACGTTACACCCGAGGTCATAGCATCGCTGGATCTCGAGCTTGTCGTCCGTGGTCGTCAGGACGATCACCGGCGCCCGCTTCAAATTATCGTCGTTCTTCAACCGCACCAGAATGTCGGTGCCGTTCATGTCGGGCAGATTGAGGTCGAGCAGGACGAGGACCGGTCGGGAGGCATCGTTGCCTACCCCAAAGAGGTACGAAAGTGCCGAGGTGCCGTCGACGAAATGCTCGACCGGATTATATACGCCAGCACGTCGGATATTCTTCATGATGAGTCGGGCATGACCTTCGTCGTCCTCGACCATGACGATGGTAACGGCCGCTGGATTGATGGCGCTCATGAGGTGGTTCCCTCTTGTGTTGGCATGATTTTCGGCAGGATCAGCGTAAACTTGGTTCCCTCGCCAAACCGCGACTCCAGTCGAATATCACCCCCCAGTCGCCGTACCGCCGCACGCACGAATGCTAGCCCCAGGCCCTCGCCGGGCTTGTCCTGCGTCCCGGCACGACGAAAAAGCTCGAACACACGCTCATTATCCTTGGCCTCAATACCACGTCCATTGTCGGCGACAGTCAGTTCGACGACGTCGCCGGCGTCTATTCCCGACAAGGTGATACGTCCAGGCCGAGTATTGTCCAGATACTTGACGGCGTTGTCGAGAAGATTGCCGACGATCTGCTCGAACGTCAGCCTGTCGGTCACAATCTTAGGAAGCGCACCTTCGATGGTGGCGGTGGCGCCGGCGGCATCGAGCTGGAATTGCAGGCTCTGGATCGCGTTGGTGAATACTTCAGCCGTGTCCAGCGATTCGGGCGTCAGCACCCGCCTTCCGTCGCGCGACAGGCGCAAGATCGCATTGATCAGCCGGTCCATCTTGCCCGTCGCCGACCTGATAAAGGCGATGGCCTCTGGCATCTCCTCCTCGATCACCTGCTTCGCCTCGGGATCGACCAGTGAGGACGCCTCAGCCTCGATCACCGCCATCTGGCGCTGCAAGGCCGCAAGTCCGGCATTAAGCTCACTCGTGAAGCCCATGACGTTGACGAGCGGCGAGCGCAGATCATGGCTGACGATATAGGCAAAGCGCTGGATTTCCTCGTTCGCGGCCCGCAGATCGAAAGTTCGCTTGTCGACGATGCCGGCTAGGCTGGCATTCAAGCGTGTAAGATCGCTGCGGGCCCTCTCGAGCGTGCTCGTGTCGCGCCGCACGATGTAGATGGCAGCCCCCGCCAGGCCCACCAGCAAGACCGCTGCGAGAAGATTGCCCCAAATCAGCCATTGGCCGCTGCTTCTCGAACTGCGACTGAGCGCGGAGAGCTGCTGATCCTCGGCAGTGATCATGTCAGCGACTTTCTTACGGATCGCATCCATGAGTTGCATGCCGCGGTTCGAACGGATAGCGGCCACGGCTTGCTCGAGGTCGCCCCTGCGGCGCATATCGACACCGGCGGCCAATCCGTTCAACTTGGCATCGATCGCCTTCTCGAGTTCCGCTTCCCTGGCCTTTTGATCGGGAATATCAGCCACGATGGCCTGGAGGGTTCCTCGTGCCGCAGGCAAAGCATCAATCGCCTCGGAGTAGGGACGCAGATAGTCCGGATCGCCAGTGATGATGTAGCCGCGCTGACCCGTCTCGGCATCCTGCATGAGACGTAAAACAAGCCAGATTTGCGTCTTGCGTTGCTCCATTCGCTCAACGCTGCCAGTGCTCTGACTATATTGTCCGACAATCCAAACGGTGGCAGTAACGATAGCTAGAAGGGCAGCGCAGCCGATGACCATGACGACAGCGTTGGTGGCGAACCGCGGCAGGACCAGCCCAGCAAGGCTGTAGGTCCGCGCCCGTGCCCGATCAAACCGAATAGCGGCACTACCGCTGTTCCGCGCAACACCGCTCAATCTTTCCTCCGGTTCGGCCGCCGATTGGCCCGAGCCTCCCCCGAGCCTTCAGAACAAATCTAAGCACGAACACGGGCTGATGGCGATATACGCCCGTCGCCCCCACTCCCCTTCGATGTCGATTCTCGCTTTGTGTCGAAATCGACACAGACATTGGGCATACTTGTTAGAAGAGTATGGTCAAGCAAACTGTCAGGCACATCTCTGCAAGCCAGCGAATCCCCGCCCCCCCGCCACGCGAGGTCTATTGGCAACGATGTCGGATGCACGCGAGCCAAAGCCGGCCGGCAGCATCTTCGACCGTGACATCGATCGCGATGCCAGGCGCATATCGATTGACTGGGGTCGCGCCTTCGTCTCGGCAAGCCGACATTTCGTCCTTGAGGAAGGCCCGGTGATCGCCGGCTATCTGGCCTTCACTTGTGTCTTTGCGATTTTCCCTTTCCTCATCTTCCTCCTTTCGCTCGCAGGCTTCATCGGCCAATCTCAAGCCGCCAGCGAATCGATCCAGATCGGCCTCGGCCTCGTGCCTCCCGAGGTGCAGGACGTCTTGCGCCCGACCATCATGCAGATCATGTCCGGCACCACGCCCGGCCTCATGACGGTCGGCATCGCGGTCGCCCTCTGGGCGGCCTCCTCCGGAGTCGAAGCTGCGCGGCACGCACTGGACAAAGCCTATGGCTCGCTTGCCAATCAGCGCAATTTCATCGTGCTCCGGCTGCAAAGCATCGCCATCACCATCGTGGGCTCGGTGCTCGTCCTCGTGGCGGTCCTCGTCCTGGTGGCCGCTCCCTTCATCCGCTCGCTGCTGGAGTGGGCGAACACTCAAAATTTCTTCTATTCCGACCTGACGACATTCACGCGTTTCGCGCTTGGCCTCAGCATCATGATCAGTGTCACCCTGGCCATGCATCTGATCCTGCCAGCCGCCCGGCTCAGGCTGTCCGACGTTTGGCCGGGGGCCATCGGCTCGGTCCTGATCTGGGCGATCTCGGTCAGCCTCTACTCGCTCTATCTCCGCAACCTGGCACGCTATAATCTGACCTATGGGAGCCTTGGCGGGATTGTTCTAACCCTTTTCTTTTTCTACGTTTCCGGCGCCATCTTCATCTTCGGCGCGCAATTGAATGGGGCCATCAGGCGCCAACGCCTGCGTGCCGCCGGCCTGATTCCCCTGGGCAACGACGGCAAAACGCTCGATCGATCGCCCTGAACCACAAACCAAGATGCCGGCTCACGTAGCCCGCGCACATTCAACCCGGACTTGATAGCCGAAGCCTATGCCCGATACGATGACACAATCTCAAGCACAGATCCCAAGCGGGACGCTGATGGCCGGCAAGCGCGGGCTGATCATGGGGATCGCCAATGAGCGCTCGCTCGCCTGGGGCATTGCCCAACAGGTCCATGCACAGGGCGCGGAGCTGGCGATCACCTATCAGGGCGAGGCACTGAAGAAGCGGGTCGGCCCCCTGGCCGAGCGGGTCGCCGCAGCGCATCTTTTGCCTGCCGACGTGACCGATCCCGCAAGCCTGGATGCCCTTTTCGCCGATCTCGAGGCAAAATGGGGCCGGCTCGACTTCCTGGTCCACGCGATCGGATTCACCGACAAGGAAGCGCTACGCGGGCGCTATCTCGAGGTCACGGCCGAGACGTTCAAGATGACGATGCACGTCTCGGCCTTCTCCTTCACCGATCTCGCCCGCCGGGCCGAACCGCTCATGACCGATGGCGGCAGCCTCCTGACGCTGACCTATGCGGGGGCCGAGCGCGTCATGCCGCACTATAACGTCATGGGCGTGGCCAAGGCAGCGCTCGAGGCCTCCGTCAAATACCTGGCGGTAGACCTGGGCCAGAGCCGGATTCGCGTGAACGGAATCTCGGCCGGCCCGGTCAAGACGCTGGCAGCGTCCGGCATCGGCGATTTCCGCTATATTCTCAAATGGAACGAGTTGAACGCACCGCTCAGGCGCAATACTACCATTGAGGACGTGGGCGGGGCAGCGCTCTATCTCCTCTCCGATCTTGGTGCTGGCACCACGGGCGAGATCCTGCATGTCGACAGTGGCTACAATGTCGTCGGCATGAAGGCGATCGATGCGCCGGACATCGCGCTTGCCAAGGACTGACCCTTGCGGCCGACTTGGGTCTGCCCTACCACCCCCGCCGATTTCAACGGCAGCAACCTGGTAATTCAAGCATGGCCGGCTCGAGCTTCGGCACTCTCTTTCGCTTCACCACCTGGGGAGAAAGCCACGGGCCGGCCATCGGCGTCGTTGTCGATGGCGTTCCCTCGCTGATCGAGCTCGGCGCAGACGACATCCAGCTCTGGCTCGACCGCCGCAAGCCCGGTCAGTCCAAGTTCACGACCCAGCGCCAGGAGCCCGACAAGGTCGAGATCCTCTCGGGCGTGTTCGAGGGGCAGACGACCGGCACGCCGATCTCGTTGCTGATCCGCAACGAGGATCAGCGCTCGCGCGATTATGGCCAGATCAAGGACAGCTACCGGCCGGGCCATGCCGACATTACCTACGAGGCGAAATACGGAATCCGCGACTACCGGGGCGGCGGCCGATCCTCGGCCCGCGAGACGGCGTCACGCGTGGCTGCGGGCGCCATCGCCCGCAAGATCCTCGGCCCGGAGGTGGCAATCCGCGGCTATCTGATCCAGATCGGCCAGGATCGGATCGACCCCCTTCGCTTCGACCCGCACGAGATCGAACGCAATCCCTTCTGGTGCCCGGACGCCGCTGCAGCGGCGCGCTGGGAAGAACAGCTTCTGGAGATTCGCAAGGCGGGATCGTCGGTCGGTGCCGTAATCGAAGTGGTCGCCGAGGGCGTTCCGGCCGGCTGGGGCGAGCCCATCTACGACAAGCTCGACGCCGACCTCGCCAAGGCCATGATGAGCATCAATGCCGTCAAGGGTGTCGAGATCGGCGACGGCTTTGCTGCCGCCGGCCTGCGCGGCGAGGACAATGCCGACGAGATCCGTATGGGCAATGACGGCCCGCGATTTCTCTCCAATCATGCGGGCGGCATCCTGGGCGGCATTTCCAGCGGTCAACCCATCGTCTGCCGCTTCGCCGTGAAGCCCACCAGCTCGATCCTGACGCCCAGGCGCAGCATCAATCGCGATGGCGACGAAATCGAGGTTGCAACCAAAGGCCGCCACGATCCCTGCGTGGGCATCCGTGCCGTGCCGGTGGGCGAGGCCATGATGGCTATCGTCCTGGCCGACCACCTACTCCGGCACCGTGGCGTCTACGCCCGCGGCTGAGAGATCTGGCAGCCTTAGGGCTGAATCGGCGCGCTGCTCGCCAGAAGCGCCTGCCATTTGTCGATATCGGGTTTGCTGGCCGCACGGGCCTCGCCGAGCTTTGCCTGATCGAGAACGGCACCGGGCGGGCAATTGGGCGGGTCCATCGCAGCCAGCGTCGTGCGCAGCCGCTCTTCCATGACGCCCACCGCCAAAAGCGCCTTCGATGCCGCCTGACGCTGCGCCTCGGTCGGCTGCTGCGGCGGACCTTCGACGACATTCTGCCTGACGGGAGCCTCGCGCCCATAGCCCATATAGGCCAGCGCCGCGCAGACGAGGACCAGCAACCCGGTCACGCCCAGGAAGGCAATGCCGCCTTTGCGCGACGCCTGTCTTCTTTCGCCTTCCGCCATCGCCGGTCCACCTGCTTTAGCCCTGTTCTAGCGCGGCTTAGCCATCTTCTGGCAGCCACACGCGCAAACTCAAGCAAAGCTTCACTCAAACCCGTCTTGCTTTCAATGGGCTGGTCTGCTGGCATAGCTCGGCATCGCTGTCGGCCGTGTCCGTCGGACAGCGATGTGGAACGGACGACCAGCGTCCGCACCAGCCAGATAAGGCCATCTCTCCCGGTGGTCGATGGCGATGACCGAGGAACGATGGCGCAGGACGGACCCGAGGACAGTGAACTAGAGCAACTGCGGACGCTCGATCGTCCGGTCGTCCAGAGCCATGGGCGGTTGGCCGCTTTGCTGCGTGGCCGTCTCGGTGAAGCCGATGCGGCACTGCTCGGCGTTCCCGTCTTCGATGCCGCGGGGCGGATCACCGGCTGGAGCGGCAGTGATGGCCGCCCGCTTCGTTCGCTCTCCGATCTGCCCGCCGCCACGCGGGCCGATCTTCAGGGCAAGGCCGCTGTCGCCATCCGCAACATCGATGCCCTGGCCGACAAGCTGGACGAGCAAGGCGATGCCGGCCGGGTCGCCGCGCACATGCTGCGCTCGGCCCTGGTTACCCCAACCGGGGTCGCCGCATTGACGACGGACGGGGTCAATCCAGTGCTGACCTATTGGGGGCATGCGCGCCCCGGGCAGCCACGCCCCGACCCGCTGCCCGCGGCCATGGTGCCGGTGTCGCAAGCCTCGGCCAGCAGCGCCCCGACGGCCGCCGAGGCGGCGGTGGAAACCGTAGCCGCGACGGAAGATGAAACCGCCGCCGCACCGGCGAGCAAGCCATCGGCGCCGACGACGCACGTGTCGGGCCGAGGCGTTCCCGCCTGGGCCTGGACCCTCCCACTTCTCCTCATCCTGCTGGCGGGCTGGCTCGGCTGGCGCGCCTTCGCCCCCCTGGAGCCAGTGACGGTCGACCTCGTCAAGCCCGGTCCGTCGGCCACCGATCCGTCGCTGGCGCCACTGGCTCGACTGGAAGCGCTGCGGCAGGCCCTGCTCGCGACAAAGCCTGTAAGCGATCGGTTTCTTCAGGCCTGCGTGGCACCACCGCCGCCGGCCGCCTCGGTGCAGACGCCACCGCCCGAGCAGACGCCGGTCAAGCCCGAGCCGCAAAAAGTCGAGCCGCCGAAATCGCCGCCGCCGGCCCCGAAGCCGCCCGAGGAACCATCGAAGCCGCGCGAGGAGAAGCCACGTCCGGTCGAGCCGGCGCGGCCGGCGCCCCCTAAGGCGCAGCCCGCTCCCCCGCCTCCGGCCACGCCACCCAAATCGTCAACCGCGGCAGCCTGCAATCCGCCTTGGAAGCCCGAGGACCCGCCGCGCGTCGTCTTCGTCCTCGACGGCTCCGGCAGCATGAGCGAGGACCTGCCGGGTGGCGGCAGCTCGAAGATCGGCGCCGCCAAGAGCTCGATCAGCCGCGTCGTCGACCATCTCCACCCCTCGATCCGGACGGGCATGGTCTCGTTCAGCGACTGCAATGCGACGCAGCGCACACCGCTCTACAGCTCGGCCCAGCGGCCGACCCTGATCGGGCAGGTGCAAGGTGTGCAGCCCACGGGCGGCACCTCGCTCGCCGCCTCGATCACCCGTGCCGGGAATGCCGTCGTCTCGACCGCCAACCTCCCCTCGACGATCGTCGTTGTGAGCGATGGCGAGGATACCTGCGGACGCAATCCCTGTGAGGCCGCTGCCGCCATCCGCGCAGCCCATCCAAACGTGACGATCAATGTCATTGATCTTGCCAATGACAGCGCCGGGCAATCAGCATTGAGCTGTGTCGCCAGCCGCGGTGGCGGCCGCGTGTTCACGCCGCAGACAGCCAGCCAGATGCAGGTTCAAGCACAGCAGGCGAGCGGCTATCCCGACGCCAGCAGCTGCAAGTAGGATAAAGAGGCGCGCATGCGACAGGGCGACATTCTTCTGGAAGGCAGCGCTTCTGGTTATCAACCACTGGGCGCATTCGGCCAACCGGTACACCAATCCTATGTTCAGCTGCGGGCGGCCATCGAACGGAAGCTTGGTCCCCGCTATGCGAATTTCTTCGCCCGCCCCCAGACCGACGAACGCAGCCAGACGATCCGATGGGTGGCGCCCATAGCAGGCAAGGCCGTGAGTTGGCGAGATCTCTCGCCTGCCGAGCAGGCCGACCGAGCGCTGGATCTGCAGATCATGCGGGCCGAGTTCGAACGCTATCGCCAGGAATTGCTGCGCGAGGCGACGCCCTCGGCCAATGGCCGACCGAGTGGCGGCCAAGCCTTTGCCGCCGTGCTCGAGCAGGCGCTCAAGACGCCCAACGATGCGCATCTCCATTTCGTCGACGACCAGCCGGTCGCCACCTTTTGGGGCTTCAGCGAACCTGGGCAAAAGCCCTTCGAGCCACTTGGCTTGGCGCCAGCGGCGGCCCGATCGACCGAACCACCCCCGGCCTCGCCTGAGCCCCCGCTTGTGCCGCCGGTGGCCGAGCCAACGCGGAGACGCTGGTGGTCGTGGCTACTCTGGCCGCTGCTCCTGCTCCTGTTGCTGCTGCTCCTCCTCTTTCTCTTCTGGCCACGCGATACCGAGATTGCCGGCTGGAAGCCGCCGGTTACGTTGCAGTCGGTGCTGCATCCAAAGGAACCGGAGCGAAGCTTCCGGACGATCGATGGCCGTATCGTCAAGGAACGGGGGGGCCTCTTCTACGATACGAACGGCCGACTCGTGGACCGTGGCCAGGTCGTGCTCGATGGCAACGCTGCCGGCACAAGCGCGGACAAGGGCGCAGTCACGCCGGGCAGTGCCCCTTCGGGCGACGACGCAAAGGGCGATCGAGCACCGTCTCCCAAGGACGCGGGTGAAAAGGGCGATGGCCAACAGCCGACAACCCCGAAACCAGACGCCAAGACGCAGGATCAGCCGAACGGCCAGCAGGACAAGCAAGACAAACAGGATCAAAACGGGGCTGGCACGCCGCCCAATCCGGCGACACAGCCACCTAAACCCGAGACGGGGCAAAACGGCAGCCCGCCCGACGGCACAAAACCTGGGGAGGACGCCAACGCGCCAGCCGGTCCGCCTTTGTCGATCCCGAGCGATGCCGCTGCCGGCGCCGGGACTGGTCCTGCCGACTTCCTTGCAGGCCAATGGCGAAGCCAGAGCGGGCTGGTCGACCAGGACACAGGGGCGAAACTCAACCAGACCTATCAGTTCGACAAATCCGGAAATGGGCGTTCGGTCGTGCGGCGGTCCAACGGCATGGAGTGCAGCGCGCCGGCGCGCGCGCTCATGGAAAACGGCAAGCTGCAGGTACAGGAACTGGACAATCTCCGCTGCCCTGACGGGCAGGCCTTCGAAAAATCGACCACGACCTGCACCCGCGATGCGAGCGGCCAGACCGCCTGCATGGGTGCCAATGCCGGAGGAACGGGCTACGAGGTGAAGATTGACCGCGCGAGACCATGAGGTTACCCCCAGGCCTCGCAGGAAAAGCGCGCATGGCGCCAGACGCCATGCCAAGGGAGTGACGGCATGAGCCTTGGACAGGTCATCAAGTGTCCGCCGGTCGTCTGGCTGGTGCCGCAAAGCGGCGTGCAGTTCATCGATCTGGGCTTCACGATGGCCCGCTCCAAGGAACTGCCGACCCAATGGTCGTTCTATGACGACCCAGCAAGCCATCCCTCGCCTCTCCTCGTCGCCCGCGGCGATGCCCCACCCTCCGGCCGTGTCACCTACGAGGTCGACTGGCGCCGCGTCGTCGAGACGCTGGACCGGGTCTGGGTCCCCTTGCCAATGTTCCGCCGCGAGAAGGCGGGCGGTCATGAGCAGGGGCCGATCAACTGGGCGCGCGCCTATCTGGCCCGGCTGAACGAGCCCGACCAGGACGGCTATGACCATCGCCTCGTCATTGCCTTCGACACCGATCTCGCGCCGCGTTCGGCCGATACGGCCTATCTGGCGCCCGCCCCCGAGGATGCGCAGCGCGGGGCGGAATTCTCGCTGGCGGCCAATCCGGAGAAGCTTTCCTGGTTTGCCCAGCAGAACTGGGTGACGGCATGGTGCCGGAGCGCCTTTACCGACATGATCCAGCGGGAAGAGCGCGCCCGGAGCCGGATCGAACCCGTGCTTACCGAGGCCATGATAGCCGAGCGGCTGGAAGGCCCGCGCGAGGACGTGGCGCGCTATCTGGCTCTCATCGACCTGATTGACGCTCTGAAGATCCTGCCGAGCTTCCGCTTCGTCGACCGCTACACCCGGCCTCTGGCCACGCCGATCGACGTCGATCTTGTCCTCGATGTCGGCAACTCGCGAACCTGCGGTCTCCTGATCGAGACCCACCCCGATCAGCTGAGCGCCGACGTGACGCAAGCCGTCAAGCTCGCCATGCGCGACCTCTCGCAGCCCGAGAACGTCGATACGCTCCCCTTCGACAGCCGCCTCGAATTCAACAAAGCGAGCTTTGGCGCCGACGACATCTCGTTCCTCTCGGGTCGCTCCGATGCCTTTTCCTGGCCAACGGTGGCCCGGGTCGGCACCGAGGCCCAGCGCCTTTCAAGTCAGAGGCGCGGCAGCGAGGGCGCCACCGGCATGTCGAGCCCGAAGCGCTATCTCTGGGACGAGGATGCAAGGCGGGACGGCTGGCGCTTCAACGGGCCGATAGGCAAGCCTGACCAGTCGGGCTATGCCACGGGCGTGGAGTTCACCACGCTCATCAACGATTTGGGCGAGCCGCTCTACAGCGTGCCGGAAGGTGTTCCCGCGCATGACGATGCGCGCTTCCCGTCGATCAGGGCACTCTATGCCCGCAGCCATTTGATGACGATCGCACTCTCGGAGATCTTCCTCCACACCTTCTCGATGATGAACGCGCCGGCCCATCGCCTGCGCCGCCGCAATGCCGACCTGCCGCGCCGGCTGCGGCGCATCATCATGACGATGCCAACCGCCATGCCGCTGGCCGAGCGGCAGATCCTGCGCAAGCGGGCAACGGCGGCCCGCGATCTCGTCTTTCTCTGCCTCGGCCTGGCCCGCATCGAGCCGCGCGGCACGGACGGCAGCGGCGAGGTGGTCGCTGTCGAAGGGGCGACCCTACCAGACATCGTTATCGAGTGGGACGAAGCCAGCGCCACTCAGGCAGCCTATCTCTACAGTCAGATCGGCATAGCCTATCAGGGCGACGCACGGAGCTTCTTTTCCCGCTCCCGGCTGCCAGTGAACCGCGCCGACCCGGAGGCCGGCAACTCGTTTCGCCTGGCCACCCTCGATATCGGCGGCGGGACGACGGATCTCGTCGTGACCGCCTACCGGGTGGAGGGGCAAGGCGCCAACGTCACGCTTTTCCCCGAGCAGGTCCTCCGCGAGGGAATCAGCGTGGCGGGCGACGACGTCGTCTTCCAGATCGTCCTCGACCACGTGCTGGAGCCGATCCGCAAAGCGCTGAACGCGCTTGGGCTCGGTCCCCGCACCGACTATCTGATGCATCGGCTCTTCGGCGGCGACCGCGGCGATATGGACGTCGAGGAACAGCTTCGCCGGCAGCAATTCGCCGCCCATATCGGCGCGCCGATCGCGCTCAAGATGATCGAGGCCTACGAGAACTGGGATCCTCTCTCGGGCGAGGATCGGCTTGAGCCGCTCAGCCTCGATTCGGTCTTCGGCCACGGTCTGAACAAGAGCCTCGTCGCGGCTATCGATGGCGAGATCCGCAAGCACGGCGCGCCCGATTTCAGTCTCGCGTCGGTAAGCTTTCCCGTCGACCTCAAGGATATCGACCGCACGGCGCGCAGCGTCCTGATCGACGTCCTGCAGGCCTTCGCGGAGCTCGTCCGCCGCTCGGAGGCCGATCTTCTCATTCTCTCGGGACGGCCCTCCCGCCTGCCCGCGGCCTTCGGTCTCCTGGCTGAAACCAGCGCTCTGCCGCCGCACCGCATCGTGCCGCTGCACGAGTTTCGGGTCGGCCCCTGGTATCCTTTTCGCGATTTCGAATCGCGGATCGCCGATCCCAAGACAACGGCAGCTGTCGGCGCCATGATCTGCCTTCTGGGCGAGGGCCGCCTGCGCGACTTCAATTATCGCTCGGATCACCTGCGGCCGCGCTCGACCGCACGCTATTTCGGCAAGCTCGACACCGACAATCGGCTGCGCGAGGACAATGTCATCTATCGCGAGCTCGACCTCGACAACCCGGACTACGAACTGCCGGAGACGGGCTTCGAGTTCCGCGGCCCCTTGACCCTGGGCTTTCGCCAATTCGGTGTCGACTGGTGGCCGGGCTCGCGGCTCTACTGGCTGGACTACGCCACACCCGAGGCTGCGGCCACGCTCAATCCGCGAACGCCGCTCAAGGTCGAGATGCAAAGGGCCAAGGGCCGCGAGAGCAAGGAAATCGTCGATGCGTTCACGATCCGCCGCATTGAGGACGCGCAAGGCCGCACGATCAGCAGCAATCAGTTACGCCTGCGATTGCAGACGATCGACAATGCCCAGGGCTACTGGCTCGATTCCGGCATTCTCTTGAAGAGCTAGCGAGCAAAGGAACGCCGGATGAGCGAGCCCGACATGGCGGACCTGACGACGGCCGTCAACGACCTCGAACAAGGTGCTGCCGACGCCAAGCTCTGGATCGAGCAGGTCAGCACGCACGCAGCCAGCGTGGCCAACCAGGCCGACAGCGTCACCGACGCCACGAGGCGCGCTCGCTTGGCCGCAAGACGTCTCGCCAGCGCCGCTGCCCGCAATAACTGCGTGGGCGTCTTCGGGCCCAGCCAAGCCGGCAAGTCCTATCTCGTCTCGGCCCTGGCGCGCCCCCAGGGTGAGCGCCTGGACATCGTCTTCGGCAGCGAGACCAGGGATTTCCTGCGGGAGATCAATCCGCCGGGCGATCGCGAATCGACCGGCCTCGTCACCCGCTTCACCATTCGCCAGGATGGGAGCGACCCAGCCCACCCGGTCATGTTGAGGCTCCTTACCGAGACCGATCTCGTCAAGATTCTGGCCAACAGCTTCTTTCTCGACTTCGACCCGAACAATATGACGATCGAGCAGCCGGACGAGGCGGCCATCCGCGCTGCCGTCAAGGCAGCCGAAGCGGCCGCGGGTCCGAACACGCTACCCCATCTGGACGACGTCGTCCTCTTCGATCTCGCCGACTATTTCCAGCGCAATTTTGGCTCGCGCATCGGCGCGTTCACCCGGGCCGACTACTGGCAGGGCCTGATCCGTACGGCAGGTCGGCTCGGTCTCCGCCAGCGGGCAGAGCTCTTTGCCCTCCTTTGGGGCAAGCAGGAAGCCTTTACCGAACTCTTCTTCAGCCTGGCCACGGCCCTGGATCAGGTGGGTCAGGCACCGGACGCACGCGCTGCCCTTGGCGGGCTTATCCCGCGCGAGATCGGCTCGCAGCCCAACAGCATCATCGACGTGGCGGTACTCGGCCGGCTTGGTTCGGAGGCCGACCGCAACGATACGATCGAGATCGTACCGATCGACAAGCAGGGTCGCGCGCAGGCGACCACGAACCTGCCGCGCGCCACGTTGACGGCGCTGATCGCCGAGGTCAGCCTCGTCATCGCCAAGCAGCCCTGGCCCTTCTTCGAGCATACCGACCTGCTGGATTTCCCCGGCGCCCGCTCAAGGCTCAAGCTCACCGCCCTGCCGCAGGATCAGAGCGACCGCCAGGCCCAGACGCGCGAGCTCTTCCTGCGCGGCAAGATCGCTTATCTGTTCCAGCGCTACACGGACGAGCTCGAACTCACCTCGATGCTGCTCTGCATGCCGCCCAGCGTCGCCGAGGTTAAGGATCTGGCCGGCATGGTCCGCAACTGGATCGCCGCCACGCACGGCGCGACACCGGAACGCCGCCGACAAGTCAAGAACGCGCTCTTCCTGGTCCTGACCAAGCACGATCTCGAATTTCTCGAAAAGGGTGGCGAGACAGCCGAATCCCGCGCCGGCAAATGGGACCGGCGCCTGCACGCCTCGCTTTTGGAACTCTACGGCAAGGATGGCTGGCCGTCCGACTGGGACGGCAAGCCTTTCGCCAACACACTTTTCCTGCGTAATCCCGGCCTCAAGCAGGTCCATCTCATGGACTATGTGGATGCCCGCACACTTGAGGAAAAAGGTCCGGCCCAAGCCTCGGCGGACCTCATTGCGGACTACCGTGCGGCCTTCATGAACTCACCCGAGGTCGACAAGCATTTCGCCCGCAAGGCAGAGGTATGGGATGCGGCGATGTCGCCCAACGATGGCGGCGTGGCCTTTCTCGTCCAGCGGCTGGGTGAAGTTCTGGATCCGAACCTCAAACGCCGCCAGGCGACCGAGCGCCTCCTGGAGGCCGCCACCGCGCTGGAGCGGCCACTGCGCAGCTTCTATCATGCCGATGGCGATGCCGGACGGCAGCAGCGCGATGAAGCCTTGCAGCGTGTCCGGCGCGAATTGCATGCCGCGCTGCGCGAACATGATTTCAAGGCGCTCGCGCATTTTCTCCATCGCCTGATGCTGGCCGATGCCGACATCAGAGGCGTCTTTCACAACGTGGCGGCACTCAGGGAGGACGAACTCGATGCGCCGCCAGCCGTGGGCGACACGGCCGATGCCGGCAAAGCCCCCCCCGTCGTCGACGATCCATGGGGGGCCGATCCCTGGGCCGCCGCACCGGCCACACCCGCCGCTGCCTCGGCGCCAGAGCGTCGACGCGTCGAGCGGCCGGATGTCTTTGCCACCCGCATCCTCAATCTCTGGGCGGCTCATTTGCGTGAGCTGCAGCAGAACGAGACGGCCTTGGCCAAGATGCACCTGCCAGCGCCCCTCGTCGGCCAGATCGTCGATGAGCTGCTGGTCGGTGCTGGACGCGTCGGACTGGATCGCCAGATCGCCGATGACGTGAGGCGGGAGACCCTCTCGATCGGTGCCCGCTGGGTCGATGCGGCCGATCGGGTCATCGAGATCGCCACCTTCCAGATCAATGATTTCGTCGCTTATCTGGGATATGGTGATCTAGCGCCCGAAGCGCGGCCGGGTTTTCCCGAGGCGCCGCAGGAACGCCAGCGCCCCGTCTTCTCGCTGGCCTCGCTCCGGCAGCCGGGTCGGGAACTGGGCGCGCAGCGTGAGCGCATGGACATTGCCTTCTTCGTCGACTGGGGCGTGGCTCTGCGCCAATTCGGCAATGACAATGTCGGTCACGCGGCCGGTCGTGACATCAGCGATGCCGAGAACCAGACGCTGGGCCAGGTCCTCAAGCGGATCGATCCGACGTCCCTGGCGCGTCTCGCCAGTTGATCAGATAAGAAGAGCGAGGAGCATCAATGCCGACCCGGGTCGAACAGACCGCTGCCATGGAAGCTGGCTACGTCCGGCTCACCTGCCTGCAGCCCTTGGATCTCGATCCGGCGACGCTCGAGATCGGCATGGCGCGGCTGGACCGCGGTACGCCGCATTTCCTCGATCCCCTTGCCCGGAGCGAGCCGCACTGGGTGGCGGGAGAACGCTGGTTCAAGCCCGGCAATGCGCGACTTGAAGGCAAATCCCTGACCTTTGAGATGGGGCCGGCGCTGACTTGGCGACTGAAGCCGCATACCGCCTATCTGCTCCACCTGCGTGACGCATCGGGCAATCGCGTCGAAGACAGGCTGGCGTGGCTGCCCCTGCGCCTGCCATCGACGCCGCCCGACCCCCAACCTGCCGATCCGCCAGCTGAAACGAAGCCAGAGCCCGCGAGCAGCCCGACCTCCGAGCCCGACGATCTGTCGAGTTTCGCCGACATGGCAGCAGTCCTGCCCGAGCCCGTTGCCGCCCCCCCGCCGGAGCCACCGCCGGAACGGCGGGCCCCTATGCCGCCCGTCACGACGACCGGCCGATCCTATGTGCTGCCATTGCTCCTCGCGTTGCTCGTGCTGCTGGCGGCCGGCGGGGGGGCCTATTGGTGGTTCTTCATGCGCGGCAAGGGCGAAGTGGAACAGGCAGCGACACAACCCCCGCCGGTTGCTGCCGATAGCGTGCCGCTCACGCTGGATGGTGCGCGTGGCTATATCAGCCAGAAAAAGCCCAATGGCGAGGATGCCGCTCGCGAGGCGAAGCGCTTTGCCGACGCCGGTCAGGCCGACGCTGCCTTCCTCCTTTATCGTCGGGCCGCCCAAGAAGGTGACGTTCCCTCGATGCTGACGATAGCGCGCATGTACGATCCGCAATCCTTCAAGCCCGGCCAGGGTCCGGTGGCCAAGGCCGATCCCGACGAGGCAAGCACCTGGTATGAGAAAGCGGCTGACAAGGGCAACGCCGAGGCGATGCAGCGCCTGGGCACGCTCTTGAAGGATCCCCAGATCACGCGCCCCGATGCTGCGGAGCGAGCCACCTACTGGGCCCAAAAAGCGGCCGACGCCGCCAAGGCACAGGCGCCAGGCGCGAACGGAGCGGCCCCTTGA
The DNA here is from genome assembly GCF_900187945.1 of Arboricoccus pini. GTDB lineage: Bacteria > Pseudomonadota > Alphaproteobacteria > Geminicoccales > Geminicoccaceae > Arboricoccus > Arboricoccus pini. Next base: position 516,778 of record NZ_FYEH01000001.1, on the reverse strand, counting down.
TGCGACACCTGGCACTCTGCTTTTGCATGACTTTTTTCTTTGTCCTCGGAGGCACGCACACCTCAGTAGCGCAGACAAAAACGCCGCTTCTCATCCCGGGCAAGACGACGCTCTTTGAGCGGGTCCTGACCCGCCCGGGTGCCAAGCTGGCTGCCACGGCCGGTGCGCCCGGCACGGAGGCGATCCCGGCCTTCACGCCCCTTTTCGTCTATGCCCGGACTCCCGGCGCGAACGGTCAGCCGGGCTTTCTCCAGGTGGGTACCGACGCCAAGGGCAAGATTACGGGTTTTATCGCCGAGGATGCGACGATTCCCTGGCAGCACGCCCTGGTCCTAGCCTTCACCGAGCGGGCCAATCGTGACCGGGTGCTCTTCTTCAAGGACCAACAACCACTTCTCGATTGGCTGAACGACAAGGACGTGGCCGCCAAGGCCGCAGAGGCTCGCCAGGAGATCGACAGCGGCAAGCTGCCACCCGCATCGCCCATCGTCTCGATCGAGCCCGAGGTGCCGGTCGATTTCGAGAAGAATTTTTATATGCTGCCAATCCTGGAAGCGCAGAATCGCCGTCTGGCAACAGGCTTCCAGGTGCGCACCGTCAAGGTGGCGAGCGTCACCAAGAATGCCGATGCGGCACCGGTCGAGCAGCTTCGACGACGGGTCAATCCCTCGGCACTCGAGAACTTCCGCGCCGGCGTCGTCTTCGTCATCGATGCCTCGTCGTCGATGCAGCCTTATATCGACCGCACGCGCGAGGCGATGGACGGCGTCCTGAAGCAGGTCGAGCAGGCCGGCCTCGCGGACAAGGTCCGCTTCGGGCTCGTCGCCTATCGGGACGATCCGACCAAGGTCAAGGGGATGGAGTATCTCACTAAGACCTTCGCCGATCCCAACAGCATCAGGAGCGACAAGGACTTCGAGACCGCCACGCAGGATGTGAAGGCCTCGAAGGATTCGACCCGCGCCTACGCCGAGGACGGCTATGCCGGCATCGACAAGGCGCTTAGCGGCGTCGACTGGAAAGGCTTTGGTGCCCGCTTCATCGTCATGATCACCGATGCGAGCTCGCGCGAGGGCAACTCGCCGCTCTCCAGCACCAAGATGAACACCGATCAGATCCGCCAACTGGCGCAATCCCAGGGCACGGCGATCTATACCTTGCATCTCAAGACAGCTTCGGGGGCAAAGGATCACGCGACGGCCGAGGCGCAATACAAGTCCTTGACCCAATATCCGGGTGTGGGCTCGCTTTATTATCCTGTCGAGGCCGGCAATCCCGACGCCTTCAAGTCGACGGTGCAACAGCTGGCCGAAGCGCTGGTCAAGCAGGTAGCGGACGCGCAAAAGGCGATCGCTCAACCTGGCGACGAACCGGCCCCCGCCGCGAAGACGAGCAAAGGGGCGCCCACCATCGACCAGAGTGCCTCCCAGGTCGGTCGCGCCATGGCGCTCGCCTATCTGGGTCGCGAGGCTGGTGCCGAGGCACCCTCGATGTTCGAAGCCTGGGCGTCGGATCGCGACTTCGCGCACCCGGACATCGCCCCCTTCTCGGTACGCGTGCTCTTGACCAAGAACCAGCTCTCCGATCTGCAGCGCACGTTGCAGACTACAGTTGATGCCCTGGAGGCAGCACAGGTCGACCCTGGCGACCTCTTCAACCAGTTGCGCAGTGCCGCGGCCGCTGTCGGTCGCGACCCCTCCAAGATCGGCCAGGGACAGGCCAAGAACCTGGAGGCCACGGGCCTAATGGGCGAATATCTGGACGGACTACCCTTCGAGAGCCAGATCATGACGCTCAGCCAGGATGACTGGACAGCCATGAGTGTGGGCGAGCAGCAGGCCATCATCGACGGCATCAATTCAAAGATTCGCCTCTACCAACGCTATCACGACGACACCACGCACTGGGTCGCATTGAATCCCGGCGACGATCCGGGCGACACCGTGTTCCCTGTTCCGCTCGAGTCGCTCCCCTGACGACCCGGCCGGCGGCCTTGCTCACCCTCGACGACGTCGCGCTCCGGCGGGACGCCAGCTTCGAACTCGTCGTGCGACATTTCGCGGTGGCACCGGGCGAGGCGGTGGCCATCGTCGGGCAAAGCGGCTCGGGCAAGAGTACCTGCCTCGACATCATGGCGGGAATCCTCAAGCCCGACCGCGCCCAGCGCTTTACTTTTCATCATGCAGAGGATGCGCCGATCTCCCTGGCCGATCTGTGGCAGCGACACGATCGCGGCGGGCTGCGCAACTGGCGAGCCCGCCATCTCGGCTATGTGCTGCAGACCGGTGGCCTCGTACCCTTCCTCTCCCTGGCCGATAATGTCGGCCTTCCCCTCCGGCTCCTGGGGCGGCGCGAGCCCGGGCGCGTGCAAGAGCTGTTGCAAGCCCTGGGCCTGGACGGCCTGGGGCGGCGCAAGCCCCGCCATGTTTCGATCGGACAACGCCAGCGTGCCGCCCTGGCCCGTGCTCTGGCCGCCCGCCCGGCGCTCCTGCTGGCCGACGAGCCCACCGCCTCGCTTGACCGCGATAGTGCCGAGACAGTCATGGGGCTCCTGACAAGCGCCGCGCGCCGCGAGAACGCCGCCCTTGTCATGGTGACGCATGATCGCGACCTCGCCGTCCGTCATGGATTGCGCATCGCGACCTGCGCCTCCGGCGGCGCGCTTGGCCTCTCCGTTCTCGACGATCGCGAGACCAACTGATGCTCCGCCCCTTCCAGATTCTCAAGCTCGCGCTGGCGGACCTCCTGGACGAGTGGCCCGTCTCGCTCGCCGCCTGCCTGGCCATCACAGCCGTCGTCGCGCCGATGCTGGTCATTCTGGGGTTGCGCGAGGGCATTGTCGGGCAGATCTTCGCGAGCCTGCGCGCCGACCCGGCGATCCGCCTCGTCACCCTCGATGCCACGGGCTCGGCCCGCTTCGACGATTACTGGTTCACGACCCACCGGGCCTGGCCCGAAGTGGGCTTCCTCCACCCTGCTACACGCTTTGCGGCAGCCCAAGGCGCCGTTGCGAAGGAGGACGATGCCACCCACGAGGAGCGGGCCAGCCTCCTCCCCTCCGACGTCGGCGATCCGGTTTTTCCACCGTCCTCACCGTCCCTGGCCGACCCCTTCGCGGTCAAGCTCTCGGCCGATCTGGCGGATCGATTGGGTGTCGCCAAGGGAGATCGGCTGCGACTGGTCGTCGAACGGCAGGTCGCCGGCGGCCGACTCGAGCCCATCGTCTTGACGCTGACGACGACCGAGATCGCGCCCTCCGCCAGCTTTGGCGGCCGCGCCGTCTTTGCCCGCTTCGACCTCTTGATGGCCATCGAGGATTTTCGCGACGGTTTTACCGTTCCTCTCCTTAATGTGACGACGGGCCAACCCGCGACGCCCCGCAGCTATTATCCGAATTTCCGTCTCTATGCCCGCGATCTGCAAAGCGTGGAGCCGCTGGTCCAGAAGCTTCGCGCCGAGGGACTGAGCGTCTCCGCGCAGACGGCAAGGATCGCCTCGGCCATCAATCTCGATACCAATCTGACTTCGGTCGTTCAGGCTTTGGCGATCCTTGGCATTCTCGGCCTGGGCGGCGGATTGGCGGCGATCCAGTGGAGCATGGCGGCCCGCAAGCGGCGCACGATAGCGCTCTTTGGCCTCATGGGCTTTCCTCGAAGCTGGCTCATCGGCTTTCCGACTGCGCAGGCGCTCCTGGTCGGCCTGGCGGGAGGGGCTCTGACGATCGTTGCGGCCCTGGCGTTCGCCTATTGGATCAACGCGCATCTCGCCGCCAGCCTGGGGGCCGCTGGTCGCGCCTGCGTGCTGACGCCCGGCTTGATGGGCGGCTGCCTGCTCGTCATTCTGACGCTCTCGATCCTGCCGGCCTTACGCATCGGCTGGAAATTCGCAACCCTGGAGCCGGCCCATGAAATCCGCGAGGCTTAGCACCTGCCTGGCCTTGATCCTGGCGTTCTCGTCCATCGCCAGGGCAGCGGACACGCCAACCTGGCCTGAGCGCTACGTCAATAACAAGCCTGACAAAGACGATCTCATTCTGCCCATGCCTTGCGGCGGAAGTATGGCCTTTCGCAAGGTGGCCATCCCCAGCAGTGGCGTGCTCGACGACTACAAGGTGACGCTGGGCGACCATGACGATGCCCGCGCCTATATCGAGAACGCGCACGTGGCCTATATCAGTGCGCCCTTCACCGACCCAAAGGAGAAATCGGAGCGTTACTATTACCTGGGCAAATACGAGGTCACCGCCCTGCAATATGCCGCCATGAGCGGTGGAGCCTGCCCTAAGGTCGACGATGATGGCTGGCTCCCTGCGGTCAACGTCACCTGGGCCGAGGCCGCGTCCATGGCAGAGCATTATTCGGACTGGCTACTCAAGAATGCAGCGGCGAAGCTGCCCAAGGTGGATGGCGCGTCGGCTTTCACACGCCTGCCGACCGAGGCCGAATGGGAATATGCGGCACGCGGTGGCATGTCGGTCTCGCAAAGCGACTTTCAGGCGCGATTGCCGCCGATGAACGGACCGCCGTCCGGCTATATCTGGTACGGGGCGTCCGAATCCTCCAACCGTCAACTCAACGTCACCGGCCTCTTGAAGCCCAATCCGCTCGGGCTCTACGACATGCTTGGCAATGTGGCGGAATTGACCATGGACCCGTTCCGTCTCGATCGTGTCGGCCGGCCACATGGACGTGCGGGCGGCTTCGTCAAGCGTGGCGGCGATTACCGGACGCCGCTCGAACAAATCAGCTCCGGCTCACGCGAAGAATTCAGCCCAACCGATCAGAAAGGCTCCAGGCGCGAGCCGACGACCGGCTTCAGGCTGGCCCTGGTGGCCCCCTCGCTGACCAGCCGGGCCGAACTGCAACAGGTGCAGGCGGATTGGACCAAGCTTGCACAGACGCCACCCGAACAGGAGGATCTCGGCCGCGACCAGGCCGATCCCGTGGCCGAGGCCAAGACCCTGGCCGAGCACGCCGACAATCCCGAGATGAAACGGCGGCTCTCGAACCTCGCCCAGGTGATCGAAACCAACATCGCCACGCGTAACGAGGAGCGCGAGCGGGCCGCGCGCGAGGCGCTGCGCTCAGCCGTATTCGGTGGACGCCGGTTCGCCCAGCATTTTGCCGCCCTCGATCGATGCACGAAACTCCTGGCCCTCTCCGACGATGCCAAGGCCCGTTACAAGGATGCGTGCGATCGCGAAAATCAGGACTACGCCTTCGACAGCAATGCATATATCGAGTTGATCACACGTGTATCAGCCGAGTATCCAACAACAATTCTAAAGGCGCAGAGCGACGTTCTGGTAAGCGAATTGAACGGCCTCGGGCTGAAGGATGCGGCCGCCACTGTCGGCCGCGTGCGGGACGATGTCGAAGTGGTTCGTAATAAGGGGTCGGACGCCAAGGCGACGATCATCAACGGCTGGCGGGCGGCAATAAAATGAACCCAGGGGCGACGATGACAGGGACAGACAAGGCGCAAGGCGGGCGCAAGGGATTAGCCCTGCTCCTATGCGCAGCGCTCTTCTTGACTGGCTGTGCTTCCACCGGCGTCTCTGACAGCCCGACCGATACGTCGGCCAGCGATCCCACGCTGACCCCTGCCGAGCGCGCGCTGCGCGAACAGTCGAACTCCTATACGGCCGTCGTCGCCGGTGGTGCCGGTGTAGGCGCCGCCATTGGCTGCGGCGTGGGCGCGGGCGTCTCTCTCCTGGGCGCTTTCCTGGGATCGGGCCGCAATGGCAATCCCCTTGGCAACGCGGCGATCCTCTGTGCTGCCGGTGCGGTGGCGGGCGGCATCCTTGGCGGCATCGACGGCTACAATACCGCCAAGGAGCGCGGCGATCAGCAAGGTCAACTAGCGGCGATCCAGAAAACCACGGACCAGCTCAAAGCCGACAATGCCAAGCTCGAGGATTCGATCCGCACGGCGCGGACCGTCATCGACCAGACGCGAGACCGGCTGAGCAAGGCGCAGGCGCAATACAAACGCAATGAGATAACGGCAGCACAGCTTGCGCGTGAGAATAGCCGCGCGCAGGCTAATGTGGCTGCCCTTGATACGTTGATTCAAGGCGCGCAGCAGCAAAGGGACCAGGCGGTGGCCGCCGCCAAGACGATGCAGTCCAGCGGGCCGCAGGCGACGGCTGCCCTCGATACCGAGATCGCGAACAACGCGGCCAAGCTGACCGAATTGCAAAAGCAGCGCGACCTGCTGGCGCAGGATATCGCTGTCGGCCGTATCGGCTAAGGGCGACGCATGGACAACGCGACTTTCGCCCGTGTGGCATAAGCAATCCAGGAGGCCAGATTTGAAGAAGACCACCATTGTTATGCTCGCGGCGCTGATCCTTCTGGACGGCTGTGCCTATTTCGATGCGAAAAACGACGTTAACGCCAACCGCGCGCGGATTCAGACGGCGAAGGATGCCCAGCAAGCCGAAGAGGATAGGCGTGCCGGCTTGCAGGCCGAGCAAGAAGACGTGATGAACGCGCAGACGCAGGTTAGCTCCGATCTCAACACGGAGTTGGCCAAGCTCGACGCGCAGCAGGCAAAGCTGGCTCGACTTCGCGCCTCGTCCCAGGCTTCCAAGCGAAAGGCCGGGCTATTGCAGAACCGGCTGAACGAGTTGAAAGCCGATTACAGCGATACATCGATGCAACTGCAGACCAGCCAGGCAGCGAATGATCCAGCCGCCGTCGCCGCACGTCAGTCACAGCTGCGCCAGCTCAAGCAACAGATCGACGCCGCCGCCAGGGAGGTCGACGCCCTCACCAACTGATGCGGCCTCCACGGCAGGGGTAGACAAAGGCAGTGGGGGCTGGCTAACCCGTCCGCCCTCTACCTCGACTACACCTGGACGCTCTTATGACAGCCGCCTGCGGTCTCGATTTCGGGACATCGAACACGACGCTGGGTCTTGCGACAGCCTCGCTCCCCCAGATGACGGCGCTGGACGAAGGCGAGACGACGCTGCCAAGCGCACTCTTCTTCGATTTCGAGGCACATCGTCGACTCTTCGGCCAAGCTGCGATCCAGGCCTATGTGAGCGGCACCGACGGCCGGTTCATGCGGGGCCTGAAATCCGTCCTCGGCACCAGCCTGATCGACGAGGAGACCGAACTCGGTGCCGGCCGCATCGGCTTTCGTGACCTGATTGCGATCTTCATCGGCGAGGTGAAACGGAGGGGCGAAGCTGCGAGCGGCCGCAGCTTGACCCATGTGGTGCATGGCCGCCCCGTTCACTTCGTGGATGGTGATGAGGAAGGCGATCGGCGGGCCGAGAGTGCGCTGCGTGAGATCGCTCAAGCAGTCGGGTTTAAAGAGATATCCTTCCAGCTCGAGCCGATCGCGGCGGCACTCGACTACGAGGCCAGCGCGGTGGTCGACGAGGAACTGGCGATCGTCGCCGATATCGGCGGCGGCACGTCCGACTTCACCGTCATCCGCCTGTCTCCCGTCCGTCGCGAGCTACCGGATCGCACCAGCGACGTCCTGGCCAGCACCGGCGTGCGGATGGGCGGCACGGATGTCGATCGCCATTTGTCGCTCGAGGCGATCATGCCGCATCTGGGCTATCGCAGCCCGATGCGCCGACCGGGTCTCAAAGCGCCGGCGCAACTCTTTACCGATCTTGCCACCTGGTCCCGGGTCAACCTGCTCTACAACCGAAAGGTCGTGAACCGGGTCCACGAGCTAGTCCGCGACTCGGCCGCCCCCCACTTGCTGGCACGACTTCTGAAGGTCCTGGAAACCCGGCGCGGCCACACCTTGGCGATCGAGAGCGAACAGGCAAAGATCCAGCTGACGACCAACGATCGCGCATCGATCGATCTCAGCTGGCTCGAACCCGGCCTCCAAGCCGCCGCCGATCGCTGCCTTCTTGAGACCGTGACCGCGACGATGAGCGAGCGGATCGGCAATTCACTACGCACCTGCCTGAGCCAGGCGGCGATTTCACCCGACGCGATCAACGCCGTCTTTTTGACCGGTGGCTCCACGCTGCTGCCGACGGTGCGTGCTGCCATTCTGCAGTATTTACCTGCCGCCCGCGTGGTCGATGGCGACCGTTTCGGGTCGGTCGGCCAGGGGCTGACCCTCGAAGCGTTACGTCGCTACGGCTGTTGACCCGAGGCCCAACGACGGTTCGGCACCGGCACCTAAACTTCCACGATCTTACCCAGTAAGGCCGGTCGGCTAGCGCCCGTAACGCCGGGCAGGTTGGCAGGCACGCCATCGACCCTGGCCGAGGCTAGGAGCGCAAAGGCAATCGCCTCCTTCATGTCCCCATCCAGACCCAAGCGGTCGGTCGTGCCGACATCGACGCCCGGCAACGCTGCGGCCAGTTCCGCCATCATGACCGGATTACGGGCGCCACCGCCGCTGACCAGGACACGGCCGATCGACATGGTCGGCAGCACGAAATCCCGGATTGCCACGACGACGGCCTCGACAGTGAAGCGGGTGACGGTACGAAACAGATCATACCAAGCCTGCGGGCCGTCCGGAGCCACTGCCTGCAGCAGCCGATCGACGAAGCTCGCACCGAACTGCTCGCGGCCTGCCGAACGGGGTGGAGGGGCGACCAGAAAGGGATCCCGCATGAGATGGGCGAGGAGTTGGCGATCGACCGCGCCCCGCGCCGCGAACTGGCCGTCCCAGTCGATCGGCTGCGGGCCGCCCTGCAGATCGGCGGTAAACCGCTTGGCCAGTTCATCCAGGATCATGTTGCCAGGCCCGCAATCGAAGCCCACCACGGCGAGCCTCTCGGCACAGGCGGCCGGGATGGCGGTAAGGTTCGAGATGCCGCCAATATTGAGCGCCACGACGCCCATCTCGGGCTCTTGCAAGAGCCACTGGTCGACGATGGGCACGAGCGGCGCGCCACAGCCGCCCACAGCGACGTCGCCCTGGCGGAAATCGGCGATCACCGGGCAGCCCAGTCTTGCCGCCAGATAGGAAGGCTCGCCGATCTGCAGCGTCGTGACGCCATGCTCATGATAGATGGTCTGGCCATGCACGCCGATCAGGTCGAGGTTGAGGCCATGCGCAAGCGCGAGCTGATCCAGCTCGACCGCGTACCAAAGCCCTAGATCGCGAGCGACGCGGGCCATCTCGGCCGCACTCATCTGACCTTGCGGCTCAAGACGCCGGCGCAGATCCTTAGGCATCGCTACCGCCGCCTGGGCCAGCATCTCGAAGCGACGCGGCACACCGGATGGCACGCGCAGGATCGCCATGTCGAGGCCATCCAGCGACGTGCCGGTCATCAATCCGGCCACAATCCGCTCGGGCTTGCAGACGATCTCCGCCAATCGCAGCGGCCTGTCTAAACGCTCCATGCCCTAACTCTCGCTCAGCCTCTCAAGACGAGACGCCGCATAGCCGACGCTGTCCCAGCCCGCCAGCCAGCATGCCGGCCACGACATAGACGCCCGCGATCAACAGCATGGTCAAGCCGAAGGCATGGCCGACATCCTCGGGTCGCATCGCCGGTCCCCATGCCGTGAAGAAGAAGCCGCCGATCAGGGCAACGCTGCAGGCGGCACTGACCTGCAGTGTCGAGTTGAAGACGCCGCCGACGAGGCCCGCGAAGGCTGGATCGATGCGTTCGACCACGACCCGCATCATGGTCGGAATCGTGATGCCCATACCCAGGCCGAGGCCAAAGAGCGACATCACGAACGGAATGGCCGGCGGTGCGGCCGGCGCCGCCGAAAGAACGGTGGCGGCCATGGCCGCGGTGGAGACCGCCATCAAGCCGTAGCCTATGGAAGGCCCATGGCCTCCAGCCTGCCGCGCCACGAGGCCGGTCACGAAGGGGCCGATGAAATTGCCAAGGCAAAAGGGCAGGATCATGAGGCCCGCTTGCATGGTCGTCTGCGCCAGACCGACCTGGCAGTAGATGGCCACGGTCAGGAAGAACGTCGCCAGCGCATAGATGAGCGCCACGGCACCCAGGGCCCGCAGCAATCCAGGCGAGGCGAAGATGGCAAGCGGCACCAGCGGCTCGCCGCCTTTGAGCGCCAGCCTGATCTCGTAGCGACGGAACATCTCGACCAGAAAGGGGGTGGCCGCGAGCATGGCGATGGACCAAAGCGGCCAGCCCCGATCGCGGCCCTCGGTCAACGGAATGACGAAGGCCAGCAGGGCAAGGGAGGACAGGACGACGCCGACGATGTCGAGTGTCGGACTGGGTCCCTTCCGGGTCTCGCGCAAGAATGGAATGGCCGTGGCAGCAGCGACCAGGGCCACTGGAAGATTGATGAGGAAGATGACGCGCCAGCCGAGACCGCCCAGATCGAGCGCCACCAGAACACCGCCCGCCAATTGGCCGACAACGCTGGCCAGGCCAAGCGTGGCACCATAGATCATCAATGCTTGGACGCGCTCATGCGGCGGGAACAGCGCATGAATCGATGCCAGCGCCTGGGGCGCCATGGCAGCGGCGCTCAAGGCCTGCAGCGTCCGCCCGAGGATCAGCATGTCGGTCGAGGTCGCGAGGCCGCAAAAGCCCGATGCCAGGGCAAATCCGCCAAGGCCCAGGAGGAAAACCGACTTACGACCGTAAATATCGCCGAGCCGCCCGCCCGTGATGAGGAAGGAGGCATAGATCACGGCATAGCCCGAGATCACGAGCTGCGTGTCGGCAGAGCTCGCCCCTAGTCCTTTTTGGATCGAGGGGAGCGCCAGGTTGACGATGAAAAAATCCAATGGACCTAAAAAGGCGCCCGTCAACAGAATGGCCAAGGCGAACCATCGCCTAGAATCGGCTTGAGCCGTCAATTCAGGGCGTGCCGCCGCCATGATTTCCCCCAAAATGGAACGTTCGTTCCCAAATATCTAGTCCAGCGCCCGCATAGCCAGCACCACGACCTCGTCGATGGCGGCTTCGTCCGGGCCAGTCTTGCCCAGCACGCGAAGTCCCTGCACGACCGTTAATAAAAATCGCGCCACCGCCCGCTCATCGAGATCACAAGAAATTTCCCCGTTTGCCTGCCCACGAATGATAGCGGCCGCGAACAGATCCTGGATGCGGCGGAACATCCGGCCGATCACGGCGTCGATTTCGGGATCCTGCGGCACCATCTCCATGGCCGCGGTTGTAAGGATGCAGCCTCTGCGCCCCCGCCAACTGACGCACCGTCGCCCATAGCCGGCCAAGGCGCCCCGGATCGCTTCCTTGACCGGGCCCGGCTGAACCAGCGCCTGCGCCAATCGGTGCTGCGATTGCAGCGTGTAATGCTCGAGCGCCTGCATAAAGAGATCACGCTTGTCGGCAAAGGCCTTATAAAGGCTGCCGCGCGCCAGTCCCGTCGCTTCGGTGAGGTGCTGCACCGACGTGCCGTGATAGCCATGCAGCGCAAACGTCTCGACGGCGCGCTCGATCGCCGTATCGAAATCGAAACCGCGCGGCCGTCCGGGCCCGGACCGGGCAGCCGCTCTCCGGGAGACAAGTTCCTCTGACATGCGGTTATTTTGGAAACGTTCAGTTCCAAATACAAGCGCAAAGTTCGCATACCGAGAACGATATGGGCATCAGCGTCCGATCAGCTCGAACTCCTCGGGCGCATGATCGGCTGGGGCGGCGGTGGCTTCATCGCGGAGCATGGCTAAGACGTCGCGCGCCAGTGTCAGGCGGATCGGGCGACGCGCCCTCAAACTGGCACGATCGAGGGCCGTGACGAGGAGGCGCACGGCTGGGAACGAGCGTTCCATACGGCTCACAAGGTAATCTACAACGCCCGGGTCCACGCGCAGCTGTCGATCAGCGAATTGCTTGATCAGAAGCGCTGCCAAGAGGGCATCGCAAGGCGGATCGATGCGCACGTGCCAAGCCGTTCTGAGGCGTGATCGAAGATCGGGAAGCCGGATCGGCCACTCGGCAAGCGGTCGACTGCCAGTCAGGAGAAGATGGCCTTGCCGCTCCGCCAAGGCGTTATAGAGATGAAAGAGGGTCGCCTCGTCCGTGATGTCATCGGCGCCGTCCACGACCGCGGCCTGCCGCCGGCCCAGGCGACCCAATGGACCGGCCGCCTCCCAAAGATCTGCCGCGCCCAGGATGACGGCGCCTGCCCGTTTTGCCCAGATACGCGCCAGATGGGTTTTGCCAGCGCCTTCGGGGCCTGCCAGCAGCAGCGCCGTCGCCGGCCAGTCAGGCCAGACCAGGATGGCATTCAGCGCTTCGCGATTGGATGCGGCTGGCAGAAAGTCGGCGAGCTCACTGCCTTCGAGATGCGGCAAGTCCAGCGCCAACTGGTCAGCATCGATCTTCACGAGCGGACCGAGCCGGCTACTGGCGTCAGGACGACACCAAGATAGACCACTGCAGAAACAGCGGTCATGGCCGCGACAGCGGGGACCAGAATCTGAGCCGGCAACGCCGTGATCCAACCAGCTTGCGCCATCAGGGCCGCCATCGCCAAGGCGAACTGAAGGAAGGTCGAGAGCTTGCCAACGACGAGCGGCCGCACCTTGCGCCGGTCATCCTTCAGATTGACGAAAAGACCTCCCGACAGAATGGCTAGATCACGCGACATGACCGCAATGAACAGCCAGAACGGCAAAGCGCCCTGGACGGCAAGGAAACCGTAGAGACCGTTGACCAAGAGCTTGTCGGCCAGTGGATCCAGCGTGGCGCCGAGCCGGCTCTGGCTGGCAAAGCGCCTAGCGATGAAGCCATCCAGCCCGTCGCTTGCAGCGGCCGCCACGAATAGCAACAAGCCAAGCACAAAGTGGCCATCATGTATCGCGTAAAGCAAGGGCGGCACGATGCCGATCCGTGCCAGCGTCAGGAAGTTGGCGACATAGAAGGGCAGCAGTGACAGAAAACCGGAACGCGTTCGTTCTAAAGTGCTCCCGGGTTCGCCACACCCGCTCGTTGCAATCGCCATTGCCCATTCTCCGAGAGCAGCTCGAAGCCGCGCCCGTTCAAGTTGCTCTGCAACGTGCCCACGTCGCCGGCATAAGTCAGCGTGATCTGCGCTTGCGAGCGCGAGAAGCTGTTGACCTGGACCGCTTTCACCTCGTGCACATCACCGAGGCCGCGCTTTATTTGCACCCAGGAGGCCAGATCGACAAGCGGCACCAGGACACTCATGGACTGAGTGGGTCCGGCGGCGACGGCAACCGCCGGCTTACCTGCGTCACGGAGCGCGCTTACCACCGCATTGGCAGCGGCGGCCATGGCATCGTCGCCAGCCGGCACTTGCAGATCGGTATCGCCACGCAGCGCGCCGCCCATGATATTCTGCAGGCTGACAGCGGTTGGTGCACCGCTAGCATCGGTCTTGAGGATGGCCAGGACAACGTTGCTGACCTGATAGCGCGTCCGTAGCTTGCCAAAAGCATCGGCGTCCTTTGCCTGCGCCTGCGCAGGCGTCAGGTCGGCGAGGTCCTCAGCATCGCTCAGCGGAAGATTGAGCTTGAGTCTGGGATCACTGGCCGCCGCTGTCCCGAGCGCACCTCGCCAGACATCGGCATCGAACCAGAGCGCAAGGCCGTTATCCCCGCTCATCGCCGGTACGATCAGCGTCGGCTGCGTCTGATGCACCACAGAAATATTGTTGCGGCTCATGATGTCGCGCACCCGCGCGGGGACGTAGGCGACGTTGAGCGTGCCCTTGTAGCTCTTTGCCCCGACCTGTTCGCTCGCGATCTCGTAGCTCTGCACGACCCTGTCGATCGGAACGCTATCTAGCGAGGGCGGCTGTCCCCCGTTCGAGAGGCGACCGATCAGGATCTGCAAACCCCGCCGCTCGGCATCGGCGATGGCCTGATCGCGGGCTGCGACCGCGTCAGCCGCATCGGCCGACATCGCAATGTTCTGAACCGAGTAGTCATCCTGTTGCGCCAAAGCCGGCAATGGAATCAAAGCGTAGGCGACGCAGGCCATGAGCAAGCCGCCAAGCAACGCTCCGCCCGCGGCCAGCCCATGCCTCCGGGCGTCGCCGCCAGTGAATGGCGTCCGAAACCCGTAGCGCATTGCAATACCCCTCAGCTTCATCGTACTTCGGCCCTGAAGACTCTATAGACGGCTTGGCACATGGCCGGACGCCCGAACATTAACGTCCTAGGAAAGATGCAACGCTCGTGACCGATCGACAAGGCAAGCCCCGGAACGACCGCTATCGCGAGTCAGGGGTGGACATCGACTCCGGCAATGCGTTCGTCAAGCGTATCAAGCCGCTCGCCGCAGCGACCAACCGACCCGGCGTGGGTGGCGGTCTCGGCGGTTTCGGCGCACTCTTCGATCTGAAAGCGGCGGGCTTCATCGATCCCATGCTCGTGGCGACGACGGATGGCGTCGGCACCAAGCTGCTCGTGGCCGAACAGGCTGGCGATCTCTCAGGTGTGGGCATCGATCTCGTGGCCATGTGCGTCAACGATCTGATCGTCCAGGGCGCCACCCCCCTCTTCTTCCTCGACTATTATGCGACCGGCCGCCTGGATCTCGAGGCCGCAACCTCGGTCGTTGCAGGGGTTGCCGAGGGCTGCCGACAGGCAGGCTGCGCCCTGGTTGGCGGCGAGACAGCCGAAATGCCCGGCCTCTATGCGCCCGGCCAATGTGACGTCGCCGGATTTGCCGTGGGAGCCGTCGAGCGCGGCCAGACCTTGCCGCGCGACGATCTGAAGGAAGGCGACATCGTCCTGGGCCTTGCCTCCTCCGGTGTGCACAGCAACGGCTTTTCCCTCGTCCGTCTCATCCTCAAAGAGAGCAAGGCAGACCTGCAGGCAGCAGCCCCGTTCTCCAATAACAGCACGCTCGCCCAGGCCCTCCTCGCACCCACACGGATCTACGTGAAGAGCGGTCTGGCCGCGATCGCGACAGGCGGTGTGAAGGCAATGGCGCATATCACGGGCGGCGGCCTCGTCGAAAATCTGCCGCGCGTCCTGCCCGAAGGCTTGAATGCGCGCCTGGACGCGCATGCTTGGCCCCTGCCGCCGGTGATGGGCTGGCTGCGTGATGCAGGTGGCCTTGATGCCAGCGAGCTGGCTCGCACGTTCAATGCCGGCATCGGCTTTTGCATCGTCGTGGCCCAAGAGCGCGCCACCGCCGTCATCGGCGCCCTGGAAGCGCATGGCGAACATGTCCATCGCATCGGCAGGTTGGAGCGCAGTGCCGGCGAGGCCCGAGTTCTCATCGACGGGCTGGAGGAAGCGTGGGTTAAAGGGAAGCGCCCATGAGCCGTGCCGTGGCGGTCCTTATCTCAGGCGGCGGCAGCAATCTGCAGGCCCTGATCGAGTCCTGCGCTCTTCCGGATTCGGCCGCGCGGATCGTCCTGGTCATCAGCAACCGGCCGGATGCCTATGGTCTCGTGCGAGCCCGGGAGGCTGGCATTCCGACCGCCGTCGTCGACCATAGGAAATTCATCGATCGTTTCGATTTCGAGAGCAACATCGACGCGTTGTTGCGCCAGGCCGGCGTCGAACTCGTCTGCCTTGCAGGCTTCATGCGCGTCCTGACCCCGCATTTCGTCGATGCGTGGCGCGATCGGACATTGAACATCCATCCCTCGCTATTGCCGGCCTTTCCGGGATTGCATACGCACGCAAGAGCGCTTGATGCGGGCGTGCGCCTGGCAGGCTGCACGGTTCATCTCGTGCGCAGCGAAGTCGACATCGGACCCATCCTCATGCAGGCCGCCGTACCGGTGCTGGAGGACGATGATGACGCGAGCCTAGCCGCCCGCGTTCTCGAGGTTGAACATCAGGCCTACCCACGGGCACTGCAGCTCTTGGCGCGAGGCGATCTCGTCATCGAGGGCGAGCAGGTACGCCCGGCTGATCCGATCGTGCCACCTGCGCGTCTTTTGCTGCATCCGCTCCTGCGCAGTTAAGCACCGAAGCGGGCCGGACAAGCTTCAGTTTGCCTTCAATGTTGGCTGTAGTTCGTCGAGCCCACCGCTCATGACGCCCGCCGCCAGATCGATCAACGTCACGGGTTGAGAAGGCCTGAGCGTCAGCGTAAGTACCTGCGGCTTGGCAAGAAACGCCTCCATCTGATCAACAACATCGGTCTGCCAAGGCATCAACTGGGCCAAAACCGGCAATTGCTGCCGAATGCCAAGGCGTACCTCGTCCGGCTTGATGCCGTTATCGGTAGCAGCCCGCTCAATGATGCGATCGACCAGCGTCTGATTGTCGAAACGAAGAACGGCGTCCGTCAGACGCGCGCGCTGTAGGAGCGTCAGCCCGTCCATCACGGGGTTGTCCACCAGCCCCCCGGTGTCGTCACTCATATCCAGGCCCTCAAGCCGAGTCTTGAGAGTAAGGGCTCCAGCATCGTTCAGAGCCACGCGAAGCCGTTCGATATCGAGTGCCTGCTTAGATGGTTCGAACGAATAGTCGAGGTCTACAGCGAGATCGGCCTGCGCGCCGATGATGGCCGCGGCCATAGGCGGCAAATCCATGATCTGAGGTTGCTCAGACGTTGGCATGGGCACGATCAGATGCCGAACCGCCAGCCTCGTTTGCACGGCGTCGTCAGCGCCATAGTTGTTGCTGGCTTCGATCCGCGCGATCGTAAATGGCAGGCCATCCGGTGTTCCGCGATAAGAAAAATCTTCAAGCAAGGCATTTGAAATACGCACTTGGCGCAGATCTCTCTCGACGTCGTTCGACGCGTGGTCGGCACTCTGGGCCTGCAGCAAAGCCGACAGGTCAGCGTTCTCGGTCTTCAAATGGCGAATACCGAAACTGCTACCGTCGACATTGCTGACGAAGCCACTATCGGTCATGTCGAAGAGGCCGATCTTGCCGGCGTCGAACCGTTCAAGCGCGAGTCGACCCAACTGCACCTGCCCATCGGCTGCGTCGTGCTCGTCGTCAGTCGATTGCAGATCCATGTCGGTGACTACAAGAGCCTCCACAGCCATCCTTGCAAGCGCCGCTGCAAAGCAGCCCTCGTCATCACTGCAAGTCGGCAAGGCCGTGGACGCCTGCCAACCCTTGAGTTCGATCGAACCCACATGGTCCCCTTGATCGCCGGATTTTCCGGTCGCGATATCGCGCAGCACTATGTTGCCTGCCAGAAGCCGCCTGACCTCACCGCCTTTTTCCGAGCCCTGGCCGAGAAGCGCCACGAGACCATCAAGGTCGAGGTCGGCCGCATCCGCACTGGCGATTCGTGTTGCAGCCTCGGCGCCATCTTGGATCGTAATACCGCTCGCGCTGAGCGCAGCCACTTTGCCGTCCGTGATTCCCTGCAACTGCAACTTGCCGAGCACCCCCTCAGCTGACGCCAGATCGCTAACTTCGATCGAGGCGGCCTTCAGCACGCGCAGTCCCGTCAAGGCCGCAAGGGGCGTCCCACCAGCGGGATCGGCGTAGGCTAGCAGATCACGCGCGACAACGCGGCTAACGCGTTGCGGTGCATCAGGAGCACGACCAACGATGCCGTTCAGCGCCAGAGCCTCGGCCTGCCAAGGGTCGGAGGGTGTGCCCCTCCCGTTCGGCTGGACAAGGACGATCTGAGCCACGTCAAGCCAGGGTTGGCCGCCGCGGACAAGCGCTAAATTATCCACGGTCAAGGCGCGCCCGAAAATGTCATAATGCGTGCGGCCCGCCGTTCCGGCAATCCCATCGGGCAGACGAGCCAGAGCATCCTCGACGGCCCGTTGCGCCCGCCATTGGATGGCGTAGTAGCCGCCCAAAAGGACGGCGGCCACCACCAGGACGACGACCAATGTGAGCTTGGTGAGCGATCTGGCCTTCAAGGGTTCTCTCTTTGGCTAAGGCTGCGGCAACGACTTGGGTCCCCAAGGGGTCGCCTTGCCGTCGGCAGCATGCTGGCACCTACCTCAACCATTGACCTGGTCGGACGGACGCCCGAACAGATCAAAGTGGCGAGGAAGACAAATGAGCTCAGCCGACGATCTCGTCGCTACTGAAAAAGAAAGCGATCTCGGTAGCGGCATTTTCGGCGCTATCGGAACCATGTACCGAATTCGCCTCGATGTCTTCGGCAAAATCCTTGCGGATAGTGCCCTCGGCTGCCTGAGCGGGATTGGTGGCACCCATCACCTCGCGGTTCCTGGAAACCGCATTCTCTCCTTCCAGGACCTGCACCACGACCGGACCGGAAGTCATGAACGCCACCAGGCCATTGAAGAAGGGGCGCTCCTTGTGGACGCCGTAGAACTGTTCCGCCTGCTCCTTGCTCAGCTTGATACGCTTTTGTGCGACGACGCGAAGGCCAGCCTTTTCAAAGCGGTCAACGATCGCACCCGTCAGGTTGCGACGGGTAGCATCGGGCTTGATGATCGAGAGCGTTCGCTCTGTCGCCATGGGGTCGTCCTCTTCCATTCTAGGGTCGGCGAAGCTCTGGCTCCGCCCTCCGGGGTCGGCGGGCTTATAAAGCGCCCGTCTAGCCCTGGCCAGATGGCCTAGCGGCTAACGCGTGCGCCATCCTTTGGGAGTCTGCTCCCAGTATGTCAGGATGTGGCCGCCGGCCCGGGCAATCTTCCAGCGCTCACGGGCCGAGCGAACCGACGCCTCATCCTCGCCGTCGAACATATCGACCACGCGCTCATAGGCTTCCGCACCATCGGCCATAGCCCCCTCGGTCAGGATAAGGACATCGGCATCGTTCGGCCGGTCCAGCCCGGTAGTGAGCCAGATCGGCTGCGAGGATGCGATACTGTCCTGATAATGCGCATCATTGCTGCCTGCATGCGGCAGGAAGCTGGCCGGCTCGTAGGACCAGAGCGCCCGGTCCAGCCCCTCTAGACGCTCCGCACTCGAGCAGCGGATGACGGCGCGCCGCCCACTGGCCAGCAACTTCTCGAGCAGGCGCGGCAGCGCCCGTTCGAGAGAATCGCGGGTCAAATGGTAAAAACCGAACTCGGGCATCGCGCTCGAACGACCTATTCGAAGTTTTCAGCCACCAGTCGGTCTAGGAGGCGAACGCCGAACGCCGTGGCACCCTTGGGCGACAGCGGCAAGTCGCGGTTGCTCCAGGCGGTTCCGGCTATGTCCAGGTGCGCCCATGGCGTCTCGCCGACGAAGCGCTGCAAGAAGACAGCACCCGCCGTCGAGCCGGCCTCGCGCGACCGACCGACATTCTTGATATCGGCGATATCGCTCTTGATGTGCTTGTCATAGTCGCTGCCGAGCGGCAGGCGCCAGAGCTTCTCGCCGGTGGCGTCGCCCGCGGCGAGAAGCTGGGCGGCCAGCTTGTCGTCATTGGCAAATAGCCCCGCCCGCTCCTTGCCAAGGGCAACCACGACCGCACCCGTCAGCGTTGCCAGATCGACCATGAAACGCGGCTTGAAGGTCTCGTTCGTGTACCAAAGGACGTCCGAGAGCACGAGCCGCCCCTCGGCATCGGTATTGATGACCTCGATCGTGGTTCCCGACATCGCCGTGACGACGTCGCCCGGCCGCGTCGCCGTGCCCGAGGGCATGTTCTCGGCAAGGCCAATGACGCCCACCACGTTGACCTTGGCCTTGCGACTGGCCAGGAGCTGCATGAGGCCGATGACGGTGCCGGCACCAGCCATATCCCATTTC
This sequence comes from Arboricoccus pini, assembly GCF_900187945.1. Lineage (GTDB taxonomy): Bacteria > Pseudomonadota > Alphaproteobacteria > Geminicoccales > Geminicoccaceae > Arboricoccus > Arboricoccus pini. Next base: position 497,263 of record NZ_FYEH01000001.1, on the reverse strand, counting down.
ATCTCCTCCATGCCGGCCGCGGGCTTGATCGAGATACCGCCCGTATCGAAGGTGACGCCCTTGCCGATGAAGGCCAACGGCGCCTCGTCGGCGCCGGCACCGTTCCAGCGCATGACGACCACCCTGGAGGGGCGAGCGCTACCCTGACTTACGGCCAGCAAGGCCCCCATCTTGAGCTCGGCCTGTTTTTTTTCGTCCAGGACGTCGACCTCGACACCGAAAGCCTTGAGTTCCAAGCAGGCGAGAGCGACCGTCTCAGGATATTTCACATTGGAAGGCTCGCTCACGAGGTCCTTGGTCCGCACGACACCGTCTGCCACGTGCCGGGCCGCCGTCAAAGCTGCCTCGGCAGCCGATGGCTCCCAACCGGCATCCGACGGCAGCACGAAGGTCAGCTTTTCGAGTCGGGGGCGCTGATCCTTCTTCTCCGGTCGCTGATACTTGCCGAAATGGTAGCTTCGAAGGGCTGCGCCGGCGGCCAGCGCCTCGAGCAAAGCCGGAGCAGCCGTGGCGGCAAAGCTTGCCTCGGGGAGCGCGAGGCTGGCTTCGGCCACCTTGAGCGCCCCGAGCTTCTGAGCGATGACCGCGCCAAGCTCTTCGATCTCCAGTCGCTTTGGGGCACCCGCTTCCTTTTTTCCCAGGACCGCGAGGAGGAGATGGTCGAGCTCGAGGCCGCCAGGTGCCAAAAGATGCAGGACTGAGCCCGACTTCGGGCCATCCGGGCCCTGTGCCTTCAGGGCACGACGAACAATGCCGCCCGCCTTGTCGTCGAGTTGCCGTGCCGGCGCGGATAGACCGCCATCGGCATCGACGAGCACGACGAGCGTACTCTCCACGGCAGGCGACGTTTTGCTCAGGATCAGATCCATCAAACTTTGACTCCAGCTTTTGCGCGAGATTAACGCCTTGCCGCCGATCGCAAAAGACGAAGCGGTGCAGAGGCTTGGCCTCGGACGCTCAACTGCGGACGGGACCTCGTTGGCCTCGGCGGCAGGATGCGTGCCAAATGCGACACCCTGGCGAGGAAGAATGCAAGAGGAGCCGGGCGCCGCTGTGGACGCTCACCGCGCCGGTCACTAAAGATGCTCGCCGCAAGAGTCTGTCGATTTGCCCGACAGTGTTTCGAGCCATTTGAAGAGAGCGCCCTTGGAGCCGTTCAAGACCGCTAGCAGGAGGGACCGCACCTTGAGTGCTGAATGGGGCGAGCGCATGGCTCGCAACGAGGGAGGACGGTGGTGAAACGTCGCCCCTCCCCATCCCTGGCTCTCTTAGTCTTGGGCCTGGCTTCCGCCTTCTTGCCTGCGGCCGAAGCCTTGGCCCAGACCCTTGGCTCGCAAGGCAATAGCGGTAATCCCTCGCAACCGCTGCCCAACAGCCAAGATACCAGCGACGGCGTCTCGACCGATAAGCCGCCACTGGCGATGGCGCCGATCGGCTCGGGCAGCAAGGAGCCCACGGTCATTACCGCCGACCAGCTGGCATTCGACCAAGGAGCCGACAATCTGACGGCGACCGGGCATGTCGAACTCAGCCAGGGCGACCAGCGCCTGCGCGCGGACAAGGTCGTCTATGATCGGCGCACCGACCGCGCGCATGCCTATGGCAACGTCATCCTGCTCGATCCGAGCGGCCACACATCCTTTGCCGACGAGATGGAGGTCACGGGCGATCTCAAGACCGGCATGGCGCAAGGCATCAGGACGCTGACGCAGGATCAACTGCGGATCGCGGCGGTTCAAGGCACGCGTACGGACGGGACGATCAACACCTTCGACAAGGTCGTCTACACGCCCTGCCCGGTCTGCAAGCAAGAAGGCAGCCAGCCACTCTGGCAGATCAAGGCACAGCGGGCAGTCTGGGATGAAACGGCGCGCGAGATCGTCTTTCGGGATGCCCGGTTCGAGGTGCTGGGCATCCCGGTCTTCTATACGCCCTTCTTCTCGCAGCCAGATCCGACGGTGACGCGCAAATCGGGCTTTCTCGCGCCCACTGGAGGCACCAATTCGGAATTGGGCCTGACGTTCGAAACACCCTACTTCGTCAACCTCGCGCCCAACCGCGACATAACATTGACGCCGATGTTTACGACGAGTGGCGGTGAAGCTCTCTTCGTCACGGGACGCGATCTTGAGAATTTCGGCCTCACGACGCTTCAGGCCAGCGGTGCCTACACCCAGAAATACGCGAAGACGGCCCAGGCTAGCAAAGACGACGAGTTCGACTTCCGGGGCAATATTTCGGGCACGGGTCGCTACAAGTTTTCTCAAGATTGGGTAGGCGGCTTCGATCTCAATCTTTCGAGCGACAATACCTATCTCGACCGCTTCAACATCTCCTCAGCCGACATTCTGCAAAACGACGTCTATGTGCAGCGCATCGTCGACCAGGATTTCTTCGGCCTGTCCGCTTACGGCTTCCAGTCACTGCGGGAGGGCGAGCAGCAGGGCACCATTCCGCTCGTCTTGCCGGTCATCGAATACAATACGCGCTCGGCGCCGCTGCGTTGGGGCAGCACCGCTACCTATGATGCGAACTTCGTCGCACTTACTCGCGACGAGGGCCTGGACACGCGCCGGATCTCCAACACGGTCGGCTGGGAGCTTCCGTGGGTCGACCAGATCGGTGGTGTCGGCCGACTGAGATTGAGTGGTCGCGCGGACTTCTACGACTATGCGGGCGATCCGCGAAATCTGACCTCGACCGACAATAGCAACGGTACGCAAGCTCGCGCTTTTCCCAAGGCGTTTGGCACCTATAGCATTCCGCTCATCGGTGAGACGGGATCCTGGCAGAATTTCCTCGAGCCGGTCGTGGCAGCGCAGCTAGCCCCCTACGGGCTAAACAGCAGGCGTTTTCCGAACGAAGACAGCATCGAGTTTGAATACGACGAGACGAATATCTTCGAGGAAAACCGCTTCACCGGCCTAGATCTCGTCGATGACGGGACACGCGTCTCCTATGGTCTTCGATTCGGCTCGCTTGGGCCTGGGGTCGTCGACATTGACGGGGTCATCGGCCAAACCTATCAGCCGAAGGTCAACGACTATTTCCCCAGCGGCTCGGGGCTCGACACGACCTTCTCCGACTATGTGGGCCGAATCGACTTTCGGCCGACGGAACTCTTGAACTTCCGCTATCGCTTCCGGCTGGACAAGGACAATTTCAAGCTTCGGCGCAGCGATATCAAGGTGAGTTTCGGGCCACCACGGCTGCGTTTCGACATCGGCTATCTGAAACTCTATGACGACGCGGTCGATCTGACCGACGACACCCGCGAGGAAATTACCGCGGGCGTACGCTATCAGATGACCGATCGCTTGGCGGTGGCCTCGCAATTTCGCCGTGATCTGACCAGCGATTCCGAGGTCTCCAACCTCTTCGGGCTTCTCTATACCCATCCTTGCATACAGATCCTGGCCGGCTTGGAGCAGAGCTTCGTCCAGCAAGGTGAACTCAAAGACGAGGTATCATTCAAGATACGCGTGTCCCTTGCCACCATTGGCAGCGTATCTTCAGGCTATTGAGGATGGGAGAAGGCCCTAGGGTCGTATTCGGTAAAACACGCATTGAAGGCCGCTTGGCCTTGAGGCGGAAGCAGTTCCCCGTTAGTCAACGATGCGTATCACACTCGACGGGCGAGCCATGCCGCATTCCTTCTTGATCCAGTCTGCCGGTCACGCCAGCAGGCGTCCGCTACGAAGTGGCATAGCGCTCTGCCTTGCGTGTGTCCTTGGCTCGGCTCCCTCCTTGGTTCCGCACCAGGCCCAGGCCCAGGCCCAGGCCCAGGCCACCACGGTCCAGCGCATCATCGCGGTCGTCAATAGCGAGATTATCACCGAGCAGGAGTTGCGCGCACGCATCCTCCTGGCGATCGTGATCTCCGGCTTGCCCGACACGACGGACACACGACAGCGAATTGCACCGCAAGTGCTACGCGCGCTCATCGACGAACGACTAGAGATTCAGGAATCCAAACGCCTGAAGCTGGATGCGGACGAGACTGATGTCGATAAAGCGTTCGACAACATCGCCCAGCGCAATAATATGACACGCGATCAACTCACTCAGTTCCTGGGCAGCCGAGGGGTGGCCGCAGGGTTGGTGCGCGATCAGCTTCGTGCGCAGATCGACTGGATCCGCGTGGTCCAGCGTGAGGTCAGACCCAAGGTGGTCGTCACCGAGGATCAGATCAGTCTCGCCATGCGAGCCCCCAACACCGCCAACGAAGAAGTCCGTCTCTCCGAGATTCTACTGCCCGTCTATGAGCCCGGCCAGTTGAAGGCGGTGATGGAGGATGCGCGACAATTGACGCAGGAGGTTCGTAACGGCGCCAATTTCAATTCCGTGGCGCGCCAGTTCAGCGCAGCGCAGAGTAAGGACAATGGCGGCGATCTCGGCTGGGTGCCGGTATCATCCGTCCTGCCCGATCTCCAGCCGATCATCGGCCGACTGCAGCCGGGCCAAGTCTCCGACCCAGTCGAAACACCCGTCGGCATCCATATCTTCTACGTCTCGGAGCGTCGAGCGGCTGGCGCGCAGGCCGGACAGAACGACCGAAATGCCGTACGCCAACAGCTCTCCCAGAGCCAGCTCGAGCGGCTGGCGGAGCGCTATCTTCGTGATCTCAGGCGCAACGCCTTCATTGACATTCGCGCAAGTGGCTGAGCAGCGGCCGGACGGGCTCGAACGGAGCTGCTACTTGCGCCGCGGCGCGCTCTTCTTGCCGCGTCCCATGCGGATATTGGCCGGTCGGCCGGATCGATTGCGGCCGCAAGCGCCACCACGGCCCGCCGAATAACCTTTCGACCAGGTGTCGCGTGCCAGTTCCGCCGTCGCGCCGGGCTTGTGCTCGACGATACGAAAAAGCAGTGCACCCGTGGTCGTGTCCGCCAGGGCCAGCACCACCTCGACACGGTCGCCCAAGGCAAAAACCTTGCCCCAGCGCCGTCCGACCAACGCATGGTGGCGCTCGTCGAACTGAAACATGTCCTCGCCCAGCGACGAGACCGGGACCAACCCCTCGGCGCCGATCTGATCTAGAACGACGAACAGGCCGAATCGCTGGCAACCTGTAATCTTGGCAGCGAAGCGACTGCCCTCCTTGTCCGCCATGTAGAGGGCGACAAGTCGGTCGAGCGCGGCCCGCTCGGCCTCCATGGCGCGCCGCTCGCAACGTGAGAGATGAGCCCCCTCCTCGGCCAGCGCCTCGACGTCCGTCTCGGGCAGCGCGCCTTCACCGAGCCTGCAGACCTTGATGAGGGCCCGGTGCACCACAAGGTCGCTATAGCGTCGGATGGGCGAAGTGAAATGCGCGTAGCGCCGAAGGTTCAGGCCGAAATGGCCGATATTGCGCGGACTGTAAACGGCCTGCGCCTGGCTTCGAAGAATGAAGCCCGATACGGTTTCTCGCATCGCTGGCTCGCTGATCTTTTCGAGAAGAGCCGTGAAATCGCCGGGCCGCTTGGCGCCTCTGGTCCAGGGCACGCCGACGCGCTCGAGGAACTCGGACAAGGTCTCAAGCTTGAGCGGATCCGGCTTGTCGTGGACGCGATAGAGCGCTGGTTGGTTCGCTTCCTCAAGGACGGTTGCCGCCGCCACGTTGGCGAGGATCATGAATTCTTCGATCAACATATGCGAGTCCAGCCGCACGCGCCGCGTGACCTCGGCCATCTGACCCGGCTCGGCGAAGATCACACGACGCTCGGGCAGATCGAGATCGATAGCCCCTCGCTTGCGCCTGGCCGCAGCCAGGATCTCATAGGCCGCATAAAGCGGTCCGATCACGGGCTCCAACAGGGGGGCGATCTCGTCATCGGGAAAGCCGTCACGCGCCGCCTGGACGCGCTCATAAGTCAGCCTCGCGCGCGAACGCATGAGACCGCGCCTGAAGCGCTGATCAAGCAAGGATCCGTTGGCATCGATGCGCATCTCCGCCACGACACAAGCCCGCTCGACCTCCGGCTTGAGCGAGCAGAGCTCGTTCGAGAGCTCCTCCGGCAGCATGGGAATGACGCGGTCCGGGAAATAGACGGAATTCCCGCGCTCATGCGCATCACGATCGAGCGGATCGCCCGGCCGGACATAATGCGCGACGTCAGCGATCGCGACGACGATCCGGTAGCCCCCAGGATTGGATGGGGCATGATCGGCAGCGGCCCAGACCGCATCGTCGAAGTCGCGCGCATCCGCGCCATCGATCGTGACGAGATCAAGATTGCGATAATCCGTCCGCTTGCCAAGCTCGACCTGAGTTGCGGCCGCGGCCAATGCCAGCGCCTGAGCGGAGAAGGCCATGGGCAGCCCCAGCCGCGTTGCCACCGCGAGGCTGACGATGCCGGGATCGTCAGCTCGGCCCAGCCGCTCCAACACGCGAGCGCGTGGTAAAGCCAAGGGCCGTGGCGACTGGACCACACTGGCTTTGACCATATCGCCGAGACCGGCTCCTCCCAGATCCTCTGGTCCGACGCGGTATTCCATCTTGGCATTACGGTCGGTTGGCCGTAGCCGGACGCCATCCTCGCTTTGTTCGAGGACACCCACGACCTCGTTCTCCAGGCGCGGCAACAACCGCATCAGATGCGCGTCATAGCGCTCGGCACCGCGGGGATAGAGTCGAACGAGGAGACGATCGCCCACGGTAGGCGCCTTGCCATCCAGGGCCTCAACCGGCAGAAGGATCCTCGCCGCGGCGGCCATGGCGCTCTGGCATACGAGGTCGCCATTCTCGTCAATGGCAGTGACGTCGACGACACCGACGGGCGGCAGACCGTCCAGCGCGACGTCGCGTGGCTTGCGGCCACGCCTGCTGACGATCAGCCCTTCGCTCTCGAGCTCCCTCACCATCCGCTTCATCAACGGCCGGGCAGTAGCCTTGAGGCCGAAAGCCTTGAGCAACTCATTGGTCCTGGGCCGCTCCTCGGCTTGGCTCAAAACGCGCAGCAGTTCGTCCCGCGAGGGCATTCGCTCGGGTTTGCGTGGCGGCGAGGCCAAATGCGTCAGCCCTTCCGCCGGGCGGGAGCCTTGCTGGCCGGCTTGTCCTTAGATGCCTTCTTGGTCGCGGTCGCTCCTTTAGGCTTGAGAGCGGAGGTGGCTGTTGCCGCCTTGGTCTTCAAAGCCGGTTTCGCGGCAGCTTTCCCTCGACCGCGGACGGGTTTGCCTGAGCGCGCCGCTTTAGCGCGCAAAAGTTCAACGGCCGCCTCGAGTGTGAGGGTCGCCGGATCCATATCCTTCTTGAGGGTCGCGTTGACACCGTTCGCAGTGACGTAGGGGCCGAACCTACCATCAAGGAGCTTGACCGCCTTGCCGGTGTCGGGATCGGCGCCAAGGTCGCGCCCCTTGGTCGGACCGGCCGCACGCCGCGGCGCAGCACCCTTGCCCGGATTCTCGGCAAGCAGGGCCAGTGCCCGGTTGAGACCGACGGTCAAGACATCGTCGTCGGCGTCGAGCTTGCGGCGTTGGGCACCCGATTGAACGAAGGCGCCATAGCGATTGAGGATTGCTTCGACGGGCTCGCCGCTATTGGGATCGGTGCCGATCTCGCGTGGCAAGGCCAGGATTTGCATAGCCGTGGCGAAGTCGATCGTCGCGGGCTCGTAGCCAGGCGGCAACGAGGAGCGACGGGGTTCCTCTCCCGTGCCGCGCTGCAGATAAGGCCCAAAACGACCAGCTTTCAGCCAGACTTCCTCGCTCGTGCCGGGATCGACGCCAAGGAGTCGCTCGGTTGCACCACCCTCCAGCGTCGTCACGCCCAGTTGGCGCGTGTAGCGGCATTCAGGGTAGTTCGAACAGCCGACAAAGGCGCCGAACTTACCGAGCTTTAGTGACAGCGTGCCTGTACCGCAATTGGGGCAGCCGCGTGGGTTCGCGCCGTTCTCGCGCTCCGGGAAGAGGAAACTACCCAGCTTTTCGTTCAGATTCTCGATGACTTCGGCGACGCGCCGCTCCATCACCTCGTCGATCCGCCCCTTGAAGGGGGCCCAGAACTCCCGCAGCACGTCCTTCCACGAAAGTTCGCCCGCTGCCACGTCGTCGAGCTTGTTCTCGAGGCCAGCCGTAAAGCTGGGCTCGATATAACGGTCGAAGAAGGAGAGGAGGAACGCCGTCACCAGACGGCCTCGATCCTCGGGCACGAAGCGCCGCTGCTCGAGCTTCACATATTGGCGGTCCTGAAGGACCGAGATGATGCTGGCATAGGTGCTGGGGCGCCCAATGCCCAATTCCTCCAGCCGTCGGACCAGCGAGGCCTCGGTAAAGCGCGGCGGCGGCTCGGTAAAATGTTGTCTGGGCTTGACGTCGCTCTGACCCAGGCCTTCGCCTTCCTTGATATTCGGCAGGAGGCGGTCATCGTCCTCCTCCTCGTCGGCCTGGCGATCGTCGCGACCCTCTTGGTAGAGCTTGAGGAACCCGTCGAAGGCGATCGTCTGGCCGGTGGCCCGCAGCCCGATCTGCTGCCCGCTGTCACCGATCTCGACAACGACACGATCCAAAACGGCGGCCGCCATCTGGCAGGCCATCGTTCGCTGCCAGATCAGCTCGTAGAGCCGCTTCTCGTCCGCCGCCAGATAGGAGGCGACATCAGCAGGCACGCGAGCTGGATCGGTCGGCCGGATCGCCTCATGCGCCTCCTGGGCATTCTTGGCCTTGGTCTTGTAGACGCGAGGACTGGCCGGCAGATATTGTTCGCCAAAGCGAGCAGCGATGACGCGGCGGGCGCCGCCGATGGCCTCGCTCGAAAGATTGACGCTGTCGGTCCGCATATAGGTGATAAGGCCCACCGTCTCACCACCGAGCTCGATGCCCTCGAATAGCCGCTGCGCCACCTGCATCGTCCGCGAGGCCGAGAAGCCCAGCTTGCGCGACGCCTCCTGTTGTAGCGTAGAGGTTGAAAATGGCGGGGACGGCGTACGCTGCACCTGCTTGCGTTCGATCTTGCGCACCGAAAGCTCGGCCTTGCGTACGGCCGACGTCGCAGCCTCTGCCGCCTTGGCGTCACCGATATCGAATTTGCCCAGCTTCTTGCCGGCAAGCTCAGTCAGGCGCGCGGTGAAACGATCCTTGCCGCTCGTCTCGAGGAGCGCCTCGACAGTCCAGTACTCCCGGGCAACGAACGCTTCGATCTCATTCTCACGCTCACAGATGAGCCGCAAGGCCACGGACTGGACTCGGCCAGCCGAGCGGGATCCTGGCAGCTTGCGCCAAAGGACAGGGCTGAGCGTAAAGCCCACGAGATAATCAAGTGCCCGACGCGCCAGATAAGCGTCGATGAGGTCGGTATCGAGTTGCCGGGCATTCGCCATCGCCTCGAGGACGGCGCGCTTGGTGATCTCATGGAAGACGACGCGCTCCACGGGCTTGTCGGCGATCGCCTTCTTTTTCGCCAGTACCTCGAGAAGATGCCAGGAGATCGCCTCACCTTCGCGATCCGGATCGGTCGCCAGAATCAGTTTGTCGGATGTCTTGAGCGCTGTCTGGATATCGTCCAGCGCCTTCTTCTTCCGATCCAGCACCTCCCATTCCATGGCGAAGTCGGCATCGGGCTGCACGGCCTCGTCCTTCTCCGGCAGGTCGCGCACATGCCCATAGGAAGCGAAGACCCGATAGCCCGGGCCCAGATATTTTTCGATCGATTTGGCTTTGGTCGGCGATTCGACGACGACGACGTCCATGCTCTCTCTGCTACGCGGTCCGTGAGTTCAGGTCGGTCTCGCAAGCGATGGCCGCCCATCGTTCTTTACGAACCGCGCTCTATCCTATGGGTGGAAGAAGGCCACGCTGCAACTGCGGCAAAGGTTCAAGCAGCACGGCGGGACACGCGATTACCGGAATGCCGGTCGATGCGACCATCCAATTCCAGTTCCAAAAGAACCTCCTGCACATGAGCGACGGATGCTTGGCATTGGCGCACCAGTTCGTCAACCGCAACGGGCTCCATGGCTATCAGTTGCAGAAGCTGCTCTTCCAGCGTCAGGACTTGGCGCCGCGGCGAGGCCATCGTCGCCGTACCTCCAGGTGCAAAATGCCTGCGGCTAGCCGCCGACTCGGCTTTGGAGGGATGGATCGGCCTGTCTGGCCCCATCCGGGCGTCGCTCAAGGGGCGGAGAAAAGACAGGATGTCGGCGGCATTCTCGACCAGGGTGGCACCTTGTTTGAGAAGATGGTTGGTGCCGCCATGTCGTGGGTCCAACGGGCTGCCCGGCACCGCCATGACCTCACGCCCCTGCTCGGCGGCGAGACGCGCCGTGATGAGCGAACCGGAGCGCAACGCGGCCTCGACCACCAAAACGCCCTTGGCAAAACCGGAGATCAAGCGATTGCGCCTTGGAAAGTCACGTGCCCTCGGGATGGCACCAAGCGGCCTTTCGCTGATTACACAGCCACACGCCGCGATCTTCGCGGTCAGCTCGGCATTTTCCGGCGGATAGATCACGTCGGCGCCCCCACCCACGAAAGCGATCGTCGTCCCCCCGCCGTCAAGGGCGCCTCGGTGCGCGAAGGTGTCGATGCCGCGAGCGAGCCCGGAGACGATCGTCATCCCCGCTTCCGCCAGATCAAAGGCAATGCGGCTCGCAAGCGTGCAGCCGTTTGCGCTGGCATCCCTGGCACCGACGATCGCAACGCCCTCGCCCGTCAGCAATGCCGGGCTGCCGCGAACGATGAGTGCCACTGGTGGATCGGCGATCTCGCGCAGTGCGGCTGGCAGGCGCGAATCGCCATAGACCAAAAGATGGGCGCCGCTCCGCGCCACGGCATCGCGTTCGCGGTCGGCCTGCCCGGCGGAGCAAAGCACACAATTTGGCCATCGATCCGTGGAGATCAGCCTGGGCAGAGCAGCTACCGCCTCGACGGCGCTGCCGAAGCGATTGAAAAGGCGTAACGCATGTGTAGGCCCGATCCCACGCGAGCGGGCCAATTGTAGCCAAGCGCGTTGCTCGTCCGGATCGATGGTCGATAGCTGCATCAGTCGCCCGTTACGTGCAGAATATGTCGCTGTAATCAACCCTAGGCCATGGTGTCCAGGAGAATGAACGAACCGATGCCGGATCGCTGGCAAGGCTATTACGATGCCACTGCGGGTAGGCCGCCTCGCCATACCCTGGTGACCGCACTGCAAGGCTTCGAACGCGAGGGCATTGGGCCTGCCCTTGCACTCGATCTTGGTTGTGGTGCTGGCCGCGAGACGTTGCCAATGCTGCGAGCCGGCTGGCGTGTGGTTGCGATCGATTCGACATCCGAGGGGCTGGAGAGGCTGAGGGCAGCTCTCGAGCCCGGCCTTCAGGCACAACTGACGCTGCGCGAGGATAGGCTGGAGACGGCAGACCTACCCCTGGCCAAGCTCGTGAATGCCAGCTTCGTTCTTCCTTTCCTTGAGAAGGAAGCATTTCTCGACCTTTGGCAACGGATCAACCGGGCGCTGGAAAAGGGCGGTCGCTTTGCCGGGCAACTCTTCGGGCCAGACGATTCGTGGGTGCGACGCGGCACGTGCCACGGCCATGACAGGCTGGAGATCGACCGATTGACCAAGGACTATGCGGTCGAACTTCTCGAGGAAGAGTCGCACGAAGGGATCACGCCGCGCGGGACAACGAAATATTGGCATATCTGGCATCTGGTGCTGCACAAGCCCTAAGGGCTTCAGCGCCGGCTGGAAAAGCTGACCTTGCTCTCCGTGCCGCCGATGAGACGGCCAAGATTGGGCCCGTGCTTCGCTACGATGAGGAGGGCCAGCCCTAGGAAAAGCAGGGCTGGTCCCTCATGGCCGAGAAGAAGTGCCACGATTGGCGCCAACGCCGCCGCCAGCATCGAGCCTAGCGAGACGTAGCGAGTAAGCCAGACCACGATGATGAACACCGCGAGGATCGGCACCAGGACAAGGGGCGTCAAGGCCAGGATGACGCCGGCCGCCGTAGCCACGCCTTTGCCGCCTTTAAAGCTCAGCCAGACCGGAAAGCAGTGGCCGAGCACAGTGGCGGCGCCGGCCGCAAGTCCGGCCTCCGGACCTAGCAGCCCGAAGGCGACCCAGACGGGGACGGCCCCCTTGAGGAGGTCGGCCAGCAACGTGAGCAAGGCCAGGGACTTGCGGCCCGTGCGCAGCACGTTGGTGGCGCCGATATTGCCAGACCCGATCGTCCGAATGTCACCGGCGCCGGCAAGACGAGTGATCAGGAAGCCAAACGGGATCGAGCCGATCAGATAGGCGACGACGAAGGCGATCGCTACCGGCCAGCCCCAGGCCATTCCTTGCTCACCCATGCTCTCCGTCCACTAGTCAACGATGGTTCGCCAGATAGAAGCTTAAGCATCGGAAGGCCAGAGGGGTGGCCTGTTCATGCGAAGGCAGCCCTAAATCCAGCGCGCAGCGCCCGGCAGGACTGCATTATGTGGCGTCGCGCGGAACGGACGGCCCATGGCCTGCGCGCAGGCGCTTGCCGAAACCGAGACATTCCATGTCGCGAGACGGCACCCTAATTGAACTTTGAACGAACATCGCAGCAACCCCGCTCATGCCTCGGCGGCGGTGTAGATCGTCCGGCCATCGACGATGGTTCGATGCACCTTGCCCTGGACGAGGCGGCCCTCGAAGGCGCTGTTCTTGGAGAGACTGAAAAGCGCCTGCTCAGTGATTTTCCAGGGTGCGTCGGGATCGAAGAGAACGCAATCGGCCGGGCTGCCCTTGCGCAGCCGGCCGGCATCGAGGCCAAGCAGATCGGCAGGAGCCGACGTCATGCGGCGCAGCAGATCCAAAAGCGGCATGCCATCCTCATAATGCAGACGCATGGCGACGGGCAGCATTGTCTGCACGCCGATGACACCCGGCTCAGCCTGAGCGAAGGTTTGCCGCTTGCTGTCCTGGTCCTGCGGGCAGTGGTCCGAGGCAATGACGTCGATGGTGCCGTCCTTGAGTCCGGCGACGACGGCACGGCGATCTTGCTCGCTTCGCAAGGGCGGGCGCACCTTGGCAAAGGTACGATAGCCTTCGATCTCAAGCTCATTCAGAGCCAAATGATGAGGACTGGCATCACAGGTGACGCGCAGCCCCCTGGCCTTGGCAGCGGCGATGGCCTCGATCGCTGCTGCCGTCGAGACGTGCGCGATATGCAGCCGTCCCCCGGTCAGTTCCAGTATCCTAAGGTCGCGCTCGACCATGATGATCTCGGCAGCTGCGGGAATGCCAGAGAGACCCAGCTTCGATGCAAGCGCCCCCTCCGTGACATAGCCATAGCGCGCAAGCTCCGGCTCTTCGGGATGCTGGACGATCAAGCCATCGAATAAAGTTGCATAGGATAGAGCGCGACGCAGCAGCCGGGCGTTGGCAATGGTCCTGTCGGCATCGGTGAAGGCAACCGCTCCGGCTGCCTTGAGAAGGCCGAGTTCGGCTAGCTCCTTACCTTCAAGCTTCTTCGTTAGAGCGGCGTAGGGATAGACCTTCACCAGCTTCACGAGCCGAGCACGTCGCGCGACGAACTCCAGCATGGCTGGATTATCGATCGGCGGATCGGTGTTGGGCAGCAGGGCAAGACTGGTCACGCCGCCAGCGGCAGCCGCCATGGCGCCGCTGTCGATGCGCTCCTTATGCTCCGCGCCGGGCTCGCCCAGTTGCACGCGCATATCAACCAGTCCCGGAGCCAGGCAGAGCCCTTTAGCATCGATGATCTCGGCACCACTGGGCGCCATCGCTGCGGTGACCTGCGGGCCCAATTCAGCGATGCGTTCACCGACGGCCAGAAGGCCGCCTTTGACATCGAGACCGGTTGCTGGATCGAGGAGGCGAGCATTGATGATCAAAAGGGGACGGCTCAAGCGTCGGCTCCCCGAAGGCTTTCTGTCAGAATATCGAGGCAGGCCATGCGGACCGCCACCCCCATTTCGACCTGATCGAGAATGGCGCTCCGATCAATGTCGTCAGCGACGACGCCATCGATCTCGACACCTCGATTCATTGGCCCAGGATGCATGATCAAGGCGTCGGAGCGAGCGGCGCGCAGCTTGTCGTAGGTGAGGCCGAAGAGATGAAAATATTCGGCCAGCGACGGCACGAAGCTCCCCTGCATACGCTCAACCTGCAAGCGCAACATCATGACGATATCGACGCCCGCCAAACCGCGAGTCATGTCAGTGTACACTTCGACGCCGAAATCCTCGAGTCCCGCCGCCAGGAGCGTGGGAGGCGCCACGATGCGCACCCGAGCCCCCATGGCCAGGAGGAGATGGATATTGGAGCGCGCGACCCGGCTGTGCAGGATGTCGCCGCAGATCGCGACGGTCAGACCCTCGATGCGTCCCTTGCGACGTCGGATGGTAAGCGCATCGAGAAGGGCCTGGGTGGGGTGCTCGTGCGTTCCGTCGCCCGCATTGATGACGGCGCAGCGAACATGGCGGGCGAGAAGGGCCACGGCGCCGCTGTCTTGATGCCGCACGACCAGCACGTCTGGATGCATGGCATTGAGCGTCATCGCCGTGTCGATCAGCGTTTCGCCCTTCTTCATGGAAGAATTGGCCATCGACATGTTGACGACGTCGGCGCCCAGGCGCTTGCCAGCAAGCTCGAAGCTGGTCTGGGTCCGTGTCGAGGCTTCGAAAAAGAGATTGATGTGCGTCAACCCCTTGAGAATCGATAGCTTCTTGTCATTGCGACGGTTCAAATCAACAAAACCGTCGGCGCGATCGAGAACGGCGGCGATCTCGAAGGGCTGCAAGCCCTCGATGCCAAGGAGATGCTTGCCACCGAACCCCCGGCCAACGTCCATCGCCAATTCTCCCGCTCGATCCGTCGCCGGCCCGCCTTGTAGGCAGGGCGCAAACGGCGCGGACTATGCCGCCAGCGCGCATCCGGAGCAAGACGCTGGCTATCAACCATTGGCACATGCTCTAAAACAAAAAATGAACGAGGGGTGATCTATGCGGTGGAGCCTTCAGCCGTTGGCGTTCCTGGTCCTCTGGCTCTGCATAACAGGAGCAGAGGGCGTCGCGCTCGCAGCAAGCCTGCCGCAACTCAAGGCAGCGCCAAGCTCGTCCACCCAGGAGAACAGCATCGACTCGCTGCTCCAGGCTTTCCCCGACGGAATGAGCGAGTCCCAGATCGAGGCGATCACGCGCTCAGCCGACCCCTTACTCGGCCGCGAGGCCTTACGCCAAATCCTCACCGCCCAGACGGCGCGACATCAGGTCAGTTCCCAAAATTCAGAAGAAATGATGCTGGAATTCTATAGCCGGCGTCTGCGTGAAGTGCTTGCCAGCTATGACGGCCTGTCCGAGACCGTCAGCCACGCGTTGCGCAATCCTCGGGGCGAAGCCATGAACGCCCCGCCCGGCGCATTCATTGCAACCATCGTGGTTATCGCCTTGGCCTCGATCGCGGGCTCGATCATCATGCGCCGCTGGCTGAACGCTATCTTGCGCCGGCGTCATCCGAACCTGCGTGGATTCCGGCTACGCGCTGTCCTCCTTGCAAGCACCATCGCCGCCATCGCCAGCTACGCTCTATTGATCGTGCTGCCCTACTTGGTGCTTCATCCGGGCAACCCCGCGGCACCGATTGCCCTGGAATTGCTGCTCCGCCAGGGCATCACGTTTTGGATCGTCATCGCGCTGACGGGGATGACGCTCGCACCGAACGAGCCGACCCTACGCCTCCTACCTGTCGACGACCGGACCGCGGAGGTTCTCTCTCGCGCCATCACCGTGACGATGGCCTTGATCCTCATTCCGTCCGGCTTCCTTCTGCTGCTCTGGCATGTAGGGCTGCCGCTGAACTCGGCACTCGCCTTGTGGCTGCCGGCCAGCGCCCTGCCCTTTCTCTATCTGCTGGCTTTCCTCATCGCGCATCGTAAGGACGTCGTCCCGAAGCTATTGGCGCGCTTTGGCATGCTCCACCATGATGGCGTGGCCGCCACGCTCATCCCATTGGGAATCGGGGCCTACCTGGTCGCTATCTGGCTTCTCGTCGTCGATGCCTCATTGAAAGGGCACGCCGCGGCGGTGCCGCTCGCCATCGCGAGCTTTGCCATTCTTCTGGCTATCCCGCTGGCCGGACGACTCATCAATTATCTGCTCTTAACGTTCTTCATGCGCGCTGAAATGCAGCAGACCGAGGCTGCCGCAACTGGCCGCGCGGCGCATGTCGAGCTTCCCGACGCCGCGGCGTCTCAGCCTGCTCTGAGTGCAGAGATGCACGTCGCCAAGCTGATGCGTGCGGTCTGGATCATGCTCATTCTTCTGGGCATCCTCGTCGTCGCCTATATATGGGGTTTCGACCCCGCGCGTATGGGCCTTGCGGACTATGGGCTGCGCATCTTCGCCAATGTGGGGATCGTCATCCTTCTGGGCTATGTCGGCTGGGCCTTGATCCAGCGCTGGATCGACCGGCGTCTCGAACTGGCCAGCAGAGACATGGACTCCAGCCGGGCTCAGCGCATGCAGACCCTGTTGCCGCTCTTTCGCAACTTCCTGCGCATCGCGCTCACGGCCATCGTCCTCATGATCGTGCTCTCCTCGCTGGGCATCGAGATCGGCCCCCTCCTGGCAGGTGCCGGCGTGGTCGGCATCGCGATCGGCTTGGGTGCCCAGCAGACGATCGCCGACATCCTGGCCGGCGTCTTCTTCCTCTTCGAGGATAGTTTTCGCATGGGCGACTATGTCGAAGTTGGCAACATTCGCGGCACCGTCGAGGGGATCTCGCTGCGCTCCCTGAAGCTGCGCCATCAGCGAGGAATGCTGCACACCTTGCCCTTCGGGCAGATCAAATCGCTGACGAACTACATGCGCGACTGGTCGCTGATGCGATTGGAATTTCGCCTGCCTGTCGGCACCGATCTCGATCTGGTGCGCAGGCTGGTGAAGCGCGTTGGCGAAGAGCTGGCTGCGGATCCCGAGATGGGACCCGATTTCATCCAGCCGCCAAAGTCACAGGGTGTTCGGAATATCGAAGGCAATGTGCTGGTCGTCGGCGTGAAGTACATTACCCGGCCAGGTCGCCAGTTTGTCATCCGCCGCCAAGCCTACCAGCGAATCCTGGCCGCTTTCGAAGCCAACGGCATCGAGCTCATGGGCAGCGGCGTCGTGGTCAGGGTGGAACGCGTAGCCGACATCGAGCACGCAGTTTTGGGGGCCGCAGCGAGCGCGGCCGTCGAGTCAATGCGAAGCGGCGAGACGAAAGCCGCGAACTGAGCGGCCTTCGTCGTCGTCACGATGCGCTCAGGCCGAGAGGGCTGCCTCGGCATCGAGGACGACGGCTACAGCATGCACGACCGAGGCGACGCGGACGGCGGCCTGCACCTGCTCCGTGTTGAGACCCGCCTCTCGAACGACATGCTCGTGGCTTTCAAGGCACATGCCGCAGCCGTTGATGGCGGAAACGGCCAGCGACCAGAGCTCGAAATCGACTTTCTCGACGCCGGGCCTGCCGATGACGGTCATGCGCAGCTTGGCGGGCAGCGTCTTGTAGTCAGGGACTTCGACCAAATGGGTGAAGCGATAATAGATATTATTCATGCCCATGATCGCAGCCGCTGCCTTGGCGGCGTTCAGTGCCTCGGGCGACAGCTTGGCGCCGTACTCGGCCACCACCGCCGATGTAAGAGCGGCATTGCGCGAGGCAATGGCGCAGGCGACAAAAGTGCCGGCCAATTGCTGAGCCGAGAGAACCTGCTCATTCGCAAGTGAAGACAGGTTGAGTTTCAGATCCTTGGCATAGTCCGGCAGGCTGGCGCGCAGATCTTCCAACGACATGGTTCGTCATCCCGGGCAATGATTGGGCAAGCGCCCGTTAACTGGGCGAGGGCAGAAATGCAAAGCCCGGCCGTTGCCGGCCGGGCTTTGTCAAAACCGCCCGGGGGTAAGGCCGATCAGGCGGCCTTCAGGACATCGTCGCCCTTCTGCCAATTGCAAGGGCAGAGCTCGTCGGTCTGCAGCGCATCCAGCACGCGCAGTACTTCCTGCGGATTACGGCCGACATCGAGATCGTTGACCGAGGCGAAACGGATGATGCCCTGGGGGTCGACGATGAAGGTGGCTCGAAGAGCCACGCCCGCTTCCTTCTGGAGCACCCCGCAAGCGACCGTGAGATCTTTTTTGATGTCGGCCAGCATGGGAAAGGGGATGCTCTTCAGGTCATCGTGGTTCTGGCGCCATGCCAGATGCACGAATTCGCTGTCGGTCGAAACGCCATAAACAACGGCATCGCGGTCGTTGAATTCGCCGTTCAGCTTGCCGAACGCGGCGATCTCGGTCGGGCAAACGAACGTGAAATCCATGGGCCAGAAGAAGACGATCTTCCATTTGCCCTCGTCCGAACCTTCCGTGACACGGGTGAACGCCGTTTTGGGGTCAAGGCCGATGACGGCCTTAAGATCGAAAGAAGGAAATTTATCACCCACGGTCAGCATCTGACGTTTCTCCATGCTCAAAATCAAACGTATTTCTGGGCGCATAGTAGTTCGCCCGGCGGGCGAGCGCACGTGCCATCATGCCGCGCTGGGGTATAGGTGTCATGCTAGGTTGCAACGCAGCAGGACGCCCTGCGACTTTCCGCCCAAGGCGTTAACCGACGCTTAACCCATCGCGTCGATAGTCGATGCATGAACAGGCCCCACCGATCCCCATTCATTCTGCTCCACCGGCTCCTCCGGCTAATGGTCTGCTGCGCGATTAGCGCCTGCAGCTTCGATGCGCCGCCGCCCTACTTCAGCGCAGCCGCGCCGAGCGGGCCGCAAGTGCCGGTCTTTTGCTACCAGACGCTGGCCGATGCCGATTGCTATCCGACGCCTCAACCCGGTCAGGAGAACCGGTTCACGGCCGTTTATCAAAAAGATGTGCTGGACAAATCGAGCCTCGAATACTGGACCTCGCCAGAGACGGACGAACTGGGCAATCCCATCGGACCGCCGCGCTATCGCCGCGTCGTGACGCCGGCGGGCAAGCCAATCAACGTGCCCGCCGCCGCGGCCGCGGCGCGACAACAGAGCTATCGCAGTGTACCGGCCTCAGTACCGATCGCCGATCCTACCGCTACAAAAATGCAAAATCGGCCGGGCAGGATCGGCACCGCGTCGCTCGACGCCTACACGGCCCGCTCGGCCAGTCCCTATGCCTTGACGACACAACAGAATGTCGCTGGAGCCGCTTCTACGAGCATCGAGACGTTTCCCCTATCTGGAACTCCTATACCCGCGCAGCCCTCGCCCATGCCGCCTGCCTCAACGGCTTCAGCCACGCAGCCTCGCTCCTTGTTCATCCGTTGAACTCGCAAATCGTGGCATGACCAAGGCAAGTGACCGAACGCCGGCCATTCAGTATGGCTCGCCTGCCTTAGGAATTTGCGCTGAGCGGCCGACAGGCGGCGCAAAGGCCGCGTAATTCGACCGTCTCGACCTCAATGGCGAAGCCGGCCCGATGGGAAGCGTCGGCAATCGCCGCATCGAGTGCCGTGTCGGCGAACTCAACCGCATTGCCGCAGTGACGACAGATAAGAAAATAGGCCTTGTGGCCGACGCCGGGCCGCGAGCAGCCGATAAATGCATTGAGCGTATCCAGCCGATGGATGAGGCCATTGTCGGCAAGGAAATCGAGCGCGCGGTAGACGGTCGGCGGGGCGACACGCGAGCGCTCGCCCCGCATCATTTCCATGATCTGGTAAGCCCCTATTGGCGCATGGCTGCTCCAGACAAGTTCAAGCACACGCCGCCGCAACGCCGTCAGCCGGGCGCCCTGATGCGCGCAGATAGCGACGGCCCGGCCTAAGGCTGTCTCGATGCAATGATCATGATCATGCGACGCACTTAGGAATGGATCGTCCAGCGCCACCTGCGCATCCTTTGCCAAGCCTTCATGGTCTATACATAGGCGATGGGCCGTCCGTCGGCACCCGCTTGCCGTATCCACCCCAAGCGGCTCCAGGCAACCTGGCTGATCTGGGCTAGATCATGGCCTCAATCAGATAGGGACCTGGCGTAGCGAGGCCTCGCTCCAGGGCAGCGGCAAATCCGGCGACGTCATCGACTTTCTCCGCCTCGAGGCCCAGGCTTCGCGCCAGGCCGGTCCAGTCCAGCGCAGGTCGATCGAGTTCGGTCAGGTGTTTTGAGGCCTCGCCGATCGCAAGACCTGCCCGTTCAAGCTCGATCTGCAGGATCTTGTAGACGCGATTATGGCAGATGATGGTCGTGACATCGAGGCCTTCGCGGGCCTGTGTCCAGAAGGCCTGCAGCGCGTAGGCGCCGCTCCCGTCCGCCTCCAGATTGACGATTTTTCGCCCGGGCGCGCCGATGGCGGCGCCAACCGCAAGCGACGGGCCCATACCGATGGCTCCCCCGGTAAGCGCCAACTGAGTATGCGGTCGCGCCCGACCTGCATGAGCTGCGAAGGCGAAGCCTGTGGTCACCGCTGTCGGAATCAAAATCGCGTCCTCGGGCAATCCAACGGCTAGAACCTCGACCAGAGTCTCGGCCGTGAGCGGCCCGCCGCTCGGCATCTGCGCCATTTCAGCGTCGTATCGAGCAATCGGCTCCTTGGCATCCAGCGCCTGAACGAGCGCATCCAGGAACGGCAGGGCATCCTCGTGCAGGCCGG
Organism: Arboricoccus pini; assembly: GCF_900187945.1. Classification (GTDB taxonomy): domain Bacteria; phylum Pseudomonadota; class Alphaproteobacteria; order Geminicoccales; family Geminicoccaceae; genus Arboricoccus; species Arboricoccus pini. Next base: position 476,704 of record NZ_FYEH01000001.1, on the reverse strand, counting down.
ACAGCCAGATGACACCCTCGCGCCCTTCGAGATAGCGCGAGGGCTCGCCCGGCCAGCCGAAGAAGGAGACCGGCCGATCAACGCCACAGCCCACCACATGAGTGAATCCGTCGAGATAGGCCTGCGCTGCCGTCGCGAAATAAGGGAGCCTATGAATCGTCGGCAGGCCGCGTCCGACCTCGAGGCGATTATAGCTCGAGGGAGCGATCAGCGTGCAGCCCGTTGCAGCGGCGACACGGCCAGCGCGCTCGAGTCCGACGCCGAATAAACCCGCCCCACCAAGATAGAGTGCGGCTTTAGGCTGGCGAAGGGCAGTGGCCGCAGCCTCGATCATGGCGAAATCCACCGAAGGTCCGGCATAGCGGGGCGGCGAGAAAGACCGGGCCTCTACCTCGATGGCCTGCAGATCGTGCGGCGCGATAAGTGTGGCGATCGCGCGACGTCCCTTGGCGATTGCCACAGCCTCGGCCGCCAGCCGCCCCATGTCGTCGGCCGATGCCGCTGTCCCGACCCACGCGGAGAAGGTGCGGGCCAACCCCTCGATATCCATCGCGAGCGGGGCATCCGCACTCTTGTGCCAGGTCGCATGCTCACCCACGAGATTGACGACCGGTGATACCGCGCGACGCGCGTTGTGAAGGTTGGCAGCCCCATTGGCGAGGCCTGGACCCAAATGGAGCAACGTGAGCGCTGGCTTGCCGGCGACCCTGGCATAGCCATCGGCAGCGCCGGTGCACACGGTCTCGTGAAGGGCCAGCACCGGCCGCATCCGCGGAGCACGATCCAGCGCTGCCACGAGGGGCATCTCGGTCGTGCCGGGATTGGCGAAACAGACTTCTATGCCCTGGTCCAACGCTGTTGCGATGATCGAATCGGCGCCGTTGGTCAAATGATTGCTCCCCGATTAACTAAAATTCGTTCCTAAGTCTCGGCAATGGAAAAGTAAGCGAGAGGGTTCATGTCTTGCCTGCATGCGTGGCATGCGGAAACACATACTTACACATAGCATTGGCCTACGCTCCTAAGCCCGATTGGGCTTGGCTCGCAACTTCAAGACGAGGCTGCTCGACAAATGTCGACATTTGGAGTGGATTCAACTTGATCGTCGGTTGCTTCGGTCCATTTCTCGAAGTGACGGTGCATTGATGCCGTCGATCACAGTTTCCCCCGCAGCTTCTCGCCTCGGTGGTTCGCCACCGGGGCGTATTTTTTACAGTCCTACACCAGGTGGTCGCGGGTCGCGCTTCATGCTACCGCACTTGAGCATGACGACGCGGCTAAAGAGTCAGGCCTATTGGACGACCGGACCGCTGATGGGTGAGATCCGGCAGGCCGTGCTGCCGGATCTCAGCGACGGGCAAGTGCGCGTTCAGGCCCTTTTTTCCGGGATCAGCCGCGGCACGGAATCGATGGTCGCCCAAGGGTTGGTGCCGCGCCGGGAATGGGCGCGCATGCGCTGCCCCGCCCAGGAAGGCGCGTTCCCGTTCCCCGTCAAATATGGATACAGCCTCGTCGGCATCGTCGAGGCCGGACCGGCGCGTTGGTTGGGACGCACGGTCTTCGCTCTGCATCCGCACCAGACCCGAGCGAACATTGATGAGGCGTTGGTGCAGCGCATACCGAGTGGTCTGCCGCCAAGGCGCGCCGTCCTGGCAGCCAACATGGAGACCGCCTTGAACGGACTCTGGGATGCGGGAATCCTGCCGGGCGACCGTGTGACCATCGTCGGCGCCGGAACGGTAGGTCTGCTCGTAGCATTCTTGGCGGCACGGATGCCCGGCGTTCAGGTCACGATCGTTGACAAGGACGAGCGAAAGGCACCGCTGGCTCGCCGCCTTGGCTGCGCCTTTGCCTCACCAAGCTGGACCTTCGACAATGCCGATCTCGTCGTCGAGGCCAGCGGTAATCCCGAGGCCCTGGCCTTTTGCTTTGGCAGGGCGGCCTTCGAGGCCACCATCCTGGCCCTTGGCTGGTATGGAACGACGAGCCCGGCTTTACCGCTGGGCGAGGATTTTCACGCCAAGCGGCTGCGACTCATCTCCTCCCAGGTCGGACAGGTGGCGAACGTCCAGCGGGCCCGCTGGACGCATGGACGCCGCCTTTCGAAGGCTCTCGAGCTTCTCCTGGACGACCGACTCGACGCGCTGCTGACGGGAGAGAGCTCGTTTGCGTCGCTACCGGCCACGATGCGCCAACTGGCCATGGACGGTACCGGCACACTTTGCCATGTGGTGCGTTACGACGAGGGCTGACAGGAGACAAGGATGTTCAATGTGCGGGTTCGCGATCACATCATGATCGCGCACAGCTTCAAGGGCGACGTGTTCGGACCTGCCCAAGCTCTTCATGGAGCCACCTTCGTCGTCGACGTAACGTTCAGACGCAAGGAATTGGACCGGCACAATATCGTCGTCGACATAGGTCTTGCGACCATGACGTTGAAGGCGATTCTGGCAGAGATCAATTATCGCAATCTCGACGATGTGCCTGCTTTTGCTGGAGAGAATACCACCACGGAGTTCGTGGCGCGCTGGATACATGGCCAAATGGCCGAGGCTATCAAAGCCGGCAAACTGGGGCCAGACGCCAATGCCGTCGACGCGCTAGGCGTCGAATTAGGCGAGAGTCATACGGCCTGGGCAGGGTTCGAGGGGCCGCTTAGTTGAGCGACGAGCGATCCCTCGTCTTTGCTGTTCCAGGTGACCCCGCCCAGCGAACGGGGGGCTATCTCTACGACCATCATCTCCTTTCTGCCCTGCGCGCTGGCGGACTGACCGTCCAGTCGCTCCGGCTCCCAGGCGGCTTTCCCTCTCCCGGGCCAGACGAACGCGCACGGGCGGCAGCCATGCTTGCGGATCTGCCCGAGCACACCACTTTGCTCATCGACGGCATGGCCTTCTCGGTCATGCCCGAGATTATGGCGCGGGAGGCTCAGCGCCTGCGGATCCTGGCGCTGATCCACCACCCGCTTGCCTATGAGACCGGATTATCGCCGGTCAACGTTGCAGCATTGAAGGCAAGCGAGCGGGCCGCCCTTAAATTCGCGCACAAGATCGTCGTCACCTCACCTGTTACACGAGATGCATTGGTCGCTGATTTCGACGTGCCGGCCACACGCATCCAGGTGGCCCTTCCCGGGACAACGCCCTCACCGCTTTCCACCGGTGGTCCTGGCCCATACCTGTCGCTCCTGGCTGTCGGCTCGGTCATCCCGCGCAAGAATTTTCCGAATCTGATCAGAGCGATGGGCAGGCTGGGCGATCTGGATTGGCGACTCAACCTCGTGGGATCGATGATCCGTGATCCCGTCGAGGTTGGACAACTGCGCGAAGCCCTGGGAAATCTTGGCACACTCGGAGGACGTGTAGCGCTTTTGGGCGAGCTTGACGGAGACAGCTTGGCAAGAGTCTATGCCTCGAGCGATCTCTTCGTTTCGAGCTCGCTCTACGAAGGATTCGGCATGGCCGTCGCCGAAGCGATTGCTTGTGGTCTCCCGGTAGTGGCCGTACGTGCGGGCGCAATAGGCAATTGGCTGTCGCCTGATGCCGCCTGCATGATCGACAGCGGCGACGTCGACGCGTTGGCCTCGGCATTGCGCCGAACCATTGGGGACCCCATCATGCGGCTGAGGCTTCAGGCGGGCTCGAGAATCGCGCGGCAGGCCCTGCGCGACTGGCCGACAACCGCTGCTGAAGTGGCTGCACTTCTGGAGGACAAGGGATGAGCTTTGCCAGCGCATGGCTGGACCTGCGCGAACCTTATGACCAGATGGCACGTGACCCCGAGACGGCCATCCGGATCGGTGCGTGGAGCAGTGGTCGCAGCCACCTCAACATCGTCGATCTGGGCGCCGGGACCGGAGCCAATCTGCGCTACCTCGCGCCACGTCTTCGCTGCGCGCAAAGTTGGACCCTTATCGAGAACGACCCGGAGCTGATTTCCGACGGCAGTTCGCGGCTCATGCCCGATGTCGAATGGCGCTATCGTGAGCTTGATCTCGCAAGCGACCTCGAAGCGGCTTTTCCTGCCGATACCGACCTCGTCACCACGTCAGCCCTTCTGGATCTGGTGTCGGCCGAATGGCTGGATCGGCTCTTGCACCTCCTGGCGCAAAGGCGCCTACCTTTCTATGCAGCCCTAACATTCAATGGCGAGATCGAACTCCACCCGCCGGTCGAGGGCGACCAGGAAATGATTTCGCTTTTCAACGAACATCAGCGACGTGACAAAGGTTTCGGTCCGGCGCTCGGTGGCAATGCGCGGGATCATTTGAGCCAGGCAATCGATTTCAGCGTGCTGCCTGCACCGTCCGAATGGGTGCTGGGCACCAAAGACGGGCCGATGATCGTGGCGTTCATCGAAGGGATGGCGGAAGCGGCCTGCGAGGCCAATCCGAGTGCCACGCCCCGCATCCTGGCCTGGCTCTCGGAGCGCCGGGCTCTAGCGGAAAAGGGCATCGGAGGTGCTTTTGTCGGCCACGACGATCTCTTCGCTGGCGACGGCGTAAGGCTCCGCGCCTTCACCTGAGACGCGCTGAACTGGAAGCGGTCGGCGCTTGAGGTCGCAGTCAAAAAGCCAATCGCTGCCCATCGGTATCACGACAGGTTTTAGCCGCAGCGCCTCGTCCATGGTGGCAACAGCTGGAAGGCGAAGCGCCTCGCGTCCGGAGCCGATGACCACCGGCGCTATGCAGAGCTGCAGACGGTCAAGACACCCGGAGGCAAGGAAGCGCGAGACCGTGATGCCGCCTCCTTCTATGAATATGCGGCGGATGCCGCGGCGGCGCAGCCAATCTAGAATGGTAGCGGGCGCGAGGCTGCCGTTCAGTTCACTCGGCAGGCCTAAAAGCTCGGCGTTGCCGAGCTCAGGGCCTTCCTGCCGATCCTCTCGGCACAGCACGAGGGTTGGCGGCCCGCCCCGAAAGAGCCGACAAGTCGACGTCAACTTGCGTCTCGTGTCGATGACCACGCGCAAGGGCGACGGGCCTTCGACCAGACGCACCGTCAGTTGCGGATCGTCGCTCGCCACCGTGCCCCCGCCCACAAGCACGGCATCAGCCAGTGCGCGCAAGCGATGCATATGGACGAGATCAGCCTTGCCGGTCACGTAGGTCGAATGGCCGCTCGATGTGGCGATTCGACCATCTAGGCTCTGCCCCAGGTGGGCGAGAACGCTCAGTCCATCCGCCGCGGGCGTGAGGAAATCGAGATAGCTCTGCGCAAGCTGTCGTTCCACCGCTGTCAGGGTAAAGCCCGCCAGATCTGGAATCGACCCGTCATCTCTGGCGGCGAGTAGGGCCGGCCAGAATCGCGTGATGCCGCATTCCGGCTCGAGTGGCAGCGATCCCGGCCCGCTCAGGCGCCGATCTCCTCGCCCGGCCCGCCACGCAGGATGCGGGCAAGATCGCTGGCCACGTCGCCTTTGCTGCCGCGAGCCCCGTCGATGACGCGAAGAAAGTGCCCACTTTTTTCAAGCTTCGTCTGGAGATAGGCGCGGTTATGGCAGTTGGCGGCAAAAAACAATGGCACGCGTTCGACGACCTCGATGCCGTGTTGGGCGATGATCCGGACTTTATCGGGATTGTTCGTCAATAGCCGGATCCGCTTTACACCCATCAGACTCAGGATGCGGGCCGCAATGCGAAAATCCCGTTCGTCAGCCTGAAAGCCCAGATGCATGTTGGCGTCGACCGTGTCGTAGCCCTGGTCCTGCAGGCGATAGGCACGGAGCTTGTTGATGAGCCCAATGCCCCGCCCCTCCTGGCGAAGATAGAGGAGGATGCCGGCACCTTCATCGGTCATATGGGCGATCGCTCCTTGCAATTGCAGGCCGCAATCACAGCGCAGCGAGCCGAAGAGATCCCCTGTCAGACACTCCGAATGGAGGCGGACCAAGGGGGCCTCGCCGCGCTCAAGCGACTCCTTGAGATTGCCGATCGAGAGCGCAACCTGATCGGCAGTGCCGATGGGCGAGCGAAAGACGGCGATCCTGCACGATTCCGACGCAGTGATCGGCAAACGGGTCTCCACGACCCGAACTAGGCTCGACAGCTCGCTCTCGGCCTGCGCGAAGACGAGAGCGGCGTCGAGCTCCAGGACGGCATCAAGGGCGCCAGACTCCGAGGTCGAGAGAATGGCAGGCAGGAGTCCGGCCCGCTTGACGAGTTCGATTCCGGCCGTCTCAGCTTCGCTAGCAGCGGCAAAGAAGCCTGGACGGACTTCCCCGGCCAGGGCTTCGAAGCCAGGCTCGGCAAGCCCACGCACGGCATCGAAGCCGATATCAGCCGGCAGGGCCATGGCAAGGCTGCCCGTACTCCGAGGCGCTATGCCCAGATGCTGGGTACGCTCGCCCGTCAGCACGAGACGGCAGGGGCCATTTGCCCCGTCGCGAAGGAGAGTGAAACGCTCGGACGTCAGCCCGTCGATTGCCTGGATGAGGCACGCCTCGCGCCCGTCGCGCACGCGCACCGCGGCGCCGGAAGCCAGCACTGCACGGGCCGCGGCGACCAATGGGCCCGCGTCCATTGTTTTAGCGGCGCTGCTCATCGAAGACTGGTCTCCAGCGGCAATGGCTTCCCCTCGTCAGCTTCCCAGATGCCTAAACAGCCATCTCACTGCAGGCAAAGCACGTCAGCAGACATGGGGTCGACCTGGGACGATTGCCACGCATCCACACGCCGACAGGGCAATAAACAACCGCTTAAGTGCAGAAACCATCCCTGAATGTCGAGCGGAGGCTCGCATTGTTCACCTCGGTCGTCGCGTCGCGCGGCAAGGCATCTACGATGAAAAGGCGCCGGGTCAACTTGAAGCGGACAAGCCTTCCTACGAGCGCCTGCGTCATCTCTTCAAGCGTCAGGCTGGCAGCCGGTCGCAACACGACCACGGCCGCGACACCTTCACCCGGCCCTGGTGCGGCAAACCGATCAAGGCCGATTCCTCGCCTGCCGCTAAGGCGTCGATCAACGTCTCGATCTCGCTTGGGTAAATATTGGGCCCACCTGCGATGATGGCATCTTTCGACCGACCGACGACCTACCGTCACATGGTAAAGTGACAGTGCGTGCAGGAGCACGTCAGCCGGAGAAAAGCGCCAGAGGTCCTTTAGCGTCACAGCGTTGCCGAGAAGATTCTCGATAATGAGCATCGCCCCGTTGGAGCGGCCGGTCGTGCCGGAGACATACAGCAAAGCTGCGAGACCGGCAGGGCCCCACGATCCACTTCAACAAAACGGGGCGAGGCACGCCTTACCTGCTTCATCCTCTCCCCTCCTCCTCTCTCCCTCCATCAGGCTGCGATGATCGGCTTCGCCAGCTAAGATCGCGTTCCTGGGGTGGGCGACCCACTACCAGCTTTGGTTGGCTATCAACGATGCCCGAAGCGCATCCACACGGCTCTCCGACGCACACGGGCAAAGCGCAATTGCGACGCGGTGCCGCCCGGATCCCCCGCCAGAAGATAGCGACGATGCCGGCGGCATAGTCAGGTCGAAAAGACACGGCCTCCTGTCAGGTAAAACTGAATACTTCAGGTATTATAACACCACCATCCTACATTTACTTATGTTTATAACGATATGGTCTACTTCCGCGCGCCGACGACACGGCCAAACCTTATTTTGCAAGCTTCCATTTCTTCGACCAGATGTTCCTGGGGTCGTATATTCATGACCGGACCAGCGTATCCGTCCCGTCTACCTGGTGGTCACATGTGCTATGGCCGCCCCGACAGGCTGAAAGCGCTGCGTGATGACGCGTCACAAGTCTATGCCGGGCTCGGCACACGACCGCCAGGCTGAGTTTCGCCCGATTCAGGCCGACCTACATGCTCAGACACGACACGTGACAGCGTGCAGGTGTCACGCGAAATGATATTCAAGCGCATAAGATGGCAGCCGATCAGGCGCGGATCTTAGATCCCGACTCGAAACTCTATGAGGGATAGCAGTACCTTGCGACGCGCCTTGTGAGGATGCGGAGATTTGCGACGAAGATCCATGCCTCCGCGCTGGCGATGGTTTTTTCGTAGTCCTTTGCGAGCCTACGGCAGCGACCGAGCCAGGCGAAGGTGCGTTCAACGACCCATCGCCGCGGCAAAGCCTCGAAGCCCTTGGCGTGATCGGAGCGCTTGATGATCTGAAGGGTTCATTGGCCGAGCTTGGTCAAGCGCCCCTTCAGTTTGTCGCCGCCGTAGCCGCCATCGGCGAAGACATGACGCAGTCAGGGATAGCGAAGGCGGATCGAGGCCATCGACGGCCCCGTCTCGATCCTGAATATCGGCGCCGTGGACGACGAGCCCGACCAGATGACCGAGCGTGTCGGTGACGATGTGGCGCTTGCGGCCCTTGATCTTCTTGCCGGCGTCGAAGCCGCGAACACCGCCGCTTTCGGTGGTCTTGACGCTCTGGCTGTCAATGACGCCGGCCGTTGGACTTGCCTCCCGGCCTTCCAGTTCACGCGCCGCCGTGACGAGATGGTGGCTGATCGTCTTCAGAACCCCACGGTCGCGCCAATCGTAGAAGTAGCGCTGGACGGTCGTGAAGGGCGGAAGTCCCTTGGGCAGCAGCGACCATGCGCAGCCGCTCGACGCCAGATATAAGAGCGCATTCACGACCTCGCGAAGGTCCGTGGTCCGAGGGCGACCAAGGGGCCTCGGCTTGGGTAGGAAGGGCGATCTCAGCGTCCATTCCCGATCGGTCAGATCACTTGAATAGCGCAGCCCTCGGCGTGCATGATCACGCCGAGCGGTTTCGATCCAGGACATCGTGACCTCCATCAAGTCTCGCAAACTGACGGAATCACAACCTGGTGAAACTGCTCAACTCTTTTCGGGTTAGGCTCTAAGAGGCAAGAAGGCGACTGCGGCCCGAACTGTATTTAGGGTCGCCGGGTTCGATAGAATCCTGCGCGAAGCGGGCCTTACGCATGGCGGATCTAGGGAAATTTCCGCCGTAAGAATTTTCGGGGCCTAACATGAACGAAACCATTGTCATAGAACCAGCACGGATTGCGGACGTTGAGGCGATCCAAGCGCTTACGCGCGCAGCATATGCGCCTTGGGTTGCAGTGATTGGCCGCGAGCCTCTGCCGATGATAGCTGACTATGAACGGGCGCTTCGTGAGCATCGCATCGATCTGGTACGCCGAAACGGCGAAATTCTTGGCCTCATCGAGATGATTTTCAAGACCGATCATCTGCTGATAGAAAACGTCGCGGTACAGCCGAAATGCCAAGGCCAGGGCCTCGGGCGACGGCTCCTGGCGCATGCGGAGGCGGTGGCCGCAGCCGAGGGCTACGGGACGATCCGTCTATTCACGAATAAGCTCTTCAGGGTCAACCTGAAACTCTATGCCGGGCTCGGCTTTGGCACTGACCGCGAAGAGCCGTTCAAGGGCGGCACCAAGGTCTGGATGAGCAAGGCCATCAACGTCGCTCCTTGAAGAAGGCCTGCAGAAGAGCCGCGGACGCCGTCTCGCTGATACCACCATAGACCTCGGGCCGATGGTGTGCGCTGGAGGAGTCGAGCACGCGTGGACCGTGTTCGACCCCGCCACTCTTGGGATCGGCGGCACCGAAATAAAGCCGGCGGATGCGGGCTGTGCTAATCGCGGCAGCGCACATCGGGCAAGGCTCGAGCGTGACGTAAAGATCGCAGCCATCGAGACGGGGGCGGCCGAGTTTTGCGGATGCCGTCCGGATCGCCAGAATTTCGGCATGCGCCGTCGGGTCGTTGTCGAGATAGACACGGTTGCCGGTGATGGCGAGGGCTGATCCATCGGGCCCCAGAATGACGGCACCGACCGGCACCTCGCCAAGCCGACCGACGCTCTCGGCTGCCGCCAACGCCACGGTCATCGGCGCCGTCGGTTGGGCTGGAGCACACCCTTTGGCCTCTGGCGAGATGGGCCGCTTTACCGGCGGATCATCCACTGACGCTTGCCAAGCCGCACTGGCTTTGCCATCTGCGGCAGGCTTGCTCATGATTCATGGCCCCCATGTCCGATCCTACCGATCTCGGTCCCCCCGATGTTCCAGCACTGCCCGGCTCCTTTGGCCAGCGGCTTAGGGCCGGCTTGTTCACTGTCGCCTTTGTCGTCTGGACCACGATTCTTTGCATTGGCTGGCTACCATATGCTCCTTTCTCCTCCGGAAGGCAGATGCGGCGTCTGGCCAGCTTCTGGCAAAGGGGAACATTGTCGCTTCTGCGCTGGATCGTCGGCTTGCGCCACGAGGTCAAGGGCTTGGAAAATCTACCGTCCACGCCGGTCATCCTGGCGTCCAAGCACCAGTCCGAATGGGAGACACTCTTTTTCCACACGGTCCGCCCGGACATCGTCATCCCCTTAAAGCAGGAGTTGCGTAAGGTGCCGATCTTCGGCTGGTATCTGGGCATTGGCCAGAACATCTTTCTTGATCGGGCAGGCGGTTCCAAGGCGTTGCGTGGTATGATCCAGGACGCCCGCGCGGCCATCGCCGATGGTTGTTCGATTTTCATCTACCCAGAAGGCACGCGCAGGCCGCCCTCGGCACCGGCCGATTACAAGCCGGGCGTGGCGGCCCTGTATTCGGGTCTGGACGTACCCGTCGTGCCGGTCGCGCTCAATTCGGCCCGCTTCTGGCGCCGAGGTCAGCCGCTAGGCAAGTATCCGGGCATTGTCACGGTGGAGTTCCTGGAGCCGATTCCGCCCGGGCTCGATCGCAAAAGCTTCATGCGGATACTCGAGGAACGGATCGAGACGCGGATGGCGGTTCTCGAGAGGGAGGCAGCACGCCAGTTCGAACATTAGAGCCGACGTCGCACGGGCTGGCCCGAACGGACAGCGACCCTTCGAGCAACCAGGCCTTCAGCGGACATAGGTCGTGGACATGACGGGATGCGGGCGGCAAGGAATCCTGCTTGGCCTCGGGTTGAGCGTATTGTTGACGGCGGCCGCCAACGCCGATCCCGTTAGACTCGATTTCCTAGGCTCGGTCGAAATGCCCAAGGGCCTGAGGGTGGGCGATACCGTCGTCGGAGGCCTATCGGCTTTGTCCTACGATGCATCGAGCGGGATGTTTCAGGCGGTCAGCGACGATCGCGGCGACGATCCGACACGCGGACCGGCGCGGCTCTACAGCCTGCGAGCCACCCTGGCCGAAAGGGGCGGCCTCGAGAGCGTCAGCATCGTAAGCGTGAGTCCGCTCAAGGACGAGACGGGGCAGCCCTTCAAACCGGGGACGGTGGACGCCGAGGGCATGGCGCGCCTGCCGGGGGATCAAGGCCTCGTCATCACCAGCGAGGGCGATCTCGAGCGAGGCGTACTTCCTTTCATCGGCATCTTCGATCGGGGGCTGCAACTGAAAAGGCGGCTGCCGCTGCCGCCTGGATTCGCCCCCTCGCCCGATGGCCAGCGTGGCGCGCGCGATAATCTCATCTTCGAGGGTGCCAGCTTACTGCCGGGCAGCATGCGACTGGCCATCTCGCTGGAGAACGCACTTCGCCAGGATGGGCCACAGACCTCGGTGACCGACGAGAGTCCGTCGCGGATTTCGCTCTACGATCTACCCTCGGGGCGCCTGGTCGCTCAATATGTCTACACTGTCGGCCGCATTCCGGTCGTGCCGCCCGATCCCGGGAGGCCGGGCGACAATGGCATAGCAGATATCCTGGCCCTGGACTCCACGCATCTTCTGGTGATCGAGCGGGGCTACACGCCGGGCGTCGGCAATTCCATCCGCCTCTATGCGGCAGACCTCGATGGGGCGAGCAACGTCCTGGATCTAGGCTCGCTCAAAAATGAAACCTATAGACCCATGCGAAAGACACTGCTTCTCGACATGGCCAGACTGGGCGTGCGCCTCGACAACGTCGAAGGCATCACCTTTGGACCGAAGCTCGGCGATGGTCGCCGCACGCTCCTCCTCGTCAGCGACGACAATTTCAACCCGTCCCAGCGCACGATCTTCTATGCGCTGGCAATCGAAACTGCGGCGCCCTAGAGCGGCCTAAGCCCCGACTTCGGCGGTGACCTCGTCCAGCGCCTTGGCGAATCGATCGAACATCTCGTCAACTTCCTCGATCGTAATGACGAGAGGCGGCGAAAAAGCGCAGCTGTCGCCGGCCGGCACGGCGCGGACAATGAGCTTTTGACGCTCTTCGGCATGATCCCGCAGGCGCTTGGCGAACGAGCCCGTGGGCACGAAGCTCGTCTTGTTCGCCTTGTCGGTGACGAACTCGATGGCCCCCATAAGGCCAATAACGCGCACATCGCCTACTAGTGGGTGATCCTTAAAAGCGAGAATGCGCTCTTTGAAGCGGGCGCCCACGGTCTCGACATGCGCCTTCAGGTTCCGACGCTCGACGATCTCCAGCATCTTGAGGGCGACAGCGCAGGACACCGGATGGCCGGCATAGGTAGCAGCATGACCGAAGACGCCGACTTCAGTCGAGCCTCTCTCCATGGCATCGTAGAACCAGGACGGCAGGGCCAGCGCCGACAGCGGCATATAGGCGGACGTAATGGCCTTGGCCATCGACATGGTGGTCGGCCTGATGCCCATGGCCTCGGAACCCCACATCTTGCCGGTGCGCAGAAAGCCGTTGATCACCTCGTCGGCATGGAAGATGACATCGTAGCGGTCGAGCACGGCCTGCAGCTTGGTGTAGTAGCCGGCAGGCGGGATGACCACGCCGCCTGCCCCCGTCACCGGTTCTGCGACGAAAGCGGCCACAGTATCAGGGCCTTCGGCCAGGATCAGCGCTTCGACCTCGCCCACGAGCCGATCGACGAATTCGGCCTCGCTCTCGCCAGGCAAGCCGTTTCGATAATAGTGTGGATCGCTGACATGCAGGATGTTCGCGATCGGTAGATCGAACAGCTTATGGTTGGCGGAAATGCCCGAAAGACTGGCGCTGCCCAAGGTCGCGCCGTGATAGCCGTTCTTCCGCGCGATGATCTTCTTTTTTTCAGGCCGACCCAGCGCATTGTTGACGTACCAAGCGAATTTAATGAACGCATCGTTTGCCTCGGAACCCGAAAGCGCGAAATAGAGGTGTGCGTTCTCAATGGGCACGAGCGCTGCAAGCTTCTCCGCCAGCTCGGCTGCAGGCGTAACCGATTTATAAGCAAGCGTATGGTAATAGGGCAGCTTGCGCATCTGCTCGGTAGCCGCTTCGATGAGCTCCTCCTCCGAGAAGCCCAGCGCCGTGCACCACATGCCGGCAGCAGCCTCGAGATAGGGCGTACCGTTCTCGTCGAAGATGAAGATGCCCTTGCCACCATTGATCATCGTCGGCGGGTTCTGGCGCTGGCGTGCGAGATCGACGCTGCCATGCACGAGATAACGGATATCGCGCGCCGCTATCGAGTTTTCGATCATCCCATCCATACCACCCGATCCTTTGCGCTTAAGCTACCAGGTCCAGAGCACCCGCCCTGAGCGCACGCCCCAGAGCCTGAGCAAAGCCCTCGACGATCGCTTCGTCCATCACTGTCGAGAGGAAGCCCATGCCCTTGGTCGAGATGACATAGCCCTCCTTAACGAGCCGTGTCTGGAGCGCGAACATCGCCTTGGCCTGGGCGGGCGTCCGCCATGCGCTGCGATAGTCCTCGATCGGCTGTCTCGTGAGGTGCAAATTGAACATCGAGCCCACACCGGAGGCATGGCCCTCGACCCCGACGGCGGCAAAGGTTTCGTCGATCCGCCTCCTTGCCAGGTCGCCCAGAGCATTCAGCCGGGCGAAGACTGCGGGCGTGAGGAGTTCCATCGACACTCGCCCGGCCGTCATGGAAACAGGATTGGCGCTGAAGGTGCCGCTCCAGGGCAATGCGGGACGGCCCTGGCGATGATCGAAGACCTTCATCACCTCGCGCCTCCCGGCAACAGCACCGACTGGAAAGCCGCCACCGATAATCTTCGCCAGTGTCGTCAGATCTGGCTCGATGCCGAAAAGCGTCTGCGCCCCGCCCTCATGCAGCCGAAAGGAGATCACCTCGTCCAGGATCAAAAGGGCGCCAACGGCGCGGGTCGCCGTCTGCACCGCCTTGATGAAAGGCTGAGTAATTGGCGTCATGCCCATGTAGGTGGGCGTGGCGTCGATCAGGACGGCCGCCAGGCTGGGACCATGTTCGCGGATGATCCGGTCCGCGGCTTCGGGATCATTGAAAGGGATAACGATGACGTCATCGGTCACGCCCTTGGGCGTACCCTTGGCGTAAGGGACGGAAGCTGGCTCATTGCCCCAGTTCGTCGGCGAGGAATCGAGGCTTACTTCCACATAGTCGTACGACCCGTGATAGGCCCCTTCCATCTTGACGATCTTGGATCGACCGGTGAGTGCCCGAGCCGCCTTGACTGCCGACATGACTGCTTCCGAACCGGAATTCGAAAAGCGTACCCATTCAAAGCCGGACACCCGCTCACAGAGAAGCTCCGCCAGCTGGATCTCACTCTCGGTCGGCATCGTGAAGGCCGTGCCCAACCCGATGCGATCACGCACCGCCTCGACGATCGCCGGATGAGCATGGCCATGGATCAGCGAGGCAAAATTGTTGAGCAGATCGACCCGCCTAGTACCATCGACATCGATGACATAGGGGCCCTCACCGCGGGCTGCATAGACGGGAAAAGGCTCCTGCCAGGGCTGGATGCGCGTGATGCCACCCGCAAAGACCTTGCTGCCGCGCTCGTAGAGCTTTCGCGACTGGCTCTCGGGATCCGGCCACTCCGTCATTTCCGCGCACTCGCCATCGATCGTCAATATTCATCGAAATAACCCGATACATATCCTGTGATCACAATGTCAAACATGAAATATTTGCCCAGTATAGCGCCATTAGGGCCATAATTTCATCGCCATCTCCGAACGTCGATATCGTCGCCGCTAGGTTCGAGTTCGCGACCGAGCGCAGCAAGGGCCGAAGGTCAGTACGGCTGCAGCCGTCGCCGGGATAGAGCATTGCAAGCACGCATAGGCGAGGAGGGAGACACGCCGACCCTGCCGTCGAGAAGCGTGACGCAACCACGGCAAGGCCCGACCCGTCGAAGAGATCCCGGATCTTAGACAGCGGCAGCGTATGACGGCCATCGCGGCAGCCGGGCCGAGTGCCCCTGGCCAGAAGGTTTTTCAGTAGCGCTGGTGACGAGGCTTCGAACACGAACTTCCCCCACGCAAACTTATGGTGCGGGTTAGCTTTCGCGCTCTAGTCCGGACGAATCGTCAACCGGCCGAGACCAATCGCTTGAGATGATCCAGCGTAGCAGGCGCCACCGCCTTCAGAGCCACCACAACCGGCGGGAAGTCGGTAGCCGTCGCCACCCCCGGAACCGCCACCTTGAGATTAGCCACGGCTTTCGTCGCAACAGCCGTCGCCGTCACACTGTCGGGTCCGTCGCCCGCGATCAACTCGAGGGCGGCGATCGCCAGCATCGTGCCGATCTGTCGTTTGATGCAGGCCTGCCGCCGGGCCTCCGGAGTAAAGCCGGCAAGCTCACGTCCTGCCCTTGCTCGCGCCGCCTCGCTGGTCATTGGAACCTCCCATCATCCCTGCGCTTCCGGGCCTCAGGAAGGGGGAAGCACACTGGGTCCGTCAAGGTGCGGCAAGCCACCAGTGTATTTGACCAACGTCAACGAACTGTCCATCGAGTGCCGCCCCGTGAAGCACATGGGCCGGCGCTCCCGGCTCCACGGGACTGTCCAACACCGAGAGCGCTCCAGAAAAGAATGTCTGACTGTTTATAGGTGCTGACCGCAACCAAGGTTGAACTGTAGGCCGACCATCGCCGGCCTCAGGCCGTCTCCGAATCCTCCAGGTCCAAGCTTGCCTCGCGCGGCAGGCCTAGCGCTCCAGGGCGAGAATATAAACGCCAAGCGCCGGCTTCTCGGCAGCAATCTCATCGCCACAAGCCGATCATTTCGAAGAGCGGTTTTCACTCGAACCCGAAAGTGGCCTGCGAGAGAGCATCGATGTTGGCCCGGCTAGTCGTCATCGCGATCTCGATCTTAATGCCTGCGGTCCTTGACCTAGCGGATCAGACGCTCCACGCCCGGCCTCAAGGACAGTCCCCTTTCCCAAACCAAAGCAGTAAACGGGCCGTTTTCTCACGATGTAGCGAGGCAGTGGTGGCATCGTCGAGGTCGGGATGTCATGCCTTGCGGAGCGATGAGGAAGCGCATGCCTCCTTACCACCCTTGACCTTGAGGAGGGCCGCATAAGGGGGCTGGTCCCAATGCCACCCAAGACCGGCCGAGGCGAAGCTATCGTTGAACGCTGCACGGTGCGCCTCCTCGGTTTCGGCAAACGTGCCTTCGACGACGAAGATGAGTACCTCAAGCAAGAAACCTCCTTGATCATCATGCCCAAGATGGGCGTTGAGAAAGATTACCTTGCGAACTCGCGTTCGATGACCGCTCGCGACCGATGGACCCCATCGGCGACGGAACCGCCCCCGATATTCGTTGAATGGAGGTGAGATCCTGCTTCGGGATCACTCTTGCGAGACAAAGCGATGACGTTCCTGAAAAGGCGTTTTGCCGCTCCCTTGGCGCTACTGAGCAGCCTTGCTGCGGTTTCGGCCGCGGCGCAACCCGCTCTGCCGGGCCCCTGGGGGCCTGACTGGCATCGGCCACCGTCCTGGCACGAGACCGCCGCGCCGCAACATTGGCATGGTGGTGGCCCTAGCTGGGTCGCACCGATTGCAGGGGGTGTCGTCGGCCTAGCTGCAGGGTTGGCGATCGGCAGCTATGTCGCGAACCTGCCAGCGAAGCCGCAAACGATCGTTGTCGAGAATGCCCCGACACCGCTCTATTATGCGGGCGGCACCTACTTTGTACCGTCCGGCCAGCAATATCAGGTAGTGGCGCCGCCAACCTATGGGGCGCTGCCGACGGGCGCGCAGCCGGTGGTCGTACGTGGGGTTACCTATTTTGTTGCCAACAATACCTGGTTCATGCCCTTCACGGCGCCGACCGGCGGCGTGATCTATCAGCCCGTACCCTCGCCCACAGGTTGAACAATGACGGCCCGCTATACGGGCCTGCGGGGACGTAGCCAGACGAGGACGGCAAACGCCAGGATTGCCAGAAGGTTCAAGGAGACGACGAAACTCTCGACATTCTGGGCTGGACCGATGGTCACAGCGGCGTTGAAGCCGCCGCCGAAGGAAAGATTCAAGGCGCCAAGATGCGTGGCCTCGGTAGAGAGCCTCAAATAACAGCCGAGCACGAGCTCATAGAGCAGCACGCTCGTCTGGATGGACAGGATCTGCAGGCCTTGGACCCACAAGGATAGATTCCAGCCCTGCGGCCGACCGTCCATCAAAAGAAGACCTGCAATGATCGCCACCGCAAACAGCACGATGCCCAGGAGAATGAAGCCCTGGTTGACGACAGGGATGAAGCGGGCGACGCGCAGATATTCCGGCAACGAGACATAGAGCCCAATGGCCCCGCCGAGCAATTCGTTCAACCCGATTACCCAGCAGAGGACGACACGCGGCCAGTCCGACCGCGTCATCGCCTGGGCAAGCCTGAGGCTCAGCTTTTGGGACCGTCAGCTGCGACATAGACCTTGAGCATCTTGCCCGGGTCACGGGGCGGCTCGCCCGTCGGGATCTTGTCAACGTTGTCCATGCCGCGAACTACCTGACCAAAAACGGTATACTGGCCGTTTAGATGCGGTGCGGGGGCAAAGCAGATGAAGAACTGGCTGTTGGCACTGTTGGGATTCATCGTTCGTGCCATGCCGAGCGTGCCACGCTCGAAGGGCGTCTTTGAGAACTCCGCCTTGAGGTCGGGCTTGTCTGATCCACCCGTACCGGTCCCCGTCGGATCACCCGTCTGCGCCATGAAGCCGGGAATGACGCGGTGGAAGACGATGCCGTCATAGAAGCCAGCACGCGCCAGTTCCTTGATTCGCGCAACGTGCTTGGGCGCCACGTCGGGCAACAGCTTCACGATGACTGGGCCATTTTCCAGGACGATCACCAGCGTGTTCTCAGGATCGAGCCCGGCCGGGATCTCGACCGCGGGGGCAGCACTGGCGCCCCCGGCGCCGGCTTCGGCTGCCATCATCGCCGCCAAGCCCAAGGCTGCCTGTCTCCGTGTCATCACGTTCCTCTCCCATGCTAGCGAGCGACAGCTGGACCAGATGCCGCTCTCGTCGCGCACAACTAGAAGGGTTTGGCAGCGGACGAAACCACCCGCCACTAATTTCCTTACTCGTCGCCTCGGTATTGCTCTCGAGCGCAATCGGACATGTCGCGATTCGTCATGGACGACAGGCTGAAGAGCCGGCCTCCATGCGCTTGGCGTCAGGTGATCCTTGTCGCAAAAACCCGACGCGGACTAATGGCGACCGACCCGCACAAGATAGCCGGCCAGCATGATGGGTTGATCGGGCGAGATGCGCTTCGGCTCCGTCCACATCCCAACGCGCGCTCGAACAAGCCGCGACGGGATGATCGGGGCTGAAATCACCTTGCGATCTGTCCAAGGCCAGCGCGCCCATTGATCGCAACGTGTGAGAGTTCAATCTCGCTCAGCACCGACGGGAGGAAGCGAAAGTTCGTCGAGATAACGGCGGCCGATGTCGAACTGTAACGTATCCCTCCCTCCAAGGCGGTCTCGGCGACACCAAGGCAATCTTCGACGAAGGCCATGGGCCCTCTCGTCCCCAAATGTCGGCACGAAACCTCTCAGCGCTACGTGTCGGTCCGGGCCAGGACATACTCGACGCAGCGCAGCAAGGCCGCGATCGGGGCGATTTCGATCCGATAGGCGAGCGAGAACGGCCGGGAAGCTTGTTCCATGCGGCGTAGCGTCTCCATGCCTTCGGCATTGCGAGAAAGCTGCACGACCATCGCCGGATTGAGGGTTCGACGAGCCCAGTTCAATAAAGTTCCCTTATCCATCGCGTGCGAAACCAGTGATGGCTTGGTACCAACTACACTCTTGGTTTCGATCATGGCGGGATCACCGTCTTAAAAACTGATTACGGGATGGGATTATTAAGGTCGGGCGACGTGGCGCAATACCGGCATTGACGATGTACGCATCAGGCTATGGCAACGGACGCTGGCCACCGTAAGAATCTGCGATTTCGTGCGTGGCTCGCGTCCCAGGATATGACTGTAGTTGAGATAGCATCAACGAGCAGCGCTTTGGTGCACGTGCCATGGGACCACCTGATCCACCGTCGCCGGTGGGGTATCGACCATCCCCCCGCTCTTCGGCACTCGCCATCGCCGCCAGAGTTACGATCGGCAACGAGAGCTGGGGAAGTCGATTAGCGTTTATCGCCTAAGCGGGACCGCTGCGGCCCGCCGACGAGCGACGCGGTTGCCGGTCCCATCAAAGGGCTCTTTGCAATAGGCCGCTGACGACGACGATCCCCGAAAGGCGCTCTTTTGCCAGGATCAACCATCCACACGGACATCCGAGACAGGATAATGCCGAGCAAGAGTGAAAGGTTGGTTACGCGAGGAGAAATCAGGATCGGTCCGACATCACCACGTCGATCGGCGATTGGACCCGGCCGCCGATACCAGCATACCGGGCTTAGGCCGTGGTGCATTGGCAGGCTCTCTAGAGCGCGAGAGGCCGAGCATGAGCCGCCATGACGCGACACTCTGACCCACTCGACGTGCTGCGGCCAGAACTGTGTAACCGAGCAGCCATCTGCAAGCGTCGCATCCCTTCTCTTATTCGTTCACCGGGGCGGACGGACGGTCCGGAAGTGTCGGGGCATCGGCGCCACGCGAAACGAGCCTCTCCAAAGACTGGCCGAGTGACGGAGAACGAGGCGCGGTTTGCCCCAGGGCAACACATCCCACTACGGGAAGGCGGAACGGTCCGCAGAAAACCGCTTTGGCCCCCAGCCATCGATCTCTTAACCGCCTCCAGCGCAAGGCTTTTGGTCACGCGGCATGCCCGAGGAGCTGCCAGCACTGACCATCCTTTGGAGCACACCGCCTCGGAGGATCGCCTTCGAGACGGCGCGGCAGGTCGCTTCAGCCTCGCGGGCGCTTGGCGAAATTTGGGTCGGCGGCTCCCTGTCAGCGCAACGCTCCCTGAATGACTGGAGGCAGGATCGCCTTTAGCGGCGCACGGTGACATAGGGCCCACCGAGAGCGGCGATGTCGCTAGCCAGCAGCGTGACGTCCCGACCTTGGCCGTCATAGGCCCCCCGGCTCTCGAGATAGGCGGCGAGACGCGGATCGACGGCAGCTACGGCCGCAGACATCAGGCGAGTCTGGCCGCCCAGGCCGACGAAACGCCAGGCCGGGTCACTGATCAGCGCCCAGCGCACCGCGTGGAAGAAGAAGACACCATTGCGATCGGCGATGCGGGTCGGCGCCGCGGCCCAAATGATCGTGCAGGAGCTACCGCAGCGGGCATCTGCCGACAACTCCGCTCGGATCGGATGGTAACTGGTGAGAAAGCGTGTCCAGGCGGCCATCAACCGCGCCGTCGCAAAGTCGCCGCCACCGCTGTTGAACCGGAGGCGAATCGGCTCGACGTAACGTATGGCAAACCAAGCGGTGGCGCCAACATAAACAATGCCGCCAATCGGATGGATGTCGCCGACATGCACCGCACCTTGGCTGGGATAGATGCAGAGCCCGCCGCAATCATCGACCTCGGCCCAAAGGCTCCAGCCTCCAAGAACGAGGAGCAGGAATCCGACCAGCAGGCCGAATCGCCGTCCACGCCGCATCCTCGATCCTCCATTTGGCCATGATTTTTCTGCCGCCCGACAACCGAAAAGTCGAGACGGCTAAACTCCATTGCCAGCGAAACCCGTTTCTACCTCGGGCATGGCGGGCGGCAGTTCAAGACGTCATGATCGGACGGGAGGCAAATAGCCTGAAAGCAAGGTCCGACCGATCCTTCCGGGCGAGTAGCGGCGTAGGAACGTTATCTTTCGGTCCTGTCAAACAAGGCACGCAACGCCGCCATTTGCCGCGATGAAGCCCAAACTGAGGGGATGATGGCAGCGTCTCAGGGTGCCAACGGCGATGAAGAGGAGGGCGTTTCGCGCGCCGCTGCCAGGACCGCATGTGCAGCAGCGATTTCCCGATCCAAGGCGGCGGCGATGGCGTCGGGCTCGCCCGCTACCTTACCGATAGGTGGTAACGCCGCGCTATCAACCATCGCAGCAACGTTGAGGACAGCAGGCTTGCGCGGCGGGGGCTCGATCACGATCTTGCGATCGTCTGCGGTCGACGCGGCAGCCGCCGGATTCGATGGCGACTCGAATTTTGAGAAGTTGCCCGCCAGGGCCTGTAGCGGCAGTCCCATCGTCTCGGCCTGATCCTTGGCGATCGCCCTCACGCGGAGACCATCACCTGCCCCCTCGGCCAGTTGTGGCTGCATGCGCACATAGGCCATCACGCGAAGCTTTGCGCCCAGGTCGTGGCGATCGACCGCAGCCAGCAGCGCGGCACGGACAGCAGCCAAAGCGCGATCGTGATCCTCCGCGTTGGCCGCTGAACTGGCAATCTCGCTCAGCACCGCCAACTGGCGATCCACCAGACCGGCCTGATCGGCGATCGACGCCAGATCATCCATGAAGCTCTCTTCAAAGTCCTGGCCTCTCCAGAGCGGGCGTTGACGATCCAGGAGGATGAGAGCCGCGGCTAGGTTAAGCCGTCCAGCAGCGACATCGGCATCGACGAGATATTTCCGCGCAGCCACTGCCGAAGCGAAGTCGGCGCTGCGGGCCACGACCTCGAAAATATTGCGCGCCTTATCGGTATCACCAGCCGCGAGATGCACCCGCCCCTGCAGAAGCTGGATGGCGGGTTCTCCGGCAAGCTCAGGCCACTTCAAGGGAATGAGTTCGGCAAGTCGTGCGGCATCGCTCAAGGAGCGCTTGGCCAACATCGCGTCGAGGATAAGCGGGACGAAGCGCCGGGCAATCTCCTTGGGATAGGCAAGGAGCGTGCCTATGGCGGCGCGTAGCGCTGCGGGATCGACTGCGCGGCTCAGGCGCAAGGCTGCCACCGTCCGCCAAAAGCCTATTTCGGGCTCGGCATCGAGCGCGCGATCAAAAACCAATACCGCATCCGGGCGGTCGGCCAAGCAGGCGGCTGCCCCCTTAAGAAACGGATAAGCGCGGTCGAGCGGGTCAGCCTGGCCCAGCACGGCCAAGGCTTCCGCACCAAGCCCCAGTGCGACTAGGCGCCGAGCACGGTCGATCGGGCTGCCATTGATTGGTGGGAACGCCCCGGCCGCCAGCGCTCGGAAATCCACGCCCGGCCAGTCCGCTGCCGCCGTTGCCGCCGGCTGGCTCAGGGAGGCAGCCGAATTGGGCCCGCCCTGCCAAGCAGTACCCGGGGCCTTGTCGGCACGCCCCCCACCCTTGCCCCGGGCCGTATCGTTTGCCGTCACCGACGACACCTCGCTCCCCAATGCTGACACGGTTTGGCCGGTTTCGCTTGCCGGTTGGGCGGAGGTCTCGGCAGGGGACATAGACGGAAACGAATTCACTGTGGGAACCAACACGCCTCCCGACTGGACAGTCGCTGCCGCATGTGCCGCCTCCTCGACGGCAGTCCGTCCGATGGCAACGCGGACCTTGCTGGTCGCAATGCTTGTCGCGTTGGCTGTGGCGCCGAGAATGGCCGATGCGTGCTGCGAGCCGCCGTCGACTGCAGCCGCCGCATTTCCTGGCCCTGCAATCCTCGCCCGCGCGCGGTCGCGACCAGAGGCGGCCGCCGTCCATGCCGTCCCGATGAGGGCCGGAATTGCTGCAGACGCAGCTCGTCCGGGCTCGCTACTTTGTGCCAATCCCATAGATGTCGAGCCGGCGAAAATGCCAAGGCCGATCAGGATAACAACCAGCGACGAACCGACATGCAATGCGCCGCCTGAACCTAGGGAGGGCCGCTCATCGAGCTTGACGGCCGGACGATCAGCTCCCTGTGCGCCGAGCTTGCCCGCCTCGCCGCAAGAGCGTTGCTGTCGCTTGGGGTCAAACGGGTCCCGCCATTGGGGTAGCCTCCCGGGCGATTCCGCTCCGAGCATGACAGGCGAGCACCTTTCCGCTCGCTCGCGCTCAGGCCGCACTCATGACGGCCGCAATCTTGGCGCGCAGGGTCTCGGCATTGAATGGCTTGACGATATAGTTGCTGACGCCGGCTGCCTTGGCGGCGATGACATTCTCAGTCTTGCTCTCGGCGGTGACCATGATGAAAGGGGTATGCTTCAGATCCGAATCAGCCCGGACCTTCTGTAGAAGCTCGAGACCGGTAACGGGCACCATGTTCCAGTCGGAAATGACCAGCCCGTACGGGCGCGCCTTCATCATCGAATAGGCCATTCCACCGTCCGTCGCCTCGTCGACGTCGGCAAGGTCGATCTGCTTTAGAAGATTGCGGACAATGCGCAGCATCGTCTTGTAGTCGTCGACGATCAAGACGGGCATGTTCTTATCGAATTGCACGGGGCTCTCTTTCCTTGGGGCGGCAAGGCCGGCCTTGATCCAGACCGGTTCACTCACAAAGATTACCCTCGTGCGACTTAACAGCCGGTTAACGCCACGGATTGCGCTGCAGCAAAAGACCCGATGGGCCCTGCCTCAGTGCGCTCCGGCAGAGGAACTGAAATCGGGCGCGTCGACGCCCGCTTTGCGCAGATTGGCGACGACTGCGGCTTTGAGCCGCTCGAGCCCTGCCTCGCTCGTCGATTCCGCGCGAGCCACCAACACCGCCTGGGTATTTGAGGCCCGCAACAGCCACCAGCCGTCGTCCGTCTTCACGCGCACACCGTCGACGTCGTCGACATTCGCATTCTCAAGGGCAAGGCTGGCCTTCACGTTCCGCACCGCCTCGAACTTCCTATCCTCGGCGCATTCAAAACGCGTCTCAGGCGTGGTGAAGGTCTCGGGCATGGCATCCCTGAAATCCTTGAGCGTCCTGCTGCCACGCGCCAGGATGTCCAAAAGCCGTACGGCAACGTAGAGCGCGTCATCGTGACCGTAGAAGCCGTCCTTATAAAAGATATGCCCGGACATCTCACCCGAGAGCGGCGCCCCCGTCTCGATCATCTTGGCCTTGATCAGCGAGTGGCCGGTCTTCCACATCAAGGGCTTGCCGCCCATCCGTGCCACCTCGTCGAAGAGGACCTGACTGGCCTTGACATCGGCGATGATCGTCGAGCCCGGCAGCCGCTCCAGGACGTCGGAGGCAAGGATCTGCAAGATCTGATCCCCCCAGACGATACGGCCATCCGAATCGACCACGCCAATCCGATCGGCATCGCCATCGAAGGCGATGCCGATCTCGGAGCCGGTCTCCTTGACCTTGGCGATAAGGGCCTGGAGATTTTCCGGCACGGTCGGATCCGGGTGGTGATTGGGGAAGGCGCCGTCAATCTCGGCGAAGAGGCAGACATGCTCGCCCGGCAGGCGTGCCGTCAGAGCCGCCATCACTGCGCCCCCGGAGCCGTTGCCAGCGTCCCAGACCGCCTTGAGCGGACGCGTGCCATGATAGTCTTGCAGCAGACGGCCGACATACCGCTCGAAAAGATCGATCTCCTGGACCCGCCCCTGCCCGTTGGTGAAGTCGCCTGCGGCCGCGACCCGGCCCAGTTCAACGATGTCCTTGCCGAAAAACGACTTCTTGCCCAGCATCATTTTGAAGCCATTATGCGTGGGCGGGTTATGCGAACCGGTCACCATGATCCCGCCATCGGCGCCCAGCTCATTGACGGCAAAATAGAGCATCGGCGTGGGGCCTAACCCCACATGCAAAACTTCGATGCCGACGCTTATCAGCCCATCGATCAAGGCTGCCTCGAGCGCGGGCGAACTCAGCCGGCCATCGCGACCGACCGCGACCGTCTTCCCCCCCTGGCGCACCAGGATCGTGCCGTAGGCCCGGCCGATAGCCGCGGCGTCGGCAGGAAACAACGTCTCGTCGACGATGCCGCGGATATCATACTCACGTAGCACGGAGGGATGAAACCGGTGCGCCAAATCACTCATCTTTAGGGTCCCCTACCTTCCGAAAATAGGAAGGCCTTATCAATATGTTCGATTACACGGCAGTCCGCCGCCGCCTGTTGCTCAAGCGTAGCGCTTTAGGATCTGGGCAAAGCCGTCCTTGAGGTCGGACCGACCGAGCGCGATGCCGACGATCGCTTCAAGATAGCCCAGTTTGTCGCCGCAATCATAGCGGTGCCCCTCGAAGGCCAGCCCATGGAAGGGCCGCACGCCAATCAGCTTGGCCATTGCGTCAGTCAACTGGATCTCGCCGCCGGCACCCACCTCATGCGCCGAGAGATGGGCGAACACGTCGGCTGTCAGGACATAACGCCCGATCACGGCCAGCCTCGACGGCGCAACCTCTGGCTTCGGCTTTTCGACCAGCCCCTTGACCTCGGTCAGCCGTCCCGTTGTCGCGCCCGGTGTGATGACCCCATAGCGCTCGGTATGCTCACTCGCCACCTCCATGACGGCGATAACGTTGCCGCCGGTCTCAGCATGCGCTTCCGCCATCTGGGCAAGGCAAGCCTTTTCGCCCGTGATAAGGTCATCGGGAAGCATAACCGCAAAGGCCTCTTCCTCGATCAGATGCCTGGCGCACCAGACCGCATGCCCAAGGCCGCGGGGCTCCTGCTGCCGTACCGAAACGATCTCGCCCGGCGTGTAGAGTTCGCGCTGCAGTCGCTCCAACTCCGCTTTCTTGCCCCGCTTAGCCAACGTCTCGAAGAGTTCGACGGCGCGATCGAAATGATCTTCGATCATCACTTTGCCGCGTCCGGTGACAAAGACAAACTTCTCGATGCCGGCGGCCGCCGCTTCCTCGACCGCATATTGAATAATCGGCTTGTCGATGACTGGCAGCATTTCCTTTGCCAACACCTTGGTGGCTGGCAGCATACGGGTACCGAGGCCTGCCACTGGAAATACGGCAGTCTTAAGCTTCGCCATGAAACGGTCCTTTAGAAAAACAACGCGCACAATAAGGGCTGGGCTTCAATATGGTTGCCCAACCCGAGATCGTTTATCTATCAATTGGCCGACGATCAATCGCCACGCGAGATTACGAGCCTCAGGCAGCGGCCGCTTGACGCTCCCGACCGATCATTTCGAGATCATAGGGAGTAGTCTGATACATTTCGTTGACCCAGTTGCCAAAAAGCAAGTGGGCGTAAGCGCGCCAGCAGTTGCGCGGCGCCTTCTCATAGTCATCATCAGGGTAATAATTCGACGGAAGCGCCACATCGCCTAGACTTTTGAGCCGATCACGCTGAAATTCTTCATGCAGCGTGTAGGTATCGTACTCCAGATGATTGAACATATAGACTGTCCGGAATCGCGGTTCATGCAGCAGGCAAAGACCGGCAGCATTGGATTGCGCCAGAACCTCCAGCCCTGCGTCGGCCGGCAGATCCGCCTCGCGCACTTCAGTATGCCTGGATACCGGAATCTGGAAATAATCGTCCAGCCCCCGCATCAAATTCGGTCGCCGCGTATCCTGCCGCTCACGTACGACATGCGTGAACACGCCGAAGCGCTTGACTGGCAGCACATGCTTCGGAACGCCATGAAAATGATAGAGCGCAGCTTGCGCACCCCAACATATATGAAAAGAAGAATGTACATTGGTACGCGACCAGTCGAAGATCTGGCAGAGTTCGTTCCAGTACTTGACCTCCTCAAACGGCAGAAGCTCGACCGGCGCGCCCGTGACGATCAGGCCATCAAAACGGCGCTCCCGCACGTCCTGCCAAGTCTGATAGAACGACTGGAGATGCGAAAGCGGCACAGTGTTGGGCCGGTAGCTCGAAGTGGTAAGCAGCGTTAACTCGATCTGCAACGGCGTAGCACCGAGGAGACGTGCCAGCTGCATTTCCGTCTTGGGCTTGTCAGGCATCAGGTTGAGAAGCGCAACCTGCATTGGCCGAATGTCCTGGCGCAGCGCGTCATCGGCACCGATGAGGGGCACGCCCTCGACACGCAGCTTCTCAAAGGCTGGCAAGTCGTTCGGGATCTTGATCGGCACAACTGCTCTCCGTCCACGCGGCCGGCCTTCGCCTCGCCGAACCGCACGTCTAAAACCCGCTTGGCGGCGGGCCGACCGGCCAGATCAAGACGCAAGAGAAGTTGCTCTCAACCTTTTAGCTGCTTGTTTTAGGTGGCCGCAAGCCGGTCAGCCAAATCACCACCAGCGGATTGAGGTGGGCCTTGCTGACCGCCAAGTCAAGACAAGGCCGGCATGCGCTCGCGGCGTGCGACAGGTCCGGCCGCAGATGTGAAGAATCCTTGCGTGAGCAGGGCCATGAGGGCTATGCGCCTCGTTCACCTTGCGACCTCGCGTCTGGCAAGCTTGCCGCGGGGATCGAAAGGCGGCGGGACGAGCCCGCCCTCATTGCAACGATCGACGGTCCATGTCCTCATTTCCACAGCCGCGCCCCGGCATTCTCGAGATCACTCCTTATGTGGGTGGCAAAGGCGGTTCAGGCGATCGCGCCAACATCGCCAAGCTATCCGCGAATGAAAATCCGCTTGGGCCCAGTCCTCACGCGATCGAGGCCTATCAGGCCACGGCCGCCAGCCTTCACCGGTATCCGGAAGGCGGATCGGAAACCCTGACCCAGGCGATCGCTCGTCGATTCGACCTCGATCCGAGCCGGATCATCTGCGGTGCCGGCTCCGACGA
This sequence comes from Arboricoccus pini, assembly GCF_900187945.1. Lineage (GTDB taxonomy): Bacteria > Pseudomonadota > Alphaproteobacteria > Geminicoccales > Geminicoccaceae > Arboricoccus > Arboricoccus pini. Next base: position 449,057 of record NZ_FYEH01000001.1, on the reverse strand, counting down.
ACTCATCGCTGTCCTGATCCGTGCCTATGCCGGTCCTGGCGACGAGGTGCTGACCAGCAGGCATGGCTTCCTCATGTACAAGCTGGCGGCGTTGGCAGCCGGGGCGCACGTGATCGAGGCACCCGAGACGGAGTTGCGCAGCGACGTCGACGCGCTCCTGCAAAGAGTGACAAGCCGGACCCGCATTCTCTTCATCGCCAATCCCAACAATCCGACCGGCAGCTTCATCGACGGGGCCGAGTTGACAAGACTGCACGCCGCCTTGCCGCCGCACGTCATCCTCGCGGTCGATGCCGCCTACGCCGAATACGCCGAGGGAACGCCCGGTTACGATAGTGGGCTGAGCCTAGCCAACCAATATGAGAATGTCGTCAGCTTGCGGACGTTCAGCAAGCTGTTCGGCCTGGCGGCCCTGCGGCTCGGTTGGCTGTTTGGTCCGAAACGCATCGTCGATACCTTGCACCGCGTACGCGGCCCCTTCAATGTGAGCCTGCCGGCCCAGGCGGCGGGCATTGCGGCCTTGAGCGATCTCGCCCATCAAGCCGCAGCGCGAGCCCATAACGATCGTTGGCTGCCTTGGGTCAAGCAGGAACTCGAGGGCCTGGGCCTCAAGGTCTGGCCCAGCCTTGGCAATTTCCTCCTGATCGAATTTCCGCGCCGGCTGGGCCAGGATGCGGTGGCCGCCGAAGCCTTCCTCGAGGCGGCGGGCGTGATACCCCGTGGCATGGGCAGCTATGGGCTGGGTCATTGTCTGCGGATCAGCATCGGGACCGAGGCCGAAAACCGCAGGCTGGTTCAGGTACTGGGCGCGTTCCAGGCCAGACATACACTCCCAGGCGGGTCCGACCGATGACCAAATCCCTGGGCCTGATCGGCTGCGGTGCGTTCGGCACATTCATGCTCCGGCATCTGGCGCCTTTTTTCCGGGTGCGGGTCTTCGACCGGTTCCGCGACCTCGACGGTATCCGTCAGACCTATAATGTGGAGATCGCGGCCACGCTGGAGACTGCCTGCACAGCAGATATCGTCGTCCTGGCGGTGCCGGTGCAGCAATTAGATGAGCTTACGGTGGCAATCGCCCCGCATCTGCGGCCCGGCGCGATCATCCTCGATGTCGCTTCGGTCAAGCTTAAGCCCGCAGCCATCCTGGCGCGTAATCTGCCGGCCAATGTCGATATCGTCTGCACGCATCCACTCTTCGGACCGCAAAGCGGAAAGAACGGCATTGCGGGACTTAACATCGCTGTCTGCCCGCTGCGCGGCCAGAGCTACGCGTGCGTCGTTGCGTTCCTGCGCGAACGGCTGGGACTCAAGGTGATCGAGACCACTGCGGAACGCCATGATCGCGAACTGGCCTACGTGCAGGGGCTCACGCATCTGATCGCCAAAATTCTGGTGCAGATCGATGTGTCCGACATCAAGCAGACCACGCGCACCTGGGAGCTCCTCATGCAGAGCGTGGAGATCGTACGGTATGATTCCGAGGAGTTGTTCCAGGCGATCGAAAGCGAGAACCCCTATGTGGGCGAGGCCAAGACCCGCTTCTTCGATGCGGCAAGAGCTCTTGAAGCGCGGCTCTCCAACCACGCCGCCGACAACGGCGAGGCCGGATGACGACTGACGCCACAGACGGCTTCGCCTGGTTCTTTGGCTACGGCTCTTTGATGTGGAACCCTGGATTTCCCGCGGATGCCTTCGAGGTCGCCGAGTTGGTTGGTTGGCAGCGCCGGTTTTGCATCGCCTCCAGGCATTACCGGGGCACGCCTGAATTGCCCGGCCTTGTCCTTGGACTCGCTCCCGGAGGGCAATGCACCGGCCGGGCACTAGGCGTATCAGCGGAGCGCGAGGCCGAGGTGCTCGATTATCTAGATGCGCGCGAACAGGTGGGCGGCATCTACGTTTATGACCGCCTCAAGCTGCCGCTACGACTCCCCTCTACCGATCGGCATGTGGAGGCATGGTGTTATGTCAGCCGTCCCGATCATGAGGATTTTGCCGGCAACCTCGACCTTGGCACAATCGCGACGATCATAGAGGCTGCCAGCGGCGTTGCCGGTTCGAATGTCGAGTATATGGAGAACACTGTTCGGCATCTGCGCGAACTGGGCATCGTTGAGCCCGAACTTGAAACGCTCCTTAAGCTAGTCGAGCGCCGGTCCTCCGGGACGCGCTAGGCCGCCGTCCTGGAACCATTACCGACCTGAGACGTCTCCACCACAAGCAACGAAATCAATTTGCTGACGCGATAACGACTCGGGAGACCCAAACAATGGGCGGCAGCCGTATCCTCTACGTGATCGTGGCGATCATCATCGTCGTCGGTCTTGGCTGGTATTTTGGCCTGTTCGGCGGCCAGCAGATTGCGACTGCACCGGCGCCTCCATCTGTCACCACTGCCCCTCCGGCCACCTCGACACCGCCGGACGCAACATCCGCGCCATCGGCGACGACAACGCCGCCTGCCTCGGGAAGTTCCGGCAACTGAGGTTACCGAGCGACGCCCTAGCGCCTATATGAAGAATGCGTTCGTCGGCGACTAAGGCTCCTTGCCCAGAAACCGGGGCCGCGAAGAACGGGATGGCGAACGCGCCGTCCCGTTTCCTTATGAGCCACCAGCGCGGTCTCCAAGCAGAGGGTTTCAAGACATCATGGTCGAGATCAAGAAGGTTGCGGATGGCTTCTATGTGGCGCCGCAGCTTGCCGTCGAGGATTTCGCCGAGTTGAAGGCGGAAGGCATCAACACGATCATCAATAACCGGCCAGATGGCGAGGCACCGGATCAGCTATCCGACGCCGAGGCGCGCGAGGCTGCCGAGGCTGCCGGCCTCAACTACGTGCATGTACCGGTGGTCTCCGGCCAGATGACGCAAGGTGACATCGCCAGCTTTTGGGCCGCCGTCGACGATCACGAGGGTCCCTTCCTCGCCTACTGCCGGACAGGTACGCGCTCCTGCATCATGTGGGCCTTCAATGCGGTTCGGACCCAGCAGATTCCTGCCATTGTCGCCGCCGCCGCCGAGGCCGGTTACGATGCTCGCCCGGCCATCCGCGCGCTGGAGACCATAAAAGCCAGCCTCTAGGTCGGCCTGGACGGCTGGCGCCTCAGCCTAGACGCTTGGCTGACGTCAGCCTTGACCTTTCAAGGTCTTCGAGCACACCTGGGAGATAGCCTGGCCAATGGAGCCACGCCATAACGTGCAGGCGTTCCATGAGGTCCGCATCCTCAAGGAGCGCGCGCCGCTCCGTTTTATCGAGCGACATCGGGCCGACAAATATGGCTTTGCGCTCAAGGAGCCATCGATCCTGACCATTGCGGGCAGTATGACTCCCATAGGCCCGCTGCAACTGCACATGCAGGGCATTGGCAGCTGGCTCCAGGACGACACGCGTCATGCGCTCGATGGGTGAACCAGGGTCGGGATGCTCGCCCGATTCGGCCTCATCCAGGGCTCGCATGACGAGAGGTTCCTCGGTTTCCTCGCTTACCAGCAGGAGGCCACGCCGCCGCAGGGCTTGGCCGATGCCCTCGCTTGCTCCCATCAACGCCAGGGGAACCACCAGCACCATCCCGAGTGTGACCGGCAGCAGCCAGTAGAAGAGAATAGGCGTGGCGAACCAGACGCCGATCGCCGTCAGGATACCGACCGCCATGACCCAGAAGAAGGTGCGGATCGTCGCGCCCAACTGGCTCTGCCCGGCGGCCCGGCGTTGAGGTGTCCAATCGATCGCGGCTCCTGAGAGAATCGAGACGACGAAACGCGTGTGCAGCAGCATCATGACGGGCGCCAGCGCCGCTGAATAAAGCGTCTCGATCAATGAACTCGCGACGATCCGCAAACCACCTCCCAAAGCGCGCCGGCGCGGCGGATCGAGTAGCGCCAGCACGATCCCCATCACCTTGGGCAGGAAGAGCAGCCCCAGCGTTACCGTGATGAGCAGGCTGGCTTCTGCCTGCACGCTCACCGGCAAAAGCGGAAAGGGCCAGTCCTCGGCGAAATAGAGCGGCGTCGTATGGGTAATCTCCCAGGCCTGCATCGCCGAGAGAATGAGGAATATCAGCCAGAGCGGCGATGTCAGATATGACATTATGCCGATGGCAAAATGAAATCGGCTGACCCAGTGCAACCGGCGTGCGAAGAGAATCTGCACATGCTGCATGTTGCCCTGGCACCAACGGCGATCGCGAACGGCGAAGTCTTCAATCGTCGGCGGCGGCTCCTCGTAAGAACCAGGCAGGTCATCGGCGATCCAGACTTGCCAGCCGCCCCGCCGGATCAGCGCTGCCTCGACAAAATCGTGGCTGAGGATCTGTCCGCCAAACGGCGCCTTGCCCGGCAATTGGGGCAGGCCGCAGAGTTCGCTAAAGGGCCGCGTCCTGATGATCGCGTTGTGGCCCCAATAATTGCCCTCGCCCGCCGCCCAGTAGGCGGTCCCGCCAGCCGCGAGGGGGCCATAGAGTTCGCCCGCCGACTGCAGCACGCGGGCAAAGAGCGTCTTGCCGCGCACCAGCTTGGGCGGCGCCTGGATGAGTCCGACCGTGGGATTGTCATCCATGCGCTGCACGAGATCGAAGATGCTCTTGCCCGTCATGATGCTGTCGGCGTCGAGAACGACCATATATTCGTAGGTCCCGCCAAAGCGCGTGACGAAATCCTCGATATTGCCGGCTTTACGGCCGACATTGCGGTCGCGCCGCCGGTAGAAGATGCGGTCCATGTCGCCGACCTCGAGGCGCAGGCGACGCCAAGCCTCCACTTCGGCTAGCCAGACATCGGGATCGGTGGTGTCGGACAGGATAAAAAGGTCGAAGCGGCGATCGTCCGGCGCCTCGCGCCGCATGTCCGTCCACATCGCCTTCAGGCCATCGAATACCCGCTCCGTCCCCTCGTTATAAATAGGCATGACGAGTGCCGCACGCCCCCGGACGTCGGGCGATGGCACAAACGATCCGGGAGGTGCGACGCGCGGTGCGCGCAGCAAACGCCAGAGTCGTACGCCAAAGCCGGCTGAGAGCGTCCAGAAAGATTGCGAGAGCCAGAGAACGAGGATCGTGAAGATCACACTGTGGACGATGTCGAGAATCGTCAGCCCGTTGATCGCCAGGATCTGGACGAATAGCGAGACGCACCAAGCGGCCGTCAGCAGGCCCAGGATCGCGAAGATGGCACGCCGGCGCCGGGCCCGGGCCGGCAGCTTCGCACGAGGCTGGACCCTGGTCCGCTCCTGCTCAAGGCGCTCGCGCATCTCCGCCTTGAAGGCCACGGGCCTTGGGAGCCAACGTCCCTGGCGCCATTGCAATGCGGGCGAGAGGGACTGGCGGCGAACCGCGAGCGGCAAGGCATGTGGCAACAAAGAGCCCAGCGAGCAATCCGAGGAGACCGGCACCTCGGCAAGAACGCGACGGATCTCGGCCAATGCCAGCAGTATCGCCTCTTCCGCCGTCTCCGGCTTATGGCTAAGTGCTAGCCGCTCGATCACGGCACTCGCCGCATCGCCGGCCGTCGCCGCGTCCAGGCCGGCAGCCAGCAGATAGGCCATCACACGCTCCTCGGCCGCCATCCAGCGAAGGGCCTGGCGGTCGTCCAGGAGTACCTCCTCAGGTGCGCCCATGCTCAGCTCTTGTCCAGGCGATAGAGCCAGGTTTCCGAGAGCGCACGTTCATTCTCCTGCAGGGCGACACGCATTTCCACGGCGTCCGAGTTGCCCGGCCGGACTGCCATGATCAGCCGCCAACCGCCATTGATCGGATTGAGCTCAAGCTTCGTGGATTCGATCTCGCCATTGCCGATCCAGATATCGGGCTGAACCTTGTCAAGCGGTGGCATCTGGTCGGCGGCCGGCACGTCGTAGTCGATGACAATCGTCCGCACGCCATCACGCAGCGTTCCGTCCAGCCGACGCGCGTCACCGATCCGTGTCGTTGCTACTGTGGCCAGGCCGGGCGCGATCGCGGGTGGCAGCGACCAGACGAGCGCATAGGACATGCGCACCTCCTGGCCTGCCTTCACAGGATCGGCCGGCGTCCAGAAAGCCACGATATTCTGGTTGTTCTCATCCTGGGTGGGGATCTCGATCAGCCGGACCGAACCCTTGCCCCAGGTACCCCGCGGCTCGACCCAGACATCGGGCTTGAGATGAAAGCCACTTTCGACGTCCTCATAAGCCTTGGGATCGCGAGGTCGCTGGGCCATGCCGAAGCCACGCGGATTTTCATCCGCAAACACGCTCATCCGCAGGTCGCTGGGGTTGACGAAGGGACGCCAAAGCACCTCACCCGAGCCCGCCCAATGCAAAAGCCCACTCGCAGAATAGGCAGCCTCGCGATAATCGTCGACGCCGGCTCGATCGTTCGGACCGAAGAAAAACATACCCGTGAGCGGAGCCACACCGATCTGCTCGACATCGCCCCGGAAGAAAAGATTGGCGTCGACGGAGATCCGCGTATTTTCACGTACGACGATATCGAAGCGAAAGGCACCGGCCACGCTCTTGCTGTCCAAGAGGGCAAAGATCGTCAACGGATCGCTCGCCTGGCTGGGTTCCTGGAGCCAGAACTCGCGGAAAACCGGAAATTCCTCCGGCCGTCCCAAGCCTGTGTTCAAGGCCAAACCACGCGCGGAGGTGCCAAAATTCGTGCCCCGCCCCAGTGCCCGGAAATAGCTGAAGCCCAGAAAGGTAAGGAGCTCGCTGAAGGCGTCTGGCCGTTCGAAGGGATAGACTACCCTAAAGCCGGCAAAGCCAAGCTCCGGTGGCAGATCGACCGGGCTGTCGAGGCTGCTCAAGTCGAACATGACAGGGTCGAGCCGGATCGGCCGCGCCATGCCGTCACTGACAAGATTGATTCGCACCGCCGACTTGTAGGGGCCCCCAGGCATGAAGAGCCTGAGCCGGTAGGCCGGCGAATTAGCCCAGATTTCGGCCTCGGGCCTGAAGCGAAGCTTACTATAAGCCTCGTGGTCGAGGGCGGTCAGCGCAGCCGGCAGATCCGACGGCGCCACATAGTCGGCCTTGGCAAGGTCACGCGTCTGATCGATAAGGCGTTCGAACGAGAAGGGTTTCGGGGCGAACGGATCCGGGGATGCCTGTTCGTTGGCCGAGGGCGCCTGTTGGTCCTGCGCGCTCGCATCTCGGCCTCTCGCAACAAGCGGTACCCCACCCAGCAGGCCCAGTCCGGCGCGGGCCATCGCGCGGCGTGTCAGGCGGTTCTCCGGCATCGCGTTATTCAACTCCCGGTTCAATCTACATCCTTTCGGCATCGACGAACCGGACCATAATCATCCACGATCGAGCGGCAAGAGCCGTGCCCCACCCAAGTCGCTCTTCAGGCTCGGGCCGGGCCTTGCTACATTCGTCATTCGTCATTTGCCGCTTCAAGCCTGGAAAGCCCATGCCCGTCACGCTTGAGAACGCTGGAACCGTGCAGGGGTTGCAGGTGCAGCGTGCCCTTCTTACCAATGATCGCGGCCTTGAACTGGGCGTTCTGTCGTTTGGCGGCACACTGCAATATCTCAGCGTGCCGCAAGGCAGCGAGCGCGTGCAGTTGGCGCTGGGCTTCGATGCGCCATCGGACTACGCGATCAGAGAGGGCAGCCTCGGAGCGACGGTCGGTCGCTTCGCCAACCGTATCGCGCATGGACGCTGCCGCCTGGACGACCGGGAACTCGATCTGCCGCGCAACGAGGGAGGCCGGCACCATCTCCATGGCGGTGGCGTGTTGGGCTTCAGCCACAAGCATTGGACCATCGAGATCGACTCGGCGGCGAACGCGGCGCATCTCCGTCTGCTCTCGCCGGACGGCGACGCCGGCTATCCGGGCACCTGTCGGATCGGCTGCACCTACAGCCTGGACGATGCGGACGTGGTGCGAATCGACATCGAGGCGACGTGTGACGCGCCCACTCCCATCAACATCGCCAATCACGCCTATTGGAATCTGGCAGGGGAAGGTGCGATCAATCATCATGAACTGAAACTATGGTCCGATCGCTATGTCGAGGTGGACGCCGAGGGTATTCCCTCTGGACGCATTCTACCCGTGAGCGGCACGGCCTTCGACTTCCAGACCATTCGTCCACTCGACCATGCGGGGCCGCCCAATCTGGACCATTGCTTCGTCGTCAGCGGTGAAGGCCTTCGCCCCGTGGCGCTGCTGCGCGACCCGGCCAGCAAGCGGTCGCTCGAAGTGTGGGCTGATCAGCCCGGGGTTCAGGTCTATGCCGGATTGATGTTGGACGTTCCTGGACGCGGTGGCAGCCATTATGGCGCACGCAGCGGGTTTTGCCTTGAGACCGAACGCTTTCCCGATGCGCCCAACCATCCAGAGTTTCCAGACGCCATCCTTCGGCCAGGCGAAATTTATCGCCACCGCATGGAGTGGCGCTTTAGCTACAGTGGCTGAAATTCGTCGGGATGCCTTGCTCAGGCTGGCCAGCCATAGGCGACTTCCCGGAGCGTGGTGCCGCCGATCATGCACTGGGTTTCCCCGACCAGTTCGCCGCCCAGATGCTCGTAGAAGCCTCGCGCCGGATTGTCGGCCAGGACCGTGATCATCATGTCGGCATAGCCACGCCTCGCCAACTCGAAGTGCGTCGCGTCGAAAAGGGCACGGCCTATTCCCCGCCCCTGGACGCTACGGAGCAGATATAGAACGTAGAGTTCACCGCTGAAGATCTTGCTGGCCCGGCAGCGGCCACCGCTCGCAAGCCCCACGATCTGCCCTTGCCAGACGGCGATGAAGGCCCAGCCCCGAGCACCGAGCGAACGGCGCCATTGCCGTTCGTGCGCCGTCACCGACAGGCCATCCAGGAAGTTTTGCGGCATCAAACCATTATAGGTCTCGCGCCAGCTCTGCACCTGGACCTGTGCCAAGGCAGCGGCGTCGAGCGCCCGCGCTCGCCTAATCACTAGATCGCTCGTGGGTGCGGTAGCCCGCCACATCACCGATCCCCTCCTTGGCCATGCAAGTATCTCACTCCAACGGGGCCGCAGGGTCAACCTTGGGTGACATGTGCTTGCAGCGCTCGCTTCATGGAGGCACCATCATAAAATCGTCATGCTGCCGTCGAGAAGCGGCCGTTGAGAGTCCTTAAGCAGCGCTCGCGAGCGAGGACTTCTCGTCTAGCGGGGATAAAGAGGACCTCGATAAGCGGGATGATGACCGCGCCCTACCATGAGCGTCGACAGGAAGCGCCATGACGACTTCGACCACGAATCTCGAAGTGCGGCTGGCCGAGAGTGCGAGCGAACTCCGGCAGGCACAGGCTTTACGTTACCGGGTATTCTTCGAGGAGATGGGTGCGGTCGCTAATGCGACGACGGCAGCTCGCCGCCTGGACGTCGATCGATTCGACGAGTTGGCCGACCATCTGGTTGTCCTCGACCATTCGAGCGGCCGCTCAACCGTCATCGGCTGCTATCGCATGCTACGCCGGACCGTCGTCGGCGACGTCAACGAATTCTACAGCGCCGCGGAATATGACCTCTCGGTGCTGGCCTCGCGGCGCCGCGAGATCCTGGAACTCGGACGCTCATGCGTCGACGCGGCCTACAGGACCGGGACGGTCATGCAGCTTCTCTGGCGCGGCATCGCTGAATATCTTGAAACACACGAGATCGGCCTCATGATTGGCTGTGCCAGCCTGCCTGGGACCGACATTGCGCGAGTGGCCCCGCAAATCCGCTATCTACACGAGCATCATCTGGCGCCGCTGCCCCTTCGGCCGCACGCGCATAGTCAATGCCGCGTCGCCCATGAGCCCTTTGCCGCCGACAATTACCTGCCGGACAGGGCACAGCGCATGTTGCCGCCGCTCTTGCGGGGCTATCTGCGCGTCGGCGCCATGATCGGCGAAGGTGCTGTTCTTGATCAACAATTCAACACGATCGATGTCTGCGTGATTCTGCCTACCCAGCAGATCGACGAACGCTATCTTCGACATTATCAGCCGTCGCTGACAGCGACGGCTGCCGCCTGACCGCCATGCGCGAGAGCCTCCCCCGCGCAATAGGTCGGGCCATCGGCTTCGTCACGATCACTCTTGCGCTGCTGGCGATCTACAGCTTGGCCCGCCCCCTGGGACCGACCGCGCGCCGCAAGATCAGGCGGGGCTGGAGCGCCAGCACGCTTTGGATCCTGGGCATCAGGCTCCGGCGGTCGGGACGCCCATACACTGGGCTGCCAACCCTCTATGTCGCGAACCACCTCTCTTATATCGATATTCCATGCATCGCCACCTGTCTCGATGCGCCGTTTATCGCCAAGTCCGAGGTCGCGGGCTGGCCGCTATTTGGCATGCTCGCCAAGCTGACCGACACCCTCTTCGTCCGCCGGCACTGGCGCGAAGCACGCCGGCAGCGGGACCAGATCGCCGATAGGCTGGAGGCTGGCCACGATCTCGTCCTGTTCGGCGAGGGCACGAGCTCGGACGGATTGTCGGTCCTGCCCATCAAGACCTCGCTTCTGTCCGTAGCGGAGGTTGGCGTCGTCGGCCGAACGATCGCGATTCAGCCGATCACGCTCTGCTTTCGCCGTTTCAGGGATGGCCGGCCGATCGTCGGCCGAGACGCCGATTACTATGCCTGGTGGGGAGATGCGACTCTGGTCGCACATCTTTGGCGGCTACTGAAATTGCCCGGGATGGAGGCAGAGATCGTCTTCTCGCCGGCGACCCTCTCGGACATGCCGATCGCGCGCAAGCAATTGGGTCCGCATCTCCGGCAAACGATGCAGGCGATCATTGCCGGCAACGGTCTATCCCCACCCCCTACGCTGCCAGTGCGCGACAGCTTGCCCGACCAGGACAGGATCGATGGACACTGGCCGTCGCACGCATAAAAAAATAAGGAGGCTGCCCTTAAGGTAGCCTCCCTCTCAGATCGGACCTGCGTGTGTGGGCTTATGCCTCGTTGGCTGGGACTTATAGACGCAGGCCGCGGGTCCCGCAAGCAATTTTGAACTATTGTTCAGGTTTTACGCTCAGCGATCATCTGCTTGATGCTGCCGATCGCCTGGGCCGGATTTAGTCCCTTCGGGCAGGAATTCGTGCAGTTCATGATGGTATGGCAGCGATAGAGCTTGAATGGATCTTCGAGCTCATCCAGCCGGTCGCCAGTGGCCTCGTCGCGACTGTCAGCGATCCAGCGATAGGCCTGCAGCAGAGCAGCCGGTCCCAGATATTTGTCGCTGTTCCACCAGTAGGACGGACAACTCGTCGAGCAGCAGGCGCAAAGGATGCACTCATAAAGCCCATCCAGCTTCTGCCGGTCGTCAGGGCTCTGGCGGCGCTCCTTCTCCGGCGACGTCGTGTAGGTTTGCAGCCAGGGCTGGATCGATTCGTATTGCGCCCAGAACTGGGTGAAGTCGACAACCAGATCCTTGATTACCTGCATATGCGGCAGGGGATAGATCTTGAGCGGCCCCTTCACCTCCCCGATAGCCTTGGTGCAGGCCAGCGTGTTGTGGCCGTCGATGTTCATCGCGCAAGAGCCGCAGATCCCCTCGCGACATGATCGGCGGAAGGTCAAGGAGCTGTCGATCTCGGTCTTGATCTTGATCAGGGCATCCAGGACCATCGGTCCGCACTTGTCGAGATCGATCTCGAACGTGTCGACATGCGGATTCTTCCCGTCCTCGGGTTCGTAGCGATAGACCTGAACCTGCTTGAGGTTCGTCCCGCCATGGCCCGCCTTATGCTCCTTGCCGCGCTCGACTCGCGAGTTCTTGGGCAACGCGAACTCAACCATGATCTCTTGCTCCTGCCACGAAGGACGGCCCTTGAACGCGCATCGGCCTCAATAGACCCGCTTGGCCGGCGGGATCGGCTCGACCTCATTGGATAGCGTGTACATATGCACCGGCCGGTCGCTGATGCGGGTCTCGAAGGACGTGTCGACCCAGGCCAGCGTGTGCCGCATCCAGTCCTTGTCGTCACGGTCGGGATAATCCTCGCGCGCATGGGCGCCGCGGCTCTCGGTGCGATAAGCGGCGGAATTCATCGTGCCCACGGCCTGGATCATCAAATTCTGCAATTCCAACGATTCGACGAGATCGCTGTTCCAAATCCGGCTCTGATCGCTCGTCCGCAAATCAGCCAGGCTCTTGGCCACCTCGCCGATCGAGCTCACGCCCTCAGCAAGTTGCGGCCCGTCTCGAAATACGCTGGCATAACGCTGCATCGTACGCTGCATGCTCAAGCGAATCTCGCCGTTCGAAAGACTGCCTTTGTTGTGCAGCACGCGATCGACACGGGCGACCGAGGCTTCCCCCGCATCCTTGGGCAAAGGCTTGTGCGAGGCGCCGGGTGTCACCAGCTCCGCCGCCCGGTGGGCGGCGGCCCGCCCGAAGACGACGAGATCGATGAGGGAATTGCCGCCCAAGCGGTTAGCGCCATGTACGGAAGTACAGGCGGCCTCGCCCACGGCCATCAGGCCCGGCACCACCTTGTCCGGATTGTCGCCGTCGCGCGTGACCACCTCGGTCCGGTAGTTGGTTGGGATGCCACCCATGTTATAGTGGCAGGTCGGCACGATCGGGATCGGCTCCTTCGTGACGTCGACGCCAGCGAAGATCCGGGCCGTCTCCGAAATGCCCGGCAGCCGCTCGTGCAGGAGCTTGGGATCCAGATGCTCGAGGTGGAGATGGATGTGATCCTTCAAGGGGCCGACACCCCTGCCCTCGTTGATCTCGATGGTCTCGGCCCGACTGACGACGTCGCGCGAGGCCAAGTCCTTGGCGGAGGGGGCATAGCGCTCCATGAAGCGCTCGCCCTCGGAATTGGTGAGGTAGCCGCCTTCCCCACGGGCCCCCTCGGTGATCAGACAGCCCGCGCCATAGATGCCAGAGGGGTGGAACTGGACGAACTCCATGTCCTGCAGCGGCAGGCCGGCGCGAAGCACCATGGCGTTGCCGTCGCCCGTGCAGGTATGGGCACTGGTGCAGGAGAAATAGACGCGACCATAGCCGCCGGTCGCCAGCACCGTCTCGTGCGAGCGGAAGCGATGGATCGAGCCATCCTCGATGCACATGGCGATGACGCCAAGGCAGCTGCCGTCCTCGTCCATCAGGAGATCGAGCGCGAAATACTCGTTGAAGAACTGCACCTTGTGGTGAAGCGCCTGCTGGAAGAGCGTGTGCAGGATCACATGGCCGGTACGATCGGCGGCAGCGCAGGTGCGATAGGCCTGGCCCTTGCCGAAATTGACCGACTGACCGCCGAAGGCGCGCTGGTAGATCTTGCCTTCCTCGGTCCGGGAGAACGGCACGCCATAATGCTCGAGCTCGTAGACGGCGGCCGGGGCGGCCTTCGTCATGTACTCGATCGCATCCTGGTCGCCTAGCCAGTCCGACCCCTTAACGGTGTCGTACATGTGAAAGCGCCAGCTATCCTCGTTCATGTTGCCAAGCGCGGCATTGATGCCGCCCTGGGCCGCCACAGTATGCGAGCGGGTGGGATAGACCTTGCTGATGCAGGCGACGTTCAGACCCGCCTCCACCATGCCGACGGCGGCCCTGAGGCCGGATCCGCCGGCACCGACGACGATGCAGTCGAAGAAATGATCAGTGATCGGATAGGTGGCGCTAGTCACGGACGTTCAGCTCCCGAGCGAAACCTTGAGGATGGCAACCAGCGACGCCACGGCCAAACCGACGGCCAATAGCTTGATCGCGGCCAGGGCCGCCATCTTGGCCCCCTCGTGATGGACATAATCCTCGATGACGACCTGCAGCCCGAGGGGGGCATGGATATAGGTCGAAATAACCAGCAGGATCATAAGGATCGTGTTGGAAGGTGCGGCGAGCCAAGCCCGCGTCTCGGCATAATTGGCGTTCGAGAGGGCCAGCACCGAAATGACGAACCAGACGATGAGGATAAGGTTCGCAATCGAGGTCAGGCGTTGCAGCTTCCAGTGACCGACGCCTTCGCGCGAGGAACCACGCGCCATTTGCATGGCCAGCGGGTTGCGTCCTGTTGCCATGAGCCAGTTCCTTCAGGCGACGATGAACGAGATCAGCCACACGAGGATCGTGAGGCCCGTGGCGGCGGCAATGACGGCAATGCCGCTCTTGTGGGCCACAGTTTTGTCGAAGCCGTAGCCAACATCCCAAAAGAGATGACGCAGCCCATTCGCCGCATGGAAGAACAAGACAAAGGTCCAGAGGAAGAGGACGATCTGGCCCAGGATGCTGTGCATGACCGTTTGAACCAGATCGTAGCTGCCGGCACCACCGGCCAGGGCCAGGAGCCACCAGGCGATGATGACGAGACCGGCCGAGAGCGCCACGCCGGTCGCACGATGGGCGATCGAGAGCGCCATCGTCAGATACCACCGATAAACCGACAAATGCGGTGAGAGCGGGCGGCTCTTGGATATTGCCATCTGGTTCAGCTCCCGCGACTAATGGCCGCTCCTGCGTTGGCCTGCTGCACCGCGAGATAGAGCAATTCCAAAGCCGCGACCAGGGGTAGCACCCCCCTTGTGCGCAACGCAGTCCCCAACCTGACACATGCCGGGCAGGCTGGGTCAGGGGCGGCGCGCGATGATCGCCTCGAACGTATGGGCTCGCTCAAGGCACCCATCTTGGACAAAAGGGGCGACGGCCGCCCGGATGGCCGCCTCAAAAGCGGGCCGCCGCTCCGCCAGCCTGTCGGGTGAGGTCGAGGACATCGTCAGGGCCTGGCCGACAATGTCCTCGACATCCACCCGGTCCGCATCTTCGATTGCGAATTTCGCGATCACGCTGAATGGCGAGCGGGCCAGCACCGCCTCATGATCATGCTGCCCTCGCTTTCTTGGATGATCCGGATCATTGGCGAAGGCCTCGCGCACGGCTGCCACGGCCTCTGTCCAGTCGCCGCCACGGGCAGTGCTCTGGCAAAGGACAACGGCACCCGACGGCGCGACCATCGTTTCCAGCCGGGCCAGCGTCGCCTCGCGATCCATCCAGTGGAAGGAGCGTCCCATCAGGACGGCCGAGAGCAGCACCGGCCCGGGCTCGAGCGTGGCCGAACCGCCCTCGACCAATTCGAGGGTGACGCCGGCGGCTTCAGCCTCGGACCTCGCTGCCTCGATCATCATGGGCTCGGGGTCGACGGCGATGACATGCCCGACAAACGGCTTGATCGCCACAGCGAGAAAGCCCGGCCCACAGCCCAGATCCATGACCGTGTCAGCGGCGGAGAGTGCCAGTTCCTCGACGAGACCGCCGATAAAAGCCTGTGGATAGCGCGGGCGATACCGGCGATAGAGATCCACCGTCGAGGCGAAACGACGCTCTTTGGCATAGTCGATCATGGTGCCTGCCCTAATCCTTAAGCTTCAAGATTCATCCGCCGCAAGAAAAGGCCGCAGCAGAGCGGCCACCTCGGCTGGGAGCTCTTCGTGCAACCCCAGCCTCCCCGACCGCAGCCACCGCGTGGGGATGCCCGCCGCAGCCAGAGCCTCCATCTCGGCCTGCGAGCGCGGTGGACCATGCCCTCCGGCAATGGCAAGCAGCGGGATATTGACCGCCGCTGCCGCCCTCAGCCAGTCCCGCCGCGTGCGAAACGGATCGAGCGCGCCGGTAACGAAGGCCGCGGTCGCGAAGCGGGCGTTGCGGCGAACGATGACGGGACGACGGCCGGCCAGGTAAGCGGGTGTGACGGCCGCCGGATCGCCCATCACATGCGCCTGGAGCATACGCCGCACGATTGGAGGTGAAAGGTTGAGACGGTAGGCAAGTTGGCCCAGGACGGGCAGCTCGATCGCGCGCCGGATCCGCGACTGCAACGGATGCCGGCCGCCCATCATGGTGGGCAGTGGGCCGCGCCAAGTAGGGGCCAGCATCGCCAGCCGCCTCAGGCGTCCCTTCTGGGCGGCATGTAAGGCATAGCCTGAGCCATGCCCAGCGGCGATGACCAGCGGCGGCGCATCCAGGCTTTCCAGGAGCGCCGCCATGTAGCGATGGAGAAGATCGGGGCTGAGGGGCGCTGCCGGTGCGGGCGTGACGCCAAAGCCCGGCCAGTCGGCAAGGTGGAGCCGTCCCCGCCAGCCCAATCGTTCGGCCAGGCCCAGCATCTCATCGAGGGTCGAGATGCTGCTCAGCGCCGGCAGCAGCAGGCAGACAGGGCCGCTGCCACGGCTCAACTGACGGACGTCGTAGCGATGTTTCCCATGCGTGAACGTCAGGGCGCCGGCCGTAAACGTGCCGCGCGCCATGCGCCCGCTATCGGCCGAGGCCGAGCAGCGCCGCGAAGCCGTCCTCGGCGCCGATCGCCAGAACGCGGCCGTCATGCGACCAGCTAAGGCAGCTCACGGCGGCGCCACCCGGCTGGCGGACGGGCAGGAAATCGCCCTCGTCGATACGACCCAGGAGGACGGACCCGTCGCGATAACCCATCGCCAGCAGATTTTGGGTGGGATGGGCAGCTACGATCGAAACCAGGTCGTCGCCCATGCCAAGCGTCGTCGGCTCCTTGCCCATGGGGCCGTCTTCGGCCTTGAAGGGCCAAAGGACCGCCGTATCAGCGCCTGAGGTTGCGAGGAAGCGGCCCTTCAACGTCCACGACATCGAGCGGACCTTGGCGGGATAACCCCGCATGTTCATGTCCTTCTTGTCGGCCAGCCGCCAGCCATGCAGCGTGTTTTCCTGCATCGAGGTGACGATGAACTTGCCGGAGGGACTCCAGGTGACGCCGATATGGGAGCCCTTCCAGGCAAGGGGCGTCGGCTTCCAGCCATCCTTGTAGGAAATCCACAACGTGATGCCGCCATAATGAGAGACGGCAAGGCGCTGGCCTGAAGGATCGAAGGCCACGCCCGTCACCGTCGAGTTGTGCGGCAGGCTCTGCAGGAGCTGTCCGTCTTGATGGAGCAGTTCGACCGACTTGCCGACGGCCACGGCCAGCCGGCGGTTCTTCTCGCCGACCGCGACATGCTCGATCCACTTGCCAGACCAGGCGCCCAGTTCCTGCGCCCGCGGCGCGCCTCCCTCGTCAGGCAGGATGCGCAGGAGCCTGCCGTCGTCGCCGCTCGAGAGCAGTCCGGCTGGGACGAGATCGGGCGTCAGGGCAAGGCAGCTATCGCCAGCGTGCGCCTCGAACACCTGGAGTTGCTCGGGCCGCTCCGAATCGAACAGTCGCAAGGTCCCATCCGCCAAAGCAAATGCGCCCTTGCGGCCATCACGCGTGAATGCGCTGGCGACGACGAATTCGCCCAGCGCGAACCTTACCCCGCGATCGTCCAGAAGCGCGCGGCGTTCGCCAAGCTGGCGCATCGCTCAGCCTGCCACAGCGGCGTTGAAGCCGGCTGTCAACCGATCCTTGTCGAGATGACGGCCGATGAAGACAAGGCGCGACTGGCGGGTCTCGCCCTCCCGCCAAGGACCGATGAAGTCACCTTCCATCAGCATGTGTACGCCGTGGACGACATAGCGCCTGCTCTCGCCCTTGAAGTCCAAGATGCCCTTGGAGCGCAGGATCGCCGGCCCGTCGCTCGCCAACACCTCGCGAAACCAGGTCATGAACCGTTCGGGATCGAGCGGCGTGTCGGCCTTCAGCGAGAGGCTGTCCATTTCCTCGTCGTGATAATGGCGCAGCCCTTTGCTCGGCTCATCGTGGTGATGATGCTCGTGCTCGTGCTCGTGCTCGTGCTCGTGCTCGTGCTCGTGATGATGGTGGTCATGGTCATGATGGTCATGATCATGCTCGTCGTCTTCCAGGAAATGCGGCTCCTGCTCGAGGACGCGCTCAAGCGAGAAGGCATCCTTGCCCAAAATCTCGTCCAGAGGGACCTGGCACCGCTCGGTCGGAATGATCCTGGCATAAGGATTCATCGCCCGGATGCGCTTCTTGAGCTCCTCCAGCGACGGGCCATCGACGAGGTCGACCTTGTTGAGAAGCACGATGTCGGCAAGGGCAATCTGCTCCTTGGCCTCCGGGCTGTCCTGCAGGCGTTCGCCCAGGAACTTCGCGTCCGCCACGGTGACAATCGCATCGAGCTTCGATTTCTCGGCGATTTCCGCATCCATGAAGAAAGTTTGCGCCACCGGCGCCGGAGCAGCCAGGCCCGTGGTCTCGATCAAGATCGCATCGAACTTGCCGCGCTTGCGCATCAGGCCGGAGATGATGCGGATGAGATCGCCGCGCACGGTACAGCAGATGCAGCCATTGTTCATCTCGAAGACCTCTTCGTCGGCGTCCACGACGAGGTCGTTGTCGATACCCTCTTCTCCGAATTCGTTGACGATCACGGCATAACGCTTGCCATGCTCCTCGGTGAGGATACGGTTCAAGAGCGTCGTCTTGCCCGCGCCCAGATAGCCGGTAAGGACGGTGACAGGGATTTGCGCGATGGCATTGGGCTCGGTCGACATGGGTGCTCGAGGTCTCCGCAGGGGTCCGGTTGCTGACCGCCCGGAAAGTGTTACATTATAACGTGAATGTCGGTCTTACAGGTAAGATGCCGACAGCGTTGGCTCAAGAGATAGGTACCATGAACGACAGCCGCATCCCCATCTCGGTCATCACGGGTTTTTTGGGCGCGGGCAAGACGACGCTTCTCAACCATCTCCTGCACCATCCAGGCATGCAGCGCACCGCCGTGATCATCAACGAGTTCGGCGAGATCGGGCTCGATCATGAACTGGTCGAGAAATCGTCGGAGGACGTCGTTGAGATGCAGGGCGGCTGCCTCTGCTGCACGATCCGCGGCGATCTCTCGCGTGCGGTGCGAGCGCTCAATATCCGTCGCATCAAGGGCGAAGTGCCGGATTTCACCCGTCTTCTGATCGAGACGACGGGCTTGGCCGATCCCGCTCCCATCTTGCATACGCTGATGAACGACCCGGTGGTCGAGCATGACTTCCGCCTTGAAGGCGTGATCACCCTGGTCGATGGCGTGAATGGCATGTCGACCCTCGATGCGCAGATCGAAGCGGTCAAACAGGCCGCCGTGGCCGATCGCCTGCTCGTGACCAAGGCGGACTTGGCGGATGCCGCGACGATCGAGGCCCTGAAGGCTAGGCTCAAGGCCCTTAATCCGAACGCGCCCTTGTCCATGGTTGCCCAGGGCGTGGTCGAGCCCGACAACCTTTTTAATGTCGGTCCCTGGAATCCTCGGACCAAGAGCCCCGACGTTGAACGCTGGCTGGGCGAAGTCGCGCATGACGATGATGCGGCCGGACATGCGCACCACCCGCATCATCATGGCAATCATTTGCACCATCACCAAGATGACCATGAGGGCCATCACGGCCATCATGAAGAGATGCATCAGCATGCGCACGACCCTAACCGCCACGATGCCCGCATCCGCGCCTTCACCATCCGCCGGCAAAAGCCCCTTGCCGGCGGCGCAGTCAGCCTGTTCCTCGATCTCCTGACGGCGCAGCGCGGTCCGGACCTCCTTAGGATGAAGGGCATTTTGCACATCGCCGAAACGCCAGAACGGCCGCTCGTGGTGCACGCGGTCCAGCATGTCGTCCATTCGCCGATCGAACTGGATGCCTGGCCTTCCGACGATCACGACACGAGGCTCGTCTTCATTACGCGAGACATCGAGCCCGCCGTCATCGAGCAGCTGTTGGATGCCCTCTTGACCGTCGATGCCTCGGGCATGTTCGAGCCGGTCGCCTGAGGCGCGGCCCAGTCCGTGAAGAGCGCCAATTTGTTGCCGGAACAAGCTCTAGCCCCGAGCCGATAGGGCGCCAATTTTCGAGGCTCACGAGTTGCTGCAAGGAGGCCGGCGGCGCATGGACACGATGGATGGGCACCCGGGCATTGATTCGTCGACCGGACAGAGCATGGCACTGGGGCCAGTCGGCCTCGTTGTGGCAGATCTAGCGCGCGTGGCTGACTTCTACGAGACGCTCGGGCTCCGCCGGCTGCCAGACCAGGACGGATCGCGCGTCCTTGGCGCGGGCGGGCGACCACTCGTCGTACTGCGCGAGGTGAAGGGTGCGACCCGCGACCAGCGGGAGGCCGGCCTCTTCCACCTTGCGCTCCGCGTGCCGGATCGACGAACGCTGGCGGCCGTACTGCGGTACCTCATCGAGACAAAGATCGGCCTGGACGGCCTGAGCGATCATCATGTCAGCGAAGCGCTCTATCTCCAGGATCCGGAGGGCAACGGCATCGAGATCTATGCCGATCGCCCCCGTGCCGATTGGCATGACGAACAAGGGCGTTTCAGCATGACGACGAAGCGCCTCGATGTGGAGGGGCTGATGAGCGCCACCGGGCACCCGGGAGCGGCACCGCTGCCCGCCGGCACCGACATGGGTCATGTCCACCTGGAGAGCGTCGATCCGGAGACGATTCGCGACTTCTATGGTGATCGCCTGGGCATGAGCCTGATGGCGCGCTATCCGCATGCCGTCTTCCTGGCGCGCGATGGCTATCATCATCATCTGGCCGGCAATGCCTGGAACCGCCGCAGCCGACCGCGCGCTGTGGCGCCGATGACGCAAGGTTTGGATTTCGTCACGATCCGCCTGGCCCCGGGCCTGCTGGCGGCTAACGGCGCGGAGCTTTGCGATCCCTCGGGCGTCAGGGTCCGCCTCGAGGCGCTCTAGTCCGCGGCCCGGCCGCGGGTGGCGGCGATCGGCTGAGCGTATTGCGGCTCACTGTCCCAGGGGAAGAGGATCCAGGTATCCTGGCTCACCTCGGTCACGAAGGTGTCGACGACCGCCCGGCCGGAGGGCTTGGCATAGACTGTGGCGAAATGCGCCTGCGGCAGTTTCTCGCGGATGACACGACCGGTCTTGCCGGTATCGACCAGGTCGTCGATCACGAGCCAGCCGGCACCGTCGCCCTCCTTGTCCTTTAGGACAACCATTTCCCGCTGCTGGGTGTCGTCGTAGGAGCTGATGCCGATCGTGTCGATCAGCCGGATATCTAGCTCGCGGGCGATGATATGGGCAGGGACCAGCCCTCCTCGCGTCACGGCGACGATGCCCGTAAACGGCCCCTTTTCCGCCAGGCGCCAAGCCAGAGCCTTGGCGTCGCGGTGAAGCTGGTCCCAGGAGACCGGAAAATAGCGCAGCGGCCGATCGCTCATCATTACCTGCCAGATCGCACACCTAGCGGTTCAAGACAGGTGGGCGCAGGATATGTCAAGCTTGTCGCACCGCCTTCATGAAGCGTTCGTTAGCTTGACAGGGCAGCACCCCCTACATAGGTTTCGCGCGCTTTGACTTTGGGCTTCGTGGTGACGAGCATGAACACGGATGACCGAGGTCAGGGTGATGACGGGCAACGATAAACCGCCTTCGTTCGACGATTTTGATGCGCGGCTGGCCAAGATGAACAAAGGGCCAGACGCAAGAAAAGGCTCCGGCAGCGGGGCCAAGAACTCCGGATGGGGCCAAGGGCTCCAGGCGGGCATCGAAATCCTGACGGGCGTAGGCGTCGGCGCTCTCATCGGCTATGGCCTTGATTCATGGTTCGGCACGCGGCCTTGGCTGTCGATCGTGTTGTTCGTGCTGGGTGGTGCGGCTGGGCTGTTGAACGCCTATCGGCACCTGCAGCAGACGGCGAACACGAAGGACGAGCCCTGACCACGTAGATTGTAGAACGCATCGCAGGGCGCCTTGGGCGGCCCGGCCTGCACCGGGAGGGAAGCTTGGATCCGCTGCATCAGTTCAACATCGTCCCGTTGCTCGGGATTCAGATCGGCGGCCTGAACCTCTCGTTCACGAACTCTGCTTTCTGGATGCTGATCACGGTCCTTCTGGCCTACGGGCTGGTCATGGCGGGCAGCCGGCAGCGTGCCCTGGTGCCCGGCAGGCTGCAGTCGATCGTGGAGCTCGGCTACGAGTTCGTGGCTGGCATGGTCCGCGACAACGCTGGCAAGGAGGGGATGCGCTACTTCCCGGTCATCTTCTCCCTCTTCATGTTCGTCCTGATCGGCAATCTCGTGGGCATGCTGCCGATCCCCGGGCATTTCACCTTCACCAGTCACATCATCGTCACCTTTTTCATGGCCGTATGCGTGATCATCGGCGTGACGGTGGTAGGTTTTATGGTGCACGGCACGCATTTCCTGCACTTCTTCGTGCCGCCGGGCGCGCCCAAGCTCATGATACCGATCATGGTGCCGATCGAGATCCTTTCCTACCTGGTGCGGCCGATCAGCCTCTCCGTACGTCTCTTCGCCAATATGATGGCCGGCCACACCATGATGGCGGTGTTCGTCGGCTTCATCGGCCTCATGGGTATCTTCGGCATTGCTCCCTTGCTCATGGTCGCCGTCCTGACGGCCTTCGAGATCGGGATTGCGATCATCCAGGCCTACATCTTCACTGTCCTGACCTGCCTCTATCTGCACGACGCGTTACACATGCACTGAGGCCAGCTTGCGCCGCGAGGCGCTCCGGACGGCAGCCCTTTCACCCACCCCCTTCGACTTATTAATGCGAGGAGATACCTCATGGACGCTGAAGCAACCCGCCTGCTTGGTGCCGGCCTTTCGACCTTCGCCCTGTTCGGCGTCGGCCTCGGCATCGGCAACATCTTCTCAACGCTGATCTCGACCGTCGGCCGCAACCCCTCGGTCCAGCAGCGCGTCTTCCCCTATGCCATCATCGGCTTCGCCTTGGTGGAAGCGGTCGGCCTCTTCGCCCTCCTGATCGCCTTCCTGATCCTTTTCGCCTGATCTGGTTGGGTGACGTGTCCGGCGGCCCAGCCGCGGGCACGTCGATCCATCCTGCCAGCATCGAGGCTAAAGGCATGATCAATTTGGTACGCGGTCTAAGGACCAGCCGAATCTTCGCCACGTGCCTGGGCTCGGCGCTGAGTGCCGCCGCATTCGTGCCGGCGGCGCTGGCCGAGGACGTGGCCGAAGGGGAACACGCGAGCCGTGGCTTGCCGCAGCTCAATCCCGCGACGTTCGCCAGTCAGATCTTCTGGCTCATCGTGGCGTTCGTCCTTCTCTATTGGCTCTTGAGTCGCAAGGCACTCCCGCGCGTCGCCGAGACGCTGGAGACGCGCCACGCGCGCATCACGGCGGACCTCGACCGCGCCGGCCAACTTCGTGCGGAGGCGGCCCAGGCGCTGCAGAGCTACGAGGACCTTCTGGCCGACACGCGCAGCAAGGCCTCAGCAGAAATTGAGCGGACGCGGGAAGAGGTCCTGAGCGGGCTCGCCAAGCGCCAGGCGGAGCTTGATGCTGAGTTGGGCGCCCGCATCCGCTCGGCCGAGGAGCGCATCGAGGAGGCACGCTTGGCCGCGCTGCAGGAGATACGCAGCGTTGCGGCGGACGCGACGCGCGCGGCGGTCAAGCGCCTGGCCGGCATCGATGTCAGCGAGGCCGATGCACTGGCCACCGTCGACAGGTTGAGAGGAGCCTAGGCGCCATGGAATATTTGTGGCTCTTCATTGCCTTCGTCATCATGGTCGTCGTGCTTTGGCGGCCGGTAAAGAAGGGCGTTATCGGGGCGCTCGATGCCCGTGCCGAACGCATCCGACACGATCTCGATGAGGCGCAGCGTCTCCATGAGGAGGCCAAGGCTCTGCTCGCGCGCTATCAGCAGCAATTGAGCGATGGCGAGGGCTTGGCGCGTGAGATACGCGCCAACGCCGAGGCGGAACGCCAGCGTCTCGAAGTCAAGCTGCGGCTGGAATTCGAGGGGATGAGCGAAAGGCGCACGCAGCAGGCACTGGACAGGATCGCCCAGGAAGAAGCGAAGGCACTGGCAGACCTGCGGGGTCAGGCCGCCAATTTGGCGATCGTGGCGACCCGCGAGCTGATCGGCCAGAATCTGGACAAGGCCAAGGCGAACCGTTTGATGGCCGACGCCATCGCCGAGGTGCAGCGCAAGCTTGCTTGAGAGCGAAGTCCGCCCTCCAAAGCCCCGCCTCGCCAGAGCGAGACGGGGCTTTTTCTTTACCCGGGGCAGGCGCAAATTGTGCCGCATGCGCGATGAGGCAGGCCAATGACGAACCGCGGCGACCTTCTACCGCCAAGCACCGACGATCTAGCGGCAATGGCGACAGCGATCATCGATTCGTTCCCACCCTCCTTTCAAGCGCTGATCCGCACGATCCCCGTCCGCGTCCAGGAGTGGCCCGAGGAGGCGCAGCTGGCCGAGCTCGGCCTGGATGACCCGCTCGATCTCACCGGCCTTTATGCGGGCGTGCCACTTGGCCATGGCGACGGCTCGCGGCTGCCCCGTTCCGAGCCCGACATGATCTATCTCTTTCGCCAGCCGATTCTGTTCGAGTGGTGTCAGCGCGGCAGCGCGATTAGCGACGTCGTCTTCGATGTGCTGACGCATGAGATCGGTCATCACTTCGGCATGGACGAAGCGGCGGCGCGGCGCCTTGAGGAGGGCGATCCAGAAGGCTGAAGGTATATGGGAATATTTTCTTGTGAAACGTTGGCTCACGGTGTACCAGGTATTTACACCTAGACCACCGAGTGTCTTCCATGAGCCGCCTTCTGGGCTTTTTCGAATTCCTGGGTCTGCGCGGCTGGCTGTTCCTGCTTGTCGCCTGCTCGACGCTGCCGCTCACTGGAGCACTCCTCTGGTCGGCCGTGGAAACCAGGGATGTCATGACGAGGGATGCGGTTCAGGCCATGAACGAGCGACTCGTTCGCGCGAGCGCTCTCTTCGAGAGCGAGGTGTCCAAGCTCCTGGGCCTACTGGACGCGGTTTCGCGTGACCGGCAATTGCTGTCGGTCTCACCGGAAGATTGCGATGCGCGGATAGCGCGGATAGCGCGGATACGCGGCGATTTTACCCCCCTTTCGGGTCTGTTCATATTCGATGTCGACGGCACCATGCTCTGCGGCTACCCACCGCTGTCCGAGGCGGTCAATGTCGGTGATAGGGATTATTTTCTAACCGCGCGAGAGAGCCAGGGCCCTGTGCTGGGCAAGCCAACGTTAGGTCGCGTCACAGGCCGACCGATTCTGCCTTTTGCCACCTGGCTGCCCGCCGACGAGCATGACCGCAATCCGCGCTATGGTATCGCTGGGAGGGTAGATCTCGATGAACTGCTCGACCGGCTGAGTCTTGGCCTGGGCCTGCCGTTATTGCAACTGACCCTTTGGAACGCGAATGGTATCCTGGTCGGCAATGCTTCGACACCCGGTCTGGACGACGACCGACGCCGCCCGCCCCCCGACCTCGTCATGAGCCTCATGGCCGATCCGCGCCGCCAGGGCGTAATCTCGACACGACATGCCGACAGGTCGCACCTCGCCTACGCATTCATCAAGATCGAGCTCGCGTCAGGGCCCTTATGGCTCGTGGCGGACGCGCCGATCGGCGAGATCTTCAATGCGGTGCACCTGATATTCTACCGGACGCTCATCGCATCGACGCTTATTACCGTCATCGCCATGACCCTGGGTCTTGTCATGGCCCAGCTTGCGCTACGCGCGCCTATCTTACGCATCGCGGCGACGACGCATGCCCTGGAGCGCCGTTATCTCGCTTCGCGCGTGGGACGGATCCACGGCGTGCGGGAGCTCGTCGACCTGGCCCGGCATGTCGATCATCTGGCCGAAGCCATCGAGCGCCAGCAGCGCTCCCGGCTTGGCCCGAACGACCTGAGCTGACACGCATCTGCGGAGGCTGCGCGCCTACCGTCCGTAAGGCGCAATCTTGCGACGATCGCTCCCCAACTCGCATCACCCGGGCTCTGCCGGGGCCATCGCCAAGCCTGACATGCTCGTCCCCGCCATGCCGGCCGCTCTCGACGACTTGCCCTCCTCTTTGGCAAATAGCCGTATCCCGTATGGAGAGGCCAATGACCATCGCCGTACTCTGCGCCATCCCACACGAACTCGAGCACCTGGCTAGCCGATTGGACCAGATCAGCAGGCTTGAGATCGGCACGCTGCACTTTTTAACCGGACGCCTCGATGCCACGCCTGTCGTGCTCGTGGGTGCAGGGATCGGCAAGGTCAACACGGCCATGGCGACGACACTGCTGGTCGACCGATTTCAGGCCAAGCTCGTCATCTTCAGCGGCGTCGCCGGCGGGCTCGATCCTGCCCTCGCGATCGGCGACATCGTCATTGCCGATCGCACCATCCAGCATGACGCCGGCTGGATCGAGAATGACCGACTACGTACCTATCAGGCAGGCCACGTCCCGTTCTTCAATCCGACCGAGCGATTGGGCTATCCAGCCGATCCGCACCTCCTGGAGCTGGTCCGCCGGGAACTTAAGGGCTTCACGCTGCCGGCCCTGCCGCCGGCGGCAGGGGGGCTGGGCCGGCCGGCGCGGATCGTAACGGCGCCCATTCTTTCAGGCGACCAATATATCCATTGCGAGACGACGCGGCGCCGACTCCATGTCGAATTGAGCGGAGCAGCGGTGGAGATGGAGGGCGGTGCGCTGGCCCAAGTCTGCGAGGCGATGGGCGTCGATTGGCTGGACATCCGTGCATTGTCCGATCTTGCCGGGACCTCGTCGCGCCATGATTTCAACGCGTTTGTCGACGCTGTGGCCGCAAGTTCCGCCCTTATTCTTAGGCGGCTGCTGCCGGCACTCGAGCGTCTCCTGAACTGAGCACCACAGCTCAGGGCCAGGCACTGACTGAAGATTCGATCGTCGGCCGCTCCTGCGCCGGCGGACGCTTGTCGGCGCTGCCAATATAGAGAAACCCGACGATATGGTCGCCGTCGCCGACGCCGAGCCGCTCGCGGATCAAAGGATCCTCGGCGTTGCGGCCGGTTGACCATTTGCCGGCAAATCCCAGGGCATGGGCGGCAACAAGCATGTTCTGTGCTGCAGCCGCCGCCGCGGCGAACTGCTCGATCGCCGGAATCTTGGTGTTTTCCCGCCGAATATCGGTGAGGACGATGATGATGAGGGGTGCTCTACTGGGTGCCTGACGTTGCTTCTCGATATCGGCCGCAGCCACGTTCGGCATGCGGGCAGCGGCCTCTGCCAGCAGATCGCCCAGCGCCGCTCGACCTTCCCCGCTTACGGTAAGGAAGCGCCAGGGCCTTAGCCGGCCGTGATCGGGCGCAGCCAGGCCGGCCTCCAAGATCTGGCGGAGCTGGTCCGCGGACGGGCCGGGTGCGTGCATCATGGCCTGCGGTACCGTCATGCGGGTCGTCAGGGCGAGGATGGCATCCATCATGGTCTCCTGGTCGATGCAAAAGCAGCAATCTTGCCGCTCTCTTTAAGTGGCGGCTTGGCAGATCGGGGGTGTACCCGGCAAGAGGGCGGCTTGCCGGCGAGCGCGCCATGGGCTCGGATCCAGGGACAGGCCCCACCCGGCCGAGGGGCTGCGCGTTCGAGAGCTTTACAAGCGGGCAGGCGCCATGAAAGAAGGGCGCCCATGCAGATCCACAGGCGTTTTGCAGCATTGCCCGGAAATGCCCGTGGCGCCAGTCTGGCCCTCGGCAATTTCGACGGCGTCCATATCGGTCACCGCGCGGTCATCGCCGCGGCCGGTGAAGCCGCGCGCCGGCTGGGCGTCCCCTTGGGCGTCTTGACCTTCGAGCCACATCCTCGCGAGGTGCTGGCGCCTGAGCGAGCGCCGGCCAGGCTCACGACCTTTGCCCGCAAGGTAAGACTGATGGAGGAACTGGGCGTCGAGCAGCTGATCGCCCTGCCCTTCGACCACCGGCTGATGAGCCAGGCGCCCGAGGCGTTTGCCAAGGAGATCCTGGTCGACCTCCTGAGCATCAGGGCCGCGGCTGCTGGCCACGATTTCTGTTTCGGCCATCGCCGCTCGGGCGACATGGCGCAGCTCAGCACGCTTGGCCGCCAGATGGGCTTTGCCGTCCAGAGCGTGCATGGGGTGGAGCTGGACGGCCAGCTGGCGTCCTCGACCCTGATCCGCAAGCTTCTACTCGCCGGGAACCTTGCCGACGCCAACGCGCTCCTGGGAGCCAATTTCTGCACGGGCGGCATCGTCGTGCACGGCGATGCCAGGGGCCGCGAGCTGGGTTATCCGACAGCCAACATTCAGGCGGTCGGACGCAAGACCCTGCTGCCCGCCAACGGCATCTATGCCGTACGAGCGGGCGTGCAGTGGCCAGACGGGCTTCTCTGGTATGATGGCGTCTGCAGCCTGGGCACACGCCCCACCTTCGATGGCAATGACCGTCGACTTGAGGTAAATATCCTGGATGGTCGCTACGACCTTTACGGGCTGAGGATGAAAGTGGAATTCGTCGCGCGGCTGAGGGGCGAGGAATATTTTGCCGACATCGACGCCTTGATCCAACAAATGGCACGCGATTGTGCGAACGCGCGAGCGGCACTTTGTGCGGCCCCTCCTTCGCTCGGCACCGGGAAGGGGCGAATTATCGCCGGCTGAACGAGCCGTCCCGTCTTACGCCCCCCCATCCCTTCCTCGCTATAGATCTTTCCCCATGAGCACTGATTTCCGCACCACCGTCTTCCTGCCGCAGACCGACTTTCCGATGCGCGCCGACCTGCCTAACCGCGAGCCCAGACTGCAGGCTCGCTGGCAGGAGATCGGCCTTTACGAGCGCCTGCGCGAGACGGCCAAAGGGCGGGAGAAATTCGTCCTGCATGACGGGCCGCCTTATGCTAACGGCCATATCCATATGGGCACCGCGCTCAACAAGATCTTGAAGGACGTGGTGGTCAAGAACCAGCAGATGCTGGGCAAGGATGCACCCTACGTGCCGGGATGGGATTGCCATGGCCTGCCGATCGAATGGCAGATCGAGCAGGAATACCGCAAGAAGGGCATGGACAAGGACGCCGTGTCGATCGCGGATTTCCGCCGCGAATGCCGCGAGCACGCGCTACGCTTCATCGACATTCAAAGGGGCGAGTTCATCCGCTTGGGCGTGAGCGGCGACTGGGCCAATCCCTATACGACCATGGCGTTCGATGCCGAGGCCGGTATTTTTCGCGAACTTTCGAAGTTCCTTCTCTCCGGCAGCCTCTATCGCGGCAAGAAATCGGTCATGTGGTCGGTCGTCGAGAAGACCGCGCTGGCCGAGGCCGAGGTAGAGTATCACGACCACACCTCGGTCACGATCTGGGTGAAATTCGACATCGTCCGGCCCTCGCATGCCGAACTTGAAGGGGCCAAGGCGGTCATCTGGACGACGACGCCCTGGACCATGCCGGCCAATCGCGCCATCGCCTACGGCCCGCTCATGGACTATGCCGTGATCACCGTTCAGGCCGTCGGCGCCGACTCGCTGGCCAAGCCCGGGGAACGGCTTCTTTTGGGCCTGGATCTCATCGAGGAGGTCGCCAAGGCGGCCGGGATCACCGAATGGTCGACAGGGCCCGTCCTTAAGGGAACGGCCCTTGAAGGGACGATCGCGCGCCACCCGTTCGCCGGGCTCGAGGGCGGCTATGGCTTCGAGGTCCCCCTCCTCTCGGCCGACTATGTGACGACCGACCAAGGGACCGGCCTCGTCCATACCGCGCCGACCCATGGCGAAGACGATTTCAACACCGGCCTGAAATACGGGCTCGAGATCCCCGACACCGTCGCTGGCGACGGGACCTATACCGAGGAAGCACCGGGCTTTGTCGGCCTGCACGTGTTCAAGGCGGCCGAGCCCGTGATCGAGGCGCTGGTGGCCCGCGAAGCGCTCTTGGCGCGCGGCACGCTCGTCCATTCCTATCCCCATAGCTGGCGCTCCAAGGCACCGTTGATCTTTCGCGCCACAGCCCAGTGGTTCATCCCCATGGATGGCGAGGACCACCTGCGGCAGAAGGCATTGGCGGCGATCGACACGACGCGCTTCGTGCCGGCGCGCGGCAAGAACCGCATTCGCTCGATGGTGGAAAGCCGTCCCGACTGGAACATCTCGCGCCAGCGAAGCTGGGGTGTGCCGATCGCCGTCTTCGTTGAAAAGGCGTCGGGTGCCGTGCTGCGCGATCCCGAGGTCGTCGAGCGCATTGCGCAGGCCTTCGAGACGGAGGGCGCAGATGCTTGGTGGACGCGCGACCCGCAATTCTTCCTGGGCGATCGCTATCGACTGGAAGATTTCGAGAAGATCGACGACATCCTGGACGTCTGGTTCGATTCGGGCTCGACGCACGCGACGGTCTTGGAGCAGCGGCCGGAGTTGAAATGGCCGGCCGACCTTTATCTCGAGGGCTCGGATCAGCATCGCGGCTGGTTTCATTCGAGCCTGCTCGAGAGTTGCGGCACGCGCGGGCGCGCACCCTATGACGCCGTTTTGACCCATGGCTTCGTCGTCGACGCCGAGGGCCGGAAAATGTCGAAATCCCTGGGCAACACGCTTTCGCCCATGGATCTGATGAAGACGCATGGCGCCGACATCCTGCGGCTCTGGACCGTGAGCTCGGACTATGCCGAGGATATCCGGATCGGAAAGCAGGTGCTGGACGGCACGGCCGACGCCTATCGCCGGCTTCGTAATACGCTGCGCTACATCCTGGGCAATCTTGCAGGCTTCAACGAGACGGAACGTCTCGAGGTCGAGAAGATGCCCGAACTGGAGCGTTGGGTGCTGCACCGGCTGACCGATCTCGACCGGGCGGTGCGCGAGCTTAACGCAAGCTTCGACTTCGCCGCGCTTTACAAGGCGATTCATGATTTTTGCGCCGTCGACCTCTCGGCTTTCTATTTCGACGTCCGCAAGGATGCGTTCTATTGCGACAGCAAGGATAGCCTGCGTCGGCGGGCCGCACGGACGGTCCTCGACTACCTCTTTGACTGCCTGACGGCCTGGCTGGCGCCGGTCCTTGTCCACACGGCCGAGGAAGCCTGGCTGAGCCGTCATCCCGATGCAGACAGCGTGCATCTCAGGCGCTATCCCGAATTGCCGGCGGCCTGGCGGGACGAAGCGCTGGCCCTGAAGTGGCAGCGGGTGCGCGAGATCCGCCGCGTCATCACCGGCGCTCTTGAGCTAGAACGCAAGGAAAAGCGCATCGGTGCCAGCCTGCAGGCGGCCCCGGTCGTCCATGTGCTGGCGAAGGATGAGAGCCTCCTTAAGGGCATCGACATGGCGGAACTGGCAATCACGAGCGGTCTCGAGCTCTCGACCGCGCCCGCGCCGGCCAATGCGTTCAAGGCGGAGGACGTGGATGGCGTCGCGGTCGAGCCGCGCCTTGCGGCGGGCCTGAAATGCGCCCGCTGCTGGCAGGTGCTGGTCGAGGTCGAGCAATCGTCGAACGGCATCTGCCAGCGCTGTGAGGCGGCCGTCGCCAAGGTGGCCGCCTGATGCGTCGCTTCAGCCCCGGGCTCTTTCTCCTTCTCGTGATCCTGGTCGCCGACCAAGTGAGCAAATGGCTGATCCTCAACCGACTTGCGGCCACGCCCGTGATCGAGCTGACCAGCTTTTTCAACCTCGTCCTGGTTGGCAATCGGGGTATCAGCTTTGGTCTTTTCAACAGCGATGCCGCCCATAATCCCTGGATCCTCAGTCTCCTGGCCCTTGTGATCGGGGTCGGCCTCGTCATCTGGCTGGCGAGGGAGCCACGAAGCCTGCCGAGGTTGGCCATCTTCGCCGTCCTGGGCGGTGCGATCGGCAATGTCATCGATCGGCTTCGCTTCGGATTCGTGGTCGACTTCCTTGATTTTCACCTCAAAGACTATCACTGGCCTGCGTTCAACGTAGCAGACAGCGCCATCGTCATTGGCGCGATCGTCTTGCTGCTCGATGGCCTGCTTCGACAAAATCCGGCAAGATCGGTCTCGCTGGGCCATAAAGCTAAGGAAAAAGGTTGATGCGTTTGCCCGTTCTGGCGCGTCTTGGCGCTTTCTCGCTGCTGACGATCGGCCTCGCAGGCTGCAGTTCGACGGTGCAAGATGCGTTTGGCCTCTCCAAGCGCTCGCCCGACGAGTTTCAGGTCGTGCGCCGCGCGCCGTTGGTCGTACCGCCTGATTATCGTCTGCGTCCTCCGGGTGCCGGGACAGGCACGACGGCGCCCGCTGCCAACTCCACCTCGCAGGACGCCTACACCGCGCTGACCGGCCAGCCGGCCCAGCCCGACACGGCGATGAGCCCGGCCGAACAGACGCTGGTCAGCCAGATGCCGCAGCGCTCCATCCCCGACATCCGCCAGACCGTCAACAACGAAGGCGATCAGGTGGCAACGCTGGACAGGGGCTCCTATCTCTTCCTTTTTACTTGGCAGCGCGCGGACGATCAGGCGCAGGGAACGGTGTTGGATCCGCTGGCCGAAAGCCAGCGGCTGCGCCAGAACGGCATCGTCACGACGCGACGCCTTCAGAGCACACCGCTGCAGCCCTGATCGACGGGGCGCCGACGGCTTGAACTTCGGTCCTCCTGCTGACATCTGTCGAACTGGTCAGGCGTTCGTCGCCACTTTGTCAGGGAGCCGTCTTTCATGACCTTAGCGCTCAACGAGACCGGCACCGACAAGAGTGCCGTGCATCTGTTCGAGCCGGAAAGTTGCACGCTTGCCAATGGCATGGAGGTGGTCGTCATCACGAACCGGCGGGCCCCCGTGGTCAGCCATTGGTGCTGGTACAAGGTGGGCACGGCCGACAGCCCGGCAGGCAAATCGGGCCTGCCGCATTTCGTCGAGCATCTGATGTTCAAGGGGACCAGGAAGGTTCCCCCGGGTGAATTCTCGAAAATCGTCGCCCGTCATGGCGGCGAGGACAATGCCTTCACCTCCCTGGATTTCACCGCGTATTTCCAGACCATCGCGCGCGATCGCTTGCCGATGGTGATGGAGATGGAGGCGGACCGGATGGTCAATCTCGCCCTCCTGGACGAGCACGTCTATCCGGAGCGTGACGTGATCGTCGAGGAGCGCCGCTCGCGCGTCGACAATGATCCAGGCTCGCTCTTGAGCGAGCATCTCTCGGCTGCCCAGTTCCTGCACCATCCCTACCGGCTGCCTGTGATCGGCTGGATGCACGAAATCCAAAGCTATACCCGTGCGGACGTCGAGGATTTCTATGCGCATTGGTATGCGCCCAACAATGCCATCCTGATCGTCTCAGGCGACATCGACATGGCCGAGCTTCTGCCCCTGGCGGAGGCCACGTACGGTAAGCTCTCGCCGCGCGACGTGCCGGCGCGCAAGCGTCTCGTCGAGCCGCCACAACTGGCGGCAAGGCGGCTGGAACTGAAGGATTCCCGCGTGCGCCAGCCGAGCCTGATCCGCTCCTATCTGGCCCCTTCCCTGAATACGCCCGATCCCGTGACTGGCATCGGCGGCGGCGCCAGCAAGGCGCGCAGCTATGCCTTGGAAATCCTGGCTGAGGCCTTGGGCGGCGGTGCCACCAGCCGGCTCTACCAGTCCCTCGTGGTCGAGCGCGGCCTGGCCACGGGAGCCGGGACCTATTACCGCGGGACGGCGCTCGACGAGACCACTTTTAGGGTCGTCGCGGCGCCACGCCCCGAGATCCCGATCGACACGCTTGAGGATGCGCTCGACGAGGTGCTGGCCCAGACGCTTGAGATGGGTGTGACGGCAGGCGAGGTCGCCCGCATTCAAAAGCGCCTGGTGGCCGAGGCGACATTCGCGCGCGACTCGCTGGGCACGGCGGCCCGGGTCTTCGGCGTGGCGCTTACGACCGGCGGCTGCATTGAAGATGTTGAGACGTGGCCCGATGAGATCGCCAAGGTAACGCCCGAAGAGGTGAACCTGATGGCAAGGGAAATGCTGCGGATCGAGCGCTCGGTCACCGGTCGCCTCCTTCCCGATGTCGCCATCAGCGAAAGGGCGGCGGCATGACGACGATGATCAGCGAGCGGACCGCCAACAAGGTTCAGGAGATTCGAACGCGTTCGGGCATTCGCGCCTATCTCATCAACGAGCCCACCCTTCCCTTCATCTCGATGTCGTTCCGCACACCAGCCGGCGCCGCCTTCGATCCGGTCGGCGCCGAGGGCCTGAGCTATATGGCAACCGCCCTCCTCGACGAGGGCGCTGGCAGCTATGATAGTCAGGCATTTCAGGCCGAACTTGAGGACAATGCCATTCGCCTCAGCTTCGATGCCGATCGCGACGCGATCTCGGGCTCGCTGTTGACGCTGAACGCGACACGCGAGCACGCTTTCGAGCTTTTGCGCCTCGCCTTGCACGAGCCGCGCTTCGATAGCGAACCCGTAGCCCGCGTGCGGAGCCAGATCCTGGCCGAGTTGGATCGGCTGGAGACCAGCCCTAATTTCCAGGCCTCACGCGTCTGGTTCGAACAGGCTTTCGCCAGCCATTCCTATGGTCGGCCGACGCGAGGCACGATCGCCAGCATCAAGGGCATGAGCAAGGATAGCTTGAACGGCTTTGTGCGCTCGCGCCTGGCGCGACGTGATCTGGCGATCGGCGTCTCCGGCGACATCACGGCCGCGGAACTGTCAACGCTGCTCGATCGTACGTTCGGTGACCTGCCGGAAACGGTCGCGCTGCCCGCCGTCGGGCCGGCAACGCCGATACTGGGCCAGACCTACATCCTTCCTTTGCCGCTGCCGCAAAGCGTGGTCACGTTCGGCACGACGGGGATCGAGCGGCACGATCCCGACTACTACGCCGCCTATATGCTGAACTACATCCTGGGCGGCGGCGGGTTCAGCTCGCGGCTGATGGAGGAGGTGCGCGAGAAACGCGGGCTTGCCTACTCGGTCTATTCCCAGCTCTACGATACGCGTTTTGCTCCGCTCTGGCTGGGCAGCGTCGCCACCAGCAATGCCCAGGTGGCCCAATCGATTGCTCTCGTCCGCCAGGAAATCGAGAAGCTTGCGGCTGGCGAGATCAGCGAGATCGACCGTGCCAATGCCTGCACCTATCTGACCGGCTCCTTTCCCTTGCGGCTGACGAGCAACGACCAGGTGGCGCGTATGCTTGTCGGCATGATGGCGCACGATCTGGGCGCGGACTATCTGGCGACACGCAACGGCTTCATCGAGGCGGTCACGCTGGAGGATCTGAAAAGGGTGGCGGCGCGCTGCCTCACGCAGCCTCTTTCCGTCTCGATCGTCGGCGCGCCCGAAGGAATCGAGGCCGCGGTCACGCTGCGACGCAAGGACGGGATTAGGCAGGCGGACGAGCCGGTGCTCGCCGATTGAGGCCATCGGGAGCCCTGGGCGCATGAGCCGTATCCGTCGGCTGGATGAGGGAACCATCAACCGGATCGCGGCCGGTGAGGTGATTGAGCGGCCGGCCTCGGTCGTCAAGGAACTCGTGGAAAACGCGATCGACGCCGGGGCCGGTCGCATCGACGTCTTTATCGACGATGCCGGCCGGCGGCTGATCGCCGTAGAGGATGACGGGATCGGCATGTCACCCGAGGAGTTGCCGATAGCCGTGCTGCGGCATGCGACCTCGAAGCTGGTCGACGACGATCTGGTAAGGATCACGACGCTGGGCTTTCGTGGCGAGGCGCTGCCCTCGATCGGATCGATCGCCAGGCTCAGCCTGCGCAGCCGGCCGCAGGGTGCCGCCGAAGGCTTTGAATTGCTCGTCGACGGCGACGAGGTCGGTGCCCTTCGGCCCACGGCCATGCGCCCAGGCAGCCGGGTGGAGGTCCGTGATCTTTTCTACCGCACGCCCGCCCGGCTGAAATTCCTCCGCTCCGACCGGGCGGAGACCCAGGCGATCGTCGAGGTGCTCAAGCGTCTTGCGCTTGCCCATCCAGACATCGCCTTTCGCCTCGTCGCCGATGACCGCCAGCTGCTCGATTACGAGGCAAGGCTGGCGGTGGATGGAGGAGCCCAGGAAGACCGCGTGCGCGCCATCCTGGGCCAGGCGGCTTTCACGAATATGCTCCGGGTGGAAGCCGCGCGCGCGGAGGTTCGCCTCCTAGCCTTCGCTGGCCTGCCTACAGCGGCAAGGGGGGACGGCCGGGCACAGTTTTTCATGGTCAATCGCCGCCCAGTGCAGGATCGGCTGCTGAAGTCGACGCTGCGGGCCGCTTATAGCGACTTGCTCTTCCATGATCGCCAGCCCGTGGCCGCCCTTTTCCTCGACGTCGAGGCCAGTGCTCTCGATGTCAATGTTCACCCAACCAAGGCGGAAATCCGTTTTCGCGCCCCGGACGACGTGCGCGGTCTGATCATTGGCAGCCTGAAGCGGGCCTTGGCCGAGCACGGGCATCGCGCCGATACCGCGCTCGGGCAGGACGCGGCACGGCTGTTTCGCCCAGGGGGTCTGGGACGAGGCTGGCGCGGGCCGGGGCCGGCCGGCCCTGGTCTGATGGAGGCGGCCCTGGCCTACCAGGCCCCTTTGCCGGGCACGGCCGACAGCCACGTCAATGGCGACCTCGCCGAGGCCGGGTTCGCCCCGGGCAGCGCGCCCCGACAGGAGACAAACCCTGAGGGTGAAGACGGCGCGCGCCCGGGGACGGCATCGTCGGCCGATCCCTGGCCGCTCGGCGCCGCGCGTGCCCAACTGCACGAAAATTTCATCGTCGCGCAAACGCGGGAGGGGCTGATCATTGTCGATCAGCATGCGGCGCATGAACGGATCGTCTATGAGCGGCTAAAGGCTGGGCTGCATGCGGGCGGTGTTGCTCGCCAGGCTCTGCTTCTGCCGGAAATCGTCGAGCTTGAGGGGGGCGAGCAGTCGGTGCTGATCGGTCGGGCCGACGAACTCGCGGAATTGGGTCTGGTGCTGGAGGGCTTTGGCGAGGGTGCCGTGATCGTGCGCGAAGTGCCGGCCATTTTGGGCCAGAGCAGCGTCGCCGCGCTCGTCCGCGACCTCGCCCACGACCTCGAGGAGATGGGCCAAGCGGTGCGCCTCAAGGAAGCGATCGACAAGGTGGCCGGCACGATGGCTTGCCATGGCAGCGTGCGGGCAGGACGGCGGCTGACGATCGAGGAGATGAATGCGCTCCTTCGCCGCATGGAGACTACCCCCTTCACTGGCCAATGCATTCATGGGAGGCCAACCTACATATCCCTGGGGTTGGCCGAGATCGAGCGACTGTTCGGCCGCCGCGCCTGAGCGGCCATCCCCCGGCGATACTGCCTTGCGGTGGGCTTGCCTGCCGGACTAGAGAACCGTTCGCTATGGC
Organism: Arboricoccus pini; assembly: GCF_900187945.1. Lineage (GTDB taxonomy): Bacteria > Pseudomonadota > Alphaproteobacteria > Geminicoccales > Geminicoccaceae > Arboricoccus > Arboricoccus pini. The sequence continues at coordinate 412,163 of NZ_FYEH01000001.1, read as the reverse complement.
GGGTCGACGCGCGCGACCCTTCTTGGAGATAGACGATGCCCTATGTGGTGACCGAGGCCTGCATTCGGTGCAAATACATGGATTGCGTCGAGGTATGCCCGGTCGATTGCTTCTATGAGGGCGAGAACATGCTCGTCATCAATCCAGATGAATGCATCGATTGCGGCGTCTGCGAGCCCGAATGTCCGGCCGAGGCCATCCTGCCCGACACCGAAGAGACCGCCGAGAAATGGCTGGAGCTCAATCGTACCTACGCAGAAAACTGGCCGAATATCACGCGCAAGAAGGATCCCCCGCCTGACGCCGACGCGTTCAAGGGCGTCCCAGGCAAATTCGAAGCCTATTTCAAGCCCGATCCCGGCGAGGGCAATTGAGGCTTCCGCCAGTCGTTCATGGCTTTCGATATGACGCCCGCGGCAAGGCGGGCGTCGCGCCAATGCCACGTCCCTTGCTTTGGTGTGGCAAATAACGCTCACTTATGCTAAGGTCCAGCTCGCAATAAGCGTTCCGACCATCGGGCATGTGCCGGCTGAACGTCGCTAGACGTTTCGCTGGATCTTTTGGCGCGCGGATCCAAGATCCGGGCGTTCGTGGTCGTGTCGTTTCTCTGGTACGTCGTGGAAGCCGCTCCCGCCAAGGGCGGCATTTCGTTTGGGAGCAGGTGCCTTATGGCCGTCAAAAAGCAGCTTGCCTTTGCAGAAGGTGACTACATTGTCTATCCCTCGCATGGCGTAGGCCGCATTACCGAGATCGAGAGCCAGTCGATCGCCGGGATCGACCTCGAAATGTACGTGGTTTCCTTCGAGAACGAGCGTCTCATCCTCAGGGTGCCTGTCGATAAAGCGCCTAAATCGGGGATGCGCAAGCTTTCTTCGCGGGAAAAGATTCAGTCCGCGCTCGATGCCCTGAAGATAAAGACGCGGCCACGGCGCAACGTCATGTGGAGCCGGCGCGCTCAGGAATACGAGGCCAAGATCAATTCGGGTGACCCCGTTGCTATCGCTGAGGTCGTGCGCGAGCTGCATCGCGCCGAAGACGCGGAGCAATCCTACAGCGAGCGGCAGATGTATCGTGCCGCCCTCGAGCGGTTGGCACGCGAGGTCGCCGCCATCGATCACATCGACGAGACGGAAGCCAGCCGTCGCCTTGAAAAAGTGCTCTTGCAGGCCGCCTAGCTGCCGCCAGACGACCACGGAGGGGCGCTCAGGCGCCCCGTCTGGCCTCGATCGCATCCCACATCTGCGCCGAGAGATTAACTCCGTCAAAGCGGTCGATTTCCTGGATGCCTGTGGGCGAGGTCACGTTGATCTCGGTCAGGTATGAGCCGATTACGTCGATGCCGACGAAGATCAGGCCGCGCTCCTTCAAATGCGGGCCGATGCGGGCGCAGATCTCGCGATCGCGCTCCGTCAGGACCGCCTTCTCAGCCCGACCGCCCACATGCATGTTGGCGCGCGTCTCGCCGCTGGCCGGCACGCGGTTGACGGCACCCACGGGCTCGCCCTCGATCAGGATGATGCGCTTATCGCCCTGGCGGATCTCGGGGATGTAGCGCTGAACCATCAAGGGCTCCTTGAGAAAGCCCGCAAAGAGCTCAAGGAGACTGCCGAGATTGGTGTCCTCGGGCTTGATATGGAAGACCCCGGCACCGCCATTGCCATAAAGCGGCTTGACGATGATCGAGGGATGCTCGCGGCGAAAGGCGCGAACCTCCTCGGGATCGTAGGTGATCAGCGTCGGCGGCATCAGGTCGTCGAAGAGCGTAACGAAGATCTTCTCGGGCGCGTCGCGCACCGACGCCGGATCATTCACCACCAGCGTCTTGGGATGAATGCGCTCAAGCAGGTGGGTGGCCGATATATAGGCTAGGTTAAAGGGCGGATCCTGGCGCATCAGGACGACGTCGATCTGCTCGAGGTCGATGGTCTCGACGCCGCCGACGGTAAAGTGATTGCCCGTCTCGCGCCGGAAAGTGACCGGGCGCGCCTTGGCCAGGATGCGACCCGAGCGATAGGTGAGGTCCGTCGCCAGATAATGGTAGAGACGATGGCCGCGCGCCTGCGCCTCGAGCGCCATGGCAAACGTGCTGTCACCGGCGATGTTAACCGATTCCAGCGGATCCATCTGGATCGCGACGTCAAGCGGCATGGGCGTCTCCGAAGCTTAGGTCGAGAGGGTGTTTGCCATTGGCCGCCTTCGGCTGGCAAGAGAGGCCGGTATCAGCCAGCTTGAGGAAATCATGATGGGCCAAGCCTACGATCCCAGCAATGTCTTCGCCCGCATCCTTCGGGGCGAGATCCCCGCCCAAAAGGTCTATGAGAGCGCCTACGCCCTAGCCTTTCACGACATCACGCCAGCCGCCGCCACGCACGTGCTCGTGATTCCCAAAGAGGCCCATGTCTCCCTCGTCGACTTCGTCGCCAATGCCAGCCCGGCGACGATCCAGGGCTTCTTCCAGGCGGTCACCGAGACTGCCCGCCTCATGGGCGTGGAAGAGAGCGGCTATCGCATCCTGGCCAATCATGGCCCCAATTCCGGCCAGGAAGTGCCGCATTTCCACGTCCACATCGTGGGCGGCCAACCCCTTGGCCCACTGCTGGCACCTGCCTCGGCCTAGCTTCGCGCCGGTGCTGGGCGGCGGTCGGCCTGATGACAGAGCCAGAGCCAGAACAGACCGCAGCCGGCACCGAAGAGCACGCCCAGGCTGTTGGCCAGCAAATCGCGCGGGTCGGCCGTGCGCCCCGGCACCCAGTTCTGCGTGACCTCGAAGGCCGCCGACACCCCCCAGGTCAGGAACACCACGGCCAGGAAGCGACCTAGGCGATCGGCCATCGTCGCCCCCATGGCCGTGATGGTCGTATAAAGCAGCGCGTGCGCGACCTTGTCGTTCATGTGCCCAGGCGGCGTCAGGCCCGGATCCAGCATCAAGAAGGCCGTCATCCCCCAGCCCGCCAGCCAGAGCAGGGTCAAGACTAGGCGATAGACCTGGCGTTGCTGCCGCAGCATTGCCAGCGCATCGAGAAGCCACGTCATCCCCGTCAACTCCCGCACAACGCCGATCCTGCCACAGCCCACTCCCTGCGATCCCGGCCGGCCCATGTAACCCAAGGTGCGTCTTAGGGCTTTCCAGCTGCGCGAGGCGCACTATCATGACACAGGCCGCCAGCGGGAGGAGCCCTTGCTGCGATATCTCTTTTATCGGCTCCTTTGGATGGTGCCGACCCTGATCATCATCAGCATCGTCACCTTCATCATCATCCAGCTTCCGCCAGGCGACTTCCTGACGACGATGATGAACGAGATGCGGAGCCAGGGCGAAGGGATGCAAGGGCAGCATCTCGACTATCTCCGCCAGCTCTACGGGCTCGACCAGCCTGTCTATATCCAATATTTCCATTGGGCCTGGGGCCTGCTTCAAGGCGATCTCGGCTGGTCCTTCGACTATGACCGCCCGGTCACCCAGGTCATCGGCGATCGATTCCTGATGACCGGCATCCTGGCCTTCGCCACCGTCATCGTCACCTGGGTGATCGCCTTCCCGATCGGCATCTACAGCGCCACCCACCAATATAGCTGGACCGATCACTCCCTCACCCTCCTGGGCTTTCTCGGCCTGGCAACCCCCAATTTCCTCCTTGCCCTCGTCCTCCAATATTATGCCAATCTCTGGTTCGGCTCCTCGGTCGGCGGCCTCGTCGATCCAAGCCTCGTCGATGCGCCCATGAGCTGGGCCAAGTTCGTCTCGGTCCTGGAGCATCTCTGGATCCCCGTCCTCATCATCGGCACCTCGGGCACGGCTGCCATGATACGCCGCCTGCGCGCCAACCTCCTGGACGAACTCCGCAAGCCCTATGTCGTCACCGCCCGCGCCAAAGGCCTCTCCAACTGGACGGTGTTGGTCCGCTATCCCTTGCGCATGTCGCTCAACCCCTTCATCGCCGATATCGGCAATCTGCTGCCGGAGATCATCAGCGGCGGCGCGCTCGTGGCTGTCGTCCTCAGCCTGCCAACCAACGGCCCCATCCTGGTCCGCGCCCTGCAGGCCCAGGACATGTACCTGGCCGGCTCCATGCTCATGCTGGAAGCCATCCTCGTCGTCATCGGCGTCCTGGTCTCGGACATCCTCCTTGCCATCCTGGATCCGCGTATCCGCTTTGGAGGCAACAGCCGTTGAGCTCCGATCAGCCCAGCGCCGATACCGGCCATGACGGCACCCACTGGGTCGACCGCGAGCCTTTCGATACGGATGCTCGCGAGGTCAAGCTCACACCCAAGCAGGAGCGCTTCTACACGGCCTCGCAATGGCAGCTCATCTGGTGGCGCTTTCGCCGCCACAAGATCGCCGTCGTCTCCTTGTGGTTTCTCGGTCTGTTCTATGCCTCGCTTCTCTGCGTCGAGTTCCTGGCCCCCTATTACAAGGACAGCCGCGACCCGACGCACATCTACGCCCCTCCGCAGATGGTCCATCTTTTCCACGAGGGCCGCTTCATCGGCCCCTTCGTCTATGGCATCAGCTACAAGCTGGACATGGACAAACTACAGCGCGTCTATGAGGCCGATCTCGACCGCGTCGAGCCTTTGCGTTTCTTTTGCCGGGGCGACGGCTATCGCTTCTGGAACCGGTTGCCGCTCGATATCCATCTCGTCTGCCCGGCCTCCGGCGGCACGTTCTATTTTCTCGGCACCGACCGCCTCGGCCGCGATCTCCTCTCCCGCATCCTCTATGGCGCGCGCATCTCGCTCACCGTGGGCCTGGTCGGGGTCGCCATAAGCTTCGTGCTCGGCATCACGCTGGGTGGCATCTCCGGCTATTATGGCGGCTGGACCGACAACATCATCCAGCGCACCATCGAGATCATCCGCAGCTTTCCCACCATCCCGCTCTGGCTCTCCCTCTCGGCCGCCCTGCCGATCACCTGGGATCCCATCTGGGTCTATTTCGGCATCACGCTCATCCTGGGCCTCATCGACTGGACCGGACTCGCCCGCGCCGTCCGTTCGAAGACATTGGCGCTACGCGAGGAGGATTTCGCCCAGGCGGCCTATCTCCTCGGCGCCACGCCCGCCCGCATCATCGGCCGCCACCTCGTCCCCTCCTTCATGAGCCACCTCATTGCCTCGGCGACCCTCTCGGTGCCCAGCATGATCCTGGGCGAGACGGCTCTCTCCTTTCTGGGGCTGGGCGTTCGCGCGCCGATGGTCAGCTGGGGCGTGCTGCTGAACGATGCCCAGAACGTCAATGTCGTGGCCCTCTATCCCTGGCTCATGCTCCCCGTCGTCCCGGTCATCCTCGTTGTGCTGGCCTTCAATTTCCTGGGCGACGGCCTGCGCGACGCCGCCGATCCCTATCGCTAGCAGGGATCGCGACGAGTCCTCCCCTGCTGTTCCCGCGAACGAGGTTCAGTCGCGACAAGCCAGATCGGCCGGCATCCGCCGTGCCTGCGGCAAATGCCCGTCACCCACAGCGGTCCGCCTCCGTCCGGGCGCTCAAGGCGGCGGCCGAGCGGACCTGGCAATGGAAGGGGCCGCGGCCGATTGTGCCAGCCGACGGTCACGATCCAGACGGATGGCCGATTGCATCGATTGTGTCGGCCTGTCGTGATAGTGGCGGGCAACGCCGCGCGACAGCTGCTCCAATTCCATCGCCGCTGCCTGTTCACCGCTCGTCGCCCAGCGCTCGGCCTCGGCTGTCAGCCGGCCAGAAAGTGCCTTCAGGGTTCGACGATGAGCCGCGCGCAGACCGCGCAGCCGCGCCAGGGCCAGCGCCTCGGCATCGTCCGCCGTCTCCTTCGTCGCCGCGCAGTGGCTCCATTCGTCGGCCGGGCGGTTAGCGGGTGGTGGCGGTGACTTATGTCGCAAGGGCGAGGGCGGCGAGGGTTCGCTGGCGGCCATCGCCACGACATGTGCCGCAAGGCTCCGCGCCGCATTGCGGCCGCGACCCTGCTCATACAGGACGAACATGGCGACCCGCATGTCGCCGCAATCGATGGCCCGCTCCAGGAGCTCCAGCGCCAAGCCCGCCAGCCTGTCGAGCCTCACCTCCTCGGGTAGGGCCGCCAACTCGCGATAATGCGCGACCAGGACCTGAAACTCCCTGTCGCGCAACAGCTGCTCGATCTCGCGCAGCGACACGCGCTGTGCGGCAGCCACCGCCGCCGGCGCGCGACCGGCACCCAGCGCTTGGGCCGCGTGCCGTCTGTCTCGGCGCGCCCAGAAGGGGTAACGTCGGCGCCGAGCCCTCGGTGTGAGTTCGTCCATCCAGTTCATTCAATGGTGATATTAGGAATTTGATCCTATATCAAGTCCAAAGATGCGCTCTGGGCGCAGGAACACGCCGATCACACCCGACGCGGGTTTCTCATCACCGTGGTGGCCGCAGCGTCCGTGACCGCAGAGGCACCACCGCTGGAAGCCCAAAGTCTCTGGCCACCCGAATTGCCACAGGCCTAGAGGCCACCGACGGCCGGGGACCAGCTGCGCCTCCGCCAACCCGCCACCGGCACGATGCCGGGTAACATTCTGGTCGTCCGCAGAACGGCTGGTCCGTCGACCAGCTCGTTGCCCCGACCACGCCGACCGGCTTCCTCGCCCAGGCGGCGGACAATCCCCTGCTCGCGATCGAGCATTGCCGCCTGAGGGCGGCGGCGAAGGAGCAGGCCACGGCTTTGGCATCGACCATGGGGAACGCGGATCGCCCCCCTTGCCAAGGCCACTGCGGCGCTGGCTGACCGTTCAGCTACCCTCCCTCAGCCCAGCCGACGCTTTTGCTCCATGAGTTTGAGGATCATGGGCGTGAGTATCAGTTGCATCGCAAGATCGAGCTTGCCGCCGGGTATGACGATGGAATTGGCGCGCGACATGAAGCTGTCGTGCAGCATGGCCAGGAGATAGCTGAAATCGATGCCGTGCGGATCGCGGAAGCGGATGACGACCATTGATTCGTCGGCTGAGGGAATCCAGCGGGCGATGAATGGGTTGGATGTATCCACCATCGGCACGCGCTGGAAATTGATGTCCGTCTCTGTGAATTGCGGGCAGATATAATTGATATAGTCGGGCATGCGCCTGAGGATCGCGTCCTGCACCGCCTCGGTCGAATGGCCCCGCGTCGAGCGGTCGCGATGCATTTTCTGCGTCCACTCGAGATTGATGACTGGCACGACGCCGATCTTGAGGTCGGCGTGGCGGGCGACATCGGCGGTGGGCGTGACCACCGCGCCATGCAACCCCTCATAGAAAAGGAGATCGGTCGGCGCTGGCAGCGCTTCCCAGTCGGTGAAAGTGCCGGGCGGCGAGCCGTAGAGCTCGGCTTCCTTGGCATCATGGATGTAATGCCGGGTGCGTCCAGTGCCGGTCGCGCCATACTCCGCAAAGATGGCGGCCAGTTCTTCAAGGAGGTTGGCCTCGGGGCCGAAATGGCTGAAATGGTTGTTGCCGATCTCCGCCGCCTTGGCCATCGCCGTTTTCATGGACTGGCGATCATAGCGATGAAAGGCATCTCCCTCGATCGAGGCGGCGGTCACGCCCTCGCGACGGAAGATCTGATCGAAGGTATGCTTGACGGTCGTGGTACCCGCTCCGGAGGAACCGGTGACGGAAATGATCGGATGGCGTGCGCTCATCGCTCGTCGATCCTCTGTGATGTTGCTTTGTCGTCGAGGGGCTGGCGGACACGGGCCCGCTTCGCCGGAAGGCAGCGCTAACGGTGGTACAGACCGCGCTGGGCGAAGAGCGGCGAAGGGCGGCCGTGATTGGCGGCCCGGCGATAGTCGCCTAGCCTGTCCACATGGTCGCGTGACCCGATGATCAGGGGCGTCCGCTGATGCGGACTGTCGGGTTCTTTCTCAAGAATGCGACGATCGCCGTCCGTGGCGGCGCCGCCGGCTTCCTCGAAGATCAGGGCCAGGGGTGCTGCTTCGTAGAGCAGGCGCAGGCGGCCCTGGGCATAGCCCTGCCGGGCGTCGCCCGGATAGAGAAAGATGCCGCCTCTTGCCAGAATGCGGAAGGCTTCGGCGACGAGCGAGGCGATCCAGCGCGTGTTGTAGTCGGTCTGAAGCGCGCCTTCGATGCCCGCCTGACAATCGTCGACATAGCGTTGCAGCCAGCGGTCCCAATGGCGATAATTGGAGGCGTTGATGGCGTATTCTGCCCGCTCCGGGCGGACGGCGACCTTCTCGCGGATACGCACGAAATGGCGGGCGTCTGGGTCGAGCACATAGATCTCGACACCGTCCCTTAGCGTCAGCACGAGCATAGTCTGCGGCCCGTAGACGACAAAGCCCGACGCCAGCTGGGCATCGCCCGGCTGCAGGCGACCCGCCTTTGGCCAGATGCCGAAGATCGTACCGATCGCGACATTGGTCTCGATGTTGGACGAGCCATCCAGGGGATCGATGGCGACCGAAAGCGGCGCGCTGGCATTGAGGTGGACGATGTCGTCCGCTTCCTCGGAGACCAGTTCCGCGACCGGCGCGTCGCGCAAGGCCGCCCTGAAGAGCGCGTCGGCGCGGACGTCCAGCTCCTTTTGCGCGTCCCCGCCGGCATTGCCGCCGACGATCACCGCAAGGTCGCCCAAGAGGGGGGCCTTGGCGATGAGGCCGGCCAAGTCCGAGGAGGCCCTGGCCAGGGACGAGATGGTCGCTGCCACAGCCCGGCGCAGGTCGTTCGCACCTGCCCATTCCTTGAGACGATCGTCGAGAAGCAGCGTCATTTTCTTGGCCTCCCATAAGGTCGAGCCGCCGATAGCGATCGCCCTTGTGTTCGCAGCTTGTTTCCTGCGTCATCGTTGGGGGTACAGGCCAGCCCTTCCGCCGCCAATGGCGCGGATCGCCTCACTACACGAACGGGTAGTGTGGGCGGGCGTCGACCAGCGGATCGGGTGTTGGCGAGCTAGTCCGGCCGGCCGGCATCTGGCGCCGGCCAGCCGGCTCCATTAGATGTTGCACGCATGAGTGAACCTGCCGCCAAGCCCCGCCTCGTCCTCATCGACGGGTCCGGCTATATATTCCGTGCCTTCTTCGCCCTGCCGCCGATGACACGGCCCGACGGGACGCCGGTCAACGCCGTCTTCGGCTTTGCCAACATGCTCTTCCGCTTCCTCCTGGACAGGCCGGACGACGATATCATCGTCGTCTTCGATGCCAGCCGGAAAAGCTTCAGGAGCGATCTCTACGAGGCCTACAAGGCGAACCGGGCGGAACCGCCGCCGGAGCTGGTGCCGCAATTCGCTCTGGTACGCGAAGCGGCCCGCGCCTTCGACCTGCCGGCCGTCGAGGTCGAGGGTTTCGAGGCGGACGATCTCATCGCCAGCTACAGCAAGGCCGGCCGTGCCGCCGGGCACGATGTCCTGGTCGTCTCATCCGACAAGGATCTGATGCAGCTTGTCGGCGACGGCATCGCGATGTGGGATCCGATGAAGTCCAAGGAGATCGGGCGCGAGGAGGTGATCGAGAAATTCGGCGTCGGCCCCGAACTCGTCCGCGACGTCCTGGCCCTGGCCGGCGATACATCCGACAATGTCCCAGGCGTGCCGGGGATCGGTGTCAAGACCGCAGCCCAACTCGTGCTCGAGTACGGCTCGCTCGAGGGTCTCCTTGCCAATCTCGACAAGATCAAGCAGCCCAAGCGCCGCCAGACCCTTCAAGACAATGTCGAGAAGGCCCGCCTGTCTTACGAGCTGGTGGGTCTAGCCTTTGAAGCACCTTTGCCAATCTCCTTCGAGGAGACCGGCCGCAAGGAGCTGGATGGGGCAAAGCTGCGCGCCTTTTGCGAGGCGAACGGCCTACGCTCTCTCCAGGCCCGCATCGAGCAGGTAGTGGCGCCGGTGCCGGCCAATCCCGGTATCGAGACGGACCCTGCCGCCTTGGAGCGGCCGACCTTCGAGACCGTCCGCGAGATGGCGGTCCTGGAGGCCATCGTAGCCAAAGCCTATGAGGTGGGCTATCTGGCGATCGATACCGAGACCAACTCCTTGAATGTCGGCCGCGCCGACCTGGTCGGCGTCTGCCTGGCCGTCGAGGCCGGCCACGGCTATTACGTGCCCCTGGCCCATGTCGACGATTTCGGCCAGCCGGTGCAGGGCCAGCTGCCGCTGGAGGCGGTGATCGCCGCCCTCAAGCCCGTCCTTGAGGACGCCTCGGTCCAAAAAATCGGCCACAACGTCAAGTACGAGCTGGGCATCCTCAGCCGCTACGGCATCATGATGGGCCCGACCGACTGCACGATGCTGCTCTCCTATGTCCTGGACGGTGCCAGCCACGGCCACGGCATGGACGAGTTGGCGGCCCTCCATCTCGGCTACCAGACGATCCCCTTCTCGGCCGTCTGTGGCAAGGGCGTGGCCCAGATCACCTTCGACCGCGCTCCGATCGAGAAGGCCAGCGACTATGCGGCCGAGGATGCGGAGGTGACGCTCAGGCTCTGGCAGGCGCTCAAGCCGCGCCTCATCGAGCAGCGCATGACGACCGTCTACGAGACGCTGGAGCGCCCCTTGGCGGCCCTTCTGGCCCGCCTCGAGGTGACCGGCATCAAGGTCGACAAAGCCCGCCTGCACGCGCTCTCGAGCGATTTCACCGCGCGCATGGCCGAGCTCGAGATCAAGGCGCACAAGCTGGCCGGCCGCGTCTTCTCGCTGGGCTCGCCCAAGCAACTGGGCGAGGTCCTCTTCGACGAGATGGGCCTCCAGAGCGCGGCCGGCGGCGCCAACCGCAAGACCAAGACCGGCGCCTACGCGACGGGGGCCGACATCCTGGAAGAGCTGGCGGCCTCGGGCCACGAATTGCCGCAAGTGCTACTCGACTGGCGCCAGCTGCAAAAGCTGACCCGCACCTACACGGACGCCCTGATCGAGGAGGTGGGCCCCAAGACCGGCCGTGTGCATACCTCGTTCTCGATGGCAGCAACGGCCACGGGCCGCCTCTCCTCGAACGATCCCAACCTGCAAAACATCCCCGTGCGCACCGAGGAAGGGCGCAAGATCCGGGGCGCCTTCATCGCTGAGGCCGGCTTTGAGCTCCTCTCCGCCGACTATTCGCAGATCGAATTGCGCGTCCTTGCCCACATGGCCGACATCCAGGCCCTCAAGGAGGCGTTCAGCCAGGACATCGACATCCACGCGGTCACGGCCGCACAAATGTTCAAGCGCGAGGTCCAGGACGTCGGCGCCGACCTCAGACGCAGTGCGAAGATGATCAATTACGGCATCATCTACGGCATCGGCGCCTTTGGCCTGGCCCAGCGCCTGGGAATCGCGCAGGCCGAGGCGCGCGCCTATATCGAGGCCTATTTCGCGCAATATCCAGGCATCCGCGACTATATGGAACGGGCCAAGGCGGAGGCCCGCGAGCAGGGCTATGTGGCGACACTCTATGGACGACGCTGCTACACGCCCGACATTTTGAGCAAGCTGCCGGCAAGGCGCTCCTATGCCGAGCGCGCCGCCATCAACGCCCCGATCCAGGGCACGGCCGCCGACATCATGAAGCGGGCGATGCTCAAGGTGGCCCGCGCGCTCGAGACCGAGGGCTCAAAGACACGCATGCTCCTCCAGGTTCACGACGAACTCGTTTTCGAGGTGCCGACAGACGAACTCCATGCCGCCTCCGCCCTCATCCGCCGCGAGATGGAAAGCGCGGCCGATCTCTCCGTCCGGCTCACCGTCGATATCGGCCACGGCCTCACCTGGAACGACGCGCACTAGGCTCCGCACTCAACCCAGGCGATCAAATTACATCAATTCCCTCGCCTCATCCGATCGGCTGATGTCGGCATCGGCAAGATCGTCTTTGCTCCGCTCGAACGGCAAATGCTGGTGCGATCGAGCAGATGATACCGACCACGATCCTGGCCTCCCTGGCCATGCCCTACGCGCTTGTCCTGATCACGCCCGGCCCCAACCTCATGGTGGTGCTGCGCATCGCGATGCGCCCTTCCTGGCATCGCTCAGCCAGCATCGCCTCCGGTGTCGCCACGGGCGCTGCCCTGGTGAACCTCTTTGCCGCCATGAGTGCTACCGTCCTTCACTCGATGCAGCAGCTCCAGCTTTGGGGCAGCACCATCCTGGCCCTCGTCTTGCTCCGTTCTGCCATCCAGCTCGTCCGCAGCGCCAGACGTCAGCGAGCGGACATTCCGGCCGAGCCATCCCAGCACCACGTCCAGGTCTTTGCCCTGGGCCTGGCGACCGCACTGGCCAACCCCTTCTCCTTTACCTTCTTCGTCAGCACCTATGTCGCTACGCCCGGCCTGACGACCGTGCAGAGTGTCCTGCTCGCATCCAGCCTCATATTCCTCATGGCGCTTTGCTGGTTCTTCGCCGTCAGCCGGCTCTTCTCGGTATCCGTGGCACGCTGCACGACCTGGCTCTGGCGTGCCGGCCTCTGCTATGCCCTAGCCGCCCTCATGGCCGCCTACGCCCTCTGGCTGGTCCTGGCCCATACTACTTAAAGGCCGCCGCTAGCGGCGAGCGATCAGCACGACCCCCGCCAGAAGCAGGAGGGCGCCCACGACCCGCGTCAGGCTGATCTCCCGCATGGGCACGCCCAGAAGGCCGAACCGGTCGATCAGGAGAGCCGTGACGAGTTGCCCCGTCACGGCGGTGCCGATCACCGCCGCCGTGCCGATGCGCGGGATCAGGAAGATGCTGACGATCATATAGGCGATGCCCATGAGGCCGCCGGTGAACCAGAGATAGACCGGGACGCTGCGCAGTCCGCCATCAGTCTGCGGCCTGAGGCCGAATAGAAGAATGATCGCATAGAGCATGATCATCCCAGCGGTGAAGGACACCGCCGCTGCCAGGACCGGATGACCGAGGCGCCCTCCCAGATTGGCGTTGACCGGCGCCTGCACCGAGAGAAAGACGCCGCCTAGAATGCCGAGGAAGGGAAGAAGGAGGCTTTGCATGGAATCGGCCATAGCCGCGCCAAGCCAGGAGGTCCAGCTTTTAGGAGGCAGACCGCAACTTCGAGGGCTCCCGTCTCGGCCGCTCCAGCCTTCTCTATCAGCAACCAGGCCCCGATTTGCCGCGTCCTGATAGCGGCACGCAAGCTCGAGCCGGGCCTGGGCCTTACCGCGCGGAACCGTGCGATCAGATCGGCCCCGCACACGAAAGTTTGCCTATCCACCCCTCGGCGCCGGCTCAGGCGTCCGGATCGGCGCCCGGCCCCAGCTGAGCGACGCGGTCATCGCCCTGTTCAGTCTCGTTGGCGGCTCCCACATCGACATCCACAGGAACATACACGTTCTTCCGGTCGGGGTCGTGACAATTTACCCCAACCGCACATCCCTGTTCCGGCCGCTTTCACGCCGAACCGGCTTAGACGCGCCAAGGCCCCGCCTCTAGAATGCCCGTCGGTCGGCTGAAGGAGAAAACGCGTGATCGTCCGGCGACGGCACCACTGGCTGCGCATGCTCTTCGTCTGGAACGGCTCGGTCCTACGGCAGATCCTGCCGCGGCTCGTCGTCGTCATCCTGATCTCGTTCCTGGCGGTAGCCGGCCATTTATGGCTGCATTCCCAGAGGTTCACCCTTAACCCAACCCCGTTCAGCCTCCTTGGCATCACGCTGGCCATCTTCCTGGGCTTTCGCAACAGCACCAGCTACGAGCGCTACGCAGAGGGCCGACAGCTCTGGGGCCAGCTCATCATCGCCGCACGCTCGCTGCTTCGGCAGGCCGCCACGCTGACGATCCCCCCCTTGACTTCGACAGAGCAGGCCCGGCTGGCGACGCGCTTGGTCGAGCTTGCGACCGAACTGAAGGATCAGTTGCGTCGCAGTGACCGGGCACGGGACGCGACCCTGCCGAAGGTCGCCCCAAGCGCACGACCGTCGAGCTCGCGCCATGTCCTGGCCGTCGCGGAGGACCTGGCAGCTCTTCGCCGAGAAGGTCGCCTGGAGCCGCTTCTCGTACCGGCCATGGAGGCCAATCTCGATCGGATAGCCGCGGTGATCGGCGGCTGCGAGCGCATCGCCGGCACGCCCATTCCCTATACCTACAGCGTCATGCTGCATCGGACGGTCTACATCTACTGCATGCTGCTGCCCTTCGGCCTGGTTGGCGGCCTGGAGCTGCTCACTCCCCTCATAACCGCCTTCATCGCCTATACGTTCATGGCCCTGGAGGCGACCGCCAGCGAGCTTGAGGACCCATTCGGCCTTGACGCTAACGACCTGCCACTGGATGCGCTGACCCGCACCCTGGAACGCTCGCTCCTCGACATGGCGGGCGTGGAAGAGTTACCGCCCGAGCTGGAACCGGATGCGAACTACATTCTAACCTAGTCGCATGATCATTGACTTGCCGCCCGGTTGTCATGCGTGACGCCTTTCGGCGCCGCCTCGGCCGCCGGCAGGCCCCCCCGATCCTTGACCATGAGATCGTCGGCGCGAAAGGCGTCGCTGCCATCCATCGTCGCCCAACCGACCGGCCGGCCGGTCGGCGGCAAAGGCTGGACGGTCCGCCCGCGCGTACGAAAGACATGTGCCTTGGCGATCATGTAGGCCGAGATCGGCGTCGTCATGAAGATGAAGACGATGATCAACAGCTCGTGCAAGGAGGCCCCCTCCTGGAAGAAGAGGGCATCGAGAATGGCCGCCACCACGAAGCCCCCCACCCCTAGGGTCGATGTCTTAGCGGGTCCATGCAGCCGCATCATGAGATCGGGCAGCTTCACGAGCGCGATCGAGCCAATCAGGGTGAAGGAGGCGCCGACCAGCATCGCCAGGGAGACCAGGACCTCGCCGACCGTCAAGAGCCAGGCCGGATCGCTCATTCGATGAGGTCTCCACGCATGAGGTATTTGCAGAACGCCACCGTCGAGATGAAGCCCACAAGCGCGATCAAAAGGGCGATCTCGAAATTGAGCGCCGTGTTAAACAAGACCCCGCCGATGAGGACGATCCCCACGACGTTCGTCGTCATCGTGTCCAGCGCCAGGATGCGGTCGATGGGATCCGGGCCGCGCAGGAGTCGGTAGAGATTGAGGAGGAGTGCCAGGCCCACCATGGTCATGGCGATCAGGCTTGCATAGACGATCAAGAACCCTGCCTCCCGTTCACTCGAAGATCTCGATCAGCCGGCGCTCGTAGCGCTCCTTGAACAATCTGACCATGGCGGCTCCGTCCGGCACATCCAGTCCGTGGACGAGAATCGCCCGACCGTCGGCCGAGACATCGGCGCCGATCGTCCCGGGCGTCAGCGAGATGGTGGCGACCAGGATAAGGATGGCCTCGGGTGTGTGGATGTCCAAGGGCAGCGTGACAAAGCCAGGCCTGAGCCGGCGCGCCGAGCGGAACAGGACGAGGCGGGCAACATCGATATTCGCCGCCACGATGTCGCGCAGGACGATTCCCACATAGCCCAGCAGCTTCAAGGGTTTCCTGATCTGGAGCCGTTCCGGCCAGAAACGCTGCGTGTACCAGGGCAACAACAGGCCGAGTGCTGCGCCCAGGATGATTTCGATCGGCGTGATCGTATTGACCAGGAGGAGCCACACAAAGGGGATCAGGAACGAGAGATAGGGATGCGGGAAGAGACGCCGCCACATGGCTCAGGGCTCCTCGGCCGGCGGGGCTTGGACATGCTGGCCCAGAACCGCGCTCACATAGGCCTCGGGCGCCAGAAGCAGGTTGGCCGTGCGCTCGAAGAAGGCCAGCGAGGGGCCGGCTGCCACCGTGAGCGCCAGAAGGGCCGCCATGAGGCCGCCGATCGCCCAGACACCGCCCACCGACTGGCGCGGCGGCGGCTCGTCTGTCGCTGGTGCCGGCTGCCAGAAGAGTAGGACACCGGCGCGGGTGAAGCCCGCCATAGCGAAGAAGCTGCCCAGGAGGACGACCGCAAGGACAAGCCCCTGCAGGGCTGGCGCCAACGCGGCGCCCAGGACCGCCTGAAGGATGAAGATCTTGCCGAGAAAGCCCGAGAAGGGCGGCAAGCCGGCAATCATGACCGCCAGGAGCATGAAAGCGGCCGCCGTCGCCCGCCCCTGGCCCTCCGCGAGGCGGGGCAGGATACGATCGCCTTGAGGCCCAAAGCGGCCGCCGGAGCGGTCCACGAGCCGATCGGCCAAGAGATAGAATGCTGCCCCGGCCAACGTGCTGTGCACGAGGTAATAAAGGCTGGCGGCGAGCCCGGCCGACTCGTCGGTGGCGAGCCCGACGAACAACGTGCCGCTGGAGCCCAGCATGGCGAAGGCGGCAAGCGTGCCGAGGCTGCGTGCGCCGGGGAGAGCAAGGAGGCCCAGCCCGCTCGTCAGGAGGGCGGCCGGCAACAGATAGGGGGTAAAGAGATGAGCGGCCGCCCCTCCGCCAAAGCCGAAGACCAGCGTCGAGGCGCGAATGATGGCATAGGCGCCAACCTTGGTCAGGATGGCGAACATCGCAGCTGAAGTGAAGGAGGTGCTGCGATAGGTTCCAGGCAGCCAGAAATGAAAGGGGACCAGAGCCGCCTTCAGGCCGAAGACGATGAGCAGGCAGATCCCGCCCAGACGGAAGAGGGCCGCATCGCCGCTCTCGACCAAAGGCGCCTTCAAGGCGAGGTCCGCCAGGTTCAAGGTGCCCGTGACGCCGTAGATAAGGCCGGCGCCGATCAGGAAGACGAGTGCGCCCACCAAGTTGATCACGACATAATGGAAGCCGTTGCGAAAGCGCGCCTCGCCACCTCCATGCAGCATCAGCCCATAAGAGGCTATGAGCAGGATCTCAAAGAAGACGAAGAGGTTGAAAAGATCGCCGGTCAGGAAGGCACCGTTCAGGCCCATCAGCTGGAACTGCAGCAGGGCGTGGAAATGAGGCCCATTCTCGTCCTCACGCCCGGCCGCATAGCCGGCAACGGCCAGACCCAGGATCGCCGAGAGCAGCAGCATCATGGCGGCCAGCGGGTCGAGGACCAGAACGATGCCGAAGGGTGCTGGCCAATCGCCCAGCCGGTAGGCCAGGGCGGGCTGCCGGAGTACGGTCATGAAGAGGCAGAGCGCCAAGAGCAGGCCGAGGCTGCATCCCAGGACCGAGAGGCGACGCTGCAACACGGGATCGAAGCGGGCGATCAAGACGATGAGGGCACCCAGGACCGCCGGCAGGAGGACGGGCGCAACGATCCAGTGGTTCAAGGGCCCTCTCCCTTGCCGTCGGACCCGAGGCGGCCGGCGGCGACCTGATCATCCCCACTCTCGAGAAAGCCCCGAAGGGCCAGGACGACCAGGATTGCCGTCATGGCAAACGAGATGACGATGGCGGTCAGGACTAAAGCCTGCGGCAACGGGTCGGCATAAACTGCGGCCCCCGCATCGATGACGGGCGGCGCACCGTTCACCAGCCTGCCCGTGGCGAAAAGGAAGAGATTGACGGCATAGGAGAGAAAGGAGATGCCGACGACGACGGGAAATGTCCGCGCCTGCAGGAGCAGATAGACGCCTGCCGCCGTCATAGCGCCGACGGCACTCGCAAAGAGGGCTTCCATCAGTCCGGCTCCTTAGCCGTGGGATCGGCCGCGTCCCTGGCAAAGCTGCTCCCGAAGATGGGCGCATGCCCGACATCCTCCGTCCGCCGGTGCGGCTGATTCTCTCCTCGGTCCAGGGCGATCGTCAAAGGCCCAGTCTCGCCCGAAGGCTCGGCCAGGCGGGCCATGCGCGAAAGCCCGGCCAGGACGAGAAGGACGACGCCGACGACGGTCAGGAAGACGCCGAGGTCGAACGCCGTGGCGCTGGCAAGCTCGATCGACCCCAGATAGGGCAGGTGGAGATGCATGAAACCGCCGGTCAGGAAGGGTCTGCCCACCAGCATGGCGACACTCCCGGTGAGCAGGGCCACCAGGACACCGACAGCCACCAGTCCATGATAGTCGGTCGGCAGGCGACGCGAGGCCCAGGCATAGCCGCTTGCCATATATTGCAGGATGAGGGCGATGCCGACGATGAGCCCGGCAATGAAGCCGCCGCCCGGTGCCTGATGCCCGCGCAGGAAGATATAGAGGCCGACCAGCAGCGCCATGGGCAAGAGAAGCCGAGTGAGGACGACCAGGAGGAGCGGATGCGAATCGCCGGCCTGGGCCGAAGACGGCCATTCGGTCAGCCGCCTGGCGGCAGCGCCGCGAAGCGCGCTCTGCAGCAGGCTGTAGATGACGAGGGCTGCGATCGCCAGCACGGTGATCTCGCCCAGCGTGTCATAGCCACGAAAATCGACAAGGATGACGTTGACCACGTTAGCCCCCCCGCCAGCGGGTAGGGCCATGGCCGTGTAGAAAGCCGAGATCGAATTCACATCACGGCGCAGCAGGGCATAGAGCGCCGCGCCCACCCCGGCCCCCGCTAGGAGCGCGATCGGCGCGTTGACGCCGAACCGCCGGAGAGGCCGAAGGCGCGGCGTCGTTTTGGGCAGATAGTTCAAGGCAAGAAGAAGAAGGACGACCGTCACCACCTCGACGGAGAGTTGCGTCAGAGCCAGATCCGGCGCCGAGAAAGCGACGAAGGCCAGAGCCACCATCAAGCCGGCCAGCCCGGCGGCGATCAGGGCCAAAAGCCGATTTTGATGAGCGACAACGGCGAAACCCGACGCGGCCAGAACAACGAGCCAGCCAATGATACCAAGCGGTGAAAGCGGCATGAGCGGACGTGTGCCGGCCGACAGATCACCGCCCCAGAAAGCCGTGATGCCCAAGGCAAGGCCCGTCAGGCAAAAGACGGCCAGGTAGAATTGCAGGCTGCCATTTTGAAGACGGCCCGTCAGCCAGGCGACCACGCACGAGCCAGCGTCAAGGAGCTTTCCGAAGATCTGCTCGCCGGACGGATGCCAGAGCCCGGCATGGAGCCGCTCCAGCCAGCGCAGCACCCAAAGTCCCAGCAGACCTGCCACCATGGCCACCAGGGTCAACTGGAAGGCCTGCGTCCAGCCATGCCAGATCGCGAGCTCGAAGACCGGCGGATCCTCACCGATGATCGCACTGCCCGCCTGGGCAACCAGATCCTGCGCCACGAGGCCTGGCATGACGCCGATCGCCACGACCGGAATGATCAGGCAGGCGACCGGCAGCCAGAGGCCCGGCCCCGGATCATGGGCCAGCTCGCCCGGGGGCCGCCCTGACCCCATGAAGAAGACGCGGCCGACGAACCGGAAGGCATAGAGGACGGAGAAGGCCGAACCGACGGTCGCCAGCAGCGGAACGAGCCAGGCCACGCCCAGATAGTCGGCATGGACGGCTGCTTCCAGCATCATCTCCTTGGAGAGAAACCCGTTCAGGAGCGGCACGCCGGCCATCGCCAGAGCGGCCAGGGTTGAAAGCGTCGCCGTGATCGGCATGGCGCGCCAGAGGCCACCCAGCCGGTTGATGTCACGCGTCCCCGTCTCGTGCTCCACGATCCCGGCTGAGAGAAAGAGGGCGGCCTTGAAAAGCGCATGGTTCAAGAGGTGGAAGATCGCGGCAACGGCTGCCAGCTTCGTGCCCAGGCCCAGGAGCATGGCGATCATGCCCAGATGGCTGACCGTCGAGTAGGCGAGGATCGCCTTAAGATCGGTCTTGAAGATGGCGATCCAGGCTCCGACGACCATGGTGAGAAGCCCCACCGTCGTGACGATCAAGAACCACGCCTCGGAGCCGGCCAGGATGGGCCAGAGACGGGCCATCAGGAAAAGGCCGGCTTTCACCATGGTCGCCGAATGAAGATAGGCGGAAACGGGCGTGGGTGCCGCCATGGCGCCCGGCAGCCAGAACTGGAAGGGCAACTGCGCCGACTTCGTGAAGCAGCCGAACAACACCAGGATGAGAATGGGCAGATAGAGAGCACTCTGCGCGACGACGTCCGGCTGGCCCAGAATCGTCGTGAGCTGGAATGTACCGGCTACGTGGCCGATGAGCAGAGCACTCGCCAGAAGGGCCAGACCGCCAGCGCTGGTGATCACCAGGGCGTTGCGCGCACCCCGCCGGCTATCGGCCCGATGGCTCCAATAACCGATCAGGAGAAAGGAGGAGAGGCTTGTCATCTCCCAGAAAATGACGAGGAGGAGAAGGTTGTCGGCGATGACGATACCCAGCATCGACCCCTGGAAGAGCGCGAGCCTCGCCATGAAACGGCCAAAGGCTTCCTTGGGGCCGAAATAGAAGCGGGCATAGATCATGACGAGCAGCCCGATCACGAGGATCAGGCCGGCCATCAGGAGCCCGAGGGGATCGACGAAAAAGGCGAGATCGAGACCGGCCTTGGGGACCCAGGCGTGGCGCTCCACCACCAGCCCGTCCTGAAACACGAGAGGTGCCTGAGCCAGGAGCGCCACGAGCGCCATCACCGTCGACAAGCCGCCAAGGCAGAGGCTGGCGCCAGCGCCGGCCCGCGCGATGACGGGAATAAGAAGGGCGGCCGCGAACGGCAGGATCACGATCGCGCTCAGGAGCATCGAAGATTCTTGCCTTGCGTTATGCCGGCCGAAGCAGGCAATCCGGGCTCAGAGCCTGCCTCGAAGCTGAATATCGAGAGTGCGGATCGCCCTCCCCCGGTCAGTATCCGAGCGCAAAGCCATCCTTGCGCGAATCGGATGCCCCCATGAGGACACCGCGACGCCGGTCGATGATAATGGCCTGGCCGCCGCCCAGGGGTGACGATGCTTCCGCCAGCCGGTGGCCACGCAGTTGCAAGCCGTTACGGGTGGCCGGTGGCACGCCACGCTCGATCTCGAGATCACCCGGATAAGACATGAACCTTGGCGCATCAATCGCCAGCTGCAGGTTCAAGCCATGGTCGACGACGTTGCTCAGGACGTTCGCATGACCGACCGGCTGGTAATTGCCGCCCATGACGCCATAGCTCATCCAAGCCTCGCCGCCCTTGAAGGCCATGGCCGGGATGATCGTATGCATCGGCCTCTTGCCGCCCTCGATACGGTTCGGATGGTCTTCCTCAAGGCGGAAGGACATGCCACGGTTGTGGAAGAGAACGCCCGTCTTGGCGCACATGATACCCGAGCCGAAGGCGCTATAGACCGAGTTGATGAAGGAGACGGCATTCAGATCCTTGTCGACCACGGTCAGATAGACCGTGTCGGGATGAGGATCGAGCAAAGGCGGGGGTGCTGGCCTCGCCAGATCGGGATCGATCAGGTCGCGCAGCTTGCTCGCATATTGCTTGCTCAGCAGCGATTCGACCGGAACCTTGGCAAATGCCGGATCGGCCAGGAAACGGTCCCGGTCGCGGAAGGCGAGCTTGGTCGCCTCGGCCACGATATGCAGCCGTTCCGGCGACATGGGCGCCAGCGCGCTGAGATCGTAGCCCTCGAGGATGTTCATCAGGAGGAGAGCCACCACGCCCTGGCCATTGGGCGGGCATTCATAGACCTGGACGTCGCGATAGCTGCTCTTGATCGGATCGACGAACTCCGGCTCGAAGCCGCCGAAATCCTCCAGGGAATGCAGGCCGCCCGCCTCGCTCAGCGTTGCCACCATGGCAGCCGCGATCTCGCCTTCATAGAAGGCCTTGGCACCGCCCGCGGCGATGGCGCGGAGCGTATTGCCCAGGGTCGGGAAGGTCATGACGCGACCGACGGAAGGGGCCTTGCCGCCCGGCAGGTAGGCAGCCTCGGCCGCCGGCACGTGCCTGAGGACATCAGCGCTCGCAGACCAGTCGAAAGCCACGCGAGGGGTCACGACGAAGCCCTGCTCGGCACAGGCGATGGCGGGTTGGAGCACTTCCCCCAGGCTCTTCGTGCCATGCGCCAGGATGAGCTTCTCCCAGGCCGCGACCGCGCCCGGCACGGTGACGGCATGCGGGCTGTAGGGACCGATCCTCGTGGCACCGGGGGCTGTTACCAAATGCGAGGGGCTGCGTCCCTTGTCGGCTTCGCCGGCGGCGAGCAGCCGATCCACCGAGGCCGCGGCCGGTGCGCGGCCCGAGCCATTCAAGGCGATCACGCCGCCGCTGGCGGGCGCCAGGAGCGCGAAGCAGTCGCCGCCTATTCCTGTCATCGCCGGCTCGACCACGCATTGTACGGCGACGGCCGCAATCGCCGCATCCACGGCATTGCCACCCGCACGAAGCATGTCGACAGCGGCAAGCGTTGCTGCCGGATGCGACGTGGCGGCCATGCCGCCAACGCCGAAGGCCACCGAGCGGCCCGGCATCTGGAAGTCGCGCAGCTTATAGCGATCGATCACCCTAATACTCCTGCCGTTGCCCAATCGGTGGCGACGATCGCGCCATGACTGGCGCGTTGCCTGATCGGGTACCGCGCTTTGTCCAGCAGTTCGGCCCTCAAGATCAATCTCGTCGTCATCGAAAGCGTTCCAGGCCGCGCTCGCGACCCGGCTAGAAGGGCTTTGCCTGCCTCGGGGCTGGCAATCAAGCCCATGCACGCAACGACTGGGTGCTAGGCGCGATGATAGGGGTGACCCGAGAGGATCGCGCTGGCGCGATAAAGCTGCTCGGCCAGGAGAACGCGGACGAGTTCGTGCGGCCAGGTGAGCGTGCCCAGGGCCAAGAGCAGATCAGCCCGCTCGCGGACACGCGGCGCCAGACCGTCAGCACCGCCGATGAGACAGGCGACGTCGGCCATCCCCTGATCGCGCCACCCGCCAAGCAATTCGGCGAAGGCCTCGCTCGAAAGGCTGCGGCCACGCTCGTCCAGAACGATCACCCGCTCGTCGCGCTCAATGGCGGCCAGGAGAAGATCGCCCTCGCCGTCGATGCGCCTGGCCCGGTCGACCTGCTTCTTAAGATCGAGCTCGACAAACTCGATCGTCCAGGGGCAGCGCGCACGATAGCGTTCGACCAATTCCGCGATCAGCCGATCACGCGACCGGCCTATCGTCAGGCAACGTATGCGCAACCAGCCTCAACCCTGCTCGTCGATCCGGCGCGGCAGCCGTGCCGGGGGTGCCATCGCCCAGAGCTTCTCGATATCGTAGAAGGAGCGTGTCTCTGCTCGGAAGAGATGGACGATGATGTCCCCGGCATCGATCAGCACCCAGCCGGTATCGCCTTCGCCCTCGGAGACGACGTCGTTGTACCCAGCTGCCTTCAGCCGCGCGATCAGCTTGTCCGCCATGGAGGCCAGATGGCGCTGCGACGTGCCCGTGGCGACCACCATGGCATCGGCCATCGTCGACTTGCCCTCCAGGTCGACGATCACGGCGTCGATCGCCTTGTCATCGTCGAGGGAGGCGGTCACGATCGCCTGCATGCTGGCCGGCTCGGCCTTGCCCAGGCCTAAGCTTCCCTCTAGGGGAGCGATGGACCGCTTCCTTGGCTTTCGGCGCGGCGCCGAATCGCCGTGCTCGAAGCCGGGTGTGGTCTCATCCGCAGGAACGTCCATCGGGGCGGGGTCTCCGCAAAAAGTTCATGTGACTGGTGCTCCGCCACACGACGGCTCTGATAGCCGACGGCGACTGGTCCCGCCAGTGATCCATAAGAGTAAGGATGACGCTCGAGGATCGCAACGGAAGAGAGTGCCATCACTTGTCGCCAGTGTCGCCAGCGCGGCAATTGCACCAGATTATCGGCCCCCATCATCCAGACAAAGCGGTGTCCGGGCCAAGTCGCGAGGCGCTGCAGCAATTCCACCGTGAATCGCGTGCCAAGGCTGCTCTCGAGCGCCATGACCTTGAGCCTCGGGTGTCGCGCGATGGCGGCGGCACTCGCCAGCCGCTCCTTCAGGCTCGCCATGCCATCGCGGCTCTTCAGAGGGTTTTGCGGGCTCACCAGCCACCAGACCTGGTCCAGTCCCAGACGCTTCAAGGCCTCGATGCTGATATGGCGGTGGCCCTCATGGGCAGGATTGAACGAGCCGCCCAGCAGCCCGACGCGCAGGACCGATGCCGTTCGCGCCGGCGGCGGGTCGAGCGGGACAAGGAGCGGCAAAGGCCGCCCCCTGACCCTCTGGTCCACTGGCCCGCTCAGACCGGTCGCACCTGGCCATCGCCGCGTACGACATATTTGAATGTCGTCAACTGCTCGACGCCGACCGGCCCTCGGGCGTGCAGGCGGCCCGTGGCGATACCGATCTCAGCTCCCATGCCGAACTCGCCGCCATCGGCGAACTGAGTCGAGGCGTTATGGAGGACGATGGCGCTGTCGACCTCGGCAAGGAAGCGGCGCGCCGCCGCCTGATCCTGGGTCACGATGCAATCCGTGTGATGCGAGCCGTAGTGCTCGATATGGACGATCGCCTCGTCCAGGTCGGCCACAACCTTCACGGCCAGGATCCGATCCAGGAACTCGGTGGCCCAGTCGACCTCGGTCGCGACCAGAGCGCGCGGCTCCAACTCACGCACCGCCTCGTCGCCGCGGATCTCGCAGCCCGCCTCGATCAGAGCGCCCAGGATCGGCGGCAGCAGGATCGGCGCCGCGCTCCGATCGCAAAGGAGGGTCTCGGTAGCGCCGCAGACGCCCGTGCGGCGGAGCTTGGCGTTGAGCACGAGCGCCTTCGCCATCGAGGGGTCGGCCGACTTGTGGAGATAGGTGTGCACATTGCCGTCCAGGTGCGCCAGCACGGGAATGCGGCTCTCGGCATAGACGCGCTCAATCAGCGAGCGGCCGCCGCGCGGGACGATGACATCGATGACGTCGTTCATCTTGAGCATCAGCCCTACGGCCGCCCGATCGGTGGTCGGCAGGCCCTGCACGATAGCGGCCGGCAGGCCCGCCCCTTCAAGGCCCGCATGTACCGAGGCGAGGATCGCGGCATTGCTCGCAAAGCACTCCGAACCGCCCCGCAGGATGACCGCGTTGCCGGCCTTCAGGCAGAGCCCGGCCGCGTCCGCCGTGACGTTGGGCCTGCTCTCATAGATGATGCCGACAACGCCCAGCGGCACGCGCACCCGTTCGATCGCCAGACCGTTCGGGCGCTGCCAGCCGGCGATGACGCCGCCCACCGGATCGTCCAGCGCGGCGATCGTCTCCAAGGCTGACGCCATCGTCTCCAGCCGCTTGGCATCGAGGCGAAGCCGATCGATCATGGCAGCGGACAGGCCGCGCGAGGTCGCCGCCGCCACGTCCTCGTCATTGGCGGCCAAGATGTCGGCCTCGCGCGCGCGCAGCGATGCCGCGGCGCCGCGAAGCGCCTGGTCCTTCACCTCACGTGGCGCCGCCGCGATAGCCCGTGCCCCTTCCTTGGCCTGGCGGCCGAGCGCTGCCAGACGGTGCTCAAGGTCGAATTCGATCACGGAAGCCATGCTGCAAAGGTCCGTTCTATGGCCCAGGGCTGTTCAGTTAGGTCCGAAAGGGGCGGGTGGGAAGACCCGGACGCGGCAAACGGGCCGGCCGCATCAAGCTGGCCATCAAGAAGCGGCGCAGTGGCGGCAGGCCGCCGACGAGCCGCAGGCCCTGGGAACGCAATTCTTGGAGCGGGCCGAAACGGGCATTGACCAGCCGCGTCAGGCCATCGATGGCGGTAAAGCGCAGGAGCACATCCTCAGCCCGCATCGCCTCGTAGGCGGCCAGCATGTCGGGGCCGCCGAGCCCGCTCGGCCACTCTGCCGCCAGCCGGCCCAGCACATCGACATCGCGAAGCGAGAGGTTGAAGCCCTGAGCGCCGACCGGACTGAGGGCATGGGCCGCTTCGCCGAGGAGAAGGAAATGCGGTGCCGTGAAACGAGTGGCCCGCAGGCTCGCGACATCGAAGCGATAAGGCGCCGCCACCTCGCGCACATGGCCGAGCCAGGGCTGGACGCGCGCCTCCAGCTCGGCCGCGAAGGCCTCGGACGGCAGCGCCATCAGCCGGTCGGCATCGTCGCGACGCTCGCCCCAGACAAGACTGGAGCGGCGGCCGCGCATGGGCACCAGGGTGAAGGGACCGCCCGGCCGATGCAACTCGGTCGAGGTATCGTAATGCGGGCGGCCATGCGCGAAGTTCGTGACGATCGCCGCCTGATCATAGCTGTGCTGGATGACCTCGATGCCGGCCAGGGCGCGCAGGCGCGAATTCTGGCCGTCGGCCGCGACGACCAGCCCGGCCTTAAGCCGCCGCCCGTCGGCAAGCACGAGCGTTGCCTCATCCAGCGCTAGGTCGAGCCCGGTAACCTCGGCCGCGGCCTCGATCTCGACACCCAGGCGACGGGCGGACGTCTCCAGCACCTGACGCAGCAAGCCGTTCGGCACGTTCCAGCCAAAGGCCTCAAGCCCGAGCTCGGCCGCCTCGAAGGTCACGCTGGTCTGGCCGCGCCTTGCCTGGCTCACCAGCCGCAGCCGTGCCAACGGTGCTGAATCCGGCACAAGCCTCGCCCAGAGACCAAACGCGCGCAGCATGCCGATGCCGGGATCGAGGATGGCCGTGGTGCGACGGTCGTTCGGCGACGGCAGGCCGGCTGGCCGCGCATCCAGAAGGGTTACGCGCGCCCCTGCCCTGGCCAACGCGATTGCCGCCGCGAGGCCGGCGATGCCGGCTCCGACAATCAGGGCGGCGGGCGCGGCGGTGTTTGAGGATGCACTCTCCATGCGGCCTAGAGAAGCACGAGATCGTCTCGATGCACCAGTACGTCGCGACCGCGCCAGCCGAGGATCGACTCGATCTCCTGCGTTCGCTTCCCGGCCAGGAGGCGCGCTTCGTGCGCGTCATAGGCAGAGAGGCCCTTGGCCAGCACTATGCCGGCGGCGGTACGGATTAAGACGGCGTCGCCGCGCTCGAACGCCCCCTCGACCAGACGCACGCCCGCCGGCAGGAGGCTGGAGCCGCGCTTGAGGGCCGAGGCGGCACCATCATCGACGACAAGCGTGCCCATGACGCCGAGGCTGCCGGCGATCCAGTCCTTGCGCGCGCGCCGGGGGCTGGTGGTGACGGGCGCGAAGACGGTGCAGCGCGCGCCGTCCTGCAAGGCCTTAAGCGGCCGTTCCCTGGCACCCTGGGTCAGGATCACCGCACAGCCGGCCCCCGTGGCGATGGTGGCAGCCGCGATCTTGGTTACCATGCCACCCGTTCCCGCATGGCTGACAGCCCCGCCCGCCATGCCGATGATCTCGGGCGTGATGGCCCGGACTTCAGGCACGTGCCTGGCATCCGGATGGCTGCGGGGATCGGCCGTGTAGAGGCCGTCAATATCGGAGAGGAGGATGAGCGTCTCGGCACTGGCCATCACCGCCACGCGGGCGGACAGCCTGTCATTGTCGCCAAAGCGGATCTCGCTCGTGGCCACCGTATCGTTCTCGTTGACGATCGGCACGGCCTGATGCTCGAGCAGCTTGGCCAGCGTCGCCCGGGCATTCAGATAGCGACGCCTGGCCTCCGTGTCGGCCAGCGTGACCAGGACCTGGGCCGTCTTCAACCCTACCGCCGCCAGGCTGTCCTCCCAGGCGCGGGCCAGCATGATCTGCCCGGCTGCGGCGGCCGCCTGCTTGTCGTCTAGCTTGACCGGCCGCTTCTTCATGCCGAGCCGCCGCCAGCCAAGAGCGATCGCTCCCGACGTGACGACGATCAACTCGCGGCCCTCGCCGTGCAGGACCGCGAGATCGGCCGCCAAGCCATCCAGCCAGTCCCGGCGCAAACTGCCGTCCGGCCGGACGAGGAGGGCTGAGCCGATCTTAACCGTTAGCCGATGGGCAGAGAGCGCAAGGCGCGCGTCCATGTCAGGCCTTAAGGTCGATGGCCGGCTCCGCGGCGCGATCACGGGCGACGCGGCGCACTCTCCCCACTTCCGCCATGACGGCGCGAAGCACGGGCTCCAGACCCTGGCGCGCCACGCCGGAGATCAGGTGGACCGGCTGGCCCGACGCTTTCTCAAGCGCGCGCCGCTTGCGCCCGAGGCTGGCCTTGTCCAGGGCGTCGATCTTGCTGAGGCAGAGGATCTCGGGCTTCGAGTCCAGCGCGTGACCATAGGCCTCGAGCTCGCGCCGGACTGTGCTCCAGGCATCGACGATCCGAGATTGCGTGGCGTCGACCAGATGGACGAGCACGGCACAGCGCTCGACATGGCCAAGGAAGCGATCGCCCAGCCCCTTGCCCTCCGAGGCCCCCTCGATCAGGCCCGGAATGTCGGCCAGCACGAAGCCTTCGTCGCCCAGGAGAACGCTGCCGAGCTTGGGCTCCAGGGTCGTGAACGGATAGTCGCCGATCTTGGGCTTGGCGGCGCTGACCACCGAGAGGAAGGTCGACTTGCCGGCATTGGGCTGGCCCACCAGCCCGGCATCGGCCAGAAGCTTGAGCTTCAGCCAGATCCAGCGCTCCTCGCCGGGCCAGCCGGGATCGGCCCGACGCGGCGCGCGATTGGTCGAGGTCTTGAAATGAATGTTGCCGCGCCCGCCATCGCCACCTCGCGCCAGGACGATGCGTTGGCCGATCTCGGTCAGATCCGCCAACAGCGTCTCGCCATCCTCGGCGAAGACCTGCGTGCCGAGCGGCAGGTCGAGCTTGATCGTGGCGCCATCCGCGCCGGTTCGCTGCTTGCCCATGCCGTTCTGCCCACGACCAGCGCGGAAATGCTGCTGGTAGCGAAAGTCGATCAGCGTGTTCAGGCTTTCAGCGCAATGCAGGATGATGTCGCCGCCTCGGCCGCCATCGCCCCCATCCGGCCCGCCGTCGGGGATGAATTTCTCCCGCCGGAAGCTGATGCTGCCGGCACCACCATCACCGCTCTTGATGTAGATCTTGGCCGAATCGAGGAAGCGCATGACGAAAAAAGGGAAAGGCTTTTAACCTTTCCCTCCTTCTGAGCTGTCAGGCGAAAGGTCGCGGCCTTATTCGGCGGCGATGGCTTCCGGCTGAACGGAGATATAGGAGTGGCCGTCGCGGCCGGCCTTGAAGGAGACCTTGCCCTCGATCAGGGCGTAGATCGTGAAGTCGCGGCCCATGCCAACATTGTCGCCCGGGCGCCACTTGGTGCCCCGCTGCCGGGCGATGATGTTGCCTGGGATCACGACTTCGCCGCCGAACTTCTTGATACCAAGGCGCTTGCCTTCGGTATCGCGACCGTTGCGCGAACTACCACCAGCCTTTTTATGAGCCATTGCTCGACCCCTTGCCTACCGGCACAACCCCTTCAGAGGCCACGTGCCACTTGTTTCGTTGGAGCTCCATAAGCGAAGGCGCCCCTCACTGCTCCCGGCTGCAAACCGGGCCCGAGCCAAGGCTCAGACGGCGATGTCCGTGATGCGGACGACCGTCGTGTACTGGCGATGGCCGGTACGACGACGGAAATTCTTCCGGCGCCGCTTCTTGAAGATGATGACCTTCGGCCCGCGAGCCTGCTCAAGCACGGTGCCGGTGACCTTGGCCCCAGCGACGAGCGGCGAGCCCAGCTGCGGCGTGTCACCACCGACCATCAGAACATCGCCGAACTCGACGGTGCTGCCGGCCTCGGCCTCCAGTTTCTCGATCTCGAGAACCTGGTTCGGAACCACACGGTATTGCTTACCGCCGGTTTTGATGACTGCGTACATCGCGGTCTCTGGACCATCTAAACGGATCTGAATAGGACGAAGAAACACGTCGCCTGACGTGCAGCTTCAGGCGTGGAGGGGCTTTATAAACGAGCCTGCGGCGCTGTCAACGAAGCTGCGTCCTTGGCCGGCGCCCCGCTCAGTACCGGCTCGAGCCAGACGGCGGTATCGTGAATGGCAGCGCCGCCATTGGGCGGGGCCGGATCCGAGCCGATCAAAAGATTGATGCCGACCCCCTCCGCGAAGGCACCGTTGGGCCACACGCTCTCGACGACGATGACATTGTCCTGCTGGCCCTCGCGCGCCGAAGCCACCAACGTTAAGGATCCACGCTGGTTGCCGATGCGCACCCGCTCCCCGTCCGCTAGTCCCAGTTGCCGCATGGTCAAGGGAGCAAGGAGGGCCCGGGGTTGGCCCTCCTTGGCCCGTGATGAGACGGTTTCGCTGAAGCTTGAGTTCAAGAACTGGCGGGCAGGTGCCGCCACGAGACGGAAAGGCCGCTCGGGTGTCGGCAGGTCAATATTGGCCAGATGGTCCGGCCAGATCGGCATGACCGCATGCTCGGGACCCTGGCTTTTCCAGTCCGCCTTGAAGCGGAAACGCCCTTCGGGAGTAGGAAATCCGTCCAGATGATGGGCCTTGCGAAAATCGATCGGCGCCTCCAGGCCGCCCTCGACATCCACGGCCGCCATGTCGGGCCAGTTCGATCGCGCCAGGAGATCCTCGACCAGCTCCGCCTCGCTCATCAAAAAGCCCGGATGCGTCACGCCCAGACGTGTCGCCAGCGCCTTGATCACCGTGTGGTTGCTACGGCACTGGCCGAGCGGCTCCAGGAGTCGCCGCCCCACCTGCAGGCGGGCATGCGCCGAGGCGGTATAGATGTCGTCATGCTCGAGGAACATCGTGGCCGGCAACAGAATGTCAGCCATCCGCGCAGTGTCGGTCATGAACTGCTCGTGCACGGCGATGAAGAGGTCCGGCCGGGCAAATCCTTGATGCACCTTGCCAAGATCGGGGGCGACCGCCATCGGATTGGTGTTCTGGATCAGGAGCGCATCGACGGGCGGCCCCTCCCGCAGCGCCTCCTTGTCGCCCATAAGGATGTCGCCGATCCGAGACTGGTCGAGCTGACGCACCTTGTCGTCGACCAGGTCCAGCCCCTCGATCATGGTCTTGTCCAGGCCGTAGAGGTCGCCTTGGCCATAGAGGGCGCCCCCGCCCTCATGTTGCCAGGCGCCGGTAACGGCGGGCAGGCACGAGGCGGCATGCATGGCGGCCGCTCCATTTCGCGAGCGGGTAAAGCCGAAACCCAGTCGAAGATAGCTGCGCTTGGTCGAACCATAGAGGCGGGCAAAGGCCTCGATCCGATCCGCCGCAATACCGGTGATGGCAGCAGCCCATGCCGGGCTGCGCGAGCGCAGATGCGCCTCCAGGCCGGCTGGATCGTCGGTATAGGCGGCCATGTAGTCACGGTCGGCCAGGCCGTCGCGGAACAGCACGTGCATGACCGCGCAGGCGAGGGCGCCGTCCGTGCCGGGCATCGGTGCCAGATGCAGATCCGCCTGCTCGGCCGTCGGCGAGCGATAAGGGTCGATGACGACGAGAGGCGCCTTGCGCTCCTTTCGTGCGCGCGCGACGTGGCTCATCAGGTTGACGTGGGTAGCAACCGGGTTGCCGCCCCAGATGACAACGAGCTCGCTGTGGCTGGCGATCTCCGTTGCCGGGACACCCCATCGGCGGCCCGCGCCCGCACGCCAGCCGGCATCAGATAGCGAAACGCAGATCGTGCCCTTAAAGCGCGACCAGCCGCGCGCATGCGTCAGGCGATTAATGCCGTCGCGGTTCACGAGGCCCATCGTCCCCGCATACCAATATGGCCAGACGGCTTCACGACCATGGCGCTGCTCCGCCTTGAGCAGACCCTCGGCCACCTCGTCCAGGGCCTCCTCCCAGCCAATCGGCGCGAACACGCCCTGGCCGCGCGGGCCGGAGCGTCGCATCGGCGTCAAAAGGCGATCCGGGTGATAGAGCCGCTCGGCGTAGCGGGCGACCTTCGCGCAGACGACCCCGGCCGTATAGGGATTGGCACGCTGACCACGCACACGCCCAAGCCGCCCATCCGCTCCGATCTCGACATCGAGCGAGCAGACGCTCGGGCAATCGTGCGGACAGACCGATCTCGCCATAAGCGCCTCTTCCCAAGCCTGAACAGCGTCGAGCCCAGCAAATATGTCACGTTCGCCGAGTCAGCGAAACATCAGGAGTTTCGCCATCATAGGTTGGACAATAAAGCGACCAGACGCGGCCCTGGCGGTCAGATTACTAATAGCACCCTGGTTGATCGGTGCGTCATATACCTCCTGGATGAGCTCGATATGTCGGCAGCCCCGACCGGACACGCTCGCATTAGACCGGCCAGGTATTTCCGTGGCGGTCACATCCTAGGATTTTCAGATGGAAATGGATATTTTTGAATATATGGCCTGTAATATGTCAGTGAATTAACTGATATCATGGATATAAATACGCCTGTACACATGATTATGACCGGTATATTTACTTAATATTATTCTTATAACGAGCGAAAATAACCATTCGTGCAGAAATTGTGACATAGTTATTTAGGTATATTTACGTAAACGCCATTTTCCACTTCCATATAGCAGATTGAATCGTCTTATGTTCTGTCGATGAGCTATGATCAGGGAACGTGAACCGAGCACAATGCCAGGCAGCGCAACATCGCAACACGGTGGAAGCCAAGATCGATCTAAGCGGGATCTTCGACACCGTCTCGATATCAACCGGCGGGAGAGCTTCTTGGAGTACTCTGCCGGAACGCTGGTCGACGGGGCATTCCTCATGCGGCAGTATGTCGATGTCGATGCGAAGAGCGTGGCTGCCTTATCCGACTATGTCTGTGTCTGGCTTGAGGGCGGCGATGGTCGTGACGGTGGTGACCAGAGCGATCTTATCGGAATTTTCCGCATTGCGGGCTACATCGGCAACCCGCTTCACCGGCAATCTTGATGCTGAGTACCGGGCTTGCGGCGATCTGCGGCCCAGAGCGCGCGCCGCCCGCAGGTAGCGGCTTAAGCCCGGCGCTGATGGTTGCCGGCAAGCAAAAGGCCCATGGCACGACTGGCGCCGGCGGCAAAGCGATGGGCTACCTTTACTGGCCGCATTGATCGAACCGAGGACAGGGCTTACCTCTGCTCCACCACCTGAGCCGGTGGTTTCTTTTCAGCCTGTCCGCGAGCAAGTCGTTGTCCGTTCCGCAAATTTTCGATCGTCGCCGCGCAAGAATGCGCCGCTCCCGGCTTGAGGCGCCTGCGGCTACGGATTTCCTGCGGCCAGAGCTTGCTGCCCGCCTAGCGGAACGATTTGCCGATATTGCGCGTCCGACGGAGCGCGTGCTCGAGCTCGGCAGCACGCATGGCATCCTGCGCCATGCGCTGGCCGCAATCGGGCGCCTGCCGCCTGTTCTCATCGAGAGCGATCTGACCTCGGCAACACTGGAAAAGCAAGGCTGCTGCCTTGTCCTCGACGAGGAGCGGCTGCCGTTCAAGCCAGCCAGCTTCGATGCCGTCCTCAGCGTCATGGCGTTGCACAAGCTCAACGACCTGCCGGGCGCGCTCAGCCAGATCCGACTTTGCCTGCGACCTGGGGGTTTCTTCCTAGCGGCCCTGCCCGGCGGCGACACGTTACACGAGCTCCGTTTTGCGCTGGCTCAGGCAGAACTCGCCAGCAGCGGAGGCGCTGCCGCCCGGGTCCATCCGTCAATCGACGTGCGTGACATGGGAGCCCTCATGCAGCGCGCCGGCTTTGCGCTGCCGATGGCGGACCTGGATCGCATCGACGTCACCTATCCAGACGTCCTGGCGCTCATTCGCGATCTGCGGGCGATGGCCGAAACCAGTCTCCTGGTTCAGGCGAAGGATCAGCCACCTCTGAACCGCGCCCTTCTACAGGCGACCCAGTCGGCCTATGTGGCAAATTTCGGGCTGGCGACGGGCCGTCTGCCGGCGAGCTTCGACATTCTTTTCGTCATCGGCTGGCAGCCAGACTGAATCAGGCGCCCGGAGCCGTCGGCGGTCCCAGCCGAGCGCGCCATGTAGCGCATCGATCCGTGCCGGCGACCAGTGAACGCGCGTCGTAATAGGTGACGTGTTCTTCGCTAGCGCCCTGCTCCTTGAACAGGAACAGGCCGAGCGCGCATCCATCGAGACTGTAGCGCCAGTAATCGCCGGGCGGTTCCGGACGCCGGAGCGCGGGCTCGCCCAGAAGCTTGCGCACGGCTGCAGGCGTCATGCCCAATACGGGCCGCGCACCATAAGCCCCAGGCGCTCCCCCGCCGGTCGAATCGCTCATATCGGCACAGGCACCGAGCAACGT
Organism: Arboricoccus pini; assembly: GCF_900187945.1. GTDB lineage: Bacteria > Pseudomonadota > Alphaproteobacteria > Geminicoccales > Geminicoccaceae > Arboricoccus > Arboricoccus pini. The sequence continues at coordinate 378,432 of NZ_FYEH01000001.1, read as the reverse complement.
TGCCATACCGAGAAAAAGCATGGGGCCGAGAAATCTCGACCCCGCGCACCAACCATCTAACGCCATGTTCGAAGCCGAATGGAGCCTGGCTCAAGAAGCCTTGTCGGTCAGCATCGATACGGAGCCCGAGAGCTTACCCCCCGTCTCGATCTCGATCTCGCCGTAGCGAACCGTACCCTTGACCTGGCCGGACGAGCGGATGATCAGACGCTTTCTGACGGTCAATTCGCCCTCATAGAGGCCGCTAATGTCCGCCTCCTCGACCTCGGCCTTGCCGTTGGTGAAACGGCCCTCTTCCGAGATCTCGATCGCCTTGGTCTGGTTCAACGTGACCTGGACACTGCCCTGCACGATCAGGCGATCGCAGGCGGTGATCTCGCCCGCAAGGCTGATACCCGGCCCGACGATCAGCTTCTTGGTCTCGGCTGGATCGCTCTTGGGCTCGGCTTTCTCAGCGAACGCGCTGGGCGCAGTCGGCAGATCGACCTGGCGACGCGGCAGTTCTGGCTGCGACTTCACGTCCAAAGCTGGCCGCCCGATCGTGCTATCCACCTTGGTCTCGCTGCCAGCCGGACGGGCGGGCTCGTTCTCCTTCCTACGGAACATTCAACAGCCCTCTGGTTCTGGTCGTCTTGAACGGCCGGAGTGACCGCTCGGCAAGCGACGTGAGGCAAGTGTTATGCGCAAGCACGACGGCAAGTCAAACCGTAGCGCAAAGACAAATCCGAGGCCATACCGTACAAATCGATTTCGCGGACGCTATAAGGCCGGCACGACATTGCGATTTGCCCTTTGGAGACGAAGCCCTCGATGACGATTTCAAGCGCGCGCCAATCTTTTGATGTCGTCGGGATCGGCAATGCGATCATCGACATTCTTGCCGCCGCGAGCGATCAACAGATAGCCGAGCTCGGCCTCGCCAAGGGGACGATGACGCTGGTCGATCGCGAGCGCAGCGATTTTCTCTATGCCAAGATGGGCGCGGCGCGCGAGGTCTCGGGCGGCTCCGCCGCGAATACGGTTGCCGCCATTGCCTCGCTGGGCGGTAAGGCTGCCTTTATCGGCCGGGTCCATGACGACGCCTTCGGCAAGATCTTCGCGCATGATCTCAGGGCCTCGGGCGTCACCTTCGAGAACGCGCCCGCCACGAGCGGGCCGCCCACCGCGCGCTGCCTCGTTTTCGTGCCGGAGGATGCGCAGCGCACGATGCAGACCTATCTGGGTGCCTGTGTCGAGCTTTGCCCGGACGACGTCGACGAGGCTCTCGTCGCTAGTGGCCACGTCGTCTATCTTGAGGGCTATCTCTGGGACAAGCCCGCCGCCAAGGCTGCCTGCATCAAGGCCGCCGACATCGCGCACAAAGTCGGCAACAAAGTGGCCCTCACTTTGTCCGACCCCTTCTGCGTCGGTCGCTGGAGGAGCGAGTTCCTCGATCTCATCCATGGCCGCGTCGATATCCTCTTTGCCAACGAGGCGGAGATCACCGCGCTCTTCGAGACAGATGATTTCGATGCAGCCGTTCAGGCGATCGCGCCCCATGTGGAGATCGCTGCCCTGACCCGAGGCGCCCTGGGCTCGGTCATCGTCAAGGGCGAGCGACGCATCGACATCGCGGCCTCACCCTGCCCGACAGTACTGGATACGACAGGCGCTGGCGACCTCTTCGCCGCCGGCTTCCTGCGCGGCCTGACGGCCGGGCTCGACCTCGAGGCCTCCGGCCGTCTGGCATCGGCGTCCGCTGCCAGCATTCTTGGCATCTTTGGTCCCAGGGCCAGCGAGCCGCTCCTTCCCCTCTTCGAGGAGGCCGCGCGCGGCCATTGAGCGCCGTTCTCAACCGAGAGCGCAAAGCGCCTGATCGAGGTCGGCGATGATATCCTCCGCACGCTCGATGCCGATCGAGAGGCGGACAACGTCCGGCCCGGCGCCAGCCGCCCGGCGTTCCGCATCGCTTAGTTGGCGATGCGTCGTCGAGGCTGGATGGATGATCAACGAGCGCGTATCGCCGATATTGGCCACATGCGAGAGCAGCTTGCAGGCGTTAACGATCCGGACCCCGGCCTCGTAGCCCCCCTCGAGACCGAAAGTGAAGACCGAGCCCAGACCGCGCGGGCAATATTTCTCGGCCACTTTCGTCCGGTTCGCTGGCAGACGCCCATAGGAGACCCAGGCGACCCCGGGTCGCGTCTCCAGCCAGGCGGCGACCTTGTCGGCGTTGGCGATGTGCCGATCCATGCGCAGCGCGAGCGTCTCGGTGCCCTGCAAGAGGAGAAACGCATTGAAGGGCGAGAGTGCCGGGCCAATGTCGCGCAGGCCTATCGCCTTGTTGCGCACGGTAAGGGCCAGGCCTTTGAAGGTCTCGTAGAATCGCAACCCGTGATAGGCTTCGCTAGGCTCCGTCATGAGCGGAAACTTGCCGTTGTCCCAATCGAAGGTACCACCCTCGACGATGACACCGCCAATCGAGTTGCCGTGACCGCCCACATACTTGGTGAGCGAGTGGACGACGATATCGGCTCCCCAGCGCAGCGGCTGGCAGAGATAGGGCGTGGGCAGCGTGTTATCGACGATCAGCGGCACGCCCGCCGCGTGCGCGATCCTGGCAATCGCCTCGATGTCGGCCACGATCCCATCGGGATTGGAGACGCTCTCGACGAAGAGTGCTCGCGTGCTGGGGCGAATCGCCATCTCCAGTGCTGCGAGGTCGCGCTGGTCGACGAAGCTCACCTCCCAGCCAAATTGCGGGAAGGTCTGGCGCATCTGCGAGATCGAGCCGCCATATAGCTTGGAACCAGCCACGACATGATTGCCCGGCTGCAACAGGTTCAAGAAGGTAAGGAACTGCGCTGCATGGCCCGAGGCCGTAGCGCAGGCCCCAGAGCCGCCCTCGAGCGCGGCCATCCGCGCCTCCAGCGCCGACACCGTAGGATTGGTCAAACGGCTATAGATATTGCCGAACTGCCGCAGATCGAAGAGCGCAGCGGCGTGCTCCGCATCCTCGAAGACGTAGGAAGTCGTCTGATAGATCGGCACCGCCCTGGCACCGGTTGCAGGGTCCGGACCGCCCCCGACATGCACGGCCCGCGTTTCGAAACCCCATTCATCTGACATTTGTGCCCTCCCCTTTTCAGCATGCTCTCAAGCATGGCGCATGGGTGCAAGCGGGATCAGGCATTTAAGCGCTATGGCCCATCAGCCGGGCGTGTTCGACTTTCAGACAGCGGTCCTGGACCACGATCGTTCCCGCGCTGCGAGCGCGCGACGATGCCGCGTCGGCATGCACGCCAAGCTGCAGCCACACGCACCGCACGCCCATCGCCACCGCCGCATCGATCAGGGCTCCGGCCTCCTCGCTGCGGCGAAAGATATCGACCAGATCCGGCACGAAGCCCAGGCCCGCGAGGTCAGGGAGGACCAATCGATCGAAGAGGTGCTGACCGGCACAAGCCGGGTTGACGGGATAGACCGCAAAGCCGGCGCTCACGAGATAGCCGGTCACGCTGTGGGATGGACGGGCCGGATTGGTGCTGGCACCAAGAACGGCGATGCTGCGGGTCTCGCGCAGGATGGCCGATAGATCGACATCCTCCATGAATTCAGGCGTGGCCGGCCACGGAGGAGAAAAGCCCGGGATCGATGCCCAGTCGCCCCATGGCCCTCGACCATTTCTGCTCGTGCTCACCGCCATAGACCAATTCGACATCCGCCGGGGCTACCAGCCAGCCATTATCGCGGATCTCGGCATCGAGCTGGCCCGGCGCCCAGCCCGTGTAACCAAGCGCGAAGACGCAGCGCCTTGGCCCCTCATTCAGGGCAATCGCCTTGAGGATGTCGACCGTCGCCGTCAGCGCATAATGATCGTCGATGATCAACGTCGATTCGCGCACGAAATCAGGTGTGTGGAGGACGAAGCCACGCGATCCCTCGACGGGGCCGCCCACATGCACCGGAACCTCTCGCTCCGGCTCCCGGTTTGCCGGCAGGTCGAACTGCTCCATGATCGACTTGAAGCGCACACCCTCGCTCAACTGGTTCACGACCAGCCCCATCGCACCCTGATCAGAATGCGCGCAGAGAAAAATCACGCTGTGACTAAAGCGCGGATCGCCTATCGCCGGCGTCGCGAGAAGCAGCCGGCCGGCGAGTTCGTCAGGGTTCAAGCTCGAGGAGTCCATGGATCTCCGAGATAGAGTGTCATGCGGCCAGCCACAAGGTGACGCGTCGCCCAGCTTGCCACTTCTCTTGCCACGTCGGCGCTAGCGCACCGCAATCGGAAGAGCAGCCCGGCCCAAGAGCCTGCCGACACCGATACCGCCAGCGCCATTGAGCCGCCTTGTCTCGGCTACGGCCACCGGCTCGACGGATCGACTCTCGGCGGCATTCGCCTGCGCGACCAGGGAACTGCGCTGTCCCTCGCGCAGCCAGTGCCAGATCCTCATGACCTTTTGCGCCGCAGCCGTGTCGTCATGGCTCAACGGTTCAAACGGTGCCTCGGGCAGCCGTGCTGCCGCCAGCGCCGGGTCGGAGGGGCTCAGCTTTTCGAGCTTGGCGTAGACACGGTCGCGATAGGCCGAGCCCCGCTCCGGGGTCCTCGAATGGTAATAGGCCACGGCCTTTGACCAATCGCCCGTCTCCTGGAACAGGGCATGTAGAAAATGCGCGGCGTATTGTGCGTTGCTGACAGGATCGAAGGCAGTGATGAGATCGGGAAAGGCGCGTGGATGGGCGCGCAGATTGACCTGCATGCACCCCACATCAATATTCGACTGACCTGCGGCCTGCAGGTTGCTCACCTGCTGCAGCGCTTCCTCGCGGCTCTTGAAAAAACTGCCTGCCCCGCCATTCGTCACGGTCCAGGGCCAAGCATAGCTCTGCTTGGCGGCCTTATCCCAGCGCCCCGATTCCGCCATGGCCACGGCCAGCAGCAGGCGCTCAGGAATGTTCTCCAACTTCTCGGCTTGAAGGATCGCCGCCGTACAGACGTCCTTGATGTCGAGCGGAGCCTCGTCTGCCCTAGCGCGTGTCCATGGGACCGCGACGATCAGGACGATAGCCAGCACCACGAGCATCGCACCGGTCAGACGCGAAAAAAACCGCCCATCATCCATCCGCGACGACACCCACCAGCAAGGCTTGCAAAAAGGGCCCAGGCGATGCGGACATCGTCCCGGTGCCACCCTGCCGCAGAGTAAGGAAAAGAGATTAACAGAGCCTTGCCAGCACCGCCCGATTGCGCCCCTGCTTCCACTTCGCCATGGTAGGTCGCGCTGGCATCAGCCTCGGGGCGGCCAGCGCGACCTTCAACCAGGATGCTCACCATGACGATTGCCAGTGGCCACAAACTCCCAGACGCAACCTTCAAGACGCGGACCGAAGACGGGGTCACGGAGATCACCACCGAGGCTCTCACGGCCGGTAAGAAAGTCGTAATCTTCGCCGTTCCTGGCGCCTTCACTCCCACCTGCCATGCCCGCCACCTGCCGAGCTATCTGGACAAGGCCGACCAGCTTAAGGCCAAGGGCATCGACACGATCGCCTGCGTCGCCGTCAACGATGTCTTCGTACTCGATGCCTGGTCAAAACAGCAGAATGCGGCTGGCAAGGTGCTGATGCTCTCCGACGGCAACGCCACGTTCACCAAGGCGATCGGCCTCGACTTCGATGGCTCGGGCTTTGGCCTCGGCACGCGCAGCAAACGTTATTCGATGCTGGTCGAAGATGGCATCGTTAAGGAACTCAACATCGAAGATGCGCCGGGTGTCATGGAAGTCAGCGACGCCCAGACCATCTTGGACAAGCTCTAGCCCGCGCCCCCCAACCCTCGACGACGCTCGGGCCGCCGAGTTCAGGATGCTGCGGCTGACTTGCCACGTATCTCGGCAATCGCCTGACGCGCCAGGACATCGGCCCGCTCGTTCTCGACATGGCCCGCATGGCCCTTCACCCAGTGCCAGACGATCTCGTGGCGGCCGGCCGCGAGATCGAGGCGCTCCCACAGATCCTTGTTCTTGACCGGCTTTTTATCGGCCGTCAGCCAGCCACGCGCCTTCCAGCCGCGCAGCCAGGTCATGATCCCCTGACGCAAATACTGACTGTCGGTGTGAAGGGCCACCGTCATCGGCCGGGAAAGAGTCTCCAGCGCAGAGATCGCCGCCAGCAACTCCATGCGGTTGTTGGTGGTCAGCAGCTCCCCGCCCGAGAGTTCGCGCTCATGGCCGCGCCAGCGCAGGATGGCGCCCCAACCACCCGGCCCCGGATTGCCGCTGCAGGCGCCATCGGTAAAGATCTCGACCGCCTCGTCCGTTGGCGCCTCAGACTTAGAGGCCATAGGCTGTCACTCCCTGGACGCCTCGATGGAAGCGCAGCTTTTTCAAATATTCCAACGGGTCCTTGGGTTTCACGAGCGCGCCTTCGACTTGATTGAGCCAGTCATAAAGGCGCGTGAGCATGAAGCGGAGGGCCGAGCCGCGCGCCAGGATCGGCAGGGCGCCGAGCTCCGCATCGTTCAAGGGTCGGTTGGCGCGATAACCCTCGACCAGCGCCCTGGCCTTGGTGATGTTGAAAGCACCATCAAGCTCGAAGCACCAAGCATTCAAGCAAATTGCCAAATCATAGGCCAGCAGATCGTCACAGGCGAAATAGAAGTCGATCAGGCCCGAGACACGCCCACCGGCGAAAAAGACGTTGTCAGGAAAGAGATCGGCATGGATGACGCCGGCTGGCAGATCGTGCGGCCAGGACTCGGCCATGATCGAGATCTCGCTCTCGATCTCCGCCGCCAGCCCCGGTGCCACCTCGTCGGCACGCGCGGCACAGCGCGTGGCGAGTTCGCGCCAGCCCGGCAGTGCCAGGGCATTGGCGCGCCTGATCGAAAAGCCCTGGCCGGCAAGGTGCATCGAGGCCAAGGCGGCACCCACCATCCGACAATGCTGCGATGTGAGACGTCGGGCCGAGCGTCCGTCCAGGAACGTGACGATGGCGGCCGGCTTGCCGCCAAGCTCGCGCAGCATCGTTCCGTCGGCACCGCGTACTGGCAGCGGGCAAGGCAGACCATGCTCCGCCAGATGCAGCATCAAGCCCAGGAAAAAAGGCAGGTCGCTAGGATCGACGCGCTTCTCATAGATCGTCAAGATGAACCGGCCGAATGTCGTGACGAGCTGGTAGTTGGAGTTCTCCACGCCTTCCTGGATGGGCACGAGATCGATCGCGGTGCCAACATCGTAGGCGGCAAGGAAAGCGTCGAGCGCCGACCGCTCGACTGGAGTGTAGACCGCCATGAAAATATCCGACCGCTGACTTTGCCTAGACCAGAGCGGGCCGCCTGGGCGTCGGCGGCGCGCGGAAGAAGACATTCTCGTCCGAGATCCGTCGCTCGACGATCTCGACAGCAAAGCGATCGCGAATCGCGGCGATCACCTCATCGACGAGCCTTTCCGGAGCAGAGGCGCCAGCCGACAGGCCGACAGTGCGCACATCCTTAAACCAGGCCCAGTCGATCTCGCCCTCGTTCTGGATCAACTCCGAGCGGGAGCTACCAGCCTTGAGAGCCACCTCGACCAGCCGTTTGGAGTTCGACGAATTGGGCGCGCCCACGATCAAAACGAGATCGGCCTCGGGCGCGATTGCTGCCACCGCCTGTTGCCGATTGGTGGTCGCATAGCAGATATCCTCGTTGCGGGGTCCCTCAAGGCGCGGAAAGCGCGCCTTCAAGGCCGAGACGATATCGGCAGTATCGGCGACCGAGAGAGTCGTCTGTGTCGAATAAGCGATCCGCCCGGCATCGGGCACGACTACCGTCTTTGCATCCTCCACGGTCTCAATGAGCAGGACGGAGCCTTCGGGCACCTGACCCATCGTGCCGATGACCTCGGGATGCCCGGCATGGCCGATCAAAAGGACGGTGCAGCCGGTCTTGTGGTGACGCTCGACCTCGCGATGCACCTTGGAGACCAGAGGACAGGTCGCATCGGCATAGAGGAGCCGGCGGCGCTTGGCCTCGTGAGGAACTTCTTTGGGCACACCATGAGCCGAGAAGACCACGAGGCCACCATCGGGCACTTCGTCAAGCTCCTCGACGAAAATGGCCCCTAGATCCTTCAGTTCGTCGACGACGTGCCGGTTATGCACGATCTCGTGGCGCACATAGACAGGCGCGCCATTGTCCCTGATCGCTTGCCTAACGATGGCGATCGCTCTATCGACTCCGGCGCAAAAGCCGCGCGGGGCCGCGAGCAGGACAGTCAAAGGCGGGCGTGCGATCTCGGCCGAAGGCAAGTCTTCTCTGCCGCTCATTGATGGGAACAAGGGGTGCCTGATGGAAACCAGCAGCACGAAGTTCACTTAACACGGGCTTGGTTAGATGGCGAGCACCGGGCGCCGGCATCTTCTCGGCCCACGGCGCATCGCTCGCCCGCTCGATGCGACGGTCGGGTACGAAAGAGCATCTGTCCGCCACTCACTCATTTTTGACCGGTGCCATAATACTATGTTCTTCTCCTTGAGGCGGCGTGATTTCGTGAAAGGGGCGCTTGGCGCCGGCGTGCTGGGTGCAAGTTCTACAATGAAGGCCCCCCCGGCGACAGCGGCAACGACCTTGCTCAAATTCGGCGACCCCACTCCCTTCAGCTATGATCAGCTGATCGCAAAGGCCCGCGATCTCTCTCGCGCGCCCTATCAGGCGCCACCAACGCCCGATCCGGCAATCGTCCAGCAGAACGACGTGCTGCCCTATGGACGCATCACCTACAAGCCGGAGGCCGCCCTCTTCGCCGACGGGCCGGGGCTCTATCCGATCACCTTCAAGCTGGTCGGGCGCTACTTCCCCAAAAGTGTGCGGATGAATGTCGTAGCTGAGGGCCAGGCACGCGAGATCCTCTACACGCCGGATTATTTCAATATTCCCGACGACCATCCGATGAAGGCACTGCCCAGCCAGCCCGGCGCCTTTGCCGGCTTCTGGGTGCAGGATTCGCGCGAGTCAGGTGACTGGACGAAGACGGAGCCCTGGGCGACCTGGCTTGGCGCCTCTTACTGGCGGGCTCGCGGCGACCTTGGTCAGGTCGGGCTCTCGGCACGAGGCATCGCCGTCAATACCGGCGACAAGGACGAGGAGTTTCCCGACTTCACCCAGCACTGGTTCGAGACGCCGAAATCAGGCGACCAGCAATTGACGATCTATTCCCTCCTGGACGGGCCGAGCATCACGGGTGCCTATCGCTTCACGCTCAGCCAGAAGGACGGCGATATCGTCGAGGTCGAAAAGCACCTCTTCCTGCGCCAGGACGTTCGCCGCCTCGGTCTTTCACCCATGACCTCCATGTTCTGGATGGGCGAGAACTATAAGCGCTTCCAGGAAGACTGGCGGCCGGAAGTCCACGATTCCGACGGACTCGAAATTTGGACGTCGGACAATCAGCGACTCTGGCGGCCCCTCGCTACGCCGCGCCGCATCGTCGTATCGTCCTTCGCCGATACGGGCCCCAAGGGCTTCGGGCTCATGCAGCGAGATCGCAATCTCGAACACTATCTCGACTACGCGGCCTATGAGCGCCGGCCCTCGTTGTGGATCGAGCCGGTCGGCAACTGGGGTCAGGGCACGATACAATTAGTCGAGATCCCGACGGACGACGAGATCTACGACAATATCGCCTGTTTCTGGAACGGGCCGGCAGAACCGAAAGCCGGGGCGGAAATCACGGCGCATTACCGCCAACATTGGCGAGCGAGCAGCCCGGTCGCCGACGCCTCGCTGGCGCATGTCCGGGCGACCAGGATCGGCCGCGGTGGCGAGCCGGGCTTTCCCCATCCGGCCGGGACAAAGAAGTTCTTTGTCGAATTCGAGGGCACGCCGCTCGCGACCTTCAGCCAGGACAAGCGGCCAGTCCCAGACATCAGCGCCTCGGCCGGCAAAATCGACCATGCCTATACCTATCAGATCCCGACGACCCAGCGCTGGGCAGCGATCTTCGACCTCGACATGCGGGGGGTGAACGAGGCGGTGGAGCTGCGCCTGCAGCTCAAGGACGCCGGCGGCAAGGCCCTGTCCGAGACATGGCTCTATCAGGTGCGGCCTGAAGATCTGGCCGGCCAAGGCGGCTGGCTCTGAATCCAGCCGGCTTAAGGACTTCGATCTGGCCGGATCCCCGAGCGAGCGTCAGCTTGCCACGATCTGGGTGCCGCCGCCGCCCTCGGTGAAGAGCTCGAGAAGGATCGAATGGGGCACGCGGCCGTCCAGGATGACCGCTGCCTCGACGCCGGCCTCGACCGCGGCCAGACAGGTCTCGATCTTGGGGATCATGCCGCCCGAAATCGTGCCATCCGCGATCAGCCGGCGCGCCTCCGTGGCGGTGAGGCTCGCGAGGAAGTTCTTGCCGGCATCCAGGACACCGCGCACATCCGTCAGCATGAGGAGCTTTTTGGCCGAAAGGGCGCCAGCGATGGCTCCGGCTGCGGTATCGGCGTTGATATTGTAGGTCTGGCCATCCACGCCGACGCCAATCGGCGCAATCACCGGGATGATGTCGGTGCCGACGAACACATCCAGTATGGAGCGGTCGATATGCGAAGGCTCCCCCACGAACCCAAGATCGACGACGCGCTCGATGTTGGAATCGGGGTCGCGTTGGGTCCTCGAGACCTTCCGGGCCTCGATCAGCATGCCATCCTTGCCGGAAAGACCCACAGCCTTGCCGCCGGCCGACTGGATAGCGCTGACGATCTCCTTGTTGATCTTGCCGGCCAGGACCATCTCGACAACCTCGACGGTGGCCGCATCCGTCACTCGCAGGCCGTCGATGAAGGCGGACTGGATCTTGAGCCGGTCGAGCATCGCCTTGATCTGCGGGCCACCACCATGGACGACCACGGGATTGATGCCGATCTGCTTCAAGAGAACGACGTCACGCGCGAAATCCCGCGCCGCGTTCTCATCCCCCATCGCATGGCCGCCATATTTGACCACCATCACCGTTCCGCGATAGCGGCGCATATAGGGAAGCGCCTCGATCAGGACCTCGGCTATGGCCGGAGTCTCGGTGGCGGTCTTGGTCACGGGCTTACTCCTCGCTCAGCCGCTGCGGCGTAGGTGGCGAGGATCGCGCGCAGCTCCGCGATGCCCTGTCCCTTGCGTGAACTGGTGAGCACGGGCTCGGCCAGGGCGCCGATCCGGTTGCGCAGCCCGCCTCGCACAGCCCCGACGATCCGCTCCAGTTCCAAAGGCCGGACGAGATCGGCCTTGGTAAGCACGACCATGAAGGGCACTGCCGCCCGGCCAAGCTGCTCCATGGCCCCGTCGTCGACCGTCTTCAAGCCGTGCCGGGCATCGATCAGGAGGCAGGCGAGACGCAGGCTGGCGCGACCGCGCAGATACGCGAAAACCAGATCCGTCCAGGCCTCGACCTTCGCCTTAGGCGCCTGGGCAAAGCCATAGCCGGGCACATCTACAAGCCTCAGCCGCCCTGCGAGATCGAAGAAATTGATCTCCTGCGTACGGCCGGGCGTATTCGAGGTACGGGCCAACGTATTGCGGCCCGTGAGCGCGTTGACGAGACTGGACTTGCCGACGTTGGAACGCCCGGCAAAGACGATCTCGGGCTGGTCCATCGGCGGCAGGCCGCGCAGGTTCACGACGCCCAGCATGAAGGTGCAGGCCTGCGCGAATAGCAGGCGGCCCTCCTCGAGGGCCTCGGGCGTCGGCTGATTCAGGTCCTGCATGCGTGCCTTCCCTTCGGCATCGGTCAGCCGGCCGGAACACCCATCCGCTTCATGATCACCCATTGCTGGGTGATCGAGAGGATGTTGTTCCAGGTCCAGTAGATGACGAGGCCGGCCGGGAACGTCGCGAACAGGAAGGTGAAGATCACCGGCAGGAAGAGCATGACCTTGGCCTGCACCGGGTCGGCGGGCTGCGGGTTCAGCTTCGTCTGCAGGAACATCGTGATGCCCATCAAGAGCGGCAGGGCGCCGATCATTAGGGCATGCGGCGGCGTGAACGGCAGGAGACCGAACAGATTGAAGATCGTGGTCGGGTCCGGCGCCGAAAGATCGTGGATCCAGCCGAAGAAGGGCGCATGCCGCATCTCCGTATTCACGAACAGCACCTTATAGAGGCAGAAGAAGACAGGAATCTGCACGACGATCGGCAAGCAGCCGGCCATCGGATTGACCTTCTCCCGCTTGTAGAGCGCCATCAGCTCCTGATTCATCTTCATCTTGTCGTCGCCGTATTTCTCCCGCAGCTCCGTCATCTTGGGCTGGAGCCGCTTCATCGCGCTCATCGAGCGATAGGATTTGTTGGCGAGCGGGAAGAAGAGCAGCTTGACGCAAAGGGTCAAGAGCAGGATCGCGATGCCGTAATTACCGGTGAACTTGTAGAAGAAATCAAGGACGTAGAAGATTGGCTTGGTCAGAAAATAGAACCAGCCGAAATCGACTGCCCGATCGAAGAGCGGGATGCCATATTGGTCGCGATAGGCATCCAGCTTGTCGACTTCCTTGGCACCGGCGAACATCCGGCTGGTTTCCTCGGCACTGGCGCCGGGGGGGACCTTCAGCGCGCCGCCAAGAAAATCCGACTGATAGCGATCCTCGGTGCCGACCAAGTTATGCCGGAAGCTGCCGTTCACCTTTCCGGACTGGTCGGGGATGACGGCCGCCAACCAATATTTGTCGGTGAACCCGAGCCAGCCACCGGTGCCGGCGAAGTCCAGCTTGCCGTCGCTCACGAGGTCCTTATAGGCAGGCTCCCTCAGGCTGCCATCGAGAACGCCCACAGGGCCTTCGTGCAGAATATAGTAGCCGAGCAAATGCGGCGTGCCCCATCGGCTGACCAGACCGTAGGGATAAAGCTCGACAGCCATCGAACCGTTATTCGTCACCTTCTGGGTGACGGTGAACATGTAGTTGCCGTCCAGTTCCAAGCGGCGCTCGAAGACAAGACCCGCACCATTGTCCCAGCGCAACGTGATCGGCGTCGATGGCGTCAGCTTCTCACCGCCTTCGACCTGCCATTGCGTCGACGCGTCAGGCAGCTTCACGCCTTCGGGTCCGACCCAGCCGAACTCGCCAAAATAGGCATCCGGCGCGCCGGCCGGACTGAGGAGAACGATCTCCGGTGACTTGGGATCGACCGTCTCCCGGTAGTCGACCAGGCTAAGATCGTCGATCCGATTGCCGATGGTGGAAATGGTGCCGTTGACCCGGCCGTTGCTGAAGGGGATGCGTGACTCGCGCGCCAGCACAGCCGCCCTGTCCGCCGCGGGGCCACTTGGCTGTGCCGAGGGTGCGCTGCCTTGCGGCATGCCAGCCTCACCGGGCTCTCCAGGCGATTTCGCCACATCGCCCTGGCTGGTCTGCTGCCCCGTCTTGACGGCGTCCGGCCGCTTGGGCGAGGCAAAAAAATACTGGAAGCCAAGGATGATGCCGACCGAAAGCACGATCGCCACGATAAGATTGCGTTGTTCGCTCATCGAGCGGTCGGCTCCTTCAAGGTCGGCGATGTGCCATCGCCAGCAGGCAAAGTCGGCGATGTGCCATCGCCGCACGACAAATTCGCCGCCTGGGTCCTCTCAGCCGGCCAAGCCGCACGCGATCCCGCCACTGGCGGAACTGGATCGTAGCCGTAGCCGCCCCAGGGATGGCAGCGCAGTATCCGCTTTAGCGTAAGGATGCCACCCCGCCCGGCTCCATGCAGCCCTATAGCCTCGGCGGCGTAGGCCGAGCAGCTTGGCACGAAGCGACATCTGGCCGGAAGAAAAGGTGAAATCGCCAAGCGATAAAAAACCACCGAGCCCAGGACTAGCCGATCCATCAGCCCGGAACGTCGCGTCGCAGACGGCGTGTCAACCCCGCGAAGGCCCGCTCCATGTCCGCCTTGAGATCCGCAAACGCACATATCAGCGCCGGCGGCCGGGCGACGAAGACATAGTCATAACCAGCCAATGCGACGCCTTCGGCAACTTCCGCGGAGGCCGCCTTGAGGCGACGTCGAATACGGTTGCGACAGACTGCATTGCCCAATCGTTTCGTTGTGGTGAAACCGATTCGCGCCGCGTTCGCATCCGCAATGGCACTTGCACGCCTGACAGCCTGAAGCTGGAAGGCTTGAGCGTTCCAGCGCTGGCCCCGCGCCGCCGATAAAAAGTCCGGACGACGCTTGAGACGCAGGACCGTGGTCCGTACCGGCCCATGCGTCAGCGTGGACGGAACGTCCACGTCACCGTGACGATCAGGCGCTAAGACGGCTACGGCCGCGTGCACGGCGCGTGGCGACGACCTTCCGGCCACCGACGGTTGCCATGCGCGACCGGAAGCCGTGACGACGCTTCCGCACGAGCCGGCTCGGCTGGTAGGTACGCTTCACTGGAATTCACCCTTAACAAAGAAGACGAATTTGACCGCGAGCGCTATAGTGGCAGTGCTCGGTCATGTCAATTAGCGGCCGTCGACCCTCGAGGCTCGAACGGTCCAAGGCACGTCACCTACCACAACCGAGCGGCCCGGGCCATCTCCCATCGTGGGGTCTGGGAGGAGACGGCATCGGAGGTCAACAGCTCTGGACGAGGCAGGGCTGGGCAGCCTTATCGCGAGCCCGTAAGGACTGAAAGTCATTCAAGATACGTCGAGGAGTTTGAACGCACGCGCATGAGCGATGCAACGAAGCAGCTGCCGGAATGCGGGCTGTCCGCAAAGATCATGGTGATCGCCATCATCCTGATATTTTTGGGCGAGTTGCTCATCTTCATTCCCGCCCTCGATAGTTACCGGTCGAGCTATCTGGACCAGCGCGTCGTCGCCGCCCAGCTAGCCGTCGCAGCCGTCAATGGCGGTGCCACCAATGTCTCGCCCGAAACGATCAAGCACATGCTGGACCAGGTGGGCGTCGTCAGCGTGAGCGTCAGCGGCCCGACGATGCGGGCGCAATTCGGACCACACCTTAGCCCGACGCGCGTTTTCGATCTGCGTGAGACTAGCCTCTTGCGCCAATTCAGTGATACCGCCGCGACAATCCTCTTCGGCCACGACCGCATGGTGGGCATCACCTCGACCTCACCGCTCGACGATGACGTCATTGTCGACATCGTGATCAACGAGAATCCGATGCGGCAATCGCTGCTTACCTATGCGGGACGGACCTTTCTGGTCTCGCTTCTCATATCATCCATCCTTGGGATCGTGCTCTTCTTGACGCTCAGGCGCATGTTCGTGCTGCCGATGACAGCCCTGGCGCTGGCCATGACGCGCTTTCGCAGGCGACCCGACGATACGAGCCGCGATCCCCCGCCCCCGGCCGAAAGGCGAGACGCGATCGGCATCGTCGAGCGGGAGTTCAACATGATGCGCGACGATGTCCGCCAGGCGCTTGTGCAACGCCACCGCCTTGCGGCCCTGGGGGCAGCCGTCACCCAGATTACCCACGATCTGCGCAACATTCTCTCTGCGGCGGTTCTCCTCTCGGATCGACTGGAAGCCAGCCAGGATCCCATAGCCCGCGAGGTCGGCCCACGCCTGGTCGGTGCGCTCGACCGCGCGGTTCGACTCTGCGCCGACGCCACGACCTTCGCCCGCGGCCGGCGGAGCGCGCCGGAATGGCAGCCCTTCGCGCTCCTGCCGATGGTAAATGAGGTGCGCGAGACGCTGGCAGCCTCGGGTCTACCCCGGGAAGCATGGACCATCAAAATCGCGCCCGATCTTGAGGCATTTGGCGATCGCAACGATCTCTTTCGCGTACTTTTGGCCCTGACGCGCAACGCCCGCGACGCCTCGACCGAACAGACGGGATCGATCGAAGTGTCCGCCCACCCGGGTGATCGAGCAACCTTGATCTATGTAAGCGACAATGGCCGCGGCATACCCGAGGCCCAGCGGGCAAGCCTTTTCGATGTCTTCGTTCCGCATGACCGCCCAGACGGTCGCGGCTTGGGGCTCGTCGTCTGTCGCGAGATCATGCGAGCGCATGGCGGCGAGATCGAACTTGTCAGCAGCAAACCCGGATGCACAACGTTCCGCCTCATCCTGCCGACACGCGAGGCGGTGTTTGACGACCAGGGGAAAGGCTCGGATGAGCGCGTCTTGAACCGGTCCCGGGCGGACTAGCGACTTTAGCCTTCGCGGAAGGCGGTGTCGCGCATATGCCAGAGCCGGTCCGTCAGGTAGGTAAAGACCGTTCGCATACCAGTATTGACCTCGACGTCGACGGTCATGCCGGGGCTGATCAGGCGTTGCTCCTTGCCCACACCCAAGCTGTCGCGATCGATGGCAATGCTGACGACATAGCTGAAATTCCCCGTTTCAGGCTCGCGCGTCGCATCCGCTGCAATTCGCTCCACCTTGCCCTGTAGAGCGCCGTAGCGGAGATAATCGAAGGTGCGGACCTTGACCGTGACGGGCAGGTCCGGACGAACCTGACCTATATCCTCGTTGTGGATGCGCGCCTCGACCTCCAGGGGTTCGCCACGAGGCACGATCTTCATGATCGGCTGATTTGGCGCGATCGACTGGCCGACCGCCGTGGCCGAGAGGTCGAGCACGGTCCCTGCCACCGGTGCCTTGATGGTAACGTCGTTGATTTGCAAGCGCTTGGCGTTCACCTGCTCGCGCAGCCGATCGCGCTCGCTGCGGCTCGATTCGAGTTGAGTTAGCACATCTTGGCGCCACTGCTTGTCGAGCGAGGACAGCCTCGCCTGTTCCGCCCCAAGAGTAGCCCTTGCCACGTCCAGAGCAGCCTCGGCCTTCTGCGCGCTACCCTGAGCTTCGGCCATTTCCTTCTCGGCCGCGATTAACCTTAGCCGAGGATAGAGGCCGCGCTCGGAAAGGGCGCGCACGGCGGTTAACTCATCCGTCAGGTGAACGAGGCTGCCTTTCGCGCGGACGCGCTCGGCTTCGGCACTGGCAAGATCGCCCCGGCGCGACTCGATCGATCTCGTGAGCGTGAGGCGCTGGGACTGCAGAGCATCCGTGCGTGCGCGCAGGAGGCTTGCCTGTGCCGCGACGAGGTCGGGCCGGGCCGCGGCAAGATCGGCCTCGACATGCAGCGACGTACCAGCCGCCTCGCTCTCGAGCCTAGCCGTTTCAAGCGACGCCACCTGCAGACGGCCGAGCAGTTCGGCATATTCGCTAGCGACCTGGTCACCGTCCAGCCGGATCAGCACCTGATCCGCCGCTACATTGTCACCTTCCTTGACGTCCAGTGTGATAATCCGACCGCCGTTCGGATGGTTGATGACCTTGACCTGGCCCGTCGGTGTCACGCGGCCCGTTCCCCGTACCGTTTCTTCCACCCTGGCCATCGCCGACCAGCCGCCGATCGCGGCCAGGAGCAGCGTGACGGTCGCGATGAGAACGACGGAGGATCGCGAGGCGCGGGCACCCAGGAACTCCTCGGCGGTCGCGAACGGCGCACGATCGACGGCGGGCAATATCATCTCAGCCGGCCCGCGCCGCACGTGCGCCCACGTCGGCGCGAACGACCGCCGCCACCTCGGCAGGCGATCCTTTGAACGACAACCGTCCACGTTCCACGACGATGGCCTCGTCGCAGGCCAGGAGGACGGCCGGGCGGTGCGTTACCATCAAGATCGTCCGGCCCCGCCCCGCCCGCCTCAGGTTGTCGAGCAGATGGCGCTCGGAGTGCTCGTCCAGAGCGCTTGAGGCCTCATCGAGGATGAGGATGCGCGGGTTGCGCACGAGAGCTCGCGCGATCGCTATGAGTTGGCGTTGTCCTTGAGAGAGGCCGCTGCCGCGCTCTCCAAGCTTGGTCTCGTAGCCCTGCGGCAAGCGCTCGACGATCTCTTGCAGCCCTACGAACTTGGCGGCGGCGATGATGCGCTCCAACGTGCAGGCTTGGCTACCAGCCGAGATGTTCTCGGCGATGCTGCCGGAGAAGAGGTGGATCTCCTGCGGCACGATACCGATCTGCTGGCGAACCTGAGCCATGGGTGCGTGGGCCAGATCGCGATCATCGATGGTGATCTTACCGGTCTCGGGCACGGCCAGACCCAGCAAAAGGCGCAGGATCGTGCTCTTTCCCGAGCCGGGCGGCCCGACAATGGCCAACATGGTGCCGGGCCGGACCTCGAGAGAAAAGGCATCGAGGACGCGGCCGCGCCCGCCTTCGTAGCTGAAACTGACCTTTTCAAAGCCAATCTTGCCTTCGATCCGGCCGGCCCACGCCAGGCTCTGCCTCGGCGCCTCGGCGGCCGGCAAGTCGTTGAGCCGAACCCAAGCATCGCGCGCATCGCGGAGTTGCTCGAAAGCACCCACTGCCTGGCGCATCGGCGCCAGCGCGCGGCCCGAGAGGATCGTGGCGGCGACGAGTCCACCTATGGTGAGCGAGCCCGCGATGATCTCCCGGGCCCCCAGATAGACGATGCCGACCGCGGCTGCCGCCTGGAGCATCTGGGCAATGCCAGCGGTCAGGCTGCCGAGCGAACCCACGTTCCAGGCGGTCCAGGCGGTCGCCACGAGACCTCGCTCGAACCGCAACCGCACCATCTCCTCGAGCCCGAGCGAACGAACACTCGAGAATTGCGACATGGATTCGTCGACCCAGGCAGCCTTGGCGCCGGCCTCGCGCGCGAGCGTTTGTTGCAGGCGCGCCTGGCGTCCGTGTGCGAGCGTCGTAAGCACGACGAACCCTGTCATGCAGATGGCGGTCACCAGCGCCAGGGCCGGCGAGACGACAAGGAGTGCCAGGAGGAAGACCAAGGTGAAGGCCAGATCGACGAAGAGTATCGGCAACTGATTCGCAACGAAGCTGCGCAGCCGATCGAGGCTGCGAAACCGGTCGGCCAGACCACTAGCACTCAGCTGCTCGACGGCACCGGCTGGCAGATGCAGGACTCGGCGAAAGAGCGCCTCGCCAATCGCGACGTCGAGGCGGGCGCCCATGCGGGCCGCCACCTGGCCACGGACGACGCGCAGGATCATCTCGAATAGGATGAGCACCCCCATGCCGACCGCCAGGGCATCGAGGGTCGAGAGGGCGCTGTGCGCGATGACCTTGTTATAGACGGTCATCATGAAAAGCGGTGTGGCCAGCGCCAGGAGGTTGATGACGGCGGAGGCCAGGACGAGTTCGCCAAAGGCACGCCGCGATCGCCCGAGCGCCAAGGCGAAGCTGTCGTCGACGCTCCTGGCCAGAGGCGGGGTCGCTTGAAGGCTGTGCTCGGACATGCACGGCTCACAGCTCACATGCCACAACGCCTTGGCACCATGCCCTGACGCGGAAATTCTACTTTTAGGAGAAATTTACTCCCTCAACAACAATCATTACGCACGATCAACAATACCTCAATCCAGACGATAGGCGAGGAACTTCAGATAAGCACTCTCCGGCAATGCCGGATGGATAGGGTGATCAGCGGCGGCGCCAGCGCTCCGGATCAAGGTCCCGGAGCGCCCGGCGGAGCGGATGCCGGCATAGCATTCACGGGCGAAATCCTCTTCGGGCACATTGTGCGAGCAGCAGGAAAGGCAGAGAAAGGCGCCAGGTGCCACCAGCAAGGCGCTGCCGCGGGCCACCTTGCGATAGGCTTTGAGCGCCTGGGGCAAATCCTTGCGGCTGCGCGCGAAGGGCGGTGGATCGGCCAGGACCAGACCGAATCGGCGCTTCTCGGCCGCGAGTTCGTCCAATGCGGCAAACGCATCGCTGACGCGCACCTGCATCTTCGCCTCGACACCCTGCAGCGCAGCACTGGCCGTGGCCAGTGCCAACGCCGCCTCGGACCGGTCGACACAAACGAGTTCGCGAGCACCGCTTGCCAGCGCGGTCAACCCAAAGCCGCCCGCATAGCTGTAGAGATCGAGGACGCTCGCATCCTTGGCGAGACTGGCGGCAAAGGCACGGTTCTCGCGCTGGTCGAAATACCAACCCGTCTTCTGGCCGCCGGCCGTGTCGATGGCGAAGGAGAGCCCATTTTCGATCGTCGAGAGCGCCGCCGACATTTCGGCGACGGGCTCTTCCTCCTGCGTCAACCCCTCGAGGAGCCGGACCGGGGCATCCTTGCGAAGATGGATGTCGACGCTGCCCAGGAGTTCGGAAAGTGCACCGATGATCTCGGCTGCCAAGCCATCCATGCCGGCACTGTTGAGCTGGACGACCAGCGTGTCGCCGAAGCGGTCGATGACGAGGCCCGGCAGACCGTCGGCTTCGCCATGCACGAGGCGATAATGCGGGGTCGCATAAAGCAACTCACGAAGCTCGAGCGCGCGCCGGCAGCGTCGCAGGAGGAAATCCTGATCGATCAGCCCGTCGGTGTTACGGGTCAAAATACGGGCGGCGATCAGGGAATGGGGATTGAAATGCGCCAGAGCCAATGCCCGCCCGTCATGCGAGGCGAGGCGGACGACGCTGCCAGGCGGCAGCGCCTTGGCCGCCTTATCGATCTGCAGTTCGTTTGAATAGAGCCAAGGGCTGCCATTGCGCAGGCGCCGGTCATGCCCCTCGTTGATACGGATGACGGGATAGGACATGGGGGCGAAGCTCCTGGCAAGAACGAACCTTCCGGCCGCACACAGCGCGGCCAGCTTGGCGCGCCGCTTTAGCACATGCGCAAGCCCGCGCAACGACGAGCATGGACGCCGTGCGGGCCCCAGTCGGCATTAAGCCTTCGTTAAGTATGAAGTGGTAAGCCGTGAGACCAAGAGCGCCGCATCTCCCAAGGCGGCTACCAGGAGCGTTTCGCATCCATGAATTCGGCCTTATCGCTGCAGAGCCTGGGCAACGGTGCCAGAAAGCTGGTCCGCGAGACGGACGTCCTTCTGGCTATCGGCATCATCTCCATCATCCTGATGCTGGTGGTGCCACTGCCGCCGCTTTTGCTCGATGCGATGCTGGCCTTGTCGATCACGCTGGCGATCTTGATCCTCCTGACTTCGCTCCTGATCGAGCGGCCCTTGGATTTCAGCGCCTTTCCCACCGTGCTCCTGATCGCGACAATGCTGCGCCTGGCGCTCAATATCGGCTCCACGCGCCTGATTCTGGGTAACGGACACGAGGGACCGTCGGCTGCCGGCCACGTCATCCAGGCCTTTGGCGGCTTCATGATGCAAGGCAACGCCGTGATCGGCGTCATCGTGTTTGCGATCCTGGTAATCGTTAATTTTGTCGTCATCACCAAGGGCTCGGGCCGCATCGCCGAAGTGGCGGCACGCTTCTCTCTCGATGCCATGCCCGGCAAGCAGATGGCGATCGACGCGGATCTAGGCGCCGGCCTGATCGATGAAAAAGTGGCTCGCCGTCGCCGGACCGAGCTCGAGGGCGAGAGCGCCTTCTTCGGCGCCATGGATGGTGCTGCCAAGTTCGTGCGCGGCGATGCCGTGGCAGGCCTGATCATCACCGCCATCAATCTCGTGGCAGGCATCGTCATCGGCGTCGGCCAAATGGGCATTTCCGTCGCTCAGGCCGTCCATACCTACACGCTTCTGACAATCGGCGACGGCCTCGTCTCGCAGATCCCGGCTCTGGTCATCTCGACGGCGGCCGGCCTTCTCGTCTCGAAGGCCGGCGTCAACGGCCGCGCCGACCGGGCGCTCTTTGGCCAGCTCGGCCACTATTACAAGGCACTCGGCATGACCAGCGCCGCCTCCTGCCTCCTGGCTGTCTTTCCCGGCCTGCCGACCATCCCCTTCCTGGCGATCGGCGTCGGTGCGGGCTACCTGGCCTACAGGGGCTATGAGGCCGAGAAGGTGACGCCAGCCGAGGAGGCCACGCTCGAGCAGGCCGTGCCGCCGAGCGAGCAGCCGATCGCCGAGATCCTTGAGATCGACCCCTTGCGTCTGGAACTAGGCTACGGCCTGCTCGGGCTGCTAGGCGACGGCAAGGGCCCTCGCCTTCCCGATCAGATCAAGTCGCTGCGCCGCCAGCTCGCCGCCGACCTGGGCTTCGTCCTGCCTTCGGTGCGCATCCAGGACAATATCCACCTGCCACCCGACGTCTATGTCCTCAAGCTCAAGGAACTGGATGTCGGCCGGGGCGAGGTGCGCCCGACCCAACTCATGGTGATGAGCCCACGCGGCGAACCCGTCGAGTTGCCGGGCGAGGAAGGGCGCGAACCCACCTTCGGTCTGCCAGCCAACTGGGTATCGCCATCCTTGCGGGACGAGGCGGTGTTTCGGGGCTACACGGTGGTCGATCCGGCCACGGTCGTCACCACGCATCTCACCGAGATCATCAAGGACAATCTCGCCGAACTCCTCTCGCTGGCCGAGACGCAAAAGCTTCTCAAGGGGCTGGACGAGCCCTATCAGAAATTGCTGCAGGAAATCTCTCCGGCGCGGATCAGCACGGCCGGCATCCAGCGGATCTTACAAAAGCTGCTGGCGGAACGGATCTCGATCCGTGATCTGCAGGCGATCGTCGAGGCTATCAGCGAGGCGCTGGCGCGGACGCAGAGCAGCGTCTTCATCACCGAGCACGTCCGCACCCGTCTCAGCCGCCAGCTTTGCAGCGCTGCCGCCGGGACGGACGGCTTCATCGCCGTCCTGACCTTGTCGGCGACCTGGGAGCAGGCCTTCGATAATGCGCTCGGTCCAGGCGGCGAGGATCGGCAACTCGCCATGCTGCCCTCGGAGGTCCAAAATTTCATCCAGTTGCTGAATGCCCGCTTCGAGGAGCTGGCGATGCGCGGCGAATTACCAGTTGTACTGACGTCGCCCGGCATTCGCCCTTACGTTCGCGCCATCGTCGAGCGCTATCGCCCCGCCACGACCGTCTTGTCGCAAAACGAGATTCATCTTCGCGCGCGCATCAAGTTCCTGGGTCAGATCTGAGGGAGGCATCACCCTTGAGCTCCTCCATAGGCCCGATCCATGAGGTCCAGCCCGTCACGGCGGCCAAATCCATCGGTCTCGTCTCTTCTCAGGCCGGCCCGACCGGTCATGGCTGGCCGGCTCACCCGATTGCCCAAGCGCCCGAAACGCCCTACGCGTTAGCCGCAGCTTTGCCAGAGCGTGATCTGCTGATGCCAACGACATCGCTTACCACCTTGTTGATCGAGTCCGGGCGGACGATGCCGGAGACGGCCGGACAGGTGGCCTCGCCACCCGTCGGCGATCTGGCTACCCAAGAAACGATACAGGCCGCCGCCCGCCTGGCAGCGGGACTGACAGCCGGTCTCGGCGAAAGCCTGGCCGACTCGCCCAAGTCGACACAGGACAATGATGCGGCCTTGCGAATTCTTGTCGTCGCCACCGGCGGGAGCATAGGGACGGAAAATCCCTCACCAGCTGAATCGTCCTTTCCTGCCGCGATGCCTACGTCCTCGCAGATCGCAACCCTCCTCCAGGCGCATCATCCACAAGGCCTCGGATTTGTGGCGGCGGCGCGGGAGATGGACAAACGGCGGAACGCCAGAGGCCGGATGCGGGCTTGGCTTTCCGATGCCATGCAGGCAAAGACAGAGGAAGCTGGAGGCGGGCGTCCGCGGGTCGGCCGCCGCGATGCCGGAGGGGCCTCGACTTTGCAAGAGGACGTGCATCGCCTGGGAGTTACGGCGAGGCCGGCCATCAATATCGTCGCGCCCGCCATCCCCCAACTGATTCTGGCCGGCGAAGACGAGGAACTCGTCCCTAGCGATGAGGTAGAGAGTAGGAGCCATCCCGATCCCACATGGACGGTTGTCGTCGAGTTCGCCATGTTGGGCCGCGTCGTCATCGAGATTGTCTGCCGGGGGTCATGCGCCGACATGCTGCTTTTGACCGACTACCGTCTGGAGCCTGAAACGGTCGCCTTCGTCCACGAGATGCTGGAAACAGCCTCGATACTGGGGGCGCTAACGACGAGCCTTCGAACGGTCAGCATGCCAGGCAGCGCGGCATGACTGAGCGGCCTTGCATTCGTTTGCGGTGGGATTGCGGGCGAAGAAACAGCTGCCCTGCCGGGCCCTACGACCTCGGCTCACCGCGAACCGGCCTGCCTGGTCGATGAGCCGACTTGAGAGCTTCATCCGTCGCCTGCAGGCCCAGCGCGCCTGTCTCGACCTCGTGATGCCCGACCTCGTGCCGGGCCTGGTCATCGAGCTCGGTCTTGGCAACGGGCGGACCTACGATCATCTGCTCGAGCATCTTCCCGGACGGCGCATCATCGTCTTTGAGCGGCAACCAAATCCACAAGCCATGCCGATGCCGGCTGACGCCGATCTCATCCGCGGGCAATTGGCCGAGACCTTGCCCATTGCCGCCGAGCAATGGGCGAATAGCGTAGCGCTCATTCATAGCGACATTGGCTGCGGCGACGCAGCGATCGACGCATCGACAGCGGCACTGGTCGGCCGCCACGCCACTCGCCTGCTAGCGCCCGGTGGTTGCCTCGTCTCCGACCAGTCGGTCTCCGTCCAGGGTTTATCGCCCCAGGCGCTGCCCGCAGAAATCCAACCCGGCCGATACTATATTTATCGAAAGGCCCTTGCCACATGATGGATGGACCCTTGGCGACGGCCGGCTTTGTTGCTTGTTGGGAAGGGGTGGCCTCGACGAATGACGTAGCGGGATGAACGACGAATTCTCCGTGACCTTCTGGGGCGTACGCGGGACACTCGCCTGTCCGGGGCCGGAAACCGTGCGCTACGGCGGCAACACGCCTTGCGTCGAGGTCCGCTGCGGTGCACGGCGGCTCATACTGGACGCCGGAACAGGCTTGCGCGCCCTGGGCAAATCCCTCGTGCAATCCGGAGAACGTGTCGATGCGCACATTTTCCTGACCCATACGCATCTCGATCACATCGCGGGGCTGCCATTCTTCAAGCCTGCCTACAACGCCGGCAATCGGCTGCGCCTCTGGAGCGGCCATCTAAAGCGCCACGGCACGACGCTTTCGACCGTGCTCAACAAGATCATGGAGCGACCCTTCTTTCCCGTACCGCTCAATATTCTCCATGCCTGCATCGCCTTCAACGATTTCGACGCCGGTCAGGACATCGATCTCGGGGACGAGCGGCTTCGCCTGCATACATTACCGCTCAACCACCCAGGGGGTGCTACCGCCTACCGGATCGAGTTCGACGGCCGGTCCCTATGCTATGTTACCGACACCGAGCATCGGGTGGGGCGCCTCGACGAATCGATCGCGGGCTTCATCGCCGAGAGCGACCTCGTCATTTATGATTGCACCTATACCGACGAAGAATTCGTCATGTTCAAGGGATGGGGACATTCGACCTGGCAGGAGGGCGTGCGCCTCTGCAAGGCCTCGGGGGCTCGGCGTCTCGTAACCTTCCATCACGATCCGGAGCGGGATGACGAGGCCCTGGCCGCTATCGACCGACAATTGCAGGAGACGATGCCTGGGTCCTTCGCCGCGCGCGAAGGCATGACGCTGAAGCTCTAAGGATCAGGGGGTATGGGCTGGCAATTGGATCGTCCGGTCAGGCGTCGACTGGGTGCACTCCTGTCCCTGGTCGGCAACCGCAGGCCTCAAGGCTTCCTCGTTCCTTATCGACACGCCGATCGCGCACGCCCTGGGCGCAGCTTGGCCATCGAGCGGCTGTTGAGGCAGCATGAAACTGCCGCCTTCGCCTGGTTGACACGCGCCGCTGCCGAACTGGAGATACTGGAACCTCTTCTCGGTCAGCCACCGGCGCCGCGTTTCAAACAGGATTGGTTTCCCCGCCTGGATGGGCTGCTCGCGTTCACCATGGTGGCGGCCTGTCGCCCCAGGCGCATCGTCGAGATCGGCTCCGGCCACTCGACCCGCTTCATGGCGGCCGCCATCGCGCGTCACGGCCTGAGCTGCGAACTGACCGCGATCGACCCCACTCCTCGCGCCGACATCAAGCGCCTGCCGATCCGCCACGAAGCCCGCCTGTTCGACACGAAGTGCCTGCCACTGACAGCCGGCCTTGAGGCCGATGACATTCTCTTTATCGATTCCAGCCACGTCGCCATGCCGGGCACCGATGTCGACCTTCTCCTGGGCGAGGTCGTGCCGACACTGGCGGCGGGCGTGGTTGTCCACATTCACGACATCTTCCTGCCCGAACCCTACCCCGCATCCTGGAAATGGCGCGGCTACAACGAGCAATCCTTGGTCAGCGCCCTGTTACTGGGCGGCGTCATCGAGCCGTTGATTGCCAATCACTGGATGGTAGCGCAGCATGAGGCCATGTTGCGCCAGCTTCGACTAGACCGGATAGAGCTGCCAGCCGGTGCGTTCGAATCCAGCCTCTGGGGCCGTCGTACCGGCTCAAACCCGTCACCTGGCAGCCTATCCTCCGGATGACAGCGATGCGGCCTGCGTCGATAGATGTCCGGTGTACGGCCACAAGACGGCCTGCGCACCAATTGCCCGCCGGCTAAACGCATATCTCTAAAGGCAGTGGCCTCCGGCAATTGACTTCAGCGGCTTATGGATTGTCGAGCCAGAAGGTTTCTGGGTTGTAGAGGCCGAACTGGGCCTGTGGCTCCCAGTTCCAGACTGCTTTGGCTGGGACGTTCCGCAGCGTCTTACGCACGGCGATCGGTTGCTGAACGCTCGCTACGGTACCGATCGTGAAGCATTGGTTCGCATAAAGCGGCAAAATCTCCTTCCAGATCGCCGCACGCTGCTTCTGCGTGTCGCTGCCCACCCATTTGGCATAGAGCTCCATCAATTCCTTCGCGGCCGGAAGGTCGGGCTTCTCGCCAGCCTGGCCGCTGGTCTCGTAATATTGGCCCCATTTGGGCCACTGGAGCTGATCGAACTGGCTCGTTGGTGCATAGGCGTCGGGCGACATCTCCGCCGTGGGGAGGCCATTGTCGATGCCTGAGGTGATGGTCATGACCGCGTCGCCAGCGAAAACGCGGTCACGGAGGACCTCGCGATCGGCGGGCTTGACGTGGATCGCGATGCCTATTTCGCGCCACATGTCCCGCACGAGTTCACCAAGGTCGGCTTGCTCGGTATCGCCACCCTCCGTTTCGAGCACGATGTCCAAGGGACGGCCATCCGGCATCAGGCGGACGCCGCTGCTGTTGCGTCGCGCCAGACCGATCTCGTCGAGGAGCTGGTTGGCCTTGTCGAGGTCGTGGCCCAGACAGGCTCTGCCCACCTCATCCGAGTAGAGCGGACTAGCATCAAGGACGGTATTATTAGCTGGCGTCGCCAACCCGAAATAAAGGTATTCGCTGATGGCCTTGCGATCCAGGGAAAGCGAAAGGGCCAGGCGGAAGCGGCGGTCGCGAATGAGGTCGCGCAGATCCGGATCAGTCGCGTTCAGATTGGGATAGATCGCCAGATGCGAGCTCTTGCCTTCCGGCCAAAGCAAGGTGGCGAGCCCGTTGCGCGTCTCGCTATCCCGCAGGAATGTATAGTCCTTGAAGGACAGACCGCGTGCCTGCAGGTCTGTCTCGCCCGCACCCGTCTTGACCGGCACGAGCTTGGTATCGACCAGATCAAAGATCAACTTGTCGATGTAGGGGAGTTGCTGCCCCTTGGAATCGACCTTGTAGTAGTAGGGGTTGCGTACCGCCACATAGCGGTCGGCCGGCGGCCCATTGGCCAGCATCCATGGCTGCAGGGTCGGCATGTCCGGGCTGTCGAACTTGGTGGCCCGGTCGCGCCGGCCGAAGAGTGATCCCCAGTCGCGTGACTTGGATGACGCCACCAACTGGGCGAGCGTGGCGGGATCGGCGTATCTTTCGTGAAACTGCTTGAGGTAATGCGCCGGGGCGTAGATCACCTCCGCCGATGCCGAGGCGATCTCGGACAGGAAGAAGGGATTGGGCTTGTCCCAGCTATAGCGGATAGTCTGTGCATCCAGGATGTCGACCCGGGGCGGCTTGCCGTCGACGAGCATCCATATCGGCGGGCCACTCGGCCGGAGCCGCTTGTTATTGGCGATGTCCTCCCACCAGAAGCGGAAATCCTCGGTCGTGAACGGCTGGCCGTCCGACCAGCGATGCCCCTTGCGAAGATGCATGGTGAAGACCCGATCATCCTCGATATCGTAGCTCTCGAGGATATCGGGATGGAGATTGAGCTTTCGATCGTAGCCGACCAGCCGCGCATGGCCGTAGATATAAAGCAACCGTGTGTCCGCCTCGCGCGAGATCAGCATGTGGAGCTCGCCGCCAGGGCGACCGATCGTCGCCATGTCGTTCACGACCAAAGGCGTGGCGGGCGGCTCTGCCTTGACCGTCTCGGCCACCAGCAAGATCGAGAGGCTGACAACCACACGGTTGATCCAGGGACTCATTCGGACATCCTGACGAAATGGTCGTGATCTACCAGCTGCATGCGGCCGGGCCGGTCGTCGAGGGTGAAGGGTGCGGGCCAGTCAGCCGGCGATGATGCGCGGCCGCTCATGAGAGCCGCCAGATCGAGCGGATGGTCGAGATCTGGTTCCGGCACCGCCGCCAGCAGGGCCTGCGTATAGGGGTGGCGGGGATTATCGAAGAGGGCCGACGTCGTGCCCCATTCGACCATACGTCCAGCACACATCACGCCCACATGCTGTGCCAGATAGCGAACGACCGCCAGATTGTGCGAGATGAATAGATAGGTAAGGCCGAGCTCGCGCTGCATGTCCTTGAGGAGATTCAAGATCTGTGCCTGGACCGAGACGTCGAGGGCCGAGACCGGCTCGTCGCAGATCAACAGACGCGGGCGAAGCGCCAAGGCGCGCGCAATGCCGATCCGCTGGCGCTGACCGCCGGAAAAACTGTGCGGGAAGCGCCGCTGCCAGCGAGGATCGAGGCCCACGGCCTCCATCAGCGCGCCGACGCGGCGGCGCTGCGTCGCAGCATCGCCGATGCCATGCACAATAAGGGGCTCGGCGATGATGTCGCCGACCGTCATGCGGGGATTGAGTGAACTGAACGGATCTTGAAAAATATACTGGATCTTGCGTCTGAGCGCCGTCAGGCCGCTGCCGATCGTCAGGATGTCGAGCCTGCCATCCTCGTCCTGATAGAAGGCCTCCCCGGCGTCCGCTTCGATCGCCCGCATAAGCATCCTGGCGACGGTCGTCTTGCCCGAGCCGCTCTCGCCGACAATGGCGAAGCACTCGCCCCGCTGGACCTTGAAGGACACATCGTCCACGGCAACGATCTGCCGCTCCTGGCCGCCGAAGAGGCCCGCGGGCTTGATGAGATAGGTCTTGCGCAGCGACCGCACGTCCAGGACAGGCGGCTCCTTTGAGCCGCAGGCGGGAAGCGGCGGACGATCCTCGACTCCGCCCAAGGCATCAAGGTGGACCGGCACCGGCCGCAGGCTGGTCAAGCGCTGGTCGCTGGGCGTGGAGAGTCGTGGCACCGCACCCAAGAGAGCCTTGAGATAGCCATGCTGGGGTGTCTCGAGCAGGCTGCGTACAGGCCCTTTCTCGACGATGCGACCGCGATACATGACGACGACGTCGTCAGCCACGTTGGCGACGACCCCCAGGTCGTGTGTGATGAACAATGTCGCCATGCCGAACTCGGCCTGCAGATCCCGCATCAGCTTCAAGATCTGCGCCTGGATCGTTACATCGAGCGCAGTGGTGGGCTCGTCGGCGATCAGGAGCAAAGGCTCGCAGACCAGAGCCATAGCGATCATCGCCCGTTGCCGCAGGCCGCCCGAAAGCTCGAAGGTGAAACGGCCAAAGGCGCGCTCCGGCTCGCTGAACCCGACAAGGCCCAGCATCTCCATCGTCCTGGCCTTGGCCGCTCCTCGACTTGCACCTCGATGCGTCGTCAGCACCTCGGCGATTTGATCGCCGATGCGATGGAGCGGCGAGAGCGAGCTCATCGGCTCCTGGAAGATGATCGAGACGCGAGCGCCACGGATGGCGCGTCGGCGTGGATCGTTCTGGCCCATGCCCACGAGGTCGATCGGACCTCCCTTGGCACGCGGATCGTCAAAGATGACCGAACCGCTTTCGATCACCGCATTCTCAGGCAGGATGCCCAAGATCGCCTGGGAGACCACCGTCTTGCCGGAACCGCTCTCGCCGACAATGGCTGTCGTTCGATGGGCCTCCACGTCGAACGACACGCCCCGCACGGCTTCGATCCGGCCTTCCTCGGCGCGAAAGGCGATCTTCAGATCGCGAACGGACAGGACCGGCATTAGTCAATGACCCAGCAGGGAGCGAGGATCGAGAAAACAGGCCCTGGGATGGGCCCGCAACATCCCGAGAAGCTCGCGCAAAATCGCCATTCCCGGTGGCCCGGTCACCTGGTGGTGGGTCATCAAGCCGATCGGCTCTTCCGCATGCCTCTCATCGGTGCGTGCCGCGATCTGCCGGGCCAGCGCTGTCGCCAGCGCCTCGAGCGGTCGCATGGTGGGGGATGGCTTCCAGCTCATGACGTCGAGGTGAATGTCGCGATGAAACCTTGCGTCCCGCGAAGGGTCCCGGCCGAGCTCCGCCGTGGCTGAGATCGCAAGATAACCCGATGCCGGCAGCTGCCGTTCGATGCAAGGGTCGATGCGATTCCAAGGCGGCACCATCACCGGCAAAAAACGAGGACCGAAGGCTTCGCTCAGCGTCGCGCGCCCGCGGTCGAGCTGGGCGCAAAGCCGCTCCCAGGCGATCGTGCCGCCGAGCTCGATTTTCCGCTCGCCGTCGCGCGCGTGATCGACGTGGGCCCAGCCATGTTGCAGGACCCAGACATCGTCCACTCGCGATATGCGCTCTACTGTTGCCGCCGCCAACCAAGCGGGCACCACGGCTAGCGCCAGCGGCAGCTCAAGCTCGCTGGCCAGCCCCAAAAGACCATCGAGGGCCGGATCATCAGCGCCGGTATCGTCGTCCCGCCACCAGAACGAAACCGGCGTCGGCGCGGCATCGAGCGCGGCCCGCAATGCTGCCAGCCCCGCGTTCATGACCTTAACGCCTGTTCGAGCAGGCGTACGGTATTGGCGGCGCCGTCAAGATCGATGGAAACGGACGGACGCTGGCGGGTCAGCATGGAGCGGACCGCTTGAACCAATGCTTCCGGCGTCAACTCCTGTTCTTGAACCACGTTCGCCAAGCCCAGTCCTTCCAGCCGCGCGGCACGCCGGCTCTGCTCGTCCTCACCCTCGCTGCCGAACGGCACGAGCACCATGGGAGCACCCGTGGCCAGGCACTCGACCACCGTGTTGTAGCCTGCCTGCGAGACAGACACGGCAGCACGCATTAAATGCGGCACCAGCGATTCGTGGTGACGGTCGATGATGGTTTCCCCCGGCGCCTGTCGTTGCAGGTCCAACGCTTCACGCTCCGCAAGGTTCGTGCCGAGGACGAGACGCCATCGCCTGCCATCGTCGGTCGTCAGGCGACTTGCGGCCAGCGAGGCACGGAGCAGGTTGCCGCCCACGGCCCCGCCGCCGACGGTGACCAGGATCTCGTCGCGCTCTGTCGACGGTGGCAGGGCAAAGGGTTCGACAACATAGCCAGTGTAGGCCAGGCGGGCGCGAAGTTCGCCAGCCCGATGAAAGCTTTCCTCGAAGCGGACCAGATTGGGATCTGCATGGACGAGAACGAGGTCGAAGAAGGCGTTGCAGAAATCCAGCATCCGCTCCTGCTTTCTGGCGTCATTCTTGCCGACCAGAATATCGCGCACGGATGAGGCAATTACGGGGCGGGGTCGGCGCGCCTTGGCCGCTTCGAGCAAGGCCACCAGCTCGTTGCGCAAGCTGCCACGGCCGAAGGGGAACATCTCGACCAGCACGATGTCCGGGGCGCAGGCATCAAAGGTCGCGAGGAGCTTCGCTTGCCGCCTCGCCATGAGGGCAGCGCTGACCGGCTGTCCGCTATGGTCCAGGAGGGAACGGAAACGGGCATCGGCGGCCCGAAGCGGCGGCAACTGCACGATATCGATCGCCGCGTCGGATTTCCAGGCAATCGGCATGCCGCCCGTGACCAGGGTCACGCCATGTCCCTGGCCGGCCAGTGCGCCCGCCAGGGTGAGAGCCCGGCGCAGATGCCCGGAGCCCAGCAGATGTTGCACCCAGATCAGAACGCGCATGATCGATCCGCCCGCCGAAGGCCGACGAGGCGAAGTCTTTCCGGCCGGCCCGTCTCGTCGAGTTCAAGCTCGAGCGCCTCGTCACGCGTCGGAGCGAGCGGCGGCTTGCCAAGCATGGGCCAGCCCGTCGCCAGAACGACCAGTGCACGCAAAATACCCTTATGCGCAACGACCACCTGCGAGATATCGCGGGCGGCCAGTTCCTGTAATACCGCCTGCAGCCGGACGGTGACCTCACGCGGGCTCTCGCCGCCAGGAGGACGAAAGTCGAGCCCGCGGGCCTCCAACGCCTGGAAACGCCGTCCCATGGAAGCGCGCAGCTCGTCGAGCGTGAATCCTTCGAAGGAGCCCCAGCACATCTCGCGAAGGCGCGGGTCCGTGGCAGGCGTCGGAAAACCGATCAGCCGCGCCGTCTCCATCGCGCGGTTCAGCGGACTGCACAGGCAGGCTGCCCCGGCATAACGGGCCGGCAATCGCCAGGCCGCCGCCTGCTCGCGACCTGCCGGCGAAAGCGGCACGTCGCTTTGGCCCTGGATCCGGCCGGTCTCGTTCCAGAAGGTCGGCGCATGACGAATGAAGAGACAGGTGCTCATGGGCGACCGATCGTTGCTTCCCCCTTGGCGCGCACGGCGCGCGCGAGGACCAGCGCTAGCGTCGCCGACGCCTGCTCCGTACCATGCAGACTGGCGACACGTGCCTTCGCCGCCTCGCCCATGGCGCGACGCCGGCTCGGCGCATCGAGCATTTCCTTGATGCCGGCAGCAAATGCCTTTTGATCGCCGTCGACCAGAAGTCCCGTCTCGCCATCGGCGACGATATCCGCGACCCCGCCGTGTCGTCCGGCGACTACTGCAAGGCCGGCGGCGGCAGCCTCCAGCATCGCCATGCCGTACGCCTCGTTGAGGGCCGGCCAGACGAGTAGATCGCAGGCCGCCATGAGGGACGGCATTTCCCGACGCGGCAGGGTGCCCAGAAAGGTATGCCGGCCAGGTATGGCGGCAGCGAAAGCCGTTTCGAGCGCAGGTCGTGCTGGACCGTCGCCCGCAACGACCAGATGCCAGGCAGATCCCCGAAGATGTGCAAGCGCCGTCGCCAGGAATTCGAAGGAGCGGCGCTTCACATCATCCCGCATCATGGCAACGGCAAGCAGCCAGGGTCTGTCGACCGGCAAAGCCGCGCGCTCGGCCCAATGCGCGCGCAGGGCCTCGGGCTGCAGGTCCTGGAAAGCGCCGCGATCGAGAAAGGGACGCAGGAGAACGACGTCGGCACGCCGTCCGGACACGGCTGCCAACCCCTGCCGATCGATCTCGGTCATGGCAAGCAGCCCATCGGCTGATCTCAGAGCCGCCAAGGTCGTGGCGTGCCCTCTGGCCCAGGGGCCATCCGCCTGCTTGGCGGCTATTGAAGCTTCCGCCATCACGTAAGGAATGCGCAAGGCCGCCGTCACGACCGGACCCAGCAAATCGGGGGCTTTGTGGTAACCATGATAGGTAAACCAGAGGTCGGGCTGGAGGCGTCGGCCCGACTTGATCCCGGCAAGGTAGCGGCGGCACTCCCGGTCGGCCAGACGCTCCAGGCGGCGTTGGCGAACCTCGTCGCCCTCTTTGTCGAACAGGCGGAGTCGCGAGGCCAGCGACACCTCGTGATCCAGTCCGACAAGAAGTGCCATCAACGCCCGCGCCATCGCCCGGTCGCCCGAGACGACCGGATGGTCGGGCGCCTTCAATGGGGCGTAGAAGGCGATACGCATCAAGCCGCCAGCGATGCCATGGTCCATCCCGCCGACGCAAAGCGCGCTGCCAGCCGGTCATAACCGGCCTCGTCACTAAAGAGTCGCTGCATGGTTGCCCGCCCCTCGGCGCCGAGACGACGGCGCAGCGGTGCGTCGCGCGCCAGCCGCTCGATCGCCAAGGCCAGAGCCACCGGGTCTTCCGGCGGCACGAGCAGGCCATTTCGACCCTCGGCGATAGCCTCGGGAATGGCCGAGATGCGCGAGCCGACAACGGGCAGGCCCATGCTCATCGCCTCGAGCAGCACGTTGGGCAGGCCATCCTGGTCTCCGTCATCGGCGACGCGCGAGGGCATGATGAACAGATCAGCCTGGCCCAGGGAGGCTGCGACCTCGAGCTGGGTGACGGTACCACGCCAGACGCATCGCTGCTCGATCCCAAGGCCGATGGCCTGCGCCTCCAGGGCCTGGCGCAAAGGACCACCACCCAGATGCACGTAGTGCCAGTCGAGATCCTTTGGCAGAAGCGCCAAGGCACGGATCAAGACATCCAGCCCCTTTTTGGGCACGCAGCGCGCCACGGTCATGATCACGAGGCCTTCTCCCGACCGAGGCTCGCCCGGTGCGAAGCGGCTGGTATCCACACCATGATAGAGCAATTCAACGTCCGCCTCGGGAACGAGGCCATGGAGATGCTCGACATTGCCCCTCGTGCAGGTCACCGTCCAGCGGGCTGCCCTGAGCTTTTCTTCCTTCTCCCAGGCGGGACTGGTCCAGATGTCTCGGGCGTGGGCCGAAATGGAAAAGGGCAGGCCCCGCAGTTCAGCCGCGTAACGGGCGACCGAGGCCGGCGTGTGCATGAAATGGGCATAGAGCCAGATGGCATCTGCCGGCATCTCGCGCACCGCGACAAGAGCCTGGCCAAAGCGCCTGACACGATTTCGACTGGGATCGCGACTGAGATCGCGCAGCCAAAGGCGTGTGGCACGCCACCAGGATGGAATGCGCATGGCATGGCCAAGCGCGCGCATAACGCGCATCGGCTCTTGATGCAGATACTCCGGGAGATAAAGCACAGGCGCGCGAATGCGATCGTTGATATCCTGCCTGATGGCGTCTGTCGGGTGGCGGAGCGAGACGAGGAAAAGCTCAAAGCCTCGCTCCTCCAGCGCCAGGAGCTCGCGGGCGATGAAGGTCTCCGAGATGCGCGGATATCCTTTGAGGAAGACGACGATACGTTCCTTGGCCCGGGTCACCCGTTGGCGGCCTCGGGCAGGGACGCATCCAGCCATGGTGCTGCGAGCGTGGCGATGCGCTCCAGCCCCTCCAGCATGCGTGCCACCAACACCGGGTCCGGCGGAGCGGCACCGATGATCATCTGCAGCATCGAGGCCATGCGCCCTGGATCGCGGTCATCCTCGTAGGGCAGCATGTGGACCAGGCCCAGTTGCTGGGCACGCTCCGCGCGCAGATATTGCTCGAGACGAGGCACCGTTCGCGGCACGATGATGGCCGGCTTGCCGAAGGAAAGGATTTCGCAAAACGTGTTGTAACCACCCATGCCGACAATGGCACTGGCCCGGTCGAAGAGCAGCTCCATGTTTGATTCGAAGACGATGGCGCGAAGGGATGGGATCTTCTCAATGCGCGCCTGGAAGGTGGCACGGAGATCGGGCGGCATGAAGGGACCGAGGACGATCACGGCATTAATGGCGAGATCAGAAACCTGCTCATAGGCGTTAACAATCCAATCGACCAGGTCCTCACCATCCCCGCCGCCGCCGGTCGTGACCAGGATGAACGGCCCCTCGGGCAGGTCGTTCGTGCTGGTCGGCACCACGCTGGCCGGCACCTCGCGCCGCAGATATCCCGTGTAGTGGACCTTGGCGGCGACCTCCGCGAAGCCTGGCACCTCGGCCACCGGATCAAAGATCTCCGGCAGGCCATAGACCCATATATCGTGATAAAGGTCGCGAAGCGCTGGAAAGACGCCCTTGCGCTCCCATTCCTCGAGCAGGACCTGGGGCTCGTCCATGACGTCGCGCAGACCAAGGACACAGCGTGTGCCCTTGGCACGCAGCAGTTCAAGCGTCTGCTTCACCTCGCCTCTCAAGCCTAACGGCTCCTTGTCGACGATGAACAGGTCAGGTTCGAAGACGTCGGCCGTGTGCTGGATGATCGAGCTGCGGATCGCCACCGTCCGATCGATGTCGATATGCAGGTTGAGCGCCGTGTATTCGCCGTTGCGCAGCTTGATGACACCCGGCACGCGCACGAAATCGACCCGGCTCTTGAAGTCGAAGCTGCCGATGATTGGCGAGCCTGAAAGGATCAGGACGGAAAGATTACCGAAACGACCGACCAGGTCGTGCGCGATCGTGCGGCACCGGCGCAGATGGCCCAGCCCAAAACTGTCGTGGCTATAGATCAGGAGGCGGCGTTCAGCGCGCATGTTGGTTCCAGCTTCCCAGGCCTTACGACTATGCCAGAACCGGAGGAACTGGCAACGCGAGCGCTGCTCGGTACTTGTATTTTAGGCATTATGTCCTATAATGATCGTCTGAACCCGTCCCTCAAGCAAGGCGGCCGACCATGAGCTTCGTTCTTCCGACCGACGACAACGGCAATCCCATCGCGGCTTTGGGTTTCGACTATCGGGGCACCCAGCAAATAGCGGTCGACACCGAGTCCAAGCGCAACGCCCAGCCCATCGCCAGCTACACGGCGCTCGTAACGATCATTGCTACGGGCCCTTGCTACTTCGAGATCGGCGATGCGTCGGTGACGGCCACGACGAACGGCAGTGCCTTTCTCTTCCCCGGCCAATATCTGGACATTCCGCTCCGCCAAGGCGAGCGCTACATCGCCTTCATCTCGACAGATGCCTGCACGGCCTATGTGATGAGCCGCATCTAGGAATGCTTCAAGCGGCTCGCTCGAGCATCCGCCGGCCCTTGAGGTCGTAGGCATCGGAGCTCGTGATCTCGACCTTGACCATGTCCCCTGGACGAACACCCGCTACACGGGTGAAGCGCACCTGCCCGTCGATCTCGGGCGCGTCCGCGAAGCTGCGGCCGATCGCTTGGCGGGGGCCGACCTCGTCAACGAGCACGTCCAGCGTGCGACCCTGGAAACGGGCCAACCGGCGCTGGCTGATCGCCTGCTGGGCGACCATGAAGCGGTGCCAGCGTTCCTCCTTGACCTCGTCCGGCACATGCCCCGGCAGGTCGTTGGCGGCGGCACCGGCGACGTTCTCGTAGCGAAAGCAGCCGACGCGATCGAGCTCGGCTTCATCGAGCCACTCGAGAAGCTGGTCGAAATCCGCTTCGGTCTCGCCAGGAAAGCCGACTATGAATGTCGAGCGCAGCACGAGCTCGGGGCAGGCCGCGCGCCAGGCGTGGATCTGGTCCAAGACCTTTTCCTTCGAGCCGGGACGCCGCATCGCGCGAAGAATGCGCGGGCTCGCATGCTGGAAGGGAATGTCCAGATAGGGAAGAAGCTTGCCTTCCGCCATGAGCGGAATGAGCTCGCTCACATGCGGGTAGGGATAGACGTAGTGCAGCCGGACCCAGACGCCGAACGCTGCCATCGCCTCACAAAGTTCCGTCAGCCGCGTCTTCACCGGCCGACCGCGAAAGCTCACCTCCTGGTATCGCAGATCGAGACCGTAGGCGCTCGTGTCCTGGGAGACGACGAGAAGTTCCTTGACACCTGCCTTCACCAGCCTCTCGGCCTCGTGCAGCACATGATGCGCCGGACGGCTTACGAGTTTGCCCCGCATCGAAGGAATGATGCAAAAGCTGCAGCTGTGATTGCAGCCCTCGGAGATCTTCAGATACGCGTAATGCTTGGGCGTCAGCTTGATGCCTTGCGGCGGGACCAGATCGACGAAAGGATCGTGCGTCTGAGGTGCGGCCGCGTGCACGGCCTCGACCACCGCCTCGTATTGCTGCGGCCCTGTGATAGCCAAGACGCCCGGAAACTGCGTCCTGATCGATTCCGCCTCGGCACCGAGACAGCCCGTGACAATGACCCGGCCGTTCTCCGCCATCGCCTCGCCGATCGCCGCCAAGGATTCCGCCTTGGCGCTATCGAGAAAGCCGCAGGTATTGACCAGGACGACATCGGCACCGTCATAGGACGGCGAGATCGCATAGCCGTCGGCGCGCAGCTTGGTGAGAATGCGCTCGCTGTCGACCAGGGCCTTGGGGCAACCCAGGCTGACGAGACCGACTTTCTGTGGTGCTGGGGAAGGGCGTGGCGGTGTCTGCATGGGCGCCCCTATAGACGGAGGACCGGGGCTTCGCCAGCTTAAAGCCACATCTTCGCTTCGTCCGCCATAGTGGAGCATCGCCGTGCGCCAGGAAATCATCGATCTCTATGACGAGTTCACCCATCGCGGCATGGATCGCCGCGTCTTCATGGAAAAGTTGACCGCGCTGACCGGAGGCGCCGCGGCCGCGATGACCACCCTCTCCGCCCTCGCCCCTAACAAGGCGGCGGCCGCCATCGTGCCACCCGGCGATTCGCGGGTGACCGCGCGTGAGACCAGCATGAGCTTTGCCGGCAAGTCGATGAAGCTTTATCGTGCCCGACCAGCCGGCGTGACGGCGCGCAAGCCTACGATCGTCGTGATCCATGAGAATCGCGGCCTTAATGCGCATATCGAGGACGTTACCCGCCGCTTCGCGACCGAGGGCTTTCTGGCCGTGGCCCCCGATCTCCTCTCGCCCATGGGCGGCACGCCCGCCGACGAGGACAAGGCGCGCACCATGATCGGCGACCTCCAGCCGGCCGAGGCCATGAGCCTGACCAGTGCTGTCGTCACCGGCATGACGATGGACAGCGACAGCAACGGCAAGGTTGGCATCGTTGGCTTTTGCTGGGGCGGCGGCGTGGTCGGCCGCGTTATCGAGAGCAATCCCGACATCAAAGCCGGTGTCGTCTATTATGGTCGCGTGCCGCCGCTCGAGGGTGTGAGCGGCATCCGCGCGCCCCTCCTTCTCCACTATGCGGGCCAGGATACCGCAACGAACGCCGAGGTACCGAGTTTCGAAGCGGCGCTCAAGCAGGCCCATGTCACCTACCATGCCTTTTTCTATGAAGGCGCGCAGCACGCCTTCAACAACGACACGTCGGCGGCGCGTTACGACAAGGCGGCAGCCGAGCTCGCATGGCAACGGACAATCGCTTTCTTCAAGCAGAACCTGACATAAGAGACGGCTGGGTGCATTTGGAGGTGCTAGCGACACTCGAGGCTAGCTGGCTCGGCAACCTGCCGCGCACGATCCCCTGGCTCGGACCATTGGCGAGCGTCCTTCATGTCGTGGCCCTGGTGGTGCTCCTGTCGGCGATCCTCGCCTTCGACATCACTGTACTTGGACTCGATCCCGGGATGCATCCAAGGCGGGCGGGACGGCTGCTCCTGCCGATAGCGCGAGGTGCGTTTGCCCTGCAGGCGGCGAGCGGCTTCGTGCTTTTTGCCGCCGCCGCCACGACGATCGGCGCCGAGCCCACCTTCAGACTGAAGCTCCTGCTGGTCGGGGTAGCGCTCGTCAACGTGGCCTTCTTCCATGTCAGGGCCGGTACTGCGCTTGACCGGCTACCGACCGGTCCCTCACCCAACTGGGCACGCCTTAGCGCTGGCCTGTCACTCCTGGTCTGGAGCGCGGTGACGATCGCCGGCTGCTTCCTGCACTATCCTTAGAATTCTGACGCTTTGATGCACCTGGCATCAGCGCTAGATGAAGGGCCAGAACCCGCGAAGAGACGGGTCATATAGGTTGGAGATCGATCCGCATGAAGCGCCTGTCCCGTCGTCGTCTGCTCGAATTCGCGGCCATTACCGCTGCGGCCCCCTTGGTTGTGCGGCCGACCACCCTTTGGGCCCAGTCGAACGAGGCGCAGATCTTGGTCGATCGCGCCCGGATCGTCGTCGAGCAGTTCCTGGCCACGCCCGCCAAGGACGACATGCATGTCTACGTGCAAAACGCCTATGGTGTCATGGTCCTGCCGGACGTCTTGAAAGGCGGCCTTCTGATCGGCGCCGAATACGGGACCGGCGTCATGCTCCTGCGTGACCTACGCACGGGCACGTTTGGCGAACCCGCTTTCTTCACGCTGGCCGGTGGCAGCTTCGGCCTGCAGATCGGCGGCAAGTCTTCCGACTTGTTACTCACGTTCATGAATGACGGCGCCATCACCAAGCTGCTGAGCTCCAATTTCAAGATCGGCACCGATGTCAGTGCCACGGCCGGCAAGCTGGGGGCAGGCATCGGCGCGGCGACGACGGTCCATTTCGGCGAGGACATCTACATCTTCTCGCGCGAGCAGGGCCTCTACGCCGGCGTCTCCTTGGATGGCTCGGCTCTC
Organism: Arboricoccus pini; assembly: GCF_900187945.1. GTDB lineage: Bacteria > Pseudomonadota > Alphaproteobacteria > Geminicoccales > Geminicoccaceae > Arboricoccus > Arboricoccus pini. The sequence continues at coordinate 338,432 of NZ_FYEH01000001.1, read as the reverse complement.
AAGCCCAAGGACGACTATGATAAAATCTATTACGGCCAGCCCGTGACAGCCACGCAGATCCTTCGCGATCGATCGGTGTCCAATGCGGGTTCGCAGCAATTGCGCGATGCGCTGGCACGCTTCTAGCGGTCATCAGGACCGGTGCCGGGTACCCGGTAGCGGCTCTTCCTCGTCACGCGCATAGAGAAGCAACATATCCCGGACGGCGGTGCTACCGCTGGTGTCGCCGCCCAGGACGCGATCATAGAGTTCCATGAACATCTCGATCGTCTCGGTCTCGGTCCAGCCAAAACCGGTTCGGCGCATGTGGTGGGTGATGATGGCGGCCACGAGATTGTCGATGAACTGCCGCCCCACCGACGGCGGCGCACCGGCACGGTCGAGCAGCTTGCCGATGGCCCGGAGCGAGCGCCCCGTGCGGAAGGCATCGCCGCTAGCGACCAGGCCCGGCAGGCGCTGCATCTCGGCCATCTGCCGCTCGTTGGGGCCAAAAGCATAAATCAGGTTGAAGTCACGTTCCGTGGCTGCCTTGACCCGCTCAAAGCGCCATCCAAGGACCCCGGCGCGAAAGGCCAGTTGCGGATCAATCGGTGCGTCCTTGACACGACCCCACATCATCGCCCTTCCCCCATTATGCCTTGGCACCCTTCTGGCCGGAACCGATCCGCGGTGAGGCGGACATGTCCAAAGGCCAGCGGGCACGGGTCAGAGAGTCTAGAGGGTCCCCGGCACCAAGCTCCAGTCGCTCGATGCCCGCCCAGGCCACCATCGCGCCATTGTCGCCACATAGGGTGATCGGCGGAGCGATGAAAGGCATGGCGTGCTCGGCTGCAAGCCCAGCCAGGGCCTGGCGCACCACGCCGTTGGCGGCAACGCCGCCGGCGACGACAAGGGGCAGGCCGCCACCGTAGCGAGCCTCCATCAGCGCGATGGCGCGACGGGTCCGGGCAGAAAGACTGTCGGCGACGGCGGTCTGAAAGCTTGCGGCCAGGTCCGCCCGTGTCGCCTCGTGCGCGCCCTCCTCGCCAAGTGAGAGGATCGTCGTGCGCACCGCCGTCTTCAAACCCGAAAAGGAAAGATCGCAGCCGGCATGTCGGCTGAGCGGGCGCGGCAGATCGAAGCGGGTCGGATCGCCGAAACGGGCCAGCGCCTCCAGTCGCGGACCGCCCGGATAACCTAGCCCCAGCATCTTGGCGACCTTGTCGAAAGCCTCGCCCGCCGCATCGTCGATGGTCGTTCCCAGCCTTTCAAAACGGTCGGCGCCATGGACGGCCAGCAGCTGCGAGTGCCCGCCCGAAACCAGGAGGAGCAGATAGGGAAAGGCAATCCCGTCCGTCAGCCGCGCGGTCAGCGCATGGGCGGCCAGATGGTTGACGACGAGGAGCGGCTTGCCCAGCACGGCTGCCAGCGCCTTGGCACTTGCGGTTCCAACAACGAGGCCGCCGATCAGGCCAGGACCGCCGGTGACAGCGATCGCCGCCATGTCGCCCAGGCGGAGGCCAGCCGTCCGCAGCGCCTTTTCCACCAGGATATCCAGCCGCTCGACATGGGCGCGGGCTGCAATCTCCGGTACGACCCCTTCATAGAGGGCATGTTCGTCGAGTTGCGAATAGACCTCGTGTGCCAGTATCGAACGCGCGTCGTCGACGACGCCAACGGCTGTCTCGTCACAGCTCGTCTCGATGCCGAGAACGACACGACCGATGATGGATGGTAGAGTCAAAGGATGGTGATCGACAATTGGTTGCGAAGGAAGCTTTTGCGCCCCCGACATACCGGCACGACCGGCTGATGACCAGAGCTATGCCATTTCGCCTGGGCACGCGCGGGTCGCCTCTGGCCCTGGTCCAGGCGGAGGCGGTTCGTGCCGCCCTCCTTGCGGCGCAGCCAGAGGCACAAGTCGAGATCACCATCATCCGCACGGAAGGCGACCGTGTCACCGACCGCGCCCTGGCCGAGATCGGCGGCAAGGGCCTCTTTACCGAGGCCATCGAGCAGGGCCTGCTGAATGGCTCGATCGATATTGCCGTTCATTCGATGAAGGATGTTCCGACCACCCTGCCCGGCGGATTGACGATCGGCGCCTATCTCGAGCGGGAGGACCCACGCGACGTTTTGATCGGTGCTACCTGCATCGAGGCCCTGCCGGCAGGCGCTGGCGTGGGCACGGCCTCAATGCGACGGCGCGCGCAACTCCTGGCAAAGCGACCCGACCTGCGAGTCGAACTCCTGCGTGGCAATGTCCAGACCAGGTTACGCAAGCTCGAGGAGGGCTTGGTTGATGCCACGCTGCTGGCGTTTGCGGGTCTGAGGCGCCTGGGCCTGGGGCATGTGGGAACGCCTCTCTCAATCGAGGCGATGCTGCCGGCCGTATCGCAAGGTGCGATCGGTGTGGAATGCCGTGCCGATGATTCGATCATTCACAAGCTGCTTACCCATGTCGACCATGCGCCCACACGTCTTTGTGTCGAGGTCGAGCGCGCCATGCTGCTGGCCCTGGACGGCTCCTGCCGCACACCCATCGCCGGCCTTGCCGAACTCCACGGCGACGAAGTCCGGCTAGCCGGGCTCGTCGCCTCGCCCGATGGCAGCCACCTCGTCACGGAACGAGCGACGGCTAGGATCGCCGATGCGAGGCGGATGGGCTTCGAATTGGGCACCACATTGCGTCTGCAGGCCGATCCCTCCTGGTTCGAGCCTTGAGCGCCCGGCAACTTGTCCTGCTGACGCGGCCGCGTCGACAATCGCTCGCGACAGCCAGGGCGCTCAAGCGCAAGGGATATCGCTCACTCATTTATCCGCTTTTGTCGATCGAACGGCTGGACCATGCTGAGCCGGACCTGCGGGATATCGCCGGCATCGTTCTCACGAGCGCCAATGCCGCGACCGCCCTCGACGATCGGATGCGGCAGATGCCTCTTTTCGCCGTGGGCGAGGCTACAGCCGCCGCCGCCCGGTCCCTGGGGGCGCGCCACGTCACTGTCGGGCAGAAGGACGGCCGCGCGCTGGCCGGACGGATCACTTCCTACTTCAATGGTCGGCCAGGCGCCTTGTTGCACCTAGCCGGCGAGCAGGTGCGTGACGGCCTTGAGGAGGCGCTGGTGGCGGCTGGGCTTGGGTATCGCCGCTTGACTGTCTACCGCGCCCAGGAGGCGCGGACCCTGAGTCAACGTGTCCTAGACGCGCTGCGACGCGACGAATTCGTCGCCGTCATGCTATTCTCCCCACGCGCAGCCACGATCTTTCGGAACCTCCTGGCCGCCGCAGATTTACTCGACCGGGCAGAGTGCGTCACCGCCGTTTGTATGAGCGAGGCTGTGGCCGCTTGCGTCTGCGATCTGGCATGGCAAGCCGTTCGCGTTGCCGACCTGCCCAGCCAGGATGCCATGTTGAAGTGTTTGCGCTAGACCAGAACGCGCCTTGAGGGCCGGGGGAGGACATGGTAGCCGACCTCGACCCCTTTGCCGGGTTCAACGCGCGCAACCACCCCTGCCCTCCGCGGATCGGGGCGGCCGGCATAGGGACAGGGCTCGTCTAAAATCTGCGAGGAGGATCGGCATGGCCCGAGCCGGGGCTAGAAAAGGACAGACGAACCCGACCAGGGTCGCGTCTGCCGGAACGTCCGCCAAGACAGAGGCCGACGCCAACGCTCGCGAGCAGGAGCCCTTCGAGACGGGCATTACCGAAGGGCCGCAGCTGCCTTCCTCTGGTAGCGACTCGTATCAAGGCGACGATAAAACTCCCCCCTCGTCTCTCCAACTGCCCGATCCGAGCGGGTCGCCTGAGCGTCCAGCCGATGCTTCGCTCGAGCCTGACTTGCCACGGCCGCCGCTCAAAGAGCGGCCTGCTGCGATGCTGAACGAGACTACGGCAATCGCACCAAAGCCGGACACAAACCCGCCTCCCCCTTATGAATCCTCTGCACTTGGTCCCGACGAGCCCTCCGGCAGCACATCGGAACCGGAGGCAGGCCCGACGTCTCCGAATAAAGGTGGCAATGAACCGCCTTGGCATATCCGCCGTGACGCCATTCTCCTTGGCCTGGTGGCGGGCCTCATCGGCGGCGGCCTCTTCTTCGCGATTGCCCATTTCGCCCTGGAGCGGAATGATCCCCGCTTGGCGCAGTTGCAGATGCGCGTGCAGGGGATGGAGGAGACTCTGGCGTCCTTGGATACGCGTTTGCGCAACTTGCCCCCGGACCTGAGCGGCAATGTCGCAACCCTCGACAACAGACTGGACGGGCTTGATGCCCAAGTGGCAAAGCTGCCGACCAGTCAGCCGGATGTAGGGCCGCTGCGCAAGGATGTGAGTGCGCTCGAAGAGAACATGACAGCGCTCCAGCAAAGCGTGCAGGGGATGAGCGGTCAGCTCAGCAGCTTCGATGAACGGCTGACGGCGGTCCAGAACGTCGTGCAGCGCGGAAGTGCTCTACAGCTTGCTGTTGAGGATGCTGCGAGGGCCCTGCGGGAGGGCGGCTCGGTGGCCGATCCGGCGGCGCGATTGAAGGCGCTGGCGAACGACGATGCCGGATTGGCCCAGGCTGCCGACGCGTTGAACTCTGCAGATGGCAAGGGCATTGTCTCGATTGCCTCGCTGCGCCAGCAACTTGATGCCATCGAGCCACCGACGGTGGGCGAGGCACCCGCCGCCGCCACGGGCTGGCTTGGTGGCATCACCGCCAATGTCAGCAAGCTCGTTGACGTCAGGGGCATCGATACGCGGCGTGATGCTATTCGTCAGGCGCTCGATCAGGCACGCATCCGCCTTGCCGACGGCGATCTCGCCGCGGCGCGTGATGCCGTGGCGCCACTGGCCCGTGATCAATTAGCTGGCGCGGCCGCCTGGGTCGCGGCGGCGGATAATCGCCTCCAGGCGGAACAAGCAATCGCCAGCGCGCGCCAGCGCGTCGATGCGATCATCGGCTCGATGCGATGAGCCAGACCACGCTGTTTAGGAATTAGGCATGATCCGGCTCGTCGTCTTTCTGATCATCGCGATCCTGGCTGCCCTGGTCGCCGTCTGGTTCGCCAACAACCCCGGTCATGTCCTGCTGCAATGGCAGGGCATGCAGGTCGAGACCTCGGTCGGGGTGGCGCTCATCGGTATCCTGGCCACGGCCGCTCTCATTACGCTCCTGGTCGAAATCCTCTGGGGTATCGTGCGCTTGCCCGCGCGGCTGGCAAAGTCGCGCCGGCGCGCGCGCACGATCGAGGGCTATCAGACCCTGTCGCAAGGCCTGATCGCTGCAGCGGCCGGCGATCGCAACGTCGCGCGAGCGCATGTCAAGAAAGCGGAGCAGTTGATCGGTGCAGAGCCCGCCGTTCTCCTCCTTGGCGCCCAATCAGCCCAGTTGGACGGTGACGAGGAGCGTGCCCGACTGCAGTTCCGCCGCATGTTGGACGTGCCGGAAGCCAGTATCCTTGGCCTGCGCGGACTATTGGCGCAGGCCGTCAAATCGTCCGATCCGGAGGCTCTCGAGCTGGCGCGGCGCGCCTATCGCAAAAACCCCGATGCCCAGTGGACGGTGAGCACCCTCTTCGACCTTCTCATCCGCCAGCGACTTTGGGGCGAAGCTACGAACCTCGTGGGACCGCTGGAGCGGCTGGGTGCCGTCGATTCAGCATTGGCGAGACGTCACAGAGCGGCCCTCTCGACCCTAATCGCCCAGGACACACTCGCCGCCGGCAATGCGCGCCAAGCTCTGGCTGAAGGCCGCAAAGGGTTCAAGACGCTGCCGAATTTTGCCCCTCCGTCGGTGATAGCGGCCCGCGCGGCGATCGCGCTCGACCGAATTCCCGAGGCAAGGCGGCAGATCGAGCGAGCCTGGCAGATCAGGCCGCATCCCGAGTTGGCCGAGGTCTATACCGCACTGGCGCCGAGCGAGACGGCCACTGAGCGATTGAAGCGTTTCGACCGGCTGCGTCGGCGCCATCCGTCCCATCTCGAAACCCATCTAATCATAGGCGAACTGGCGCTCGCGGCTAAGGACCTGGAAAGGGCACGTAGCCATCTCGAGCAGGCCGTCGAGCAGGGCCCAACACAGAAGACCTGCCGCCTGATGGCGGATCTTGAGCGCATGGCCGGGCACCCGGAGGAAGGACAGCGCTGGGAGCACAGAGTCGCGGACGCGGTGCCCGATCTCGCCTGGGTCAGCGAGGCCTCGGGCGAGTCGTTCGATACGTGGCGGCCCTTTGACGGTAACAATGCCTTTGATCGGCTCGTTTGGAGCACGCCCCCAAGGCTCTCGACCCTCTTGGGCCCGGACCAGCCGCACCGACTGATAGAAGCGAGCCGGACAACGACCGAAAGCGAGGCTGGAGCGCGTCCCGCCGCCTGATTTTTGCCCCGCCACATCCTTGCGCAGCGGCGTCAGCCCGCTATAAGAGCCCGCGTCGCCGTAGTAGCTCAGTCGGTAGAGCAGCTGATTCGTAATCAGCAGGTCCCCAGTTCGAGTCTGGGCTGCGGCACCAATCTTCCAAGTGACTCGCCGAACCCGTTTTAAACCCAGTGGTTTAAGATTAGCGGAGTTATAGAAGCCCCCCGTGGCCAGCAGATGGCTGCGAAGTTGGGTTGATAAAAAGTCGGCGGCGATTTGATGCGGAGCGGATGAATGATCATCACCCGTGTCTTTATGGTACCGTTTTAAAAAGAACCTTACGGCTATCGCTGGATTTGTTGCCTAACGACACGTTATCGATACGTCCTGAGCCCAACCAGGAGGTGAACGATGCGGCTATCGAGATTGCTGACCCTCGCCGGGATAGCGCTGATTTTGCCCTTGCAAGCGTTTGCCTTCGATTACGTTGATCACAATCTTCAAGCCGATCAGGCGCTGCCGGCCCTCTGCCTCACTTTCGACGCAGCGCTGACCCGCGGCAATGGCGATGCCTATCGGCCGTTCGTCACCGTCGATCCGAACCGCGATCATGGTCTCTCCGTGCGTGGCAAGGACATCTGCATAACCGGCCTCGAGCATGGCGCCAGCTACAAGATAGGCATCAAATCCGGCCTAACGGATGCTGACGGCGAGAAGCTGCAGCGCAACGTTGCCTTCGACGTCAAGCTGCCGGACCGAGCGCCGCTTGTGGCCTTCGGCACGAACCAAGACATCCTGCCTTACAGCAAAGGCGTGATCTTGCCGATGCGCAGCGTCAACGTTGGCCGCGCCGACATCGAGCTCTATCGCATTGGCGAGCGCGCGCTCGCCGACCAGATGAACCAATACTGGTTCGGCGAGGCCTTGTCCTCCGATGAGAAGGACATATTGGCAGATTCCCAAGGCGAGCGTCTCTTCTCCGGCCATGTCGATATCGCCAACAAGGTGAACGAAGACGTGGTCACGGGCCTGCCGATCGATCGGCTGGTGCCCAACCTGAAGCCCGGCCTCTATGTCATGACGGCACAACCGGCGGGCGCCTCGCCGGACGACTGGGACGAGTTGGCCACCCAATGGTTCAGCGTGTCCGACATCGGCCTCTTTACCGCCCAGAGCAGCGACGGCCTACTAGTGGCTGCCCGTTCGCTGCAATCGGCTGAGGCCATGGCCGATGTTCAATTGAACATCGTCGCGCAAAACAACGAGATCCTGGGGTCGTTTAAGACCGACGCTCACGGCTTGGCTTGGGTGCCAGTGGCGCTGCTGCGCGGCAAGGGCGGCAATGCGCCCAAGCTACTCAATGCGACGATGGCCCGAGGCGACTTCACCTATGTTTCGCTCGAAGGTCCCGCCATGGATCTGAGCGAGTTGGACATCGGGGGACGCACGGCTCCGGGGCCGCTCGATGCCTTCCTTTGGACCGATCGCGGTATCTATCGTCCGGGCGAACCCGTCCAGTTGCAGGCGTTACTGCGCACCGACAGGGCTATGCCCACGGATGGCCTGCCTCTCAAGCTGCGGCTCATCCGTCCGGATGGTGTCGAATCGCAGACGCTGACACTGGACCTCAAGTCTGCTGGCGGCGGTTCGTTGACCATTCCCGTTCCGGAAAACGCCTACACCGGCACCTGGCGGATCGAGGCGGATGCCGGCGGCGAGAAATCGGTCGGGACAGTCAGCTTCGTCGTCGAGGACTTCGTCCCACCCCGCATCGAGGTGAAGGCCGCTGGACCTGCGGCGAAGCCCGACCTTAGCGAGCCCGTCGAGGTGACCGTCGACGCCAATTATTTTTATGGGGCACCGGCAGCCAATCTCGGCGGTCAGGCGACGCTCACCGTCCAGGCTGCCGACCAACCATTCCCCAATCTTAAGGACTTCTCGTTCGGCTTGGCGCAGCAGCACTTCATGCCGCAAAAGGCGGAACCCGCCAGTTTCTCGACCGATGCCACAGGCAAGGCGTCGCTAGCCCTGACGATACCGACCCTGGCCGACTCGACGCAGCCTTTGGAGGCCAAGGCGGACGTCGACGTCTTTGACGTCGACGGTCGCGCGGCCCACGCCCAGGTTACCGTGCCTATGCATACTGCTGACCGGTTCATCGGGATCCGTAGTGGATTTGGAGCCGACCTGCCGGAGAATGCCGAGGCTGGCTTCGAGGTGGCGCTGGTCGATGCCGACGGTAAGCCAATCCCAGATTCGACGCTGCGCTACGATGTAGTACGCGAGAATTTTATCTATAATTGGTATCGAGAAAACGGTCACTGGCGTTACGAGACCAACGTTTATGAAGAGCGCGTCAATAATGGTGAAGTGGCTATCGACGCGCAGGGCCGAGGCAAGGTCAATCTTCATGTAACGACCGGTCGCTGGCGGCTAGACGTTTACGACGCCAGCGGCAAGACAGCGTCCAGCACCTATTTCTATTCGGGCTGGTGGTCGGATGCCTCGGCGAGCAATAAGCCCGAGACCATGCCAGTGGCACTCGATTCCAACGCACCAGCCGACACGCTCAGGCTTCACATCCAACCGAGCTTCGATGCGCACGTCCTGGTCCTGGTAGGCGACAGTGGTAAGGAAAACGCCGTCGAGTTCGACATCGGCAAGAACGGTCGAACCGTGGAACTGCCCAAGACGGATATTCCAGCGGCGGGTACGTATATTACCGCCATCGCCTTCGGCAAGACCGGCGCTGTTCTGCCTCGTCTACCCGTTCGTGCCCTGGGGACCGTCTGGGTGCCGGGCGCCGCTGCGGCGCGCAAGCTCGACGTGGCCGTCCAGGCACCGGAGAAGGTCCAGCCGAACCACACTCTCGAAGTCGACATGACCGTCAACGGCATCAAAGCCGGGGCCGAGGCTTACGCAACCGTGGCTGCTGTCGACGATGCCGTCCTCCAAATGACCGACTTCGCGACCCCTGATCCTGCTGCCTTCTATCTGGGCCGTCGGGCGCTGAACCTCACCCTTCGAGATGTCTACGGCCGACTGATCGACCCGGCCGGCCAGCCTGGCAACGTCGTCTCCGGCGGTGATGCGCGCGCGCTCAAGCAGATTGGTAGCCTCGATGTGAAGACCGTGAAGACGGTGGCCCTGTTCACCGGCCCAATCAAGGTCGACCAGTCGGGCCACGCCCATGTGAACCTTGACGTCCCTGATTTCAGCGGGCGGCTTCGCGTCATGGCGGTTGCCTGGACGGCCGATCAGTTTGGCAGCGGCGATGCGAAGACGGAAGTCCGGCCACCCGTGCTGGCTGAACTCTCGCTGCCCCGTTTCCTGGCGCCTGGCGACAAAGCTCGCCTGCGCGCGTCGATCACGGTGCTGGAAGCACCCGAGCAGGACTATACCGTCAAGCTCGAGACCGACGGCCCTGTCCATTTTGAGCGCAACGACGTTAATTTCAAAGACGTCAAGCGTGACCGGCGCCGCTTTGTCGACCGCATGCTGGTCGTCGATCAATCCACCGGCGTGGGGCATATCAAGCTCGTAGCGACCGGGGCCGATGGCAGCCGCTTCGAGCGGCAGTTCGCTATCGCGGTGCGCAGTCCCAATCCTTATGTGACAACCCGTCAGATCTGGAGCATCCAGCCCAAGCAGAGCTTTGAGGTCAATGCAGCGCTCTCGGCCAACATGCTGCCGGGAACGACCGAGGCACGCTTGAATGTGTCGTTGATGCCGGCCTTCGACGTGCAGGGCATGCTGGCCTCGCTCCGTCGCTATGCTTATGGCTGTGCCGAGCAAACGGTCAGCCGCGCATTCCCCGAACTCTATGCGGACGTACTGCAGATCGACGGAGTCCAGGCACAGGATATTGGCGGGGCGATCGTCCGACTGATGTCGCTCGAGAACGGTGGTGGCGGCTTTGGTTACTGGTCGGCCTACGAGGGTGCTAATGTCTGGCTCACGGCCTACGTGCTCGATTTCTTCGAGACCGCCATGGCCAAGGGCACGCCCGTGCCCCAGGGGCTGCTCGATCGGACGGTCAACTGGCTGAGCGGTCGTTTCGCCACGCTCGACACCACGCCCAGGGACCTATCGGCCGGTAGCTATGCGGCCTTTGTCCTGGCTCCCACGGGCAAGCTCGATCTGTCGCGCCTGCGCTACTTTGCCTTGAATGCCATCGACAAGATGCCGACCCGCTCGGCACAGATCCTGACAGCCGCTGCCTTGCGCCAACTTGGTGACAATCAGCTGGCCGAGCGCGTGCTGGCAGCGCCCACGATTCCCACGAATATCTATCTTGCCAACTATGGCAGCGAACTTCGCGACCGTGCCATGGAATTGGCCATTGGCACGCAGGCTGGCTTGCTCACGCCTAACCGCCTGGCCTCGCTGGCCGACGAGACGGCACGCGGTCTTGCCCGCCAGAACTGGCTCAGCACCCAAGAGGAGGGTTGGCTGCTGCGCGCGGCAGCCGTGATGCGCTCACCCGGTTCGCTCGATGTCACCCTTGACGGAACCGAGCACAAGGGCATCCAGTCGATCATGGTCGACAGGGACGCAGGGAGCAGCAAGGCCACCACCCTGCGCAATAATGGAGATAAGCCGATCTTCGCCACGCTCTCATTGACTGGAATCCCTGCGGGGCCGGGAACCGAAGAGAGCAACGGTTTCACGATCCAGCGCGACTATTATCTACCGAATGGCACGGCCGTGGATCCCTCAAAAGTCGTGCAAAACCAGCAACTCGTCGTCGTGATCACCGGCAGCCAGAGAGATAGTGATGTCGACCGCAAGGCGCTGGTCGTCGACATGTTGCCGGCTGGGTTCGAGCCGGAGACAACGAATCTCCCAACCAGCGACGACGGAAGCACAACGAACTGGATCCAGGATCTGACGACGCCCGACTTCACCGGTACCCGTGATGACCGCTACGTAGCGGCGGTCAGCCTGAACGACGGCAACAATCAGTTCAAACTGGCCTATCTCGTCCGTGTGGTGACGCCTGGCACGTTCACCCTCCCAGGCGTGCAGGTCGAGGACATGAACGCGCCTGAAATCCATGCCCGCAGTGCCGCCCGCAAGATCGAGGTGGCGCCGGCGCCCGTTCCTTGAGGCGGCGCCTTGCTCAGACCGGAGCGGGTCTCGGCCTGCTCCTCCTGAGTGTTGTTCTGCTCCTGGCCGTGCTTGATCGGGTCTACCCGCCCGATCTGCGTCGCCTCCAGGATGTGTCCACGATCGTCGTTGACCGGAATGGCCACCTATTGCGTCCGTTCCGGACCGACGACGGAGTGTGGCGCTTCACCACGCGAGTCGAGGACGTCTCGCCGCATTATATCGACCTTCTCCTGGCGATCGAGGATCGTCACTTCTACAGCCACCCTGGCGTCGACCCGCTGGCTCTTTTGCGCGCCTGCCTGCAGGTAGCCTGGCATCGTCACGTCGTCTCAGGCGGCTCGACGCTGACCATGCAGGTAGCGAGGCTTCTCGAGCCCCGGCCAAGGACCCTGACGGCCAAGCTGATCGAGATCGCCCGGGCCCTCCAACTCGAATGGCATTACGACAAGAACGCGATTCTTTCCTTCTATCTCACCCTGGCCCCAATGGGCGGCAATCTCGAAGGCGTTCGCGCGGGCGCCATGGCTTGGCTTGGCCATGAGCCAGCCAGCCTCTCGGCGGCCGAAGCCGCCCTTCTCGTGGCCCTGCCGCAAGCCCCGAGCAAGCTGCGACCTGATCGGGAGAATGCCCCTACGCAGGCGATCCGGGACCGCGTTCTGGCGCGTGCGGAGGAAGCCGGCGTCTTGAGTCCGGCTGATGCGAGTGCGGCTAGGGCCACGCCTATACCTGTGCGTCGACTGACGATGCCGATGCTGGCACCGCACCTGAGCGAGCGGCTTGCTGCCGCCAACCCTTCGGGCACCACTGTCCATACGACAATTGACGGCGCGCTCCAGACGGGGCTTGAGCGCATGCTGCGCCAGGGCCTTCACGACGTGCCCGCACCGGTCAACCTCGCCGCCATCATCGCCGACCATCGGAGCGGCACGATTCTGGCGCAAGCGGGCAGCGCCGCCTACATGGATCAGCGCCGCTCGGGCATGATCGATATGACGCGGGCGATCCGTTCGCCGGGCTCGACGCTCAAGCCCTTGATCTACGCGATGGCATTCGACGCCCGCCTCGCCCATCCGGCAACCATCGCGCGCGACGCAGCAACGCGCTATTTCGATTATGCGCCTCATAATTTCGACGGCAGTTTCAATGGCGACGTCACTCTGCGCGAAGCCTTGCAGTTCTCATTGAACCTACCGGCGGTTGCCTTGCTCGACAGGCTGGGGCCCGTGGCGTTCGCCACGCGGATGAAGGAAGTTGGGCTGCCGCTCACTTTTCAAAATCCGAACGTCACGCCCGCTCTACCGATCGCCCTGGGCGGCGTCGGCACGACGCTGACCGATTTGGTCACCGCCTATGCCGGCCTCGCCAATGGCGGCATCGTCCGACCGCTGGTGGAGACCGGAACGCCACCGCCGCAATCAGAAGAGACGCTGGTAAGCCCCGATGCGGCTGCTGCCGTGGCCGACATCCTGGCCGGGGTCGCGCCGCCCACAGGCCTAGCTCCTCGGCAGGCGAGGCTCGGCTTCAAGACCGGCACGTCCTATCGCTTCCGCGATGGGTGGGCGATCGGCTTCGATGGTCGCTATGTCGTGGGTGTCTGGATGGGCCGCGCTGACGGGGGATCATGCAATTGCGTGGGCATCAAAGCGGCCGCTATCATGCAGCATGTCTTTGGACTGCTGCCGCCCGTGGCACTGCCAGTCCTGCCGCAGAACTCCCCTTTCGCGGGCGATGCCCCGGCCACGCTGGTCCGACTCGACACACGGGGCCTGCGCATGCCGGGCACGAAACCACCCACGATCGCCTTTCCCATCGCGGGCAGTGCCCTCCTCTTGGATCTGAACGGCGGTGATCCGAAAATGGCCGGAGTGGCGTTGCGAGCCGAGGGTGGAACGCGACCCTATCGCTGGCTGGTGGACGGACGGTCACTCACCAGCGATACCTTCGCCACCCAGACATGGTGGGCTCCGCGCGAGCCGGGCTTCTCAACGATCACGGTCGTCGATGCGACGGGCGCGAGCGCCAGCGCCAATGTGCGCGTGCTGCCGCGCGAGCCTGGCGGCTAAGATCCGCAGGTCAACGAGGGATGCTCGAACAGAATTGCCCAGTTGGGCGAACGACGCCACGCGGTCAGGCTGAACGCCGCAGTCAGGCGGCACGGCCTCAGGCCAAGAGCATCTCGCGAGCGATGAGCGAAGCCGCGTTGTCGCTGTCGACCAGGGCCAGCACGAGAAGCGCGTGACCGCGCTGTGCCGCCAATGCCTCGAGGAGGTCGTCGTGGCTGAGTGCGCCGAGCCTTTCCTTGATCTGCGCCCGCTCCTCGTTCTCGACGGGCGACAGCGAAAGGATACCCGCAAGCGGCCCTTCGGCCTCGCTCTCCAGCCGAGCCAGCACGGAGCGAAGGATGGTCAGGCAGTCATCCACCCAGCGATCGATAATCGCCGCATGGGCGGCATCGCGCGGCCGGCGGTCCTTGATGAGGCGGATCGTCTCAAGATCGAGCCGCGCCTTGGCCTCACCCATGATAAAGCGGTCGATCGCCCTGGCACACTCGAGCCAGCTTTTGTATCTGAGGTCTCGTGTCAGGCGGGCGGCCGTCATCGCCTCGCGCGTCCAGCGCCTCGGGCGAGGAGTGCCGTCGCCGGCGGATCGGTCCAAGTTGCTCATGGATGGAAAGCTAGGGAGTGATGGACAAGGAGGCAACCGCGGAGAGCGCCGTCCGCATCGATGAGGCCTCCAGCCCGATGGTGGCACAGTTCCTGGAGCTCAAGGCAGCCCATCCGGGCACCCTCCTGTTCTTTCGCATGGGCGATTTCTACGAGCTTTTCTTCGAGGATGCGGTGGCGGCAGCCCCGGCTCTCGACATCGCGCTCACCAAGCGAGGTCGTCACCAGGGTGCCGAGATCCCGATGTGCGGCGTACCGGCCCACAACGCCGAACCCTATCTCCACAAGCTGATCAGGAAGGGGTTCAAGGTCGCCGTCTGCGAGCAGATGGAAGACCCGGCTCTGGCCCGGAGGCGCGGCGGCCGCTCGCTCGTTCGCCGCGAGGTGGTGCGAATCGTCACACCAGGCACGCTGACCGAAGACAATCTCCTGGAGGCACGCCGCCATAATTACCTGGCGGCATTGGCCCGTAGCGGTGGGCGTTGGGCGGTGGCCTGGATCGACATCTCGACCGGCGAATTCCTGACGGAGGCCGTCGACCTCCGCTCACTCCCAGCACTCCTTAGCCGCATAGCACCGGGGGAGATCGTCCTTGCCAGCCGGCATCTGCAAGAAGCCGACTTGATGGCGGCCCTTGCCGACCACGGCCATCTGCTGAGCCCGGCCCGGGATGGCGCCTTTGAGAGCGACGACGCGCTCCGCCGGCTGCAGCAATTCTTCGACATCGTTGCGCTCGAGGCTCTGGGTGACTTCACGCGCGCCGAGATCGCCGCGGCCGGCGCCCTTCTCGACTATGTCGAGATCACCCAGAAGGGCGCTTTGCCCCGCCTGGGCAGGCCGAGCCGCATCGATCCCGAGAAGGTCTTGAAGCTGGATCCGGCAACGAGGCGTAACCTGGAGCTCGACCGCTCGCTCTCCGGCGAGCGATCGGGCAGCCTTTTGACCTGCATCGACCGAACGATGACGAATGCGGGCGCGCGGCTCCTGGCCGAGCGGCTGGCGGCCCCCCTGGTCGACATCCCGGCCATCCGGGAGCGTCAGGACCAGATAGCCGCGCTGGTGGATGACAGCCACCGCAACGAAAGGCTGCGCGGCATCCTCAAGAGCTGCCCCGATCTACAGCGGGCACTCTCGCGCGTGAGCCTGAAGCGCGCCGGTCCGCGCGACCTTAAGGCCATCGCGGCCGGCCTTAAGGTCGCAGCCGAGCTGCAAGCCAGCGAGGCTGGAGAGGACGCGATCGCGGTGCTTCTGGCGGCCCTGCCCGACACGGGATCGCTGGCCGACCTGTTGAATCAAAGCCTGATCGACGAGCCCCCTTTCATCGCCCGGGACGGCGGTTTCGTCCGCGAGGGTGCGCTCCCCGAGCTCGACGAGACCCGGAGCCTTCGCGATCATTCGCGGCGCCTGGTCGCCGCGCTCGAGCAGCGTTATCGCGAATCGACCGGCATCGCGACCCTCAAGATCCGCCACAATTCGATGCTGGGTTATTTCATCGAGGTCGGCGCCAATCACCGCTCCCGTATTCCGCAAGATTTCGTCCAGCGCCAGGGCATGGCCAACGCCGTCCGCTTCAGCACGGCGGAGCTGAGCGAGCTCGAGCACAAGGTGGCCAAGGCTGGCGAGCGGGCGATCGAGCTTGAGCTTGCGCTCTTCGAGCGGCTCGCGGCCGCTGTCATGATGGCAGCCGAGGCGATCGCAGCCACGGCCAGGCTCCTAGCCGAGCTCGACGTCGCTTGTGCCCTGGCCGACGTGGCAAGAGCGCTGCGCTGGACCCGGCCGCACCTCGTGGAGGAGCCCGTCTTCAAGGTCGAAGGCGGCCGGCATCCCGTGGTCGAGTGGGCCCTGGCACGCGAGCGCGCCAGCTTCGTTGCCAATGATTGCTGCCTCGACGAGGAGAGCCGCCTTTGGCTGATGACCGGGCCCAACATGGCGGGCAAGAGCACATTCCTGCGCCAGAACGCGCTCATCGTCGTCCTGGCGCAGATGGGCTCGTTCGTTCCCGCCGAACGGGCCGTCATCGGCCTCGTCGATCGGCTCTTCTCCCGTGTCGGAGCCGCCGACGATCTGGCGCGTGGCCGCTCGACCTTCATGGTGGAGATGGTCGAGACGGCGACGATCCTGAACGCCGCCGGGCCGCGCAGCTTCGTCATCCTGGATGAGATCGGCCGCGGCACGGCCACCTATGACGGCCTGTCGCTCGCCTGGGCGGTGCTCGAGCATCTGCACGACGTCAATCGCTCGCGGGGCCTCTTCGCCACGCATTACCACGAATTGACGGCTCTCTCGGCCCGGCTGAAATCGCTGGCCGCCTGGACCATGCGGGTCAAGGAATGGAAGGGCGAGGTCGTCTTTCTGCACGAGGTTACTCGCGGCACCGCCGATCGCTCCTATGGCATCCATGTCGCCAAGCTAAGCGGACTGCCACCCCTCGTCGTCCGTCGGGCGGAGCAAGTGCTCAAACGACTGGAGGAAGGCGAGGCACGCGCCGGACCCGCCAGTCTTGTCGATGACCTACCACTCTTTGCCCTCGAAGCCGGGGAATCGTCACCCGCGACCCTGCCGGTTCAGGCAGGGCAATCGGTGATGACGGAGAGCCAACTGGTCGAGCCGCAGGCTGAGATCCTGGCGGCGCGGCTCTCTGCCGTCGAGCCGGACGACCTGACGCCGCGTCAGGCCCTGGATCTCGTCTTTGAGCTCAAGCGACTTCTGCAAGAGGCAAAATTGCCCGGAGCGGCCTGAGGGCCGAGGCGGCCGCGCGCACGGGCGCGAAGCTCTGGCGATGGTGCACGCAGGGCCCGAGGCTGCCCAGGCCCTCCAGATGCTCCCTGGTGCCGTAGCCAACATTGCGCTCGAAGCCGTAACCGACATAGCGGCCGGCCAGCCGAGCCATCAGACGGTCACGACAGACCTTGGCGACGATCGAGGCGGCACCGATCGACATCTCCAGCGCGTCCCCGCCGACGATGCAGCGGCTCTCGCAGGCGAAAGTCGGGCCGCGATTGCCGTCGATCAGCAGCAAGGTCGGGGCGACCGGCAGGCGGGCGACCGCCCGGCGCATCGCCAGATAGGTTGCCTGAAGGATGTTGATCCGGTCGATCTCGACGGCCGAGGCGGCGCCGATACCGACATAAGCACTCTCGAGAATCTGGCGGGCCAGTAGCTGCCGTCGCTGGGCCGGCAGCTTCTTGCTGTCGTCGATGCCCGGAATAGGCGTCCGCAGGATCACGGCTGCGGCAACGACGGGACCTGCCAGCGGCCCCCTGCCCACTTCGTCAATTCCAGCTATGAGTGAGCGGCCGTCTTGAACGGGCATCGTCCCCTGCCAAGGCTGCTTTCAGGGCGTCTTGTCGCCTTGAAGGCCAAAAGCCACAGAATGCCATATGGAGCAACCCGGGTTGGACCACCTCTCTCTTCAGGGCCGCCTTACGGCCGTACTGGCGGCATTGTTGGCGGCACTCTCGGTCGGTGGCGGCGCGTTTGCCGCTCATGCGATGAGCGGCGATGCCCGAGCCCAGCATCTTCTTGGCACAGGCGCAGCCTATGGGCTCTGGCACGCGCTGGCGGCTCTCTTCGCGCTCTCGCTGGGCGCGGAGACGATAGGACTGCTCTTTACCCTGGGCGTGCTGCTCTTCAGTCCCAGCCTGTTCGGCCTGGCCCTGGGCGCACCGCCGATTCTGGGGGTGATCACCCCCATCGGTGGTACAGCCTTCATCCTGGGTTGGCTGCTGCTGGCCTGGCGGCTATGGCGTCGGTGAGGCTACGATTGACGCCGCCGGTCCATCGAGGCCGCCAGCCCGGTGCAGGAAGGCGCGCAACGCCGGGGCGTCGACCGTCTGGCGCGTCTTGGCGTTGGTGACCATACCGGTCACGATGCCCTCGCCCGAAAGAAGCGGACGGCCATTCACCGCCTCCGCGCGCTGCAAATAGGCGGGTGCTCCCCGAGGGGTCTCGCTCAGGGCCAGCGGTCGTCCCGGCATTTGAACGTAGATCATGGCCAGCCCCGAGCTGTCGTCGCGACGGTCGACCACGCCATAGGTACTGGCTCCCCGTTGATCCGTCACCTTGACGAGCGACGTATCGCCGATGAGAGAGCTCGCCGTGACGATCTTGTCCTCGGTGACGTAGAAGCCCTGCCCCTCGCTCGCCATGCCGTCGACCGCGACGAGGCCCTGCGGCATGGTCGCGGGAGCGACGACGACGGTGCTGTCGGCCCGCTCCGGTGATGCGGTCCCCTCAAAGCGGGCAATCACGGCCGGGAGGCCACCTTGCAGGCGTGTTTCTTCCGCCAAAGCTGTGGCGAACGGGCGAAGAGCCGCATCGAGAGGCGGGAGGGGTGGCGCCTCCAGCCAGCGATCGATCTCGGCACGGTCAAGGAAGCCAGGCTCGCCATCGTGGCGTCCAAGATCGGTCGGCGCCAGGTTGTCGGCGATCTCGAAATGCCGCGTTTCGGTAAACGGCATGGCGCGCAGGATGGCTTGCCCCGTGCGTGTGTCGAGAAGGGCCAGATCGACCTTGGCCGACTTGCTGCCGTCCACACCCTCGAGCGAGAGCGTGTAGGGGACGGGCTCGCCCTCGTCCAGATAATGTGGGGTCGAGCGCAACTGCTGCCGCAGCTGCGAATCGCTTGGCCGGAAAAAATAGGCGGCACCATCCCAGATCGTGCCGACGGCTTGCGTCAACGCGTCCTCGCTGCCGGCTGCGTCGATATCGGCCTGACGCTCACGCTCCGCCAGCGCGTCCTGCACGGCCTGATAATCGGGATTGATCCGCCGGCCATCGGGGTCGACATAGCTCGATTCGATCGTCCGGTGACTGGCAACGACCACCTTTGTCGTCATGGCCGTCGCATCGGCGCCGATCGCAAGGACACAGGGTGCCTCGGCCTTGCGCTGCTGCGACGGCACGGTCACGACCTCAAGCAGCGGACGTCCATCAGGCCCGACGGGGATGGCTTTCGCCTTGGACGCCACCGCGGCAACGCGCCTGCAATCGCTGTCGGCCGCAAGCGTCGCCGGCTGCGGTCCCGTGGTCGAGGTGGCAGTGCATGCGGCGGCCAGAAGCGCGAGCCCGATCCCCGCTCCGGCGCATCTGCCAGTGACCATCCCGCCCCTCCGTAGCCGCGCTTATCGCGTCGATAGCAGGAGATATACGCCTATAAGTAGAAACCATCCAAAAGATAGTTAATCTTAAAGCTCAGTGAAGCGCGCCGCGAATTTCGTCGATCACGGCATCGAGCAAAGCCGGGTCATGCGCCTCCACCATGATGCGAAGCAGGGGCTCCGTGCCGGATTTGCGCACGACCACCCGGCCATTGTCGCCGAGGCGGCGGCGCTGCGCCTCGATCGCGCGGGCAATGGCGCCGCTCTCGAGATCGACAGGGTTGGTAAGCTTAACATTCACGAGGCGCTGCGGCACGGGCTCGAAGATCCGCGCAGCGGTGCTGAGCGGCCGATCCTCTGAGCGCAGCACAGCCAGGACCTGGAGGGCCGCCATGAGGCCGTCGCCGGTCGTGGCGAAATCACTGAGGATGATATGGCCGGATTGCTCGCCGCCGATATTATAGCCTTGCACCCGCATCGCCTCGACGACGTAGCGATCGCCGACCTTCGTACGATGAAAGTCGAGGCCGAGGCCACGCACGAAGGTCTCCAGGCCGAGATTGGACATGATCGTGGCAGCGATGCCGCCTCCTTGCACCGCTCCGGCCTTGAGCCAGCTTTGCGTGATCATCCCCAAAACCTGATCGCCGTCGACGAGTCGCCCCTGCTCATCGGCAAGGACGAGCCGGTCCGCGTCACCATCCAGGGCCACGCCGAGATCGGCATTATGCTCGACCACGGCCGCGCGCATGGCTTCGGGCGCCGTCGAGCCGCATGCCGCATTGATGTTGAAGCCGTTCGGCTGGTTACCGATGCGAACGACGTCGGCCCCTAGCTCCCAGAACAGATCGGCCGCCATGCTGTAGGCGGCACCATTGGCAGCATCGACGACGATCTTGAGCCCCTGAAGAGTAAGATGACGGGGAAAGCTGTTCTTCAGGCTCTCGACATAGCGCCCGCGCGCATCCTCGATGCGCTGCGCCCGGCCGAGATCGGCGGCACCGGCCAGGCCGATCCGGTCATCCGCTGCCATCAGCGCCTCGATCTCCAGTTCGATTTCGTCGGAGAGTTTGTAACCATCCGGGCCGAACAGCTTGATGCCGTTATCCTCGAAGGGATTGTGGGAGGCCGAAATGACGACGCCGAGATCGGCCCTGAGCGAACGGGTCAGGAAAGCGACGGCCGGTGTCGGGATCGGGCCAGTCAGGATTACGTTCATGCCAGCCGATGTGAAGCCCGCCGTCAGGGCCGGCTCGAGCATATAGCCGGAAAGCCGGGTATCCTTGCCGATCACGACCCGATGCGCGTGATCGCCGCGGCGAAAGAAACGGCCAGCTGCCTTGCCTAGGGCCAGCGCGGTCTCGGCCGTCATGGGCTCCGTGTTCGCTGTGCCCCGGATGCCATCGGTGCCGAATAATCGTCGTCCCATCAGGGCGTTCCTTGGCTCGCTTCGTTGTGGCGGAAACATCCTGATACGCTTTTGCCACGTTTAACCATGACCCGGAAGAAACCTTGGTTCATCTGAAAGGTGATGTTGTTGGAGATGGAAGAAGGCACCGGTGCCATGGGTGGCAAGAACAAGGACAGTGCGGGCGACGGTAACGGGCCGCTTATCGAGGGCAGCTATTTCGTCGCCGAGCAAGGCTACGCACCGGAAGACGCCAACGAACGGACCGAGGCTGTGCCTACCGGCACTCACCTCGCACCCCGCGAATTCCGACCCTACGCGCCCCCCGAGCCGGTAAGCCGCAATACGCGACATCACCGCCGTTCGGGTCGCATCCTCTCCAATGGCAAGCTCTTCGATATCGAGGCCTGACATCAGTTCGGACAGATCGGCGGCTCGTTGAGCCGAAGCGATTCGGCCGACCAGGCGCCCAGCCACACCTCGCCCCCCGCCTTGCGTGCTGCATGCAATGCCCGCAGGGGCACGCGTGCGATCAGACAGCGACCGGCCCCCTCCGTCCGATCGGCAGCGGGCTGCTCGGCCAGGATCCCGGTATGGCCGAAGGCCGCCTCGCAAGGCAGATAGATGGCAGCGCCGGAGACATTGCCACGTTCGCCCTGGACCGGAACCGGCCCGACACCGCCCACGGGCGCCACCGCGCAGAAGAGCTCTACGGCCCTGGCCTTGGCACAGCTGAAGACACGGGAATGACCCGACAACCGACCAGTATCGGAAGGGTTCAGAATGAGGTCGATGTCCAAGCCCTGCAGGCGGGCCCCGAGAGCAGGCTGCTCGATGTCGAGGCAGATGACCACGGCCAGTCGCCGACCGCGCCACGTGATGAGCGTCACCTCGTCGCCCGGCACCAGCGTCCAGGCTTCGGGATCGCGTTCGTCGGGCGTCAGGCTGAGCTTATCCTGAGCCAGGACTTGACCTTCGGGCGTGAAAATCCAGGCCCGGTTGCGATAGCCCTGGTCGACGGCAACCGGCACCGTGCCGGCCACGAGCAGCATGTCGAGCCGAGCGGCCTCGCGGGCGAGTTCCGGCAGGATCGCCTGCGCCACTTCGGCCATCCAGGCGATCTCGGCCGTCTCCGCCAGCCCGGCTGGCGCAAAGGTGAGCCAGGATTCGCAGACATATTCTGGCATGACCATGATGTCCGCCTGCCGCGCCCGAGCGGCCCGCATCTCGGTCTTGGCGGTCTCGATGAAGGCTTCGGCCGAGGCCGGCGCCAATCCCATGTTCATTGCCCAAAGGGCGACCGTCAGGTCGCCGGGCGTCCGCTGCTTGGTCGTACTCATTCGCTCCCGGCCGCCTTCTCGTCGATCTGCTGGCGCAATGCGCCCAGTTTTTCCTCGATCACGAAAGCCGGTACATAGCCTTGCGGCACCTCACCACCCCGCTCCCGGCTGAGCTTGTCGAACCTGCCCTGTGCGTCGCTCAGGCGCTCCCGCGCCTCGTCGAGCTTCGACTGCAACAACAGGCTGTCGACCGCATCCAACTCCTGCTGCAGGCTATCAATTTCCCGTCGCGCTTCAGGCGACGGTTCGGCGGGTCCCAATTGCGGTGCTGGCGGCGGCGGCTCGCTCGCCGTCTGCGCATGCCCGGCATTGATGGCCAGGAATGAGGTCAAGAAGGTCAACAGGAACAGAGGTCTCGTCGGACGGCGCAAACGGCGGACTCCGCGTAGGAACGGCAATGCAGCCATGACATACCGCACTGCCGAACCGACTGACAATCGCCGAGGAGCCATCGTGCGCCCTGCGCCCATCCCGAGCGGGCGCAGACACCCCCGAGCGCCATGGGAGGAAATCGATAAAACGATATGATGATTGCAATATCGTTTGCGATTCGCGCCTGCACCTAAAAGCGGCGGCCAATCGGTATTACGCCACCATGGATGGCACCCAAGACGCATTGGAGCAGATCGTCGACGACAATCGCGTCTTTTAGGTTCTCGAGCGATACATCAAAAAGATGCGCCAACTTCCGCATTGGAAGGCGAGCTCGTTGATTTACGCCGATACGCGGCCTCACTTGAGAATGTTATCTGACCACTTGCGGCTGATGTGCGGGTGTTCGAGCATTTCTTCAAAGCCTTCGACCAGACCGAGGACCCTGGATGCCACCAGAGGCAACTGCTGCACTTTTTTGCCGGTCGCGTTGGCAATCGCGCAGGCCATGGTGGCGCCGCCGTTCATGATGGCGACCTCGGCCACGCCCTTCGTGCCCAGAGGCCCACAGGACGGGGCTCCCTCAAAAAGATCGATATCCACCTTGACCGCATCCTGAGCGAGCGGAATGTGATAGGTTTCGAAGCCGGTCTGCTCGATGGCGCCGGACGGGCCGATGGTGATCTGTTCGTGCAGCCCGTAGCCGATACCCTGGATAACAGCCCCCTGGATCTGGCCTCGCACGGCACGCGGATTGATTGCGCGCCCGACGTCCTGCACGACCCGGTAGGCGAGTACCTCGACCTCCCCGGTCTCGGGGTCGACCGCGACCTCGCCCTCATGAACGACGAAAACCGGCAGATCCATCGCGTCGAAGAAATGCCCGGCGGCGCAGCCTGGCATAGCTTTCGCCGTTCCCGGCGCGGTAAAAGAACCGGAGCCTGATATCGGTCCCTGAGTCTGTTCGGCGCGCGCGATGACTGTTTCGATCGCCGTCCCCGAGCCGGGACGGCCCTCAATTTCGACTCGGCCATCTCGCAGGACGAGATTCTCTGGCTTCGTTTGGAGAAGTTCGGAAGCCGTCTCGAGAAGGCGCTTGCGCACAACGGCGCAAGCGGCGGTGGCTGCCGATCCCATTGAGACAACGGTCCGTCCGCCACCTGTCCCCATGTCGTAGCCTGCGGCGTCGGTATCGGCACCCTTGACGATCACTTTGGATGGATGAATGCCGAGATTCGCCGCAACGATCTGCGGCACCCCTTGCGTGATCGAGCCGGAGCCGATCTCAACGCTCGCGGTGATCAGGGTAGCCGATC
The DNA here is from genome assembly GCF_900187945.1 of Arboricoccus pini. GTDB lineage: Bacteria > Pseudomonadota > Alphaproteobacteria > Geminicoccales > Geminicoccaceae > Arboricoccus > Arboricoccus pini. Next base: position 314,806 of record NZ_FYEH01000001.1, on the reverse strand, counting down.
CATCGGCGTTGAGGTTCACCGTCGCGGTCGAAGGACCCACGAAGATATTCCAGGTCCCCACGGTGGTTGCGCGGCCATAGAGACGACCGGCCGCTCGATGTTCCTGGGTCCCGGTGCTGGCCCGCAGGGCTTCCATCCGCTCCAACATCGGGCCGAGCACGTCGCCTTCAAAGACTTGACCCGTCGAGCCGAGATCCTGATCCCGCAAGACGTTCTTTTTCCGGAACGCCATCGGGTCCATACCGATCTTCTGGCAGATTTCGTCCGTATGCCGCTCCAGCGCGAACGCATTGTAGGCGCCATTGCAGGAACGGAAGGCGCCGTTCGGCGGCGTGTTGGTGTAGATGACGCGCGTGGAGAAACGCGCAGCGCCCAGCCTGTAGCTCGCGCCCAGCGTATGCGCCGTCATGGTGGACAGAAACACCTGTTCGCCGCCATAGGCGCCCGCGTCCATCAGCACCACGCCCTCGCGGCCGGCGATCGTGCCTTCGGGCGTGATGGCCGAGCGGATCCAGATATCGGCATTTTCGCGGCAAAGGCAGGTGGTCGTTTCCTCCTCGCGTGAATTGACGAGAGAGACGCTGCGGCCTGTCTTTCGCGAGAGGATCGCGGCCATTGGCTCGATCGAGCAATCGAATTTCAGTCCGAAGGCGCCGCCGACCGGCGGAACGGTGACGCGAACCAAAGAGGAATGCACGCCCAGGACTTTGGCGGTGACGGCACGGACGGTCCAGGGAACCTGCGTCGAGGTGATAATGTGATAGCGTCCGTCCTCATAAGAGGCCAGCGCGCCGCGCGGCTCAAAGGGCATGTGGCTCTGCCTGCCGACCCGAAAGCAGCTTTCGACGATGGTCACATCCGGGCGCGCGAAAGCGGCGTCCACATCGCCGCGCAGCACCTTTGCCTCCCAGGCAATATTGCCCGCCCGTGCCACGCCATCGACGATGCACTCGTAATTCTTCCAGTCCGGATGAAGGATGGGCGCGTCCGGGGCCAGGGCATCAGCCATTGAAAAGCAGGCTGGCAGGTCCTCCAGTTCGAGCAAGACGGCATCGGCTGCGGCGCGCGCCTGTTCCAACGTGTCCGCGGCGATGGCGCAGATGGGTTCCCCCGGATAGCGAATGCGATCGCGCGCGAACAGCGGCTGGTCTTGAATACCGATGCCATGCAGTTCCGGTGCGTCCGCAGCCGTGGCAATCGCGCGCACGCCACGCATCCGCGCGGCTGCGGAAACATCCAGCCTGACGATTTTCGCAGAGGCCACCTTGGCTCGCACGATGACCGCGCGCAGGGCATCGCTCCCGGCCATATCGACCATGTAGCGTGTGCGCCCCGTCAGCTTGTCGCGGGCATCGCGGCGCGGAAGATCCATCACCGCAGTTTCTGGATCAATTTTGACGCTCATCGCTCGCTGACCTCCGGCACGGGGGGCTGGTCTTCGGCTTGCTCCGTCGGACAGATCGAGAGCACCGCGTCGACGATACGCTCGTAACCGGTACAGCGACACATATTACCGGCAAGCGCCTCCTTAATCTCAGCACGTCCAGGCATGGGATTGCTCCCCAGGAAATGCGTCAGCGTAATCACCATGCCGGGAAAGCACATACCGCATTGCACGACGTCGTGATCGAGAAAAGCCTGCTGGACCAAGTTGAGTTCGCCGACCGGTGCCATGCCTTCGATCGTCGTGATCTCAGCGCCTTCAAGAAGGCCGACCGGTCGTTGACAGGAGGGCACAGGCTCACCGTCGATCAAAACCGTGCAGGCACCGCAAAAGCCGCCGCGACAGACGCTCTTGGTGCCTGTCAGACGAAAGTCGCCACGTAACACGTCCAACAAAGGCGTACGTTGGTCACCGCCGAATGTACGTTCCTCGCCGTTGACAAAAAACTGTACGTCCATGTGACTACCTCATCTCTGCACGAACTTGCGCGAAGGCCCGCCGAACCATGGCCGGGAGCACCTGCACCCGGTACCAGCCGGGCGCATCATGCGCCGAGCGGGGCGTCAACGTAGTCGAAAGCTTCCGGGCAAGCTCCCCCATGGCGACAGGATCCGGCTCGCTACCCCGGGCCTCGTCCTCGAATTCCTTCCAGCGCCGCCCATCCTCCTCCACCGCGCCGACAGCAAGTCTGAGATCGGCGATACGCCCCGATGCATCCATCCCGACTGAAAGACTGACGATGCAGACAGGATAGTCGCGCATGGGGACCCGGACATGCGCCGAAATCCGGGCGTTGCGTGCAAAGCGGACGCCGGTGGTCAGATACCGTCCGGGCTTACGTCGAAAGGCCATGAACTCCGACAAGTCGAGTTCCAGCCGCCGCCTGCCCGGCAGGGCGAGACAGACCGTCGCGTCGAGGACCATCAACGCCGGAACAAGATCGGCGGCCGCGAACCCGACGACGCAAAGATTACCACCGACGGTGGCCAGCCGCCGGATCCCCGGATTGGCGGATTGATGCGCCGCCAGCGCCAAGCAACGCAGATCGGCGCCGCTGGGAAGCGAACGCGCTATCAGGTCGTGGGTTGCCATGGCACCGAGGTGGATCGGGTCCGAATCGAAGTCGTACTCGCGAAGCTCGGCGATCCTGTTGAGCGCAACCAGCCTCGGCGGGATCGGCTCGTAACGGGTCGGGCCGCGCATGATCCAGGTCGCCCCAGCAATCGGCACCGTCTCGATGTCGGATGCCGCTAGGATGTCTAGCGCCTCATCCACGCTCTCCGGCAAGGCCATCGTATCGCGCGGGATGTTCCGGCTCATCGTAGGCATACGCCTTTCTTGCTGACTGTTGGTCAAACCCTAGACCACGATACGTGTCATGAGGTCGGCTGCCCGAAACGTGGCGCACGAGCAATCCAGTCCTCGAGCCATTGGGTCGATACCGCGCCGGAAATGACATCCGGATCTCGCACGAGCATGCGGTGAAGCGAAAGGGTGGTCGGCTTCGGCCCGACGAAGGTGGCATCAAGCGCCTGCTTCAGCCTTTCGATGGCGGCAGGCCGGTCCTGCCCCCAGGCCACGAGCTTGCCTAGAAGCGAATCGTAGAAGGCCGGGACCGTATAGCCTGCATAAATGCCGGTATCGAAGCGCAGCCCGCTGCCTTCCGGCACCACGATTTCCTCAATCCTGCCCGGCGAGGGAAAGAAAGAGCGGCTGGGATCTTCGGCGTTGATGCGGATTTCGATCGCATGCCCATTGATGCGGATGTCCTCCTGCCGCAGGCCGAGTTTTGCGCCGCCGGCGATCAGCAGCATCTCGCGGACGATATCGATGCCGGAGATCATTTCCGTCACCGGATGTTCGACCTGAATCCTGGTGTTCATCTCGATGAAATAAAAAGCGTTGCGGTGCGCATCGTAGAGATATTCGAGGGTTCCGGCGCCGCTGTAGCCGACCGAGGCGGCAAGCCGCACGGCAGACGCGCAAAGCTCCGCCCTCAGGTCGGCGGGCAGCATCGCCGCAGGGGCTTCTTCCCAGACCTTTTGGCGCCGCCTTTGGATCGAACATTCGCGCTCATGAAGGTGCACGAAGGTTTCGCCATCGCCGAGGATCTGCACCTCGATATGCCGCGCATTCTCGATATAGGCCTCGATATAGACTCCGCCGTCGCCAAAGCCTGCCAGCGCCTCGGCACGCGCGGCCTGCAAGGCCTGATCGAGTTCCTCCTGACTGCGCACGATCCGGATGCCGCGCCCACCTCCGCCGGCCGCGGCCTTGATCATCACCGGATAGCCGATCGTCGCCGCCACGTCGAAGGCCACCTCGATAGTCTCGATCCGGCCATCACTGCCCGGCACGACGGGCACCCCCGCCTTGATCGCGCTGAGACGCGCATTGGCCTTGTCGCCCATTTGCTCGATCGTCTCCGGCGACGGGCCGACGAAGACCGCCCCCGCCGCAGCAACGGCCCGGGCGAAAGCGGCATTTTCGGACAAAAACCCATAGCCGGGATGCACGGCATCGGCGCCGCTTTCGGCAAGCGCAGCAAGGACCCGTTCGACATTCAGATAGGACTTGGTAGCGGGCGCCGGACCGATCTCAATCACCTGGTCGGCCATTCTCGCCGCGAGCATGTCGTGATCCGCCGTGCTGACAACCTGCACGGTCGCAATTCCGAGTTCTCGCGCGGCGCGAATGATTCGAACGGCGATCTCGCCACGATTGGCAATCAGAAGCTTGCTGATTCCAGTGGACATGGTCAGCCCTCGATCTCGCAGACGGCCTGATCCGGTTCCACATTCGCCTCGTTGTCGACAAGATAGCGCACGAAGGTGCCCGCCGCTTCCGCCTCGACGGGGAGGAACGACTTCATCACTTCGACGAGCGCCACCGTTTCGCCCGCCGCTACGGCGTCACCTGGCTGTTTGAAGAGAGCCGCACCCGGGGTGGGACTCAGGTAGAGAATGCCTGGAACAGGCGGGACAATCTGTATGATGGCCATGGCGAGCACCTCGGTTCAGGAAAGTCGCGACAGCACGAGGCTGAGCTTGCTGATAAAGAAGTCGGCATTTTCGCGGGTGAAGATCAAAGGCGGGCGAATTTTGAGCACGTTCGCCGCCTTGGCGCATGCCGAGATCAGGACCTGTTCGTCGCGCATCTGATTGACGATGGCGGAGGTCAGCGCGGCGTCGGGCGTACGGGCGAGCGGATTGCCGACGATCTCCACCCCGATGAACAGGCCAGCACCGCGCACGTCGCCGATCAACGGATAGTCTGGCTGTAGAGCGCGGATTCCTTCGCGCAGATAGGCCCCGACGGCGCGCGCGTTTGCCATCAAGCCATCGTTCTCGATCACGTCCAGGACGGCATGTGCTGCGGCCATTGCCACGGCATTCCCGCCGAACGTATTGAAATAACGCCCGTTTCTTCCGAACTCTTCGAGAACAGCGTGGCGTGCCGCCACACCTGCGACAGGGTATCCGTTACCCATAGGCTTGCCCATGGTCACGATATCTGGGACCACGCCGTGGCGCTGGAAGCCCCACATCGCATCACCCGTCCGCCCGAATCCTGATTGGACTTCGTCGGCGACGTAGAGCCCTCCGGCCTCCCGAACAGCCTCGACCGCTCCCTTCAGGAAGCCTGTCGGCCCATCGAAGACTCCGTCGGAGGAAAAGATGCCGTCGCAGATAAACATTGCCGGCTTGATGCCATGGCGCTTGAGATCGGCGATCGCCGAACGGACATTTTTCTCAAATTCGGCCGCGACATCTTCCGAGCGATAGCTATCGGGAGCGGGAACCGTCCTCACATGGCAGCCCAGATCAACCTTCTCGCCGAGCGAAGGCGAGAATTCCGACACGGCAAGGGTAATGCCGTGATAGGCGGTCTCGGTGACGATGATGCCCGTGCCGCCGGTAAAGGTACGGGCGATGCGCAGTGCCAAATCGTTGGCCTCCGAGCCCGTGCAGGTAAACATCAAATGTTCGATCTCGGGTGGCATCGTGGCAAGCAGCCTAGCCGAGTAATCGAGAATAGATCCGTGCAGGTACCGCGTATTGGTGGCGAGGGTACCGGCCTGCCTGGCAATCGCTTCGACCACATGGGAATTGCAATGGCCGATCGAGGTGACGTTGTTGTAGGCGTCGAGATAGGCGGTGTCCTCGACATCATAGAGCCAGACGCCCTTACCGCGCACCAGATGTAGCGGCTTTTGGTAGAACAGCCGGTAGGCTGGGCCGAGCAAAGCCTTACGTCTTGCAATCATGGCCTCTGTTTCCGGGGACAATGGAGTCTCCCCTTCCACAAAGGCATTTACCATCGCCTCTTTAAGCATTTTCTATTCCAGTCCTGCCGAGATCAGGAAAGCTTCGGTAACGGTTTCTCGCGGAAGCAACGCGAAGCGCTCCATTCCACTTCGGGCCGCGCCGTTGTTGCGCAGGATGTAAGCGGCGTTTTGCGGATAGCGCGCCGCGCGCCAACCAGTGATCGCAATGGTCGTCATCAGCCGAGCGACGATCAGATCACGCAGTAATTCCACCTCCGCACGCTGAAGAGGCGTTTCCGCCGAATAGGCTGCCAGCATGGCGCCAAGATCGCCAAGCGGGTCGCCGTCCGCCGGCAGCAGATAGGAGGCCCCCACCGCCACATCGATTGCAAGATAGGTGTTCACCATGTCGCCAAAGTCCAACACGCCGGCAATCCGCGATGGATCCGTCGGGGACATTAGGATGTTGTGATGATTGAAATCGTTGTGGATGACCTGACGGCGCAGCCGTACGAGCTTGGGCTTTGTCACTGCCGTGAAGCGATAATGCTCTTCCTCGAGCTGGTCGCGCAGCGCATCGGCGGGCAGTGAACGGATCAAGGGCTTCAGCCGGTCGGCATTTTGGATATCCCAAAGGATCGCGTGGGTCGCGCCCGGGTGGTCATAGCTTCGCAGCGCTCGGCCGAGACGCGCCAACATGCGGCCGATCTGAGCCGGGATGCCTTTCGACATGCCAACACGGTAGAGTTGCTTGCCTTCGATCCAGGTCAACAGCCGAACGATGCTCCGCCGACCGTCGGACAGCGGAACATCCAGCTCGAAGCGGCCCTCCCGCGATGGAACAAGTCTCGGAACCGACAGGTCCGGATCGACACGCTCCAGCCAGCGCAAGGCCTCGGTCTGGAAATTCGTGAACTCGGGTTTCTCCGCCGGATTCGAAATCTTCAGCGTGTAGCCCTTGCCCTTATCGGAAGTGATGTGAAAATTCGCATCGCGCTCGCAGGCCAGGTTTTCGACCTGGCCCTCGATACCCCAGAACCGCCGGACGAGGTCCACAGCCTCCCGGTCGGTGACCGGTGGCGGAACACTTTCCAGCAGACCGGCGAAAAGCGGGTCATCAAACGAACCGCTGGCGACCTCGGTCGTCATATCAGACACGATCAAGTACCTCGGGACTGGACATAGCATTGAACTCGGCACGCAGCCGCGCAGCCTGATCCCGGTCGATCCTGCAAAAGCGGAGCGTCTCGCCCGGCCTTGCCTGGCCGAGCTTCCAAAGCGCGGCGCTCGCAACGGTGAAAGGGTTGATGAAACCGCCGGTCGAGGGCGAATCGAAAACAAGGATGATCGGCGTCTGGCCGGCGAGGTTAACCGCACCCAGCGGGTAGCCATGGTCGATAATATTTGACGGATGCGACCCGTGGGCGTCGTCTTTATCCAACGCGCGCGCCGAGAACGCGAACTCGGGACCGGTCAGCCTTATGCCTGTGCGGTTGCTCTTGGCCTGGACTTTCCATTCGGCCGCGAAGAACGTGTCGACCGAGGCTGGATCCAGCCAGTCATCATTGGGGCCGGCCAAGGCCTCGATCTGCCAGATACCATTCGCAGCCATCATCGGGCGGCGCTCTTGCGCCACATGCAGGATCGTACCGCCAGCGTCGCTTTCGCCAAGCTGCAGGACGTCGTCACGCTTGAGGGCGCTGCCGCCGACGCCGGCCATGTGAAAGACAGCGCGTGATCCCAAAACGGGCGGCGTGGCGATCCCGCCAGAGACCGCGATGTAACTCCGCGCTCCGGTCAAGGCGGCCGAAAGCTCAAGCGTCTGACCGGCGGCGATGGCGATCGTCGTCCACATCGGGATCGGCGTGTCATCGAGCTTGGGGCGCATATCGGCGCCGGTTATCGCAATCAGTCCGGCCGACTCAAAACGGAGTTTCGGCCCGAGAAACTGACATTCAAGTGCCGCTGTGTCGCGCCTGTTGCCGACAAGAAGATTGGCCAGCCGGAACGAGCGCGCGTCGAAGGGGCCGGAAATCGGGAATCCCTGCCCCAGATAGCCGATGCGGCCCGGAAGCTCCTGAACGGTGGTCTCGAGCCCCGGCTTGAGAACGGTAATCTGAGCCGTTGTCATTTGGCTTTCCCTGAACGGGCAGCGGACCATTCGAGATAACGGTCCACGGCGAAGACCTGATAATCGACGATGTCGTGGCGAAAAGTTCCCTCGGCCACGTTCGCCTCGACATGCGCGTATTCCTCGAGCGTCACCGGAACGAAGCGGACGCGATCGCCGGCCTTAAAGAGAGCGGGGCTGTCGCGGAAATCGAACAATCTCTGCGTGCCGTCGTAGATCGGGGCGGGCGTATGGCCGATGAGTTGATAGCCCCCGGGCGTACGATCTGGATAGATGCAGGTAAGTGCACCGCCGATGGCGACTGCGCCTTTCGGCGTCCAGGTCCGTGGCGGATTGTATTTCGGCGCAACGATGCGTGCCTGCGGATCAAGCGGCAAAAGCGAGCACAGGCCAGGCCAGAAGCCGAGCGCCGCCACCCAGTATTCCGTCTGGGAATGGCGGCGCATCAGACTGGCCCTGTCCGGCAGGTCATTTGCCGCGCAGACGAGTTCGGGGTCCGGTTGCTTCTCCGGATAGGTCCCGCAGTAATCGTCTATGCATTTAGTCGTCTGCGGATCGAAATAGGCGACGGGGATCGATATCAGCCGGCTGGGCAGCGAGCCCTGGACGCCCGATCCGACGGCCGCATGGATGCGCCCGATCTCGGCTGTGAGATCCTCATACGTCATCCGGTCGGGATCGTAGTTCACCTGGAAAGATGCGAGTTCGGGAATGATGTCCTCGATTGCGGCGATCCCGGCCTCTCTCACCGCTGCGACCAGGCGATGCACGATGAAATTCACCGTGAAGTCCATCCCGTCCCCGATTTCCACCTCGATTGCCCGATCGCCGCCCGGATAGAATTTTGGGGAATCATGCAGCATCCGATCGCTCTCCATCTTGCCCTGGCACCTGCGAGAAAGTGCCGGCAACGCGTCCATCGCCCGTATATGATATATAATACCTCGTCAATGCGGTTTCCTTTGACGAACGGAGTGAGAGCATCAGTTGACACGGACCGGCCTCTTCCATGGAAGGGAGTATATGATATACGCTCTCGCACTCCGGTTGGGTTTTGCCTTGGAAGCAAGGCGCGGGGACAACGATAGAAAGACCTGTTTTTCATGGCGAAAATCGAGCATCAGCCGCTGAACGACCGTGCCTATCAGGAGATCCGCAAAGGTCTTACCACCGGCTTGTTCGCACCCATGCAACCCTTGGTCATCCGTACCCTGGCCACCAGTTACGGCATCTCGGCCACGCCGATTCGCGAGGCGCTGCAGCGGCTGGTGGCGGAGCGTCTTCTGGTCGTTCTGCCCAACCGTTCGATCGTGGTGCCACGCATGACGAAGGCACATTTTCTCGAACTGCTGCAGATTCGCGTGGCGGTCGAGGGCCTGGCAGCGGAACTGGCGACGCCTAAGCTGACGGCCAAGGATTTCGTCAAGTTTGACAAGTTTCTCCAGCGCATCGCGACAACGATCGAGACCTCCGACGCGAAGGCCTATCTGTCGCTGAACAGAGACTTTCATTTTGCCATTTACGAAAAGTCGGAAAATCAGGAACTGCTCCACATGGTCCAACACCTGTGGCTTAAAGCGGGACCCGTTTTTACCCGGCTATTCGACGACGATGACTATCGCCATCAGGCCAATAACGAGCACGCGAATATCATCGAAGCCCTCAGCAGGGGCGACGCCAAAGCGGCACGGGCCTCCGTGGAGATGGATCTGACGGCAGCGGCAAATGTGCTGGTGAAGTTCCTACCGGACGACGAGAGCGAGGATTGAGCGCCTCATTTGCCGTCGTCCCTCTCAAACCTTGTTGAGTCTTGAGAACAAAAGCCAGAACACGCCACACAGCAGCGGCAGCGAGATCAACAGCACGATCGAGGCGAGAGCGAATATGACCGGAACCTGGCTTTGCTGGGCGGCCGCCTGAATCCAGCTCCAGACAGGCATGGTCTCGGATGTTCCGCGCAGAAAGATCGAACGCATGATTTCATTGAATGACATCAGGAACCCGAAAAGGCCGGCGCTGACGATCCCCGGCATCAGGAGGGGGAACTCGATATCGCAGAACACGCGCCAGTTGCTGGCGCCCAGATCCTTGCCGGCCTCGATCAGGCTGCGGTCGAACCTCAGTGTCACCACCAGCATGATCAGCAAGGAAAATGGGAAGGCCCAGATGTAATGGCCAAGCGCGATGCTCCAGAAGCCGAGCGGCAGGCCAAGCACCGCGCCGATGAAGATGAAGAGTGCCGCTCCCATGGACATGCCGGGCACGAAAAGCGGCAGGACGAACAGGACGAGTACCCATCCCGATTTGGATATCCTCGCCACCGCGCGTCCGACCACCGTCGCCGTAACGGCGCAGATAAGTCCGATTATCGCCGCGATGAGAAGGCTGGCCGCCATCGGACCGTGCCATTGCGGATTGCCCAGCAACGAACCGTAGTGACGCAGGGAGAACGGGCCGGGAATGCCTGAGAGCGGATCGTTCGACGCTGACAGCAGCACCAACCAAAGGAGCGGGAAATAGATCAGGGCCAGCATGGCGATACCGCACCATTTGCCCAGTTGCGGCCAGAAAGCCGAATAGCTGGCCTCGAGTTTGATCGTCCGTGTCGCAGGAATGGATTGCATCTGGGCCACTTCCAGCAGATCAGGATTTGAGAGTGAGGCTGCTAAAGCCCAACATGCGCATCAGCGGATACATCAGAGCGAGAAGGACCAGAAGCAGAAGGATGACGAACGCGGAAAGGGCCGCGACGACCGGATAGCGCAGTGCGGTGTAGGCGCTCTCGATTGAATTGGAGAGCAGGTTGACGAACCCGCCGCCCAGCATGCCGGGCTCAACCCAAGCCGCAAGTGCGGATCCCATGGTGAAGACGATACCCGCGAGAACCCCCGGCAGTGACAACGGGAGAACTACACGTGTCAGCGTTTGTCGGGGCGTGGCGCCAAGATCCTTGCTCGCTTCCAGGAGCGTGTCGTCGATCAGGCTGATTGCAAGGTAGGCTGGGAGCACCATGGTTGGATAGAGGGCGACGATCAGGCCGAAATGAACCGAAAATTCTGAGTAGAGCAGCCATTCGACCGGGTGTGCCACCAGTCCGGTATGCATGAGGATCGTGTTGATGAGCCCCGCTTGGCCGAGGATGGCGCGCCAGATGATCGTTCTGGAAGAGGTGTCCAGAAAGAAAGGGATGGTGAGCATGGCAAGATAGATGGCCCTCGTCGCACTTCGCATGCGCGCCTTCGCCAACCAGAGCGCGAAAGGATAGCCAAGCGCAAATTCAATCAACGTGACAGTAAGCGCCAGGCGCAGGGTGCGAAAAGCAACCTCGAAACGTCCGGAGGAAAACAGGCCGATCCACGTATCAAGCGTCGGCTTGTAGACGGTCTCGTAATATTCCGTGGTGAAGAAGCTGAAGGCAAACAGGATCACCAGCGGCAGCACCACGATAAAAATCCAAGCGACGAGAATAACCACAAAGGCAATGTCTGTGCGCGACAGGGTTCGACTGATCCCTTTGAGGAAGGAATCCCCCGCTCCCGCCTCCGCAAGGTTAGTTTGCGTGGTCATGATATTCTCGTCTCGCTTTTAATATCGTGCGGTACACGGTCGTAGCCCGTGTACCGCCGTCGCTACGATCAGGCGTTGAGGAAACGCTGCCATTCCTCTTCCATCGCCGACGCGTTCTTCGGCGTGGTGAACGACACATACGGCTTCGTGAACTTCTTGCGGACCTTCTCCTCGGTCGCCTTCAATGCCGCAACCTCGTCGGCGGACCAGCCGGACTTTTCGGCATATTCGACAGCGAGGTCCAGGTTCGGCCCGCCGTAACCCCGGTCACGGGCTTGAAGTGCGTGGTATTCACCGCCAAGGAAATAGTTCAAAACCTTGTAGATGTTGTCGCCGTTGCCACGGGCGATTGCCTGGGCCGAGATATAGGCGGCAATACCCCACTTGTTGTAGCCTTCTTTGGTATATGCGTAGAAGACGGTATTCGGCCCAAGAGTATTGTTAGCTTCGCGAACAGCCGGTTCCCAGCAGTTGATGACGTCGACCTCTTTATTGGTCAGCAACTGGATCTGCTCTTCGAACGCATCGTAGAGAGTGCGGAACTGACCAGCCTTCTTACGCTCGATAAGAAAATCGGCGACCGTCTTGGCTTCGGCGGGCGTCAGATCGGCAAGATTGCCGAAGGTTGCACCCTTCGATTGCAGGTAGAGTGCCGCAGTCCCCATGGAATAGGCATAGACCTTGCCATAGGCGACACGTCCGTGTGTCTTCTCATCGTCGAAGACCAGCGACCAGGACAGTTCCTCGGTGCTGCCGGCCGGAACGCCCACCGCTGCGGGGAAGTAACCGAAACTGTCGGCGTTGCCGATCATCGGCACGCCCCACTGGTTGCCGTCGGGATCGACAGCCAGCGGCGAGCGCTTCCAGTCGTCCGAGGTGCGCTGCCAAAGGGTCAGTTCCGGGTGCTTTTCATCGAGGCGCGCATAGAAACCCTTCGGCCCGAGGATGTTCTGCGTCCCCGATTCGAAGGTGAAGATGTCCATCTCCTTGCCGATATCGGAGGCCATGATATCGCGCATGAAGACGCCGACGTCATTGTTGGCACCGCTAAGTTCGCAGGTGATGCCGATGGACTTCTCCATCGGCGTCCAATCCTTCAGCGCCGAGGTCGGAACGCCGTAGGCCTTGACCGCCGGGGTAGCTGCAGATGCCGCCTTGGGCATGACGCCAGCCAGCGCCGCAGCACCCGCCGCCGCTCCCACGTACCCCAGCAGCGATCGACGCGTCAGCTCGATCTGCGATGTCGTTGAAAATTTATCGTCCATTCCAAGTTTGCCTTTCTAAATATTTCGTATTCATTCACTGATGCGGCTGAAAATCACCGCATCTGCCGGCTTCCAGCCCACACGCGCGATGTCCTCGGCCTCGGCGTGGGACCCGTGCCAGCTTCGCAGCCTGAGCGCCCCGGCCGCGGTATCGACGACGACGTCGGTATATTTTCCGCGATAGATGCGGGAACGGACGGTTGCCGGCACCGAGTTCGGATAGTCGGCGTCCGCCGGCCCGATCCGTTCAGCGCGGATCGCGAGGCCGATGCCATCGCCGGGCGCAAAGGCGCCTTCGGCCAGCATCCCTCGCACCTGAACGCCGCCTGGAAGCTCGATCAGGCCGCTCTCTTGGTCGCGCGCGATCAGCCTGCCCTCAAGGATGTTCTCATACCCCATGAAGTCGGCAGCAAACCGGCTCACCGGTCGATCAAAGAGCGTGAGCGGTCGGCCGCTCTGCACGATGCTCCCATGCCGCATGAGGATCACCCGGTCGCTCATCGTGAGCGCCTCTTCCTGGGAATGGGTGATGTAGACGAAGGTCATGCCGAGCGAACGTTGCAGATCCTTGAGCTCGACCTGCATGTCCTGACGCAGACGTTCGTCCAGGGCGCCGAGCGGCTCGTCCAGCAGGAGCACAGCGGGCTTCGTCACCACAGCGCGCGCCAGCGCCACTCGCTGGCGTTCTCCGCCGGAGAGCTGGCGGATGCCGCGTTCGGCCTTGGCCTCAAGTTGAACCATGGCAAGTGCCCGGCGGGCCTCCCGCAAAGCGTCACTCGGGTTCATGTGCCGGATGCGCAATCCGTAGGCGACGTTCTCGATCACCGACATGTGTGGGAACAGCGCATAATTCTGGAAGACTGTCGTGCAGTTGCGCTTGGCGGCGGGAAGGCCCGCCACATCCTGGCCGTCGATCCGAAGCTTACCGACAGAGGTCGGCGTCTCTAGACCCGAAATCACGCGCAGCATTGTGGTCTTGCCGGAACCGGAAGAGCCAAGAATAGTCAGGAACTCACCACGCTCGGCCGAGATCGAGACATGCGACAACGCCGTCACATTGCCATAACGGTGAACGACGTCCTGGACTTCCAGCATCGCCTCTTGGATCTGCCTGTTCATTTCAACATCTTTTCGCATTCTTGCATCTCAACCACGCAGGATGGCGCCTTCCAGGCTGATCAAGCAGCCGGCAAGCGAGAGCGCCATCTGCAGAATGCCGCGCGAGAGCATGGCGGGATCGGCCATGCCGTCTGCGCTGGACGGCCTCCACGACGCGTGACGCGCACTAGACGCATTGCGTCGCAAATGGCCGAGTGGAGCGCGCAGGCAGGCTGCAATCACGGCACGCGCCGCGAACTGAGAGCTTGCAGGATTGCCTTCAAGCCGGGCTGCGATACGGTCGAGGGCCATGCCACCACCTTCGATCACACCGCCGGCGCGTGCCGAGGCGAGCGTTGCGATGAGACGGCGAACTCTGGGGGCGCTATCTTCACCCTGCGATAGGCGATCCGGATCGAGAACGAGCCGCGTCCAGCGCTGCCGCAACCGCGCTAACCGGCGGGCAGCATGCTCGCGATCGAACGCGAGATAACGATGGCGCCGGACCTCTGTTTCCAGGTAGCGCACGCGGTCGTCGATCGCCTGCGAATGGCCGGCCGGGGTAAGGAAAGCGGCACGGGTACGGTTGCGCCGGTAACCCGCAGCATGCCCGAGCATGTCCGGGCGCAGCGAATCAAGGGATGTGCCGACATGCTCGGATACAAGCACCGCACCCGTCGCTATCGCCAAATCCTCCAGCAGCTCTGCGGCGCGTGGCCCCTGGTCTTGCGGCCGGAGCGCGGCGATCCGCAGGACCTTGGCCTGGCGATTGCGTTCCAGAAGAGCACGCGCCTGCCCCTCTAATCCGCGTGCGGCGATGATCAACGCCTTGTTGCTGGTCGCAAATCCTTCGATGACCGGCACGAGCGCGCGAAAATCGGAAATGACATCATTGGCGACCACAAGAAACACGTCATCCATGGCGATCAGTTCGCCATCGAGAAGCGACTCCATCTCGATCACGAAACCTTCACCCGCTTCGATGCGATTTCCCGACCCGCTTTCCTCTTCGACCTCGACCAGTCCTTCAGACCCCGAGCACTCGAGCGCCTCGACCAACAGGGCATCAAGTCCAGCAGGAAGCGCGGTCGCCCGCAAAAGCGGCTTATAGTCTTCAAAAGGGCGGGTCTCGGCGACAAAGGCGTCGTCGACCTCGGCGCCGAGCGCCTCCAAGCCGGCCAGGATCGACTGAGGTGAGTACCCGGACTCCACGCATTTGAATCCCGCCGAGAAAGCCGCATAGGCCATGACTCCCAGCCTCGACGTTCCATCGCCAAAGGCGGTTTCAGCTTCCGTCAGCGTTTCTCGAAACAGGCGGCCCACGCTTCCGTCGCCGCAAATTCGGCGCGCGATTTCGGCGCCGGACGTCGCTCGGCGGACCGAGTTGCCTACGGCATAGAGGGCCGCCCGACCCTCGGTTCCCATTGCCCGGCCGATTGCATTTGCGGCCGGCGCCAATTCCTTGAGCAGGGATTGGCGCAAGGCGGGACCAGAAATCGTCCTAACCGCGCCCATCAGGCTGCCAACGCCCCCTCGGCACGAAGCGTCTCGAAGACCGCACGGGCAACCTCGACTGCGCCGGGCGTATCGGAGTGAACACAGATTGAGTCGGCAACCACGCGGACGTCGCGCCCCGAGACGGAGCGCGTCATGCCCTCGCGAAGAGCACGCCGCACTTTCTCAGCGACGGCAGCGGCGGAAATCGCCGGATGATCGCGCGAAATGATCTGACGGCCGTCGTCACCATAGTCGATATCGACGTAGAATTCGCAGACGAACGGGATGCCTCGGCGCGTGAACACCTCCGACATACAACAGTCGGAATAGGCGATCACCGGCAGGCCGAAGACTTCCGCCGCATCGGCGATCCCCTCGGCCACGCCGTAGTCATTCTGCGCCATGCCAAACAGCGCGCCGTGAGGCTTGATGTGTGAAAGGCTCGCACCTTCGGCCATGGCGAACGCCTGCAGCGCTCCCGTCTGGTAGACCACCAGCGCCGAAACCTCCTCGCGCGTCATACGCATCGCGCGCCGCCCGAAACCTTCGCGATCTGGAAGCCCTGGATGCGAGCCAATATTAACGCCGGCGTTCTTCGCGGCGCGCACCGTCGCACGCATGACGACCGGGTCAGAAGCATGAAAGCCGCAGGCGATATTGGCATGGGTAACAAACGGGAGACAGGCGGCGTCATCGCCAAAGCGGTAGATGCCGAACGACTCGCCCATATCGCAGTTGATAGAAGCCAAGGCGTCGCCCCTTGTCATATGATAGATGATATATCTTTACTCTGCCGGAATTTTTGTCAAGCCGGTCGCGCGCGCTTTCGCATTAATTTCAGAAGCCGGGACTTGCTGATTATTTCATCAACTTGCCGTACATTTTACCAACTTGTGCCCATTGCGGAAACACTGCTTGGGTCAGTTGCTTGTGAAGCGCGTCCGCGAATCCAATGCGACGCTTCTGACACCTGTCGAGCGCCTCGTCAGGCTGGCGCCGAACTTGCGCATCTGCGCGGCAGCGCTCCGTTCGTTGGATTAGCTCCCGCACACACTAATGTACGCTATATCCCTGCGAAATCCGCCTATGTTTGGCTGGATGTGTTTCAGAGAGCGTGTCTTTCCCGTCTGGGTAACGCCGACAAAGATCTGGGTGGCAGGATCGACTTTAGCCGTACTCAGGCCACGGATCGGTGGTACAGCGCCGGCGCATCCTTGTATCCCGCATGCGTCAATTCTGCGGGTTGATCGATGCAAGTTTGGCCCAGGCTTAACCCCTTGAATAACACCATATTGATTGGGTCTATATTGTCATCATGGCGATTTTGGACGGATCGATGAAGTATTCTCCAAATATCGTCGGCCGCTGACCGCAACCGCGTCACACGCGTTTTCGTGACCTATCCTAGCTCGCGTGGAAAAATCCGCCCCATAGGCGGAGGCAGCCATGGCAGCGCGGCCGAGAAAGCTGCGGCCGTTTGGTCGTATCGCGTGGTGACCGAACGGCCGTTCTTCGAAAGGTTGATGAAGCGCATGATGCCCAATGCGAAACACTAAAAGCGGCAAACTGACGCTATGCTCGTCGTGGCCGTGCTGCCTGCCGCCATGTTCCCGAGTTGCATCGCCGGACAGTCTTGACCGGCTTCACAGATCTCAATGCCCCGAACGGCTGATGGAAATCCATCGTCGGCCGCCACTTCCTGCCTCAATTTGCCTTTGAAATGAAGCAGCTGAACGAGAACCAGTCCACCGCAAAGCGCGTGCTGCCAATGCCATTCGACCATGACATCGCCATATGCGACGAGCGACGCATCGCTAATTGGCTCATGTAGAGACGGCCTCTTCACCGCCCGGCGGCATGCTGGAGGAACGCAAGGCACTCGGATCGGACAAAAATTCCGTGGGAGGTCCAGGTGGCGTCCCCAAAGGCAGGATCGCGGATAGGGACGCCAAACTTCGGAAACTTCGCGCCAATGCGGAGGCCGGGCTCTCGCCATCTTGAAGGAAGCCTCCATGATGCGGCCATCTCAGGACCATAGCAGCAGGCCACCGGACCGAACGTTCGGCGGCCTCGATCAATGAGCGAGCCGCCGATGTACATCAAGAGACGATCCCTACTGGCGGGCTTGGGCGGCGCAGCCCTGGCCACCGGCAGTGTTAGGCTCACGCCCGCCCTGGCTGATACGGAAGCATTGAAAATCGGCGTCATCAACCCGCAGATCAAGGATTGCGCCGTTGTGGGCCTGCCCGTGACCCGGGGCGTCCAGATGTGGGCCGAGGAATTGAATGCTGCCGGTGGTGTCAACATCGGCGGCCAGCGGGTCAAGCTCGATGTCCGAGGTTACGACAATGCCTGCTACACGGCCGGCGAGGAGCTCAAGGCAGCTCGGCGCGCCATTCTCGAAGACGGCTGCAAATACGTCCTCCAGACCTATACGCCCGCTTGTCGGCGTGCCATCGCGACTTTGACGAACGAGCAAAAGGTACTGTCGATCGCCTATGGCGCCGGCTACGTCAGCAAGGAGTTTCCCTTCCTCATGGGCGGCGTTAGCGGTTCGCCGCTGGCCAACATGGTCATCATGAGCCACATGCTGGCGCAGCATCCGGAAGTTAAGAGGGTCGCTATTTTGACGAACGATACCTCGTTCGGAAAGGCCGGAAAGACCTACATGGAGGCCGGTGTGGCGCCTTACGCCGACCGTGTGCAGATCGTCTACAACGAAAGCTACAATCCGTCGGCTTCCAGCGACATGCTGGGACTTTTGACGCCTGTCATCGCGCAAAATCCGGACTTGATCTTCGAGCTCGGCTTCGAGGGGCCCACCAAGGCCCTGATGGTCTCGACGGCAACGCAGCTCGGCTTCACCGGTATCTTTGGCAGCGAGTTATGGGACATGCCGCTGTTCATCGAACAAGGCCTAGCCGCGGAGACCGCAGGCAGGCTCTACAGCAGCCCTGTCATCGACGGCTCGGAGCCGACAATCAGCCCCCGAGTCAACACCTTCTACAAAAACTACATCGAGCGCTTCGGCATCGGCCAATGGAGCCCTTGGGCGTCGATCGCCTATGCGACGGCGGCGACGCTTGAGGCAGGATGGGCGGCCGCCAAGAGCGCCGACCCCTCTATTGTCAAAGACACGCTTTATGGCTTGGAAACCGTAGCACACCCGATCTTCGGCGATTCGAAGTGGAGCGGCGAGGAGATCTTCGGCGTCAACCATCACCTCCTGACTCCGATGATCATGTACAAAACCGATCAGGCAGGCAACGTGGTCGCCGACAAGACGATCGACACGAGTGCCTGGTGGGCAATGAACAAGGATAAAGCTCTCCCGACGCTAAAAGCGGGCGGCCAGATTTTTGCGCAGAATTAAGCGCTTCTGAATTCGGCAGGTCGCCCCGTCCGGAGATCTCGGTGCAAATCGTTGCAAACATCTTTTTCCTCAGCGCGTTCTACCTTTCCTTTTCAATCGGACTCGCGCTGATCTTCGGCACCATGCGTGTGATCAACTACACGCATGGTGAAATGTATATGTTGGGCGCCTATACGATCTGGGCGATCAACTCACTTCTCCGCGGCACGATCCCATCGGTCCTCATCTTCATCATCGCGCTCGTTGTGGCCATGACCGTGATCGGGCTCCTCGGCGTGATCCTGCAAAAGACCGTGATCAGCCGCCTGCAAGGCAACACCTTCTCGATCTTCATGGCGACACTCGGCCTTTCCTATGTCCTGCAGGTCGTGATGATCGAGGTCGCGGGGCCGATCGGCAAGACCATCATCCCGCTGTTCCCGGGCATCGTGCGAATCGGCACTGTTATCCTGCCCATTCAGCGTCTCGTGATTTGCGGCGTGACGCTCGCTGTGGTGACGCTGCTTGGCTGGTTCCTGTTGCGGACGAATCTGGGGCGGGCGATCCGTGCTACCGCACAGAACCGATCCGGCGCGCTCCTCCAAGGCGTTGATATCCCACGCATCGAATCGATCACTATGTTCCTGGGCTGCGCTCTTGCCGCCACCTCCGGCGTCCTGATGGCCGGAACATTAAACATCAACCCGTTCATGGGCGGTGACGCCATCTGGCGCTCATTCATCATCATCATCGTCGGCGGGATTGGCAGCCTGCCGGGCGCGGCTTTGGCCTCCGTCGTCTTCGGCGCGCTGGACACGGTGCTCACCGTCACCAATCATGGCCAGTTCTCCGCCATGATCGACGCGCTGATCATGATCTTGATCCTGGCCTTCCGCCCGAACGGGCTGCTTGGAGTAAGGGAATGAGGAAGGAAGCAGGGCTTGGCGCGACCGCTTCCGAGGGATCTTCCATGCATGAGGGTAGCGTTCTGATGCGCTCTCTCATCGGCGTGGTCGTCACGATCCTGGGTCTGATGGCCTTGTGCGTCGCGCCAAGCTTCTTGAACGACTACGGCCGGAGCGTGCTCGTCATCTTCATGATCAACGCCATCCTGGTCATGAGCTATCGGCTGATCACGACGACGGGTGGCTGGTCGTTCGCCCATGTGGCCTTCATGGGCCTGAGCGCCTACACGATGGCGCTCATGACAACGGCGACGCCGCCCTGGTCGTTCTGGCTGGCCCTGCTGGCCGGCCCCTGCGTCGCTGGCGCCGTAGCCCTCGCCCTGGCCTTTCCGGTCCTGCGGACGCGCCAGCATTACTTCTTCCTGATCACCTTCGCGGCCAGCGAGGCGATCAACCAGTGCTTCGTGCAGTTCGACACGATCACCGGTGGCCCGAACGGTATCGCCTTCATTCCTCGACCAGGCTCACTTCTCGGACTGAACCTGTCCGAGCCGGCGCGTTATTACGAACTGGTTCTTTGCCTCGCGGTTGTCCTGGGCCTCATTCTCTACCTCATCGATCGCTCAAAGATCGGCGCCATCATGCGCGCTGTCGCCGGAAATGAGGACCTCTCGGAATCAATCGGAATCAACACGCAGGGCTTCAGGATTCTGGCCTTCGTCGTCGGTGCCGGGATCGCAGGCGTGGCCGGCGTCCTGTTCGCTGCCTATAACGGAATCATCAATCCGCCTGATTTCGGCCCCGGCGTGATGTTCAAGATCGTGGCGGCAGCTATTGTCGGCGGCACGAGCACCTTCTATGGCCCGTTGCTTGGCCTCCTATGCCTGACCGTCCTGGAAGAAGCGTCCCGCAATCAGGCGGAACTGATCCCACTTCTTTGGGGCGTAACGGTAGTAGCTGTCCTGTTGCTATCACCCGGCGGCCTCGAGACCCTCATCGATCGACGGCTTCGCGTCCAAAGATCGCTCCTGACACGTCGCCGGCCTGGACGCGGGGTCTGACATGCTCTTGCAGATCGACGCACTTCAAAAAAGCTTCGGCAAGCTCGCGGCCATCAAGTCTGTAAGCTTCGACGTGGCCGCCGGGCAGGTCCACGGCCTGATTGGCCCGAATGGTTCCGGCAAGACCACCTTGTTCAACCTCGTCAGCGGGTTCCTGTCGCCGACGGCGGGCCAAGTGCGATTTCGCGAGCGCGTCATCACGGGCCTCAAGGCGCATGCAATTGCCCGTCTGGGCTTAGTGCGGACCTTCCAACTGACCAGCGTCTATCCGGAAATGAGTGTAGCCGAGAACGTGCGCATGGGCCTGCATCGTCGCCCCGCCGGCTCTTCGGTCTCATCCTCCGCCCGCGTCCAGGAGCTTTTGGACATGATGGACCTGACCAGTTACCACGACACCAAAGCCGCCCTTTTACCTGCAGGATCGCAGCGCCTGCTCTCGATCGCCACCGCTCTTGCGACGAGCCCGCACATGCTGTTGCTCGACGAGCCACTGGCTGGCCTCAATCCGACCGAAAAAGCCGAGACCGTCAAGAAGATCCGTAGCGTCAGGGACGGAGGAACGACGATCCTGCTTGTCGAGCATGATATCAAGTCCGTCCTTAGCATCTGCGATCGGATCACCGCGATCAATTTCGGCGAAAAGATCGCGGAGGGAACGCCCGACGACATCGTCAAGGATGAAAGGTTGATCGAGGCTTATCTCGGCAACTGGGGCAAGGCTGATGCTTGAGCTCGACGAGGTGACAATCTCCTACGGCCCGAAGACGGCCGTGCGGCAGCTTTCCATCACGGCTGGCCAAAAGCAGATCACGACGATCATCGGCAGCAATGGTGCTGGCAAGACGACGACCTTGAAGGCGATATCCGGCCTCCTGCCGACGTCAGGTGGCAAGATCCGCTTCATGGGCGAGGTCATCAGTGGTCGAACGTGTGCCGAGGTCTTCCGATACGGGCTCGCTCACGTGCCCGAGGGGCGCGAATTGTTTCCCCGTATGACCGTCTATGACAATCTGATGATGGGCGCTTATACGCGTCGCGATCGAGGCCGTGTCACGGCCGACCTGGATAAGACGTTTCACTACTTTCCCGTACTCAAGGACAAGATGAAGTTGCTGGCCCGCAATCTCAGCGGCGGCGAGCAGCAGATGCTGGCCTTTGGGCGTGCCTTGATGTCGAATCCGAAAATGTTGCTCCTGGACGAGCCCTCGATCGGCCTTGCCCCGCTCATCGAGCAGCATTTGATCGCAACCGTGGCAAAGCTTGTCGAGGAAGAGGGGCTGGGCGTGCTTCTCGTCGAGCAGAACGCCGCCCTGGCGCTCAGTGTTTCCAATATCGGCTATGTCCTCGATCTCGGCAGCCTCGTCCTCGCGGGGAAGGCATCGGAACTCATGCGCAATGAAGACATCCGGCGTGTCTATCTCGGGCACTGAGCCGATATCGAACGTGGCCCCACGAAGGCATTTACAGGAAGTGAACATGGCCGCGACTTACGACTATATCGTTGTCGGCAGCGGGTCGGCTGGCACGGTGGTGGCAACGCGACTCGTGGAAGCCGGCCATAGCGTCCTGGTCCTTGAGGCCGGGAAGCACGACCGCTCGATCATGGTTCAGGCGCCTGCCGGCCTGTTCAAGCTGATCTCGACCGATCGCGCGCTGGTGCACGAGACCTCCAGCCAGGCCGCGGCGGGCGGACGAACGATGTTCATTCCGACAGGCCATACGCTCGGCGGTGGAAGTTCCATTAATGGAATGGTCTATATTCGCGGCCAACCGGAAGATTACGATACATGGGAAAGCCTAGGGAATAAGGGCTGGGCTTGGAAAGACGTGTTGCCTTACTTCGTCAATACGGAGAACAATACCCGGCTGGCTGGTGCGCATCATGGCACCAAGGGGCCCCTTCCGGTCACCGACATGCCCTTCAAGCACCCGTTGGCCCAGGCCTTCGTGCGGGCCGCGCAGCAGGCCGGATTCGAATATAATCACGATTTCAACCAGCCGATGCCGCGCGGCAATGTGCATGGCCAAAGTGGCGTCGGCTACTACCAGACGACGACACGTGGCGGAAAGCGCGCCAGTACGGTCGTGTCCCATCTCTCGCGTGTACGTGGTAGCAAGAAGCTGACGCTCAAGCTGCGCAGTCCCGTGGCCCGCCTCATTGTCGAGAACGAACGCGCTGTCGGTGCGGTCTGTCGTTTGCCGGATGGCACCGAGCGGGAGTATCGCGCCAATGCTGGCGTGGTGCTCTCGGCAGGCGCGCTCGTCTCCCCCAAGATCCTGATGTTGTCCGGCATCGGGCCCGCCGATCACCTTCGGCAACACGGCATTCCGGTGCGCATCGACCTTCCCGGCGTCGGCAAGAATATGCAAGATCACATCGAGGTGCACGTGACCGGCCGGCTGAGAGATCCGATCAGCATGGTGGGGCATGACAAAGGCCTCAAGAAGATCCGGCATGGACTAGAGTGGCTGCTGACCAAACAAGGCCTCCTCACCTCCAATATCTGCGAGTCCGGTGGCTTCTTCGATACCGACGGCGATGGCCGGCCGGACATGCAGATTCATGTCATAGCCGGTATCAATGGCGACTTCGACCGCGCGCCGCTGCCAGGCCACGGGATCTCACTCGATCCCGGCTTGTTGCGTCCACGATCCCGAGGCGAGGTTTGGCTCCGGAGCGCCAATCCGGACGATCGCCCGATCGTCGACCCTCATTTTCTCGAGGATCCGGAGGATGTTCAAGGTCTGATCCGGGGCGTGAGGGTGACGCGCGAGATCATGGCGTCTCCGGCTCTGGCCGACCTCATCACGGAGGAGCTTCTACCTGGATCGAACGTCCGGACGGATCAGGAGTTGGAGGCGTTCATTCGCAAATACGCCAAGACCGTCTATCACCCTGCTGGCACATGCCGCATGGGTCGAGATCCGCTTGGTGTGGTGGATGAACGCCTCAAGCTGCATGGCTTGGACAATCTCTGGGTCGCGGACACCTCAATCATGCCCAACCTGATCAGCGGCAACACCAACGCGCCCGCGATCATGATAGGCGAGCGGGCTGCCGATTTCATCCTCAACTAAGGGCCCGGCCGCGGGCCCATCAAAGCGGGGGGTACGGTCCCGATCCGACGAGATCCGAACGGGAAAAAGCAGGTTCCTCGTTGGCGCGAGGATGGGATCGGCGCACGAGACCAGGCGAAAGCCCGTAGGCCTGCCGGAAGACTCGCGACAAATGCGAGCTGTCGGCAAAGCCGCACTCGAACGCCACCTGGGTGATTGAGCGAGTTGTCTGGCTGATCAACCACGCTGCCCGTTTCAATCTGAGCGTCCTGTGATAGGCCCCGGGACTCATGCCAAGGACACTGCGGAAGCGACGATCGAGTTGCCGCACGCTGATATTCGCCTTGCGGGCAAGATCCGTCATGCAGATCGTCGCACCTAGGTTCTCGTTCATGAACTGGACCGCCTTACGCAAGCGGGCGTCGTTCAGATCGAAGCGCTCTTCCTCGAACGGCATCTGGCTGTGGCGGGGTTCACGTGGCCAGTCGATGACCAATTGCCGGCTGCCTTTGATTGCCCGGCCGCTGTCCCAATGTTGCTGAATGAAATAGGCGGCGAGATCGATGACCGCCGTCCCGCCCGCGCAGGTTACGCGGTCCTCTTCGACGATGAACAGTTCGTCGGCGACCGGCTGCACATCGGGGAACGCCTCGGCGAATTCCTTGAGATGATACCAATGCACACAGCACCGGCGCTGGTTCATCAGCCCGGCACGGGCAAGCACGAATGTTCCGGTACAAACGCCGACGAGCGTCACGCCTAGTTGATCGGCGCGACGAAGATACTCGACGATCGAGGGATCGACACAATCGTGGCCACGCACGAGCCCTCCGACGACGACGATATAGTCAAATCGGGCCGGATCCCCGAGTTCCGCCAAGGGCGTGATCTTGACACCGCAACTCGCGTCGACCGGCGCAAGCGTGGGACCGATTACGCTCCATCGGCAATGAACCTGCCGACTATTGTCGCCCTGGTCACCAGACAGACGAAGCATGTCGACGAACCCGCTAAAGGCCGTGAGGGTGAAATGCGGCAGGAGAAGGAAGCCGAAGGACAAGGTTGCCGTGCCGCCTGGGCGCTGCCTGGATGAGGGCCCAGCGGATGCCGCCTGACGTGGGTTGAACTTCGATTCGATCGCCTGGAGCGCCTTACTGCCTCGTTCCGAAGTCGCCACCATCGTATTTCCTCACCATCCTGGAGTAAGGCCAGAATAGCAGGATTCGTGCCCAATGCCGGCGCGGATCCAATGAGCATGCCCTTGGTTTCGTCGCGCCCGAGGGCCGCGCCTCGGCGTGGCGCGCATGTTCTCATTCACGCCCTTCGCCTTCTATCTCACCGAGAGATGTCCTCCTAACGTCCGCCCAGCCAAAGACCAGCACTATCGTGACAAGGACGGAGATCGGCTCGATGCGGTGGACAAAGCGGATCTCGATTGTCGACGTCCATGCGGCCGGCGAAGTCGGACGCGTCATAACGGGCGGCGTGCTGGACATTCCGGGCCGGACCATCGCGGAGAAAAAACGGCATCTTGAGACAGAAGCCGACGATCTGCGCCGATTTTGCCTGTTCGAGCCCCGCGGCAGTGCCGCCATGTCGGTCAATCTGCTTTTGCCACCGACGTCGGCAGCAGCCGATCTTGGCATGATCATCATGGAATCGACCGATTATCCGGCCATGTCCGGCTCGAACCTGATGTGCGTCTGCACAGCAGCACTCGAGCTTGGCATCGTGCCGATGACCGAGCCCGTAACCAAGCTCGTCGTCGAGACCCCAGCTGGACTATTGCCGGTCACGGCACATTGCCTGGACGGGAAGTGCCAATCCGTGACGCTCGACAACGTGCCCTGCTTCGTCGAGGAACTCGACGCGAACATCGAGGTCGAAGGCGTCGGCACGGTTCAGGCCGACATCACTTTCGGGGGCGCCTTCTTCGCCATCGTGGACGCTGCGCGCCTGGGTTTCGCGATGGTTCCCGATGAGGCGCGCGAGCTCGTGGACCTCGGGGAACGGATCAAGTCGGCGGCGAGCGAGCAATTTACGATTGTGCACCCGGAAATGCCCGACATCAATAGCGTGACATTTACGCTTTTCGGCGGGCCGCCGAGAGGAGCGGAGAATGTCCGCAAGAGCGCGGTCGTCATCTCGCCTGGCCGGCTCGACAGGAGCCCTTGCGGGACGGGTACCTGCGCCAGGCTGGCGACGCTTCATCACCGGGGATTAATCGCAAGCGGAACGCCCATGATTCACGAATCGCTGATCGGGACGCGCTTCATAGCCGAGGTCGTGGCGGAGACCGAGGTCGCCGGCCGTGCGGCTGTCGTGCCGCGCTTGACGGGGCAGGCCTGGATTTTCGGCACGCAGGAGTTGGCGCTCGATCCGAGCGACCCCTTCCCCGCCGGATTTACGCTGACCGACACATGGGGGAACGGTGTACGCGGCCTGAATTCGGCTCCATGACATTCATGGCCAGACTTCGACCATCAAGGCTCGATCGCGACGACGTTCAAGGAAAGGCCCGGTCGTGTCGACTGCCGATGTGATCGTGATCGGGCTGGGTGCCATGGGCAGCGCCGCTGCCTTTCAGCTCGCCAAGAGCGGACAGCGCGTGATCGGCATCGATCGTCACGCCCCGCCGCACGATCAAGGCTCGAGCCATGGCGAGACGCGTATCTCGCGTCAGGCCATTGGCGAGGGAGCGGCTTATGTCCCGCTGGTCCTTCGTTCGCACGAGATCTGGCGCGAGATCGAGGAGGAGACGCGCCAGAGCCTGCTTTTGACGTGCGGCGCTCTCGTGCTCAGTCCCCGGCAGGGAGCCGCGGCTCATCATGGAAAATCCGACTTCCTCCTCCAGACCGCCGCCTCGGCTGAGGCGTTCGGCATCCAGCATGAATTATTGGATGCCGCAGAAGTCGGGGCCCGATACCCGCAGCTCCGGCTGCGGGGTGACGAGATCGGCTATTTCGAGCCCGGAGGCGGACTGGTCTTCCCGGAAAGGTGCATTGAGGCACAGATCGCTCTGGCCAAGCGCCATGGGGCACAGATCAGAACCGGCGAGCGGGTCCTCGAATGGACGTCGACAGCGCATGGCGTGCGTGTCAGGACCGACCTCGATGTCTACGAGGCCGACCAGCTCGTCCTGGCTGCGGGTGCCTGGATGCCTGGGATCGCCGGGCCGGCGCTTACCTGCCTTGCCTTGCAACGCCAGACTCTCCATTGGTTCGAGGCGGAAGAGCCCGAACAATATCAGGCCGACCGCTTCCCCGTCTTCATCTGGATTCATGGGTCCGGCCCCGAAGACCTCTTTTACGGGTTTCCGATTGTCCCGGGCAGTCAAGGCGTGAAGGTCGCCAGGGAGACCACGCGTTTCATGTCCGCAACCGCCGATGGCCTCGACCGGGTCGTAGCGGAAAGTGAGTCGCAGGCGATGTTCGACGGCCACGTGGCAGGTCGGCTAAAAAGGGTTCGTTCGACCTGCCTGCGGGCGGCCGCCTGCATTTATACCGTGACACCCGACAATGACTTCGTGATCGATCGTCATCCAGAGCAGCCACGCGTGCTGTTGGTATCGGCCTGCTCGGGTCATGGCTTCAAGCATTCGGCGGCCATCGGCGAGGCTATCGCCCAGATCGCCCGTGGCGGCCAGACCAGCGGCCTGGCTTCCTTCGGCCTCGGCCGCCTCCTCGGGGCTGGCGGACAGTCGCAAGTCCCTCAACAGGATCGAATCCAATGACGAAGCTGATCGAGTATGACGAAGCCTCCGACGAGGTGAAGGCGATCTATGAAGAGATCATGGCCATGCGCGGTTTTCGCATGGTGCCAGCCTTCTATCGTGCCTTGGCGATCGATCCCATCTCGCTGCGCTCATTCTGGAATCGATACCGCGAGGTGCTCTCGAGGCCGAAGCTAACCAACCTGCAAAAGGAACTGGTCGGCATCGCTGTCTCGGTCTGCCTGTCGTCCAATTATTCGACCGAAGCGCATGTCGATATCGCACGGAAGCTGGGCATGGACGACGAAGCGCTGGGCGAGCTGATCGCCACGATCGGAATTTTTTCCGAAGTGGCGACCATCTGCAAGACCCTGTCGCTGAACTACGACGGCGACCCGCAATAAGCACACGGCTCCAGATCTCGACCATCACCCCGAAACTCTCAAAGGACACGTTCGATGACCTCCAATTCAGCGGCTCTGCACAGAGACGCGGTCGTCTTTGACGGCCTGATCGTCTCCAACTGGAGCCGTGAGGTGTTCGAGGACATGCTCAAGGGCGGAATAACCGCCGCCAATTGCACCTGCAGCCTTTGGGAAGACTTCAAGGGCACGATGGCAAACATCGTCAAATGGAACGGCTGGTTTCGCGAGTTCAGCGATCTGATTTTGCAGGTCCGCTCGGTTGACGATATTGCGCGGGCAAAGGCCGAGAACAAGATCGGCATCGTTCTGGGCTGGCAGAACACCTCCGCCATCGAGGACCAGCTGGGCTATCTCGAGATCTTCCGGGACCTGGGAGTGAAGGTGATGCAGATCACCTACAATACCCAGAACCTGAGCGGCTCGGGCTGCCGCGAGACCCGCGACGGTGGTCTTTCGGACTATGGTCGCGACGTGCTCTGGGAAATGAACCGGCTCGGCATCTTGTGCGACCTCTCGCATGTCGGCCCGAAGACCGGCGAAGATGTCATCCGCGCCTCCAAGCGTCCCGTCGCCTACACCCACGTGTGCCCCGCGGCGCTGAAGGCCAATCCGCGCAACAAGACGGACGAGCAACTCCGCCTGATCGCCGAGCACGGCGGCTTTGTCGGTGTCACCCTCTACCCCTGGTTCCTGAAACGCGGCAACGATTCGACGCTCGAGGATTTCGTCGAGGCGGTCGAATACGTGTTGGCGCTACTTGGCGAGGATCGGGTCGGCTACGGCACCGATTTCACGCAGGGCTACGGCAACGAGTTCCTGGACTATATCGGCAGCGACAAGGGCTATGGCCGACGCGTCGTCCCGGTCGCCGATGCGATTTTCCCGGCCGACATGCGCACGCTCGGCCAGACGCCCAACATGACCGAGGCGATGCTCAAGCGCGGCTGGTCGGAGAAGCGGATCCGGAGCGTGATGGGCGAGAACTGGGTCAGATTCCTGAAAGAATCCTGGGAAACCGGTGTCTGATCGGCGGCATTGGCTATGGCGATTGCCGGCGAGTTCCGGTTGATCGGCTTTCCGGCCTGACGCACCACCTGCCTTCGCAGGTTGCGCACGGACTTGAACGACAGCCGAGGCCAATCTGCAATTCGACTTTTAACATCCGAGAGACCCCGATGGGAAACATGGCCCCTTTTGATAGGCAAGCCTATCTAGACGATGCCGCCAAGGCCTTCCTGGCCCACCGACCGAAAATGCTCATCGGCGGCGATCTCGTCGACTCCGCATCGGGCAAGACGTTCGCGACTTATGATCCGGCTACCGGCCTACCGATCGTGGAGGTGCCAGAGGCGGACACAGCAGATGTCGATCTGGCCGTCCGCGCGGCGAACAAGGCTTTCCTTGGCGCCTGGGGCCGCACCAAGCCGTCGGAGCGGACCCGGCTGATCTGGCGATTGGCCGAGCTGCTCGAGCAGAACGCTGAAGAATTCGCGCAACTGGAATCGCTGGATACTGGAAAGCCCATCACGTTTGCCAGAGCCGCCGACATTCCCATAACGATCGAGGCGCTACGCTACACTGCTGGCTGGGCCACCAAGATTGCCGGCCAGGCGACGCCCGTCTCCCTGCCGGGCGAGCATTTGAGCTACACCTTGCGCGAACCGGTGGGAGTCGTAGCCGCGATCGTTCCCTGGAACTTTCCCTTGACTGCCGCGATGTGGAAGCTGGCCCCGGCTCTGGCGGCCGGCTGCACGATCGTTCTGAAGGCCGCCGAACAGACACCCTTGACCGCACTACGCTTTGCCGAGCTCGTCCTCGAGTGTGGGCTTCCCGCCGGCACGGTCAATATTCTGACGGGCTTTGGAGAAACCGCGGGGGCGGCCATGGCCGCCCACCCGGGTGTCGACAAGATTTCGTTCACCGGCTCGACGGAGGTGGGGCGTCTTATTCTCAAGGCCGCGGCGGGAAACCTCAAGAAGGTCACGCTCGAACTTGGCGGGAAGTCCCCCGTCATCCTGTTTCCCGACGCCGATCTGTCACGCGCCTCGAAAGGCATCGCATCGGCCATCTTCGGCAACCAGGGTCAGGTATGCTCCGCTGGGTCCATGCTCTATGCACACAGGAGCGTGCTCGATAAGGTTCTCGAAGGTGTCACCGCCATCGCTGAGAATCTCAAGGTCGGTTACGGCCTGGATCCGGCAACCGAACTCGGCCCCTTGATCTCGAAAGAGCAATTCACCCGTGTCATGGGATTCATCGAAGCCGGCCGCAAGGAAGGCGGGAACGTCGTTACCGGCGGTTCGGCGGCCGATACTGGCTATTTCGTCCAGCCTACGATCCTCGCCGACACGAACCCGGCCATGACAGTGGTCCGCGAAGAGATATTCGGGCCGGTCCTCTGCGTGCAGAGTTTCGACGATGAGGATCTGGACGCGATTGCGGCCCGCGCGAACGCCACGGTCTACGGCCTGGCTGCCAGCGTGTGGACCCGCGATGTCAGCGTCGCGCACAAGATGGCCGCGCGCATTCGTGCCGGCACCGTCTGGATCAACACGCATGGCCCGACCGACAACGCCGTCCCGTTCGGAGGCTACAAACACTCCGGCTGGGGGCGCGAACTCGGCGCCGACGCCATAAATTCATACACCGAAATAAAGTCGGTCATCGCTGCTCTCTGAGCAAACTGACCAGCGACAAGAGAACCCGCCTGGGAGCCGGACAGGCCGGACGAGCGGCGGTTCTGCCTGAAGGCCGCATGATGGCCGCGACTTCAGCGGCCATGGCGAAATGACCGCGACGGAGCGGATCGCTCACTTCCAGGACATAAGGCAACGGGCGTTGAGGTCATCGAGGATGATCGATTGGCAGATCGAGGCGCTGCGGCAGGATGCTCGCGGTCGGTTCACGGAAGTCAAGGGAGGCGAATGACGCTCTGCTTTTACCAGTTTAGCTGACCTAGTTTTTTTGCGCTGTCACTCATTGATGAGAGACTTTCGCAATGGTGTTGCCGGGAGCTTTTCCTAGGCGTCTAAAAGATTTTGCCGATGCGCCCCGATGCCTTTCCGTCCCAATGGGCTTGCCAGAAAGGCCGCACACACTTATCTACCCGGATAAGGACTGGGCTTTCTCGGTCGACCAACGGGCTCCGGATCACTCCGGGGCCCGTTTGTTATGGAAACGTCTTACACTCCCCGAGCTTCTGACTAACAATTTCATAGGCACGGTTCGGCTGGCTCGGCCGCAGGTAATGAGCCCCAATGGGCCGGGCGACAAGATCAGTAAGCTGAAGTCCGGTTGAATTCGCCGCCTTCTGGATGAAGAGCGGTTTGAACGTCACCGACTTAAAATTCATCTTCTTGTATCCCCAGTCGTTCTGATTGTCGGTTATCCGCCGAAACTCCTGTTCGAGTTCGTTGTCTTCAGCCTTCCCCCGGCTTTCAAAGATTATGTGGACAGTCCTGTCGCGCTGTTCGTCGTGGCGCAGCGTCGAGAGAACCCGCTCCATGCAAAAGAGAACGCCAGATGATAGGGGCTCCAAGGGTTAGCGTACTTTTGTTTAAGTGCGGCCTTGTGGATCACTGATGCAAAAACCCGCATCGGCGACGTCGCTACGAAATCGTTGATTTTCGTAAAGAAGTCTTCCCTAGCTTCTTTGCTTTCTCGCATGAAGCTAAAGGGCGCAATTTGCTTTCGTATCTCGCGCTCATGAAAGACCACGTCATCGTGCCCAAAAAACTCGAACTTGAGGCGCTGCATCGCGGGCACGATATGCTCGATGTAATCGGATTTTTTCACTGGGCAGAATGCCAACACGAAGATAGGAAACTCGGGATCGAGCTTATCTAGGTTCGTATCTCCGCTCTCGTCGGCATATACTATATAGTCGGAATACAATCCTGCCTCCGCCGAAAGCCAGTTTGGTTTTAGGAGAGACCTAATTCGTCCGCGTCTTCTTTGTCGATGTAGATTCGCCGCAGCTCAGCATTCGTATCGGAGAACCTCGCTTATCGAAGGCAAGATTGAGCCTGCAGATAGGCGGGCGATCGCGTAACAAGGCCCCGCATCTCAAGATGGAAGATTGGGCCTACGGCATGGGGCGGCCCTGGCGCGGGCATTCGCCTATTGTCTCTTACGGGCCTAGGCCACGATCGCGTCGAATCGGTGCCAACTCACGGGAAAGATTGCGGCCCTTCCGATTGATAGCGTCCAGTGCGGACTGCATCCCCAGCGAAATTCGCCGATCTCGGAATTCCGCTAAGTGGTTGGTGGAGCCGATCGGGATCGAACCGATGACCCCCTGCTTGCAAAGCAGGTGCTCTCCCAGCTGAGCTACGGCCCCACGCTTCGCGCGAGCTTATGCCGTCAAAGTGACGGTACGGCAAGGGTGGCGGCTCAAGATTCCGCGAAGAGTGCCTTCACCATGGCGTCAATGGCGCGCCGGCGGTGGCTGATCTTGTGCTTGTCCGCTGCCGACATCTGGCCGAACGTCTGCGTATGACCGAGCGGGATGAAGATCGGATCGTAGCCGAAGCCGCCCTCGCCGCGCGGCGCCTCGACGATCCTGCCGTCGACCACGCCGGGAAAGGTCAAGGTCCTGCCGTCCGGCCAGGCCAGCGCCAGAACGGCAATGAAAGCCGCTTCCTTCGGCGCGGCGGCGAACGAACCGTAGCGGCCCTCGAGCTCCCGGAACACACGCGCAATCGCCATATTGAAATCGCCGCCGGGCCCGGCCCAGCGAGCCGAATAGATGCCAGGAGCACCATCGAGGCCGGCCACGGCAAGGCCGCTATCGTCGGCAAGGGCCGGCAGCCCGGTCGCGACCATCGCCGCCTCTGCCTTCAATATGGCGTTAGCCTCGAACGTACTGCCGGTCTCTTCAGGCTCCGCCAAGCCGAGATCGGCGGCACTCCTGATCGTCACCCCGCGCGGCTGGAACATCGCCTCGAACTCGCGAACCTTGCCCTTGTTGTGGGTGGCGAGCACGAGTTCCCCGCCCTCAAAGGCGCTGTCCATGGTCAAAATCCCTCGATCGCCGCGGCCTGCGCCCGCA
This sequence comes from Arboricoccus pini, assembly GCF_900187945.1. Lineage (GTDB taxonomy): Bacteria > Pseudomonadota > Alphaproteobacteria > Geminicoccales > Geminicoccaceae > Arboricoccus > Arboricoccus pini. The sequence goes on along the minus strand of NZ_FYEH01000001.1, from coordinate 281,975 downwards.
CCAGTTCGGCGATGCCCAAAGACGCCAGTCGGGTCAGCGCCTCGACTTCAGCCGCGGTCACCGGCACGTCCTCGGCGGTGATCTGCGTCTCGACGATACCGCCCGAGCTCGACATGACGAAATTCGCATCCGCCCCGGCCCGACTGTCCTCGGCATAGTCGAGATCAAGGACGGCCTGGCCGTCAAAGAGGCCGCAAGAGACGGCAGCCACCTGCTCGCGCAGTGGCAGGCTCGGCAGTTCGCCCTTGGCCACCAGGGTCTGCAGGGCCTGATGGAGGGCAATGTAGCCCCCTGTGATGGAGGCCGTCCGCGTACCGCCATCGGCCTGCAGTACGTCACAATCGACGATGACCTGTCGCTCGCCCAGCAGCTCCAGATCGGTCACCGCCCTGAGGCTGCGGCCTATCAGCCGCTGGATCTCGAGCGTCCGGCCAGACTGCTTGCCGCGCGCGGCCTCGCGGGCCGTGCGGGTGTGGGTGGAGCGCGGCAGCATGCCGTACTCGGCCGTCACCCAGCCCTTGCCGCTATTGCGCAGGAAGGAGGGCACCTTTTCCTCGATCGTGGCGATGCAGAGCACGTGGGTGTTGCCGAACTTGACGAGGCAGGACCCCTCGGCATGAGCACTGAAGCCCGGCTCCAGCGATACCTTGCGAAGTTCGTCGGGCTGGCGGCCTGAAGGACGCATCGTCGTCTCCACCAAAAGCGGCTCTGCCGCGCATGTCGTGCCAAAGGAAATTGGACGCGCGGCGAAGAGCTGCCTTTGCCGGGCCGCCGCCCGATGGGGTGCTACAGGCAGTCGATCGTTCGAAGCAAGGCTGGAGAGCCGCGTTACAGCCCTGGCGCCCGCGAAAACCGGCGCCGGTGGCGTCAGCTCGACGTTTTCAGCCCCAGGCGCCTCGGTGGCATGCGCCCAGGGCCTTTCCCCCGAGCCCTCTTGGGCCCATCGTTCAGCTATTGACCTTGTCGCGCAAGGTCTTGCCAGGTTTGAACTTCACCGTAGTGCTGGCGGCGATCTTGATTTCCTTGCCCGTCTGCGGATTGCGACCGAGTCGCTCGGGACGGAACGACGTTTCGAAGACACCGAAACCCGCGATAGAGACTTTCTCCTTCTTGACCACGGCATCGGTGATCGCCTGCAGAACCGCCTGCACCGACCGCGCGGCCTCCGCCTTGGACTTCTCGGTCGTCGTCGCCACCACCGTGTTCAACTCGTCAAGCGTCATGCACCGCTTCCTCTTTTGCAATCTCAAGTAAAGCTGCGCATAACATGATCAGACGCCAATGCAAACTGCAACGCCATGGGCCTTCCTTGCCTATCACAAGGAACGACGCGCCTATTTCTCGAAACGAATGTCGACCCAACGGCTGTCGAAATGTGATACCTGCACGATAACGAAAACGTAATATTGCGACGCAGCATCGCAGCATTACGGAGCGGCCATTCTTCCTTAGACTTGAACCGCCATGGACTTTCGTGATACATTAAATCCTTGGCGCTGTAGCCACAGCAGGATCAGCAGGCCGGGAATGGCGGAAAGTGCCGAGGTTATAAAGAAAAGATTCCAGCCGACGGCGGTCGCAAAGAATCCGGACGCGGGCACGATCAAATATTTGCCGAGCATCTGCATGAAAGATGTCAGAAGAGCATACTGCACGGCAGTGTAATGGATGGCGCAAAGGGAGGAAAGATAGGCGATGAAGGCAGAATTGCCCATGCCGCCTGAAAGATTCTCGACGCCGATCGTCAAGTAGAAGAACCCTTTACTGGGTCCGATACTGGCCAGCGCGGCGAACATCAGGTTCGAGGCGGCCTGCAGGATGCCGGCTACAAGGAGCGCGCGCATAAGTCCCATGCGGTGGACCATAAGGCCGCCCAGAAGGCCGCCGATGATCGTGGCAGCGATGCCGAACGTGCCGGATACCTCAGCGATGTCGAGCTTGCTGAAACCCACGTCATGGTAGAACGGATTGGCCATCAACGTCAGCAGCACGTCGCAGGCCTTGTAGAGCGATATGAAGGCCAGGATGGCTAGGGCGACGCTCTGGCCATGGCGGTGGAAGAAATCGGCAAAGGGCTCGATGACGGCGGAGCTCATCCACGCATTGAAGCCGTGCCGTCCCCCCGGAATTGCCGTCGTCGAGCCCTCCGGCTCGGGCGTCACGAGCACCACGGCAATGCCGATCAGGATAAGGAAGGCAATGGCCGCATAGGCGATATGCCAGCCGAACCGATAGGCAAGGAAGAGCATGCCGGCCGTGGCACACCACATCGCCAGGCGGTAGCCCAGCGTGAAGACGCCAGCCCCTGCGCCGAGCTTGGAGGGCGGCAGGATCTCGACGCGATAGGCGTCAATGACGATGTCCTGGCTGGCGCCGAGGAAGGCCACGATGAAGGCGGCCATCGCTACTTTGTGCAGATTGGCGGCCGGGTCCATGCTGCCCAGATGCCAGATGGCGCCAATCAGCCCCAGCTGCGTCAGGAGCATCCACGAGCGCCGCCGGCCGAGAAGGCCGGTCAGGATCGGCAGGGGCAGCCGGTCCATGATCGGCGCCCAGGCGAACTTGAAGGTGTAGGGCACGAAGACATAGCCAAAGAGGCCGATCATGGCCGTGCTGGTTCCGGCCTCGCGCAGCCAGAAGCTGAGCGTGCTGCCGATCAGCATCAAGGGCAAGCCGCTGGAAAAGCCCAGCGCCATGACCGCCAGAACGCGCGGATCGCGATAGACGACGAGGCTGGCGAACCAGCTCTGCAGGGAGTCCTGGAAGCGCAAGGACCTTCTGGCCTTTCGTTCTTCGATGGGCAAGCAACGGTCGATTGCATCCATCCTAGTGCGTTTTGGCGGTGACTGGAAACCACTCAGGCGAACAGCCGGGCTGTGCTTTGTGCTGGCGTCCTCGCCAGACGGGGCCCTGGCGGCTAAAGTTCGGCGTCGATACCTAGGGAGACCCGATCATGGCCAAATTGAGCTCAACCGCGCGTGGCGTCTATATCATCGCCGCCACGCCCTTCGATGATGCGGGGCGTCTCGACCTCGAGAGCACGTCGCGGCTTTGCGACTGGTATCTCGAACATGGCGTCGACGGCATGACGATTCTTGGCCAGATGGGCGAGGCTCCCAAGCTCCTTCCAGAGGAATCGGCACGCTTCGTCCGTCACGTCCTGGACCATCTAAAGGGCCGCATTCCGGTCATCGTCGGCGTGACCGCCCCAGGGCTCGGCGCCATGAAGCATCTGGCGGACATCGCCATGGAGGCTGGTGCCGCCGGCGTCATGGTGGCAGCGCCCGGCACACTGCGCACCGACGAGTCGATTGAGGGCTATTTCGGCCAGGTCGCCAAGCTGCTGGGGCCCGATACGCCATGGGTGCTGCAGGATTTCCCGCTCTCCGGCACCGCGCAGATCACGGCCAAGCTTATCCGGCGCGTGGCCGACGCGGCCGAGAATTGCGTCATGCTCAAGCACGAGGACTGGCCGGGACTGGACAAGATCACCGCGCTTCGGCGCATGGAAGCCGAAGGTGCAAGGCGCCTTAGCATTCTGACGGGCAATGGCGGGCTATTCCTGCCGCTCGAACTGGGCCGGGGCGCCGATGGGGCGATGACGGGCTTCGCCTTCCCGGAAATGCTGGTCGGTGTCTGCCGCCTGATGGCGGCCGGCGAGGCGGATGCGGCCATGGATCTTTTTGACACCTATCTGCCACTGGTGCGCTACGAACAGCAGCCGGGCATCGGTCTACCGGCGCGCAAATACATCCTGGCCAAGCGCGGCGCCATCGCCTCGCCGGCACTGCGCGCCCCGGCCCCGCCGCTTAGCGCCGAGACCAAGGCCGATCTCGACTGGCTGATCGAGCGCCTGGATCGCCGCCTGGCTAAGGCCAGAGGCTGATCCTCAAGGGGCCGGAAAGATCGGATCGCGGACGCGGTCGCCGACCGCAATTCCCTGACGGTCGCTCTGGCCGCCGCCGATCTCGAGCACCGCGCGGACTGGAAAGCCCGAAGGGATGGGGGTTTCCGATTCGGGTACGGCCTGCTTGTGGATGCGCAAGATGAGGCCGCGCTTATCGATAAAGAGCATGTCGAGTGGAATGAGCGTGTCCTTCATCCAAAAGGCCACCGGCTGGGGCTCGATAAAATCGAAGAGCATGCCTCGATCGGCCGGGAGCTCCGTGCGCTGCATGAGGCCGTAGGCGCGGGTGGCGTCCGTATCCGCAATCTCAACCGTGAAATGCCGCGGGCCGGTCTTGGTTTCGATCTCGAGCTGCCGAACCGCTAGGGCCCTGGCTTCCAGAGGAAGCATCAAGGCGATCAGGAGTGCCATAGGCGCCCACCATCGATATCGCGTCACGTTCACTGCTACCCCCTCGCTCCAGCACCAAAGAATGGGGCGGCAACGGCGCGGAAGACAAGCACCCCCTCGCTCACGTTGAATGACGATTTTTCCACAAGTTGGTGGACCATCCTGTGCAACCAGCTGTGGACGATTACAGAACGGTAGTGGAATGCACCTGCTTTACCATAGTCTTAGCGACAACCCGGATGCCGGCGCTCCCACATCTCGCGTAATGCGTTAAGAGTTTGTTCAGGTTTTCCAGGGAATATGGAATTATCCCCGGCATTCCATACGCAGAAAAGAAACTTTAGGTTGATTGCATCGATGGTGATCTAATCCCGGCGGCCCCCACCCACGGCCTGACAAGGAGATGAAATGTTCCGGCACGCAAGCCGGCGCCTAGCGTCGCATGATCTGAGAAGCGGACTTCGAAACCCGCTGCGGTTTCGTCGTTCATTCCCAACAGCCCTCACGACGATTTTCGTCTTGATCCTTACAGCGATCGGCCCCGCTCGCGCTGCAGATGATCAAGGGCAGGATCGAACCGTCGATCTTCTGGCACGAACGATCTTTCACGAGGCCAGCGGAGAGGGCCGACTCGGCATGATTGCGGTCGGCTGGGTCGTTCTCAACCGAACGCGCGATCCTTCCTTTCCCCGCTCGGTTGCCGACGTGGTCCAGGAACGCCACGGCAGGGCCTGTCAGTGGAGCTGGGCCTGCGCCACACAGCGTGAACCCCATGGCACGAGTTGGCAGCGCGCCCAGACCATTGCGGCCATGATGCTGAAAGATCCACCGCCAGACCCAACCAATGGCGCGGTCTGGCTGCAACATGCTCAGGCTAGCGAGCCGCGCTGGGGCTTCACGGTCTACAAGACCGCCCGCATCGGCAACCACGCGTTCTATGGCCGCAATCCGGTCGGCGACCTGGATGTTGCGACGCGCTGAGGCCGCCCACCCCCGCGATTGAGGCAGGCTGCCGGCCGAGGTCAGCGAGGTCAAGCGTCGGTGGAGGGCGCCTCCCCGTCCAGCTTGAGCGTGGTACGAGGCGCTCCGCCCTCGATGCCAAAGACCTGCATATAGAAGCTGTATTCCTCGCTGACGGCCGTCTCGATCGTGGCCGCCCGCCTGAAGCCGTGGCCCTCCCCGGGGAAAATATGGCAGGTGGTGGGGATCGACTTCGCCCTTAAGGCCGCGACCATGGCCTCCGCTTGGTTGCGCGGCACGACCTTGTCGTCAGCGCCCTGGAAGAAGATCGTCGGCGCGCGCAGGTCGTTCACGTGGTGAATGGGCGAGCGGGCGACATAGAGATCCTGGCGTGCCGGATAGGGACCAACCAGCTGATCCAGGTAGCGGCTCTCGAATTTGTGGGTGTCGCGCGCCAGGGCCTCGAGATCGGCGACTCCGTAATAGCTGGCGCCCGCCTTGAAGACCTCCGCCTTTTGCCCGAGCTGGCGCTGAAAGGTCAGTGCCGCCAGCGTCGTGAAGCCGCCGGCACTCCCGCCGGCGATGGCGAGGCGCTCGGGGTCGGCAAGGCCCATGGCTGCGACTGCGGCCGCCGCCGAGAGGCAATCCTCGACGTCAGCGATGCCCCACTGGCCGCGCAGCGCATTACGGAACGACCGGCCAAACCCGCTGCTGCCACGATAATTGACATCCAGGATGGCAAAGCCGCGCGTCGTCCAGAACTGGTAGGTCGAGGTCAGGACGGCACGGGTCTGGCTGGTCGGACCGCCATGGATGCGCACGATCATGGGCGGCAGTTCGCCTGTCGGCGCACGGGCGTGAAGGTTTTGGGGGCCGTAATAGAAAGCGTGGCCCTGCATGCCGGTCTCAGTCGCAAAGAGAATGGGGCGGGGCCGCGAGATCCAGTCGGCCGAGACAGGTGGCTGGCCGGCACTCTTGATCGTCTCGAGCCTGCCATCGGCGTGACGGCGAACGATCTCGGCCGGGCGATCGTCAAAGGCCGCGCGAAAGAGGATCGCCTGCCCCTCGCTGCTGACATCGCTGATATCGGTTGCCGCCGTTTCGATGCGCTCGAAGGTGCTGCTCTCAGGATCGAGGATCGCCAGGCGCCAATAGCCGTCCTCGGCAAAGCTCATGGCCAACCGCCCGTCGTCGAGCTCGCTCCACCATCGGCTGCCCAGTTGCCAGAGCGGTCCGGCGAAGTCGCGCTCGGGTGCGACGATGGCGGTCGTCTGGCTGCCGTCCCAGCGGCGCGGCAGCCAGAAGCCCGACTCATCGGCGATGAATAGAAGCTTGCCCCGCCGGTCCCAGCCGGGCTGGACGATGGCGGTCTCCTCGCCGCCCGCGATGACGACGGGTGAGGCAGCTGCCCCGGCTCCGTCCAGCTCGGCCACGAGCAGCCGGGTCGAGTCCCAGGGCATGGAGGGATGGTCCCAGGCCAACCAGGCGAGCGACCGACCATCCGGCGACAGAGTGGGTGCCGCCACGAAATCGCTGTCGGCGAAAAGTACCCGGCGGTCCTCCGGATCGTCCAGGGACAAGCTGACCAGCCGATTGGCAGGCTGGTCGCTCGCCTGTCCATGGTCCTCCTCAACGGCGATCAGGCGCCGACGCGGCGCGTCGAGCAGGAAGTCGGCATAGCGACGCTCTTTGTTGGCCGTGAGGACGCGAGGCGGCTGGCCCGGGGCCACCTGCCAGAGAAGCTGTGTCGCGAATTCGACGACGATGACGAGATCGCCCGCCGCCAGATAGGGTTTGCCGCCATATTCGTGCACGCGCGTGCGCATGTTGAACCCGCCCGGCGTCAGTTCGGTCTCGGTGCCGTCAGGCTCCCGACACATCAGCGTCGTGCGGCCATTTTCGAGCGGTCGCTGCTCGCACCAATAGACCCTGCCGCTATCAATGGATGGGAACGACAAGCCCACCTGCGATTGGGTAAGCATCGCGGGCGTGATGGGCGACGGCCAGGCGCCGAAGGGACATTCTTCTTGCATGCGGTCAGGGGCTCCTGGGCTTGACGAGCCTGCCTGATGCCCTGTCGAGGACAGTTGCACGCTCATCGATGTTCTCGTATTGTTCCCGTATGACGCATCGCTCCAACCAGCGCCTGGCATCACTCAGCGGCCGTGGTGCGACCATCAATCCGGACGGACGCTTCGAGGCCGGGCAGCGCCAAGCGGAGGATGATGGCTGGGGCCCTCCGGACGACGACGCGCCCGCCTTGAAGACCGAGACGTTCGCCGACACGAGCCGGACCATCATCGCCCGCAACACATCACCCGACATCGGCTTCGATCGTTCGATCAATCCCTATCGAGGCTGCGAGCATGGCTGCATCTACTGCTATGCGCGACCTAGCCACAATTATCTGGGTCTCTCCTCGGGACAGGATTTCGAGAGCAAGATCTTCGTCAAGCACGATGCCGCCAACCTCTTGCGCCAGGAACTGGCCCGCCCGGGCTACCGGCCAGCGGTACTGGCGCTGGGCGCCAACACCGATCCCTACCAGCCGATCGAGCGTCGGCTGCGGATCACGCGCGGCATCCTGGAAGTACTTCTGGAGACCCGCCATCCGGTGACAATCGTCACCAAATCCGCGGCCATCGTCCGCGACATCGACCTCCTGGAGCGTCTGGCCGGGATGGGCCTCGTCCATGTCGACATTTCGATCACCAGCCTCGATGCCGGGCTGGCCAGGCGGATGGAGCCCCGCGCGCCGACGCCGGAGCGCCGCTTTGATGCCATCCGCCTGCTGCGCCGTGCCGGTGTCGAGGTGGGCGTCAACATGGCGCCCGTCATCCCGGGCCTGAACGATCATGAGATCGAGGCCATGGTGGCGCGGGCGGTGGCGGCGGGTGCTGGCCATGTCAATCACATCCTCGTCCGCCTGCCGCACGACGTCAAAGAGCTGTTCGAAGCCTGGCTGGAGACGCATTTCCCGGATCGTGCCGCCCGGGTGCTCTCGCTCATCCGCCAGTGCCGGGATGGACGGCTGAACGATCCGGACTTCAAGAGCCGCATGCGCGGCAGCGGGCCCTTCGCCGAGCTCATCCACAGGCGCTTTGCGGTGGCCATCGCCAAGGCCGGCCTGACACGTCGCCGCTATCCCGATCGCGTTGATCTCTTTCGTCCTCCCAGGCTCGACGGTCAGATGTCCCTCCTCTAGCCCGGATCGGGAAAAAGGGCGTCGATCCGCGCGAGCACGCGCTCCACATCGCGGTCACCCTCGGAAAGGGCGCGTGGCGGCAGGAAGGGGCCGCCCAGGCGGCAGGCCGTGCCTCGGCGCAGCAGCATGGCGTGGAAGGCCTCAAAGTCACGGGTCTGCGTCGCAAGACCGCTGCCATAGACGAAATCGCCCACATGTCGCCAGACCGGCCGGCTGGCCCGGTCGAACACGCCACGCGCCGCCGCCCGGCGCCAGAGATCGAGACGGCCGGCCTTGCCGTAGCTGAGCGGCAGGATTTGCAGGGGTTTGCCTAGCCTCGCCACCTCGACGATCATCGAGATGCTATCGCCGGTGACGATGAGGCCGTCCGCGAGCCCGAGCAAAGCGCGATAGGGATTGTCCTTCGCGTCCGGGCGCCAGCCGAAAAACACACATCCCTCCGGCAGCTCGGCCTCGATCCGCCTTGCCACCTCGGGTGCCGTGCGACGGCTGGTGGTGACGTAGGGCGTGCCGCCCTCCGCCCGGATGCGCCTTGCCTGCTCGAGCAGGCGATCCACCGTGCGCGCATCGAAACGATAGGGTCCCGTGGCACCCCCGACGAGAAAGCCGATCAAGGGGCGGCTTAAGGGGGCCAGCCGGGTGCGCCAGGCTTCCGCTTCCCGCGCCACGGCATCGGCATCCACCTGCATCAAAGGCAGCCCGATCTTGAGGACGTGCGGCAATGGCGGCACCTGCACCTCCGAGCTCGCGACGACGAGATCGAAGCGCTCGGCCCGGCCCGTAGGCTTGCCAACGCGCACGATGCGGGTTCGGCCACCCGATTGCTGCTTGATCCAAAGGGCCACCATCGAGGGGCGTCGGCCGATCGTCACGACGAGATCGGGCCATGGCGGCTCAAGGGGATCGGAACGCGCCAGGTCCAGATGATGCAGCGAGGCCTCGACCTTGGGCTTGCCCTTGACCCATTGCGGCAGCATCTCGACCCGGCGCTCCTCGACGACCCAGTCCGAGCGCTGGCGCAGCGCCTGGCCGATGGTGCGCACCTGACCATTGTCACCCGCCTTGTCTCCCAGGACCAGCCAGGCCCTCAAGGCGAGGGTACCGTGGCGCCATCGGGGTGCAGGACGCCCTCGACGCTAGGCTTGGGCCAAACGAGCTTCATGCAGAACCAGTTTTCCGGCTGGGCCCGTATATAGGTCTCGTAGCGGGCATAGAGCTGCCGCATCATGGAGAGCGCCTGCTCGTCCAGCGGTGCCGCCTGGTCCTCGGGCAGAATCGGCGCATCCAGGACGATGCGATAGCGTGCCGCCCCCTCGCGAAGCACGGTCGCCGAGGCAAATTGAGCGCCGGCTCTCAGCGCCAGCTTGGCTGGGGCCAGCGAGATCGGCCGGTCGACGCCAAAGAAGATGATACGCGCCTCGCCCTTCTGGCGCCGGTCGGCGACCAGTCCTACAGCCTCGCCGCGCTTGAGCGCCCGCATCAGGCCGAGCCCACTGCCGTCCCTCGGCATAAGCCGGACGCCCAGACCCTCCTGGCGCCTGGCCAGAAGCAGGCGGTCGACAATGGGATTGGGCATGGGCGTGTAGACGACTGTCATCGGCCAGCCCATGCGCACGGGTCCGATGGCTGAGACTTCCCAGCTCGAGAGATGCGCGGCGCAAAAAAGAATCGGCCGCGTCCTGTCGCATGCGGGGTCGATCGTCACCTTAACCCGCTCGCGGATCGTTCCGAGATGTGGGAATTCTGCCATCACCGTGCCGGCATTGCGCCAGACGGCGCGCGCCAGACGCTCGATCTCCTCGCGCGTACGGTCCGGAAACGCCACCATCAGGTTATGCCGAACGGTGGTGCCGCGGTCGGATCGCGGGCCAAGGCGTTCCAGGAGCCATGCGCCTACGGCCCCGGCCCGCTCGACCGAGATCAGGCTCATCAGCCACCAGAAGATTCGGACCGCACCGGCATCGAACCTATCATGCAGTCTCTGCCAGAGACGAGACGCGTCATCGTCGCCGCGATTGTCATCAACCATCGTCGCCATGGCGCGTCGTCAGTCGCTCTTGCTCAAAGGGTCAGGCGGCGGCCTTAACCGGCGAAAGCCGGTCCATCACCTCGAAAGCGTCGTGGCGCACATGGTTCTTAGCCATCTCATCGCGAATGAGCTGCTCGGAGATGACCCCCTTCTCCACGCATTCCTTGAGAAGCGTGAAGAAAAAGCGCTCCTGGTTCGGATCGGGGTGCTTCTTATAGGTGCCGAGCGCGCCATAGCGACCGAACATTGCCTCGCGGGCGCGGCGATACCAGCTCACGACCTTGAAGATCGAATGGTTCTTGGTGGACGGCGTGAAGTCGATCGGCAGGCCGCTCTTCCAGGGCTGGGTCCAGCGACTGGTATTGTGGATCATCTTGGTCTGCGGCGTCAGCTTGTCGAAATCATTCCACTCGGGCTCGAACAGGCCCACATTCTCCTCGGGCTCGTTCTCGAGATTGATCCAGTCCATGTAGTCGAGCTCGAAGCGGAACATCGCCTCGAACTGCTCCTGGCACTTCCAATGGGTGAGCTTGGAGCATTCGAGCAGCATGACCGAGGTTGCGTATTTCTTGCCCGACACGCCGCGCGGCCTGCACATGATGGCCTTGCCTTGCATGTCGCGGGTCAAAAGCTCGTTGACGTCGCCGACCGCGAAGACGTCAGGGTCGACGACCACAGCCCGGCCCTCATAGCCCATGAGTTCGGGCGGGGTGAAGCGGATCGGCGTGAAGGACTGGAGATCCTCCATCAGCCATTCCCGCTTCAGCCCGTCGCGAAGATAGAGCTGACCCTCTTTCGCCTGCGCCCAAGGGAAATCGCGCACGTCGACAATCTTGACGTCGAAGCGATCGGGATGGCGACTATTGCGCCGCATCGAATACTCGGACACCAGGGCGCCCACCATCTGGCGGTGGTTGGTGTGGATGAATACCGTGTCGGTCAAGGTCGGATCCATTCTAATTCAGAGCTGGCAATAGCTGCTCGTTCAGCCTGATATTGGCTGGGGCCGTCGATCATCAATAAGGCCTAAGACATCATGCAAGCAAGAACGCGCACTTGTCCTCAGGCCGGCACGACCTCGCCCGAGCGCCAAGCCGGCTTGCCATCCTCGGCACTCGTATAACCAAAGCCGGGCAACATGGTCTGGTCGACGATGGCGTCGATCTTGGCCGCTTCTTCCTCGGTGAAGTAGTCGCGCCAACCACCGACCTTGCCGCGACGAACCTTGAACGAGGCAGGATTCGTCTTGTCCTTGGCCTGCATCCGGCCACCGGCCAGCCAGAAATGCCGCTTCTCCTCGAGCTTCTTCATGTTGTCGAAGGAGGCATAGCGGACTGCTTCCTGGATTTCCGCCTCGGTCCCGGGCGTGCCCATGAAGCGCGTGATCCGCTCGACCTCCTGCGCCGGATTGGCGCGCATGTCCTCATAGCGCACGATGAGGATCTGCCTGAGCTTATCCATCTCCCGCGCCCAGTCGTTCATGAAGCCCACGACCTTGGGCAGGCCGGCCTCGTGCTCGGCGACGAAGGAGAAAATCGAGACGTCCTTGCCGTGCTCTGGATAGTCGTTGATCGTCTTTTTGTGCGGCCGCATGCGATAGCGCCACTGGTGATATTGCGAGACCGCGACGTCAGCTGGATGCCGAACGAGAAGAACGACGCGACGATCGTAATAATCGCGCTTGTCGCTGTGATTGCCCGTGAAGTCCTTCAGGTAATTGTCGTGCGTGAAGAAGATCTTGGGGATCGCACGGTTCTTGAGATGCAGGTTGTCGAAACCGATCAGCCAGCGCTCCGAGAGCGCGTGCTTCACCTGGAAGAAGCGCGAGAGCATGACGCGCAGCCATGTGCGACCGCTCTTGCCGAAGGAGACGATCACGACGTCGGCGCGGCCAAGCTTGGCTGCCTGCTCGCGGCCACGCAAGCGGCGCTCGATCGCGATCTTGCGATCGTCGCTGACGAAGAACAGCGGCGTTAGCACCACCGTGCGCATGACGCGCTTGCCCACGCTATCCAGGGCGGGCTTTAGGAGAGCGAACATGCCCAGCTCATTCCAATGACGAACTCGATAAAGGGGATCTCAATAGAGCGATGCGAGGAGGACGACAAGGCAGCCCGGGTTCAGCCGGGGTAAGGCGTCACGCGCCGCAAGGTCAGATTGAGCCGGCCGCCGCCCGGTATAAGGGTCGAACTCGCGGGAATGATCCGGTCGATGCCGTGGAACATCAGCCGCGCCCCGCCGCCCATCCGGACGACATCGCCGCTTGAGAGCGTGAAGGAGCGCGTGGGGTCGCGACGCTCCAGCCCGCCGACGCGAAAGAGCGCCCGATCGCCCAGGGACAGGGACAAGACGGGGGCCCGCATTTCCCTCTCGTCCCGATCCTGGTGCAGCCCCATGCGGGCATTGCCACGATACAGATTGACGAGGCAGCATTCAGGCGGTGCCGCACAATTGGCCAGATCCCGCCAGATCTCGAGCAAGGCTGGCGGCATGGCCGGCCAGGGCTGGCCAGTGGCGGGATGAACGGGTGCGTAGCGATAGCCCGCCCTGTCGCTGATCCAACCGAGTTCGCCGAGATTACCCATCATGACCGAATAGGGCTGGCCGGTACGCGGCATCACCGGCCGCAGCCAGCCCGCCTCCTCCACGAGAGCCAGCACCTCCTTGACGAGCTTTGCCTGAAGGTCGGGCGACAGATAGGCGGGGCGGTAGAGAAATCCTTGCGGCAGAACCGGAGATCGCGGCTGGGCGGAACCCCCGGGGCCGGGGCCGTTTGATTCGGGACCATGGCATGCCAGGTGAGGAACGATCATGGGCTATCTCCTGCTTATCGTCGGAGCCGCCTTCATTCTCTACGCGGGCTACCGGGTCGCAGCGCATCGGCGGCACGTCGTGCCAGTCGGCAGCGATACAACGAGCGACCGGCCGGACACATTGCTCAAGGATCTGCTCTTTGCGATCTTTGGCGCCGTCGTGATCGCGCTGGGCGCTACCTTCTTCGGCAATTTCGGCTAGCCGCGGTCGAGGGACGCGTCGCGACGGTGCGTCGACACATCAGCGTCGACGCGACGGCCTGATCAGGCGGCTGCCAGTTCCTCGATCTGTGCCTCCAGTTCGAGCCAGCGCGCCTCGGCTGCATCGACGGCCTTGCCGATGGCGTTGATCTCCCGCTGGAGACCCGCCATGTCGATCCCCGCCGCGTAGCTGCCGGGATCGGCAAGTTTGGCCTGCAGCTTGGCTCGCTCGCCGTCGAGCCGCCCGATCTCGCGTTCAAGTTCCTTGGCCTCCTTGCGCAACGGTGCCAGCTTCGAACGCTTGGCGGCCCCGCTGATGCGGTCTGCCCGCGCTGCGGGCTGGCCGTCATGCTGGCCGCGCTCGGTGCGCATCAGCATGTCGCGATAGTCGGCCACATCGCCTTCATAAGTCTCGACACGGCCATTGCCGACCAGGAGCAGCCGGTCGGCCGTCATCTCGACCAAATGGCGATCATGGCTGATGACGATGACCGCCCCCGGAAACTCGTTGATCGCCTCCGCCAGCGCATCGCAGCTGTCGATGTCCAGATGATTGGTGGGCTCGTCGAGGATCAGCATATGCGGCTCGTCGAGGCACATGAGCGCCATCGCCAGACGCGTCTTCTCACCGCCGGAAAGATGCTTGGCCTTCGTCTCGGCCTTAGCGGCACCGAGACCGAAGCGGGCCAGCAGGCCACGGACCTCCTGCTCTCGGCGCTGCGGCTGGCGGCTCAGCACATGGCGGATGGAACTCTCTTCCGGCTCCAGTTCCTCCGTCTGGTGCTGGGCGAAGAAGCCGATCCGCAGCCCCCTGGCGCGGACGATCTCGCCCGCCAAAGGCTGCAGGCGGCCGGCCACCAGTTTGGCGAACGTGCTCTTGCCATTGCCGTTGGCGCCCAGGAGGGCGATGCGATCGTCCGGGTCGATGCGCATGTCGAGACCTGTGAGGACGATCTTCTCGCCATAGCCGGTGGCCGCGCGGTCCATGGTGATCATGGGCGGCGGGGGAACGTCCTTGGCCGGGAAAGCAAAGCGCACCTCAGGTTCGCGGGCGGCCGCTTCCATGAGTGGCATCTTTTCCAGCATCTTAAGCCGGCTTTGCGCCTGGCGCGCCTTGCTGGCCTTGTAGCGGAAGCGGTCGACGAAGGCCTGCATGTGCGCGCGGGCCGCCTCCTGCCGCTCGCGGGTCTTCTCCTGCACCATCATCTTCTCGGCCCGGGTGCGGGCGAAGATGTCGTAATTGCCGCTATAGGTCGTGAGCTTCTGCTGATCGAGATGAATGATCCGCTCGGGCACGGCGTTCAAGAGATCGCGATCGTGGCTGACGACCAGCAGGGTTCGCGGATAGCGCCTGAGATGGTCCTCCAGCCACATCGTGGCTTCGAGGTCCAGATGATTGGTGGGCTCGTCCAGGATCAGGAAATCGGGCTCGACGAAAAGGACACCTGCCAGGGCCACGCGCATCCGCCAGCCACCCGAGAAGGAGGAAAGCGGGCGCTCCTGCGCCTCCTTGTCGAAGCCGAGACCGAGGAGAATGCGCGCTGCCCTGGCGGGCGCGGCGTCGGCGCGGATGTCGACAAGCCGGGCCTGGACTTCGGCGATCCGCAAAGGATCGGTCGCGGTGCGCGCCTCCTCCAGGAGCGAAGCACGCTCGGTGTCCGCCGCCAGCACCACCTCGAGCGGCGTGCGCGTGCCGGCCGGTGCCTCCTGAGCCACATAGCCGATCCGGGCACGGCTTTGGAGGCGCACATCGCCCTGGTCGGGCTGGAGTTCGCCCGCGATGAGCCGCAGCAAGGTTGATTTGCCCGTGCCGTTGCGGCCGACGAGCGCGGCGCGCTGGCCCGCGGGCAGATGGAGCGTGGCGCCTTCGAGCAGGGGCCGACCGGCGACGCGGAGCGTGATATCGTTTAGATGAAGCATGGCGGGAGGCTTCATATCATGGCCGCCATGAATGGGCAGCCGTGATCGCATCAGCAGGACCGCAAGGCACGTGTCCTAAAATCGGGGGAGCACTGGATGACACCGGTCGATCCAGCAATCTGCGACCGAATGAAGGTCGTTCTCGGCGACATCACCACCCTTGGCGTCGACGCCATCGTCAACGCCGCCAATGAGACCCTCCTTGGCGGTGGCGGTGTGGATGGCGCCATTCACCGTGCCGCCGGCCCGGACCTGCTCAAGGAGTGTCGCGGCCTGGGCGGCTGTCCGACGGGCGAGGCCAGGATCACCGCGGGCTATCGGCTGAAGGCCCCCTGGATCATCCACACTGTAGGTCCCGTCTGGCATGGCGGCCAGCAACAAGAGGACGATCTCCTGGCCGCCTGCTACCGAGAGGCACTTGGGCTGGCCGGGCAAAAAAGCCTGACCAGCATCGCCTTTCCTGCCATCTCGACAGGTGTCTATGGCTTCCCGATGGAACGGGCGGCACGGATCGCCGTGGGCTCGGTGGCCAAAGCACTGCCGCTTCTGCCTTTCGTCCGGTCCGTCATTTTCTGCTGCTTTGGCGAGCGCCAGCGTCGACTGCACGAAGCAGCGCTTGCGGCCCTTGGCTGCGAGCCCCTGGACACCCGACGTTAACCTAGCATTTAGACATGCTCGCTAGAATCGGCTCGGCACCCAGAGCAACGGTGACGCCGGACCAGCGAGACGAGCGCCTGTCTTGATCAGATTTCATAGCACCGGGTTCCAAGGCAGGCTGAAAGCGGTCTTCGAGGATGTCCGCTCGCTTATGGTCGATGCTGTCGTCATCGGCAGGCACGAGGATTTCGGCAGCGGCAACCGTGCCTACGAGGCCGTGCATGGCATGGCCGGCGACCGGCTAAGGGCGGCCTGCCGGCGGTTTGGCCGAATGCCGCGTGGCCAAGCCCGTATGACCCCTGCCTTCGGCCTGACCAGCAGGTTCGTCCTCCACACCGCCTGTCCCGTCTGGCGTGGCGGCGGGCGCGGCGAGAAGGATCTGTTGGCTGGTTGCTATGCCAGCTCCATCGAAGTGGCCGGGAAGGCGAAACTTCGCTCGCTCGGCATTCCCGAAATCGCCACAGGCATCTATTCATTTCCGCCGGAGCAGACAGCACGGATCGCGGTGCGCGCCGTGGCAAGCGCTATCGCCACAGCGCCCTCCCTGAAAGAAGTGCTGTTTTGCTGCTATAGCATCACGGCACTGCGGTTTTACGAGGCGGAAATTCTTGAGCTTGAACGCGAATGGGGCAGGTCCGGACAGCGTTGAGGCCGACCTCGATCTGGTGGCCATCGGCGAACCCATGGTCGAGTTCAATCAACGGGATCCGGCCTCGCCGAGCTTCCTGATGGGACATGGCGGCGACACATCGAACTGCGCCATAGCCGCCGCCAGGGCCGGCGCGCGCGTGGGTTATCTGACCCGCCTGGGCTGGGACATGTTCGGCGACCAGTTCGTGGAACTCTGGCGCCGGGAGGGCGTAGATTGCAGTGCTGTCGGGCGCGACGAGAAGGCGCCGACCGGCATCTATTTCGTCACCCACGGGCCCGATGGCCACGCCTTCACCTATTATCGGCGCCATTCGGCCGCCAGCCTGATGTCGCCCGAATGGCTCCCCATGGGGTACATCCATCGCGCGCGACTGCTCTATGTCTCCGGCATCAGCTTTGCCATCAGCGAGTCCGCCTGCGACACGATGCTGGCCGCAATCGACACCGCCCGCCTGGCCGGCCGGGAAATCGCTCTCGACACCAATCTTCGTCTCGGCCTCTGGTCGCTGCCGCGGGCCAGGGCCATCCTGGCCGAGGCCGCCCGCATGGCGAACATCCTCAGGCCCAGCATCGACGATGCGAGGCTTTTGACCGGTCTCGAGAACCCGGACGCGATTGCCGATCATTATCTGCGCCTCGGTGCGCGGATCGTGGCCTTGACTTTAGGGAGTGCCGGCGCGCTGATCGCCACCGGCCAGCATCGCGTGCGCCTGGAGCCGCATGCCGTGGCCTGCGTCGATGCCACGGGGGCTGGCGATACGTTTGGCGGCGCCTTCCTTGCCGCCCATCTGCGCGGTGCCGATCCGTTTACGGCCGGGCGCTTTGCCAATGCCGCGGCGGCACTAGCAACCAGGGATTTCGGCGCGGTGGCACCAATGCCGCGACGCCGCGAGATCGAAGCCTATCTGGATGGCCAGCCATGACCGGACCCGCCTTGATCGCACTCGACTGGGGAACGACGAGCCTTCGCGCTTATCTTCTTGCCGATGACGGCCGGATACTGGACCGCCGCCAGGCAAAAGCCGGCATCCTGCAGATCGAGGGCGGCCGCTTCCATGCGACGCTCGAGACCCTGATCGCCGCATGGCAGACGGCCCATGGCAGATTGCCACTGATTACCTCGGGCATGATCGGCAGCCGGCAGGGCTGGGTCGAGGCTCCCTATCTGGCCTGCCCCGCCAGTCTGGACGGGCTGGCGGCCCGGCTGGTCGTGGTTCCCTTGGGCGATGGCGGCAGGCTGCACGTCGTCCCGGGGCTTGCCGTGGAAGGCGATCTGCCGGACGTGATGCGCGGCGAGGAGACCGAACTCGTGGGCCTGGGGGCCATGCAGGATGGCGGCCTCTACGTGCTGCCTGGCACGCACAGCAAATGGGTCCTGGCGCAGGGCGGCAGGATCGAGGGCTTCAAGACCTATATGACGGGCGAGATCTTCGCCGTGCTCAAGGACCATTCGATCCTGGGCCGGCTGATGAGCGAGGGACCGGCCGACGAAGCGGCCTTTCTCAAGGGCGTCGATGTCGGGCTTGAGGCGGATGATAGGCTGGGCGGCCTTCTCCACGCGGTGTTCTCGGCCCGCACCCTGCCCCTCATGGACCGCCTGCCCGCAACCAGCGTGGCACCCTATCTCTCGGGTATCCTGATCGGTGCCGAGATCCAGGCCGGACGGAGCGCCCATGGCGATCGCACGGCGACGCTTGTGGGCGGCGGCCCGCTGGTCGATCTATATGCCCTGGCCATGCAGCGCGCCGGGCTGGCGTTCACCTCGACGCCGGCCGATGCCGCGGCAAGGGGCCTCTTTATCATTGCCGGTGCGGCCGGCCTCATGGGACGCTGAACCGATGGACCTTTCAAGCTTCCTCTCTCCCCTGCCCCTCGTGGCGATCCTGCGCGGCGTCCGCCCTGACGAGGTGGAGGCAATCGGCGACGCGCTGGTGGAGAACGGCTTTCGCATCCTCGAAGTGCCGCTGAACTCGCCCGAGCCGCTCTTGAGCATCGAGCGCTTGGCAAGGCGGCTCGGGTCCGAGGTCCTGGTCGGGGCCGGAACGGTGCTCTCGCCCCGGGCCGTCATCGAGGTCGAGGCGGCGGGCGGCCGGGTCATCGTGATGCCGCATGCCGATCTCGAGGTGATCAGGGCCGCCAAGGCCAGGGATCTTCTGGCCCTCCCGGGCATCGCCACGCCGACCGAGGCGTTCGCCGCCCTGGATGCCGGGGCCGATGCGCTGAAGCTCTTCCCGGCCGAACTGGTCCAGCCGCCAGTGTTGAAGGCGATGCGCGCCGTGCTGCCAGGCACCGCCAGGCTCTTCCCCGTGGGCGGCATCACCGTCGAGGCCATGGCGCCCTTCAAGGCGGCCGGCGCCAGCGGCTTCGGCCTGGGCTCGGCCCTCTATAAGCCCGGCCTGGATGCCAAGGCGGTCGCCAGCCGGGCCCGGGACTTCAAGGCCGGCTGGGAAGCCCTGGTCGGCTAGACGTCGTTAATTGGCGCCGCTTTTGCCACCGGCATTGCCGCTTGTCCCGGCTGCCGGAGGGGCGCCCGTCGGCGCGCTGACGTCGGCAAAGAGACGAAAGAGAGTCTCCTGGTCGGGGAGGCCCGACTTCTTGATCCCGGCCTTGGCCTGAAAGCTCTCGAAGGCGGTCTTGGTCTTGGGGCCGAAGCTGCCGTCGGACGTGCCTGTGAGCATGCCTTCCTTGATCAAGGCATCCTGCGCCTGCTTTAGGACCTCGGGAAAGACGCGCACGGTCTGATCGCCGCTCTTGGCCTCGATCGGCTGACTGAGGTTCGAGAGCCGCGTCGGCATGAAGGAGGCCATCAGCTTTTGCGCCACGGTCGCCAGCGGCTCTTCCGCATGCGTGTCGCAATAGCCGGCGATAATGCTCAAAAGAACACCCTCGCGCTGCCACGGCGCCACGTCATAGACGTCGTTGTTGAAGGTGTTGAAGGCTGTGATGTAGCCGTTCAGCCAGCTGGCGATCGGCAGGACCTTCTCCTCGCCCTGCTTGGCAGCCGCGCTGAAATCCTTGCAGCGATCAAGCCCGAATCCCTTGGGCAGATAGCGCCCTTGCGAATCCGCCGCCATGGCTGAGGTCGCGACGCCGCCCAGCGCTATCGCCAGGGCCAGAGAGGTCAGGGTCTTGCGCAATTGGAACATCGATCGCATTGCATCCACATATGTCAGAGCGCCGCAACGTAGTCGAAAGCCGGCCGCCGCGGCAATGGCGGGCGGCCGCAAGAGCGGCCTGTCGGTCGAAGAGTTTTTCATGCGCCCCGCCCACGACAAGGGGCGGGCCCGCCATTTGGGGACGAGACTTGCAAGAACCGATCGATCTCTTCAGCGACACCCGCACCAAGCCCACCAAGGCGATGCGCGAGGTGATGGCGACGGCCTTGGTCGGTGACGAGCAGGTCTTCGAAGATCCCTCCGTCAACGAGCTCTGCGCCCGAACAGCCGACCTCCTGGGCAAGGAACGGGCCATGTTCCTGCCGTCCGGCACGATGTGCAATCAGATCGCCATCGCCGTCCGCTGCCGGCTGGGCGAGGCCGTCTATCTCGACTGTACCGCCCATCCCCTCACAGCCGAGGCCGGCGGTCCCGCTGCCCTGGCCGGCGTCATCCTGGCGGCACTGCCCGGCGAACGCGGTGTCTTCACCGGTCCGCAGCTCGAGGCGGCCTTGGCCGGCCCCAACCGCAACAAGCCTCGCGCGCGCCTGGTCTCGGTCGAGCAGACGAGCAATTTCGGCGGCGGCCGCGTCTGGCGCCTGGATGAGTTGGATGCCGTCTGCAGCGTTGCGGCCAAGGCCGGCGTGGGGACCCACATGGATGGTGCTCGCCTGATGAACGCCGTCGTCGCCTCGGGCGTTCCGGCCGGCCGGCAGGTCAGGGATTTCGACACGTGCTGGCTCGATTTCAGCAAGGGGCTGGGCGCGCCGGTCGGGGCTGTCCTCGCGGGCTCGGCGGATTTCATCGAGGAAGCCTGGCGCTTCAAGCAGATGCTGGGCGGCGCCATGCGCCAGGCCGGCATCCTGGCCGCCGCCTGCACCTATGCGCTCGATCATCATGTGGAGCGCCTGGCCGAGGATCACGAGAACGCGAGGCGCCTGGCGGACGGACTGGCAACGATCAAGGGCATCACGCTCGATCCGGCGACCATCGAGACCAACCTCGTCTTCTTCGAGATCGAGGGCGATGCCCAAAGCTTCGTTAAGGCCCTGGCGAAGGAAGGCATCCGCATGGGGGCCATGGGGGCCCGCATCGTGCGCGCCGTCACCCATCTGGACATCGACAAAGCCGGGATCGACAGGGCGATAGCCGCGGCCGCGCGCGTACTCGCATGAGTTGATTGGCGATGCCGGCACCAGGCTTGCAGGATGCCCGGCAAGGCCGGTCGACCACACCGCCTCTCGCCGGGAGCGCCATGCTCGGCTAGAAGGCCGCCTAAGAGCCAAAAGAAAGCTCGGGCTTTACTGGTAGAAGAATGGACATCGTACGGGGGATGCCCGACAGGCGGGCATCGACCGGTGCTTGGCGCGCCGAGTTCGGCGCCATGCTGGCACTGGCATGGCCGCTGGCGCTGACACAGTTCGGCCAGCTTTTGATCCACAGCACGGAAGTGCTGCTACTTGGGCGTCTCTCACCCGAGAAGCTGGCCAGCGCCACGCTTGCCTGGAGCCTGTTCCAGCCGGCCTTCATGGTGGCGATCGGGGTCGTTCAGGCGACGGCCCCCCTGATCGCCCAGGCGCGCGGTGCCCGTGACCTGCGCCGGGTCCGCCGGGCGGTACGGCAGGGACTTTGGGTCTCGATCAGCCTGTTCTTGCCGCTGGCGCTTCTTCTCTGGCATGCCCGGCCGCTCTATGTGGCCCTGGGCCAGGATTCGGCACTCCTGGACGACACGATGACCTATCTGCGTGTCGTCCTCTGGAGCCTGCCTTTCGGCGCCGGCTTCATCGTGCTGCGCTGCTTCGTCTCGGCCTTTGGCCGAACGCGCGCCATTCTCGTCATCACGGGCCTGGCGGTACTCTTCAATCTGGCACTCAGCTACGCCCTGATCTTTGGCCACTTCGGACTGCCGCGCCTCGAGGTGCTGGGTGCCGGACTGGGGGCCCTTGCCAGTTGGGCGCTCATGTTCCTGGCCCTCCTCGCCTATTGCCTCCGCCACCGTGTCTTTCGCCGATTTACCCTGCTCGGGCGCTTCTGGATCCCGGACTGGCAGAGCTTTTTCGAGATCTGGCGCCTGGGCCTGCCCATCGGCGGTGCCCTTCTGATGGAGACCAGCATCTTTGCCGCCTCCACTTTGATGATGGGACAATTGGGAGCGGTCGACCTCGCGGCGCATCAGGTAACGCTGCAGATCGCCGCCACGTCCTTCATGGTACCGCTGGGGATCGGCATCGCCGCCACCATCAGGATCGGCATCGCCGTCGGCCGGCGCGACGCCGATGGCGTAAGGCTGGCCGGCTGGAGCGCCGTCCTGATGGGCTTTCTCTTCATGGCCGCCATGGCCCTCCTGTTCTGGCTCAAGGGCGAGTTGCTGGTCGGTATTTTCTTCGATCCCGACACACCGGAAGCGAGACCGTCCCTGGCCCTGGCCCTGGCCTTTCTTCACATCGCCGCCTGGTTTCAGCTTTTCGACGCGCTGCAGACGATCGGCATCGCCGCTCTTCGTGGCCTGCGCGACACAACGATCCCCATGTGGCTGGCAGGGCTTGGCTATTGGGGGGTCGGCCTGCCCGCCACCTTGATCCTCGGATTTCAGACGCCGCTGGCTGGTCGCGGGATCTGGATCGGCCTCGCCATGGCGCTAGGCGCCGTTGCCATCGCCATGACGTTGCGCTTCCATTTCCTGACGCGCGGCCTCAGGCTGCAGGCGAGACTGGATCGCCTGCCGGGAATGGCCGGCGCAACGAGGCCGTTATGAGATCGTTCGTTGGTCGCTGTCTGCTCCTCCTCCTTGTGGCCTGGCCGGGCATGGCGCTGGCCCGGGACGGACTTTTGCCGTTCTTCGACACAAATGATGCCGGGGCGAGCGACCCCTCGCCACCACCGCCGCAGCTGACCCCCTTCGATCGCGCGGTTCTCGAGGTCTGCGGCAACTGGGGCAGCACCCCTACCGCCAGCCGATTTCGCGCCATGCTGGACGAGCCGGCACTGGCCGCCGGCGTCGCCGCCATGGCGACGCTGGCCATGCCGCGCGCCGATCTCGACCACTTCAAGGACCGGCTGACCCGGGCCTGGTTCGCTGCCGGCGGCTTCGAGCACGTCTTTTGTGGCCAGCCCGGACGCCGCACCGTCGGCGGCCTGCATTTCGCGCCGCGCTATCTCGAATTGCAGGAAGAAGGACTGGCGGGACGCCTGCCGCCCGCCGCCTGCAACCGTACGGAGATCGTGCCGCCAATCTATACGATCGGCATGGTCTATGCCCTGCCCGGCTCGCCCGGCCGGTTCCGCGCTTGTCCCAAGGGCTACGCGCTGGGCGTCGACGCGGCAACTCTGCTGGCCTCGGGTCTGAAAGCGCTCCTCGCCGAGGGACGAGACGGCATGTGCCTGGCCCCCCTTCGGACCGACGACGGCACAGCGCTGCAGGCGGTCTTCGTGGCAAGAAGGGGTGCTATTCGCACCTTCTACCCGGATGCCACTCCGCATTGCTCGAGCGGCAGCCAGAACGGCACCTGCCGCTGCGGCGGCTAGGCAGCGGCAACGGGCCGGGCCGGGCCGGGCCGACCGGCGTCCACCGCCCGACCGCGACGTCAGCCCTGGTGCTGCTGCAACGATCCCGCCGTCTGGCTCTGGCTCTTGTCCGCCGCATGGTCCTCCGCCTCGGGCTGCGGCAAGGCCTCGTAACCGAAGAAGGCGCGACCCAGAATACCGCTGAGATCGTTCAGGCTTCGTTGCAGCCAGTCATTGAAGCGGTGGATGCCGCCGCCGCGCAGGATGGCCAGGACATTGTCGACGTTGAGATCGTCGCGGATGCCATCCAACTGCTCCAAGGCAGCACCTACCCGGCGCAGCTGGTACTGGCGGCGCAGGCGGCCCAATTGGACTTCGACGATCTGCAGCTCGCAGGCTACCGAGCGGGGGAAGCAGGGGTCGCTCAAGAGGAAGAGGGCCACGTGCTCGGGATCCATGCCGCGCGGGTGGCGGCGGCGAAAGGCCTGGTAGCCCGAGGCCGAACGGAGCAGCGAGGTCCAGTGGCTGGCCTCGACCGGCGAGACGGTCTCGCTGGGGTCGCGCTCTTCAAAGCTCAGATAGCGAGAATCCAAAAGCCGCGTCGTCTGGTCGGCGCACTCGATGGCGGCGCCGATCTGGTAGAAGCACCAGGCCTCGTCCCGATAAAAGGTACCGAGCGTGATACCCGCATGCGTATCGCAGCCTTCCTTGATCATCGAGCAGACGCGATTGAGGCGCTCCTCGGTGATGTCGACCTGCCTGAGCGCGCGAGCGCGGTTATAAAAGACGTTCAGCTGGACCCACATCTCCGTGGAGATCAAGGGCCGCAGCGTGCGGGCATTCTCTCGGGCGAAGAAGATGTCCGAGACGATCGAGGTCGGGTTCTCGCGATCGAGGATGTAGAAATTGAGCACGCTCGGCGCATCGGCGACCTCGTAGCGCTCGAAGAAGCGGGCCTCGTCGGCGTTCAGGCGGAGGACCGCCGCCCAGTCATGGCCGCCCTTGATGTCGCGGGCGAAGGTTTCCTGCACGTCCAAGATACGCGCCAGATTTTCCGCCCGCTCGATATAGCGGGCCAGCCAGAATATGCACTCGGCATAGCGGGAAAGGAGGAGGCTCATGATCAGGCTCCTTGCGCCGGCAGGTCCGGGGCGCCGACGATCTGGTCGCCGCCGGCGGCCAGGATCTCCTCGCCCGTCCGGCCCGCTTGCGGGGTGGGCTGGCTATCATCTTCAGCCAGCACCCAGGTGTCCTTCGAGCCGCCGCCTTGCGAGGAATTGACGACCAGAGAACCCCGGCGCAAGGCGACACGGGTAAGGCCGCCCGGCAGAACCCATGTCGATTTGCCGGTGATGGCAAAGGGCCGGAGATCGACATGGCGGGGCTCGACGACGCCCTCCACCAAGGTTGGCGAGACCGAAAGATTGATGACCGGCTGGCTGATATAGTTGGCCGGATCCTCAGTGATACGGGCCCGTGCCTCGGCAAGCTCGGCCTGGGTGGCGCGAGGGCCGATCGTGATTCCATAGCCGCCGGATTCGCCGACCGGCTTGGTGACGAGCTCGGCTAGATGATCGAGCGTGAAGGCCAGCGCCTCGCGCTCGCGGCAGATATGTGTCTCGACATTATTCAGGATCGGCTCCTCGCCCAGATAATATTTCACGAGGCGGGGCATGTAGGCATAGACCGCCTTGTCGTCGGCCACACCGGTGCCGACCGCGTTTGCCAGTGTCACCGTGCCCTTGCGATAGGCCCGCATCAGCCCGGGCACGCCCAGGAGGCTCGAGGGCTCGAAGACCTCGGGGTCGAGGAAATCATCGTTCAATCGTCGATAGATGACATCGACGCGCCTGGGCCCGCCCACCGTCGACATGAACACGCGGTCCTTGTCGTCGACAAAGAGGTCCCTGCCCTCGACGAGCGGAATGCCCATCTCGCGGGCAAGGAAGACATGCTCGAAATAGGCCGAGTTAAAGATGCCGGGCGAGAGGAGGACCACCTGCGGATCCAGGACCTCCGCAGGCGCCACCTCGCAGAGCGCCTCCAGCAGGTGGCGGCCATAGTCCGAGACAGGGCGAATGGGCAGGCCGCGCATCAAGTCGGAGAAGGAGCGCATCATGAGATGCCGATTCTCGACGACGTAAGAGACGCCCGAAGGGGTACGCGCATTGTCCTCGAGGACATAGAACCGGCCATCGACGTCGCGGACGAGGTCGGTGCCGTTGATGTGCACATAGGTGCCAAGGGCCGGGCGGACTTCCGCCATTTCCGGCCGGAAATTGGCGTTGCCGAAGACGAGCTCTCCCGGGATGATGCCGTCGCGTATGGCGTGCTGCGGGCCATAGCAATCGCTAAGGAAGGCGTTGATCGTCGCCACGCGCTGGATGACGCCGGCCTCGATGACGCGCCAGTTTGTGGCTGAAATGACGCGCGGCACGACGTCAAAAGGCAGGATGCGGTCGATGGCCTTGCCGTCGGTATAGACCGTGAAGGTGATGCCCTGGTTGAACAGCTCGATCTCGGCCTCGGCCGCCCGCTGGCGCAGATTATCGAGGCCGGCCCGGTCGAAGCGGGCAAAGATCGCCGCGGCATGCGGGGCGCCTATCTCTGCCGAGCCGCACATTTCGCAGAAAAAGGAACCGGGATCATATCCCTTGAACGCGCCTGTCGCCGCGTGCGGCATCCGATCCTCCTATGTCGTCTCTTGGCCGCGAGGGGGCGGTCTTCTCATTCTCCAGGCAAGGACGGTGCCAAGCCAAAGCGCTAAGGGCAAGCGCCTAGCCTCGGCATAAGCCTGAGGCCAGCGGCTTTTCGCCGGGGCCGCCATTCCCTAGACTGGTCGAAGAAGTACCGGCGGTCTCGCTTGTGCCGCCGGTCCGAACGTGGGGTGGAGTTAAGGACCATGCATCTCGTGCAGGCCAATGGTGCCCGGATACCGGCCCTGGGCTTCGGCACCTGGGAGCTGAAGGGTGCGGATGCGGAGCGCATGGTGAGTGCGGCTCTCGACATCGGCTATCGCCATATCGATACTGCCCAATACTATGGCAACGAGGTCGAGGTGGGCCGCGCGGTGCGCAATTCCGGCCTGCCGCGCGCCGAGGTGTTCGTCACGACCAAGATCTGGCCGGACCGATTCCGCGAGGGCGATTTCGAGGTGGCGGTCGAGGAGAGCCTGGACCGGCTGCGCCTTGGCTATATCGACCTCCTCCTTTTGCACTGGCCGAGCCAGACCGTGCCGCTCGACGAGACGATGGCGGCCCTGGACGACGTCAAGGAGCGCGGCCTCGCCCGCCATGTGGGGGTGTCCAACTTCACCACCCGGCTGATCGAGGAAAGCCTGGATTCGCTCAAGGCACCGCTTGTCACCAATCAGGTCGAATATCATCCCTTCCTCAGTCAGCGAAAGCTCCTGACCTATCAGCGCCAGGAAGACATCGCGCTTACCGCCTATTGCCCGCTGGCGCAGGGCAAGGTCTTCGGCCACCCGGTGATCGCCGACATCGCCCAGCGCTACGGCAAGAACGAGGGTCAGATCGCCCTTCGCTGGCTCGTGCAGCAGGAGGGGGTCATCGCCATCCCGCGCTCCGCCAAGGAAGCGAATGCGCGGCGCAATTTCGAGATCTTCGATTTCAGCCTCGAGGAAGAGGAGATGCAGCGCCTCTTCGCCCTGCAGAACCCGCGCGGCCGGCTGGTCGAGAGCGAGCTGTCGCCGGAGTGGGACAGCGCGTGAAGTCAGCGCCGGACGATCCTGCCAGAGGCAGCGTCCGAGGGACGACAAGGGCGACAGACAAGACCGGCGCGCCGCTGGCGCTGCACGATCGGCCGCCGTCCTTGCCTGTCTATCTCTTTGGGCACCTTCGCCGGCGCCTGCAGGATGTGCTGCAGGCGGAAGACCCTGGCGGCGAGCGCATGACGCTGGGACTGCGGGTGCTGACGGCCTTCGTCCTGGCGGGTCTGGGCGGCAGCTTCGTCGCCGCGCGAACGGGCCAGGGCAATGCCATGGTCATACCGCCCGTGGCCGCCCTCTTTGCAGCCTTCGCCTGCATGCTGGAAGCCGGCCAGTCGCGCTTTGGCGCCTGCCGCGACATTCTCATCATGATCCTGGCAGGCACGGGCTCGGCCATCGTCGCAGCACTCATGCGTCCGCTCCTGCAGCCGATCGGTGCTCAGGGCCTGCTTCTCGTCGTCGCCGCCTTCATGGGCCTTTGGATAAGGCGCTTCGGGCCAACGGGTCACGGGGCCGGCGTCCTTCTTTTTCTGGGTGCTGTCTACGGGCTCCCGTTTGCCTTCGGCCCGGACCATGCGCGCTGGCTGCTCCTGGCCGGCATCATCGCCATGGCGGCCGCCATGACGCTAAGGCTGCAGGCTGGAACCTCGCAGGCGGATCTTCTCGTTTTGGCCAGAGCCAGCGTATTTCGACGTGTCGCCGTCAGATTGATGCGCGATTGCCGGGCCGCGCTGCACGACGTCAACGGCGATGCGCTGGCCAGAGCCGCCCGTCGGCGGGACGCGCTCCGAACGGCCTGGTCGGACCTGCGTGAGCTGGTCGAGAACGGCATAGCCCCCGATCATCCGAACCGGCCTCGTCTGCAGACGACGATCTATCGCCTCTATGTCCTGAACCAGGCGACGACGACGGCGGCCGAGGCCCTGAGCGGCCTTGCCGCCGACCTTGGTCACCTGGACACGCCGGCGCGCGCCAATGTCAGCCGCATGCTGCTCCGCCTCCAGCGCCTGGCCTCGGAGGCCGATCCGCCGCCGGCCTCAATCGAGGCTACCGAGGAGAGCATCACCAGCCTGCGGGCATTGGCGATCAAGACGCCTCACCTGCCGGCCACGCTCAGGCTCGATCTCCTGCGGCTGGTCTTCGCGGCGACCCGCATGGTGCGCGGCATAAGATCGCCCTTGGATCTGGGCGGGGCGACGATGAGCAAGCCGCAGGGTGGGCAGGCCAGCAGGCTGCTGCCCACGACCCGGGTTGCCATCCAGGGGTCGGCCGCTGCCCTTCTCATCGTCCTGGTCGACAGCATCCTGCACCAGTCCCACTCTTACTGGGCGATCGTGACGGCCGCCCTCGTCATGACGACGACGCTGGGCGACACTTGGCGGCGCGCCGTCCAGCGCGGCGTCGGCACGGCGATCGGCGTCATGATCGGCCTGGCTCTGGGTCCGCTTACAGACTACGCCCAGATCGTTATGCTGCCTGTCTTGATGATCGCCGTCGGCGTCTTCGCCATGAACGTCAAGAGCCGCTACGACGTTGCCTGCGGCGCCGTCGGACTGGCTGTCGTCCTGGGCCTGGAGGTCTTCCAGCAGGCCCCCCTGGCCGTCCTCTTCTCGCGCATCTGGGAGACGGGCTTTGGCAGCCTCGTCGGCATCCTGGTGGCCGCCACCGTCCTGCCGGTACGGCTGGCCGATCAGGTCCGCAGCCTGGCTACCGACGTCATCGGCCATGCGGCGGAGACAACGCGACGCGCCTTCCAGCGGCTGGAGATCGCCGAGACGGCGAGCGACCGATATGAGCGCACCGGGCCGGCCCTCCTGGCCCTTTGGGGCGCGGAGCGACTGCGTTTTCGCAACCTTGCCGACGAGTTCCGCATGCGACGGCGCGAGACGAAAGGCGGCCCGCTCCTGCTGGCAGCACTCGATTCGCTGGTCGAGCAGGTGGTGCTCCTGGACGACAATGCCACCATGCTGGACGCGGCCTTGCCGGAGAGCCTGGTTGGCATCGTGCGCACCTTGGACGAGCGCACCGAGCGGGCTTTCGCGGCCTTGGCGGCGCGGCTTGCGGGTGGCCCAGGCCCGGCCGTGCCGGCGATCGACGATCTGCTGCCCATGCTGGCCGAGGCGCTGCCCTTCGCCGAGGCCTCGACGCCCCAGGCCCAGGGCAATCTCGTGATCCAGGCGCAGATCCTCTACCACGCGCGCAAGATCCTCCAGTTGATCGGCGAGATCGTCCACGACATTGATCACGGCGCGCTGACGCCCGCCTAGGGGATCACGGCGCGCTGACGCCCGCCTAGGGGATCACGGCGCGCTGACGCCCGCCTAGGGGATCACGGCGCGCTGACGCCCGCCTAGGGGATCACGGCGCCTCAGTCGGGGCGACCGCTGCCAGGCGGATCGAGGAAAAGCTGCATGCAGGCGAGATCCAGCCAGCGTCCGAACTTGCGGCCGACCTCGGGAAAGGTCGCCACGCGCTCGAAGCCGAAACGCTCGTGGAAACGGATCGAGCCCTCGTTGGCCGCATCGATACCGGCGATCATGGCGTGCATGCCCATGGCCCGTGCCAGGGGGATCAGCGCCTCCATCAGGCGTCTGCCCAGGCCTTGCGCCCTGGCGTCGGCGCGGATGTGGATCGAATGCTCGACCGTGTAGCGATAGCCGGGAAAGCTGCGAAAGGAGCCGAAGCTCGCATAGCCGGCAATGCCGTGGCCGTCGCGAGCAACGAGGACGGGAAAGCCGTGGCGACGGCGTGCTTCGAACCATTCGATGCGGTTAGCGAGATCGACCGGCACCTCGGCATAGATCGCCGTCGAGCTCAAAAGCACCTCGTTATAGATCGCAAGAATACCCGGAACGTCGTCGAGCGACGCCTCGTCGATAATCATCGTCATCCCGATCCTTGCGGCGAAGTCCCTTGGCCTCGCGGCGGCCGATGTCGCAAGGCCGCCCGAGGGATTCAAGCATGGCCAACGACGTTGCTACCGGCAAGGCAGCGCTGCATCATCAAGACATCCACTTCCTCGAGGCCACCTTCCGGGCGAGGCCGCACGCCCAGGCCCGGGAAAAAGCCCACGGTCTCGAACCCGGCGTCACGGTGCAAAGCGATCGAGGCGGCGTTGCGGGCATCGCCGATGACGGCCACCATGCGCCGGCAACCAAGCGCCCGGCAGGCCTGGATCAGCTTCTCGAGCAGCAGGCTGCCGACACCCTGGCGCCTGGCATTGGCCGCCACGTAGATCGAGTTCTCGACGCTCAGGCGATAGCCCGCGCGCTCGCGAAAGGGGCGAGCCCAGGCAAAGCCCAAAACGCGGCCCTCCTCGCCCAGGGCGACGAAGGCCGGCAGGCCGGCCGTGCGCACGGCCTCCAGCCTCTGCGCCATCTCCCCCTCGTCGGGCAGGGGATCCTCGTAGGTGGAGGTCCCCGTGCTCACGCCGTGGCGATAGATCGCGGTGATCTCGGCTAGATGTTCGTCCCTGGCCTCGGCGAGGCGGACACGGACGACGGCAGCCGGGATGACATCCCCGGCCATGAAGGGCTGGAACATGGCATGAGGCACCAAAGGCGAAGGGCAGGAAGCTCGCCGGCTTCGGGCCGGCGAGCTCTTCTATTTTTGCGCGATGTCGGCCCCGGAAGGGTCAGACGAAATAGGCGCGCAGCGGCTCGAAACCATTGAAGTTCACGGCCGAGTAGCTGGTCGTGTAGGCGCCCGTGCTCTTGATGCGCACGCGATCGCCGATCGCCAGCGAGTCGGGCATCAGATAGGCGTTCTTCTCGTAGAGCACGTCGGCGCTGTCGCAGGTCGGGCCGGCCAGGATGACCGGCGAGGCGGTCCCGTCGCGGTCGGTCTCGATGGGATAGCGGATCGCCTCGTCCATGGTCTCGGCGAGGCCGCCGAACTTGCCGACGTCCAGATAGATCCATCGTCGACCGGCCGCGTCCCCCTTCTCGGCGATCAGGACGACTTCGGCCTCGATGACGCCGGCGTCGCCAACGAGACCGCGACCGGGCTCGGCGATGACGGCCGGAATACGGTTGCCGAAATGCCGCCTGAGCGAATCCCAGATGGCGGCACCGTAGGCGGCTGCGGCCGGGACGGCCTCGCGATAAAGGGCTGGAAAGCCGCCGCCCAGGTTGACCATCTTGAGCTCGATGCCGGCCTTCTCCTCAAGGCGCCGAAACAAAAGGGCGGCGCTGGCGACGGCCGCATCCCACTGTCCAGGATCGCGCTGCTGCGAGCCCACGTGGAAGGAGATCCCGTGCGGGACCACCGGCAGGGTTGCGGCCATCTTCATGAGCTCGAACGCCATATCGGGCGTGCAGCCGAACTTCTTGGAGAGCGGCCATTCGGCCCCCTCGCCTGAGGTGAGGATGCGGCAAAAGACCTTGGCGCCGGGCGCGGCACGAGCGATCTTCAAGAGCTCCGCCTCGCTGTCGAAGGCAAAGAGCCGGACGCCGAGCTCGAAGGCGCGCGCTATGTCGCGCTCCTTCTTGATCGTGTTGCCGAATGACAACGACGACGGATTGACACCGGTGGCAAGCGCCAGCTCGACCTCCGGCACGCTCGCGACGTCGAAGGACGAGCCCAGGGCGGCCAGGCGGTGAAGCACCTCCGGCGCGGGATTGGCCTTGACCGCATAATAGATGCGGGCATCCGGCAGGGCCTCGGCCAGGGCCCGGTAGTTCGCCTCGACGATGTCGAGGTCGACCACGAGATAGGGTGTGGCGGGACGAACGTCCTGCATGAAACGATCGAGCTTCGTAGTCGTGGTCATGGACAACCTCCGAAAGGGTAGGCGTTTCAGGCCATCCCCAACAGGGTGACAAAATTCAGGGGCGGGATTTCGGACCGAGTGCCGGTACCAGGGAAGGAGTTCTTAGGGAGAAGGTCTAAAGAACCCGTATATTCTTGAACTGCCAGGGATCGTCCTGGTCGATGTCCTCGCTGAAGAGGACGCCGCGTCGGTCAAGCGGCGTCCAGTCGCTATAGGCCCCCGTGACGGGCCCTAGATAGTTCCGCATCACCTCGAGAACACGGACATGGTCGAGCTCATCCGCTTCGACAATGCCTTCGGCCGGATTTTCGATCGCCCAGACCATGCCGCCCAGCACCCCGGCCGCGACCTGGAGCGAGGTGGCGCTGTTATGCGGTGCGAGTTCGCGGGCTTCCTCGATGGAAAGCTGCGAGCCATACCAAAAAGCGCCCTTGGCGTGGCCCATCAAAAGCACGCCCAGCTCGTCGATGCCGGAGACGATCTCTTCCATCATCAGGCGCTGTTCGGGCTGCTGCTGCCAGCCATTGCCCTGTAGTTCGTGCACCGAGAGCACGGCCGCGTCGCAAGGGTGGTAGGCATAATGCGAGGTCGGCCGGTAGACCACCTTCTCCCCTTCGCGCACCGTGTAGTAATCAGCGATCGAGATCGCCTCGTTATGCGTGATGAGGAAGCCGATAATGGGACCGGCCTTGGGCGTCCAGGTGCGCACCCGCGTGCTGGCCCCCGGGCGATTTAAATAGATGGCCGCGTCGCAGCCCATCGGGTGGCGGGCACCGTCGTGCGGCAGACCCTTCTCGTGCGTGCCCCAGCCCATCTCGGCCGGCTGGCAGCCCTCCGAGACGAAGCCGTCGATCGACCAGGTGTTGACGAACTCGCCCACGCGCTTGGGCGTGTTGCTGACCTGGGTGTCGCGCTCGGCGATGTGGACCGCCTTGAGCCCGAGCGCGCGCGCGAGGTCCGCCCAGCCCTCGCGGGTGGTGGGCTGCGTGTGCGAGGTGCCGGTATCGCGGGCGACGATGAGAAGGGCCTCTTTGAGAAGCTGGCTCACCATGCCGGGATTGGCACCCTGTGCACTGACCGCCGTCGGGCCTTTGCCGAGCTCGCGGCGCAGCGCCAGCATGCTCTCACGAAGTGCGTAATTGGAACGCTCGGACGGCGTGAGGCTGGGGTCGAAATAGGCCCCGCCCCAAGGCTCGACCACCGTGTCCAGGTAGAGGGCACCCTTCTCGCGGGCGAGCAGCATCATGTCGACCGACGAGACGTCGACCGAAAGATTGAGGAAGAAGTCGCCGGCCGAAAGATGGGAACCTAGGAGGTCGCGATAATTCTCGCGCGTGACCGCCTGCTCGATGAAGGTGATGCCAAGCTCGGCTGCGACATCGCGGCCACGGCTGTCGGCGGTGACGATGGTGATCCGATCGGGCGAGACGTCCAGATGACGAAGGATCAGCGGGAGGACCGCCTGGCCGATACTGCCACAGCCGACCAGCAGCAACTTGCCCTTCAACTGGGCGAATGTCTCGTGCCGGGTCGTCGCTTGGCTCATCAATCAGTCCTCGTGCGGCCGCTGCGGCCTCTGGCGTTCGCTTCAAGATGTCCCGCCTACCGGCGGGCACGTCATCAGGTCGATCCGTACCTGGAAAATATCATCGTTTCATGGCGAGCCCGGAGCCGCGCGTGCCTTTCGAGCACGGAGCCGCCCCGACACGCCGTCGGGCTATGTCGGACTCGAGGGATGCGGGCAGACGCGGATGCCCTGGTCCATCCTCAGTTCGCCACCGCGGCCGTCGACTCTGCGGCGGCGCGCTGTGCATCGATGCCGACCACGCCCTCCAGCCGCTCGAGCCTGGCCTCAATCGCCTCTCGCCATCCGGCGGCGGTGGCAGCCGGCAGCCGCGACGGCGCATCGGCAAGGGCGGCCTCAACCACCTCGCTCAACCATTGGCCAAGCGTCTTGCCTTCCGCGCGCGCGGTCTCGCTGGCGGCCCGCTGCAACGGTACCGCGACGCCACGGACGGTCCAGCGCGACGCGCTCTCCATCCCCGGCTTCAGCGTCCGTTTCGCCTTCTTCGCCATCAAGCTCTCTTCCTTTACCTCCCCGCATCACCAGCGCCGCCGGCTGCCGCTTGGCAGCCACGGCAGACGCGTGCCGTTGGGGATGGCTCATATAGAGGCGGCAGACATGGCAGACAAGAGCTTTATGGGAAAAATCAATCACGAGCCGCCAAGCGAATGCAAGATAAGCATTTCAGCTTGTATTCATGGCCCGTTCGCCCGGTCCGGCGCCGATCACGATGCCGCGCCTCAGGAACCGGCCGACCCGTCTTCTCGTTGGTCGATTGTGCGAGTGGACGAGAGGTTGAACGATGAATGCGGAATCGGGCGACACGGTGGCGCGGGGCCAGGCCTGGGAAAAGCTCTGGGCGTTGGTCAAGGATATCCGCACCGGCATGATGACCACGGTGGATGGCCAGAGCCTGCGATCCAGGCCGATGACCGGGCATGCCGCCCCCAAGGAGGGGGAGATCTGGTTCTTTACCCGATCAAGTTCGCACAAAGCTGGCGAGATCGAAGCCTCCCGCGAGGTCAACGTCGCCTATGCCGACCCTAAGTTGCAATCCTTCGTCTCGGTCAGCGGGCGGGCACGGCTGGTCTATGACCGGGTCAAGGTCGACGAGCTCTGGAATCCCTTCGTCAGCGCCTGGTTTCCGGAAGGCAAGGATGATCCCGACCTGGCTCTGCTTTGCATCGATGTCGAGCAGGCCGAATATTGGGACGGTCCGGCCAGCAAGATGATACAGCTCTGGCGTCTTGTCGAAGCCAAGGCCGGCCATCACGAGCCCGATATGGGCGAGAACCAAAAGCTCTGATGCGGACAGCGGGGGGCTGGGCGATCGGTCCGCTCGTGCAGCAGCTCCCTAGCCGCGACGACGCGTCAGTCGGCGGGCATTCTGGCGAGTCGCCTGGTGATAGGGGGCAAGGAGGGCCGAGGCCGCAGCCAACCCCGGTTCCGCCAGCAGGACACCGCTCGATGCCTCGAAGGCCGCCTTCTGCTTTTCCAGGACCATGCGCGACATCTCTGCCAAGGGCAGGCCCCGGCCGCCGAGGATGGCCGCGTTCACGAGCACGACGCGACTGGTGATGGTGATGGCCGTGTTGGCGCATGTCTCGACCCAGTCCGACCAAAGACGCAAACCGTCGGTCGTCCACGTCATCGCTTTCGACACGTCGTTCTCCTCGTTCGCGTCATTCATTCGACCCAGCCCATACCGGCATCCTCGCACAGATTGGCCGGCGGCGCACTTGGGAGCCGACCATGTTCGAACGCCGACTGCCCGCGACGTCATTTCACGCGGCCCTGGTAACCGGGGCCACGAGCGGCATCGGCCAGGCCTTCGCCATGGCGCTGCCGCCCACGACCGACCTTCTTCTCACCGGCAGGGAATGCCGCCGTCCTGGCGGCACTCGAAAGTTCCCTGTCGGCGCCGCCGCGAAGCGTGCGCACGATCGTGGCCGATCTCGCCACCGCCGAGGGCCGGGAGAAGGTGGCGGCCATCGCCGATGGCCATGGAGGTCGATCTGCTGATCAACAATGCGGGGCTGGGCCATGTGGGGCCGTTTCTTGCCACCCCGCCCCTGGCGAGCGAGGCCGTGATCGAGGTCAACGTCATGGCCTGTGTCGGCCTGGCTCGTGCCCTCCTGCCGGCAATGCTGGCAAGGGCCGCCCTGACCGGGCGCCGGGCGGGGCTCATCAACGTCGCCAGCACGATTGCCTTCGTGCCGGTGCCGCAGATGGCGGTCTACGCCGCGAGCAAAGCCTTCCTCCTCTCCTTCGGCGAAAGTCTGAAGGCCGAGCTGGCCGAGCAGCTAATCGATATCGCCACGCTTTGCCCGGGACCGGTGCGCACCGCGTTTGCCGAGCGGGCCGGCTATGCCGGGCGGTCCCTGCCAGGCACGATCGAGCCGCAGACGGTAGCAAGGCTGGCGCTCGAGCGGATCGGCGGTCATGGCATCATCTTCACTGATCCCCTGAGCGAAGCGGCCCTCAAGCCAGTGACCCTGGCCCGTGCGGCGGTGGCCAGGACCCTGCGCCTGGGATTTGACCTCAGCGAGCGCTGGTGGCAGCGGGGCTCCAGAGATCGACCGCATAACGAGGTACCGGTGCCGCCTGTTTGATCAGACCCACCGCCTTCAGATAGTCGGCAAAGCGCGCGTAGCGGCCCCAGTCGAGAGCGGCCGGGCTGGGCGCGAAGCGCGGCCAGGTCAAAGGCCAGGCGGCGCGATTCAAGGCGTCGTCGAGTTCGGGTGCGTAGCCCTTGAAGACGTCGAAAGCCTCTTCTGGATGATTGTCGATCCACATGGTGGCGGCCTCGACGGCCTGCATGAAGCGCTTGAGCTCAGGCCGTCCCACATTGTCGGGATTGGTGACGTAGATCAGCTCGTCATAGGCGGGAATGCCCTCCTCCTCGACGGGAAAGCAGCGGCCCTTGGCGCCCTCGATCTGCATCTGGGTCAACTCGAAATTGCGATAGGCGCCGATCACGGCGTCCACCTGCCCGCTGATGAGAGCCGGCGAGAGCGAGAAATTGACATTGACGAGCGTCACGTCGCCAGGCGCCAGGCCATTCTTCTTAAGGATCGTCGCGATCAGTCCGTCCTCGAGACCGGCCACCGAATAACCGATCTTCTTACCCTTGAGATCGGCGATCTGGCGAATGCCGGAATCCTCCCGCACCAACAGGCAGTTCAAGGGCGTGGCGATCAGCGTGCCGATCCGCATTAGCGGCAGCCCGCCATCCACCTGCAGCTGCAGCTGCGGCTGGTAGGAGAGGCCGATATCTGCCTGCTTGGCGGCGGTGAGCTTCGAGGCGTCGTTGGGATCGGAGGGAGCGATGAGTTCGACATCGAGGCCCTCGGCCTTGAAGAAGCCCTTCTGCTTGGCGACGATGAGCGGCCCGTGATCAGGATTGACGAACCAGTCGAGGACGACGCGGAGCTTGTCGTCGGCCAGGGCCGGGCTGGCCAGAAGACAGAGCAGAAGGGCTAGGGCCAGGCGTCGCATGGGTTTGTCCATCTTGAGGGGGCCGATCCGGACCGCGCAGGCTTGCCCGGTCCCAGGAAGGAAATATTGCCGGCAGCCGAGCGCGCATGCCTCAGGCCGCATGGAGCGTGTCGGGCTGCCAGAAGATCAGACGGCGCAGCAGGCGGTCGACGATGAGCCAGAGTGCCATCGCCATCAGGCAGAGGACGAGAAGGGCCGCGAAGAGCAGATCGGTCTGCATGCGGGCATTGGCGTGCAGCATGAGATAGCCAAGGCCGCCCGCCGAGCCGACCCACTCGCCGATGACGGCGCCGATCGGCGCCACGACGGCGGCGATACGGGCACCGGCACCGAAGGCCGGCAGGGCCGCCGGCAGTCGGATATGCCAGAGGATGCTGGCGGCACCCGCATCCATGACCCTGGCCTGTTCGATCCAGCCCCGCTCGACCCGCCGCAATCCCTCATGGAAGCTGACGGTGACGGGAAAGAAGATGACGAGGACGGCCATCGCCACCTTGGAGGCCATGCCGTAGCCCAGCCAGAGGACGAGCAAGGGGGCAAGGGCGAAGACCGGCACGGCCTGGCTGGCGATCACGAGGGGCAGGAGCCAGCGGCTGAGCAGGGACGAGCTCGCCAGAACCAGGGCCATGAGGCCGCCCAGAAGCAGGCCCAGGACGAGGCCCAGGACGATCTCGGCCAGCGTCAAGAGGGCGTGGTGGAGGATGAGCGGCCCTTGCAGCCAGAGGGCTTCAAAGACGGCCAGCGGCTCGGGCAGCAGATAACGCGGCACGCCCGTACCCCAGACCAGGAGCTGCCAGAGAAGGAGAAGGCCCAGCATCACGGCCAGGCCACGGACGAGGCTGGCCATCATGCGGCGGCCCTCCGTTCGGGCGCCGGGCTGCCGGCGAGCGCTGCCAGCAGCTTTGCATGCAGGCCGGTCAGTTCCGGCGCGTCCGCGGGCCTTGGCGGCGGGCTTGAAAGGTGGATGCGCTCGGCAAGTCTGGCCGGACGGCCCTTGAGGACCAGGATTTCCTGGCCCAGGCGCAGTGCTTCCAGCGGATCGTGCGTCACCTGCAGCACAGTCCGGCCGGCCAGCAGCCCGGCCGCCAGATCCTGCAGGCGGTAGCGGGTGATGGCATCGAGTGCACTGAAGGGCTCGTCCATCAGGACGACCGGGCGGTCTTCCATAAGCGTACGCGCCAGCGCCACGCGCTGCCGCATGCCGCCCGAGAGCGCTTGCGGCAGGAGGCCTGCCTGATCGCCCAGCCCCACCTCCGCCAGGAGAGCCCGAGCCCGCGCGCGCGCCGCCGCCCCGACCCTGCCATGGCCACGCAGCCGCCAGCCCAAAAGGACATTGGCCTCGGCCGAGAGCCAGGGCAGGAGCAAGTCGGTCTGGGCCATGTAGGCGACGCGGCCCGCGAGCGGCATTCCGTCATCGGCGATCGCCCGGCCGCCTTGCTGCAGGTCGGCGGCGAGGCGAAGAAGCGTCGTCTTGCCGGAGCCCGAGGGGCCAAGGAGACAGGTCCAGCCGCCGCCTGTGAAGCTGGCGTCGAAATTCTGCAGCAGCACGTCGTTGCCGAAGGCCAGTTCGGGCACTTCGATGCGGAATCCGGGGGGCCGCGCGCTCAAGTTTTGGGCCACCAGGCATGGAAATGATGGACGGGCCCCCGGCCGTGGCCGATGCCGAGTTCCATCCCGGCCTCGATCGCCGCCAGCAGCCAGGCCTTGGCCTCGGCCACGGCTGCCTCCAGCGGGCGGCCGCGCGCCAGGAGGGCCGCGATGGCGGCCGCATAGGAGCAGCCCGTGCCGTGCGTGTGCGCCGTGGCCAGCCTTTGCCCCTCGAACCACTGGTGAGTGCCGCCCATCAGCAGAAGGTCCGGCGCGTCCGGCGCCTCCAGATGGCCGCCTTTGACAAGAACGTTGGCGGCTCCGGCTTCCTGGAGGCGCCGCCCCAGGACGATCATGCCGTCGCGATCGCCGGGCGGGACCAGGCCCGTCAGGACGGCGGCCTCGGGCAGGTTCGGGGTCAGGAGCGTCGCGCGCGGCAGGAGAAGCTCGCGCATGGCGCCGATCGCCGCCTCGTCGAGCAGCCTGGCCCCGCCTTTGGCGACCATGACGGGATCGACGACGACGTAGCGAGGCTGCCAGGCATCGAGCCCGGCTGCCACCGCCTCGATGACCTCGCGCGTGCCGAGCATGCCGATCTTGACGGCATCGACGCGAAGATCGGCGAATACGCTGTCCATCTGCTGGCGCACGAAGCCGGGCTCGATGCCAAGGACGGCTTGAACGCCCAGGGTGTTCTGTGCCGTCAGGGCGGCGATTGCCGTGGCACCGTAGACGCCGAGGGCGGAAAAGGTCTTGAGGTCCGCCTGGATGCCGGCGCCGCCGCTGCTGTCTGAGCCGGCGATCGAAAGGGCGATTGGCGTCGTCATGCAGGCGCCTGCCCGGCCGCCCTTGCCGTCAGCGCGGTGTCGACGGCAAGGCGCAGTCGCATGGCGGCCTGCTCGGGGTCGTCTGCCATAAAGAGATCGGAGATGACGGCCACGCCATCGGCGCCGGCGGCGATGACCGGGCCGGCATTCTCCGCCGTGATCCCGGCAATGCCGCAAATGGGAAAGCCCGGCAGACGACCGCGGAGATGCGCCATCAGCCTGCCGAGCCCGGCGGGGCCGGTTGGCGGGTCCTTGGGGTTCTTGCTGGCGGTCTGGTAGACGGGCCCCATGCCGGCATAATCGATAAGGGTCGGGTCGAGCAGGTCGGCCTCATGCGGGTGATGCACGGAAAGACCGATCAGGGCATCCTTGCCCAACAGACGGCGGGCGTCGGCGGGAGACATGTCGAACTGCCCGACATGGACGCCCGGAATGCCGGCCGC
Source organism: Arboricoccus pini (assembly GCF_900187945.1). Taxonomy (GTDB): domain Bacteria; phylum Pseudomonadota; class Alphaproteobacteria; order Geminicoccales; family Geminicoccaceae; genus Arboricoccus; species Arboricoccus pini. The sequence goes on along the minus strand of NZ_FYEH01000001.1, from coordinate 242,166 downwards.
CAGCGCCACGTCGACACGATCATTGACGACGCAGGGAATGCCGTGCGGCTCAAGGATCGCGCGGGCACCCTTGGCAAGGCTGACGAACGCGCCGGTATCCAGATGCTTGCAGCGCAGCTGGACGAAGGTGATGCCGCCCTTCGCGGCGGCGGCCAGGAGGGGGAGCGGATCGCGCGCCCGGCAGCGCTCGGGGTCGAGAATGGCATAGCAGCGAAGATCGAGCGTCGGTTTCATAAGAGCTTCCCGCGGGCATCCAGGGTGGCGGCATCCATGGCGAAGATGGCATCGATCAGATGCGGCTCGAACGTGCCGGGGCCAGCCGCCCGCTCGGCCGCAACCTCGCCGGCGACGCCGAAGAGGAAGAGCGCCTGGGCGGCGGCCAGGAGGGGGTCGGGCTCGACGGCGAGGAAGCAGGCGAGAAGCGCGGAGCTGGCGCATCCCATGGCGGTGACGCGGTCCATGAGCAGGCTGCCATTGGCCAGCCGGATCGTCCGCTTACCATCCGTGATAATGTCGACGGCACCGGTGGCGGCAACCACGATGTTGCTCGACTGGGCCAGGAGCCGGGCCGTGTCGGTCGCCCCCTCGAGGTCCGGCTCGGCCGAACCGGTCGTGCCGAGAAGAGCCAGGACCTCGTCGCGATTGGCGCGCAGCACGGCCGGGTGCAACCGCAGGAGGCCGGCTGCCAGATCCTGGCGCATGCCGCTTCGCTCGACCTTGACCGGATCCAGGACCCAGGGTCGATTAAGTTCGAGCGCCAGCGGCACGGCCCGCTTGATGGCGGCCTCGCGCTCCGGCTCGAGCTGCCCCAGATTGACGAGGAGCGAGGCCGTGCTCGCGACGAAATCTGGCATTGATTCGGCGCGAAACGTCATGCTGGGCACTGCACCCGAGGCCAGCATGACGTTGGCCGAGACGTTCATGGCGACGAAATTGGTGAGCGCATGGACGCGGGGCCGGGCATCCCTCAATTTGTCGAGGGACTTGGCCGTGGCCGCTACAAGGGAGGTGCGGCTGACATTCGAGGGCAGCGAAACGGGCGAGAAGTCTGACAAAGCGTCATTCCACACATAGTCGGCCGCCGGATCGGGACATGACATGCGTGGGAGCCTCGGGGCGTGCCCGGGCTGGCGCATCTCAAATCCCTTCGCCGGTATGAGCCGGATCAGGTTCGACGGGTCGTGCCAAGCCGCACCTCTCAGCTCCTTAAAAACCCGGCCGCCTGCGCGGTCGATTATGTTTAAGGAACACCCCGTTGAGATCCAGGTAAGGTTAGGTCCTTGCCCGCCGGCAAACAAGAGGGCGCCCTCACGACGGCATTAGCGCTTGGCAACGAGTAAGGCGTTGATCGACGATGCGATGGATCTGGCTCGGCGCTGGATGGGCGGCGGTAACCTTGGCAATCCTTGGTATCTTCCTGCCGCTTTTGCCGACGACCCCTTTCCTCCTTCTAGCGGCTGCCCTGTTCGCGCGCGGCTCCCCGCGCCTGCATGTCTGGCTCCTGGCCCATCCGCGCCTGGGACCGCCCATCTTGGACTGGCAAATGCATGGCAGCATCTCGACCAGGGCCAAGAGCCTGACCTTGGTCGCGATGGGAGTGGCCTTTCTCATCACCCTGCTCTTACGGCTGCCCGGCTGGATCCTCCTCGTCCAGTTGGCGGTACTCCTGGCGGTGGCTGGCTTCATCCTCTCGCGGCCCGGGCCGCCGCCAGGCGCGGCATAGGATCGTTAGGGGCATGAGGCCTTAGGGTGCTACAAGCTCCCACATGGACAGGAGCAGCGCTTTGGCGCATCCCTTCCGCCACCCGCTCCTCCAATGATGATCGATCACCAGCCGCCATGTCGTTTTCACCCGCCAACGAGGCGCTAAGCGCTGCCGCCGGGCAACCGGGCCTGGACGCTGATCTGGGCGCGGTGCTCGAGGGTTACGCCGCCGAGCGTGGCGGCTATGACGAGATGGTGGATGCGCGTGGACAAATCCGCCCGCACTGGCGCGCCTTCCTGGACGGCTTCGCCACGCTCGGGGCCGACGGGCGACAGGCGGCGCTGGATTCCACCAGCAGGCATGTGCGCGAGAGCGGCATCGCCTTCAACGTCTACGCCGATCCGGACGACCGGCGTCACACGTGGCGACTCGATCTGGCTCCCTTGCTGCTGACGGATGGCGAATGGGCGCGGATCTCGGCCGGGCTGCGGCAGCGCGCCCGGCTGATGGAAGCGGCACTCGGCGATCTCTACGGGCCGAAGCGGCTCTTGACCGAGGGGATCCTGCCGGCCCGGCCCTTCCTTGGCGCTGCCGAATTCGTCCACGCGGAAGCCGGTCTGGCCAATCATCGCTTCCTTCATACCTATGCCTGCGACATCGCCCGGACGCGCGCCGGCAACTGGGTCGTCCTGGGCGACCAGACGGATACCGATATCGGCGCTGGCTATGTCATCGCCAGCCGGGTGGCGCTTAGCCACGGCATGCCCGGCCTCTTTCGCGCCACGCATGCACGCCGCCTCGCCGGCTTTTATCGGGCCATGCAGGAGGCGCTGCAGGCGCAGCTCAGGAAGGATGACGGGCGCATCGCCGTGCTCAGCCCCGGGCCCGAGGATCCCTGCTATTTCAGCCACGCCTATCTGGCCCGCTATCTCGGTTACACGCTGACGGAGGCGGCCGACCTCACTGTCCGCGACGGTCACCTCTATCTCAAGACCCTGGACGGGTTGCAAAGGATCGACCTTCTGCTTCGTCGGGTCGGGGGCGCCGGCATCGATCCCTTGTTCACGACGGGCAGGAGCGGCGTAGCCGGGCTCATGCAGGCCATCCGCTCGGAAGGCGTGATCGTCGCCAATGGGCCTGGTGCCGCCCTTATGCAGAATCGGGCACTTGCTCCCTGGAGCGAGGCGGCGGCACGCCTGCTTTTGGACGAGGATCTTCTCCTCGGGGACGCGCCCTGCCACTGGCTCGGGACCGAGGAGGCGCTGGAGCAGGCAATGGCAGAATGGCCCGATCTGCGCCTGATGCCGCTGCGTGGCCGGAACGATCCGGGCGCGCCGGTCGGCACGATCGATCCGCGCTCGCTCTCACGCCAGGAGCATCAGAGCCTGGTGCGCAGCCTGGCCATGGATGGCTGGAGCAATGTCGCGGTCCCGCCGGTCGACTTGGCGACAGCACCCAGCTTCGAGAACGGCCGTTTGCAGCCCCGCCCCTTTGCCATTCGCTGCTACCTCACCCGGATCGGCGACGACTGGAACGTGCTGCCGGGCGGACTCGTGCGGATGGCCGGCGCCCCGGCCGCGCCGGCCTTGCCGAACGGCTTTGGCAGCAAGGATCTCTGGATCACCGGCTCGGTGCCGGAGATGCACCAATTGTCGCTCCTGCGGGCCTCCATCGGTGCTGTCCATCTGCGCCGCACCGGCGCCGACCTGCTGAGCCGCACGGCCGATAATCTCTTCTGGCTGGGGCGCTATGCCGAGCGGGCAGAGGGAAGGATGCGCGTCTTGCGCAGCCTCCTCTCGCGCGTCCTCGAGGATCGCCATGACGAGGCCGAGCCCGCTTTGGCCGAGCGGTTATTGGCCCCGCCGGATGTCGATGGCGAAGCCCCCCCGGTCGTCGATCCCACGGCCGATATTGCGAGCCAGGCCGGCAAGGCGCTCCTCGTCGGGCCCTATGCGCTAAAGGCCAGCCTCGACCATCTGCACCGCACGGCGACCCTGGTCCGTGACCAGATCAGCCATGACGCCTGGCGGATATTGAGCGGGCTTTGGCTCGAGCGCGGCTGGCGTGACGAGAAGCGGCCCGTGCTCAGCCGGGCAACGCTGGAACTCCTGGATGGCGGCATCCGTTCGCTCAATGCCTTTGCCGGCACCGAGGCCGAGAACATGACCCGCAACTTCGCCTGGCGCTTCCTGGAGCTCGGGCGGCGGATCGAGCGCGCGGCCGAGATGGCGCTGTTGATCAAGCGGCTGACGCGCCACGGCCAGCCGGCCCTGGAAGAAGGCGATCATGCGCTAAGATTGCTCCTTGAGCTGGGCGACAGCTTCATGACCTATCGGTCGCGCTATCTGATGACGCCGCTTTTGATCCCCGTCCTCGACCTCCTGGTCCTGGACGAAACCAATCCGCGCAGCATCGCCTACCAGCTAGTGCAGATCGAGGCGCATCTGGCGGCCCTGCCGAGCGAGGGGCCGCATCGGACGGCTGAGCACCGCATGATCCTCAAGATCTTGACGGGACTTCGCCTGGTCGAGGTGGGCGAACTAGCCCGTCAGGGCGCGGACCGGCGGCGGCCGGTGCTGGACGGACTGGTGGACGGGCTCCTGGTCGACCTCCCGGCCCTCTCCGATCTCGTCATGCACAGCCATTTCGCCCACGCCGAGATGCCGGTATCGATCCTGGCCATGAGCATGCAGGGCCGAAGCCTGCCGGCTGCCGGCGCATGATCTTCGACGTCCGCCACAAGACCAGCTACAGCTATGGCAGCCCCGTCTCGGTGGCCTACCATCTGCTGCGCGTCGAGCCGCGCGACATGCCGGGACAGCAGCGGCTGAAGGGCGAGGTCGTAATCACGCCGCAGCCGCAGCGACGCCTGCCGGATCAGGATTATTTCGGCAATCACACCCTATTTTTGACCATCGAACGCCAGCACGGCGAGTTCGTGGTCGAAGCCTCGAGCCGGGTCGAGGTGAACAGGCGCCCGCCGCCCGCGGCGGCCGCCACACCCTCATGGGAAACAGTGCTGGATTCGCTCGAACAGCCGGACCGGCCGGCGCTTCTTGCCGCCGTCGAGCAATCCTATCCGACGCCAAGAACCCCCATACTGCCCGAGTGCCTGGCCTATGCAAGGGAGAGCTTCACGCCCGGGCGGCCGATCCTGGACGCGGCGCTGGAGCTCAATCACCGCATCTTCGAGGATTTCCGCTACGACCCGGGTGCCACGCACACGCATACGCCAACCGCCCAGGCCTTCGCGATGCGCCGCGGCGTCTGCCAGGATTTCACCCACGTGGCCCTGGCCTGCTTCCACTCCCTGGGATTACCCGCCCGCTACGTGAGCGGCTATCTGATGACCCGCCCGCCGCCGGGCAAGGAGCGACTCGTCGGCGCCGATGCCAGCCATGCCTGGGTCTCGGTCTGGGTCGGTCCCGAGGGCTGGGTCGACCTCGATCCTACCAACGACGTCGTCGTCGGCGACCATCACGTAACCTTGGCCTATGGGCGCGACTATAGCGATGTCGCGCCGGTCTCGGGCATCATCTACGGTGGCGGCCGCCACAAGATCGCCGTCGCCGTCGACGTCATCCCCCTGAATGGCCCATGACCCCGCTCAAAAAGCGCCATGCGCGGTAGCGGCTATCGCAGGTAGCTGCCGCCATTCACGTCCAGGGTGGCGCCGTTCAGGCTGCGCTGGCCCGGCTGCAGGACGAAGGCCACCAACTGGCCGATTTCGGCCGGCTCCACCATGGCGCCGATCGGAATGTCGCCCACCGCCGCCTCGCCATGCAGCCGCACATACTCATCCGCCATCGCCGTGCGCACGAAGCCCGGCGCGATCGTCACGGCCTCGATGCCCTGGCCGCCAAATTCACGCGCGATCGACTTGGTGAGATTGATCAGGCCGGCCTTGGCTGCCCCGTAGGGCATGAAGTCGGCGGCATAGCCGCGCTGCGCTGCCCGGCTGGCGATGTTGACGATCCGGCCGCCTCCGGCCGTCTGGAAATGCAGGATCGCCGCACGACAGAGATCGGCCGGCGCCAGGAGATTGAGGCGCAGATCCGCATCCCACGCCGACTGCCAGGCCTCGAGCGATCCCCCAAGCGCCGCGGTCTTGCGACTCCCGGCATTATTGACCAGGCCATGAATGCGCCCGGCCCGGGCAAGAGCCTGCGCGAACAGCGCCGAGGCGCCTGCAGGATCGCTTAGATCGGCCTGGATCGTCCAGCCCATGCCGCCGATCTCGGCCAGCAACAGCTCGGCTCCGGCAGCATCCCGCCCATAATGGACAATCGGGCGCGCGCCCGCCTCAGCAAGACTGAGCACGATGCAGCGGCCGATCCCGCCCGAACCACCGGTCACCAGGACGGTCAGGCCGCTCAGCGGCCCCCTTTGCGCCCACGCGTTCATCGCTCCCCCGCTTCGACGCTTATTGTCAAAACGCTAGCGCTGCCCGGCTGTCGACGAAAGACAAGATCATGACAAAAGCTACCCCGATCCAGGCTTTGTTCAATCGTAGTCAACCCGTCGGGGCGAAGGTTTTCAACCTATAAGTAATAAGTTGTCACCTTGACTGATCCTCTCGGTTGCGACCAATAAAGTTTCAATAAGACGATGTTGGAGGAGTTGGTGATGGCTTGGCGCAAGCTGGCCTTACTCATTTTGCTGCCGCAGGCACTCTTGCTCAGCGCCTGCGGATCCGTTTTGACCGAAACGACAGCCGACGTCGCCGGCGTCGGCGGCGCCGCCGCCGCGACGGCCTTGACCGACAATGCCATGCTGGCGACCGGCATCGGCCTGGGCGTTCGCTCGATCGCCAATGCGGGCCTGCAATATGGCGAGCGTAGCCTACACGCGAACGAACAGGCAGCCATCGCCAAGGCGGGCGGGCCCTTGGCAGCCGGCCAAGTTGCCCCCTGGTCGATCAGCCATAGCGTGCCGATCGAGGAAGACAAGGAAGGACGCGTCGCCGTCAGCCGAGTCATCCAGGGACCGGGCCTGAACTGCAAGGAACTCGTCTTCTCCGTCGACAAAATGGACAAGAAACCAAGCAACGGCGTCTATACAACGACGATCTGCCAGGAAGCCGATGGCTGGCAATGGGCAGCAGCCGAGCCCTCGACCGCCCGTTGGGGCTCCCTGCAATGAGGGCCCTGGCCGTCCTTCGCACCAGATGGCAGACCGCAGCCCTCCTCCTCCTCGCCACGATCGTCTCAGGCTGCGCTGCCGCCCCCGACCTGGTCGGCCTAGCCGCCGGCGGCACCGCAGGCGCCCTCACGGCCAACCCCTATGTAGGCTACGGCGTCGCCGTCGGTACCCGAGCTGCCACCGACGCCTCACTCAACTACATCATGCGAACCCGCCAGGGCACGGAACAGGAAGCCATCATCCATGAAGTCGGCCTCATGCAGGTCGGCGAAACCCGCGCATGGAAAGTCGAGCACTCAATTCCTATCGGCAACGCCGAAGGCCGCATGCAGGTTACCCGACTCATCAACAACCCCATCGCACCCTGCAAGGAAGTCGCCTTCACCGTCGTTGATAAAAAAACCAAATCCTTCTTCCTCACCACAGCCTGCCAGGCCAACGGCCAATGGCACTGGGCCCAAGCCGAACCTGCCGTGCCGAGATGGGGATTCTTGCAGTAGGAAGCAGCCTCCCGCTGCCCTCGGCGATCTGATGATCGCCGTCTCGCTGCGAGAAAGTAGGGATGCCTCCGGCGGCCAGGGGGCACCGCCCCCTGGACCCGGGTTGGGGTGGGGTTGTCGGTCGCGGGTGAGGATCGAGTCTCAGCCGGCCAGGATCACGAGGGCGGGCCGGTCCCGTAGCGGCCGATCTTCCTCGCACCCTGCAAGCGTATCGCCGCCTGCATGCTCTCGGCCGGCCGCTCGTGCCAGTACCGCGCCACACCACGCGCCACCGCCTCAAGGCGAAGCGAGGGCAAGGCGTTCGGACCAAGGCCCGTACCCATCCGCTCCGCTTCCGACGCCAGCTTGTCCGCCAGCCGGTTCAGCTCAGCCCGGTTGTCCCGCGCCACCCGGCGCAGATCGGCCAGGGCCAGCGCTTCCGCCTCCTCCTGGTGCTCGGGTATCGCCGCGCAATGGCTCCAGTCGCCCGGCGGCTGGCGCGGTTCGGCCGGCGGTACGGGTGGGCGACGCTCGGGCCTGGGGTGCACCTCCCGTGCGGCGGCCTCGGCCCGGGCGACGAAGCGCTGGGCCATGCTCCGGGCCGGATCGCGGCCCCGGTTCTGCTCATGGAGGACGAACATGGCGACCCGCATGTCGCCCGTCTCCAGACCCATCTCCAGGATGGAGAGCGCCAGGGGTGCCAGCCGGGCGATGCGCTCCTCATAAGGGAGCGATGCCACCGCGCTGTAATGCCGAAGCAGTTCCTGGAACTCCTCGTCCCGGAGCAGCTTCTCGACTTCCATGACGGGAACGCGATTGACGAGCGCCATCTCCTGGGCGGTACGTCCGGCCGCCATGGCCTGGGCCGTGCGCCTGCGGTCGCGCCTGGCCCAGAAGGGGTAGCGGCGCCGTGGCGGCTTGGGGGCGAGACGATCGGTCCAGTCCATGGGGCCCACTGTACAAGGAATATAGTCCTTATATAACAGATCTCATGCGCCGCCCGCTGTCCGACCCACCCCATCGCCCCAGGTCCAGGAGGCGGTGCCTCCTGGTCGCCGAAGGCTTCCTCCTCACGTCCGCATAATGAGACGGCGATCATCGGATCGCTGTCCGGAGGCGGAGGTTTATTCTTCTCCCCTTCTTTCATGGACACTCATTAACTGCGGGACTACTGCTCGTGGTGACGGCTCCGGCCAAGGGGCTGCATCGACCTGCGAATTCGAACGCTTCACGTACGAGACGCGCGTCAGGGAAGGCTAAAGGACGAGATGAGGATCACCGCTCGCGCGCAAGAATAACGAACTCATAATCATTGAGGTGCCCATGACGGGACTCGAGTGGTTCTACTTTGTCCTCGTGCTCGCTTGTGGCGGCGCAGGGCTGGCCTATGGCTATCTTACTCGGGCGCAGATCCTGGCGATGCCGGCGGGCAATGCGACGATGCAGGAGATCGCGGCCGCCATTCAGGAAGGGGCCAGCGCCTATCTCAACCGGCAATATCGGACGATCGCGATCGTCGGCGTGATCGTCTTTGTCATCCTGACCTTGTTTCTGGGTTTCGCCGTCGGCATCGGCTATCTTCTGGGTGCCGTCCTTTCAGCCTGTGCTGGTTTCATCGGCATGAACGTGTCGGTGCGGGCGAATGTCAGGACGGCGCAGGCTGCGGCGACGTCGGGGCTGGCCGGCGGCCTGGACGTGGCGTTCAGGTCTGGTGCGGTCACCGGCATGCTGGTGGTGGCATTGGGTCTCCTTGGTGTGGCCATCTATTATGGCCTGCTGTTGATCTTCGGGGCCTCGACGCGCACGATCCTGGAAGCACTCCTGGGCCTTTCATTCGGCGCCTCGCTGATTTCGATCTTCGCCCGTCTGGGTGGCGGCATCTTCACCAAGGGTGCGGATGTGGGCGCCGACCTGGTGGGCAAAGTCGAGGCGGGCATTCCCGAGGACGATCCGCGCAACCCGGCGGTGATCGCCGACAATGTGGGCGACAATGTCGGCGACTGCGCCGGCATGGCGGCCGATCTTTTCGAGACCTATGTGGTCACCGTCTCGGCGACGATGCTCCTGGGTGCCATCTTCTTCGAATATTCGCCCTTTACCTCGGCCTTGATGCTCTATCCGCTGGTGGTGGGCGGCATCTGCCTCCTGGCCTCCATCGCCGGCACCTATCTCGTGAAGCTGGGAGCCAGCAACAACATCATGGGCGCGCTCTATAAGGGATTTTGGGGGGCGGCCGGGATTTCCGCGATTGCCCTCCTGCCCGTCACCTGGATCGTGCTCGGTTTCGGCACGACCTACGATGCGCGCTCGGGCGGCTACACGACGGTGTTGTTCGGCGGCTTCAACGTCTGGCTCTGCGCGCTGACGGGCATTGCAGTGACGGGGCTCTTGATCCTGGTGACCGAATACTACACGGGCACGAGCCACCGGCCGGTCAAGAGCATAGCCCGGAGCTCGACCACGGGTCATGGGACGAATGTCATCCAGGGCCTGGCGATCTCGATGGAGGCCACGGCCCTGCCGGTGATCGTGATCTGTGCCGGCATCCTGGTCGCCCACCACAATGCCGGGCTCTATGGCATCGGCGTCGCCGCGACGACGATGCTGGCACTGACGGGGCTGGTCGTCTCCCTCGATGCCTACGGGCCGGTGACCGACAATGCCGGCGGCATCGCCGAGATGGCGGGACTGCCGCCGGAGGTACGGTTACATACCGACGCGCTGGATGCCGTCGGCAACACGACAAAGGCGGTAACGAAGGGCTATGCCATCGGCTCGGCGGCCCTGGCGGCCCTGGTCCTCTTCGCGGCCTTCGTCGAGGACATTCACTATTATTTCCCCGACCTCAAGGTCAGCTTCGATCTGGCCAACCCCTTTACCGTGGTCGGCCTCTTCCTGGGCGGCATGCTGCCTTATCTCTTCGGTGCCCTGGGCATGCAGGCCGTCGGGCGCGCGGCCAGTGCCATCGTCGAGGAGGTGCGGCGGCAATTTCGCGAGGATCCGGGCATCATGGCCGGCACGTCGAAGCCGGATTATGGCCGGGCGGTCGACATGCTGACGCGGGCTGGCATCCGCGAGATGATCATCCCCTCGATGCTGCCGGTGCTGGCACCGATCATCGTCTATCTGCTGATTGCGGCGATAGCCGGGCGGGCGGCGGCGCTGGAGACCCTTGGCGCCCTGCTTCTCGGCACGATCGTCACGGGCATCTTCGTTGCGTTGTCGATGACCTCGGGCGGCGGCGCCTGGGACAATGCCAAGAAATATATCGAGGAGGGGAATTTCGGCGGCAAAGGCTCCGAGGCTCACAAGGCCGCGATCACCGGCGACACGGTGGGCGATCCCTATAAGGATACGGCGGGGCCTGCGATCAATCCGATGATCAAGATCACCAATATCGTGGCACTCTTGATCCTGGCATCGATCGCCGCCTTGCAGTGAGACGAGTCCGCAGCCGGCGAAGCGCCGTGGCCCTAGGCCGGCTGAAGACGATGCTGTGTCCGAAGGCCGGACCGATCAGCCGCCGCCGTAGGTACCGCCTGGCCGCTGGCCGGGCGTGGCGCCGCCGCCTGTCGGGTTGAAGCGGCCGATATTGCTGATGAACTGAGCAACGGCACTCATTTCGGCACCGCCCGTAGGCGTGGTCTGGGCCATCGGCTTGACGGCGGTGGCGTTGTCGAGGCCGGATTTGTTCACCGAGGAGACGATGCCATTGTCGTTGAAGACGACGTCGACTACGTCCTGCTTCACGAGATTGTCTTGAAAGAAGCTTCGCCGTTCGTAACGCTGGCTGATATAATACCAATTGCTGTCATTGAAGGTGGCCGTGGTCGACGGCGTGCCCAGGATGCGGGCCACCTCCTCGCGGCTGGTGACGCCGGGCGTGATCTGGTCGATCCGGCCCTGGTCGAACTGGTAGCCGCGGCTGTCGATGGTGGGCGAGCAGGCGGCGAGCAGGGCGATGGCCGCGAGGCTGCTCGCCAGGGACAAGGGCTTGAAACACAGGGCCTTGCCGGACGGGCGCGAAAGGGTCACTTGCTGGGCACCATGGCTATATGTCACCTCGAGGGACGAACGGTCCGAGTTCCGGTACCACGAATGGACGCGCGGCGACAGGTGGACGAGGTCAGGCAAAGAAACAGAGTTGGGCGGCTGGTCAGCTGGGTTGGTCGCCGCTCGGGGTTGAGCCCGCGCCAGCGCGAGCTGGAGACGCGGGCGTGGGCGCTCTATGGGGCGGTTGTCGCTCGCGCACGGCGGCCCTATCTCTTTGCCGGGTTAGGCGTGCCGGACACGACCGAGGGGCGCTGGGAGATGATCCAGCTCCACGCGGGTCTTTTGGCATTGCGCCTGGACGAGGCAGGGCCGGCCGGCAAGGAACTGGCGCAGGTTCTGTTCGACTGCATGATGAAGGATATGGACCGGTCGTTGCGCGAGCTGGCGATCGGCGACCTCTCGATTGGCAAATATGTGAAGCGCATGGCGCAGAGCTTCTATTTCCGCTTGCAGCACCTGGATCGGGCGCTGGCGACGGGCGATGTCCGCCCCATGATCGAGATCTTGGGCAAGAACGTCTATGGGGATCCGGCGGCGGCAAAGGCGCCGGCTCTCTGGGATGCCGTCCTGGACGAGGCACGCTTGCTGCGCGCCGCTCCCGGCGACGAGCTGCTGGCCGGTCGTCTAGACGGAATGGAGAGGGTCTCGTGAGCGACCCGTCGGTATTACCTGTCCCCGAAATGTCGCGGCCGGTATCGATCCACCGCTTGCCCGAGGACGGGCTCAATCTCGAGATCGAGGCGGATAAGGCCGAATGCGACGCGCTGGCCAGCAGGCTGGACCTAGTCGCGCTGCGGTCGTTGAAGGCGACCCTCCGGGTGGCGCGGCATGGCAGCGCCGAGGTCTTCGCCGTCGATGGCGAATTGGAGGCGCGGGTGATCCAGACCTGCGTCGTCTCGCTCGAGCCCTTCGAGAGCGTGACGTGGCTGCCCTTTCAGCGCTTGTTCACGACGGGCGAGGTGCCCGACGAGACCGAGATCACGATCGATCCGGACCTTTTGGACCTTGAGCCACTCGAGGGCGATAAGCTGGACGTGGGCGAGATCGTCGTCGAGGAGCTGGCGGTCAATCTGGACCCCTATCCGCATGCGCCTGGCTTCGAGCCCGGCCAGGACGTCGTGAGCGAGCCGCCGCGAGATGGGCCGTTCGCCGTCCTCAGCGCCCTCAAGGGCCAGAAGGAAGATGGCCGATGAGGCTCGTGCTGCGCGATCCTTTTCGCTATGAGGGCGGCGGAAACCATCGGAGGATCTTAGGTCTTCCCGGTGACGGCAAGGACATGGATCGGATGACGCCGCCTATCGCGGCAGGTAGGGATCAACCATCGTGACATTGACGATCGCCCTCGATGGCATGGGCGGGGACAAGGCTCCCGAGATCGTCGTCGATGGGGCCGCCAGGGCTCTGGAGCAGTTGCCCGAGCTGCATTTCCTGCTTTTCGGCGACGAGGCGAAGCTGGCGCCGCTCGTGGCGGCCAGGCCGGCGCTGGCCGCCGCCCTGACGATCCGCCACACGGATGCCTTCATCGCCGGCGATGCCAAGCCCTCGGTCGCCGTCCGCCAGGGGCGCACGTCCAGCATGCGGCTGGCGATCAACGCGGTGAAGGAGAAGGAGGCCTCGGCCGCCGTCTCGGCGGGCAACACAGGCGCCCTCATGGGCATGGGCAAGCTCGTGCTGCGCACACTGCCCGGCATCGACCGACCGGCGATCTGCGGCATCCTGCCCTCGCGGCGACGGCCCATCGTCCTTTTGGACCTCGGGGCGAATATCGACTGCGACGCGACGCATCTCGTTCAGTTCGCGGTGATGGGCACGGTGTTCGCCCAGGCGATCTTGAAGATCGAGCGGCCGCGCGTGGGGCTCGTCAATGTCGGCGTGGAGGAACTCAAGGGCGACGATATCGTGCGCAACACGGCGGCCATTCTCCGGCAGCTGCCGCCGCCGATCGACTTTCAGGGCTTCGTCGAGGGCACCGACATCTTCAAGGGCGATGTGGATGTGATCGTGACGGACGGGTTCACCGGCAACGTCGCCCTCAAGGTTGCCGAGGGGACCGCCAAGATGCTCATGGACGAGCTCAAGGGCGCCTTTTCTTCCAGCATGCGCGGCAAGCTCGGCTATCTGGTATCGCGACCGGCTTTGGGCCAGCTGCGCGAGCGCTTCGATCCGCGCGTCCATAACGGTGCCATGTTCCTGGGTCTGGGCGGCGTCGTCGTGAAAAGTCATGGCGGCACGGACGGGTTTGGTTTCGGCCAGGCGGTGCTGGTGGCGGCCGAGCTCGTGCGTAATGGCACGAACGAGCATATCATCCAGGCGATGAGCCAGTTGGGCGCCATGCTCGAGCCCGCTTCGGAGGTCGCCGCCTCTTGAGGGCGGGCACGCACCTGCCGTCATGGATTTTTCCAGCACGAGATTAGAGCGCAGATGATTCGATCGACGATCCGCGGTATCGGGGCCTACCTGCCAGCCAAGGTCATGCGCAACGACGAGTTGCCTGCTGCGCTAGGGACGTCCGATGACTGGATCCAGAGCCGGACGGGCATCCGCCAGCGCCATCTGGCAGCCGAGGGCGAGCTGACCTCGGACCTGGCAGTGGCCGCCGCCAGGCAGGCCATCCTCAGGGCCGACATCGATCCGCGCTCGATCGACACCGTCATCGTCGCCACCTCGACGCCGGACAATACCTTTCCCGCCACCGCGACGGCGGTGCAGCGCAAGCTCGAGCTGCAGCCCGGCATCGCCTTCGACGTGCAGGCCGTCTGCGCCGGATTCCCCTATGCGCTGGCGACGGCGGACGGCTTCCTGCGCACGGGTCTCTCGCGCCGCGCCCTCGTGATCGGTGCCGAGACCTTCTCGCGGATCCTGGACTGGAACGACCGCGGCACCTGCGTTCTCTTCGGTGACGGTGCCGGCGCCATGGTGCTCGAGGCACAGGAGCAGAAGGGCGATACCAGCGATCGCGGCCTTCTAGGGATCACGCTCGGCGCGGATGGCCGCAATTACGACGATCTTTTCGTCGATGGCGGCCCCTCGCGGGGCGGCGGACGCGTGGGCGTGCTCAAGATGAATGGCCGCGAAGTCTTCCGCTTCGCCGTGGTCAAGCTGGCCGAGGCCGCCGAGCAGGCCGCCGCCCTGGCCGGCATCCCGCTTGCCGACATCGACTGGATGGTGCCGCACCAGGCGAATGCCCGCATCATTGATGGGGTCGGCAAGAAGCTCGGTTTCCCCGCCGAGCGCGTCGTCCTGACGGTGGGCGACCATGCCAATACCTCGGCCGCCTCGATTCCTCTGGCGATCAATGCCATCTTCGAGGATGGCCGGTTGCAGCGGGGCCACACCCTGGTCGCGAACGCACTGGGCGGCGGCTTCAGTTGGGGTGCTGTGTGCCTGCGCTGGTGATCGCCAAGGCGACGAACCAGTTCAGGAAGCCTTTCTGCTTGTTGACGGAAACTCTTCTAGCAGCTTAATTTTTTCGTCATCCAGCTGTCGGAAGGGAGAATTTGTGGCGGGACTTACCGTCACGCGGGCACACCTCGCGGAAGCCGTCTACCAGGAAGTAGGCCTCTCGCGTACCGAATCCGCGCAACTCGTCGATTTCATCCTTGAAGAGATGGCGAACTCGCTGCTCGGTGACGGGATGGTCAAGATATCCTCATTCGGCACATTCATGGTGCGCGAGAAGGGTGAACGCGTGGGACGCAATCCGAAGACGGGCGAAGAGGTGCCGATCCTGCCGCGCCGCGTCCTCGTCTTTCGTGCCTCGCAGATGTTGAAGGATCGCATCAACGGCGAGGCCTCGCCGCCATGACTTCCATGGCACCTGCGATGGCGTCCGGCGCGGCCAGATGAGCGTGAGCGTGGCGTTGCCCGGCGGCGATGCAGGAGGAGAGAGCAACGGCCTGCCGTCGCCGGACGAGGAAGGCGCCGGCGGCCGCGTCCAGGGCCGAACCGCCAAGTCGCTAAGCGCCTTCCGCACGATTAGCGAGGTCGCCGACGATCTGGACGTGGCCCAGCACGTCCTGCGCTTCTGGGAAAGCAAGTTCCCTCAAGTCCGGCCTTTAAAACGCGGCGGCGGCCGGCGCTATTACCGGCCCGAGGACGTGGACACGCTGCGCCGCATCCGAGTCCTCCTCTATGACGAGGGCTATACGATCAAGGGGGCGCAACGGCTGCTGCGCACACGCCGCACGACAGCGGTCGAGCCGCCGGCCGGGCGACGCACCACCCCGCAACCGGCCCCCCACTCCCCGCCTGGCGTGTCGGAGCCGGCACCACCGCTGACGGCCACGGCACCCGCCCCCGAACTCATTGCGGCTCCGCAGCCTGCGCCACTGGTCACACCGCCGGCGGAGACGGTCTCGACGCCGGTCCTGAACGAACGGCGACGGCTCGCCCGCCAGTTGCGGGCCGAACTCGGCGAGTTGCATGCGCTGCTGCGCGCCGCCCTGGATGGATGATCCTTGGCCCTGTTGCGTCCGCCGCTTCCAGCGGCTATAGCGACGCCACTCTTGCAAGTCGGAGCGTAGCGCAGCCTGGTAGCGCATCAGTCTGGGGGACTGGGGGTCCCGGGTTCAAATCCCGGCGCTCCGACCATATTCCGCCTCATCGTCCCGAGGACAAAGCGCGCGCAAGGCGCGGTCCTCGACACGGCACCGCCAAGCAAGCAGCATCAGATTGAGAGCGCCGAAGATCAAGGCGAGGCGCAGGCTGCCAAAGCTCAGCGGCAGAAGCGGCAGCTCCAGGGCGACGATCAAGTAGTTGGGATGGCGTAGCCACCGATAAGGCCCCTGCCGCACCAGCCTTTGACCGGGCAGAACGATGATGCGCGTCGTCCATCGGCCGCCCAGCGAGGCCACGACCCAGACGCGTAGAGGCTGCAGCAGCAAATAGACGAGGAAGAAACGCCAATCGATCGGCGCCGACCAGGGGATAAAGGCCAGCATCGCCAGCAGCCAGCCACCATGCAGGATGACGAAGAGCGGATAATGCCCGGCCCCGACCTCCACGCCCCCGCTTGCCATGAGGCGCGCCGTGTTGCGCCTGGCGAGGACCAGCTCGAGGAGCCGCTGCAGCGCCACGAGCGCCAGGATCACCGGGACCGTCATCACCCCCTGCCGATCATGAGGAACCCCGCCGTGAAACCTGGACCCATCGCCATCATCAAGGCGCGCCGCCAGGCGTCATCGCGCAGGGCCCGCTGCAGGACGAAGAGCACCGTGGCCGACGACATGTTGCCATAGTCGCGCAAAACCGCGCGAGCGTCATCCAGGGCGTCGTTTTCCAGATCAAGCGCCTCCCGCAGCCCGCTCAGGACCTTGGCCCCACCAGGATGGCAGATCCAGCGATCGATCGCCGCCCGCTCCTCCCATGTCGCAAGAGAAAGTCGGCCGTGGCCTCCCCCATGCGCCGACGTGCGATCTCCGGCACGTTGATCGAAAAAACCACGCCCAGCCCGTCATCCTCGACCCGCCAGCCCATCACATCCAGCGTGTCCGGCCATCGATGCTCGCCCGAGACGCCGATCCAGGGACCCTCGCCACCCGTGCTCAAAATGGCGGCCGATGCCCCGTCGCCGAACAAGGCGCACGCCACCAGATTGGCCTTGCTCTTGTCACGCAGCCGCAAAGCCAGCGTACACAGTTCCACGACCAGCAGCAGTACGTGCCGACCCGGCCTGACCCGCGCCAGATCCGCCGCCCGCGCCAATCCGAGCACGCCGCCAGCACATCCGAGCCCAAAAATCGGCGTGCGCTCGACGTCCGGCCGCATGCCCAGACGCTCCGCTACCAGCGCATCCAGACTGGGCGTCGCGATGCCCGTCGACGACACCAGGACGACGGCGTCGATGACGTCCGGCGCCAATCCGGCCTCGTCCAGTGCCCGCTCGGTCGCCGTTACCAGCAACTCGGTCGCCTGCTCGATGAACAGCTGGTTGCGCGCACCCATCCCCCGCTCCACGAGGTGTGCTTCGATGGGCAGGCACGAATAGCGCCGCTCGATGCCCGCATGCGCAAAAAGCGGCGCCAGCCGCGCAAGGTTCTCAAGCGCCCCCTCGAAAATCCCCAAGGCCGCCGAGGTCACGGCCGACTGCTCGAGTTCATGGGACGGGACGGCCGTCGCCAAGGCCCGCAGCCGAACGGGCTCCCCTTCCACACCAACGCTGCCCGCCATGATCCCTCCACCCAATGCTCAGCGGCAAAGTCGAAACAAGCCCAGCAGAAGCACGGCCAGGAGCGTGAAATCCCCCCTTGAGACGGCGCATGGAGCCATTCGCCGGCGGGACAAGAGGCTAAAACCCAGGCTTTAGCCCAAGAACTCCACCTGGAGACGATCTATTTTGACAAGCAAGAAAGCATTCTTGCGTTCCGGCCCCCACAGTATGGCATCGTGCAACAGAGTCATCACGCCCGGCGTCATAAGGATTAGAGTGCAGCAAACACAAATATACTTATCGAACAATCTTCCCAGAACTTTTAGCCATCCACCAAAAGATTGGTCGGAACCGCGTCAGCTCTGAAGGATTATTATCCCCATTCGCTGGGGGAGATACATGATGAACTGGCATCGCGATATCGTGATTGGCGGCCTCGTGGCCTGCCTCGTAAGCGCGCCCGCCATGGCCACTGAAACCTGCCCGACGACCACCGGATTGGCCTCCTATTATGGCCAAGGGATGCACGGCAAGAAGACTGCCACGGGCGAACGCTTCAACAAGAATGCCATGACCGCCGCGCACAAAACCCTGCCGCTCGGTACGAAGGCCACAGTGACCAATCTCGAAAATGGCAAGAAAGTCGACGTCAAGATCAACGACCGGGGGCCCTATACCAAAGGGCGCTCCCTGGATCTGGCCGAGGGTGCGGCCAAGAAGATCGACCTGAACGACGGCGATGGTGTGGCCAAGGTAAAGATTGTGCCCAAGGAGACCGTCGTCGCCGCGAAGGACGGCAATAAAAAGACGGTCTGCGCCGGCAAGTGATGGCCAAGACGGCCTAGGTTACGACCGGCAATCCCAGCCGATCGCGCAGATTGCCGGTCCCATAGGCCCGGCGAAACAGGCCACGCCGCTGCAGCTCCGGCACCACGCCCGTGACGAAGGCCTGAAGACCTCCCGGATGCCAGGGGGCAAGGATGTTGAAACCATCGCAGGCGCCGGATTCGAACCAGAGCTGCAAGGTGTCCGCCACCTGCGAAGGCGTGCCGCGAACCAGCTTGTGACCGCGCGCGAGCACCATTCGCCGCGCGATCCCCCCCAGCGACAGGCCCTCACGGGCGAGCTTTTCGACCATCGCCAGCCGGCCGCGCTCGCCCTCGCCACCCCGCAGATCCGGCAGGCGGCCCGCTGGATCGTGGTTGGTCAGATCCTGGCCCACCATGTCCGAGAGATAGGCCATGGCCAAAGGCGGCGGCACGAGCTCTTCAAGCATGGCCTCGTTCGCGGCCGCCTCCGCCGCCGTGTCGCCCAGGATCGGCATGATGCCGGGCATTACCTTGAGCATCGCCGGATCGCGGCCGGCCGCCCTCGCGGCGGCCTTCAGGGCCAGGCTGCGCGCGGTCGCGTCCGCCAGCCCCTCGTTCAACGTGAAGACGACATCCGCCAGATGGGCCGCCAGGTCCTGGCCCGCAGGCGAGATGCCGGCCTGAATGACGACCGGCCGGCCTTGCGGCGGACGGGGCACGTTCAAGGGCCCCCGCACGGCGAAGAACTCGCCGTTATGCTCGATCGGCCGAATCTGGTCGGGCCGGGCGAAGTCGCCGCTCGCCTGATCGGCCAGGACGGCATCCGGCCCCCAACTCAGCCAGAGCGCCTCCATGACACGGACGAATTCGGCCGCGCGCCGGTAGCGCGCGTCGTGCGCCATATGTGCCTCGGCGCCAAAATTCCGCGCTTCCTGCCATGTGCTGGAGGTGACGATATTGACCGCAACACGCCCCTCGCTGAGGAAGTCCAGCGTCGCCAGCTTGCGCGCCACGGCGTAGGGCTCGTTGTAGGTCGTCGATACGGTGGCGGCGAGGCCGATATGCCGGGTGCGGGCAGCCAACGCCCCCAGGAGCGTAAGGGGCTCCGGCCGCACGACGATGCTGTGTCGCAGCACCGCGTCGTGGGTGTCGTTCAAGCCCAGTCCATCGGAAAGGAAGACGAAATCGAAGAGGCCGCGCTCCGCGATGTCAGCCAGCCCGGCATAGAAATCGAGCCGCATCAGATCGCGCGGATCGACGCTTGGATGGCGCCAGCCCGCCACGTGATTGCCGAGATTGAAAAGAAAAGCACCGAGATGCATCTGGCGTCGGGTCACGCGGAGCCTCCATCGGCGGACCAGTACGCCGGTCGGCCTCGTTGAACGGACACTACCCCGCCTCCCAGGGCTGCCTTCAGGCCGCGATCCGGGTCACGGCGCGATCTCGCACAAGGCGGCGACCACGCCCTCGATCTCAGAGCCGCCGCTAAAGTGACGGCAGAGACTGCGACTGGATGGTATCGCTACCGGCCGCGGGCGGATAAGGCTGGCCGCCAATCGAGGACGTTCCGCCCGCGGCCGACGTGCCCGAAGCCGGCGCCGAGGGCGTAGCTGTAGCCGATGTCGGGGCCGAAGGCGTCGGATCGTTGCTCACCGTCGCGAACTGGCCCAGATTTTGGCGGGCGGTCTGCTTGAGATTGGGCTCCATGTCCTGGATTAGGTCGGCCATCAGACGGCGCGCCTCATTGTCCCGCTCGACCACCGAGGCCCGCTGCCCGACCGAGCGGGAACGGCCGACATGCGCCGTAGCCGAGACACGCTCCTGCCCCGCCTCGTCCAGAATGATGATCCGGATCGCGAGATTGCCCTCGAGGGCGTAGGTGGGCGCATTGCCCATCCAGCCGAAGAAGCCACTGCTACGATCGGGGATGAGGCGCTCGGTGACGCTGGCCTGCTCGACCACAGCCTTGGCCGAACCGCTACCGCCGCCGGCTCGAACCCTGACCGCCAGCCAGCGCTTCGTCTCATCGGTGAGTTCGTTGCTGCGTCGTGCGTCGACGAAATTGGTCTGCGCCGGCGCTTGGCGCTGGTCGACGATCTGCACGTTGCCGACGGCCAGCGTCACGCTGGGCTGAGCGCTGTAGTTTGGTCGATAGTCGATCTCGTCGGTCTCGCAGCCGGCGAGGCCGAGGAGGGCCACGGTACCAAGCGAGGCCAGAAGGACGCGCCGTCGATGCAGGACCAAGTTCGTCAATGCCTCCGTGTATTGAACAGTTCAACCAGCCTGGCCGGTTCATAGTGGTAGCTCTGGTTGCAGAACTGGCAGGTGACGTCGATGCTCCCGTCGGGCAGGCGCATTTCCTCCACCTCCTCGGCGGAAAAGCTGAGGAGCACGCGCTCGACGCGCTCCTCGTCGCAAGAACAGCCATGCGCCAGCGCCTGAGGCTCGAAGACGCGTACGCCCGTCTCATGAAAGAGTCGGAAGAGCAAGGTGTCGAGCGGTAGACCGGGATTGGTGATCTCATCGTCGGTGGCCGTGCCCAGAAGCACCATGGCTTCCTGCCAGTCCAGCGCCTGCGCCTCCTTGGCCGCCGGATCGGTGACGGCCAGGGCCTGGACGATGATGGCTCCCCCGCGCCAGGCGCCATTGGTATCTTGCTCGAGCGCCATGCGAATGCCGGTCGGCACCTGCTCCGAGCGACGGAAATAAGCCAGCATCGAATCAGCCAGCGAGCGGCCCTCGAGCTCGACGATGCCCTGATAGGTCTCGCCGCCCGATGCCGCCTGATCAACGGTGAGGGCCAAAAGCCCCTGGCCCAGCAGGCTGACCGGATCCTCATCGGCGCTCAATGCGGCTACCCCCGCCGCATCGAAGCTCGCATAGCCCCGCAGGAAGCCGTCATTGGTGCAGTCCGCGACCATGAGCCGGATGGCTCCCTGCCCTCGGATCTGCAGCGAGAACTTGCCGTCGAACTTCAAGCCGCCGGCAAGGCCGCTGGCCAACACCAGCAATTCGCCCAGCACGCGGCAGACCGGTTGCGGATAGGCGTGCGCCTTCAAGACGCGGTCGACCGACTGGCCCAGCCGGACGAACCGCCCACGGATTTCCGAAGCCTCAAGCTGGAACGGCCTGAGGACGTCGATGGCAGGGATGGTTGCGCTCATAGCGCTTACTTAGGAAGCAAGACACCAGGCGAGAATAGCCTTTTGCGCATGAAGGCGATTCTCGGCCTCGTCGAAGACGACGGATTGCGGACCATCGATGACCTCCGCCGTCACCTCCTCGCCGCGATGGGCGGGCAGGCAATGGAGGAAGATCGCATCGCCGCGCGCCTTGGCCATGAGCGCCCCATCGACCCTGAAGGGCGCCAGGAGCCGGTGCCGCCGCTCCGCGTCGGCATCGCCCATGGAGACCCAGGTATCCGTCAAGACGACGTCGGCGTCACTCGCGGCGACCGCCGGGTCATGGGTGACGGAGACGCGCCCCTGGCGCTCCCCGGCCCAGGCCAGCACCTCCGGCTCCGGCATCAACTCGGGCGGACAGGCAACGGCCAGCTCGAAATCGAAGCGGACCGCCGCCTGGATGAACGAGGTGACCATATTGTTGCCGTCGCCCGTCCAGGCGAGCTTCTTGCCCCGGATCGGCCCCCGATGCTGCTCGATCGTCATGACATCCGCCATCACCTGGCAGGGATGCGAGCGATCGGTCAGCCCGTTGATCACCGGTATGGTGGCGTATCGGGCCAGCTGGTTGAGCTTCTCGTGCTCGTCGGTACGGATCATGATCGCGTCGACATAGCGCGAGAGCACCTTGGCGGTATCCTCGATCGTCTCGCCGCGGCCGAGCTGCATGTCGCGCGAATAGAGCACGATCGGATCGCCCCCCAACTGCCTGGCCGCCACCTCGAAGGAGACGCGCGTGCGGGTCGAGGGCTTGTCGAAGATCATGGCCAGCGTCTTGCCGGTCATGGGCTTGAGCGCCAATGCTCCATCCTTGAAGGCCCGGGCATCGTCGATGATGCGACGAAGATCCTGGCCTTCGACGAGGTCGAGGTCGAGAAAATGGCGGGTCATGCGGCCTCGGCCCGGCTGGCAGCCTGTTCGATAATGCCGACTCCTTCCTCGATCTCGTCCAGGGTGACGGTCAAAGGCGGCAGGAGGCGGACGACATTGTCGGAGGCCGGAATCGTGACCAGGCCCAGTTCCATGAAGCGCGCGACGACGTCCCCTGCGGGCTGGACGGTCCTCAGCCCGAGAATGAAGCCCTTGCCGCGCACTTCGGCGATCATCTCCGGATGCCGCGCGGCCATGCCCTGGAGTCGTTCTCTCAGGACGCCGGCACGCCTTGCGGCATCGGCCATGAAGCCTTCCTTCAGCATGACGTCGAGCACGGCGTTGGCGACCGCGGAGCCCAGCGGATTGCCACCGAAGGTCGAGCCGTGCGTGCCATAGGTCATGCCGGCCGCAGCACGCGCCGTGGCGAGGCAGGCGCCGATGGGAAAGCCGCCGCCCAGCCCCTTGGCCAGGGCCATGATGTCCGGCACCACGCCCATCCCCTCATAGGCGAACATGTTGCCCGTCCGGCCAAGCCCGCATTGCACTTCGTCGAAGAGCAGCAGCATGTCATGCTCGTCGCAAAGCTGACGAAGTGCCGCCAGGAACCCGGGTTCGGCCGCGCGGATGCCGCCCTCACCCTGGATCGGCTCGATCAGGATGGCGGCGGTCGAGGGCCCGATCGCCGCCTGGACGGCCGCAAGATCCCCGAACGGCACGACGTCGAAGCCCTCCAGGAGCGGCGCGAATCCCTCGGCCATCTTGGGCGTGGGCACTGCCGAGATGCCGGTCATCGTCCGCCCGTGAAAGGCGCCCTCGAAGGTGATGACCCGATGCCTCCCGGGAAGGCCACGGGCGAAGAAGTGGCGCCGCGCCATCTTGACCGTGATCTCGATCGCCTCGGCACCCGAATTACAGACGAAGACGGTCTCGGCGAAGCTGTTGGCGACCAGCCGGTCGGCCAGCTTCTGCAAAGCCGGGATCTCGTAGAGATTGGAGGTATGCCAGAGCGCATTGGCCTGGCTCGTCAAGGCCTCGACCAGATGTGGATGGCAATGGCCAAGTCCCGTCACCGCGATCCCGCTGCCGAAGTCCAGATATCGTCGGCCCCGGTCGTCCCACAATTGCGCACCCAGGCCGCGCTCGAAGGCGACATCCATGCGTTTGTAGACGGGAAGCAAGGTTGGAACGGACGAATTCAGCATGACGGCAGGTGCGAGCACCCCTCCAGATTTATAACATCCAAAAGACAAAGCCGGCGACATGCCGGCTTTGAAGGATATAGGGCGTTGCACAGATCCGCTCGCGGAACAAGCGCAGAAAGATGAAGCGGCGCGACGGGCTCCCTCAAGCCTTCAGGCGGTGGCCCGTGCGAAAGAACCTGAGCGTCAGCCACCAGAGCAGGATGTCGACCAGGAGCACGACGAGCGCGCCGACCCAGACATTGCCGTCGGCATGGCCGCTCATGGCAAAGCGCAACCCGTCGATCATGTAGAAGAAGGGGTTGGCCAGCGCCGCGAGGTGGAAGCCATAAGGGAGGTCGTTGATCGAATAGAAGGTGCCCGAGAGGAACGAGAGCGGCGTGATGACGAAGTTCGTCACCATCGCCATCTGGTCGAATTTCTCGGCCCAGAGCGCTGCGAGCATGCCCAGAAGCGACAGCATCAGGGACGATACCAGGAAGAAATAGAGGATGAGCCAGGGATGGCTCATCGGCAGCCGGACGAAGACCAGGGCCGCGATCGTGATGACGGCGCCTACCAGGACGCCACGCGTCACCCCGCCCATCGAGATGCCGACCACGAGCTCCGCAGGGCGCAAGGGCGGCATCAGATAGTCGATGATCGTCCCTTGGATCTTGGCGATCATCAATGAAGAGGAGGTGTTGGCAAAGGCATTTTGGGTAATGCCCATCATGACCAGGCCCGGGACCAGGAACTCGAGAAAGGAGAGTTCGCCAATGTGCCGGGCGTTCCCGCCCAGGGCCAGCGCGAAGACCGCGAGGAAGACCAGGGTCGTGATGACGGGCGCCAGCAGCGTCTGGCCGAACACCTTGAAGAAGCGGCGCACTTCCTTGTGATAGAGGGTGCTCACGCCGATCAGGTTGATGTCGGCGAAATTGGCGAACGTGCGGTCGCCTTCGCGCGGATAGGCAGGCGGCGCCACGACCACGCTCTTCATCATTTCATGCCTATTTTGCAAAACTCACCGCCCGCTGCTCATAGCCGGGCTTCACATAGCGACGCGCCGCGAGGTTTGCACGCACAAGCCGCCGATTTCGCCGACAACAGGCCTCAATAATCGTGCGTCCAGCTGAGTCCGGCACTCGTGCCGGTCTGTCCCACCGTCGTATCGGCGGACAGATTGGGCGTCAGCTCGATCGTCACCTTGGCCTTCGTACTGTCCGCCGTCGCTCCCTGCTGCACCTGCAAGAAAACGTCGTCGGAAATGTATTTGCCGGCACTGGCCGTCGTATCCGAGCCCCCCGACCCCGAGACGTCGAACGTGTCCACGCCCAATGCATCCCGCCCGATACCCATGAGCCCGTCGCCGCCGCTCTGCAGTTGCTGGATCGCGGCTGCCAGTTTCAGACCTTGGACAGGGCTGATGTCGGCCGAGGAGCGGTTGAACATGATACGCGAGACGACCTCGTCCTGGGGCGCTATCGGATCGCTTGTGAGAGCCAGCGTCGGATTGGTCGCCGCGCCGGTCACGGTGACGATGCCAGTAAAACCTCCCGCGGTCTCGGACGTCGCCTTGATGTTCAGCTCGGGAATGGGCGGTTGGGCTCCCGAGAAGGTGATCGTCCCCGTGTCGATATCAAAGCGCCGGTCCAAGAGGTTCAGATAGCCTCGGCGGTAATTGATCGTGCCGATAACAAGGGGATTGTCGGCCGTCTGCGTGACCTTGACGTTGCCGCCCCATTCACTCTCCAACCCACGGCCGCGCACGAAGAATTTCTCGGGCATGTCGACCACGACGTCGAGGCCGATGCGCATCGGCGGTGACGGTGGCGTCGTCGTTGCCGCCGGCTTCTTCTCGCCGGCTACGTTGACCGGCAAAGTGGGCGGCTTGCTGGGCGGCGGATTGGGCAGACGAATCTCCGCCTCGTTAACCTTCAGCCGGCTCTTGACGTTCATGTCGCTGAGCGAGCCGCTGACATCGGTATCGCCCGAGAGCCAGACTTGGCCGAACTCGGCATTATAGACCTGCATGTTCGCCAGCTGCACCTTGACCCCCAGGCCTGTCAGCGCCGTGCCGTTCAGGGTGACGCTGCCACTGCCATTGATCGTGCCATCCTTGCGATCCCTGGCACTCAGGGTCTGCAAGTCGATCCGGTTCTGGTTGCCGACGACCCTCACATTCAAATCGCGCAGCATGACGCCGGTCAACGAATCCTCGATCAGGCCGTTTTGGATCGCGATGTCGCCCGCAGCCTGCGGTGCTGAGAGCGTCCCGCCGAAGCGGGCATCGATATTGAGGATGCCCTGGATTCGTTGCCCGTCCAGAACAAGGATGTCGGCGATCCGGGCGAGATCGGCACGGCCGGTCAGGCTGCCATTGATCGGCTTGTTCTGCGGCAGGTCGAAGGCGAAAGGTTCCAGGCCCAGCCGAAGGGGCAGGTTCGCCTGCACGCGCAAGGGCTCGCTCGTGACCCCCGCCAAGCCGGCATTCGCCTGTACCTGGCCGCCGCCGATCGTGGCATCGGCCGTCAGATGCGCAGGCGGCACATTGCGAAGATTGTCGGCCTTAGCCTTTACCCCGGGCGCATCGAGGGAAAAGACGATGCGCGGCGCAGCGCTGCTGCCCGAGGCGTTCAAGGTGAAGCCGACCGTGCCGGCTAGGTCCGGTGCGCCGAACGGCTTGAACATCGCAAGCGGCGTCGGGTCGAGCGACGCCTTGGCATCCACGCGCCCATTGCCCAGTGCCGCATCGGCCTTCAACCGCGCCTGCCCGAAGAGCAGATCGAACCCGGCAAGCTTCATGGCGGCCCCGACCATCTCCATCTGGGCCGGCCGTTGGAGGCGAATTGGCTGGCGGGCGAAGCTGCCGGTCAGGCTCTGCAGATCGATGCGCCTGGTGTCCCCGGCCAACCCGGCCTGAAGGCTGGTCGCAAGGTCGAAGGGATTCGCTCCCTGCATTCCGCCATCCAATGCGGCGGCGATCTTGAGTGCCGCAAGGTCGCCCGTGGCCGTGACCCGCGCCTGCTTCAAGGACAGGCCCGGCTGAGCAAAGCCCGCCGCATTGATCGCCGCATCCAGGCCGAGCTTGCCGCGCACATCGTTCGCCCGCGCGGTCACGCTGGCCGATTGCAGCGCACCGAACGCGCCACCGATATCGGCCGCACGGATGTCGGCCCGGGCATTCTGCTTGCCGTCCTGGCCGTCAAAGTCGGCCTTCAGGGCGACGCTGCCCTTGAGCGGCTGGCCGATGAATGGCGCCAGCGCCGCAAGATTGCTGACCCCGCCCTCGATCCGGCCATCGGCCAGCTGCGTGGCGAGATTCAAGGCCGCCTGCCCCTCAAGCTTCGTCCCGGGGGCCGTGAGGGTCAGGTCGCGCACCGTGAAGATCTGGCCGTCGCGCGCGTAGGCGCTGGTAAGCGCTATCGGCCCGCGCCGTTCGCGGGCATCGAGGTTCAGCTTGCCGGCGATCTTGTCGATCGGACCGGCCGCATCCGCGTTCAGCGTGATC
This sequence comes from Arboricoccus pini, assembly GCF_900187945.1. GTDB lineage: Bacteria > Pseudomonadota > Alphaproteobacteria > Geminicoccales > Geminicoccaceae > Arboricoccus > Arboricoccus pini. Next base: position 215,086 of record NZ_FYEH01000001.1, on the reverse strand, counting down.
TTGCTGAAGGCGAAACCCGCTGCCTGCAGGTTGTCGATCGCGGAGGCGAGTTCGATGTCGGGCTCGGTCGTCTTGCCGCGGGCCTTGAGGTTGGCGGCAAAGCTGCCGGCCAGCGGCTGACCGGCCAGACCCGAGAGGGCCGCCAGACGCGGCAAAGCCAGATCGAGATCCGCAGCCAAGGTCTGGTCACCGCTCATTTCCACGCTGGCCTTGCCCTGGAGAGAGGCCTCCTTCGCCTTGAAGGCGAGATCCGTGACATCCAGCGACTTGCCGTTCACGTAGGCCAGATTCGCATCCAGGCTGGGCGTGGCGCCGAGCAGGTCGCTCGTACCGGCCGGCAGCCCCGCCAAATCTTCCGCGCGAAGGGCCAGGACCGCATCGATACGATCCCGCAGCGAGCCCTGCCCCTTCAAGGTCAAGCTGGCGCGTCCCGTCGTCGGCTGCTGCGTCACCGGGCGAAGCACGCTGAAGTCGGGGAGATCGAGAACGAGGTCGGTCGAGACCAGCTGATCGTCCAGCCCCATGCCGGCCTTGCCCTTCAGGCTCACGGCCGCACCCTCGAAGTCGAGGGACTGGACCGTGGCGGCCTTGCCCGCCTCGAAGCTTGCGGTGGCATCCAGCTTGGGTGCGGCGCCCAAGAGCTCCATGGCACCGGGCGGCAGGCCCGCCAGCCCGTCCGTGCGAAGGGCCAGGACCGCATCGATCTGCTTTGCCTGATCGCCCAGCGTCACATCCGCGCCGAGGTCAATCTTGCCGTCAATGCCGGGCCGGCCATTCGGATCAGGCATGGCGGCTGCCATCAAAGGCTGCAAGCTGGGTATGCCCAGATCGAGGCGCAACTTGCCCGCAAGGCTGGCCGGATCGATCGCCCCCTTGAGCGTCGCCGTGGCCCCCAAAGCCTTGAGCAGAACCGTCTTCAGATCGACCGGTCCAGCGCTCGGATAGCTCAAGGCGAGGTCGAGGCTGGCCGCCTCGTCGTCACCGAGTTGCCGGCCATTCTGGGCCAGCCCCTTGACGCTGAGGCGGCCGTTGAGGTCTGCACCAGGAAAGGTCGTCTCGAAAGGCCCGAGAAGGTTTGCCTTCAGCGCCAAGGCGACGTCGCGGACGGCATAGGGTGGATAGGCGATATCGCCGGCATTGACATCGAGGTCGATCTCGGGCTGGCGGAGAGCACCCTGCGCCAGGAGATCGAGCGTGGCGCTGCCCTTCAAGGGCTGGCCGGCAAGGCCGCTCGCGACCGCGAGGTCAGGCACGGTCAGGCTCACCTTGCCATCCAGCCGGTTCGCCGCGAGATCGGCCGCCCCACCACCCTCGATGCCGAATCCCGCGGCTCCCACATGCAGGCGCTGCAGGGCCACACGCTGAGACGAGGTTGGCTGCAACTGGACGGCGAGGTCGATCGCCCGGCCGGTCAAGGGCTCGATCGTCGGCGGCAGCACGCCGGCCGCCACGTCGATCTTGCCATCGAGGCCCAGGCGCGGCAGGTCGGCAAGACCGAGGGCGAGGTCGGCCTGGACGCTGGCCAGGTTCTGCGCCTCCAGGGCAAGCTTGCCCCGCCAGTCGGCGAGCGGGCCGCTGCCTTCGAGGTTCATATGCAGCTGGCCCGCATTCGGGCGGCCCGAGAGCGCCGCCAGAAGGCCGCCAGTCTCGTCGGCCTTGAGCTTCAGGTCGAGCGACTGCGCGGCCAGATCAGCACCCAGGCCCAGATGCAGACTGGCGGTCTGCTGGTCCTGCCGGTTGAGATCGAGCAGGGCATTCAGGCTGGTGGCGGCATCGTTGCTGCCAACCTTGCCCTCGATGCCGAAACGGGCCGCCTGCCCCAGAACGGGTTGGCCGAGCTCGAGCTGGTCCACATAAAGCCGCTGCACCTCGACGGCCACCGGGAGGGAGCGCGGGAGCTGCGGCAGGCTCGGCATGCTGAAGGGCTGCGGCTCGGGCGGCGGACTGGTGGCGGGTGGCAGGCGATTGAGGGCAACGCGCTGGGCACCGACCTCGGCCAGATTGACCTTGAGATGCAGGAGATCCGAGAGGACCAGATGCAGTCTTGCCTTATCGACCTCCAGCCACGGCCCCGAGGCATCGCCCATCCGGAGGCGACCCAGGGTCATGTCGAAGGGTACGAGGCCCTCGATGTCGGCGATCTCGAAGCTCTGCCCCGGCCCCGAGAGGCTGGAACTGGCGAGGCTGGCTACTTCCTGCTTGCCCCAGCCCGTCTGCAGGAGTCCGAAGGCACCGCCCACCAGGACGACGACCAGGACCACCAGGACCAGGATGCTCCAACCAACAAATCGCGCGATCTTGCCGATCACACCTCGTCTTGGCGGCTTGGGCGTCGCCTCGTTCATCAAACCGTCCTACGCAAACGACCGCTCGGGATGCGGTCCGTTCTCCTCATGTGCCAGCAGCATGACCGGCTGGCGGGGTCAGGCATCCTCAAAGGGACAAGTTAGAACGCCTGGCCGATACTGACATAGATCTGGACCACGTCGTCGACCGAGCGCCGGTCGAGCGGCACGCCGACATCCAGGCGCAGCGGTCCGATCGGCGTCAAATAGCGCAGGCCCACGCCCGTGCCGACGAAGAGGTCTTCGGAGAAGCTCGGGGCCGAGCTGTCGGCCACGGTGCCGCTGTCGACGAAATAGACAAGGCCGATCGATTCCGTGGCGCGATAACGGAACTCGCTGTTCAACTCGATGACCGAACGGCCGCCCACCGGATCGTCCTTGCCATTGAGCGGTCCCGCCAACTGATAGCCATAGCCGCGGATCGAGCCGCCGCCACCGGAATAGAAGCGCTCGTCCGCCGGGATCTGGTCGCGGTCGGCGCCGACGATCGTGCCGACATTGCCGCGAAAGGCCATGACGTAGCGCTCATTGCCGGCGATCGGGACATAGGCCGTGCCGATCGCCTGCCCTTTGAAGAAGTTCGTCCCGGTCTGGATCGTGTCGGTATAGGGGGTTGCATAGAGGTTGAGGCGCCAACCCCGGGTTGGGTCCAGCAGATTGTTGGAATAGTCCATGCGAATCGAGGTCGGCAGGGAGAGCAGACCGTAGGTTTCCTCCTCCTCGTCCTTGGGCTCGATGCTGGCCAGCCTGTAGGCGATGCCGGCCGAGCCCGTCACATTCTCGGCCCAGAGCGGCCGCTCAATGGCAAGGCCGGCACCGATGCTCTCGGAGGAATAGGCATCCGTGTCCTCCTGCTTCATCGAGCCATTGGCCAAGAGATTCTGCTGCCTGGCGCCGAAATCCGGCTTGACGAAGTTTGCCGAGAGCTCGCGACGCAGCGGCGAGAGATAGAGGTCGCTCCTGAATTTCTCGCCAGCCCCCAGGAAATTGCGGTTCTCCCAGAAGAAGGAGACGTTCGGCCCCTCGTCGGTCGCATAGCCGAGCCCGGCGCCGATGGAGCGCGACTTGCGCTGAGTCATCTTGTAGGTGATGGGCAGCCGCCCGGTCGCATCCAGCTGGTCCGGCTGCACGACCTGGACGACCGAGAACAGGTTGGTATTGACGAGCGACAGTCGAGTTTTTTCCATGACCGTCGGGCTGTAGCGATCGCCCGGCCGCCAGAGCACGCGACGGCGCAAAAAGCGCGAATCGATGCCGTCCGCCCCTTCGATCGTGAACTCGCCCATATGGACGATCGGCCCCGTCGTCACCGAGAGGACGACGTCCATGGTCTTGCCGTCCTTGTCGATCTCTGCCTGGAGCGGATCGGCCTTGGCAAAGGCATAGCCAAGATCCTTGGCCTCGCTGACCATGGCCGACTGGGCATTGAGGACCTGCTGCGCTTCGGCCGGCTGATCGGCGTTCAGCCCAAGCTTCTCGGGACTGGGCGCCAAAAACCCGTTGGCCGGGTCGCTGGTCACCGTCTTGATGGATCTGAGCCGGTAGCGTTGGCCTGGCTTGACGTCATAACTGAGGATAACCGGCGGTCCCTTGGTCGCGTCGGTGATCGTGTCGAGCACACCACCGGTGGTGCTGCTGTCGGCCTTGTCGTCCTCGCGCACCTGGGTCACGCGATAACTGACCGTGCCATCGTAATAGCCAGCCGAGTGCATGCCATTCACGATGTTGGGCAGATCCGCCTCCGCCCGCCGTTCGAGCACGAAGGTGCTGGCGGGGGGACGGCTCACGGCATTGGCGGCATCGGACGAGCTCAAGAGCGTCGCCCGCAACGCTTCGTCCTCCTTGCTCAGGCCACCGATCTCGACACCGTAGCGAATGCCGCTCTCAGTCGGCGGCGGAACCCCCTCTGGATCGTCCTTGCTGCGAAAATAGGAACAACCACTCAAGGTCGCGCCGAGGAGAAGGAGGCAAAAAGCCCATTTACCCAGTTCGAACGAAAGCCTCATGCGCGCGTCGTCATCGTCGCTGCCTCGTCCCCATTCGAAAGTGTTGCCTCGCCGGCCAGTGCGGCCTCTCTAGCACCCATAGGCGAGCCGTCGCGGAAGTAAACTGTCTGATGCGGATAGGGTATCTCGATACCCCGCTCGTTCAGCGCCTGGTTGATACGCTTGTTGAATTCGCGCTGCACACGCCACTGATCGCCTGGTCTGGTCTTGAGCCTTGCCAGGATGACGACCGAGGAATCGAGGAATTTGTCCACACCCGCGATCTCGAGCGGCGCCAGGATGATCCGACGATAAGGCCATTCGCCACGGATCTGCTCATCGAGCTCGCGCAGCATGTCGTAAACCGCATCGATGTTGGCTCGATAGGTAAGGGCGACGTTGAAGACGGCGAATGAGAAATCCTTGGTCAGGTTGGTGATCGTGGTGATCGAGCCATAGGGAATCGTCATGACGCTGCCGTTATAGGCACGAAGCACCACGGCGCGCATCGACATGGTCTCGACAGCGCCCGACTGGCCGCCGAGATCGACCACGTCGCCTACCCGCATCGTATCGCCCAGGAGGATGAAGAGGCCGGTGATGATGTCCTTGACCAGGGCCTGGCTGCCAAAGCCGATCGCGAGACCGACGACGCCGGCACCGGCCAGGAGCGGACCGGTATCAACACCGACCTCGGAGAGGACGGTTGCGGCGGCGAACAGGCAGATGACGACGAGGACGACGTTGCGGCCGATATTGGCCAATGTCCTCGAACGGTTCGAATGCTTGATGTTGCCGTGCGCGTCCATCGCCGTCAGATAGCGCGTGATGGCGCGATCCAGGGCCAGCCAGAGGGCAATCGCGATGAGAATGATGATGCCGATGCGCAGGCCGCGCTCCAAAACGCGCGCACCGGTGGGCGAATGCAGCCAGCCCAGTATGTTCAGCCCCCACACCTGCAAAAGCGCCAAGATGGCAAGGGCGCGAAGAGCCATGGCCAGGATGCCGAAGACGATGGCATCGCCGGCCCGCCGCGGCGCCGGATCGAGCGTGTCGGTCTCTTCCAGCGGACTCGAGCGGTCGGCGCGGCGCTGCAGGCGGTGGAGCACCAGCATGCCCAGTTGGAAGACCACCGCGATGGCCGCAGTCGCCAGAGTAGCGATGAAGAGGTAGCTGAAGCCGCCCGGCACATCGATCGCCCAGACCAGGTAATAGAGCCAGACGAGGCCGATGAGCAGGAGATGGCCCCGCGCCGCCAGGGCCTCCCAAGGCAGCACGTCGCGCAGCAGCGCCAGGCGGCTGGCACCGAGCCGTCGAACAGCTTTCGCGATCGCCGCTCGGTGACGGACCAGCCAGACCGACATCCAGCCGCAGATAATGATGAAGAGGATATGGGAGAGTACGGTGTGGAGGCTGGCGGGCAGGCCCAAGCGGTCGGCCGCGACGAGCAGGAAATAGCCATCAAGGCTCAAAAGACCGATGCCACGAGAGAATCGACGCAAGGCCAGCGCGTCCTCGTCCGACAGCTTCAGCCAGCGCCAGTCCTTGTCCCTTGGCGCGAACACGTGATGGCTGGACATCCACAGGAGATGGCCGATAGCAAAGCAGAGGACGCCCAGCGTACCGACATCGATCGTGACGTCGGCCAGCGGCAGGACGCGCAGGACGATGCTGCCGGCGATGAAGAAGCCGATGGCGGGCAGGACATCCAAGAGCAGGACCCAGAGGCGACGCAGCCCGCGCCTGAACGAGCCATGCGCGGGATTCAACCGCACGCGGCTCGTATATCGGCGGACGAAGTGCGTTAGGAGCATCACGAGGACGAGCCCGCCGACCAACGTCAGGCCCACGCCCTCGAAGACCGAGAACCAGAAGGCCCGCCGATACTCGTTGCTGGCCTGGAACGCCAGCCAGTCGGCGAGATTCGGGAGCGTCGCGATCGAGGCCAGGACGGCCTTGGCCGTATCCACCACGGCCTGCACCTGGAGATTGACCTTGCCCGTCACCTTGTCGACCAGGGTCTCGGCCCTGGTTGACGATGTGGCGCCGACAGTCTTCATGCCCGCCTGCAGCGCCTTAAGCTGGCCCAGGAACTGCTCGCGTGCGGCGGGATCCTCAAGGAGCTTGATGGTCGCCGTGAGCTCGGCTTCGTCCAACGCCGCCTTGCCCGTCGCCGACGCTGCCGCCAGCGACGGGCGGGGCGAGGTCGTCGCCGGCGCGCCCTGGTCTTGCGTCGCGGCCGGTGCCGCGGCGTCGGCCGGCGGCGCCTCAGGCTTCAGCGAATCGGCGCCAGGCTTGCCCGTGTCGTTGACGGAGGCATCCGGCGCACCCTGCGCCAACGCTTGTAGGCTGACGATTCCGCCCGAAAGAATTGTCCAGACGCCAAGGATGAGGACGATAGCTAGCGCCAGCGCTCTTGTGTGGCGAGGCAGGATGAGGCGGCCCGGAATCATGCCCGCCTATTAAGGAAACCCCAACCGAAGGGCAACCGCTACGATTATCCGCTCAAGCCCACCCGGTGACGAGAAAGCGCTGCGCTGCGCCTTCCAGCACCAATCCCGTCAGCCTGTCACTGCGGAACGCACCTGTGTCGATGCCGATGCGATTGGCCTTGACGACCGGGCGCTCGACGATCGTGTGGCCGTGCACCACGACCGCGCCCAGATCGCCTTCATGCTCGAGAAATCCCCGCCTGATCCAGATCAGGTCGTTTTGTCCCTGCAAGTCGAGAGCCACGCCTGGGCGGACGCCCGCATGACAGAAGAAATAGTCGCCAAGCCGCCAGGAAGTACAAAGCTCGTTCAGGAATCGGCGATGGCTGGCGGGCACCCGCCGCCGAAGCCGTGTGCGCCACGCCTCGCGCTCCGGTCCGGGCGGTGGCAATTCGCCTTGCATCTCATAGCTGGCTGCGGTCTCCCGACCGCCGTAGCGCCACCATTCGGCCTCGGGCCCGGGCTCGACCAGCAGCTCGCGAAACCAGGCATCGTGATTGCCCAGGAGGTAATGCGTGGTAACCCCTTGAAGGGGATGGTGCACCATATGCTCGATCACCTGCCGGCTGGCCGGCCCGCGGTCGATGAAGTCGCCCAGATAGACGAGGTCGACGAAACCCTCGGGCGGATGGTCGCGCAGATCAGACTGGATCAGCCGCTCGATCTCGAGGAGCAGATCGTAGCGGCCATGAATGTCGCCAACCGCATAGACGCGACGTCCGGGCGGCAAGGTCGCGGGTCGCCCGTCTACCGACGGCACCCGCTCGGGCTCCGCTCGAAACCATTGGATGACGGCATTACAGACATCTTTGACGACACTAGCTTCGACCACGCGCAGCCCATCACCGACGGTTAACAAGACTAAATGTTTCGGACGCCGCAGGGACTTTCAACCCACGGCTGCCCATTCATAGCGCCTTGCCACCGTTCGACCATACCCCTAGGGAAATGCATCATCATCGCTTGCGTTATCCGAGGCTCACTCAAGCCGGTTCTGGCAACGGCACGCCTACGGGCGTGGAGGCTTGCCAGGATGGCATGCAGAACTGGCACCTGACCTCGGCGGTACGATGGCGCGGAGCTCCTTCGTTGGTCTCCGCCTTCAGTGCTTCTTTGAGGCCGCGTCGATGATCTACACGATAACACCGGGAGGCCGCGCCAAGGCCGCCACCATCCATATTCACAAGGTCTGCAACGACGGCTCATCGGGCAGACGTCGCTTCGTCAAAGGTCTGGTCGACAGCGAGCAATAAGCGCCCAGATGGTCTAGAATGCCTGTGCCGACGCAGGTCGCGATTGAAACACTCCGGAAGGACGCATGCGCACGCTTATCGTCATTCTCATCCTCATCGTCGGCGGCTTTCTGGCCTTCACCAGGCTGGCCTACGGCACGTTCGACCCCTGCCAGGCAGCGGCGGCCTCCTATCGCCAGAAGGTTGAAACGGCGATGCAGGCAAAGCTTGAAGGCACCCCCGAAGGGATGCTCCTGACCATGCTTGGGCCGGCCGTCCAACCCCTCATCGACGCGGTCCTGGCCGAAACCTTCAAGACCCGCGCCACCTATGAATGCGTGGCGGCCGTTCCCTATCTGGAAACGCCCTGGGGCAAGGAGCGCGCCCAGGGCGATGCCGACAAGCTGATCGCCCAGCTGAAGAAGAAGGCGAGCTGAGGGCCGCATGGAGCAGCTCGGACGACTCCAGGGGGTCGATGCGAGGCAAGCCAGGCTGTTCGCCGCCGCCGATGGCCGGCGGCTCAGGCTGCCGTCCGACGGCGGCGGCCTGGAGGCGGCCGCTTAACATCGAGGAGGTGCTGCGCCACATAAGGTGAGGCCCGGCAGCGGGCGGTCATGAAAGGAGCGGCCTCGTGCCCCTTTATCTGCTGGCGGCCCCGGCCATCGGCATTGCCTACGGCCTCCTGGCGCAACGCGTCCATTTTTGCACGATGGGCGCGCTCAGTGATCTCTTCCTCTTCGGCAGCCGGCGACGGCTGCGCGGCTGGGTGCTGGCGGCCGCGACCGGGCTTCTGCTGACCCAGTTGCTGGTGGCGGCAGGCGCCCTGGCACCCGGCCAGACGACCTATCTGGCCTTGCCCGCGCCCGGGCTGCCAACGGCTCTCCTGGGCGGCTGTCTGCTCGGCTACGGCATGGTGCTGGCCGGCGGCTGCCCGTCCCGCAATCTCGTCAGGCTGGGCGGCGGCAGCCTGAAGGCCGGCCTCGTTCTCCTGATCATGATCGTCGTGGCGCTGATCACCACGAAGATACCCTTGCCTATGCTGCTCCCCTTGCCAGCCTTGCCGGCGGACCTAGGCTTGCCCGCCGGCCTCATTCTGGCCATTGCCGGAATGTCATGGAGCCTTGGCGATCGGCAACTGCGAAGCGACCGTACTGCCCTTTGGGTCAGTTTCAGCCTCGGGCTTCTTGTCGCCGCCGCCTGGCTGGGCGCCCCCCCCGGCCTGGAAGCCGGCCTCAACTTCGCGGTAGCGACGATGGCGCCAAGCCGGCCCATTGCCGCCTTCGCCTTTCTGCTCGCCCTTGGCGCGGTCCTGGGCGCCCATCTCGGTTCGCGCCTGCAAGGTCGGTTCCGGTTGGAGAAGCTGACCGGCCCCGACCTTCGCCGCATGCTGGGTGGCGCCGTCCTCATGGGGCTGGCCCTCCCCCTCCTGGGCGGCTGCACCATCGGCATGGGCCTGGCCGGCTTCTCGGTCCTGGCAACACCGGCGATCCTGGCACTGCTCGGCATGGCGGCCGGTGCACGCGGCGGACTTTTCTTTCTCGAAACGGGACGCCTCGCGCCCTTCCCCGGCCGCCCTTCATAGCTTGTGGACCCGGCGGGTGCGCATCATGGGATGCCTCCGACGCACTTTGTCGGCTCGGTCCCGCGCGAGATTCTGCAAACACGTCAGGCTTTCGTTAACCTCCGGCTGCGACATTGGCAGTCGCCAACGAGCCCGGACGCCAATCTATGCCAGTCACCTATTTCGTCTGCGCCAATAATAATCGCAGCAGCGGCAGGCCAGGCCCGCGCCGCCGGGTCGCCGAGCCTGCGGGCGGTTATCAAGACATACTCGGACCCTTCCTCGTGCCGGAGACCGAGGACGAGACAGCAACCTATTGCCAGATGCTTCGCCTCGCATCCGACCCGAGGCGCTTGGCGGAGGATCTGCGCTGCTTTCAGGCCAAGCTTTGCGTCGGCTGAGACGGCGGCGACCCCCGCCGCATTAGCCCGACAGGATCACCAGACACCTAATCGTCCCACGGCTCAGGGGGCGGGTGCCGCCACATGGGCTGAAAAGAAGCGATAGCTCATCGCCATGAAGCTGGCGACGATGGTCGCCTGAATGAAATCCATGATCGTGGCCACCGCGAGGCCGGTCAGACTGCCGCTGCTTCCCAGATTCGCCAGCAATTCCTGCAAAAGCGCACCAAGAAGGGTGATGGGCAGGGCACAGGCGAAGATCCCGCAGAGGAGAGGCAGCGTGTAGCCAGCTGTCAACTTCCAGGCGCGAGGCGGCGTCATGCGGCGGTCGCCGATGGCCACGGCCGGCAGCAGAAGATGGATACGCGCCATCACGAGCGCGATGCTCACACTCGTGAGAAGGCGGGACAATGCCGGATCAATCACGGGCGAGATGGACCCGCCCGGGCCCGCCACGATTGTCGATACGACAAAGAGGAGGAGCACGAATGGGATGGCGATCATGAGGCCCAAAAGCAGGCTGACGCCGACATAGCGAAGGACGCGGCCATTAACGGGCGCGAGCAGTTCCGGCGCCGGCTCGCCCAGCAGGATATGGCGATGCCAAAAGACCGCCACCGCGTTCAGGCTGAAGGCCCACACGAGATTGGCGACGGCGAAGAATGCCAAAAGAGCTGGTGACGCCTCGACATTGCCCTCGGGCAACAAACGAGCGGCGGCCGAGATCGCCATCAGCAGGAGAAGCCAGACGCCGGCCGCGCGCAGAAGCGTATCCAGCTCACCCAGGACGGCTGCGTAGGCGGCGCGCACGGTGGCTGACAAAGGAAAGGGTCGCATGCGGACTCGTCGTCTAGTGGTGGCGAACATGCCCCGGAATTTAACGATTCACGGCGGGGGTGGCGTCTTGGGTTTTAGGCCAGACGCGCCACATTGGACATAGTGCGAGGGCCGATAAGCGTCGGCCGGCATAGCGGCCAAGCCGCGAGCAGGCCGCGCGATCTGACCTTTTCAAGCCTCTGGTCGCTTGATCGACAGCCTGACCGAATAAGTCCCAGAAGGAATGTCTTCGTCGATGGATTATCGCTTCGAGCGCCTCGCAGCAGGCCGTCCGCTTGGCTGGAAGAGCCTCTTTCAGCTGTTGAGCTGGCGCGGCGTGCTCATGCTGGCGCTGGCCGCGGCCCTGGCGATCGCGATCTTCGTGGCCGCCGCCAGCGTCTTTCTGCTGGTCCTGCCGGTCCTGCTGATCGTCGGGCTGGTTGCACGCCTCTTCCTTGGTGGCAAGCAAAAACGACCACGCGCCCGTCCGGCCTCCCCCGAACTGATCGAAGGTCAGTTCGAGGTGATCGACTCATCCGCCAAACCCGCAGCCGGCACGGGCTGGGGGCCCCGCCGGCCCTGATCCTTCCCCCAGGGGACTGATCGAGGTCGCTTACCGTCAACGAAGGACGCGGTCCGAGGCCGACGGCTGGCTGTTCAGGCGGGCTTGGTCTTCGCGAAGGATGGCCGTTCGGCCAACTCATCCATGAAGCTGGCCAGGCTCGGGTGATCCTGCCGCCACGTGAGTTCCGGGAAGCGGAATTCGAGAAAGGCCAGCGCGCAGCCAAGCGTGATCTTGCCGATATCGAGCGGCAGTGGCTGGCGCTCGACCGCAGCGGCGGTAGCCAACGCCCGCGTGACCTTCGCCATCAGCCCGTCAATCCAGGGCTGCCAACGGTATTGCTCGGGTCGCAGCGACAACTCGTAGCGCACACCGATCGCGGCATCCATGATGCCATCGCCAAGGGCCTGCAGGGTCAAAGCAGCGTAGCGCTCGGCGCCGGCGGCCGGAAACAGGCGGTGACCACCTGCCATGTCATCCAGATATTCGGCGATCACGACCGAATCGTAGATCGCCTGGCCTTCATCCGTCACCAGTACCGGGATCTTGCCCAACGGATTGGCGGCGTTGACCCGCTCGTTCGCCTGGACCGGTGTTAGCTGCTCCTGCAGGAGTTCCAGCCTGTCGAACAGGCCAAGCTCGATGGCGACGACCTTGACCTTGCGCCCAAATGGCGATGTGACACTGGTGTGAAGTTTCATGAGGCCGATCTTCAAGAATGCTGTATAAGGCCAAGTTTAGCGGCTGAAGCGCTCATCCGCGAGGTGGCTGGTCGTACTTTCTAATTCCAGTCACGCTTGGCAGATGCAGTGCTAGGGTCTAGGTTCAATAAAACGCGTCACTGCGCTCCAGGAGTCCCTTGATGGGTACCTTCAGTTTTTGGCACTGGTTCATCGTCCTCGCGGTCGTCTTGATCATCTTCGGCGCCGGCAAGCTGCCCAATGTGATGGGTGACCTCGCCAAGGGCATCAAGAATTTCAAGTCCGGCATGCAGGAGGGGGAAGACGAGCAGAAGCCAGTCCTGACCCGCGACGAGACGAAGCCCGCCGCGACCAGCTCGACCTACAACAAGGAAGAGAATCGCGCCGCCTGAACGTCGGCTCGATCGTAAACGAAATGCCCCGTCCCATCGGATGGGGTATTTTTTTGTCTCAGCCTGAGCCGATAGCGTCGATTTCGTCCAGTCCCGCGTCCCAGGCGGGCGGATCGCCGATTTGACGGCCGAGATAATCGACGAAGAGCCGCACTTTGGCCGGCAATAATCTATTGGCCGGCCATACCGCGTAGAGGTTGAAAGTCCCCGGGCTGTAATCCTTGAGCACGCGAACGACGTCGCCGGCACGCAAGGCGTCACCGGCGAGGAACGTGGGCTGCATGACGATCCCCTCCCCGGCGATCGCCGCCGCTAACAGCATGTCGCCGTTATTGGCCGTCATCTGCGGCATCGGCTCGACGACGACCGTCTCCTTGCCGCGCGTCAACGTCCACCGCGTGACGGCGATGCCTTGTCCATAGATCAGGCCTTTATGGTGGGCTAGATCCGCGGGCCTTTCAAGCCGGCCCGCTGCGGCCAGATAAGCCGGCGAGGCGCAAAGGATCATACGCACCGTGGCCAGCCTTCGAGCAACCAGTGACGAGTCCGCCAACCTGCCAATGCGAACGGCGAGATCGAAACCATCGTCGATCAAATCAACCTGGCGGTCATTCAAGACGAGATTAATCTTGAGGCTGGGATATGTCCGCATGAAGCCGGGCAGAAGGGGGGCCAGATGCTTGATGCCGAAGCTCATCGGGGCCGAAACATTGAGCGTTCCAGCAGGTTCGCCGTGCAGGTTGGTCAACTCCGCGCTCGCCCGCTCGAACTCCGCCAGAATTCGCTGGGCCCGCCCGAGAAACGCCTGACCCGGCTCGGTCAGGCCGACCCGGCGCGTTGTTCGATTCAAGAGCCGGACACCCATCGTCCGTTCGAGCTTGGCGACACGCTTGCTAACCAGCGCACGCGCCACCTTCAGCCTAGCGGCCGCAGTCGTAAAACTACCCGTCTCACCGACGGCCACGAAAGCCTGCATGCCATCTAATCGATCCAAGCCTGCCGTCCCTCGCCCCGGAGTCTGGTCGCGCAACCGGAGATCGGTAGCGAGAACTGCGTTCGTCGACTAGGTATCTGATAAATACTCGTGATCACAGCCATAACAGCTACAATACCAGTACATCAGCCAGTTCGGCCCAAGTCACATGAACGATCATTTACTATCCGGCTGCCTGCGTAAATAGAGTTGCGCCGACTTGCGCTCTGCAAGCCAGCTACCACCGCGACCAGATTTACCGAACTTCCGAGCAGTAAAGATTAGGGTAGGATTTGAGCGCTCACGTTTTCTTGATCGCCCCATGCGGCGACGCGGCATGCGTTCGAGCGTTAGAGTAGGAAGTGTCGATGGATGATAAGTGCAGCGACATTGAGGTCCGCGACGGCCCTTTGGTCGGAGCCGCCTGATCCACGACGGACGGAGGGAACATGGCAGCAATCTCCGAGACACTCGACAGTCAGCGAGCCAATCGGCGCTTTATTCGCGAATCAATGAACGCCCCGCTCCTGACGCGGGAGCATGAACTCAATCTCGCCCGCCGCTGGCGCAACAGCGATGACCAGGAGGCGCTGCACGAGCTTGTTCAGGCCTATATGCGTCTCGTGATCAGTACGGCAAGCCGGTTCAAGAATTATGGGCTGCCAATGGGCGACCTCGTGCAGGAAGGTGTCGTTGGCCTCATGCAGGCAGCCGCCCGCTTCGAGCCTGAGCGGGATGTAAGATTCTCGACCTATGCCGCATGGTGGATCCGCTCGGCGATGCAGGATTACATCCTGCGCAACTGGTCGGTGGTGCGTACCGGTACGACGGCTGCGCAGAAATCGCTCTTCTTCAATCTTCGCCGCCTGCGCGCCAAGATCGACGATGGCCGGGGCGCGACCCTCAATCAGGCAGGCCGCTCCTACATCGCCGAAGCGTTGTCGGTAACCGTCGATGATGTCGAATCGATGGAAATGCGCCTTATGGGAGGCGATCAGTCGCTTAACGCGTCGATCAGCCCCACGGGCGAGGACGCCTGGCAGGACTTCCTGGCGGATGAGCGCCCCAATCCCGAGGAACTGGTCAGCGAGAGCCTCGATTCGCGCGAGCGCACGCGCTGGCTGGTGGATTGTCTCTCGGAGCTCAGCGATCGCGAGCAGGTCATCATCCGCGAGCGCCGTCTGCGCGACGATGGCCGGACGCTTGAGGAATTGGGCGTGAAGCTCGGGATCAGCAAGGAACGCGTCCGGCAGATCGAGCATCGTGCGCTCACCAAGCTTCGGCATGCTTTGCTCAAGCGCCTGAAAGACCCCTCAGAAGCCATGCTCCTGACAGCGCTGCCAGCCTAACGCGCCGCTACACCACACTTCTTGAGACAAATCCCCGGCTTTCGACCGGGGATTTTTTTAGGGCACGCCGCCTCAGACCATGCTGGGCAAGACCCGATCGGGTGGCCTGTGGCCGTCGATGAAAGTCTTGATGTTGATGATCACCTTCTCGCCCATGTCGAGACGGCCCTCGATCGTGGCGGAGCCCATATGCGGCAGGAGCACGACATTCTCGAGCTGCTGCAATTTCGGATTGATGGCGGGCTCGTTCTCGAACACGTCGAGGCCGGCACCGGCAATCTTCCGCTCCCTCAGCAGCCTCGTCAGTGCGGCCTCGTCGATCACCTCGCCACGCGCGGTGTTGATCAGGATCGCATGCGGCTGCAGCAAGGCCAGATGCCGGGCCGAGAGCAAATGGAACGTGGCTGGCGTATGCGGACAGTTCACGCTGATGATATCGACGCGGGCCAACATCTGATCGAGGCTCTGCCACCACGTCGCCTCGAGCTCGTGCTCGACGGCTTCCGCCAGCCTCCGGCGGTTATGATAATGAATGGACAATCCAAAGCCCTTGGCGCGTCGCGCCAGGGCCGAGCCGATCCGCCCCATGCCGACGATGCCCAGCCGCTTGCCGCCTATGCGATGACCGAGCATCGCAGTCGGCCGCCAACCGCCCCATTCGCCAGAGCGCGCCAGCCGCTCTCCCTCCGGCACCCGCCGGGCGACGGCCAGGATCAATGCCATGGTCATATCGGCCGTGTCTTCGGTCAGAACACCGGGCGTGTTGGTGACGGTAATACCGCGCTTGTAGGCGGCCTCGACATCGATATTATCCACGCCATTGCCATAATTGGCGATGAGCTTGAGCTGGGGGCCGGCATGGGCGAGGAGGGCTGCGTCGATCCGGTCCGTCACAGTGGGTACCAAGATCTCGGCCCGGGCCACCGCCTCCATCAGGCCCGCCTTGCCCATCGGCTTGTCATCCGGGTTGAGCGTGGCGTCGAACAGCTCCATCATCCGCGCCTCGATGGGCTCCGGCAGCTTGCGGGTAACGACGACGAGCGCGCGTGAGCGAGGCATGATCTCTCCCCTGACGATCTTGTCTGGCCTATCAGAATCCCCATCTCGGCTCAAACCACGCAACGTGCTAGCAAGGTCAATGCTCAGTCGAAGGTGCCCAGCCTGCACGGCAGCGGGGCACGCCGTCTATCCTCTGCCCGAAAGCTCGTCCGTGGTGATCCTTCTTCGTCGTCTCATCCTTCTCATCGCCCTCCTCGTCACGGCCCTGCCGGCCGTGGCGCAGCAGAAGACCGGCCCCTCGGGCCTGCCGCTTCCGCGCTTTGCCTCGCTCGCTGCAGATCGCATCAACGTTCGCACCGGACCGGGCAAGCAATACCCCATTCGCTGGATCTACGCGCGCAACGGCCTGCCGGTGAAGATCGTCGAGGAATTCGATACTTGGCGGAAAATCCAGGACCAGGACGGTGACGATGGCTGGGTGCATGTGAGCCTGCTTTCGGGGCGGCGGACTGTCTCCATCCTCGCGACCGTGGCCGAATTGCGCCGCACACCCGATCCCGACGCCAGCGTCCTTCTGCGCGCCGAACCAGGGGTCATCGGCAGGCTGATATCCTGTAATCCCAGCGCCTGCGAGATCGAGATCGAGCAACGCCGCGGCTGGCTCGAGCGTACGCATTTCTGGGGTGTATTGCCCGACGAAGCCACCTTGCCCACAGGCTAAGGCCAATGTTCATCCGCCAACTGGCCTATCTGACAGCGCTGGCGCGAGAGCGTCACTTCGCGCGCGCGGCGGTCAGGTGCAGCGTCTCGCAGCCGACCTTGTCGGCCGGCATCCGCAGCCTCGAGAACGAGCTTGGCGTCGCTGTCGTCATGCGAGGGCACCGTTTCGTCGGCCTGACGCCCGAAGGTCTGCGCGTTCTTGAGTGGGCCCAACGGTCGCTGGCGGATCTGGAAAGCCTGAAGCAGGAACTCCTCGCCCTCAAACACGGTCTGGTCGGCCGATTGCGGATCGGTGCCGTGCCGACGGCCCTTCCGGTCCTGGCACCGCTTACGGCGCGCCTATTGGCGCAGCACCCGCAATTATCGCTTGATGTCTCGTCAGCCACCTCGGGGCAGATCCAGCAGGGCCTGGAAGGCTTCGAGCTCGATCTGGGCATTACCTATCTCGACAACGAGCCCTTGCGGGCCTTCCGCTCGTTGCCGCTCTATAGCGAGACCTATATCTTCCTGGCCCCGGCCGACGAGTGGCCAGACCGGAACAGCGTGACCTGGAGCGAAGCTGCCAGCGCCAATCTCTGCCTGCTCAACCCGCATATGCAAAACCGCCGCATCGTCGACGCGGCGCTCTCAGCCGCGGGCAGCGGCGTCAACGCCCGCATCGAGGCCGACTCGTTCGTGACACTTGCGGCCTTTCTCCAGACGGGTGCCTGGGCCAGCATTTTTCCCGCCAGCTATCTGCCCTTCGTGCCGGCCGGATTAGCGGTCAAATCGATGCAGATCAGGGACCAGGAACGGGCCCAGACGATCGGCATCGTCTATCCTGACCGGGAGCCCGTGCCGCCCTCGACCCGGGCCGTGCTGGCCGAAGCCAAGGCCACGCTTACCCCCTGAAATCGACCATCATCCATACCGACGTCCGGCAACAAAAAACCCGGCTCGCGAGCCGGGTTTTACTGTTTCGATCTCGGCAAAGAATGCACCTACTCGGCGGTATCGATCTCTTCCCAGCGGGTCTCAGCCACCCGCGGAAGACGGCGCCTGACGCTGTCATCGGCATCCCGAATACGCACCACCACATCGATCCGATCGATCACCTTGCCAGCCGGAGGCTCCGGCAGCCGGGTGAATTCGACGGCGTCGTCGGGCACATCGATGATCTCGCCCGTCGACTTGTCGAAATAATGATAATGCGAGGTAGGGTTGGTATCAAAATAGCTCTGCCCGCTGCCGACAATGACCTCGGTCATCAAGCCGGCGCTGGTGAACTGGTGGAGCGTGTTGTAGACGGTCGCCAGGGAGACTGGAATGCCGGCCACGCGCGCCTCCTGGAAGAGTTCCTCTGCCGTTACGTGGCGGGGGCCCGTCTCAAGCAGCAACTTCGCCAGCGCCAGACGCTGACGGGTTGGGCGTAGACCACTCGCCTTGAGTTGCCTGAGGGCATTGGCATACGCTCGACTCATATCAAACCTCTAACCCTTCCACCACGCGCTTGCTCGGCTTCGCTCGGCTGGCATTCCATCCGAGCCCCTACATTGCCATATGGCATGCCGACCGCCTCTGCGGTATGGGGGATATAGGACCATTATAGTCCAGTATTGTCAATAAAGACAAATTCGGAAACGTTCCAGACTCTCGGGCAAGGCGTAGGCGAGGATGTCAATTACCCGTCAAGATGCGCTGGACCAATTGCTTCACCGACGGAATGAATCCATTGGCGTAAAATGGATCCTGCTTAAACTGGTACACATTGTGGCCTGAAAACATCAACTGGTTGTCGACGGGATCGCCCTCGCCATGGGCAATATCCTGTAGGGTCTTTTGGATGCAGAACGACCTCGGATCGGCCATGCGGCCGGTCGTCATGTCGTCATGATCCTTCCAGTTGCTGAACGAGCAATGGCTAAGACAGCCCATGCACCCCGCCTGATCACGACGGATGTTACGCGCCCGCTCGGGCGTGACGAAAATCATGGTGCTATCGGGCGTCCGCATCGGCTGGGTAAAGCCTTCACTCTGCCAAGCCTGCACGCGCGCCAGATCGTCTGCACGCATGAACACGCCGCTGCCGCTGCGGCCATAGGCGAAAAAGGCATCCTTACCGCTTGCCGGATCAGCCACCTCGGCGATTTCGACCTGGCGATCGGAGCGCTCCACGAGCTCGTTTAGAAAATCGTTGCGCACCGCCGATGAATAGAAGCCCGTCGGGCTAAATTTGTGCAGGAGCACGTCGCCCGGCAGTAGATTGGCGATCCGCTGTTTCCAGCTGTCTGGAATAGGGCTTTCCTGGGTCAAAAGCGGCCGCGTGCCAAATTGAAAGGCGATGGGCCCGAGCTCGGGATTACCGATCCAGTCCTTCCAATCCTTAAGGTGCCACACACCGCCGGCCATGACGATCGGCACGTGGCCGAGGCCGAAGGAACGCATCAGTCGCCGGAGTTCGAGGACGCGTGGCAGCGGCGATTGCGGCGCCTTGGGATCCTCGACGTTGGAGAGGCCGTTATGGCCGCCGGCCCGCCATGGATCCTCGTAGACGACAGCACCTAGAAGCTCGGCTGCCTTGTGATAGGCACGCTTCCAAAGCGCATTGAACGCACGGCCCGACGAGACGATCGGGTAATAGTGGATACCGTAGCGCTCGCAGATCTCGGCCAGGCGATAGGGCATGCCAGCGCCGCACGTCACGCCGTGGATCAAGTCCTTTGCACCGTCGAGCACGCTGGTCAGCACGCGCTCGCAGGAACCCATCTCCCAAAGCACGTTAATATGGATCCGCCCTTCGCCGCGCCTCGTCTCATGCGCGATCCGGGCCTGACTGATCGCCCCCCTGATCGAGTAGTCGATCAATTCCTCATGCCGCTCCCGACGGTCACGCCCCTTGAAGATAAGGGGCACATACTCGCCGTTCGCATCGACCACATCGGCATTGACGCCTGAGAAGGTACCGACGCCACCAGCCGCCGCCCAGGCTCCGGCCGAACGGCCGTCGCTGACGGCGACGCCCTTACCACCTTCCACGAGAGGCCAAACCTCGGCTCCCGAGATGACCATGGGCTGCACGCAGCTCATATCGGTCGTCCACTTCGATAAGGTGAAAGTCTACCACGCCCGTGGCTGGAAGTTGCCCGCCACGGGCGTTCAGTATCTTCTATGTGAGATCGATCACGCATCACAAAAGGGGTCCGCCCCTTTTGTGATCTCGCCTAGCTCGCCCGTTCGCGCCGACGCCGCCCCTCGGGACGCTCTCCACGCTCAGGACGATCATGGTCACGCCGCTCGCTACCACGTTCACGATCATCGAAACGTGGCTCGCGGGGCGCCCTCGGCACCTCGGCACCTGTGTCCTGGTCGACCGCGCGCATCGACAGCTTGATCTTGCCGCGATCGTCGATCGCCAGGACCTTGACCTTGACGATATCACCCTCATTGACGACGTCGGTAACCTTGCCAACGCGTTCGTTCGCCAACTCGGAGATATGACAAAGTCCGTCCTGGCCGCCAAGGAAATTGATGAAGGCGCCAAAGTCGACGACGCGGACAACCTTGCCGGTATAGATCACGCCGATCTCAGGGGTTGCAGTCAGGCTGCGGACCCAGTCCACCGCCTTTTGCGCCGCATCGCCATCGGCCGAGGAGATCTTCACCGTGCCGTCGTCGTTGATGTCGATCTTGCAGCCGGTCGTCTCGGTGATCTCGCGGATCATCTTGCCGCCCGGTCCGATGACCGCGCCGATCTTGTCCTGGGGAATGCTGATCGTGATGACGCGTGGAACCGTCTCGCGCATCTCGCCGCGCGGCCGGCCCAGCCCCTTGGCCATCTCACCTAGAATGTGCAGCCGGCCATCCCGCGCCTGCTCGAGCGCGACCTGCATGATCTCCTCGGTGATGCCGGCGATCTTGATGTCCATCTGCAGGGAGGTGACGCCCTGATCGGTGCCGGCGACCTTGAAGTCCATGTCGCCCAGATGGTCCTCGTCGCCCAGGATGTCGGAGAGGATCGCAAACTTCGCCCCCTCCTTGATCAGGCCCATGGCAATGCCGGCCACCGGCCGGGGCAGCGGCACGCCGGCATCCATAAGCGCCAGCGAGGTGCCACAGACGGTCGCCATGGAGGACGAGCCATTGCTCTCGGTGATCTCGGAGACGACGCGGATCGTGTAGGGGAACTGATCCTTGGCCGGCAAAAGCGGCCGCACCGCACGCCAGGCGAGCTTGCCATGGCCGATCTCGCGCCGGCCGGGCGAGCCCATGCGTCCCGTCTCACCCACCGAGTAAGGCGGGAAATTATAATGCAGCATGAAGTGCTCGCGGACATCCCCTTCCAGCGAGTCGATCACCTGCTCGTCCTGGCCGGTGCCCAGCGTCGCGACCACGAGGGCCTGCGTCTCGCCACGGGTAAACAGCGCCGAACCATGGACGCGCGGCAGCACGCCGACCTCGGCCTCAATCGGCCGGACGGTCTTCGTGTCGCGCCCGTCGATCCGGCGACCCGTATCGAGGATGGCGCCGCGCACGATCTTGGCTTCCAGTTCCTTGAACTGCGCACCGACGACGAGAGCATCCTCCTTGCCTTCGCCGCTCAGCTCCTCGATCGCCTTGGCCTTGATGGCCTTCACGGCCTCGTAGCGCAGCTGCTTCTTGGGTTCGCCGTAAGCCTTCTTCAGCGGCTTGGCATAGGCCTTCTCGAGCGCCTTGAAGAGCTTGTCGTGATCCGGAACGTCGACATCCCAAGGGGCCTTGGCGGCCACCTCCGCGAGGTCGATGATGAGATCGATCACGGGCTCGAACGACTTCATGCCGAACATGACGGCCTCGAGCATGGTCTCCTCGGAGAGCTCCTTAGCTTCCGATTCGACCATCATCACCGCATCACGCGTACCAGCGACGACAAGGTCGAGGCGGCTCTTGGCCAGTTGCTCACGCGACGGATTGAGCACGAAGGCACCGTCGATATGGCCGACCTTGGCCGCGGCGATGGGGCCCAGGAACGGCAGCCCGCTCAACGTCAAGGCAGCCGAGGCCGCGATGATCGAGAGAATGTCGCTATCGGTCTCGCCATCGTGCGCCAGGACGGTGGCGACCACCTGGACCTCGTTCTTAAAGCCCTCGATGAAGAGGGGGCGAATCGGCCGGTCGATCAAGCGCGAAACCAGCGTTTCCTTCTCGGAAGGCCGGCCCTCGCGCTTGAAGAAGCCTCCCGGAATCTTGCCGGCCGCGAAGGCCTTTTCCTGGTAGTTCACGGTGAGCGGGAAGAAATCCTGGCCGGCCTTGACGCTCTTGGCGCCAACCACCGTCGCCAGGACAACCGTGTCGCCTAGCGAGGCCAGGACCGCGCCGTCCGCCTGGCGCGCCATGCGCCCGGTCTCCAGGACCAACGGCTTGCCGCCCCAGTTCATTTCTTTTCGGGTGATGTCAAACATCATTTTTTAACCTTTCCGGGTCGGTGCCGTCGGGCATGATCGCTTGCAGGTCTCAAGGCAGATAGCCGAAAGCCCCGCATCAGCTCAGCGACGGAGGCCGAAGCGCTCGATGATCTGCTGGTAGCGGCTCTGGTCGTTCTTGCGGACATAGTCCAACAGACGACGGCGCTGACCGACCATCATCAAGAGACCGCGCCGGCTGGCGAAGTCCTTGTGATGCGCTTTTAGGTGTTCGGTCAGGTTGGTAATGCGTTCGGAGAGGATCGCTACCTGCACTTCCGGCGACCCCGTGTCGCCTTCATGCGTGGCATGTTCCTTGATGAGCTCGCTCTTGCGCGTAGCGGTAATCGACATCGGCCTTTCCTTTCTAAGCCCGGGCGCCCATAGCGCCCTTGAGGTTGAAGACACGCACCGGACTGAGTTCCGCACCGTCCAGACGCGCGATGGCCACGAGCTCGCCGGCCTGCGTCACCTTCAAGGTGACGCCGTCCTGAGCTTCCTCGCCGACGAGGCGAGGCGCCACGCGCACGGACTGCCCTGAACGCAGCCGAAGCGCTTGCGGCTCAGTGACAGCAAACGCCGGGATGCCGGCCAGCGCTGTTGCCACTGAGACGAGCACCTGGGGCAAGGTCTCCTCCTGGACGAGCGCATCGAGCGCTTCCAGGGAGATCGCCTGCGCCAGGCCAAACGGCCCCACGGACGTGCGCCGCAGGGTCGATACATGGGCAAAGCAACCAAGCGCTTCGCCCAGATCGCGGGCCAGGGAGCGCACATAGGCTCCCTTACCGCTGATCATCTCGAATTCGGCGTGGTCGTCATCGACCCGCCGAACGAATTTCAATTTCTCGACCAGGATCGGCCGTGGCTCAAGCACCACGTCCTCGCCCCTGCGAGCCAGGTCATAGGCGCGCTCGCCCTGTATCTTGACCGCCGCATAGCGTGGCGGCCTTTGCATGATCAGGCCGATAAAGCGGGGCAGCGCTCCTTCGATCGCGTCGTCGCTCGGTCGTTCCGCCGAGGTTGCGATCACCTCCCCCTCGGCATCGTCCGTATCCGTCGCCGCGCCGAACCGCACGGTAAAGCTGTAGGCCTTGCGCGCGTCCATGATGTAGGGAACGGTCTTGGTCGCCTCCCCCATCGCGATCGGCAAAATTCCCGTCGCCATCGGGTCGAGCGTGCCGCCATGGCCCACCTTGGCGGCGTCCGTTATCCACTTCACCCTGCCCACGACCTGCGTCGAGGTAATGCCCTCGGGCTTGTCGATCACCAGCCAGGCATCGATCGGGCGCCCACGACGCCTACGCCCGGCCATCGTCTTCGTCCTCGATCGCATCCGCCACCGGCCAAAGCGCAAGGCCGAGCCTCGCTTTGTCGGCGTCGATCAGCCTCTGCATTCGTGACGCCTCGTCGAAAGTCTCATCGGCGACGAAGTGCAGCCTTGGGGCAAACTTAATATGCATGCGCCGGGCGATCCGGCCTGCCAGGCGCGGCGCCTGCTCGATCAGGGCCTCCAGTGTCTCCGGGCGGAGCGGGCGGCCGAGCTCGGTGGTAAAGACCGTCGCATGCTTCAAATCGCGGCTGATACGCACCTCGGCGACGGTCACCGAAGTCCCTTCCAGCCTTGGATCATGGACGTGGCCCATCATCAAGTCCTCGGCCAGCAGATGTCGGATCTGCTCGGCAACGCGAAGCTGACGCTGGGAAGGCTCCATCTGGTGGCTGCTCGCCGACCCTCTAGCCATGGCGTATCTCCCGCCCGCACTTCAGAGCGCGGTAAAACGAGGGACCAACACCGGTCCCTCGCTGTCCTACGGCAGATCCAGCACGTCCGATCTCGCTCCCAATCCGGGCTCCCATCGCCCCGCGGTCAGAGGGTTCGTGCAATCTGCTCGACCTCATAGACCTCGATGACGTCACCCGTCCGGATGTCGTTATAGTTCTCGATCGACATGCCGCACTCGAAGCCCTCCTTCACTTCGCGGACATCGTCCTTGAAGCGCTTGAGGGAGCCCAGTTGGCCATCGAAAACCACCACGTCGTCGCGTAGGAGGCGGGCCCGTGCATGGCGCTTGACCATGCCGTCCGTCACCCGACAGCCAGCGATCTTGCCGACCTTCGTGATGGAATAGACCTCGCGGATCTCGGCATGGCCGAGGATTGCCTCGCGGGCCTCAGGCTTCAACATGCCCGAAAGGATCGCCTTCACCTCGTCCAGAAGCTCGTAGATGATCGAGTAGTAGCGGATCTCGATTCCTTCGCGCTTGGCCATCTCCCGCGCCTGGGCATTGGCCCGGACGTTGAAGCCGAGGATGACGCCCCGACTGGCCATCGCCAGCGTGACGTCGCTCTCCGTGATGGCACCGACGCCACCAGCCAGCACTCGGGCACTGACTTCGTCGGTCGAGAGCTTGGTGAGGCCGGTGACGATCGCTTCGAGCGACCCGTGCACATCAGACTTGATGACGACCGGCAACTCACTGGTCTCACCGCTCTTGAGCTGGCTGAACATCTCCTCAAGCGAGTTCTTACCCGCAGTGATGACCTGCGCCTGCTCCCGCCGCTTGCGCTGCCGGTATTCGGCGATGTCACGCGCACGCTTCTCCGTGTCGACCACCTGCAGGCGGTCACCCGCCTCGGGCACGCCATCCAGGCCCAGGATCTCGACCGGCGTCGCGGGCCCAGCCTCGGTCACATTGTCGCCGTGATCGTCGATCAACGCCCGAGCACGGCCCCATTGGGCGCCGGCTATGACGATGTCGCCGACCTTAAGCGTACCGTTTTGCACCAGCACCGTCGCCGCGACGCCGCGTCCTCGATCGAGCTGCGCCTCAATGATCGTACCTTGTGCTTCGCGCGCCGGATTGGCGCGCAGATCGAGCACCTCGGCCTGCAGCTGAATGGCTTCGATAAGCTTATCCAGACCCTGCTTCTTGAGCGCGCTCACCTCGACCGCCAGTACGTCGCCGCCAAACTGCTCCAGCACGACATCGTGACTGAGCAGCTCGGTGCGCACACGCTCAGGATTGGCATCCGGCTTGTCGATCTTGTTGATCGCCACCACGATCGGCGACTTGGCAGCCTTGGCATGCTGGATGGCCTCGACCGTCTGCGGCATCACGCCGTCATCCGCCGCCACCACCAGGACCACGATGTCCGTGACCGCAGCACCGCGCGCCCGCATCGCCGTGAAGGCCGCGTGGCCCGGCGTGTCGATGAACGCCACCGGCAGGCCACGACCGATATCGACCCGATAGGCGCCGATATGCTGCGTGATGCCGCCGGCCTCGCCCGAGACGACATTCGTCTGCCGGAGGGCATCGAGCAATGACGTCTTACCGTGGTCGACATGGCCCATGACCGTGACGATCGGCGAACGCGGCTGCAGGTCACCCGCCTCGTCGGTGAGCCCGTCAATGCCTTCCTCGACATCGGCCTCGCTGACGCGCCTGACCTTGTGACCGAACTCGCTCACCACCAGTTCGGCCGTGTCGGCATCGATCATCTGGTTGATCGTCGCGATGATGCCGTTCTTCATCAAGGCCTTGACGACCTCGACGCCACGAACGGCCATACGCGATGCCAGTTCCTGCACGGTAATGCTCTCCGGCAGCACGACATCGCGCTGGATCGGTTCGCTGCTCACCTGCTGCGTCTGACGGCCTCTCTGCATGTGCCGACGCAGCGACGCCAGACTGCGCTGACGCTCCTCGGGCTCGTCACCGTCGATCAAGGCCGGGCGCAGCGGCCGCTTGGTGTCGCGATCGGTGCGCGCCAATGCGGGTCGCTTGGAAGGCGATGCCTTGGCACCGACCTTGCCACGCCGGCCGTCGGCCTCCTCGTCGGTCTCGAGCACACGCGGCTGCTTGCCCACACGGCGAGCCAGATCAGCGGCGATCTTTTCCTCATTACGAGGGGCCACCGGCACGCCCGGCTCCGCGTCGGCTCGCACAGACGGCGCCGCGGCGCCGGCACGCTGGGTACGGCGCTCGCCTTCCTCAAGCAGCTTGCGCGCCTGCTCCTCGGCACGGCGACGCACCTCTTCCTCGGCGCGGCGGCGAGCTTCCTCGTCCTGTTTGCGCTTGAGGGCAGCCTCTTCCTCCGCGCGACGCCGGGCCGATTCCTCAGCCACACGTCGCGAATTCTCTTCCGAGCGACGCCTCGCATCGTCTTCCGAACGCCGAGCCTCGGTCAGGGCCCGCAGACGACCCGCCTTTTCATCGTCGGTCAGGGCCTTGAGGACCATCGGCCGGCGCTGCTGATTGCCGGCCGGACGCGCACCAGGACGCGTCGGAGCCGCGCCCGCCGGCCGCGATGGCGGCGGTGCCGTCTGGCGGGGACCGGAACTACCGGGCGCCACGCTCGGGCGGGGTGCATTGGCGATCGGCGCTGCCGCCGCTGTCACTGGCCGTGCCGCGGGCGCGGTCGGAGCTTCACTCAACGATGATTCCTTAGAAGCCGGCGCTGCGGGCACTTCGGCCACGGCCGGAGCCAATGGCTCGACTGATTCGGGTACCGGCGCAGGAGCCGGTGCCACAACGGGTTCGACGGCCTTGGCCTCGACGGGCTCGGGCTCGATGACGGGCGCCGCGGGCGGCGCCGTCTCCAGCGCCGCCTGACGAGCGGCGAAGGACTCGGCCACCGGCGCATCGGTCCTCACCGGTGTGGCCGGCGCCACCTGCGGCTGACGGGCCACCGGCGTGGCCGGGGCCGGCTTGGCCGCAACAGGCGCCGGCGCCGATGGCGCGGCGCGACTGCGCTTCACCTCGACCGCGACGGCCTTGCTGCGCCCATGGCTGAAGCTCTGCCGGACGACACCGCTCTCAACCGTCTTCTTGAGCTCAATCCGGGGCGCGGACGGCCGGGAAGACAGCCCTATGCGAGCGTTTCTGTCTTGTCCCTTGGCGTCACTCATGCTGCGTCGTCGTCCTCATTTTCCGACCTTGCCCCATCGGGCCCGGTCAACATCCTAGCCGACTGCGCCGGCTCGTCGCTTTCGCCTGCCAACGGCTGCCCATCGGGCTCGACCCGCTGCGACGCCATCGGCAAATGCCCGTCCTCCGCGTCCGCCCCCAAGGGCTTCGCCGAAGACAGGCCCGCATCCTCGTCCTCGCCAACCGGCTCGGCCGGCCCCTCCGAGGGCACGTCACCAAGAATACCGGCCAATCGACGCAGATCTCTCTCGAGACGCAGCGCCAGCGTTCCAGCACTCACAGCGGCGTAGGTAGCTTCCTCACGACCAACGGCACCGCCGACCTCGTCGCGAGACAGACAGGTGGCGACGGACACGCCTTCCGCAAGAGGAAGGAGCCGCCGGCGTTGACCGTCCGACGAATCCGCCGCCATGATCAACAGCCCGACCTGCCCGTGCTGCAGGGCATCGACCACTTTGTCGAACCCTACCACAAGAGCCCCGGCACGACGTGCCAGACCCAGGCCATCGACGCAGCGGCGGCGCATCAATGCCTCGATCTCGCTCAGAAAACACGGCGGCACGCGAACAGCCCGTCGGGCCGCTCTCGCAAAGGCACGTCCATCTATCGATGCCTCTATAGCACTTCGTGACGCCGTCAGCCAGATACCTCTTCCCGGCAGTCGCTCTGCCAAATCCGGGATAAGACGACCTTCCAGGTCAACCACGAAGCGTATCATGGCCTGTCGCGACGCGCTTTGCCGGCTTGCCACGTCCCGACGACGCTTGCCGCCCCGACGGGACGGCGAGGCAGATTTTTGCCCCCGCACAGCCAGCGCGCCCGATCTCAAGCCCTCGTTGCCTCGTCTGCGTTCGCGATTGCGTCTCCCTCGAGTGCCTCGTCTTCGGCTGCTGGCGGAGGCTCAATCCAACCAAGATGCACACGCGCATCCATGATAATCTCCGCCGCCGCTGCCTCGTCGAGGCCGCTCTCACCGCTCTGCTCGACGAGCTCGTCCGCAGCCAGGTCCGCCAGATCCTCCAGTGTCTTCACCCCGGAGCGACCAAGCGCAACGACAGTCGGAAGATCAAGCCGCTCATAGGTGAGCAGGTCATCGGCGATCTCAAGTTCCTTGGCCTCGGCCGCCAAGGCCTCGTTGCGCTCCTCGAGATAACTCTGCGCGCGCTCCTTGAGCGCCGCCGCGACTTCCTCGTCGAAGCCCTGAATTGAGGCTAGTTCCTCAAGCTCGCAATAGGCCACTTCCTCGGGCGAGGTGAAACCCTCCGTCGCCAGAAGCTGGGCGATTACTTCCTCGACATTCAAGGTATCGATGAACATCGCCGTCGCCTCGCGGAATTCCCGCTGGCGTCGTTCCGAATTCTCGGTCTCTGAGACGATGTCGATCGCCCAGCCGGTCGCCTGGCTGGCCAGACGCACGTTCTGCCCCCGACGACCGATTGCGATATGCTGCATGTCATCAGGGACGACGACTTCGATGCGCTGGGCGTCGGGATCGAGCACCACGCGCGACACCTCGGCCGGCGCCAGGGCGTTGACAACGAACGTTGCCGGATCCGCGGCCCAGGGGATGATGTCCACCTTCTCGCCGCCGAGCTCGGCCACCACCGCCTGCACGCGCGAGCCGCGCATGCCGACACAGGCGCCGACCGGATCGATCGAGCTGTCCTTCGAGATGACGGCAATTTTGGCCCGGCTGCCAGGATCGCGAGCGCAAGCCTTGATCTCGATGATGCCGTCATAAATCTCCGGCACCTCCTGCTCGAACAGCTTCACCATGAACTGGGGATGCGTACGCGAAAGGAAGATCTGTGGGCCGCGCATCTCTTGGCGGACATCGTAGATATAGGCTCGGATGCGATCCTTGGTGCGGAAGCTCTCACGCGGGATCAGGTCATCCCGGCGGACGATTGCTTCCGAACGACCTAGATCGACCAGCACGCCCGAATGCTCAACGCGCTTGACCTCGCCGACGATGATCTCGCCGATCCGGTCCTTATATTCGTTATACTGGCGCTCGCGCTCCGCGTCGCGCACCTTCTGCACGATCACCTGCTTGGCGCTTTGCGCCGAGATGCGGCCGAGATCGATGGGCGGCAGCGGATCCAGGATAACGTCACCAGTCTGCGCCGCTGGATTGCGTTCGCGCGCCTCCTCGACCGAGATTTGACGCGCGTAGTCCTCGACCTCGTCAGCCACCTCAAGCTCGCGATAAAGCTTGATTTCGCCCGTGCGCCGGTCGATCTCCGCGACGATCTCGTGCTCTTGGCCATATTTACGGCGCGCGGCGGTCTGCACCGCCTGCTCCATGGCCTCGATCACCTCGCTCGTGGTGATGCCCTTTTCCTGCGCCACCGCCTCCGCCACGCGGACGAGTTCGGCGCGGCCCATCACAGAGCTAAGCTCCATCCTTCTCTTCCTTGTGCTTGGCCCGACCACTCGCGGCAGCCGAATCCCCAACCGCGCCAGTCTTTCCCCTGACGCCCTTGGGAGAGCCTTTGCGCCCTCCTGTACCGGCAACCTTTCCTGGTTTTGCCGGTGGCTCGAATGCGACCGAAAGCTTGGCCTTCCTGATGCTCGGGAAAGGCAACGCCACCGGCCCACCCTCCTCGACATCGACGAGGACATCGCTCTCGCGTACACCACGCAAAAGCCCCACGAAGCGACGCCGATTGTCCAAGGGAGGCTCGACCTCGATCCGCACCCGTTCACCAACGAACCTGGTAAAATCCTCCAGCCGGGTAAGGGGCCGGTCGATACCAGGCGAACTGATCTCGAGCGTGTAGGCTCCACCAATCGGGTCGGCAACGTCAAGGATGGCCGAGACCGCATGGCTGATGTCGGCGCAATCATCGACCGTCATGAGCCTATTCCGGTCAAGGGGCTCCGCCATCACCTGTAGCCGCGGACGATTGCCGCCATGCATCCGCACGGCGACGATCTCAAAGCCCATGGCCCGGACAGTCGGCTCAATCAGCGGCGTGATCGTATCGAAGGCGCTAATCGTCGGCCTCTAGAACGCAGCCCCGAAGGATGCTTCACAGGGTTGAAACAAGTTATCCAGCGAACACGACAAAGGGAGCGGGCTGCAACCCACCCCCGACGCCGTTTCGTTAAGAGGTGGCTTCTTATGACGCGCGTCGCAAGGGGACGCAAGCGTTCTCGTTACAATTCGTTTGCTAGACGCCGGCGAAAACGCAGATAGATCGGCGCGCGGCCAGCGCGGGCCGCCTTGGCCTCATAGCGTGTCCCGGGCCAGCCGGCCCAAGGCAATCGCCAGTCATCGGCGGTGGCGGCCAACCACTCGAACGCCTCGCAGGCAAGGAGGGTGGCCAGCATCGCCTGGCCATAATCGCGATCGTCCGTGGCAAGGCGAAGCTCGCCGCCAGGCTCGATCACCCGGGCAAAATCGGCCACCGTCTCCGGATTGACGATGCGCCGCTTATGATGCCGAAGCTTCGGCCACGGATCGGGGAACAGAACGAAAGCCCGGCCAAGGCTCGCATCCGGCAAGGCCTTCAAGAGCAAGCGCGCATCGTCGATGAGGACGCGAACATGCGGGAGGTCCAGCGCCTGGCAGACGGACATCAGCTTGGCGACGCCGTTCAGGAAAGGCTCGACACCGATAATGCCGATATCGGGGTGAGCTGCCGCCGTGGCGGCCAGATGCTCACCGCCACCAAAGCCGATCTCCAGCCAGACGCTCTTGATATCGGCGGCGAAGAGCTCTCGAGGCTTAAGCCCGTCTTCGGCCGTTACCTCAAAGCGTCGCAACGGCAGCAGCTCCGCCATCGCCCGCTGCTGAGCCGGTTTTAGCTTGACGCCGACCCGGCGCCCATAGATCTGGCGCCGCTGGCGCTCCGGATGCGACGCCGGCGACTCCATCTCGGTCATGACGCCACAGGTTGCCTAGTTGAAGGCGCGCTTGAGTTCGTCGACAAGGGTCAGGGCCTCCCAGGAGAAGCCACCATCGCTTTCCGCCGGCCGTCCGAAATGACCATAGGCGGAGGTGCGCGCATAGATCGGCCGGTTCAGCTTCAGCGTCTCGCGAATGCCACGCGGGCTGAGCAGCATGATTTCGTTCAGCACCTTGCCGAGGCGCCCCTCGTCGACGCGGCCGGTACCGTAGGTATCGACATAAATCGACAGTGGCTTGGCGACGCCGATCGCATAGGACAGCTGGATCACGCATTTGTCGGCGAGACCGGCCGCCACGACATTCTTTGCCAGATGGCGTGCTGCATAGGCCGCCGAACGGTCGACCTTGGTGGGATCCTTGCCGGAAAAGGCGCCGCCGCCATGCGGTGCCGCGCCACCATAGGTGTCGACGATGATCTTGCGCCCGGTCAGGCCGGCATCACCGTCCGGGCCTCCAATGACGAAATTCCCGGTCGGATTGACGTAGAGCTCATCCTCGGGCGGCATCCAACCCTCGGGCAGCACGGAGGCGATGGTCGGCCGTACGATCTCGCGGATATCGGCCGGGGTGAGACCTTCCTGATGCTGGGTCGAGAGCACGACCGAGGTGGCACCGACGGGCTTGCCCGACACATAGCGCAGCGTCACCTGGCTCTTGGCGTCCGGTCCCAGCATCGCGAGCTCGCCCGAATGGCGCTTCTCGGCCAGACGATGGAGGATCTCGTGGGCATAAAAGATGGGGGCTGGCATCAGTTCGGGCGTCTCGTTGCAGGCGAAACCGAACATGATGCCCTGGTCGCCAGCACCCTCATCCTTCTTCTCCGAGCTGTCGACGCCCATCGCGATGTCGGCGGATTGCTCGTGCAGAAGAATGTCGATCCTGGCCTTCTGCCAGTGAAAGCCTTCCTGCTCGTAGCCGATATCCTTGATCGCCTTACGAGCCGCCTGCTCAATCTGCTCGTGGGTGATGTTGCTTTGAGGTCCCGGCCTCACCTCACCGGCAATCACGACCCGGTTCGTGGTCGCCAGCGTCTCGCAAGCGACACGTGCCTGCGGGAACTCACCCAGATAGAGATCGACAATCTCATCGGAGATGCGATCGCAAACCTTGTCTGGATGGCCCTCGGCCACCGACTCGGAAGTGAACAGATAATCGGAAGCGGCCATGCCTATTGATCCCATGCGCTAGGTCGAGAATTCAAGTCGCCGCTACGGCCACCTCGTCCCACACGCCTTCCCAAGTTTGGAAAGACGACGCTGACCCATATCGATATGCAGATTGCTTTATGCCGATAGCCGCGGTCAAGCCGTCCGCATGTGCCGGAGCCATGCGGACGCGTCAAGGGTCAGATCATCCGCCTCGTCGCGCGCACCGGCCTGCGATCGGCCAGGAGCGCCCCGGCTACGGAGATCAGGGCAAGCGCCAGCGGCAGCCAGAGATGCCGGGCGTAAAGCGGCGCCGGCAATGCGCCGGGCAGGGGGGCGTCCAGGACTCCCTGGACGCCCAGGGGAAGCTCTGCCTGGACCCGGCCATAGGCGTCCGTGACGACGGATATCCCCGTATTGGCGGCTCGGACCAGCGGCAGCCCCTCTTCGACTGATCGGGTGCGGGCCATCGCCAGATGCTGATAGGGACCGGCACTGTCACCGAACCAGGCATCGTTGGTGATGTTCAAGAGCCACGCCGGCCGCGGCGCATCGGCAGCGACGGCTTCGCCCGGAAAGATCGCCTCATAGCAGATCAGCGGGCTGAAGGGCGGCAGACCGGGAGGCGACATGGTCACGCGTCCGGGGCCCGGCTGGAAATCGAAGCTGCCCTCGGTCAGGTTCCGCAGTCCGACCCGCGAAAGCAGCCAGCGCATTGGCAGGAACTCGCCGAACGGCACCAGATCGACCTTGGCATAGCGTCCATAGACGCTGCCGCCCGCACCGATGACCCAAAGCGAATTATTGGCCTTGGTCTTGTCGTTCTCAACCCAGAAATAGTCGCTCCCTGTCACCAGGTACCCGCCCGACGGCACGACGGAAGCCAGATAATCCCTGACAATCGGCTCACGATCGATCGCATAAGGAACGGCGCTTTCGGGCCAGATCAGCGCGCGCAACGGCGGCAGGCCGGGCTTGGGCGGCTGTTTCGACATCTCGATATAGCGCAGGAACCACTGCTCGCGCAGGGCTGGGTCCCATTTCCGCTGTTGATCGATCGCGGCTTGGACGAGGCGCACGCTCTGGCCGGTCTCGGCGGGCGCGGCCACCAGCTTGAGGCGCGCTTCGCCGAATGCCGCCGCAAGCCCCAGAAGCACCAATGCCAGGATCGGGCCACGGAAGCGCCCTGCCGGGGCATGTTCGAAGACGGTTGCGGGCAGAGCCGCGCCAAAGACGGTGAGCAGCGTCAGGCCGGGTGATCCGACCCACGCCACGATTTGCAGGATCTGGTCGACCGGCGCCCAGACCACGGCCATTGGATTCCAGGGAAATTGCGGTCCCCACCGACCACGGAAATAATCGGCCAGGGCCCAAAGCGCCGCCAGCGCCAGGGCCTGCGCCACGGGATGGCGCCAACGCTTGCAGGCGATAATCGCCGTGACGACTGCCGGAAAGAGGGCACAAACCATGGCCAGCAGAATGTCGGCCGGCAATGCTAGCGCGCCGAACTTCTCGGGATCGGTGTAAAAAGCGATCGCGACCCAATAAAGCCCGACCTGATAATAGCCGTAGCCGAAGCACCAGCCGATCAGGAAAGCGCCGGGGATGCCGGCCGTCCGCCGCAAGAGAGCCAGCAAGCCGGCAAAGGCAAGCAGACCCACGAGCAGGCTCACCGGCGGCAAGGCCAGCGCGACGACGGCACCGCAGCCCAGAGCCAGGACAGCATGGCCCAGAAGGGTCAGCACCGGCCTGCCTCGCGCCTGGCGTTCGGCCAAAGGCTCGCGCACGGCCGTTCCGATGACTTTACTGCTCACGAAAGAGCCGCTCCCTCCCCTGACGGAGCATGCTCAATGCGCACGCGTTTGATGCGCCGCGCGTCACCGTCAACGACGGTGAAACGCCAGCCGCTCGGATGCACGATCGTCTCGCCCTGCTGCGGCACGCGGTCGACCAGCGAATAGATCAGCCCGGCCAGCGTGTCCGCCTCGTCGCGCTCATCGGCGCCGAGCAGCTCCGTCTTCAACCGCTCCTCCAGATCCTCCAGGTCGACCCTGGCATCCGCCTCATAGTGGCCATTGCCAAGATCGGCGATCTCGCCGTCCTTGCCCTGCTCACGATTGTCCTGAAGCTCGCCAAGGAGCTCCTGCACGAGATCTTCAACCGTCACGATGCCGTCGGTACCGCCGAACTCGTCGACGACGATAGCCACGTTCTTGGCCTGGTCGCGCATCTCGAGCAGCAGATCGATCACGCGCATCGACGGCGGCACGACCAGAACGGGCCGCACGATGCTTGTAAGATCGAAAGCCGCGCCGTCGCCCCAGAAGGGCAGAAGATCCTTCACGTGGACGATCCCCAGGATATCGTCGAGCGTCTCGCGAAAGACCAAGAGGCGGGAATGACCGGAGCTCTGCATCATCTTCACGACCGTCGCCAAGGGCGCCTCGGCCGACACCGCCGCCAGATCGGCGCGCGGGACCATGACGTCGTCGACCCGGACCTCGCCGAAGCTGAGCGCATTGAAAAGGAGGGCCCGCTGCTCGGTCGTGAAGCTCTCGGCCTGGCCTTCCTCCGCCTCTTCGATCAGCTCCTCGAGCGTCTCGCGCAAGCCGGCATTCTCGACCTCGCCACGGCCGGCGAGATCGCGCAGGCGGCGAAGAACCCCATCAAGGAAGGACGAGGGCGGCGCATCGCGACGTGCCACCTGCTTCATGACACGCCTCCGACGAAGGCGTCTTCGTCGATCGGCGGCAGGCTGTGCGGATCGACGATGCCGAACCTGGCCAAAAGCTCGGTTTCGATCGCTTCCATGCGGGTGGCCTCGTCATCATCCTCGTGGTCGTGGCCGAGAAGATGCAGGACGCCGTGGATCACGAGATGGGTCAGATGGGCCTCGATGTCGATCCCGCGCTCGGCGGCCTCGCGCTCGACCGTCTCCAGCGCGATCACGATGTCGCCAAGAAGCACGGGAGCACCGGTCGGCAGAAAGACGAGTTCCTGCGGATCGACACCAGGGAAGGAGAGAACGTTGGTCGCCTTGTCCTTGCCGCGCCAGTCGCGGTTGAGGACCTGAATGCGCGCATCGTCCGTCAGCAGGATGCTGAGCTCGACCGGCCGCA
The DNA here is from genome assembly GCF_900187945.1 of Arboricoccus pini. GTDB lineage: Bacteria > Pseudomonadota > Alphaproteobacteria > Geminicoccales > Geminicoccaceae > Arboricoccus > Arboricoccus pini. The sequence continues at coordinate 180,030 of NZ_FYEH01000001.1, read as the reverse complement.
TCTTAGGACCAAGAAAGTCGCCGAGGCATCGATCGAGCGCGGCAGACGCCGCCCGGTCGATGAGGGTCTCGATCTCGGTGACGACCGAGCTCCACCTTGGAGCTTCGATCGTCACCGATCGAGAGTGAGAACTATCGCTGTCCATCTTAGGTCAGGCGGGATGGGTATCCCGCACTTGATCTCCGCTTTGCCGGCCCACCCCGTGCGGGCCGATCCTGTCAAATCATCCTAGACAGCCGCTCCTACACGGGGCGTCCGTCGTAAGCATCGATGATCTCCGCCACCAGCGGATGACGAACGATGTCGCCCCGCTCGAAACGTACCAGACCAATTCCCTTGATGCCCTCGAGCCTGGGAATGGCGTCAATCAGGCCGGAGGGCTGGCCAGGAGGCAGATCGGTCTGGGTGGGATCGCCCGTCACCACCATGCGGGAATTCTCGCCCAGACGGGTTAAGAACATCTTCATCTGCATGGGCGTGGTATTTTGCGCTTCGTCGAGGATGACAAAGGCGTTGCTGAGCGTGCGGCCACGCATATAGGCCAGCGGCGCTATCTCGATCTGCCCCTGCTCGATCCGAGTCTGGAGCTTACCCTCGGGCAGCATGTCCGCGAGCGCGTCATAAAGCGGCCGCAGATAGGGATCGACCTTCTCCTTGAGGTCGCCCGGCAAAAAGCCCAGCCGCTCGCCGGCCTCAACGGCCGGCCGCGATAGGATGAGCCGCTCGACCTTGCGCTGCTTTAAGAACCAGACGGCCATCGCGACCGCCAGATAGGTCTTGCCCGTGCCGGCGGGCCCCACACCCAAAACCAGCTCGAACTGCTCCATGGCGCGGACATAGGCCGCCTGATTGGGCGACCGGGGCGCCACCGCCTTGCGGTCGGTGCGGATCTGCCAGCGGTCTTCGTTTAGTGGCTCGCTCTCGGTCTTTTCCACCGAGACCATCCGTAGCGCCGCGTCGACTTCCTCCTTACCGACCATGCCGCCACGGCGAAGCTGATCGTAGAGGCTCTGCAGGACCTTGGCCGCTCCCCCCACATCCTCGTCCGAGGCACCTTGGATGAAAACCTCGTTGCCGCGGCTGACGATGCTAACGGGAAGTTTCTGCTCGATGCGAGCCAAGTTGAGATGATGCTGCCCGAATAAGAGCGCACAGGTCGCGTTGTCGTCGAAGCTGAGCTGGTGGCTCGAGGGGTGATCGACGCGGGAAGCAAGGGTCTTCAGGCTGGTTCTCCAGGCGTTGCCATGGCCTTCTCAGGCCGCGGCCGATCGGGACGACGCGAGGGCAAGGACGCCCGCCAAACTGTGTGGATGGCAGGCGGTAATTTCAACTGTGGCCATGTCGCCAACCTTGAGATCAACAGCCGATACATGGACAGCCTGCAGCCAGGGCGAACGGCCGATAAGCTGGCCCTCGTGGCGCCCGGGCCGTTCCAGAAGCACATCGGTCTTGCGACCGACGGTGGCTCGGTTGAAGGCTGTCGACTGTTCTTCCAGGAGGGCCTGCAAGACCGCCAGCCGCTCGGATTTGACGGCATCCTTGAGCTGGCCGCGCATGCCGGTCGCCGGCGTGCCGGGCCGACCGCTATATTTGAAGGAATAGGCCTGCGCGAAGCCCACATCCTCGACCAGCCGCATGGTGGCGGCAAAATCCTCGTCGGTCTCGCCCGGAAAGCCAGTGATGAAATCGGAGGAAAGCGCGATGTCGGGACGCGCCGCGCGTAGTGCGTCGACGATACGGCGAAAATCGTCCGCCGTGTAACCACGGTTCATGGCCTTGAGCACCTTGTCCGAGCCGGACTGGACCGGCAGATGCAAGAAGGGCATGAGCGCTGGGATTTCACCATGCGCCCGGATCAGATCGGCGTCCATGTCGCGCGGATGCGAGGTCGTATAGCGTATTCTGGCAAGATCCGGAATCTCGGCCATCGCCCGGATCAGGCGCGCCAGCGTCCACTCGCCGCCTTCCGGCGCCTCGCCGTGATAGGCGTTCACGTTCTGGCCCAGCAGCACAAGCTCGCGCGCGCCGGCCTGCACCAGCATGCGGGCCTCGGCCAGAACGGCAGCGGCAGGCCTGCTTTCTTCAGCACCCCGTGTGTAGGGAACGACGCAGAAGGTGCAAAACTTGTCGCAGCCTTCCTGGATGCTCAGGAAGGCTGATGGAGGCGCCGCCTCGACGTGGCGGACGAGCTCGTCGAACTTGCTGATGAGGGGAAACTCGGTATCGAGTTGGCTTTTGCCCTCGCGTTGCCGGCGCGCCAGCAGCTCCGGCAGGCGATGGTAGGACTGCGGGCCGACGACGAGGTCGATATAGGGCGCCCGATCGAGCATCGCCTCGCCCTCGGCCTGGGCCGTGCAGCCGGCCACGGCCAGGAGCATGTCGCCGCCGCCCTGCGCCAGCCGCTCACTCCGCAGGTCACGCAGCCGCCCGAGATCGGAATAGACCTTCTCGGTCGCTTTCTCGCGGATATGGCAGGTATTGAGGATGACCAGATCGGCATCGGCGGCCGCTTCCGCCCGCTCATAGCCATGAGGCGCCAGCGCTTCCGCCATCCGGTCGGAATCGTAGACGTTCATCTGGCAGCCGTAAGTCTTGACGAAGACGCGACGCTTTCGGCGTTCAGTCGACATGATCGCTAGAAACGCTCTGCATGATGAACGGGCGCAACATCCATATCGTCAAGGAGACCGTATCATTGTCCGCGAGGGTACCGCCTGGGTTTTCACCCGGCATCCATGATAGAGGTATAGCACGAGCTTCCGGTCCGGGTCCAACGACTAGCTCCCTCTTTGGCAGCTTTAACCCGGCCTTGATGGACCGATGGTCATAACGGGACGCATGCGTTTGATGAGTGCTTTTCTCGACATCACGGACGAGACCTGCCCGATGACGTTCGTGCGCACCAAATTGCGGCTCGAGGCCATGCAACCGGGTCAGGTCCTGCACGTCCGGCTGCGCGATGGCGAAGCCGCTATCAACGTCCCCCGAGCCGTCGCCGACCACGGCCATCGCATCATGTCGATGGAGCGCCTGGAGGCGGAGATCCTCGAACTCGTCATCGAGCGGAAGTAAGGCAGCCCGCCGGCGCTCAATGGGGGGCGGTCGCCGCCAGCTGGAGGCGCGAGAGCGAGGTCTCGAGCTCGCAGCGCATCGTATAGGCGTCCGCGCGCGTGCCATCCGGTCGGAGATAATAGTCAGTGCGGGTGCCGACGCACTCGAAACCATGGCCCTCATAGAGCCGCTGTCCGGATTGATTATCGACGGCGACCTCCAGGAACATGAGGCGGGCACCATCCCGCAGGCAACGACTCATACTGGCCTGCAGAAGCTGGCTGGCGATCCGCCGGCGCCTAAAGCTCTCGATGACCCCAAGCGAAAGCAGCTCGCTCTCATCATGGACGACGCGGCAAATCGCGAAACCGACCCCTCTCAAGCCGTCCAGGCCTTGATCATAGAAGCGGGCAACGAGGCCAAAGCCGCCGGGAAGCGCCAGCAGATGCGCGAGGTCGGCCCGGCTCCAGGGATCATCGAAGCAGGCCCGATGCAACTTTGCCAGACGGCCCAGGTCGAAAGGGCCAACCGGCTTGATCGTCAAGGCCGACGACAATCTGAGACTCAACATCAATCAACGTCCGGCGGAGGCCTTAATCTTTGCGCGATCTTGGCATCGGGAGCGCGTTGATAAAAGGGGCGCACGGCAGTACCGGCGACCGGGTGTCGATCTTCGGCCAACTGGCGACACGCAACCCGCCACACCCCCTCGGCCACCGGGACGCCCTCGGCCTCAATCTTGATGCCACCCAGGTCCAGAAGCGCCACACCGTCGCCGCCCAGCTGCGAAGGCGGATTTGCCAGGACACGGAAGCGGGCAGCGTCGACACTCGAGAGCTCGGGCCCGCCCGAAGGACGGCCGGCGCGAAAATGTTGCAACACCACCTCGCCGCGCCGGACATCCTTAACGACCCAAAGATCCGGAGCGGGCGGCAGACAGGCAGCAATGGCCTCGAGCGTTCCGATCGGCATCAAGGAACAGGGCAAGGCCAGCGACAAGGCTCGGGCCGTCGCCACCCCGACACGCACGCCGGTAAAGCCGCCGGGTCCAATCGTCAGGGCCACCAAGCCGACATCCGACCACTTGCCATGTGCGCGAACCATGCGGTCGAGCAGCGGCATGAGCGCCTCTGCGGCATTGGCATCTTCTGCGGCCGTCGCAGCGACGAGCACGCCTTCTCGCGTGCCTAGGCAGGCTGAAAGCGTGTCGCCCGTACAATCGAAAGCGACGATCAGCGGCCGGTCCGGCTCAGTTGACGGCACGGACCTCGACGACCTCGGGGACGTAGTATTTGAGCAGGTTCTCGATGCCGCTCTTGAGTGTCATCGCGGAACTGGGACAGCCGGAGCAAGCGCCACGCATGTGCAGATAGACGATGCCACGCTCATAGCCATGCAAGGTGATATCGCCACCGTCACGTGCCACTGCCGGCCGGACGCGCGTATCGATCAACTCACGGATCTGCCGGACGGTGGGATCGTCATCGTCGATGACGGCGGCAGGCTCGGGCGTCGTAGCGGCCAAAAGCACTGGCTCGCCAGACATGAAATGCTCCATGACTGCACCAAGGACGGCCGGCTTCAGGAGATACCAGTCAAAGCCCTCATGCTTGGTGACGCTCACGAAGTCCTGACCAAGATAGACGCTCTTGACGCCATCGACACCAAAGACGCGCATCGCCAGCGGCGACTTTGCCTCCGCGTCGAGCGGATCGTCGAATTCGGCCGTGCCTTCGCCGAGTACAGGCTGGCCCGGCAGGAATTTGAGCGTCGCGGGATTTGGCGTCTGCTCGGTCTGGATGAACATCAATGACCCTCCGTCGGTCCTCATCACATGGGCAAGCGAGGGCCGGGATGCAAGCAGCGACGAATGCCGGCAGGCCCGGGTTGCGCGAAACCATGAGCGACTAAGAACGCGGATCGAGAAAACCCACGATCTCGTTGATCTCCCGCATAAGCGGCAAGGCAAGGGCGTTCGCCCGTTCCGCCCCCTTTGCCAACACCGAATCGACATAGCCGGGGTCGGCTCGAAGGCGGCGCATCTCGGCGGCCAAGGGCGACAACTTCGCGACGGCGAGATCGGCCAGCCGATTCTTGAAGGCAGAGAATTGCAGCGAGACGACTTCTGCCTCGACTTCGGCGCGCGACCGCCCATCAAGGGCCGCGTAGATCGTCAGGAGGTTGGAAGCCTCAGGACGATTTTCCGGATCATAGGTGATGCCCTCGATCGCATCCGACTTCGCCTTCCTGATCTTGCTGGCGATGGCATCGGCATCATCGACGAGATTGATGCGCGACATGTCGGAGGGATCAGACTTGCTCATCTTCTTGGTACCGTCGCGCAGGCTCATCACGCGGGTGGCCTCGCCCAGGATCAAGGGCTCGGGCTGGGGGAAGAAGTCGACCCCGAACTTGCGATTGAAAATCGCCGCTATGTCGCGGGCCAGCTCCAGATGCTGCTTTTGATCCTCCCCGACCGGGACGTGCGTCGCCTTGTAGACAAGAATGTCGGCTGCCATCAGGACGGGGTAGTCGAAGAGGCCGACCGGGGCCCCTTCCCTGTCCTTGCCGGCCTTTTCCTTGAACTGGGTCATGCGATTGAGCCAGCCCATGGGAGCCACGCAATTGAAGATCCAAGCCAGCTGGCTGTGGGCAGATACGTTGCTTTGGACAAATAGGATCGAGCGATCGACATCGATGCCCGAGGCGATGATGGCAGCCGCCATTTCGCGAGTATTGGCACGCATCGCCGCCGGGTCGATGAGCGTCGTCAGCGCATGCAGGTCGACGACGCAGAAGATGCAGTTGAATTCCTCTTGCAGCATCACCCAGTTGCGAATGGCGCCCAGATAGTTGCCCAGATGTAGGCCGCCCTGTGTGGGCTGGATGCCGGAGAAGATCAGACCCTGCTGCATGAGAGGACAACTTTCGCACGGGATAACGTCAACGCGAGGCTGCTCTAGGACCATGCGGCGGCTGCGTTCGTCAAGTCGGCCCTAGCCGGCCAGCTGGCTCTTCAGTTCACGCATGTCCGTGCCGCCCAGAAGCTGGGCCAGACCTAGATAGATCGCCCCGCCGCCCAGACAGAGCAGAATGAGCCGAAGCGCTGCCGGCCCAGGCAGCGCCACGAAGGGAAAGAAATAGAGGAACAGGCCCATGCCGATGGCAGCCAGCGTCATGCGCGGCAGACGCCGGCGCAGCCTGGCGTCGGAGACGAAGTCGCCCTTGCGTCGAAGAAGAACGAGGAGAAGGAGTGCGTTCACCCAGTTCGTCGTAGCGGTCGCGATGGCGATACCGACATGGGCCAGCGGTCCGATCAGGAGGCCGACCAGAAGGATGTTGCCCATAAGACAGACCGCCGCGACGATTACCGGCGTGCGCGTATCCTCGCGGGCGAAGAAGACCGGCGCCAAGACCTTGATCAGCACATAGGCGGGCAGGCCGAGAGAAAAACCTGCGAGGGCGCCGGCCGTGGCCTGCGCGGCTCTCGCATCAAAGGCGCCACGCTCGAACAAGGTCGCGGTAATCGGTCCGGCGATGATAACGAGTGCTACCGCAGCCGGCAGCGTCAGCAGCATACCGACTTCGATCGCCCGGTTCTGCGCCTCCATGGCGGCGGCGTGTCGTCCAGCGCGCAGGTCGCGGGCCAGCGTGGGCAGGAGCACCGTACCGAGCGCCACGCCGATCAGCCCAAGCGGCAGCTGGTTCAGCCGGTCGGCATAGAAGAGATAGCTGACAGAGCCGGATGGCAGATGCGTCGCGAACCACGTGCCGATGATGAGATTGATTTGGTAGACGCCAACGCCGACCAGCCCCGGCAGCGCCAGATAGAGCAGCCGCTTGACGCCGACCGTGAGGCGCGGACGCATCAACCTCAGGCCGTAGCCCAATCGACGGGCGAAGATCACGATGTAGATCAGCTGGATGACGCCGGCGACCGCCACGCCCCAGGCTAGCGCGTGGGCGGGCGATTTGGGATGCAGATGGCCGAGGAGAAGAGCCAGGATCAGGACAATGTTAAGGATGATCGGCGCCGCGGCGGCCGCGCCGAAACGGCCGAGCGCGTTCAAGATGCCGCCAAAAAGCGCGCCCACGGCGACGAAGGCCAGATAGGGAAAGGTGATGCGCGAGAGTTCAACGGCGAGCGCGAAACGCTGGCTGTCCGGCGAAAAACCGCTGGCCAGAATACTGACGAGCCAGGGCATCACCAATTCCGCGCCAAGGACGAGCAAAAGGACAAAGGCAGTAAGGACGGCCAGGACGTCCTGGGCAAAACGTCTTGCCGCCTCCGGGCCATGGCGGTCGAGCATCCTGGCGAAGAGCGGCACGAAGCTCGCGTTGAACGCCCCCTCCGCGACGAGTCGTCGGAAAAGATTGGCCAGCTTGAAGCTGACAAAGAAGGCATCCGCCAGGACCGAGGCGCCCAGAACGGCGGCGATCATCGCATCGCGGACAAAACCCAGAATACGCGAAACGAGCGTCAGCGTGCCCACCGTCAAGGCGGCGCGCACCACGTTCAAGCGGGGACGATGCTCCCCGGCGCCATTGCCTGGATTGTTCACCCTTCGCGCAATGTCGCCAGGAGCGAGCGCTCGATACGGGCGATCTTGCTCTTTTGCGTGACCTTCATACCGAAGACGTCCTTGACGTAGAACACGTCGACGACACGCTCGCCATAGGTGCTGATATGCGCGCTATGGATGACGAGCCCGAGTTCCTTGAGCATCTTGGCAAGGAGAAAGAGGAGCCCCGGCCGGTCGCGGCCATTGACCTCGATGACGCTGTAGGTGCGGCTGGCCCCGTTGTCGATCAGGACGCGCGGCTCGACCTTAAAGACGTCCGTTCGTTGCGGCAGCGAACGCTTGCCCTCGAGCGCACGCTCCAGCCAGATCTCGCCGCGCAACGCTTTTTCGATGTTTGCCCGAATGCGCGCATGTCGCCCCTGGTCGCCGACGGCCGAGGTGCGCTCGAGATCCTGGAAACCCAGCGTGTCCAGCGCCATGCCGTCCGAGGTCGTAAAGATATGCGCATCCGTGATCGAGACGCCGGAGAGCGCCAAGGCGGCCGCGATCTTCATGAACAGGCCAGGGTGATCGGCAGCATAGATGAATACTTCGGTGCGCGCCCTGAATGCGTCGACGTTGAAGTCGATCGTCAAGGGCGCGTGGTCGTCGTCGGCCTTTTGGATCAGGAGCGCGTGTGTGAGATGCTCCTGCGCCTGAAAGCCCAGCCAGTAACGAGGGTCGTGACGCTCCAGATAGGCAGCGATCTGGGGCTCGCTCCAGGCACCGTCAGGCAGGCTGCCCAAAGCGCGGGCCAAGGCCGACTTGGCGGCGTCAACACGCTCGCGGCGCCTGCCATGGGGATCGCCGGAGGCCATGATGGCGGCGGCCTCATGGTAGAGTTCACGCAGGAGCTGGCCCTTCCAGCCATTCCAGACATTCGGGCCCACTGCGCGAATGTCGGCGACCGTCAGGAGCAAAAGCAGCTTTAGACGTTCTGGCGATTGCACGATGCTGACGAAATCCTGGATCGTCTTGGCATCCTCGGCATCCCTGCGGAAGGCGAAATGGCTCATCACAAGATGGTTGGCGACGAGCCAGACGACCGTCTCGGCGAAGGCATCCGTCAGCCCCATGCGGGCGCAAAAGCGTCGCGCGATCTCCGCACCGATCCTTGAATGATCGCCCCCCCTGCCCTTGCCGATATCGTGCAGGAAGGCAGCGAGCATCAGCTCGCGCTTGGAGATTGCCTTGGGCATGATTTCGCTGACGACGGGCAGTTCTTGAACAAGCTTGCCTTCCTCGATGTGGCTGAGCCCCTCGATGACGCGGATCGTGTGCTCGTCCACCGTGTACACATGGTAGAGATTGTGCTGCATCAGACCGATGATCCGCCCGAACTCCGGCACGAATCGGCCAAGGATGCCCGATTCGTTCATGCGGGTAAGCGTCAAGGCCGGGTCGGGCCCGTCGGTCAGGATCTGCAAAAAAATGCGGTCAGCCTCGGGATTGTGCCGCATCTCGTTGCCGACAAGACGCAGGTTGAGCTGAACGGCCGCCAGGGCAGCGGGATGAATGTCGAGCTCGCGCTCCTGAGCTAGCCGGAACAGCTCCAGCATCGCCACCGGGCGCTGGACGAAAAGATCGGGCTCGGCCAAGCCAACCCACGATCCCTGGACAAAGAAGCCATTGATACGTCGCCGCCCGAAGCCGATGCGCGGCAAGGTGAAACGCGGCTTGCGCTTGTGCTGTTCCTCCAGGGCCGCGCAGACGATCCGGGTCAGCGCACCCACGTCCTTGGCGACCAGATAATAATGCTTCATGAAGCGCTCGACGCCGCGCGAACGCGGCCTGTCTCGATAGCCCATGCGCGCGGCGATCTGTGGCTGCAGGTCGAAGGTCAGGCGTTCCTCCGCCCGGCCGGTCAGATAGTGAAGTTCGCAACGGACGGTCATCAAGAACGCCCGGGATTTCCTGAAACGGGACAATGAGCTTCGCGTCAGCACCCCGTGCTGCACAAGTTCGCCCACATCCTTGATGCCGTAGATATGCTCGCCCAGCCAGACGAGCGTCTGAAGGTCGCGAAGGCCGCCTTTGCCTTCCTTGATGTTGGGCTCGAGCAGATAGCGGCTGTCGTGCGATTTTAGATGACGCTGGTCGCGCTCGGCCAGCTTGGCCTCGATAAAGGGCGCTTCCTCGCCTTGAACGACCTCGGAACGGTAACGCCTATCGAATTCGTGAAAGAGCTCGGGATCGCCCCATACCAACCGCGCCTCCAGGAGAGCGGTGCAGACCGTCAGATCCTCCCGCGCCAGTTTGACGCACTCGTTGATCGAGCGGATGGCCTGCCCGACCTTCAAGCCGAGGTCCCAAAGCTTGTAGAGGACGAATTCCGCTATCTGCTCGATCCAGGGCGTGCGCTTGTATTCATAGAGGAAAAGCAGATCGATGTCGGAAAAGGGTGCCAGCTCGCCGCGGCCGTAACCGCCGACGGCCACGACCGCCAGACGCTCGCCCTTTGTCGGATTGGCCTTCCCGTAGAGGCGGTGATCGGCGTAGTCCAGAGCGCCCGCGATGATCGCATCCATCTGGAGAGCCAGCGCTTCGTGTACGATTTCAGCGTTGCCGCCAGCCTCGAAATAGCTCCTGACACGTGCCCGGCCGTCCTGGAGCCGGTGCTTCATGTCCTCGAGCAGCGAGGGGGGCTCCACGCCACCCGGCGCCCCATGTTGACCGAGTTCAAGACGAAGGGCCGGTGCATCGATCAATGCCGAGGCGGCAAGATCATGGGCAGCGCTATCGTCGACCGCATCTTCGGTCGTATCATCGAGCTGGGATATGGCGACGGGTTGGGATCGCGCTTCTGCCCCGCTTGCACCGCGTCGACCGATTGATATCCTCATGGCTCTTAAATGACTCTAAAAGGTGCCGTAGAGACGATGATAGATGGCGTCGACCGACGACGCGGCCAGGGAGCGATCCATTGACCCAGTTTCTAGCGATGGGCGGCTATGGCGCTTACATATGGTCAGCGTTCGGCTTCACAACCGTCATCCTTGCAGGCCTCTTGTGGCAGAGCATTCACTTCGCGCGCAAGCAGTCGCGCTTGCTGGCCGCGCTCCGTGCGCAGGCTCCAGCCGGGCGCGTGCGTCGGCGTACGCCCAAGGTGACGCTGCGCGAGAACGACGCGGGCGCTGGCGTCGGCCAGACCCAGCGCCTTCCGTCTTGAAACCGATTCCCCCATGCGCCTGAAGAAGCAGCACCGCCTCGTTTTGATCCTCCTGGTCCTCATCTTGACGGCCGGTTCGACCACCCTCGTACTCACCGCGCTCGGCTCCTCGGTGGCCTTCTTCGTCTCGCCGGCGGATATCGCCAGCGGGAAGGTCGGCGCGGGCAAGCGCTTCAGGCTGGGCGGCCTGGTCGCTGATGGGAGCGTTCGCCACGAAGCGGGCGGCGAGGTGCGCTTTGCCGTCACCGATGGGAAGGGTACCGTCAATGTCGACTTCACCGGTCTTCTTCCCGACCTTTTTCGTGAGGGGCAGGGGATTGTTGCCCAGGGCACGCTCGGCCCCGATGGCACCTTTCAGGCGAGCGAGGTGCTGGCCAAGCACGATGAGCGCTACATGCCGCCCGAGGTAGCCGAGGCCCTAAAGCGCAGTGGCCACTGGCAGGAAGGCAGCGCCGCGTCGGCCGGACCGGCCCCGGGTACCGCCTCGGCCGATGCAAGCAAGGATGCCCGCCCAGGGCAGGGAACGCTGCAATGATCGTCGAGATCGGCCATTACGCCCTCGTGCTGGCACTCTGCTTTGCCATCGTGCAAGGGACGGTGCCGTTCTGGGGTGCCGCGCGCCAGGATCCGGCCCTGATGAGCATGGCGCCCGCGGCCGCCCTCGGCCAGTTCCTTTTTGTCTCAATGGCCTTCCTGGCCCTGATCTATGCCCACGTGACCTCGGATTTTTCGGTCCTCAACGTCGTCGAAAACTCCAGCACCATGAAACCACTCATCTACAAGATCAGTGGTGTCTGGGGGAATCACGAAGGCTCGTTGGTCCTTTGGGTCTGGATCCTTTGCCTCTTTGGTGCCGCCGTGGCGGCGCGCGGCCATAACCTGCCCGATAGCTTCAAGGCCAGGGTGCTAGCCATTCAAGGGCTGATCGGCGTCGCTTTCCTGGCCTTCATCCTCTTCACCTCCAACCCCTTCGCCAGGCTCACACCGGCGCCGTTCGAAGGAAACGGGCTGAACCCCATCCTGCAAGACCCCGGCCTCGCGATCCACCCGCCCATGCTCTATCTGGGCTATGTCGGCTTCTCGATGGCCTATTCCTTTGCGATGGCGGCGCTGATCGAGGGCCGGGTCGACCCCGCCTGGGCCAGATGGCTGCGGCCATGGACGCTCGCTGCGTGGACCGCGTTGACGCTCGGCATCGCGCTGGGCTCCTGGTGGGCCTATTATGAACTCGGCTGGGGCGGCTTCTGGTTCTGGGATCCCGTCGAGAATGCCTCATTCATGCCCTGGCTGGCGGGTACGGCATTGCTGCACTCGGCCATCGTCGTCGAGAAGCGCGATGCCTTGAAGAGCTGGACGATCCTGCTCGCGATTTTGACCTTCTCGCTCTCGCTGCTCGGCACGTTTCTCGTCCGCTCGGGCGTCCTCACCTCGGTCCATGCCTTTGCCACCGATCCGTCGCGCGGCCTGTTCATCCTCCTCATCCTCATCGTGGCGATCGGCGGCTCGCTCGCTCTCTACGCCTGGCGGGCGCCAACCATGGAAGGCGGCGGGATGTTCGCGCCGATCAGCCGTGAAAGCGGCCTCGTCCTCAATAATCTCCTCCTGGCCGCTGCCACTGCCACTGTTCTTTTGGGCACGCTCTATCCGCTCATCCTGGAGACGACGACTGGCGCCAAGATCTCGGTGGGCGGCCCATATTTCCAGGCGACCTTCATTCCCTTGATGGTGCCCCTCATTGCGGCCGTCCCCATAGGCGCGATGCTGGCCTGGAAACGGGCGGACCTACCGGGCGTGCTGGCCAGACTTAAGCTGGCCGCCGCGGCCTCGCTCCTCGTGCTCTTGGGTGTCTGGGCAGTGCGGGACGGCAGCAGCGTCATGGGACTGCTGGGCTTTCTCATGGCGGCTTGGCTGGTCCTGGGCAGCCTGACGGAGCTGGGCCAACGCATCGGCCTTGGCACCTTGCCGCCCGGCCGCGTTCTCGGGCGGCTTCGCGGCCTGCCTCGCTCCGCCTTTGCCATGGTGATCGCGCATGCCGGCCTTGGCGTCCTGATAGCCGGCATGACGGCCGTGTCGACCGGCCAGACCCAGCGGATCTTGACGATGAGCGCTGGCCAGACCGTCGATCTTGCGGGCTATCAGGTGCGGTTCGATGGCGTCGAGGATGTGGCCGGTGCTAATTACCGCGCTCAGCGCGGCCAGTTTACGTTGCTCTCGGCGAGCCGTGTGGTGGCGACGATCAATTCCGAAAAGCGTACCTATCTAGTCGAGCGCATGCCCACGACCGAGGCCGGCATTCGCACGACCCTCCTGGGTGATACTTATCTCGTCCTCGGCGACGCGCTCTCTGCCGGACGCTGGAATGTGCGTATGTACTATAATCCCCTGGCCGTCTGGATGTGGCTCGGCGCCGGCATCATGGGCGTGGGTGGCCTCGTCTCCTTGAGCGACCGAAGACTTCGCGTCGGCGCGCCCCAGCCAGCGGCCAAGCCCTCGACCGCCGCGCCGGCCCGGGCCTGACTGGAAATTCGATGGCCATCACGCATCGACCGGAAGCGACGGATTTGGATCGCACCCCGAAGTCGCGCTGGCGCTGGCTCTTCCTGCTGCCGCTTTTCGTTTTCGTTGGCGTCGGTGGCTTCCTGGCGGTCGGACTGACGCGCGATCCAGAGAAGCTGCCCTCAGCGCTGATCGACAAGCCGGTCCCGGCCTTCGACCTGCCGCCGCTGGCCGGACGAGAAGATGGCGGCTTGAAGACCGCTGATCTCGGCCATGGCCAGGTCATGCTGGTCAACGTCTTTGCCTCCTGGTGCATCCCCTGCAAGGTCGAGCATCCCATGCTCATGCGGCTGGCTAAGGAAGGCATCCCCGTCGTCGGCATTAACTACAAGGACAAGCCCGAGGACGTGGCGCGCTTTTTGGCCGAGATGGGCTCGCCTTATCAAAAGATCGGTGCTGACCGCGACGGCCGGGCAGCGATTGACTTTGGCGTCTATGGCGTGCCCGAGACCTTCATCATCGGCAAGGACGGCAAGATCGCTTATCGCCTGGCCGGCGCCATTCAGGAGCGTGAGCTGGAGGAGAACATCCGGCCGGTCCTGAAGGCATTGACGCGATGAGCCGGCTTCTGCGGGCCGTCCTCCTGGTCCTGGCCCTCTGGCCCATCGGCGCGGCCTTGGCGATCGACGCCGACGAACTTCTGCCCGACCGCGTCCAGGAGGCGCGTGCGGAGAGGTTGGGTCAGGAATTTCGCTGCCTTGTCTGCCAGAACGAATCGATCGAGGAATCAGGTGCCGATCTGGCACGTGATCTTCGGCGCATCGTGCGCCAGCGCATCGTGGCGGGCGACAGCGACCAGGCCATCCGCGACTTCCTCGTTGCCCGCTATGGCGACTTCGTCCTCTTGAAGCCACCTTTTCGGCTGGCAACCATCTTCCTCTGGCTCGGCCCCTTCATTCTCGTCGCATTGGGCGCGGCCCTGGCATTCGTCGCGCTGCGCCGGCGTCAAGGCGCGACATTGCAGACGCAGCCTCTCGACCCAGCGGAGCAGGCTGAGCTCGATCGACTCGTCCATGCCGGCGGTGAGACCAGGACCTCATGACGCCGCTCATCTTGACCCTAATCGCCCTCAGCCTCGTTGCCGGTGGCCTGCTGCTGCTCCCCTTCTGGCGCCAACGCATCCATCTCTCGACGAGGGAAAGCGAACTTTCGATTTATCGCGACCAGCTCCGCGAGATCGAGCGCGACCTCGAGCGTGGCGTTCTGCAGCCGACCGAGGCGGAGGCGGCACGGATCGAGGTCGAGCGCCGCCTTTTGAAGGCTGGACGTCGGGCGTCTGCTCCCGAACCGGCAAGTCCGAGCCGATCGAGAGGCAGCCTTGGCGTCGGGCTGGCCCTGGCCGCAGCGGTGCCGGTGCTGGCGGCCCTCCTTTACGCCGATATCGGTCATCCCGACCTTCCCGACCAGCCGATCGCCAGCCGCGGACGACCGATCGAGGATCCGCAGCTGGCCCAGATCAAGGGCATGGTCGCCGGATTGGAACAACGGTTGCAGGCCAAGCCCGACGATCTTGATGGCTGGCTGAGGCTCGGCCGCTCGAAGATGGTCCTTGCCGACCTTGAAGGAGCGATTGCGGCTTACCGCCGGGCACAGAGCCTGTCGCCCGACCAGCCTGACATGCTGGCGGGGCTGGGCGAGGCGCTGGCCAGGCGCGCCAACAGCGTAACCCCGGAAGCCCAGGCGACTTTCGAGCATCTCCTCGTCGTCCAGCCGGGCGACCCGCGCGCACTCTATTTTATCGGGCTGGCGCACGCCGAAAGCGGCGATCGCCCGGGGGCCGTTGAGCGCTGGCGGCAGCTCTTGGCGGCAGCGCCGGCCGGAGCATCCTGGCGTGCCGACATGGAGGCGTCGATCCGCAACGCCGCCACGCAATATGGGATCGCGCCCGACACCATCCTGGCCAACCTGCCCGCGCCCCCGCCGCCGAGTACGCCCTCACCGGATGACGAAGCGCGACGGCTGGCTTCCTTGCCGCCCGATCAGCGCAACGCCGCCATACGAGGCATGGTGGACCGCCTACAGGCGCGACTGGAGCGGGAGGGCGGGGATGCGACCGGCTGGCAGCGACTAGGGCAGGCTCGGGCGATGATGGGCGACAAGGAGGCGGCCAGCGCCGCGTTCGCCAAGGCCATGGCCCTGGCACCCGACGACCCGACTATTCCTTTGGACTACGCGCAGTCGCTGGTTGGGCCGATCTCGGCACAAACCAAGCTCCCTGAGGTTGGTGACGAGGCCGCCCAGCTGTTCTCAAAGGCGATATCGCTCAATCCCGACCAGCCGGCGGCACTCTGGTTCCTGGGTGTGCATGCCTTGCAAGAGGGCGATCAGGCCGAGGCCCGGCGCAAATGGGAGAAAACGCTCTCGCTGCTCGATCCGAAAGCGGCAGACTATGCCGCGGTCAAACAGCGATTGGACGCCTTGGGCGGCTAGGCGCCGCGCGCTAACGTTCTTTTAGGCGCGGCAGCAGCTCGGCGAAATTGCAGGGCCGATGGCGGATGTCGAGCTGGCTGCGAAGAATGCCGTCCCAGCCATCCTTCACCGCACCAGTTGAACCGGGCAGACAGAAAATATAGGTCCCGCCGGCAACCCCGGCATCCGCCCGACTCTGAACGGCGGAGGTGCCGATCTTGGCATAGCTCAGCATACGGAAGAGCTCGCCAAAGCCGGCGATCTTCTTTTCAGCCACGTGGTCCAGCGCCTCCGGCGTAACGTCACGCCCCGTGACGCCCGTCCCGCCGGTGGTGATCACCACCTCGACCATGGGATCATCGATCCAGCGCCTCAGCTGCGCTTCGATCAGGACCGCATCATCCTTCACGATCGCGCGCGCGGCCAACTGGTGGCCATCCCCCTCAAGACGGGCGACGAGCGTGTCGCCGGAGCGATCGTCAGTCAGACCGCGCGTATCGGAAACGGTCAGGATGGCAATCCTGACCGGTCGGAACGGCCGGCTCTTATCGATAGGATCCGATGCTGGTGTCGACATTCTGTATCCGATAGCCACCGCCGCCGCTGTAGCCGGCCATCTGCGTTGCCGGCTGCGTCACATCGGGCTCGGGCCATTTATTCTCAGCAAGTGCCCGCAAGGAAGGATGCGGCTGGCCCATCTGCTCACTATAGGTCCAAAGATTGAGCAGCACCTTTTTTACGTACTGCCTCGTCTCGGCATAGGGAATAGCCTCGATGAAAAGCAACGGATCGTCGCTTGCGTCGGCAAGCGGGCCGTCCATCCAATTGCCGACCGCCCCGTCTCCGGCATTGTAGGATGCCAGGAGATGGATGAGGCTAACCCCTGCCGTCGGGCTCTCCAGCAGGCGCTGAACATAGGCCTGGCCAAGATCGAGATTCTTGCCAGGATCACGCAGGGACTTGGCTCCCTTGTAGCTGATGCCGGCCCATTGGGCGACACTGCGCGCCGTTGCAGGCATCAGCTGCATGAGCCCCCGCGCACCTGCCCGGCTGCCGGCATTGGGCCGAAAGCCGCTCTCCGCGCGCATGATGGCAAAAAGCAGCGCCCGATCGATGGCAAAGCCCGAATCCGGGACATAATCCGGCATCGGGAACGCGCTGGGATCGGACCGGACCGCAACATGCTCGAGCGTCACCTGGTTGACCCGGCTGCGGGCACCCGGCAGTTGCAGCGTTTCGGCCAGCGCCGCAACGGCTGGCGCACGATCCGACGGCAAATGGGCGGCAAGGCCGCGCAGCTCTTCATCGGCCAGATCCGGAAGCCCCAATTTGGCCAGGGCCACGGCCCGCTGCGCGGCAGGCTCATGCGTCACGCCCGCCAACGCATTGCTTCCGGGTAGTCCGGCCTGGCCCGCGGGCGAGAGAACGGGGCCGCCCAGGAGAGCCTGGGCCACCATCCCGTAAAAGTCCTGGCTGGCGCCGACGGCAATGTCGAGCAACCTTACGACCTGCTGCGGCCTGCCCGAACGCATGTCGGCGCGCGCCGCCCACACCGCCGAGGCCGCCCGCTCCTCGCCACCGAGGTCGGTACGCTGAGCCATGGCGCTGAAGAGTTGCGCGGCGCTCTGGTAGTTACGGGCGCGCCACGCATCAAGGCCCGCCTTGAAGGCGGCCCGGACCTCTCGATCCCTACTGTCTAGCGGTCCGGGCAGGTAGGCACCGCTATTCGTCACGGTATTGGCGACATTGTTGCTCAGAGGGGCTGGCGGCGCCATGGCGCCACGCGGCCGCATCTGCAAAGCGCTTTGATAGACGGCACCTGCCTCTGGCAGATCGCCATATCGTTGCAGCCAGGAGACGAGTTCGTCGTAGCTGGGCTTGTAGCCGCGGCTGACGAAGACCATGGCCTGGACATGGCCTTCCAGCAGGCGGTTCTGGATGCCTGCCATTAAGGGAGCAACGCGAGACACCTGTCCGGCGTCGAGGAGGGCGAAGATATCGCGATACCGCGCCAGATCGGCATCGCTCAAGGGCGACGTCAAGCGATCGAGGCCGCGCGTGACGACGACGCTTTGAACACGCGCCGCCGGTCGGGCATCAGCGGCGAATGCGTGATCGATGGGGCCAGCAGCCTGCCAGACGAGCAATCCGGTCGCGGCCATCAACATCCTGGCACCCCATCTAGGGCTGTCGGCTCTTTGCATGGGTGTCGGTGTTTCTCTTTTGTATTCTCTTCCGGGATCATGGCTCGGGATCTTCGGTCCCGCTCGGTCAGGAAAGCGTCGGACCTCCCTCCGGCTCGGTGTCGTGCGACGGCCGGGGCAACGGCCGAGCATGCCGGGGCGATGTCTTTTGCATCCCCTCCTGGCGATGGCTGAGCAGGCGGGCGACCTCTTGGAGATCCCGCCAGGCAAGGCGTTTCTTCAGCGGCTCGCGAAGCAGAGTCGCTGGGTGAAAGGTGGCGCGGGCGGCTATATCGAGTCCGCCTGTGCCATAGCGATAGGCCCGACCGCGCAGGCGGCTCTCGCCACCCTCGGCCGCCAGCAGGGCACGGGTTGCCGGGCCGCCCAAGGTCAAAATGAGATCTGGGGAGAGCAACTCGATCTGACGCTCGACGAACGGCCTGCAGATTTCTATCTCAACGGCCGACGCGGGCCGGTTGCCGGGAGGCCGCCAAAAGACGGTATTGGTGGCCCAGACATTCTCGGGCGAGAGACCGATCGAGGCCAGCATGCGCGTCAGGAGGAGGCCGACGTCGCCGGCAAAGGGCCGCCCTTCGAGATCGTCCTCGGTGGTGGGCGTGTCGCCAACGATCATCAAGCGCGCGCGCGGCGTGCCGATGGCGTAGCAAAGATGCGAGGCGGTGGATTTCAAGCCGCAGCCGTCAAACTCGGCAAGAAGATGGCCGAGTTCGTCCAGATCGCGCGCGCGGGCAGCCCGATCCCTTGCCTCTTCGATAGCAGCGGATGCAAGGACGGGCGCGGCCGGTCGGACGGGTGCCGGTGCCGGCCGCAGGGGGACATGGGGATCGAGGAGACAATCATCGACGCCCGCGATCGCCTGCCATTCGAGCCAGGCGGCAAATCCTGCGGTCGTTTGAAAGGAGGTGGGGTCGAGCGGATCGGCGACCAGCAGACCGACCAAGCCTTGCAGGCTGTCGACACTGGCGAACCCTTCCGTGAGCGCGGGCGGCATCATCGCGTCCGTGGCACGGCTTTGTGCTTCCCCCTTGCATGACACCATCGATTCCCCATCGCGAAGCCTCTTCTGGCATCAAACGATTGTGGTCGATGACTGTCCTGGACGATTAGCGCGCGACGGGCCTACGTCGCCGCACCTCCGAATGGTGGCACCCGGCAGCCCCATGCTGCCGGACACAGGAAACAAGACAAACAGCGCCCGAAAAGGGCGCTGCTTTCCACGCCGCTTAGATATCGCGATAGGCGAGCGGACGGCCTTCGCGATCGGTGATCAGCTTACCACCCTCGTCCTGCGCAGCGATGTAGCGGCCGTGACCAACCGCGGTGCCCACATAAAGAGCGGGCTTGACCTTCTTGCCGTCGAACATCTTGGCCTGCTGAGCGGGACCGCGCGCCGAGGGATCGTTCTTGCTCTTTGACGTCTTCAACATGATCTTTAAACAACTCCGAAACGCACGCCATCGAATTGCCGGCGGATCCGTCGGCCCAAGGCCGGCTCCGTGCGCTCAAGGCGGCTCTGCTGGTACTCACCGTCGTTTGACCAAAAGCGGCTTCTGGGTCAAGTCTTTAAGAGCGTCGGTGCGCGATGCGCTTTTGCAACAAGCTCGCCGCAAGCGCCGCTTCCGGTGCTATCTCTGACCTATTTGATCGCGAGTGAAGCAACCGGCATGGCTCCCCTTCTCAAGCGTCCCGACGTTGCCTTCCGATCCCCGGCCCATACGGGTGCGCTCGGGCGTGACGGATTCCAGGCAACGACAACAGGGCGGCGGCGATCCGTGGCGCTCAGCCTGGCACTTGCCTGCCTGCTCGTCGTGGGCGTGGGCTGTACCGACGGACAATCGGCCGGATTGCAGCTGATCTCGACCGGCGACACCAGCAAGCCCTGGCCGGACTCCACCGCCGGCAACTACCTGGTCGGCCAGTTCGCGATGGAGCATGGCGACCTTGTGACGGCGAGAGAGTCGCTGGACAGGGCGCTGACGGCCGATCCCGATAATCAGGAATTGCGGCATCAGGTCTTCGCGGTGGGGCTGGCCCAGGGCAGCTACGACGAAAAGGCGGCATCCTCGCTCCTGGCCCTCGATCCGAATGCCGAGGAGGCAAGGCTCGTTCTCGCTCTCGGCAACGTCAAGCGGGGGCAGTTCGCCGCCGCGGCTACGATCTTCGAAGCGATCGGCAATCGGGGCGTTGCCGCCATCGCGGCACCGGTCATGCGCGCCTGGGCTCTTTATGGCGCCGGCCAGAAAGACGCCGCTCGAGCACTGCTTCGCGAGACCAAGCCCGACGACGGCTTCGAGGGACTGCGTGCCTACCACCTGGCGATGATGGACGCGCTGGACGGCAAGGTCGATGCCGCGCGCGACCAGCTGAAGGCGCTGCTCGTCGGCGACCGTCCATCGCCGCTGCGAATCGCCATGAGCCTGACCGGCCTTGATGTGCGGCGAGGCGATAAAGGCGGGGCCCTCCAGGCGCTCCAGGGCCAGATGCAATTCTATGAGGAGAACTCGGCGATCGAGGAGGCGATGGCACGCGTACGCGAAGGTCAGGAGCCGCCCGTCGCCATCAGGGACGCGACCTCGGGCATCGCCGATACGTTGATGAGCCTGGCTGCGGCACTGCAGGACCAGCAAGCGGTCGGCCAAGCCCTCATCTATGCGCGATTCTCGGCCTATCTCGACCCCAAGGCGGGCGATACGCTGGCTTTGATCGGTCGAGCTCTGCTGGCGCGCAATGACGGCGACGGCGCGATCGCCGCCTTTGATCGCGTGCCCAAGGAGTCGCCCTTCGCCTGGGATGTCGAACTCTTGAAGGTGGCGACGCTCGACCAGATCGGCCAGAGCGACAAGGCGGAAGCGATGCTGCGGCAGATGGCGCAGGACCGTCCCGAGCGGCTGGACGCGCTGATCACGCTGGGCGACATGCTGCGCCAGAAGGAAAAATTCACCGAGGCCGAGCAGGCTTACACGCAGGCAGTCCAGCGACTGCACGACCCGAACGCGCAGGACTGGCGCCTCTTCTATGCCCGCGGGATCACCTACGAGCGCACGGACCGCTGGCCCCAGGCCGAGGCGGATTTCAAGAAGGCACTCAAGCTTCAGCCCGACCAGCCCTATGTCCTGAACTATCTGGGCTATAGCTGGGTCGACAAGGGCATCCATCTGGAGGAGGGGCGCCAGATGCTGCGCAAGGCCGTCGAATTGCGGCCCGATGACGGATTCGTCGTCGACAGCCTGGGCTGGGCCTATTTTCGACTGGGCGACATCCCCCGCTCGGTTGCCTATCTGGAACGCGCTGTCGAGTTGCAGCCGGGCGATGCCACGATCAACGACCATCTGGGTGACGCCTATTGGCGGGCCGGACGCGAGCGGGAAGCCCGCTTCCAATGGCATCGCAGCCTGTCGCTCAATCCGACCGCCGAACAGACGGCCGACATCGAGAAGAAGCTCAATGACGGTCTGCCCCGGCTGCCGGACAACAAATCCTCGCGCGGCTGAGACAGGGGCTGGCCGTGATCCGCGAAACCGCGCGCGCAAAGATCAATCTCGACCTCCACGTCCTGGGCCGGCGACCGGATGGGCGGCACGATCTCGACAGTATCACCGTCTTCACGGCCCTGGGCGACGACATGACCTTCGAGCCCGCGGCCGACTACCGTCTGCAGATCGACGGTCCCTTCGCCCCTAGTCTTTCGCCCGGCGCCGAGAATCTCGTCACCCGTGCAGCGTTGGCCCTTGCGGCATCGGTCTCCCGTGCCCCGGCCGTGCGGATCGGCCTCCTGAAGCATTTGCCCGTGGCATCGGGCATCGGCGGCGGCTCCGCCGATGCGGCCGCCACGCTGCGCGGCCTTCAGGCCCTCTGGGGCGTCGAGGCGCCGGCTCTTCACGATCTGGCCCAGGGGCTAGGCGCGGACGTGCCAGTCTGTCTATCCCAGCGGCCCGCTCGCATGGAGGGCGCAGGCGAACGCTTGACCCCCATAGCGGCCCCTTCGCTTCCCATCGTCCTCGCCAACCCGGGACTAGGCGTCGCGACCGGGCGCGTCTTTGCGGCGCGGCGGCCCGCAGAGGGCGGTCCGCGACCCCAGGCCACGCCTCCGCCGGATGATGCCGCCGGCTTCGTGCGCTGGCTCCAGGCCGGACGCAATGACTTGGCGGCGCCAGCCATACGGCTAGCCCCCGCGATCGCCGACGTCCTGACGGAAATCCAGGAGCTCCCCGGCTGCGCGCTCGCCCGCATGTCCGGCAGTGGTGCCACCTGTTTTGGTCTCTTCCCGACGCCGCGGGCTGCCTCGGCCGCTGCCATGCGTCTTGCCACGCGCCACCCCGAATGGTGGGTCCAGGCGACGCGAACACTGGCCGAATGATCCACACCTTCACCGATTTCGGCCCGAACGGCCCCTATCTGGGTCAGATGATCGCCGTGCTTCGCCGGCTGGCGCCGGAAGTTCCGGTGATCGATCTTTTAAACGACGCGCCGGCCTTCGAGTCGCGCCTCTCGGCCTATCTCCTGGCCGCCCTCATGGCCCGGATCGAGCCGTCCGACATCGTGCTGGCGATCGTCGATCCGGGCGTTGGGACGGCGCGACAGCCGCTGGCCATCGAGGTGGACGGACGCTGGCTGGTCGGGCCGGACAATGGCCTCTTCGAACTCGTGCTCCGTCGCGCAGAGAGCGCTCGGACGCACGCCATCGCCTGGCGGCCGGTGGAGCTTTCGCCAAGCTTCCATGGCCGGGATCTGTTTGCGCCGGTCGCAGCCGATCTTGCGCGCGGGCAGACCGCCAAGCTCGCACCGGCCAGCCCCAGGCGCTTTGCCGACTGGCCCGACGATCTGGCGGCCATCGTCTATGTCGATCGCTATGGCAATGCCATGACGGGCATGCGGGCCGAGGCCATGCCGGAGGATGGCACGCTTCGCGTGGGCGCGGACTGCCTGGCCAGGGCACGTGTCTTCGGCGAGGTGCCGCCGGGTCAGGCCTTTTGCTACGTCAACGCGCTGGGTCTGATCGAGATCGCCATGAATGGTGCCTCCGCCGCCGAGCGGCTGGGCCTCTCGCTCGGCATGAGCGTGACGCCAGGGCACCAGGCGAGAGCTTGACCGACCAGCCGCATTGCCTGCCACAGCAGACGGGCCGGTTGCTGGTCCGGCCCGGGATCGTGCTGGGTGACGATGCCACGGGCGCTCAAAGCGAGCGTCGCGAGGTGAAGGCAGGCTCGAGCTCAAGGATTAGGCCGGCAGCACCGAGCCGGTGATCAGGAAGAAGCCCTAGGCTACCCGGAGTTCTGCCGTATTCAGTGCCATGAAACGTGCGAACTCAGGGCTGTGCTGCAACCTCGCCGAAGCGCTTCCAGCGATAGACAAGTGCTGAGATCGCCCAGGCGAGCACAAAGATGCCTGCCATGAGGAAGCCGAAATCGGCGAGATCGTCCGACAATCCGGCGATCATTGCCCAAAAACCGCCCTCAAGGCCGAAATAGTCGGCCAGCAGGGAGAAGCCCTGGATGAGGCCGATGACGAGGGCGACCACGACCGACACGGCGGTGATCGTCAGATTGTACCAAAGCTTGCGCATCGGGTTGACGAAGGCCCAGCCATAGGCCTCGACCATCAAGATGCTGTCCAGGCTGTCGACGAGGGCCATGCCGGCTGTGAAAAGACAGGGAAAGATCAGGATGTCGAGGGGCGAGAGCCCGGCCGAGCCCTGCGTCGCGGCGATGCTCAAGAGACCGATCTCGGTCGCCGTGTCAAAGCCCAGCCCGAAGAGAAAGCCCAAGGGATACATGTGCCAGCTTTTCCGGATCGCGCGAAAAAGCGGCCGGAGCAGCCGGGCCAGGAAGCCCCGCCCGGAGAGCAGCATGTCGAGGCTTTCCTCATCGACCGCGCGACCCGCCGCCGCCTGCTGGAAATTGCGCCAGACGCCCTTCAGAATAACGAGATTGGCAAAGCCGATCATGAGGAGAAAGAACGTCGAGACCGTCCCGCCAATGAAGCCGCCAAGGCTGCCGAAGCTCAAGACCTGATCCTTGAAGGTGGCGGCCGTCAGGGCGATCACGAGGCAGGCGAGGACGACCACGCTCGAATGGCCAAGCGAGAAGAAGAAGCCGACGCCGATCGGCCGCCGGCCTTCCTGCATCAGCTTGCGGACGACATTATCGATGGCGGCAATGTGATCGGCGTCCATGGCGTGCCGCAGGCCGAAAACCCAGGCGAGGAGGGCGGTGCCCATCAAGGCCGGCTGGTCGGCGAAGGCCGCATAGGCCCAAAGCCAGGTCAGAAGGTTGGCTGGGACCAACGCGGTGATCATGAAGGCGGCCCGCCAGCGGGTCGCGGCCACCCTTTCGGCACCAGCTATCCGGGCGGCGCACTTCATGCGGAACTCCGTTTCCCCGCGCCTGAAGGCCCGGTTTCATACGATTTGATCGTTTCCTCATAAAGGCAAGTGCCATGCCAAGACGGTTGCGGCAAGCGTGGTTGACCGATGGTCGCCCAAGCCTGATGGATGTCGGCTGATCATCGCCGCAAGGAGGCCATCGGATGCAGCGGATAACGGTCAGCCTCGACGATGAGACCGCGGCAATCCTGGATCGTCACGTAGCCGCCAGGGGCTATGCCAGCCGCTCGGAGGCTGTGCGCGATCTCGTGCGCGACCATGTCGGCCGTGACGAAGCCTCCGGCCAACGGCCGGCGATCGGCATCTTGAGTTACATGTTTGATCATGAGCGGCGCGATCTGGCGCGCAAGCTGACCCACACGCACCACGACCACCATGTGCTCAACCTCTCGACCCTGCATCTCCATCTTGACCATCATCTCTGCCTGGAAGTGGCAGTGCTGCGCGGTGCCGCCATGGAGATCCAGAATCTCGCCGACCAGGTCAGCAGCGAGCGCGGCGTGCAATTCGGCGACTTGCGGCTGATCGCGCGCGATCCGGCTGGCGATCGATCGACGATCCTGGAACCTGTGAACGCCCCTCGGCCGGGCGATTTTAAGAGAGCGACATGAGCCTTTCATCCGTGCGCGATTTCCTGAGCGAGCGAGCCCCGGACCTCGCAATCATCGAACTCCCCGTCTCGACGGCGACCGTGGCCGAGGCGGCGTCCGGCCACGGCGTGGCGCCGGCGCAGATCGCCAAGACCCTCTCGCTTCGCATCGGCGAGAAGGTCATCCTCGTCGTGACGCGTGGCGACGCCAGGCTGGACAACCGCAAGATCAAGGACGCCTTCGGCGGCAAGCCCAGGATGTTGGCAGCGGACGAGGTTGCGATCCTGACGGGCCACCCGGTGGGCGGCGTCTGTCCCTTTGGGCTGGCAAGCCCCCTGCCCGTCTATTGCGATGTCTCGCTCAAGTCATTCGACGAAGTCATTCCGGCGGCGGGTTCGACCAATAGCGCCGTCCGTCTCTCGCCCATACGGCTGGCCGCCCTATGCGAGGCTAGCTGGGTCGATGTCTGTCAGACCCCGGTCTGAGATACCCGACCGCCGTCTTGTACGTGGCCGGGCGACCAGCGCGTCCAATGCATCCGCGTTCGCCCGCGCCCAGCCATAGAGGAGGTCGATCGGCTGGACGAACCGGCGGCCGAGATCGGTCAGGCTGTAGTTCACGGCCGGGGGCACAGTCCCATGCACGTGCCGCAGGACCAAGCCGCCTGCCTCCATATCGCGCAGGGTCTGGGTAAGCATCTTCTTGGAAATGCCCGGCAGGCTGCGCAGGAGAACGCCCGTCCGCGCTTCGCCCGCCAGCTCTTTGTCCAGGACGTGGAGGATCATGCTGGTCCATTTGCTGGCGAAGATCTCGAGGACGCGGCGCGGCGCACAGTCTTCGCGCCATTCATGGTCCGGTGAGCCTGCCTGCATGGTGGTTACCCGATGGTGTCTATGATCCGTTCGGGTGCCTTCTAGATCCAGCGGGCCGCAAGCACTACGTCGTAGCCTCAATCGAAGCGGAGGAATGCGCATGGCAGAGAATGCCCTGATCATCGGCGCCAGCGGTATCATCGGCAGCGCTGCCGCCAAGGTGCTGACGGAAGCGGGCCTTGAGGTGACTGGGCTGGCGCGGCGGCCCGTGCCGCAGGCGGGCGTGACACCGGTTGCGGCCGACCTGCTCGATCCGGACGGTCTGAAGTTGGCCCTCCAGGGGGTCAAGCCATCGCTCGTCATCCTGGCAAGCTGGCTGCGGCAGCCAACCGAGGCCGAAAATATCCGCGTCAACGCCGCCATGGTGCGGAACGCCCTTCAAGCCCTTCGCCCCGCGGGCTCGGTCCGCCATGTGGCCCTGGTGACGGGCCTGAAACACTATCTCGGCCCCTTCGAGGCCTATGGTAAGGGGACCTTGCCGCAGACGCCCTTCCGCGAGGAGCAGGGCCGGCTTGCCATCGACAATTTCTACTATGCCCAGGAGGACGAGGTTTTCGCTGCCGCCAAGGAGGACGGTTTTGCCTGGAGCGTGCACCGGCCGCATACGGTGATCGGCAAGGCCGTCGGCAATGCCATGAACATGGGCACGACGCTTGCGGTCTATGCCACGATCTGCCGCGAGACCGGACGGCCGTTCCGTTTTCCCGGCGTGGCTACACAATGGACGAGCCTCGTCGACATGACAGATGCGCGGCTTTTGGGCCAGCATATGCTCTGGGCGGCAACAACCCCGGCAGCGGCGAACGAGGCCTTCAACGTCGTGAACGGCGACGTCTTTCGCTGGCAATGGATGTGGGAGCGGCTGGCCGGCTGGTTCGGCATCAAGGCCGAGCCCTTCGACGGGACGGTACGGCCGCTCGAGCAGGTGATGGCCGAGGATGGCCCCATCTGGCGCGATATTGCCCGGCGCTACGACCTGGCCGAGCCCGCTTTGGACCGGCTGGCCTCGCCCTGGCACACGGACGCCGATCTCGGCCGGCCGATCGAAGTGGTAACCGACATGTCGAAGAGCCGCCGACTCGGATGGACGGGCTACCAGTCGACCGACGATGCGTTTTTTGCCTTGTTCGAACAACTGCGCCGCGACCGGCTGATCCCTTGAGCTCCTCCCGATGACGGCCCGACCGATCGTCCTCCATCCCGACCCCCGCCTGCGTCAGCCCTGTGCGCCCGTAACAGCGTTCGACCCCGAACTTCAGGCCCTCTCGGACGACCTCCTCGAGAGCATGCGCGCCGCCGAAGGGGTTGGGATCACCGGCCCGCATGTAGGCGTGCTGCAGCGAATCACCGTGATTGACCTGGGTCAGGGGCCTGTCACCTACGTCAACCCGGCGATCCTTGAAGCCAGCGCCGACAGCGCACGGTTCGAGGAGGGCAGCATCTCGATGCCGGGCGTGCGGGAAACCATTCTGCGCCCTGCCCGCGTCCTTATTGCCTATCAGGATCTGAGCGGGGCGACTCACCGATTGGAGGCCGAAGGTTTTCTCGCCTGCTGCCTTCAGCATGAGATCGATCAGTTGGACGGCGTCTTCTGGCTGGAGCGGCTCTCAAAGCTCAGGCGTGATCGCCTCATTAAGCGCTATGAGAAAATAGCGCGTCGGGGCCCGCCCTAGGCGCTCCTCTTGCCGCGCCTGCCCTTCTTCAAGATCGGCAGCATGCGCGCCAGATAGAGGCCCGTATGACTGGCTTCGGCGAGAGCAATGTCCTCGGGCGTGCCCTCCGCAACGATGCGGCCGCCGCCCGAGCCGCCCTCGGGACCGATGTCGATGAGCCAGTCCGCCGTCTTGATCACTTCGAGATTATGCTCAATCACAACCACTGTGTTGCCCTGGTCGACCAGGGCATGCAGTACTTCGAGCAGCTTGCGGACGTCCTCGAAATGCAGCCCCGTCGTGGGTTCGTCCAGGATGTAGATGGTTTGACCGGTGGCCCGCCGCGCCAACTCCTTGGCGAGCTTGACGCGTTGCGCCTCGCCGCCCGAGAGCGTCGTCGCCTGCTGGCCGATCTTGACGTAGCCAAGGCCCACCTTGAGGAGCGTCTCGATACGGTTACGCACCGACGGCACGGCCTTGAAGAACTCGACGGCGTCCTCGACGGTCATGTCGAGCACGTCGGCGATTGACTTGTCGCGATATTTGACCTCGAGCGTCTCACGGTTGAAGCGCTTGCCCTTGCAGACGTCGCAAGTGACGAAGACGTCGGGAAGGAAATGCATCTCGATCTTGATGACGCCATCGCCCTGGCAGGCCTCGCAGCGGCCCCCCTTGACGTTGAAGCTGAAGCGGCCGGCCTTGTAGCCGCGCGCTTTCGATTCCGGCAGCTCGGTGAACCAGTCGCGGATCGGCGTGAAGGCGCCCGTATAGGTCGCGGGGTTGGAGCGCGGTGTGCGGCCGATGGGCGACTGGTCGATGTCGACAACCTTGTCCAGGAACTCGACGCCTTCGAGCGCGTCGTGCGGACCCGGTAAAGCACGGGCACCGTTCAATTTCCTGGCCAGGGCCGGATAGAGCGTGTCCAGGACGAGCGAACTCTTGCCGGAGCCGGAGACGCCGGTGACGCAGGTGAAGGTGCCGAGCGGAAAGCGCGTCGAAACGCCTTGGAGATTGTTGGCGGTGGCGTTCGTGATTTCCAGCCACCGACCCTGCTTGGCGGTTCGCCGCTTGGCCGGAATGGGCACCTCGCGCCGGCCGGTCAAATACTGGCCGGTCAGGCTCTCGGACTTGGCCATCACCTCTTCGGGCGTGCCCTCGGCCACGACCAGGCCACCATGCACGCCGGCGCCAGGCCCCATGTCGATCAGATGATCGGCCATGCGGATGGCGTCCTCGTCATGCTCGACGACGATGACCGTGTTGCCGATGTCGCGCAGGTTGCGCAACGTCTCGAGCAGCCGGTCATTGTCGCGCTGATGCAGGCCGATCGAGGGCTCATCCAGCACATAAAGGACGCCTGTCAGGCCCGAGCCGATCTGCGAGGCCAGGCGGATGCGCTGGCTCTCGCCGCCGGAGAGCGTGCCCGAATCGCGCGCGAGCGTCAGGTATGAAAGGCCCACATTGTTAAGGAAGCCCAGGCGCTCGCGGATCTCCTTGAGCACGCGCGTGGCGATCTCGTTCTGCTTGGCCGAGAGCTTGGCCGGCAGCGCCTCGAACCAGTCGGCCGCATCGCGGATCGACATCCCCGTCACTTCGCCCACATGCAGCCTGTCGATCTTGACGCAAAGCGCCTCCGGCTTCAGGCGGTAGCCGCTGCAGGCCTCGCAGGAGGAGGAACTCTGATACTTGGAGAGTTCCTCGCGCATCCAGACCGAGTCGGTCTCGCGCCAGCGCCGCTGCAGGTTGGGGAGCACGCCCTCGAAGGGCTTGTCGGTCTTGAGCCGCCGGAGCCCGTCCTCAAACTCCAGCGGCACGGGCTCCTTGCCCGACCCATGCAGGATGACGTCCCGCACCTTCTCCGGCAGCGCTCGCCAGGGCGTGGTCGTGTCGGCGCCGTAATGCTTGGCGATCGACGCCAGGGCCTGCGGGTAATACATCATCGTCTGCGACGCCCAGGGCTCCACCGCGCCCTGGTCGAGGCTCTTGTCCTGGTCGGGTACAACGAGCTCGGGATCCATCAGGAGTTTGCGGCCCAGGCCGTCACAGACCGGGCAGGCGCCATAGGGATTGTTGAACGAGAAAAGCCGGGGCTCGATCTCGGGCAAGGTGAAGCCCGAGACCGGACATGCGAACTTTGCCGACATGACCGTGCGCTCGCCCGAGCCCGCATCCATGATGACGAGCTGCTGGTCGGCAAGGTTCAGCGCCGTCTCGATGCTCTCGGCCAGACGCTGCGC
The DNA here is from genome assembly GCF_900187945.1 of Arboricoccus pini. Lineage (GTDB taxonomy): Bacteria > Pseudomonadota > Alphaproteobacteria > Geminicoccales > Geminicoccaceae > Arboricoccus > Arboricoccus pini. Next base: position 150,346 of record NZ_FYEH01000001.1, on the reverse strand, counting down.
GCTGTCCTTGTCGGTGACGAGGCGGTCGACCACGACCTCGATCTCGTGCTTCTTCTTCTTGTCGAGGGCCGGGACGTCCTCGACATCGTAGAGCTCGCCATCGACGCGCACCCGCTGGAAGCCCTGGCGCTGCAGGTCGCGCAATTCCTTGCGGTACTCGCCCTTCCGGCCACGCACGATGGGCGCCAGAATATAGAGGCGCGAGCCTTTGGGGAGCGCCATGACGCGGTCCACCATCTGCGAGACCGTCTGCGCTTCGATCGGCAAGCCCGTGGCCGGCGAATAGGGGATGCCGATACGCGCCCAGAGCAGGCGCATATAGTCGTAGATCTCGGTCACCGTGGCGACGGTGGAGCGCGGGTTCTTCGAGGTCGTCTTCTGCTCGATGGAGATTGCGGGCGAGAGGCCCGTGATCAGATCGACATCCGGCTTTTGCATCAGTTCGAGAAACTGGCGCGCATAGGCCGAGAGGCTCTCGACATAGCGGCGCTGGCCCTCGGCATAGATCGTATCGAACGCCAGGCTCGATTTGCCCGACCCCGACAAGCCGGTGATGACGACGAGCTTGTGCCGCGGAATGTCGACGTCGACACCCTTAAGGTTATGCTCGCGCGCGCCGCGGATGCGGATAAAGTCGTCCATGGGCAGGTCCGGCGATGATCGGGATAGCCGGAGCAGACCGGCATCGGGGCAACCCATAGATGCGCCCGAGGGCGGGCGAGAACAAGGCCGCCCAGCCGCATCGCTCGCAACCTGGCCCAAGCCTCGCCGTTAGGAAGACCCAAAGCAAGGAGTCAGGTCCATGGGTTTGATTAGTTTCATCGAGAGTGCCGGTCGCCTTTTGAGCGCGGGGCATGAAAGTAAGCCCGACGCCGTGCAGGACGAGAGCAAGCCGGCACCGCCGCCGCCGGAAGCCAGCTCCATCACCGAGGAACTGATCCGACTGGGCCTGAAACTCACCGGACTGAACGTCACCGTCGATGGCAAGACCGCCAAGGTGACGGGCGAGGCCGCCGACGCCGAGACGCGCGACAAGGCGATCCTGGCAGCGGGCAATGTAGCCGGCATCGCCGCCGTCGATTCCAACATCAAAACAGCGGACAATGCGCCCGAGGGCAGCTTTTATACGGTCAAGAAGGGCGATACGCTCTCCGCCATCGCGAAGTCGGTTTATGGCAAGGCCAGCCTCTACCCCAAGATCTTCGAGGCGAATCGGCCGATGCTGAAGGATGCCGATCACATCTATCCCGGCCAGTCCCTGCGCATACCGCCCGAAGCTTGATTTGGAGCCGGCCCCTCGAGCGCGAGATCGAGGGGCCGGCCGCCATTAGAAGGCCAGCTGCACGCCGCCGATACCGAACACGCCACCATTGTCGGAGGTGTTGTCGCGGTTGTTGAAATAGCCGACCTCGGTACCGACCGTGAGGCCCGGTGCCACCGGCACGGAAGCCGCGCCATAGACAGCCAGCGGCTCGGGATCTCTACCGTTAGGCGTGCCGTTGGGATCGCCAACGCTGCTCGAGATCACCTGACCATAGACGAGCGAGAGATTGACCGGCCCGACATCCGTCGTGGCGCCCAGATTGTAGAAGGTCTGCTTGGCACCTGGCTCGAAGACGAAGGTGCCGATGTAGCCACCATCATTAAGGTCGCCATCATCGCCTGCCGCCGTCGAGAACGGCCGGGCACCCTTCGTGTGACCGATCGCACCGCCGAATGTGACGCCGTAGAGGCTGAGATCAATGCCGCCCGCGATCTGGTTATAGTCGCGGCTCCGTCCGTCATCCGAGGAGAAGCGGCCGACGGCACCGGTCACTGAAGTCTTGATGCCCAGGGCGCCGAACTGATTGGTGTAGGCAAGGCCGCCTTCAACCACGTCCTGCACGTCGCCTTCGTCATTGGTGGTCTTGATGTCCTGGCCGCCGCTATTGGTGCTGGGGGTCAAGCTGACGCCCAGTTGGAAACCGCTGAACGACGGCGAATAATAGACGAGCTTGGTCGCATCGGAGGTGTTCGTGCCGAAGGCCAGGACACCCTGATCATCCGCCGAGCCGATGCCGTCGAGGCCGCCGGTGAAGCTGTTGAGGGGCTGTGCGCCGGTCACCATCTGCTCGACGACGCCGTTGCCGTCGCCTACGCGCACCTCACCGAACTTGCCTTTGACGAAGACATAGGTCTCATCGGCATTGTTGTTGGTATTGGTGTCGGACTCGAGCTGGACGACGGCACCGTATTCCAGACCTGTATTGGCGTCCTTGTAGGTCGGATAAATGTAGATCTCGTTATCGGTGAAGAAGTCGTAGGTGCCGTTCTTGCCGCCACCTGCCTTGTTACCGATGTTGCCAAAAATGCTATACCAATTGGAATAGCCGCCGACGCCAATATCCAGGGCACCCAGCGGCTTGACCTCGGCTGCCTTCACCGTCGCGGTCGACGCGACAATCGCGGCGCAGACAATAGCCGAATGGCGAAGAAGCGCGCTCTTCATTCTCATCGTTTGATCCTATGCCGTCCGCTATCGGACCTTCCGGCGTCCAGGGACAATGGTCAGCCGTCATTCTGGCCGGGCGGGCTTAAGGGTTACGGTTACTTGGTTAAAACCTGGACACGACATGCTCTCTCACATCGCATGCTCGCTCCGCTCTGCATGATCGCTCACAAAGCCTTCGCATCAAGATGCCAGCCGGCCGTTGGCCTACGTTCGATGGCAAGTGTTACGCAGACGCAACGACTAGTATGAGGAACCGACCAGCTCGCGCGCCGGGCGAGGTTGCCAAATTCGTAACCTTGCGCCATCTCCCGAGCCGCCGGCCCTTCGGGACTAGGCATTGCCCATGTATTGGAGTTAAGGATCCGTCATGCACCGCATGCTAGTTGCCTTGGCTATCCTGCCGCTGCTTGCCGCCTGCAGCGGCGATCGTACGCCCGCGGGCGACGGCGGCCCGGTGCAGGCGGCGCCAGAGGGCGAGCGTGCCGCCCGCTTCGCCTGTGACGACGGCAGCTCCCTGAACGTGCAGTTCGAGAATAATCGAGCGCAGGTGACAACGTCGTCCGGCAACGAGCTCGTCCTCCCCGAGCAGGTCACCTCGTCTGGCTTCCGGTACTCCTCCGGCCAGCACGAATTACAGGGCAAGGGCGACAATGCGACCTGGACCATAGCCGCCCAGAAGACGACGAATTGCCGGGTGGTGAAATCAGGCTGAGGCTTTTGTTAGCATCGTGAGGAGGGACAAGCAGCGACACTGCGGTCTATAAGTGTCAGACCTTTAAGCGATCGTTGGGAACAGCCATGGCAGGCAGCGTCAACAAGGTGATCCTTGTCGGAAATCTCGGACGTGATCCTGAGATCCGCTACACGCAGAGCAACCAGAAAATCGTCCATCTCTCGATCGCGACGTCGGAGAATTGGAAGGACCGCCAGTCAGGCGAGCGGCGCGAGAAAACCGAGTGGCACCGCGTCGTGATCTTCAACGAGAATCTGGCGGACATCGCCGAGCGCTTTTTGCAAAAGGGCCGGACCGTTTATGTCGAGGGTCAGCTCCAGACCCGCAAATGGCAGGACCAGAACGGCCAGGACCGCTATTCGACCGAGATCGTGCTCTCGCGCTTCCGAGGCGAACTGACGCTTCTCGGCGGCGGCCGCGGCGATGAGGGCGGTGGCCCAATGGGTGACGACATGGGCGGCTTTGGTGGTGACTACGACGATGCCGGCCCGAGCGGCGGGGGTTATGCGGGTGGTCGTAGCCAGCCGGCACGCGGCGGCGCGCAGCCAGCGGGTGGAAGCCAATCAAGGCGGCCCAGCGTGGCCGACGACCTTGACGACGACATCCCGTTCTAGGCAGGCCGGACCCGCGCCGTCCACCCGTCGGCTTCAGCCTTGCATGTTTTCGGAGTTGCCCTGCCTTGAGCCTGTCGCCCGCCAAGCCCGTGCCCGTCTTCGATGGTCACAATGACCTGCTCTACCGGCTGTTCATCAGCGAAGCCGAGGACCCTGTCAGCGTGTTCCTGCAGGGCAATGGCGAGGGCCATCTCGACCTGCCGCGCTGCCGGCAGGGCGGTTTTGCCGGAGGCATGTTCGCGATCTTCGTCCCTTCGACGGTCTTTACCGATCCCGCCGAACTGACGAAGGACAAGTCTGCTCGCCTGCCGCCGACTCCGGAATTGCCGGCGGCACAGCAGGCAACGATCAAGATGGCGGCCCTGCTGCTCCGCATTGAGGAGCGGGCACCTGAGGATTTCAAGGTTTGCCGCAGCGCGGCCGATATCGAAACGGCGATGCAGAGCGGCAAGATCGCCGCCGTCATGCATGTCGAGGGCCTGGAGGCGGTGGGGCCCGATCTCTTCATGCTCGATGTTCTTCATGCCGCCGGCCTGCGGTCACTCGGCCCCGTCTGGAGCCGCCCCAACATCTTCGGCCATGGCGTCCCGTTCCGCTTCAACAGCACGCCCGACACGGGCGAAGGGCTGACGGAAGTCGGCAAGGCTCTGATCCGCCGCTGCAACCAGCTCAAGATCCTGATCGATCTCTCGCATCTGAACGAACGCGGTTTTTGGGACGTCGCTGCCTTAAGCGACGCGCCCTTGGTTGCAACCCACTCCAACGTCCATGCGCTCTGCCCCCATGCCCGAAACCTCACGCCCCGGCAGTTGGCGGCCATCCGCGAGAGCCGCGGCATGGTCGGTGTCAACTTCGCTACCGCGTTCCTGCGCGACGACGGCCGGACCGAGCCTGAAACGCCGCTTGAGGACATTGTTCGTCATTTGGCTGCCCTGATCGAAGCCTTGGGCGAGGACCATGTGGGTCTGGGTTCCGACTTCGACGGTGCGGCCATTCCCCGGCCTTTGCGCGATGCGGCCGGGCTGCCGGCGCTTTTGGAGGCCTGCAGCAACGCCGGCTTCGGCGCGGCGCTTATCGAGAAAATCGCGCACCGGAACTGGCTGAACCTCCTGCGCCGCACCTGGGGCGAAGCCGCCTGAGGAATCAGGCGCGGTCCTGGAAGAAGGCGGCGATCAGCCGGGCCGCCTCGTCGGGATTTTCGCGATGCGCGAAATGGCCCACGTCGGCGATCGGGGCCAGATCGAGGTCGGTAAAGATCTCGCCCAGGCGATCGGTCCAGGCATAAGGGAAAATCGGGTCGTTCATGGCCCAGCGCACGCAAGTAGGCAGCGTGATCGGCGGCAGAACCGGGCCGTCGCCTCGCATGGCGGCGATTCGGCTCGCATGCGCCGCCTGATAATAGGCAAAGCCGCCCGCGAGGTTGCCCGGCTCCATGTAATTGTCGACGAAAGCCTCGAGGACGTCGTCAAAGGCATCCTTGCGATGGGCCCAGTGCCTGAGAAAATGGCCGATATAGAGGCGACAGGACTCACGCGAGGCACCGACAAGGGCCGGCGCCATGGGCATCTGATGAAAGGATTGATACCAGATCTCGTTCAGCCGATCGGGGGTGCCGGCGCGCGCGCCGATGCCCGGATGAAAGAAGCCGAAAAAGAACAGCCCGTTGAACCGCTCGGGCGCGAGCCTCGCCAGCGGCAGCATCACGGCGCCGCCGACATCGTGGCCAACGATACCCGGCCGCTCGATGCCCATGGCCTCCAGAAGAGCCAACATGTCAGCCGCATGCTCGGCCGCACCCCAGGGACCGGCCGGCTTGCTGCTGGCGCCAAATCCCCGCAGGTCGGGGGCGATCACCCGGAACCGGTCACCCAGCCTCTGCATGACCGGTTCCCAGGTGAGCCAGAATTCCGGCCATCCATGAAGGAGGAGCAAAGGCGCTCCCTCCCCCGCCTCGGTCACATGAAAACGACCATCCCTGACCGCGATCTCGGCGTGGCGAATGGCGATGCTGCTCATGAGGCTGCCCCTTCTAGGGAGGTGGCGACGAAGTGGACGGCGGCGCTGGCGGTGACGATGGGGCCGCCGCGCCTGGCAGATTCCCAGGCGAGAACACATTGGCATAGGGATTGGTCGGCTGGCCAGCGGCCGACGGCGAGGACGTGGCACTTGGGGATGGCGGCGTTGCGGGCGGCGCCGGGTTGGCCGGCCCCGGGAGGCTGCCGCCGCCAAACACGCCGCTGTAGGGATTAAGTCCCCCGCCTGTCGAGGGCGGGCTCGTTGGCGGCGGGGGTGGGGCGGGCGTGGTCTCTGACGCGGGAGCGGCAGGGGTCATCTGCTGCATCAACTTTTCCTGCAAGGCACGCTTTTCCTCCAGGATCCGCGCCGTGCAGACCGATGAATCGTATCGTCCGCCGGCGACGACGGCAGCGGCGATCGCCACCAGGAGGATAAGGGCGACGAAGGCCGGATGGCCGGCGATGCACAGAATGGGATTACCCATGATGCGAGCGCGGGCACGGCCACCCGAGAGGAGAGCGTGACGGCGTCGCCCATGGACTTCGTTGATGATGGCGGCGACGAGCGTGATGGCGATGATGATGACCGCCACGGCCGAGATCGAGGGGTTGATGCCGTAGCGCACCTTCGAGGCCAGGACGGTCGTGAAGGTGCTTTGCGCCCCGATCGTGAATGCCGTGGTATTGTAGTTCTCGGCCGAGGACAGGAAGGCCAGCACCGCCGCCGACGCGATGGCGGGGCGCAGGAAGGGAAGGAGTACCTTTCGGAAGGCTTGGCCCGGCGTGGCGCCAAGATCGAGTGCGGCTTCGGTGAGGCCGAAATCATAGCGCTGCAGCCGGCTTGTGAAGACCAGCATCGAGTAGGCGGCGATGAAGGTCACCTGGCCCAAGATCGACAGGAAAATGCCGTCGGTCAGGAATTCCAGGTCGCCCAGGCGATAAGAGAGCCAGTTCCAGAAGATGATCGTCGAGATGCCGATGACGACCCCCGGCAGCAGGATCGGCACGATCATTACCGTATAGAGGATCGAGCGCAGGCGGTCGGAAGCCTCCGCCAGCGCCAATGCGCCGGCAAGGCCGACCGGCACGGCCACGATGATGACGCCCGCGCCGATGATCATGGTGTTGAGCAGGCCGCTCAGCAGCATGCGGTCGCCGGCCAATGTCCGAAACCAGTCCGTGGTGAAGCAATCCCAGGGCGAGATCCTCGGAAAGACGGACGAGTTGAAGGCGGTGATCACCATGATCACCAGCGGGCCGAAGAGAAAGGCGAAGAAAAGGGTGATGAACAGTGCCGTAAGCAGCACATTCAGGCCTTTGCCGACATTCATTTGCCGATCGCCCCGAACGGCACCTTGAAGACCCGCATGCCCAAAAGGACGAGCGCCATGCAGACGACGAGGAGGATGATCGCGTAGGCGGAACCGCGCGGCCAGTTGAGCGCGTCATTGAACCATTGATAGACGAGCTGCGTGAACCACAAGGACGAGGGACCGCCCAGGATCTGCGGTGCCGCCAGCGCACCGGCCGTCAGCATGAAGACCATGGTAGCGCCGGAGGCGAGGCCGCCTTTGGCGAACGGAAGGACCACGCGACGATGCACCTGCAGCCAGGAAGCCCCCATGTCGCGTGCCGCTTCGATCTGGTTGTGGTCGAGCGCCTCGACGGCGTTGTAGATCGGGAAGATCATCAAGAGGATGTAGGCATAGGCGAGGCCCGCATAGAGGGCGACGTTGGCGCGGATGAAATCGAAGGGAACGTCCCAAAGACCCAGCGCCATGCCTGTCTCGTTGATCATGCCGGTCGTGCCGAAGAGAATGCGAAAGGCGAAGGCGCGCAGGATCTCGTTGACCCAGAAGGGGACGATCAGTCCTAAGACTATGAGCCGCGCCGACATGCCCTTGGCCGAATGGGCCAGGATGAAGGCGATCGGATAGCAGATGCAAAGGTCGATGATGGTGACGAAGAGGGCGACGCCGATCGTGCGCGCCAGCACCCAGAGATCGACGCTGTTCAGGCCGTCGCCGTTGCCGAAAATGAAATAGGCATAGTTTGAGAGGGTCCAGACGTCCGCCGGGCCGCCCTGCTCGGCTGGAGGCAGGTTGAAGCGGAAAGATTGGGTGACCATCGCGATCTGCGGCAGGACGACCAGGACGAAGAGCCAGAGCGTCATCGCACTGCCGATGAAGATTGCCACGCCTAGACCATGCCGATGAGCGACCCCGGCGAAGAGCTTGCCCATCGAGCTAGGCCTTTGCCATCGGACCGCTCGGCAGGACCGATGCGATCTCGGGATCGAAGCTGAGTTCCAGTCGGTCGCCCGGCGCGAGGCTGGCGGGCGTGCCCTCGTTCATGAGCGTCAGACGGAGCTGCGCCTCCTCCGCCTCCAGGCGGATATGACGGGTGCTGCCTTCGAACTCGATGTCGATGACGCTGGCTGGAAGACGATTAAAGCTCTCGGCGGTAGCGAGCTTGAGCTGCTCGGGCCGGATGAAGATCGTGCACGCGTCGCCTGGACGGTAACGGCGATTACCGCCGGCCAGGCCGAAGACCCGCCGCCCGGATGGCAGGTCGAGGGCGACGACGTCATCTTCCTGCGCTCCGACCTTGCCATGCAACGCATTGGTCTCGCCCACGAAGGAGGCAACAAAGCTCGTGCGCGGCCGGTCATAGATGGCAGCCGGTACATCGATCTGCTCGATCACGCCAGCGCTCATGACGGCCACGCGGTCGGACATGATGAGCGCCTCGCCCTGGTCGTGCGTGATGTAGATGAAGGTCAGTCCGACCTGCTTTTGAATGGCGCGCAACTCCGTGCGCATGTGCTGGCGGAGCTTGAGGTCGAGGGCTGAGAGCGGCTCGTCGAGCAGGAGGATATCGGGCTCGACGGCTAGGGCTCGGGCGATCGCCACACGCTGGCGCTGGCCGCCGGAGAGCTCCTGGACTTTCTTGTCGCCCTGGCCGGCCAAGGCGATCAGTTCCAGAAGCTGGTCGGCACGCCGGCGGCGATCGCGCTTCGATACACCCCTGACCTCAAGGGGAAAGGCGATGTTGTCGGCCACGGACATCAGGGGAAATAGGGCGAGGTTTTGGAAGATCAGCGCGGTCGGGCGCTTGTTGGGGCCGATCCCGCGCATGTCCTTGCCGCCGATCAGGACACGGCCGGCCGTCGGCTCGACAAAGCCCGAGATACAGCGGAGCAACGTGGTCTTGCCACAACCTGAAGGGCCCAGAAAGGAGAAGAATTCGCCCCCAGCAATCGAGAGGTCGACATTGTCGACAGCGGTATAGGAGCCGAAGCGGATGGTGACGTGGTCGAGATTGACGGTTTTTGTCATGCGGCCTTGCGTCTAGGGAGGGCTCAGCAATCAAGGCGGCGCGCTACGTACCAGGCGCCTATGCCGCAGCACCGGAGCGCTGCGGCATGTCTCACCAGGGACGCTGGCTCAGGCGGAGAGGAACGAGTTGACGAACTCGGTGCGCGCGTCGGCGAACCAGGGGGCGGCCGGCGGCCAGGGATTGAGCTTGGCGAGCGCGTCACCCGGATAGGCGTCGGCGAAGTTCTTGGCATAGGCCTCGCCGGCGTATTTCTCCGCCCCGAGGACGGGCGAATTATAGCCGTGATGCTGGATCGCCTCGCCCGCCAGAGCCGAATCGTAGGATGCCTCGATGAAGGCGTAGATCTGGTCGATGTTCTTGGCCTCCTTCGGTATGGCCATGCCATCGACCCAGGCCAGGGCACCTTCGACCGGCGCCCGGTACATGACGGGCTCGCCCTGCGTCTTTAGCGCCAGAGGCGGGCCGTCCCATGTCTGGGCAACGATGACACCCTCGTTCAAGAGCCCGTTCTTCTGCGCGTCGGCGTCGTTCCAGAGCACCTTGATGTTCTTCTTCTTGGAAATGCAGAACTTCGTCACCTCGCTCCAGACCTGCTTCATCTTGTCCTGGTCCTGGAAGGCGGCCCACATCGAGCCCGGCGCCAGCTTGCCCAGCCGTTCGAGGCCGAGCCCGGCACCCACGAGGCCGGACTGGGCGCGGACCATGGCCTTGCCGGCGTTCTTGTCATCCCAGGGATCGAAGAACGAGGGGAACTGGCCGTCGGGCTTGAACTGGTCGATGCGCCAGGCGATGCCCTCGGTGCCCCACATGTTGGGCAGCCAGTGCGTGCCGCTCTTGTCGAAATTCCAGGCATTCTCGCCGATCTTGGCCATGGCCGGGTTAACGTGATCGATCGGCACGCGCTTCATGTCGAAGGGCTGGAGCACGCCCAAAGGTTGATAGAGGAGAGCGCGGTCGCCGGTGGGCGAGACCAGGTCGAAGCCGCGACCGCCATCGGCCTTGAGCTTGTTGATGACCTCCTCGTTGGAGCCGATGCCGGTATGGTTGATCTTGATGCCGGTCTTCTTGAGGAACGCGTCCTTGAAGCTGTCCGGCAGATAGTCCGACCACATCAGAATGTTGATCTCGCCCGACGAGGCAAGGGCCGCGGGGCTGACGATCGCGGGCATCGACAGGCCCGCGCCCAGCGCTGCCGCACCCTTCAGGACCTGGCGGCGCGAAGCCCCCGCACCCGCGCTTGGGGAAACCCGGCTGGCACTGGCCGCCGACGGTTGGTTGGTCGACATCTTGAACGCGTCTCCTTCGCTTCCCTTAGCCCCCGCGGCAGCCGGGCTCTTATCGATTATATCCGCCATGACCGTGGAGCAAGAAAGATACCACAGGCCTACCGCTTGACCCGGTCGGCGTCATGAAGGACAGGAAGTGGTGCGGATCGCGGAGGGACGGGACAGGCCGATGAAAAGCTACGATGTAGCGATCGTCGGAGCCGGCATTCTCGGCCTCGCCCACGCCTATGCGGCGGCGAGGCGGGGTCAGCGGGTCGTCGTCCTGGAGCGCGATGCGCAGGCAAACGGCGCCTCAATACGCAATTTCGGTTTCGTGACGGTCACCGGCCAAGAAGCGGGCGATTGCTGGGAGATGGCAAGGCGCGCGCGTCGGGTCTGGGGCGAGCTTTGCGCGCAGGCCCGCATCCCCATCCTGCAGGAAGGGCTCGTCGTCGCGGCAAGACTGGAGGAAAGCCTCCCGGTCCTGGATGCGTTCTTGGCCGGTCCGATGGGCGAAGGCTGCCGCCGGATCGGCCATGCCGAGGCGGCGGCCATGATCCCCGCCCTTAGGCCCGAGGCCGTGCGCGCAGCCCTCTTCAGCCCGCACGAGGTGCGCGTGGAATCGCGCGAGGCCATCCCGCGCCTCGCCGCCTTCCTGGCCGAGCGGCTGGGCGTCGACTTCAAGTGGCGCACCGCCGTGCAGGCGGTTGAGACCGGCAGGCTCTGGACATCGGCCGGCGAGATCGCGGCCGCGCGCATCGTCGTCTGCCCGGGCGACGATTTCAGCTCGCTCTTCGCCGATCGGCTGCAAGCCTACAATCTCACCCGCTGCAAGCTGCATATGCTGCGTCTGGAGCCACAGCGCCCCGTCCGCTTCCAGACAGCACTCATGTCCGATCAGGGCCTCGGACGCTATCTAGGCTATGCCGACCTGCCGGAGGCGACCCCGCTCAAGGCACGCCTCGATCGCGAGTTCGCCGCCTTGCGGGCCAATGGCGTGCATCTGATCGTCACCCAGTCGGCCGATGGCAGCCTCGTCGTCGGCGACAGCCATCATTACGCGCCGACACCGGATCCCTTCGCGCCGGAAGCGGTCGATCGGCTGATTCTCGACGAATTCGAGGCCGTGCTCGACCTTGAGGGCTGGAGCGTGCGCGAACGCTGGGTTGGCACCTATGCCTCGGCCAAGGACAGCTGGCGGCTGACCGACAGGCCGATGGACGGTGTGCGGATCGTCATCGTCACGGCCGGGTGTGGCGCCTCGACGGCCTTTGGCATCGGCGAGGAAACGATCGCGGCCCTCCTCGACTAGGAACCGGCTGCCTCAGGCGGTGCTGCTGTCGGACAACGCCGCCAGCCGGGCCTTGATCCAGGCACGCACGAAGGCGTTGGTGCGCTGGGCCGGTCGGCCACCCAGGCGGTTAAAGGCATGCGGTGCGTCCGGTGCCGTCACCAGGAGGGCATTGCCCGACTGGCTTTGCCATTTGGTGTGCAAAAAGAACGTGTCGTCCTGCAAGGGATCGTTGGTGCCGACAATCATGAGGGCGGGGGGCAGTCCGTGCAGGTCGGCGTAGAGCGGCGAGATGGCGGGATCGCGCAAACGGTCGAGGTCGCGCAGCCCGGTAACGGCGGGCACCAGGTCGGCCAGGGTCGGACCATGGAGGATCAGCGTCTCGGGGCCGGCCCGCCGGGCACTGGGCGTGCCGGAGAGATCATAGGCGCCATAAAAGAGGACGAGACCGGCCAGCCGCTCGATAGCGGCCTTGTCGCGCAGGCGAAGCGCTGTCGAGAGGGCCAGATGGGCGCCGGCGGATTCGCCGCCCAGCGTCAAGGGGAGGCCCGCGAAGTCCGGCGAGGCCAGGACCCAGGCCAGGGCCGTCTCGCAATCGTCGATGACTTCTGGCAGGCGCACGCGCGTGGCCAGCCGGTAATCGACCGAAACGACGGCCACGCCGCATTCCTTGACGATCGGCAGGTTGATCGGATCGTCCATGGCGGCCGAACCGATCGTCCAGCCGCCGCCATGGATGTCGACATGCACGCCCTGCAATGGACCCGGGGCCTTGAGAATGCGCACGCGCGCCTGGCGCCCGGCGATCGTCACCACACGCGTCTCGACACTGACGCCGGTCGGGCGCACCCGACGATCGGCCACCAGGGTGCGCAACCGGACCAAAGCCTGCGTCCAGGCACGTCGCCAGCCGGTCAGGCGCACGCGCGGCGCACGGCGCAGGATTTGGTTCAGCCGGTGAAACGCTTCGCGATCCGCTTCATCGAACGTAAGCGCCACCGCACCGCGCGTCTCGGCTGCCAGGGCCGCGGGCGCCCCCTTCAGCGACGCAGCCTCATCCATCGAGGAGATGCCGCCTGAGGGCCGGGACCTTGAGGGCCGAAGCAATGGTCGCCCAAAGGGTCAGCTCTGTCGGGCCCTCCGTCGCCCTGGGCTCGCCAGGAACGGCAGCGGCCGGTTCCGGGCCGGGATCGATCCCTGCATGACCCTTAAAGCCTCGTCCCATTCAAGCCCTCATACCCATCCGCCATCGACGATATAGCTTTGATTGGTACAGGCCGATGCCTCGTCGGAGGAAAGGAACAGCGCCACTCTGGCGACCTCGGCCGGCAGCAGCCGGCGCTTTAGGCATTGGCGTTGCATCAGTTCCTCTTCGCCTGCGGGCGTCAGCCATTTCCCAAGCTGCCGCTCGGTCATGATCCAGCCGGGAGCGATCGAGTTCACCCTAATATTATAGGGGCCGAAGTCCCGCGCAAGCGAGCGTGTCAGGCCCAGGACCGCAGACTTGGCGGCCGTGTAGGCAGCCATGCCGCCTTGCCCGATCATCCAGGAGACCGAGCCGAAATTGATGATCGACCCGGCCTTTGCCGCCTGCATGTCGGGCAGGACGGCCTGGGCCGCGAAGAACTGATGGCGGAGATTGACGGCGATCCGATCGTCCCAGAACTGGGGCGTCACCTCGAGAGTCGCGTGGCGCTCGTCATGCGCGGCATTGTTGATCAGGATCTGGATCGGCCCGAAGGCGGCCCTGATGTTGGCGATCGCCTGCTTCAGCGCATCGATGTCCTTCAGATCCGCATGCTCGAAACGGACCCGGCCGCCGCTGGAGGTCAGCTTGGCGGCCAGCGCCTCGGACGGCGCGTCCGCGATGTCGATGAACCCGACATTGGCGCCCTGGCCCGAAAACGCCTCGACGATCGCAGCGCCGATGCCTGAGCCGCCACCCGTGACCACGACCGTCTTGCCCTTGAGGTCGTCATATGTCGCCGCCATACTGATCTTTCCCTTGATTGGCGCGGCCTTATGTCTGCCGCTCGCAGGACCTCCTAGCAGGTTTATCCGAGGCGGCGGAGAGGGATTGACGAGGGGCAACGGCGCACGATCCGCCGACCCGGAACGCAGGAGGAGGCGCGCATGGCATGGGACGACAAAGGCCGCAAGCTTGTCGCCCGTATCACCGCAGCCGGCCTTGCAGGGGCGGTGGAAACCGAACTCCTCAAGAAGTTCTGCGCCTATGCGGTCGATCTCGGCATTCCGCTCAGCCGCGCGCATCTGGTGGTCGACACGCTGCACCCGATCTATGAGGGCCGCATCTTTCGCTGGAGCCGGGAGGAAGGCCTGGGTCCCATCAGCGAGTATGGTCGCACCGACGACGATCCGGAGATCCTGGAACGGTGGCAGAAGAGCCCGCTCTACCACCTCATCGAGACTGGCCAGACCAGCCTGCGCCTCGATCTTTCGGGCGACGATCCGAACGGGTTCTCGATGATCGACGAGCTCCGCGACGGCGGCCATACCGAATATGCGGCCCTCTGCCACCGCTTTGCGGCCGAGCGCGCCATCGGCGAGATGGATTGCATCCTCTCCTCCTGGTGCACCGATGCCGAAGGCGGCTTCACCGCCGAGCAGTATGACGCGCTGGAATCGGCGACAGCCTCCCTGGCGCTGGCCATCAAGAGCGCATCGCTTGCAAGGATCGCCGATACGCTGGTCGAGACCTATCTCGGCCGCGATGCCGGCCACCGGGTGCTGGCCGGGCGCATCAGCCGGGGCGTGGCAGACAAGATCTTCGCGGCCTTGTGGTTCTCCGATCTTCGCGGCTTCACGGCGATCAGCGATTCCTATCCACCTGAGGCGCTCATCCCGCTCTTGAATGACTATGCGGACGCCGTCGTCTCCTCAATCCACGAGGCAGGAGGCGACGTTTTGAAGCTGATCGGCGACGGCACGCTCGCGATCTTCACGCATCCCGACCCGGCCGCCGCCTGCAAGGCGGCCCTGGTGGCCGAGGACCTGGCGCAGGAGCGGGTGCAGAACCTGAACGCACGCCGGGCCGCGGCCGGTCTGCCCTGGACGGAACTCTATGTCGGGCTGCACGTGGGCGAGGTCTTCTACGGCAATATCGGCAGTGCCGAGCGGCTGGACTTCACGGTGGTCGGTCCGGCGGTGAACGAGGCCAGCCGGATCGCCACCATGTGCCGCTCGGCGGAGCGCAACCTCCTCCTCTCCTCCGCCTTCCAGACGGCGGCGCGCGAGGCCGACCGGGCGACCCTGGTCTCCGTCGGCCGCTATGCGCTTCGTGGCGTCGAGCGCCCCCAGGAGCTCTTCACCCGTGACCGATCACCGAAGTCCTTGCCCCGGGACTGAGCCACTCAACCGGCCGCCAGTTCGCCAAGCGCCAACTCGGCGATCTGGCGCTCCAAGGAAGATTGGCCGCCCTCGATCAAGCTTCAGGCCGCGAAGAAGCCCATGCCCCGCTTCAATCTATCGCAACAGATGGACGCGATCGAGCGACGCCATGCGGCTGACCTGTGCTAAGCGCCGGACCGGACAAAATGCCGGGGCAGTGTCGCCACAGGTGACGACGACAGGTCGACGTCCGGATTACCGAAGATATCGAGGATGTCGGCATGGTCGATGTCGCCACGTAGCGCGACCTCCTGGCCGGACTCCCCAGGAGTTGCCGGGCCAGCAGGGCCGCCTGCGACATCCAGAAATCCCCGTGATCGGCTACGGCATCGAGATCGGCGAATCAGGTCGGAGCGGTGGCAGGAAAGCAGGTGCCGGACCTTGCCCGTGCAGCCTTTGTACGACCTCGACGATCGCTGCCGTGGCATGCTCCAGGAGCAGGACATCGCCGTCGATCGCCAGAACCGGAGCGGCACCCTGCCCAGCAGTCCATCAGCTTCCCGCCCCGCCGCTCCTCCGCCACGCAGGCGACCTTGAGCATGGCGGGTCGGCCGGCGCGCCGCACGGGTTGGAGCAGACTGGTCCGCGTGGCCCGGGCCGGGCCACCGGCCGCCAGGTTCCAGCGCAGTCGATGCCGCTCCGGGACGAGTTCGGGCGAGGCATCAACGCACAAGAGCGTGCTGCCCGTGACGAAGCATCATCCGCTCGATGTTTAAAAGAACGCAATCACGGGGGGCCAGTCTTTCCCTTGGTTGACGAACCCGCCGTCGGGACAAAAACGGCCAGGCCGGCAATGGATGCCGGCGCGTCCGCAACCTGACGAGCTATCCTTGCTCTTTGTTCGGCCCATTTCCTTCATCGCCGCGCCGCTTGCCGGGACCGGCCATGCTATCTCTTGGCGAGGTCTTCCGGTTTTGCCACCCTGCGGTTGCAGCCGGCACGATTTCAGGTCCGCCCCGGACACGAGCGAGGATGGTGGTCTTATGAACGATTGGGTGGATGGCGATTCGGCGGCCGAGGATCCGTTCGCCGGAGGGAAGGCGCTGCCCCGGCGCCCAGCGCGACTGGAGTTTCCGGCCTGGCGCTGGGACGGACGCGCTCTGGCCGAGCGGCCGGAGCTGGTGGGCGAGGAATGCGCGACCGCCCTCGTCTTCAACGGCGTCAACTATGCGGTGATGATGATGACGCCGGCCGACTTCGAGGATTTCGGCCTGGGCTTCGCGCTGGCCGAGGCCGTGGTCGGTCGCCAGCAGGACGTGCTGGCCCTGGAAGTCCAGGACGTCTCCTTGGGTGTGGAAGTGCATGTAACGATCCCCGAGGCACGCATGAGCGTCCTCGAACAGCGCCAGCGGAGCATGGCTGGAGGCACCTCTTGCGGACTTTGCGGCGTCATCGGCATCGAGCGGGCACTACGGCCCCTGCCCACCAGCACGAGGCCGCTGCCGGTCAAGGCATCCGCCATCGCCAGGGCGCTCGACGAGCTGCCGCGCATGCAAAAGCTGAATGCCGGCACGGGCGCCCTCCATGCGGCCGGCTATGCCCTACCCAGCGGCAAGGTGCTCATGGTGCGCGAGGATGTGGGCCGCCACAACGCGCTGGACAAATTGATCGGCGCTGCCGCCAAAGCCGGATTGTCGCCAGCCGAGGGCTTCGTCGTCCTCACCAGCCGCTGCAGCACCGAGATGGTGCAAAAGACCGCGACGGCGGGCTTTTCCCTTTTGGCCGCTGTGTCGGGACCGACGGCGCTGGCTATCCGGCTGGCCGAGGAAGCCGGCCTGACGATGGTGGGCTTTGCCAGGCGGCAGGGTTTCAACGTCTATACCTGCCCGGACCGCGTGCTGGCTGGCTGAGGTTTAATGCGGAATTAATGCTGCAATAGCATCTATTGTTTATTGTATATTTTCCTATCTAACGGCATTTTCATGTTGCCGCTAAATTTTCCTCGACGGCGATTTGCCACCGTCATTTCAGACGCCGCCTAGTGCCCAGGGCGTGGTTAGGCCAGAACCAGGATGCCCGTGCGAACGCGGGCCGGCCCGCCGACCGGCAGCCTTTGCCAGCACGTAATGACTGACTACCGCCCTTTGCTTTTGCCCCCTAATTGCGCCAGCTTCTTGCCGCATTAAACGGATGGAGCGAAGGCATGGCGTTGCGCATCGAGGACTACGCGCTCATTGGCAATTGCGCCTCGGCGGCGCTGGTTGGGCGCGACGGCTCGATCGACTGGATGGGCATGCCGCGCTTCGATTCGGAGGCCTTCTTCGCGGCCCTCCTGGGAACGGCCGATAATGGCCGCTGGCTGCTAGCACCCGCCGATGGCAATCCCTCGACCGCCCGGCGCTATCGGCCGGGCACGCTGGTACTCGAGACCGATTTCGAGACCGACACCGGCAAGGTCCGGATCATCGACTGCATGGGCCGCGACGGTAATGGCAATGTCATCCGCGTGGTCGAGGGCCTGACCGGCAGCGTCAAAATGCAGATGGAGCTCGTGATCCGCTTCGGCTACGGATTGATGATGCCCTGGGTGAGCCGGGCCGAGGATGGCAGGCTGACGGCGGTGGCGGGACCGGAGCGCCTCACCTTGACGACCAGCGTCGAGATCGAGGGCATCGCCATGCGCAGCGTGGCGGAATTCAAGGTCGAGGCGGGAGAGCGCGTCTGCTTCGTCCTGACCTGGACCCCTTCCATCGAACCGCCACCCGAGCCGATCGACGCGCTGGCGGCGATCGAGACCATCACGCGGGGCTGGCAGCGCTGGAGCGCGGACTTCGATCCTGCCCTCTTCGGTCCGCATGCCGAATTGGTCCTGCGATCGCTTTTGACCCTCAAGGCGCTGACCCATTACCAGACGGGCGGCATCGCTGCCGCTGCCACCACCTCGCTGCCGGAGGCGATCGGAGGAGCCCGCAATTGGGACTATCGCTATTGCTGGCTCAGGGACGCGACCTTGACCCTGACTGCCCTCGAGAAGTCGGGCTTTCGCGACGAAGCGCGGCAATGGTGCGCCTGGCTGCGCCGCGCCATCGCCGGGGCGCCGCAGCAGATGCAGATCATGTATGGGCTGGCGGGCGAGCGTCGGCTGCTCGAATATGAGATCCCCTGGCTCTCGGGCTATGAGCACTCGCAGCCCGTGCGGATCGGCAACGCTGCCTCCGAGCAATTGCAGCTCGACGTCTTTGGCGAAGTCATGGGCGCTCTCCATGAAGCGCGGCGGCTGGGCCTGCTCGAGGATAACTGGCCCATGGAACGTGCTTTGGTCGAGCACCTGGAAACGATCTGGGAACAGCCCGATGCCGGGATGTGGGAGATTCGCGGCATGAGCCAGTCCTTCACCTTCTCCAAGGTGATGGTCTGGGTGGCCTTCGATCGAGCTATCCGCAACATCGAGGAATTCGACCTCGAGGGTCCTCTCGAACGCTGGTGCCAACTGCGCGAGCGTCTGCGCCTGGAGATCTTGGAGCGTGGCTTTAACGCGAAGCTCAACAGCTTCACCCAATATTATGGCGGCGAGGAGCTGGATGCGAGCCTCTTGCTGATCCCCGCGACCGGCTTCCTGCCGGCCGACGATCCGCGGATCGTCGGAACGGTAGCCGCCGTCGAGCGCGAACTGCTGCGCGACGGGTTTGTCTTGCGCTACCGCACTGCGACCGGGGTCGACGGACTGGCCGGCGACGAGGGCGCCTTTCTCGCCTGCAGCTTCTGGCTCGTCGACGCCTATGTGGGTCAGGGGCGGATGGAGGATGCGCGGGCCCTCTTCGAGCGACTGGTCGGGCTCTGCAATGATGTGGGGCTGCTGGCGGAGGAGTATGAACCGCGCAAGAAGCGGCAGATCGGCAATTTTCCCCAAGCCTTCTCGCATGTGGCTCTGATCAACGCCGCCTTGAGCCTGCAGAGCGGCCAAGACATCGCCGAGACGATCGCCTGAGGGCGAAGGGAATGGCTAGATCCGCGACCTCGAACCCGCGCGACCTCTTGGCGGCAGCGCAAGAGCTCCACGCCAAAGGTGAGTTCGACGAGGCACTTTCAAGCTACGAGGCAGCGCTCGCCGCCGAGCCTCGCCTGAAGGCGGCCAGGCTCGGCATGACGTCGATCCTGGAGATGGCGCGCGCCGACGGTTTCAATGCCACGCTCTGGCGCCGGCTGGCCGCCTCTCTTGCCGATCGCGACGCCAATCACCAGGCCCTGGCCCGGGCCTCCGCCCACCAGATCCGGCTGCGCCACCGGCTGGACCAGGTACGACGCCTCGACGATCCGTCAGGCGCGCAATTGCTGGCTGCGCTGGCGGCTGAGCCCTTGGTGACGGACTTCCTCAGCCGGACCGTCAATCTCGATCCGGCAATGGAACGCTTCCTCATCCTCGTTAGACGCCATTTGCTCTTTAAGGCGGAGATGGCCCACCCGGCACTCGCGGCCGCCTTGGCACGCCAATGCTTCAATGCCGAGTATTCGCTCTGGGCCGAGCCGGACGAGGAGGCAAGGGCGGCGGAGATCGCGACGGCGCTCGACCCTGAGGCGATCGATCCCGAAGCACTCGTTCGCGTTGCCCTCTATTGCAGGCTGGCCAGTCTGCCGGTGGCAGCGGTCCTGGACGGCCGCCCGCTCCTTGGCTGGCCGGACTGGCTGCGCCCTCTGATCGTTGCCACCTTGAAGAATCCTCTCGAGGAGGAAGCAATCGCTGCCGAGTTGCAAAGTTTCGCGCCGATCGAGAATGCGATTTCCAGGCGCGTGCAGTCGATGTACGAGGCCAGCCCCTACCCTCGCTGGATCACGCTGCCGCCGCTGCCCGAGATCGACCTTCTAACCGAGCTCGCACGCCGCTTTCCCTTCATGCAGGCACCGAGCCAGCCCGAGGCCGGCCGCCTGCGCGTCCTCTCGGCCGGCTGCGGCACCGGCCAGCATCCTTTGTCGCTGGCGCGCAATTATCGCCGCGTCGAGGTGACGGCCTTCGATCTGTCGCGCGCCAGCCTTGCCTATGCGATCCGCCAGGCGCGCGGCCTGCGCATCCAGAACGTCACCTTCCTTCATGGCGACATCCTGAACGTCGCCGCCCTGGAGCGCCGTTTCGACGTCATCGAATCGGTCGGCGTGATCCATCACATGGACGATCCCAAGGCCGGGCTGCGGGCGCTGGCGGGCGTGCTGGAGCCGGGAGGCGTCATCAGGCTCGGGCTCTACAGCGAGGCCGCCCGGCGCCAGATCGTCAAGGCCAGGGCCAGGATAGCGGCACTCGGCCTGGCCGATGGCGGCCCTGCCTCGATCCGCCGTTTTCGCCACCTGCTCTTTACCGATCCTACCTTCGCCGATCTGGCCGACCTCGCCGGCTGGGACGATTTCTACGCCACGAGTGCGGCCCGCGATCTGATGTTCCATGTCCAGGAACACCGCTACGACGTGCCGGGCATCGCCGATCTCCTGGCCTCGGCGGGCCTCTGCTTCCTGGGCTTCGAGTTCATAGCGGGCTTCAGCGGTTCGGTGGCACCCGCGGCCAGGGTACGGGCACTCTATCGCCAGACCTTTCCAGACGAGCCCACCTGCAGCGATCTCGGGCATTGGGCAACCCTTGAAGCGCGCCAGCCTGAGATCTTCCAGGGTTTCACCCTTTGGGCGCAAAAGCCGCGTTCGTGAGTACCACAGGAGCGGGACCGAGACGGAGACGCCAGGCGAGAGCCCGCAACGGCCGCAAACGTCAGCGCGCCACCGATCATCGCCCCGGGCTACGGCATCTCGGCAAGGAGCGGCCGGCCCCAAAGCAGTCTCAGCACCACGAGGAAGAGGAGGTGGCTCAGGCTCTGCGAGCTCAGGCTGAAGGGAACAAGCATGACGAGCTTATGGGCATCGAGCGACGTGCGGGAGTCGAAGAGCAAGCCGGCGAGGGCGCAGACAGCAGGAAAAGCCCGGCATCAAGGGCCTGGATGCCTGACAGGCGGCCAGCGATAATGCCTCGCTGACGACCGAGAAAGGCTAGGATTCCGCGTGACCGGCAAGATCGTTATTTACGGCATCAAGAACTGCACGACGATGCAGAAAGCGCGTGCATGGCTGGACGAGCACGCCATCGCCCATGCCTTCCACGACTACAAGACGGCCGGCATCGATCGGGCGAAGCTCGCTGCCTGGGCTGGGGAGGTCGGCTGGCAGACGCTGCTCAACCGGGCCGGCACGACGTTTAAGAAGCTGCCCGAGGCGGCGCGTGCCGATCTTACCGAGGAGAAGGCTCTGGACCTCATGCTGGCCCAGCCCTCGATGATCAAGCGCCCGGTCCTCGAAACCCCGAACGGCCTTCGCGTCGGCTTCAAACCCGATCTCTATGCTGCCACGTTCGTCTAGAAAGCGGCCTCGGCTGCCTCTTCGCCGTCCGAGATCTGGTCCGCAAAGGCTATCGCGCTGTCGGACTTAAAACCGATGGGTCGGCGCCGGATTGCCTCTTGGATGATCCACGCCGCTGCGTGAGCGGCAGGTGCGGGCCGAGCGCACCGCTGACGCGGGCCGCGTCGTCTATTGGATCAAATGGTGCCCAGGGGCGGAATCGAACCACCGACACCGTGATTTTCAGTCACGTGCTCTACCGACTGAGCTACCTGGGCGCCGCGCGGGGTTATAAGTGGGCCCTCGCACACTGTCCAGCCTCTCCGGCCTCAAGAAAACGGGACGATCATCAAAGCGCCGCCGTCCCGTCGAGATAAAGCCGTTCAGCGAATTTCCGATTCGCGCCGCTATCGTTCATGGAGCGGATCCTGTCGAAGACGGACCGCCCCACCCTTGGCCTGTCGTGAAGGCCGAACCACCAGCGACGCTGGCGAACATGTTGCAATCCCGGCCGTCCAGGAACCGCCCATTATTGAGATGGAAGCTCGTGGCGAACGCCTTGCCTGCTCCAGGCCGCATGGCCGAACGCACGCTGCATCCAACGACGCATCAAGCACCCTCGGCGCGTCAGCCATGCGTATTCAGCGCCTCCAACCACTCATTGTGCAATGCAACAATTTTCGGGTTGACTCATCGCGCCGCAGCGCGAAAGTTCGATGACACCGAGGTTACAATCACTTCACCGCAGCGTGCGGCAAGGGAACTTCGATGGCCAATTATTGTTCGAAGGAACCCGGGTCGGACCCTTGAGGCGGTCTGCCGTTGGTCGCGCTTATGATCGTGTCATGAGGAGGCAGGGTGTCGATGCTGCAGTCCACCAAAGTTACCAAGCCCGCCTCGTCTCGTCCGGGCATGATCTGGAAAGACGCGCTGACGATGCTCTGCCGGCAATTGCAGGCGGACGGTCTGACCCGCGAGCGCGCGACCGAGCTCAGCGAGAGCGCCATCATCGCCTGCGCCTTGCAGTACGAGCCGCGCGACGTCGACGAGGCGCTGCGCCTGGCGCTCGATACCGCTAAGACCTGCTAGAGCGAGCGGTCCCCGACGGGCTTGATCCAGAACTGCATCGGTTTTTCGCTTTCTGCGGTCTCGTCGAGATCGCGCCAGGACATCGTGCCCACAGCACCTTCCAGCTTCGTGAAGCCGCGCCGCTGCCAGAAGAGGTCGAGTGGCTTGTAGCCCGCCGGTCGGCGCGGATGGTCCAGAGGCCGGACGACGCCGCAAAAAACCATATGGGTAAAGCGCCCGAGGCTGGTGGCGTGTGTCTCGCGTTCCTTGAAGAAGCGCACGCCGATGCCCCGCCCGCGATAGGGCTTCAGAAGAACCGATTCGCCGAAATAGAAAATCGTCCTGGCGGAAAATCCCGCTTGTTCCAGCGGCATCTGCAGGCTGGGCGGCTCGGCTGCGAGCGGCAGGCCGGTCGCCGCTCCTACAAGGCGGTCGCCATCAAAAGCGCCGACGATGAGGGCGTCGATCGTCTCGCCATAGATTTCGAGGTAGCGGCGCTCATAGTCCAGCGATCCCTCATAGAGATAAGGAAAGTCGCGAAAGACCGCGATTCGCAGCTCTGCCAGGGCATCCAGATGACGCTTTAGATCATCGCCCACTAGGCGCCGGTACTGGATCTCGTCCATCAGGTCACCTGCACGGTCTTCATGGACGCAAGGCCGGGTCGCTCGCACGCTTGCCGGCCGATAGGAATGGTGGAGCCGATGGGAGTCGAACCCACGACCTCTAGAGTGCGATTCTAGCGCTCTCCCAACTGAGCTACGGCCCCGTGCGGCGCGATCTATGGGAAGGACCGGTCCCTGTCAAGGCGCGAGCTCCCGCCAGATCCGGCCGGTGTCTCGCAGGGCAGTGAATTAAAACATGGTGAATTCGCACCCGAGATGCCCTTGGGGCCGCTGGTCATCGTGCGTGCCGGGGTGGAGTTACGGGCGAACGCCTCTATAGTGCGCCGCACCGCCGGACACGTGCGGCAACGTTCAAGCAAGTGAAGACGACCGCCGCATGATCGCCCTCGCCAATCTGATCAATACTGTCATCTCGATCTATATCTGGCTGCTGCTGGCCTCGGTGGTCCTGAGCTGGCTCGTGATGTTCAACGTCGTGAACACCGGCAACCGAATCGTCTACCAGATCGGCGACTTTCTCTATCGCATCACCGATCCGGTGCTGCGGCCGATAAGGAACATCCTGCCGAACCTGGGCGGCATCGACATCTCAGCCATCGTCTTGATCCTCATCCTCTATTTCGTGCGCGACCTGATCACCGAATATCTCATCTTCGGTTGAGCGCCGGACGAACACCCCGGTGACGACCGGGCCGATCGAAGTCCGGGCCGGGCATGTCCTCCTGCATCTCAAGGTAACGCCCAAAGCGCGCAAGGCCGAGATCGGCGGCCTGATCAGCGATGCCCAGGGCCGCCCTCGCCTCGTCGTCAAGGTCACGGCCCCGCCCGACCAGGGCAAGGCCAATGCTGCCGTCCTGGCGGCCCTGGCGGCACGGCTCGGCCTCGCGATATCGCGCCTCGAGCTCGTCCGCGGTACCACGGCGAGGGAAAAGACAGTCGAGATCGAGGCCGAGCCCCAATTGATCGCCACTGCCCTCGGCCTCGACGTGGAATGAATGAGACTAAGAAAGTCTCGGTCCTTTTATCGAATGCGACTATTTCTAGTTCCATCAATGCTTGAATGGGCCAAGGCCTGACGCATGCAGGGGGGAACGGGTCGATGTCCGAATCGGAGTTCGACGATGCCTATGGGCGGAGTACGCCTTTGCCGTCCGAGCCGCGACGTGCCTACACGCTGCCGGCGGTCTGGCTGCACTGGCTGACGGCGATCCTGGTCATGGCGACACTGCCTGTCGCCTGGATCATGAGCTCGCTGCCCGATAACGACCCCCGCGCCGACACCTATTTCACGATCCACAAATCCCTGGGTGTCACGATCTTCGTCCTCGTCGTCCTGCGGCTCCTCTGGCGCGCCATCAAGCCCGCGCCGGACCTGCCGCATGACATTCCGCCCTGGCAGGCGCTAGCAGCGCGTATCAATCACTGGCTGCTCTATGCGATTCTGCTCGTCATGGCGCTGAGCGGCTACCTGCTCACCGTCGCCGCCGGTTACCCACTCAGCTATTTCGGGCTCTTCGACGTGCCGGGCTTCGGCAAGTATGAGACGTTGGCGAACGTAGCCGATACCCTGCACGTCCTCGGCCGCTTCCTGGTCTATCTCTTCGTGGCCGTGCACATCCTGGCCGCCATCTGGCATGTGGCCGTCCGCCGCGACGGTACGCTCAATCGCATCCTGCCCCCGCAGCGCTGAGGGGGCGACCAGGGCCTCAGAAGCTTCGGCCGCCGCATCCGGCCCACGCATCACTCAACAAAGCCGGTGTTCGGCCGATGGGACGCTTTTGCGTCTGAGCCGGAGGGTCCGTGTGGAGGCAAACCCACATTGCCGTCCGCCATCGGATCCAACGTCGGCAAGCATCAACGCGTCGCTGATAGCGGAGTGGGACGCGGCGAAACTGCGGTGGCGGAGAAACTTGATGGGCAGCCAGCGTGCCCTGTCATCAATGACAGCCGGAATTCACTCGGACAGCTAGAGCTTTTGGGGGAGCGCCCTTCCAGGATCCCGACAAAATCCAGGGTCTGTCGTGAGCCTACATCGGCGGCACGACGCCGCCCTTCTCGACAACGATGCGCCTTGCCTTGAAAGCGCCCTCTGCGCTTCTCTCGGCCACGACAAAGACGGCCGCACCCGCCACCAGATCCGCCGTACTGGCCGGCACGGGCCGCACGATCGGCACACCGGGCGGCACGTTGACGGTGGTCTCACCGCCTTTGTAGGCCAGCTTCAAGGAACGGCCATCGACACCCTGGACGGCCGCCTGGACCGTCGCATTGGTCATGCTGCTGCCTGGAGCTAGGTCCCAGTCATAATGGCCCTCACCCGTGCCGCGCGCCGCCTCTGGAAAAATCACGACCTCCATGGCGCGCAACTCGTTGCCGTTGCCCGGCATGGCAGCCGTGCCAATGAAATCGCCGCTCTTGATGTCCGCCAGGTCAGCCCGCACCAGCGTGTTGATGCTGGTCGACGGATCGATGGCGACGACGGGATGGCTGCCGTCCCGGGCGGCGATCGTCAGACTGGCGGTGGAGACGTCCTCGATCGTGCCGCGTAGACGCACGGGCGGCGGGGCCGCGATTGCCGTCGCACTCGCCGTGAGACAAAGGATCAAGCCCATCAGCAAGCTGTGTCGGCGCTTCATCTTGGAGCCTCCCTGGACTTTCTAGGTCAGATATGGGCCGCGTTACGTCGCCCCGCCACCCGCGCCCGCCGATGGCAGGCCCGCGTCGGACGAAGATGCCCGATCATCAGGGCATGGCGGGCGACAGGCGCCCGCCAAGGCGCAACGGCTCGACGCGCAGTGCGAGGCCGGTCTTGTCGTCGGTCTCGACGAGGACGGCGCAGAGAGTGGCCTCACCACTGGCGGGCTCGAGCTTCGGGCCGGGAAGGTCGGTGGTCCATCGATGCAGGGAGGCTGCTTTGTCCATACCGATGACGCTGTCATAGTCGCCGGTCATGCCGACATCGGTCATGTAGGCCGTCCCCCTGGCCATGATGTGCGCGTCCGCTGTCGGCACGTGGGTGTGCGTGCCAGCCACCAAGGAGACGCGGCCATCACAGAAATGGCCGATCGCCATTTTCTCGCTCGTGGCTTCGGCATGAATGTCGACGAGGATGGCATCCGCCGTGCCGCCCAGGATATTACGGCGTAATTCGACCTCCAGGGCGCGAAACGGATCATCGGCCGGCTTCATGAACAGCCGGCCCAGGACCTGGATGACGACCAGCCGCTTGCCCCGCGCCGTCTGCAGCGTGGCCGTACCCTTGCCGGGAACGCCCGGCGCCATGTTGAGCGGCCGGACGATGCGGGGCTCGCCATTGATATGGTTGATGAGGTCGCGCTGGTCCCAGGCATGGTTGCCCAGCGTCAAGATATCCGTACCGGCCTTGAGAAACTCGTCAGCGATGGCGGCGGTCAGGCCATAGCCTCCGGCCGCGTTCTCGCCATTGACCACAGCCGCATCGAGCTTGAGGCGGCTGCGTAGGTCGGGCAGGTGCTCAAGCAAGGCTGTGCGCCCGGCCCTGCCGACAACGTCGCCCACATAGAGAATGCGCAAATCCGTCCGTTCCTTCCGGCCTTAACGAATCCAGGTGAAGCCCTGTTCGGTGCAGACGCCATCCAGGGTCTCGTCCGCCGCTCCGACCGGCAGTTGATCCATCCATTGGAGCGCGTAGCCGTAGCCGATGGCCTTGAGGTTCGGCTCGACCTTACGCCAATGGGCGAGCGTCCGGTCGTAAAAACCGGCACCATAGCCCAGGCGATTGCCCTTGAAGTCATAACCAAGCAGCGGGACGATGATGATCTTGGGATGCGCCGCCGCGGCATCGGGCAGGGGCTCGTGAACGCCGAAGGGGCCGGGCCGCAGCTCCGTGTCCGGCTCCGTGAGATGGAGGGCCAGCGCCTCGCCCGGCCGGATCTGGCGGGGCAGGGCGATGTTGCAGCTCCTGGCGCGCAGGCAGGCGATCAGAGGGCCGGCATCTATCTCCTCAGGAAGCGCGTGGAAGACGGCGACGGTGGCAGGCAGGAAGTCCGCCAGGGCCTCGACGAGATGCTGGGCGGCCTGACGGCTCGCCATGGCACGCTCTTCCGCGGCGATCGTGCGGCGCCGGGCTCGCAGAATTCGTCGCGCGGCCGCCTTCGCAGCGGCTTGATCGTCAGACATGGGCAGAACCTGTGCCGGAAAGACGTTCATAGCGACCGGCATGCGCTGCCCGTCGGCATGCCAATGAAAGGGGTGGAGCCACCATGGCCGTTTGCATCCCGCTCATCCCTGGGACCTGCTCAGCAGGTGGGCGCCGTTTGCCCTGACCACGGTCAGGGCAGGAACAGCTCCCTTAGGAACGAATTAGGCCCAGAGCATTAATGTGGATACCGGACAAACCGGGCAGCCCCGAGCGATCAGTTAGGTATTCTCGAGAGCTACTGCAAGCTGTTCCAGACGGGCCGCCACACGATCGATGACCGACGCGGCCTCCTCGCTCAGCCCGTCGGGCGGACCGCCCTCGCCGCCGCTTCGCCAGCGCTGCAACTCGGCATAGAGATCAAAGAGCTCGTCGGTGATGAAGAGGCCCGTCAGCATCAAGAGCTCGCTACCGCCGGCCTTGGGCGTGCCTCTGGCGATCTCGGTGGCCTTGCTGTCGATATAGGCGGCAAGCTTCCTGACGCGAGGCTCCTCGCCATCGCCGCATTGCACCTGATGACGCCGCCCGGCGATCGAGATCTCGATCAACGGCATGCTGGGCCTACTCCCTTTTTTGGCGCCACGCGGCGAAAACGATCATTCATCGCTCATCTCGCCAAGTTCGCCAATGACCCGGTCCAGCCGGCGCTCAACCTCACGGGACGCGGTCTCGAGCTTGGCATGCCGCTCGATCACGCCCGAAAGCTCCCGCCGCAACCCATCGCATTCGGCACGCAGCAACTCACAGTCCCGTGCATAGGCATCTCGCTCCGCCCGGATCTGCCCTCCAGGCGTAGTCCGGCTCTTGCGCACGGCCGCTTCGATCCGCGCCACCGCAGCCTGGAGCCGCGTTTCCGCCCGCATGAGGGCCTGGCTGGTCTGGCCTTTGCTCAAGTCCTTGCTCGTCCGAGAAATTCCGCCAAGGCCAGTCCTCGCATCGCCGCCGCTCTCCGTCAATTGGCCGATGAGCGACGCGAATGCGACGCGATCTGATCAATGAGCGGCGCGATCACGAGCCCGAGATGCGGGTCAGCCGCATTTCATTGATACCTGACCCGTCATTTCGGGCAGTTGATTTTATCCTCATCTGGCCCACAGTCCCCGGCCGCAAGCGGAGTTACCGACGATATGATTAAAGGGAGAGTGCGATGAGCGCGCCAACAAACGGAACGGTCGTCACCCATGACGAGCTGGCAAATTCAATTCGCGCGCTGGCCATGGACTCGGTCGAGAAGGCCAATTCGGGTCATCCTGGCATGCCCATGGGCATGGCCGACATCGCCACCGTCCTCTTCACCAAGCATCTGAAGTTCGATCCTGCTGATCCGCATTGGCCCGACCGCGACCGCTTCGTGCTCTCGAACGGCCACGGCTCGATGCTGCTCTATTCGCTCTTGCACCTGACGGGCTATCCGCAGATCACGACCGAGGAGCTCAAGAATTTCCGTCAGCTCGGCTACCGGACGGCAGGCCATCCCGAATACGGCCACGCGGACGGCATCGAGACCACGACCGGCCCCCTGGGGCAGGGCCTGGCCACGGCGGTTGGCATGGCGCTGGCCGAGCGGCTCATGGCTGCCGAGTATGGCGAGGACCTGGTCGACCATTATACCTACGTCTTTGCTGGCGATGGCTGTCTCATGGAGGGCATCAGCCACGAGGCCTGCTCGCTGGCCGGGCATCTGAAGCTCTCCAAGCTAATCGTCCTCTATGACGACAACGACATCTCGATCGACGGGTCGACGGCGCTGGCCTTCACCGACGATGTGGTCGAGCGCTTCAACGCCTATGGCTGGGCCGCCGTGCGCATCAACGGCCACGACGCCGACGCGATCGACCGGGCGATCGCCACCGCCAAGAACTCGGACCGGCCGACCCTGATCGCCTGCAAGACGATCATCGGCAAGGGCGCGCCCACCAAGGCGGGATCGGAGAAGTCGCACGGTGCGGCGCTCGGACCGGACGAGATCAAGGGCTGGCGCGAGGCCGCGCACTGGCACTACGCACCTTGGGAGATTCCCGAGAAGATCTATGCCGCCTGGCGGGCACCAATCAGCCGCAACAGGCAGATCCACGAAGAGTGGGCGCAGCGGCTGGCCAAATTCGACCGGAAGGCCGAGTTCGAGCGGCGTATCGCTGGCGGCCTGCCCGAGGGCACGGATAAGACGATCGCCGACTATGTGGCCAAGCTGAAGGCGGACAAGCCCAAATGGGCGACCCGCAAGGCCAGCCAGGAAGCTCTCAAGGTGCTGACCGCGGCGATCCCGGAGATGATCGGCGGCTCGGCCGACCTCACGCATTCGAACCTGACGAACACGCCCTCGACCACGCCGCTCGAGCTGCCGACCTTCAAGGGCCGGTATGTGAGCTACGGTGTGCGCGAGTTCGGCATGGTGGCTGCCCTGAACGGCCTGACGCTGCATGGCGGCGTCATCCCCTACGGCGGCACCTTCTTCATCTTCACCGATTACGCCCGTTCGGCGATCCGCCTTGCGGCCTTGATGGGCATTAGGACGATCGTCGTCGCGACGCATGATTCGATCGGCCTCGGCGAGGACGGGCCGACGCATCAGCCGATCGAGCAGTTGGCCTCCTTCCGCGCCATGCCCAACGTCTTGATGCTCAGGCCGGCGGATGCCGTCGAGACGGCGGAGTGCTGGCAGATCGCGCTGGAATCGACGAAGCGGCCGAGCATCCTGGCACTCTCGCGCCAGGAAGTGCCGACGCTGCGCACCGAGCCCGGGACGGAAAATCTGTCCCGCAAGGGCGGCTATGTGATCTACGGCAAGAAGGACGATCGCGAGCTGACGATCCTTTCGACCGGCACGGAGGTGACGATTGCCATCGCCGGGGCGAAGCTGCTCGAAGAGAAGGGCCTGAAGGTGGCCGTCGTCTCGCTGCCCTCTTTCGAACTGTTCGACGAGCAGGACGAGGACTACCGCGCGCAGGTGCTGGGCAAGGCACCCAGGATCGCCATCGAGGCTGCCTCGACCTTTGGCTGGACCCGCTATGTCGAGACCGACAAGCACGTGATCGGCATGCGCAGCTTCGGGGCCAGCGGACCGATCGACAAGGTCTACAAGCATTTCGGCATCACCGGCGAGGCGGTGGCCGAGCTCGGTTTGAAAGTCGCCAAAAACTGAGAGGCTAACCATCCCTCCAGGCGGGATTGAGCCCGCCTGGAGGGATGGCGGCAGGCCTAGCGAATACTGCTGGGCAAGTGACGACACGCGGCTTTCAGGGCGGCGGGCGAGAGAAAGTAAACGGGAGATCTATCGATGGCACTAAAGGTCGCGATCAACGGATTTGGGCGTATCGGGCGCGCCGTGCTGCGCGCCATTGTTGAGAACAACCGCACTGACCTTCAGGTCGTAGCGGTTAACGATCTGGCACCGCCGGCCACGAACGTGCACCTGCTCAAATATGACAGTGTCCATGGTCGTTTCAAAGGCCAGATCAAGTTCGAGGGCGACACGGTTGATGTCGGCCATGGGCCGATCAAGCTGCTGGCCGAGCGCTCGCTCGACAATCTGCCCTGGAAGGATATGGGCATCGACCTCGTGCTGGAATGCACTGGCATCTTCGCAAGCAAGGAAAAGGCATCCGGGCATATCAGGGCCGGGGCCAAGCGCGTTCTCGTTTCAGCACCAGCGGACGGTGCCGACCTCACGGTCGTCTATGGCGTGAACCAGGACAGGCTTTCGCCCGAGATGCAGGTCATTTCGAACGCGTCCTGCACGACCAATTGCCTGGCACCGGTCGCGAAGGTCCTCAATGACGGCGTGGGCATCGAGCGCGGTCACATGACCACGATCCACTCCTACACGAACGACCAGCATCTCCTGGACGTGTTCCACAAGGATCTGCACCGGGCTCGCGCCGCGGCTCTCTCGCAGATTCCGACCTCGACCGGCGCCGCCAAGGCCGTGGGTCTCGTCCTCCCCGAGCTCAAGGGCAAGCTCGACGGCGTAGCGATTCGCGTGCCGACCCCCAATGTCAGCCTGGTCGATCTCACTTTCGTGCCCAAGCGCGAGACCACGGTCGAGGAGATCCAGGGCCTGATCAAGACGGCGGCCGAGGGTTCGCTCAAAGGCATCCTCGACTATCACGAGGAACCCTTGGTCTCGATCGACTTCAACCACGCCCCGGTCAGCTCGACCGTTGACCTCAAGAACATCAAGGTCCTCGAGGGCAAGCTCGTGCGCGTGTCGTCCTGGTATGACAATGAGTGGGGCTTCTCCAACCGCATGGTCGATACCTCGGTCGCCATCGGCAAGCTCTGACCATCTTGTGGAACCCGGCTCCTCGCGCGAGAGGCCGGGACCCAAACGAATGACGGCCCCCCTCTCGACACCGGCGATCCGGCCCCTCACCTCGCTTGACCATCTGGAGGCGCTGGCAGGGCTGCTAGTCGAGACGGTCGCCAGCGGCGGTTCGGTCAATTTCATGTATCCCATGGCCGAGGCCGACGCCCGAGAATTCTGGCGCGGCTCGCTGGCGGCGGCTGCGCGCGGCGAGCGCGTCGTCCTTGGCGCCTTCATCGACGACCAGTTGGTGGGCACGGTCACTCTTATGCTCAGTTTTCCGCCCAACCAGCCCCATCGCGCGGAAATCGCCAAATTGATGATTCTGGTTGCGTTCCGGAATCGCGGCATCGCCTCCGCGCTGATGCGAACAGCCGAGACGATCGCGCGCGAGCGCGGCAAGACTCTCCTCGTCCTAGACACTGCCGAGGAGGGCGGTGCCGCCCCCCTCTACGCCAGGCTGGGCTATGTAAAGGCCGGCGCGATACCCGACTTCGCCTTGAAGCCCAAAGGCGGGCTGACGGGCACTATCCTCTTCTGAAAGCGGCTGGGACGGCTAGAAACTTAGTCTAGCGGCCGGCCATGGAGAGGAAGCGAACCTCCTGGATGTCGAGCTCGCGAATGAGCTTGCGGCGGACCTCGTCATTGATGCGGCGACGACGTGCGGCGCGCAGGATCGTCTCGCGCTCGGCGCGGACAGCGGCCAGGCGCAGTTCACGCTCGATCTCGACGAGGCGCCGGTTAGTCGCCGCGTCCGTCTCGCTGGCAGCGGTCCCTTCCAGCCGGCGACGATAGAGATCCATCAGCCGGGCGCTGACCTCGGCATAGAGGTCGGTGTCCTGCCGGCCCTCCGCCATCGCGTGCTGCTCCTTGCCGATCGCCTGGATCGCCGCCTCGGCTGCCTGCACGCGCATGGCTGCCTCCTGCGCTGCGAGTTCATTCTCCTCCGGCAGATGGAGATGGCGGATGAGCGGCGGCAGGAGGAAGCTCGCCGCGACGAGCGTGAGCAGGATCACGGCGGCGGCCAGGAAGATCGCCAGCTCGCGCGCCGGAAAGGGCGACCCGTCCGGCAGGGTCAGCGGCAAGGTGAGGATGCCGGCCAGTGTGACGGCCCCGCGCACGCCGGCCACCGAGGCCGCGAGGAGGAGAAAGACGGGCGGTTGCGGCGCCGGGACGCCCCGTCGACGGGAACGAAACACCGTAATGCGCAACGACGACCATACCCACGTGAACCGCAGCGCTGCCAGCGCCAGGACGATGATCAGCGCTACGAGGGGCAGCGGCCAGCCGATATGATCACGGCTCTGCGAGAGAGCGGCCGTGAAGATGCCGGGCATCTGCTCACCCAGAAGCACGAACATGACGCCGTTGGTAGCAAACCGGATGGCGTCCCAGACGGCGAGGCTGCGTATGCGCGTACCGGCGCCCTGGTCGCCCATGAGTTCGGCATAGCTCATCGTTATGCCCGCAGCGACGACCGCGAGGATGCCCGAGCCCCCAAAATGTTCCGCCAGGAGATAGACGGCGAAAGGAGTGAGAACGCTGATCAGGATATGGCTGCCGCTCTCCTCGCCAAAATGGCGCCTGATCCAGGCGGCGACCCTGGTGATCAGAAGGGTGACGCCGATGCCGAGCGCGATACCGACCAGCGAAAGCCAGAGAAACAGGCTCAACGCCGAGCTCAAGGAGAAGCCGCCGGTCAGCGCGGCGATCACGGCCACGCGCATGCAGACCAGGCCGGAGGCATCGTTCAGGAGGGCTTCGCCCTCGAGAATACGCAGCATTCGCGTGGGCACCTTGATCCTTCCGGCGATCGCCTGGACCGAGACCGGGTCGGTCGGCGAGACACTGGCGGCCAGCGCGAAGCAGACGGCCAGGGGCATTACCGGGAGCATCCAATGGATGAGGGGGCCGAGACCTAGAACGGTAAAGACGACGAGGCCCAGCGCCAGCTTCAAGATCGTCCATTTGTCGCGCAGGAGACCTTCCCTTGGGATCTGCCAGCTATCGGCGAAGAGAAGCGGCGGCAGGAAGGCCAGGAAGAAGACCTCGGGGTCGAGCTCGACGCGTAGCGCGCCGAAGGAGCCGATCAGTGCCCCAAGCGCGATCTGCACGAGCGACACGGGCAAGGGCAGTGCAGCCGGTAGCATGCGGGCGATCGTGCCGCTGGCGACGACCGCCGCGAGCAGGCCCAAAATGATCGTGATCGACTCCAGAATTATTCTCCTTGGGCTCGAACGGGGGACTCAGGTCGTACTAAAGCCCCAGCTTATGATGAAATCGTGCACGCCCGAGGCCACGAACTGAACGGCGATGCACATCAAGAGAAAGCCCATGATCTTGGTCAGCGCCAGGACGCCGTTGCGGCCGAGGACGCGGGCGATGCTGAAGGAGGAAGCCAGGATCAGCCACGCGACGAGGAGCGTGAGGGCGATGCCCAGGATGATGACGACATAGCCAAAGATCTCGTGATCGGCTGGAATCTGCGAGCCATAGCTGAGCACGGCCGCGATCGAGCCCGGCCCCGACATGCTGGGCATGGCCAGGGGTGTGAAGGCGATGTCCGGCTGATCATTCCGCTTGGCGGCCTGGGCCGTCTCCTCGGAGGGATGGCTCGCATTCTCGCCCGAAAAGAGCATGCGAAAGCCCAGCGCCATGATGATGAGGCCGCCAGCGATGCGGATGCCGGCCAGCGAGATGCCAAAGAGGGCGATGATCGCATTGCCCGCCAGGAGAAAGCAGACCAGGATCGCGGCCGCGTAGAAAACCGCCATGCGGATCTGACGCGACCGCTCCTCGGGCGAGGCGTCGCGCGTCAGGGCGATCACCAGGGGCACGGTACTGAAGGGATTCATGATCGGCAGAATGCCGAGTGCGACCACGCCCACGTAATAGGGCATGAGGATGAATAAGTCGGACATGCGGGCGATCTCGCCAGAAGCCGGCGGCCGAGGCAAGCTCGGAGCGCCAAAGCTTAGTCGGCCGCGGCGGAAAAAGGGAAGCCATGCGCACTAGTCTTGTCTTCGTGGCGGCGGCCCTGCTCGAGATCGCCGGCTGCTTTGCCTTCTGGTCGTGGCTGCGGCTGGACCGCTCGCCCCTTTGGATCGTGCCCGGCATAGTGGCGCTGGTGCTCTTCGCCTGCCTTCTCACTCTGGCCGGGAGCGAGCTTGCCGGCCGCGCCTTTGCCGCCTATGGCGGCATCTATATCGCCACCTCACTCCTCTGGCTCTGGGCCGTCGAGGGCGTGCGGCCAGAGCGGCCGGACCTGCTGGGCGCCCTCCTTTGCCTGGCCGGCGCCGGGATCATTCTTTCAGGCGCGCGCTGGTCCTGAGGTCAGGAATGCCGCCCGTTCGGGCAGTGGGGTCGCCAGTCACATGGACACGGGCGGGGCTAGCGCCTACGCCCTTTTGCCAAGAACAGGTGTTCGGAGAATAGGAAATATGGCCGATTTCAAGAAGCTGGACGGGCTGGACGCCAAGGGCAAGCGCGTCATCGTGCGCGTCGATTTCAACGTGCCGATGGCCGATGGCCGGGTGACCGATGCCACCCGCATCGAGCGCGGCGCCCAAACCTTGAAGGAATTGGCCGGCAAGGGGGCCAAGGTCATCGTCATCTCGCATTTCGGCCGGCCCAAGGGCCGCGTCGAGAGCTCGATGAGCCTGAGGCCCATTGCCGAGACCCTCTCACAGGTCCTGGCCGGCACGAAGGTGGCCTTCGCCGATGATTGCGTCGGCCCTGCGGCGGAGGCCGTGGTCGGCGCGCTGAAGGACGGGGAGATCGCGCTGCTTGAGAATCTCCGCTTCCATGCGGGCGAGGAGAAGAACGACCCGGCCTTCGCCAAGGCGCTGGCCTCGCTGGGCGACATCTATGTCAACGATGCCTTCTCCTGCTCGCACCGGGCGCACGCCTCGGTCGTCGGCATCACGGCGGATCTACCGGCCTATGCCGGCCGGCTGTTGCAGACCGAGCTCGAGGCGCTGGAGAAGGCGCTGGGTGGTGCCGCCCGCCCGGCGGCGGCCCTGGTCGGCGGGGCCAAGGTCTCGACCAAGCTCGATGTCTTGGGCAATCTCCTGGACCGCGTCGACAAGATCATCATCGGCGGCGGCATGGCCAATACCTTCCTCCTGGCCGAGGGGCTCTCGATCGGCAAGTCGCTGGCGGAGAAGGATC
The DNA here is from genome assembly GCF_900187945.1 of Arboricoccus pini. GTDB lineage: Bacteria > Pseudomonadota > Alphaproteobacteria > Geminicoccales > Geminicoccaceae > Arboricoccus > Arboricoccus pini. Next base: position 114,537 of record NZ_FYEH01000001.1, on the reverse strand, counting down.
TGACGGCGAAGGCCAACGAGATCGCGGCCCAGGCCAAGAGCCGGAGTGTCGAGCTCGTGCTCCCGTCTGATGGCGTCGTCGCCACCAAATTCGAGGCGAACGCACCCTCCAAGACGGTCTCGGTCAGCGAGGTCGGTGCGGACGACATGATCTTGGATGTCGGCCAGGTGTCGATCGATGCGATCGAGAAGACGCTCCTGGCCTGCAAGACGCTGCTTTGGAACGGACCGCTTGGCGCCTTCGAGATCCCGCCTTTCGACAAGGCGACGGTGGCGGTGGCCCAGACGGCGGCGAGGCTGACCGAGGAGGGCAAGCTGACCACCGTGGCCGGCGGCGGCGACACGGTGGCGGCCCTGGCCCATGCGGGCGTGCTCCATAAATTCTCCTACGTCTCGACAGCCGGCGGCGCTTTCCTCGAATGGCTGGAAGGCAAGGAATTGCCGGGCATCACCGCCCTGCGGCAGGACTGACCCGATCAAGGTCGCCTTATGCTCACCGTTCGTATCCATGATCTCGAGCAGGGCCGGGCCGTCCTGGACCTAGCAGCGGCCAGGGGTACCACGGTGCGGCTGGCGACGGCCGAGGGCGCCCTCTCCTATCTGGGCGTCGGTTATGTCCGAGCCTTGGAAGAGGCGCTGGGTGTCCCCCTCCTGGCTGATTGCGGCGACGAGGCCGGCACCCTCATGGCGGGCCTGCGCACCGGCCTTGCCTGGCTTTGCTATAAGGGCCAGCCAGCGATCCTGGCGCGGCTGCGGGACATGGCAGCCCAAAAGGGTGCTCTTGTCCTGGACGCGATCCCCGAGCCCGTCATGGCCCTCGAGGCGCGCGACCGAGGGGCCAGACGCCTTGCCCTCTATCTGGCGGCGCTACCAGGCGAGCAGGCGCCGGCCGAGAACGGTGCCCGCCAGGGTCACGAGCAGGATCGCCAGCCCATACCAGACGGCAACGAAGAGGCCTGAATCCGCCCGGCAGGCGATCGTATAGCCAAGCGCGCTGAGAAGGCCTGCCAGGAGGCCGGCCGCGCCACCGGCGTAACCGGGCCGGGCCGGCGCCTCGTGGCGCAAGGTGATGAAGATCAGGACGAAGGGCAGGAGCGCCAGCCCCAGGATTGCCCCGAGGCAAAAGAGCGGCGAGGTCGGCCCGCGCCCCCAGAGCGAGCCAGACGGGTCGAGGGCTGCCCCCAGAAGGAGCAAGACGAGCCCGGGCAGAAGTGCCTGAATGACCGGACGACCGCGCTCCGGCCGGGCGGCCGCCAGGGCCAGCGTCAGCGCCCCCAGCGCCAGGGCCAGGACCGCGCCGATCTTGAAAATCTGCCTTGTCGTCGCAAGGCTGGCCATGAAATCCGGCCGCACGCCCAGGAGGGAGGCCGCCAGCAGCGCCACGCCGCCCAGCGAGACCAAAGCCGCGAGGCAAAGGCGGCGGCAAAGCGGCCAGGGCTGGACGGCTTGGCCCGACTGGGCGGCCAGCTTGGCCATCAGCTGGTCGGTCGCCTCGGGCGTGCTCATGAACCGATATCCTTGAGCGCCTGGACAGCACGGCCGCGGATGCGCGCGAGCGCCCGATGGAAGAGAAGGCGCACGGCACCGTCGCTGATCGACAGACGCCGGGCCGTGGTCCCGACCGAAGCGCCCTCGATCGCCAACGCCCGAACGACGTCGCTCTCCTTGTGCGGCAGGTCGGCCAAGGGCTTCTCCTTGTCGATGAGCCGAGCGTCCAGGTCCTCGATCGGTGCTGCGATCGCCTCGAACCACTCCGCCACCTCGGGCACGTAGCGGCGCCCGGCCTCGCGCCGCACGCGGCGCGTCACATCCATGAGCTTGTAGCGGACGATGCCGGCCAGCCAGGGCGTGAAGGGCCGGTCCACCTCCCAGGTGTGGCGCTTCAGGTGAATGCCCAAGAGCACCTCCTGCAGGATGTCCTCCGCGAGGTCCGGCCCCTGCCCCAGTCGGGCAAGGCGCTGGCAAAGGCGCGGCCGCAGATAGGCCGCCACCTCGCCCAACAGCCAGGCATAGGTGGCGGCATCGCCCCGTCGCTCGGCCCGCATCGCCGCCGACCAGCTCTGCTCCCAGTCATCCATGGACCACCCATTCGCCGCCCGGCCCCGTCACGCAATGCGCCAAGCCGGCGCGGCCGGGTCAGGATCGATCACGAACGCGTGAGACCCGTGCGATCGCCGCTGCCGGCGCGAATAGGCATTCGGACCGCACTTGGCGGCCGCTCGCACGTGAACCCATGGAAGTAGAGCGCATGACCCCGATCGACACCATCCCCGCGCCCGGCCAGGCAACAGATGGCATCCGTGCCAGCCGGCGCGGCTTTGGCCTGGCGCTGGCTGGACTTAGCGGCCTTCTCGCCCTGGATGCCGGCACCGCCCATGCGGCAAGGCCGGCATCCGCCGGGCACGGCATCAAGAACGCGGTCCTGGTGCACGGCGCCTATGCCGACGGCTCCTGCTGGAGCGACGTCATCGGTCGGCTGCAGCGAGCGGGCCTGAATGCCACAGCCGTGCAGAACCCGCTGACCTCGCTGGCCGACGACGTCGCCGCCACGCGGCGCATCCTCGATCTCCAGGACGGCCCGACGGTCCTGGTCGCCCATTCCTGGGGCGGCACGGTGATCAGCGAGGCGGGCGTCCACCCGAAGGTGGCCTCGCTGGTCTATGTGGCGGCGCGCGCGCCGGACGCCGGCGAGGACTTCGCGTCCCTGGCGGCACGCTATCCAAAGCCGCCAGCCAGTGCCGGGCTCGTCCATGCGGGCGGCTTTGCCCAACTGAGCGAGGCTGCCTTCCTCGAGGATTTCGCCGGTGACATCGAGCCTGCCAGGGCACGCGTCCTCTATGCCTGTCAGGGCAGGATCGCTGACACGCTCTTTGATGCCAGGACCACCGAGGCAGCCTGGCACTCGAAGCCGTCCTGGTATGCCGTCTCGACCAACGACCGGACGATCTCACCCGAGTTCGAGCGCTTCCTTGCCGCCCGCATGAAGGCCAAGACCATCGAGCTGCGGGCCTCACATCTGTCGCTGATCTCGCATGCGCGGGAAGTGAGCGACCTCATCATCGAGGCCGCCGCCTAGCTGCAGTGCCGGGGACCTACCGACGGCATGGGCGGCGGAGGAAACTTCCGTCAGAGGAACTGGCTTGACGGTGATGGTCGGCCTGTGATCCATGAGGCGAATGGGATGCAAGACCCATTTTCGAGGGAAAATGGGCTACAAGACCCATTTTCGGGGCAGGATAGGCCGTGAGGCCCATCTTCGGGGACTGCGCCGAACATCGTGCCCAACTGATCCTCGAAACCGGACCATGAGCGAATATGAAGCTTTGCCTGGCGTCGATCAGTCTATTCTTGGTCGCGGCAGCCGTCATGCCGACGGCGGTATCGGCCGGATGTGGTTTTGGCGACATCAATGCGACGAATGCTAATGTCGCGATCGTGGAGCCCGCCAAGCTGCACTTCGTCGAGGACGATGCACTCGTCAAAGGCTGTCCCAACGAGAGTGCGGGATGTCAGTCGAAAAGCTATCTCGTCAAAGGCGACGTTGTGCTGACCGGCGATGCGCAGGGGGCCTATGTCTGCACGGGCTACGTCACAGCCAACGGCAAGGCTCTGAATGAATGGCTGCCGATGGCGGCCTTGGAGACCGCCCCTGCTGATGTGCAGCGTCCCCGGGACTGGGTGGGAACATGGACGATGTACGATAACGACATCGTCATCCAGTCCAAGGGCAACGGCTTCGCGATCCACGGCGATGCTGTATGGCGCGGCGGCAGCGTCCACACCGGCAATCTCGACGGTGTGGCCAGTCCTGTTAATGGCGCCATCGCCTTCACGGTGGGCGATGGCGAGACGCTCCCCTTCGAAGCCGGCGACGAACTCGACTGCCGGGTGAACATGGTCCGGCGCGGCCCCTATCTCCTGGTCCGGGACAATGATCAGTGTGGCGGGGCAAACGTGACCTTCACCGGCTTCTACCGGCGCAGCCTGCTGGCCAAACACTGAGCAGGTATCGTCGGCCTGGGCACGCCCCGAAGCGTCTAATCAACCCGCCGCCATCGCCGCGAGTAGTCAAATTGTCCCCTTCCTCGCCATCGGCGGGGGCCGATCCTTGCCGGCTGGCAGCTTCGCCGTTGGCCGGTTTCGCGGGATTCGGCGAGCGCGGAACACGCAAGACGGCAGGTCTTCCGGGCGTCGTTCGGACCGGGCACGATCACGGTTGTCGGGCAGCTGGCGGAGAGCGCCGAATTTTCCCCAAGCCAGCGGTTCCACTCCTCGACCGGCCGCGCGTCGGCCGGTACGTCCTCGGCGACAACTTGCCTGGGCGTCCCTGAGCTCAAACGGGGCGGCCGGGATCAGCAGTCGAGGGCAAATCTCACCTTAGCCTTGCACCTCGCGCCAGGCGGCGATGATCGCGTCCGCCGCTACGGCGATCGATTGGGTCGAGATCGGAAAGCTGATCAGCGAGAGTCGCATGATCCAGCGGTCCCGCCAGAGCGCGCCGCCGGCGAAGCATCGGCCCTGCGCCTGCACGCGCGCGATTGTCCGCCTGGTTGCTTCATCGCCCGTAATCCCGGGCTCAGCGTCGCCGAAGCGGACAGCCACCTGGTTCAAGACAACCTCGTTCAGGATCGTGATGCCGGGCTCGGCGGCCAGCCTTGCCGCCATGGCGTGGGCAAGGCTGCAATGGCGCTCGACCATGCGGGCGATCCCGGCCCGACCCAGATGGCGAAGCATGGCGAAGGTCGCAAAACCGCGCGCGCGACGCGACAGCTCGGGAACATAGTGCGAAGGATCGCGATCGCCGGCCTCGCTGGTCGGCAGGTAGCTGGCAGCCGTCGTCAGGGCGCGGCCGTGTGCGACCGCGTCGCGGACGATGGCAAAGCCGCTGTCGAAGGGCAGCTGGAGCCATTTATGGCCGTCTGTGGCCCAGGAATCCGCCTCGTCCACGGCCTGCGCCAGATGGCGATAGCGGGGTGTCGCACGCGCCCAGAGGCCGAAGGCGCCATCGACATGCACCCAGGCGTTCGGATGGCGGCGCGCTATCGCGATGATGGCCGGATGGGGGTCGAAGGCACCTGTATTGATCTGACCCGCCTGGGTGACGACGATCAAAGCCGGCCAGTCATGGGCGGCACGGATGGCGGCCTCGGCTGCCTGGGGGAGCATCGAGCCCTGAGCGTCCGTGGCCACCCTTTGCAGTTGCGCCTCGCCAAAGCCCAGATAGCGCAGGGCCGAGAGGACAGTGGCGTGCGCCTCTTCTCCCAGGAGGACACGGATGGGTGGCGCGCCGAACTGGCCCTTCTTGGCGAGATCGTAGCCAAGACGCCGCAACAATTCCTGGCGGGCGGCCGCCAGGGCCACGCTGTTGGCGACGCTGGCGCCGGTGACGAAACCGACCGAGGCCTCTGCCGGTAGTCCCAGAATGTCGAGCAGCCAGCCGGCCGACACGGTCTCGGCCGCCGCCGTCGCCGGGGCTGCCAGATGGTTGCCGGCATTCTGGCCCCAGCCCGAGGTCAGCATGTCGGCCGCCACGCCGACCGGATGCGAGGCACCCATCACCCAGCCAAAGAAGCGATCGCCGGTGACGGCGTGGAGGCCGGGGGTGGCCCGCTTTGCCAGGTCGTCGATGACATCGCGCGCGGGCTCACCCGTCTCGGGTGTCGGCCCGGCGAAACTGGCGAGCGCGGCCTTATAGTCGTGCGCAGGACACTGGGGGCCTGCCGCGACGCCTTCGCGATAGTCGGCCACGAGCCTTGCCGCTCTGGCAAACAGGTCGTAAGATAAATTATCATCCATTTCGTTCCCCTCCACGTTGAAATCTTAGGCAAATGATCCGTTCGGCACCGATCGAGAACGCGGATTTCCCTCTGTGTGGGCGGCGTGAGGTGTCGCGCGACACGGTAATTTCTATGCCATGTGCGTCACGCGGAGCCAGCCAGCAGCAGCGCCGGTGGTCGGGTATAGGTGCCTCGTGTAGAAAACTGCGAAACGCGGATAGAGGGAGTGTTGTATGACAACGATCACGCCGAAGGTGAAAGAAATCCTTTCGTGGTACGAGAGCGAGAATCCTGGCGTTAAAGCGAATCTGTTCCGGCTGCTGACCACCGGGAAGCTCGCTGGCACGGGCAAGCTCGTGATCCTCCCCGTTGACCAGGGCTTTGAACATGGGCCGGCCAGGAGCTTTGCCTCCAATCCGGACGCCTACGATCCGCATTATCTCTACAAGCTGGCGATCGAGGCGGGCCTTAATGCCTATGCAGCTCCCATCGGCTCCATCGAGCAGGGCGCCGAGACCTTTGCCGGCCAGATTCCGTTGATCTTGAAAGTCAACAGCGCCAACAGCCTGACCTCGGGCAACATCGGCGATCAGGCGGTGACGGCCTCGGTCGACGACGCGCTGCGTCTTGGCTGCTGCGCCATCGGCTTCACGATGTATCCAGGCTCGGATTCCTTCTACGGCATGCAGGAAGAGCTGGCGGAGATGTCGAAGGAGGCCAAGGCCAAGGGTCTGGCGACCGTCGTCTGGTCCTATCCGCGCGGCGGCAAGATCAGCAAGGAAGGCGAGACGGCTCTCGATATCGTGGCCTATGCCGCGCACATGGCGGCCTTGATGGGTGCCAACATCATCAAGGTGAAGCCGCCCAAGGCGATGATCGATCTCGACGCCGCCAAGGCCACCTACGAGAAGGCGCGCGTGCCGATGGAGACGCTGGCCCAGCGGATCGAGCATGTCATGCAGGCCTGCTTTGCCGGCAAGCGCATCGTCGTCTTCTCGGGCGGCGAGGCCAAGGGTACCGATGCGCTGGTGGACGAGATCAGCCAGATCGCCAAGGGTGGCGCCAACGGCTCGATCGTCGGCCGCAACGCCTTCCAGCGACCAAAGGCCGAGGCGCTCGAGTTGTTGAGCCGCATCGTCCAGGTTTATGCGAACGCTGCGTGAGCCGCCGAGACTCTAAGAAGCGCAAGACGGAAAGCCGCGAGCCGGACGGTCCCTGGATCGATCCTGCCGAGGCGCCCCCCAGGTTGATCCTGGTGGCGCCGGCCGGAATCGATCCGGCCTTTGCGGCCAGCCTGGACGTCATGCTGAAGGCAGCCCGTCCGGCTGCCTTCGTCCTGGCGCCGAACGCGCTGCCGAGCGAGGACCGCCTGGAGGCTATCTCGGCCATCAAGACCGCGTGTCATGCAGCCGAGGCCGCCTTCCTCCTGGCCGACGATGCGCAAGGCGTCATCGCGACCGGGGCGGATGGGGCCGAGCTGGAGGGAGCGGACGGGCTCTTGCGGGCGCGCCAGGTCCTGGGCGCCGAGCGTCTCCTTGGGGCCGCCTGCAAGTTCAGCCGGCACGATGCCATGAGCGCCGGCGAGGCCGGAGCCGACTTCGTGCGTCTGGGCGCGGTCGACAGCCAGGCCAGCATCGATGAGCTGGCCGAGCTCGCCAGCTGGTGGTCGGAGCTCTTCGTCCTGCCGGTGGCGATCGCGGCCCCTCCGAACGTCGCGGCGATCCGGACGATCGCTGAGGCCGGGGCCGATTTCATCACACTGGGCGGCCCGCTTTGGGCGACGCCGTCGCTGGACGTCTTTCTCGCGGAGGTGGCCAGCCTTCTTTCCTCCACCAAAAAATCGGTTCCATGAAGATCAACGTCAACGAGCTCAAGCCCGGCTACATCATCGAATACAAGGGCAAGCTCTGGGCGCTCGTGAAGGGCGACCATGTCAAACCAGGCAAGGGGCCGGCTTATCTGCAGGCCGAGCTGAAGGCGATCCCCGAGGGCACCAAGCTCAATCAACGCTTCAACACCTCCGAGACCGTCGACAATGTCGAGCTCGACCAGGCGGACCACCAGTTCCTCTACGCCGAGGGCGAGGACCAGCTGGTGTTCATGAACCAGGAGACGTTCGAGCAGATCACGCTCTCCAAGGCCATCATCGGCGAGGGCGTGGTCTTCCTGCAGGAAGGCATGGTGGTCAAGGTGAAGAGCCATGACGGCCAGCCGCTCATTGTCGTGCTGCCTGACAAGGTCACCTGCACGATCGTCGAGGCCGATCCGGTGGTGAAGGGGCAGACGGCCGCTTCCTCCTATAAGCACGCCATCCTCGATAACGGACTGCGCGTCCTCGTGCCCCCGCATGTCGAAAGTGGCACGCGCATCGTCGTCAACACGGCTGACGGAGCCTATATCGAACGGGCCAAGGCCTAGTTTCGAGATTTCAGCCCCGCAAGCTTAGGGGCTAGGTGGACAAGGCATGGCTGAGCTATGCCTGTCGCCTGCTCTCCCGCTCTTTCAACCGATCGAGATCCGCCCTATGCCGCTGCCCAGCGCCAATCTTAATATCATGATCCGCGCGGCCCGTGCCGCAGCCCGTTCGCTGGTACGCGACTTCAACGAAGTCGAGCAATTGCAGGTCTCGGTGAAGGGACCGGGCGACTTCGTCAGTCGTGCCGATCAGGCGGCCGAGAAAATCATCGTCACCGAATTGCAGCGGGCCAGGCCGGATTACGGCTTCCTCCTTGAGGAAGGCGGGACGATCGAGGGTGCCTCCAGGCATAACCGCTTCATCGTCGATCCCCTGGATGGCACCTCCAACTTCCTGCACGGCCATCCGCACTGGGCGATCTCGATCGGCCTGGAGCAGCATGGCGAGGTGACGGCGGGCCTCGTCTATGACCCGATCAAGGACGAGATGTTCACAGCCGAGAAGGGCAAGGGCACCTATCTGAACGAGCGCCGGCTGCGTGTCTCGCGACGCAAGGAGATGAACGAGGCCATGGTCGCCTGCGGCCTGCCGGTGCTGAACTGGAAGGCGCGCGAGAAGGGCTTTTCCCAGCAGATGGAAAAGGTGGCCGACGAGGTGGCGGGCCTGCGCCGCAACGGGGCTGCTGCCCTGGACCTCGCCTGGATCGCCGCTGGGCGCTTCGAGGCCTTTTGGGAATATGGCCTGAAGCCCTGGGACCTGGCGGGTGGCCTCATCCTCGTGCGCGAGGCGGGCGGCCGCGTCGGGCGCCTCGAGGGCGACGACGAGATGTGGGAGCCGGGGACGATCGTGGCGGGCAATCCCGATATCTACGACAAGATGCGCCACCTGCTCGAGCCGGTAACCCCCGGCCTGTGACGGCCAGAGTCCCGGCAGTTCTCCTGGCCGGGCTTTCGGCCTGCAGCATGCTGCTGGCCTGCGCGCTGCCGGACGGGGAGTCGCCCGTGACCGCGCCGGCCGATCCCGGAATTGCCCGCGCGGCGGTGGCCAAGGGCTATGGCGGCCAGGCGGTGGCCGATCCGGATCTGGCCCGGGACGAGGTGCGCTGCTACATCGCCTATATCGAGGTAGCAGCCAGCATCGCCGGCGAGGCGCAGGAGGCCGCGGCCGACCTCATCGCCCAGGCGCAATTCACGCTCTATGCCGCCTATGTGGTGGAGCGGGCCACAGGCAAGGATGACGCGCAGGCGCTGGCCAGCGTACGTGGCCTGCGCGCGGATAACCGCGAGGAAGTTGGCAGGCTCGCTCGCTCGCCGGCAACGGCGAACCCGCTTTTGCGCCGGTGCGACAGCCGTCGGACGGCCAGGCTCGTCGCCATCAAGCCCTTCACGATACCACCCTTGAAGGACGCGACGACGGATCGCATCTGATCCACCCCGGCGGCAGCGGGCAGGCGTCGAGGCAGATCGCCCCCCTGCGACGGCCGAGCCAGGGTCGCACTCATCGTGTCGAGCGCGCCGAGAGGCGCTCTTCTCTGGCGGGCTAGGCCGATCGCGCATCGCCCAAGGGGCCTGCCGATGGTGCTGGCGCACGTTCCAAGGGCTCGTCCTGGGACTGCGGATCGCCCTCGCCCGGCGTTCGCAGCCCGTACTGCACGAGGAGTGCCAGGAAGGCCATGATAGGCATCGAGAGGCCGATGGCGACGGCAGGGTCGGCGAAGAGCGAGCTTGCGAGCCAGGAGCCCAGGAGGCCGCCGCCCATCTGCAAGAAACCCGCGAGCGCCGAGGCCGAGCCCGCCATCAAGGGAAAGCCCGCCAGGGCCGCCGTCGTCGCCCCGGGGGTCACGAGCGAGATGCCAAAGGCCCAGATCACCGAGGGAATCATGACCACCGGCAGGCAGAGCGGCAGGCAGAGGAGGCAGATCGCGAAGGCGGCACCGCTCAAGGCTACCATCCAAAGACCGAGCGCGAGGACCATCGCGTAATCAAAGCGGCGGAGCAGCCGCCCTGTCAGGACCGAGCCCACTCCGTAGGCCACGGATTGCATGGCCATGGCGAGGCCGAACTGGGGAGGGCTCAGGCCGACGCGCTGGATGAGGACGAAGGGCATCAGCGGAGCGAAAGTGTAGTAGCCGCCCACGGTCAGCGCTAGAAGAAGGCCCGGGCGCATGAAGCGGCGCGATGTGGCGAGGGTCAGGTAGTTGCGCATGACGCGGGCCGGCCGGGCGGCACCGGGATCGGGCCGGCGATTGGTCTCGCGCGTCCAGAAGATGAGGACCAGGATCGCCAGGACCCCATAGAGCGCCATGACGACGAAGATGGCGTGCCAGCCGAGGAAGGTCAGAATGAGGCCGCCCAGCGTGGGCGAGATGCCGGGGCCGATCGCCAACATGAGACCGATCAGGTTCATGATGCGGGCAGCGGCGGCGCCGGTGAACTGATCGCGGACGAAGGCGCGCGAGATGGTGATTCCCGCGGCCACGCCCACGCCTTGCAGGACGCGACCCACCATGAGGATGCCGATCGTCGGGGCCAGGATGGCGATCAGGCTGCCAAGCAGGTAGACCGCATAGAAGCCAATCGCGACGGGCCTTCGGCCATAGGCATCAGAGAGCGGACCGCAGGCGAGTTGGGCGAAGGCAAAGCCCAGGAAATAAACCGTGATCGTCAGGCTGAGCGCTGCCATCGAGGTGTGGAAGATCCCCGTCAGCATCGGCAGCGCCGGGCTGTAGAGCGACAGGCTGACCGGGCCCAGGGCCACGATCAGAGCGCCGATCAACGCCGTGCGCCGCTCGCTCATCGGCGCGTCCGGTCGTTCCACTCGCATGTCTTTGGAGTCTCCAAGCCGGGCTGGACAAAGGCGCCAGCCCCCATCCCCAGAAGACGACGAAGCCCCCCTCGCATGTAGCCGTCAATAGGCTAAAGGCGGGATAGCGGGCCGGCAGGCACGGCCCGGCCAGAGAGTGGCGCGAGTGTTGCTTCCCGAACGTTCGCGCTCCTGGCCGGGAGACTGCCGAGGCTCGGTGTCACGGCGCTTCAAGGCGGCAACTGGAGCGGAACGCAGGCCGCCCGCCAACCGCCGCCCGGCCGCAAAATATCAGCGGGAGGAGATCAATGGTCGTGTCCAGCCAAACCAGCCCCGACAAGGGAACCATCGCCACGCCCGCGGAGGTAGATCGAACGGCCTTGAAAGCGGTCCTGGGTGCGGCCGTCGGCTATGCGATGGACGGGTTCGACCTCCTGATCCTCGGATTCATGCTGCGCCCCATCGGCGCCGATCTCGGCCTGTCGCCGCCAGAGGCGGCCTCGCTGGTCACCGCCACCCTGGTCGGCGCCGTCATGGGCGGCATCGGCTTTGGCATGCTCTCCGACAGGCTCGGCCGCGTTCGCGTCCTGACCTGGACGATCGTGCTCTTTGCCGTCTTCACCGGGCTCTGCGCGCTCGCACGCGGCTATTGGGATCTCCTGGCCTATCGGACCGTGGCCGGCATGGGCCTGGGCGGCGAGTTCGGCATCGGCATGGCGCTGGCGGCGGAGGCATGGCCCGCCCACAAGCGGGCGCGCGCCTCTTCCTACGTGGCGCTGGGCTGGCAGGCGGGCGTGCTGGCGGCCGCCATCCTGACACCCCTGCTCCTCCCCGTGATCGGCTGGCGCGGCATGTTCACGCTGGGCGTCTTCCCGGCATTGGCGGCCTACGCGATCCGCCGGGCACTGCACGAGCCCGACCTGTTCCTCGCCAGGAGGCGCAACGCGCCCAAGGAATCAGCGCTCGGGTTGCTGGTCGCCGATGGCCGGACGGCCCGGACGAGCCTTGGCATGGTCGTGCTCTGCTCGGTGCAGAATTTCGGCTATTACGGGGTCATGATCTGGATGCCGAACTACCTGGCGCAGCGCTTCGGCTTCGCGCTCACCCAGTCGGCTGCCTGGACCGCCGTCACGATCCTCGGCATGGCTCTTGGCATCTTTGCCTTTGGCCACGTCGCCGACCGGCTCGGCCGCCGCCCGGCCTTCCTTGGCTACATGGCCATGGCCGCCTTGACCGTGCTGGTCTACGCGCAGCTGACGGCACCGTTTCACCTCCTTCTCGGCGGGGCGGTCATGGGCTTCTTCGTCAACGGCATGCTGGGCGGCTATGGCGCGCTCATCAGCGAGCTCTATCCGACGGCGGCCCGTGCCACGGCGCAAAACGTCCTCTTCAATATCGGCCGGGCCGTCGGTGGCTTCGGGCAGCTCATCGTCGGCGCCATCGCCGCCGCCTGGAGCGTCCAGGCGGCGATCGGCCTGCTGGCCGCCCTCTATTTTCTCGACATAGTGGCGATGTGGACGCTGATCCCGGAGCGGCGCGGCAGCGAGCTCCCGTGAGCCCGAATGCGACGCCAGCCTGGATGGCGCGCTTGCTCCTCAGCCCAGTTTGCGAAGGCGAGCGAGTGCCCGGGGGGCCACGTCCGCCAGCGCCTCGCACGGGAACCAGCGCGCGGCCTTGACCTCTTCCTCCTGGGCGACGAGCGGCGCCCCCGGGTCGGCCAGGAAGAGATAATGCAGATCGTGGTGCACGTGCGGGCCCTCGCCCCGCGCGGCCTTGCCCGGCACGTCGTGGCTGTCAATGTTGAAGGGCAGATCCTGCCCGTCATGCCAGGGATGCAGGCGGAGCCCGGCCACACCCGTCTCCTCCACCGCCTCGCGCGCGGCCGACTCGAAGAAATGCGCCGCCGGTTCATAATGGCCGCCCGGCTGCAGCCACCGGCCGATCGTCCTGTGGTCGATCATCAGGACCTGCGAGCGGTCCGGCGAGACGATGATGGCGCTGGTCGTCAGATGGCCGGGCAGCGTGCGGCGATCATCGAGCGCGTGCCGCTCCGCGATCTGCCAGCGCAGGAGGGAGAGATATTCGCGGGGCTCGGCCACGCTCGCCAGATAGTGGCTGACGACCGCATCCAGCCTGGATAGAAAAGTCATGCGCGAACTTCGCTCCTATGCCAGCTCGGTTCAGGCCCGAAGTAGCGCAAAGGACGCAGGCGTGCCAGGACGTCCGACGCGCGTGCCGCATGGCGAGCCGGGTGTTTGAGCGAACCAACCGGGCGATCCCGCTCTTGCTTGTAAGATATTATTCCTATATACTTCTCGCATGCTGAACAGCTCCACATCCGCGCGCGCCCGCTACGCCTTTCACGCGAGGCGTGATCGGCGGCGGGCGGCGCAGGCTCTGGCCGCGGGTCGCGGGGTGGCCGAGGTCGCGGCCATCGAGCGGGTCTCGCCGATCGAAGTCGAGGCGCTGCTTCGCGACGAGGGCTTCAAGGCGCTGCTTGGCCACTATCGGGCCGTCGCCCACCTGCCGCATGCGGCACGCATCGACCGGCTGATGGGCCAGGCCCTGCAGCTCCTGGAGCTGGCGGTCGAGAGCGGTGATCTCAGGGTCGCCATGTTCTGCCTGGCCGAGGGCAAGTCCGGCCGCGATCCCGCCCGGAGCGTGGCCTCGCACGTCACCCGCCTGATGGAGGACGAGGCCGGCCGGCAGGCGCCACGACCCCTGCATCGGCCGCCCGTCGCGGCGGCCGGATCGCCGACCGGTGTCAGGCCGGCCGGAATCGACGATTTCGCCCATTGCGCCGGCACCAAGGCGACGATGGAGGAAGCCGAGGCGCAGGCTCTGGCCGATGCGCGGTCGCTGGCCTTGGCGCATCGCCGCACGCTTGGCCGGCTGGCCGACAGGCTGGCTGGCGAAGCCGAGCGCGCCGGCACGATCAGCCCCGAGCGGCTGCGGGCGGATGCCGAGATCCGCGCGGTCGCCCGCCACTACCAGGACCGCCCGGCGCAAGGCTTCGTCGCAGCCGAGCGGCTCGATCGCTATCGCCGCGAGATTCGCAAGGGCAACATCCTCCCCATACCCCGCCCGAGCGGCTAGCCGGCCCGGCTGGCGCGATTGCCCGAGGGAACCGCTCAAGCAGCGCGAAGCGCGGTAGCCCGAGGAAACCGCAATTATCCGCCCGAACCTTGGCGATCCTGCCCAGGCGGCCCACACTAGAGGGGTGCCCATAGTGCAGGAGGTGTCATGCAGGTCCGAGGTGATTTCATCGAGCTGATCGGCAACACGCCGATGGTCAAGCTCAAGAAAGCATCGGCGGCCACGGGGTGCCTGATTTTGGGCAAATGCGAGTTTCTCAACCCGGGTGGCAGCGTCAAAGACAGGGCGGCCCTGGCGATCATCCGCGATGCCGAGGCCAGGGGCACGCTGCGACCGGGCGGGGTCATCGTCGAGGGCACGGCAGGCAATACCGGCATCGGTCTGGCCCTGGTCGGCAATGCGCTGGGTTATCGTAGCGTCATCGTCATGCCGGAGACGCAAAGCCAGGAGAAAAAGGACATGCTCAGGCTCTGTGGCGCCGATCTGCGCCTAGTGCCGGCACTGCCCTATGCCGATCCCAACAATTACGTGAAATATTCGGGCCGGCTCGCGGCCGAGCTGGCGACCAGCGAGCCGGCTGGGGCGATCTGGGCCAACCAGTTCGACAATGTCGCCAACCGGCAAGGACACTATCAGACCACCGGTCCCGAGATCTGGGCGCAGACGGAGGGGCGGATCGATGCCTTCACCTGTGCCGTGGGCTCGGGCGGCACGCTGGCCGGTGTGGCGCTCTACCTGAAGGAGCAAAAGCCCGAGATCCGCATCGTCTGCGCCGACCCCATGGGGGCGGCACTCTACGAGTATTACAAGCATGGCGAGCTCAAGGCGGAGGGCAGCTCGATCACCGAGGGCATTGGCCAGGGACGGGTCACCGCCAATCTTGAGGGTGCACCGATCGACGATGCGGTGAGGATCAAGGACGAGGAGGCTCTGCCCTGGATCTTCGATCTGATCCGCGAGGAGGGGCTGGTTCTGGGCGGCTCATCGGGGATCAACATAGCCGGTGCGGTGGCGGTGGCGCGCGCCCTGGGACCGGGCCATACGATCGTGACGATCCTCTGCGACGGCGGGGCACGTTATCAAAGCAAGCTCTTCAATCCCGCCTTCCTTGAAGAAAAGGGTCTGCCGGTGCCGGCCTGGATGAAGGATGGAGTGGCCACATGAGCGCCCTTGTCACGACCGAATGGCTGGCGGCCCACGCCAAGGCGCCCGACGTGCGCATCGCCGATGCCACTTTCTTCCTGCCCAATGCCGGCCAGACCGGGGCACAGCATTATGCGCGCCAGCATCTGGAAAATGCTGTCTTCTTCGATGTTGACGCGATCGCCGACACGGAGAACCCGCTGCCGCACATGCTGCCCACCGCCACGCGGTTCAGCGCCATGGTGCGGCGGCTGGGGCTGGGCGATGGCGTGCGAATCGTCCTTTATGACGCCAACAAATTCCTGGCCTCGGCCAGGGCCTGGTGGATGTTCCGGCTGATGGGGCACCAGGACGTCGTCGTCCTGGATGGCGGGCTGGAGAAATGGCTGGCCGAGGGACGGCCGGTGACCGATGCGCCCGTGCGCCCGGTCGAGCGGCATTTCACGGCGCGCGAGAACAGCCTGCTTTATCGCGACCTCGAACAGATAAGGGAAAATCTCTCGACTGGGCATGAGCAGGTGGTCGACATGCGCCCGGCCGGGCGCTTCAAGGGCATCGATCCCGAGCCCAGGCCAAGCCTGCGCGGCGGCCATATCCCGGGCTCGGCGAACGTGCCCTCCAGCACGCTGGTCGAAGCCGATGGCACGCTCAAGCGCGGGCCGGCCGCGAGGGAGATCTTCACCGCTGCCGGCGTCGCCCTGGATCGCCCGATCGCCACCACCTGCGGCTCGGGGGTGAGTGCTGCCGTGGCGGCGCTGGCGCTCTTTGAACTGGGTCTGCCCGATGTGCCGATCTATGACGGCTCCTGGAGCGAATGGGGTGCGCGTGACGACACGCCGGTCGCCACATGAGGCCATGGCTGGTTCTCCTCGGGGCGGCCCTGCTGGCCGCCTGCGCCGGCCCCGGGCCGACACCGCCCCCAACACCGGCACCGACGGCTCCGCTGGCCGGACCCGCCTCGTCCACGGCCGCGGGCGCGCGCGATCCAGCCGTCCTGGACATCGTGGGCTCGGCCTGGCTCATCCGCACGGCAAGCGACGTGGCCCCGCCGGCCAGTCCCTTTCTCGACCTCTGGATCAAGGCGGCGGGCCTCGATCCGGAGGATGCCTCGCTCATTTATGCGACGACGGGCGACCAGGGTGGCCTCAGCCTCTTCTGTCGCGCCGGGCCGCCGCCCGATGCCGCCAGCCTCAAGGCCGCCACGGCAGGGCTTTCCGCCACCGATCCGGCCGCCGTGGCGGTCCGCTACGCACTGGCGCATCCGGCCTATCTCTATGATGCGAGCATGGCGCTCCTGACGACGCGGCCTGACCGGGCGGCGCGGGACGCCTGTGCCAAAGCCGGAATCGTCTATCGGGAGCTGACGCTGGGGCTGATCCGCTGCGAGAGCGGCATCTGCCCGGCCGTCCTGCTGCTGAAGGAGGATCGGCTGGCAGAGAGTCCGACGGCGCGGCGGCTGCTCGAGGCGCTGGTGGCCCCGCACGGGCTCCTCGCCGACCAGGCATCGCTGGCCGAAGCCGGGATGCTACCGCTCAAGCCGGCCGACCGAGCGCGCATCCAAGGAGCTGTCGCGGCCCTTCTGGCGCGCGACCGGCCCGCTTAGGCGAGCGGCGGGAAATGCGGTGCCACGTCCCGGCTGATGTCTCCCTTGACCCGTGGATCAGGCACGATTTCGACCGCGCGCTTATAGGGACGAAAGCCCATCCGGCGATAAAAATCGATCGCGTTCGGGTGGTCCAGCGTGCAGGTGTGCAGCCAGACTCGGCGGGTGCCGTAGCGCCAGGCCTCCTGGAGCGTGCGGGCCATGAGCCAGCTGCCGGCACCCTTGCCGATCATGGCGGCGGTCAGGCCGAAATAGACGATCTCGACCTCGGGGGAGCGGCGCCGGTCGAGCTCGGCCAGACCCTCGTCACGGCCGTCGATCGAGAGGGCGTAGACCTCCACCAGGGGGTCGTCGAGCTCGTCGCGCAGCAAGCGGTCGGGTGCGTTCAGGCGCGAGACCCAAAGCCACTCGAGGCCGACCCGGCCATAAAGGTCGCGATACCAGCCAAGATCGGGCCGATCGACGCGACGAAGGGCGAATTCGGGCCGTTCGGCCGGGCCCGCCGTCGGCGGGGCGCTCATCTCGAGATAGGTGACGACCGAGACCAGCTTGTCGTTGGGAACGTCGTGGTAGCCGTCGCGATCGAGCTGCATGGGCGAGATAGCATCCTTGCCTTGATGGTCCCTGAAGCGCGAGGCCGCAGGGCCCTGCGGCCGGCACGGGCGGGAGTCCGCCTTTGTCCCTTCGGGCCGACCATCGCTCTAGCGTCGGGCACGCAGGAGAGCAACGTTCGCCGCATGAGTGCGCCGGGGCCGCGGCCAGCGCTTGCCAAGGGCGGGAGGTTGGCGGCACATCGCCGCTTCGTCGTTCAGACGGACGATCCCGGCACAACCATGAACTTCGAGCGATGACCCAGACCGCCGCCAGCACCGATTTTCCCGTCGCCCGCGCCCTGAATCGCGATGATTATCGCACGCTTGTCCTCTCCGCCCTGGGCGGGGCGCTCGAATTCTACGACTTCGTCATCTTCGTCTTTTTCGTCACCGTCCTTGGACAACTTTTCTTTCCCCCGGACATTCCAGACTGGCTGCAACAGCTCCAGGCATTCGGCATCTTCGCCGCCGGCTATCTGGCAAGGCCCCTGGGCGGCATCGTGCTGGCCCATTATGGCGACATGCTGGGGCGCAAGAAGATGTTCACGCTCAGCATCCTCATGATGGCGCTCTCGACCCTGGGCATCGCCCTTCTGCCGACCTATCGCTCGATCGGCATAGCGGCGCCCATCCTCCTCCTTTCGCTGCGCATCCTCCAAGGTGCCGCCATCGGCGGCGAGGTGCCCGGTGCCTGGACCTTCGTGGCCGAGCACGTGCCGGCCAGCCGCACGGGCCTTGCTTGCGGCATCCTCACGAGCGGGCTGACGGCCGGCATCCTCCTGGGCTCGTTGGTGGCCGTCCTCATCAACAAGAGCTTCACGGCTATTGAGATCCTGGAATTTGGCTGGCGCCTGCCCTTCTTCCTGGGCGGCGGCTTTGGCCTGGTCGCGGTCTATCTGCGCCGCTGGCTGGCCGAGACGCCGATCTTCCAGGAACTCAAGGCCAAGAAGGCGCTGGCTGCCGAACTGCCCCTGCTGGTCGTGCTGAAGGGGCATCTCGCGGGCGTCCTGGTCTCCGTGGCGCTGACCTGGCTGCTCTCGGCGGCGATCGTCGTCGTCATCTTGATGACGCCCACGCTCCTCCAGACCCTCTACACGATCGACGCGACCACGGCCTTCATCGCCAACAGCTTTGCGACCTTGTGCCTGTCGGTGGGCTGCGTCCTGGCCGGCCGCCTTGTGGACCGGATCGGCGGCGGCCGCTTCTTCGTCCTAGGTGGTTTGGTGCTGGGGGCGGCCAGCTATCTTTTCTATACGTGGCTGCCGGTGCATCCGGAGATGCTCTTTTGGCTCTACGGCCTGGTCGGGCTCTGCGTCGGCGTGGTGGGCGGCGTCCCCTATGTGATGATCAACAGTTTCCCGCCGGCCATCCGCTTCACCGGCATCTCCTTCTCCTACAATTTGGCCTACGCGATCTTCGGAGGCCTCACTCCGCTTCTGGTAACGCTGGGATTGCGCGTCGACCCCCTGGCGCACGCGCATTATGTTCTTCTGACCTGCGCCATCGCCGTCCTGGTCGGCATCACCCTCCTGGTCGGGCCGCGGCGCAGCGCCGAGGTGGCCCTTGCTGCTAGAGCTCGATGACGAGCCCGTCATGGGCCGGGCGGACATGCGGCGGCAGCCTTGCCGCCCAGTCCGCATAGTCGACTTCGTGGTTCATGTGGGTGAGATAGGTCAGACGCGGACGCAACCGCTCGACCCAGGAGAGCGCTAGCTCCAGATGCGCGTGGCTCGGATGCGGCCGGTCACGCAAGGCATCGACGACCCAGACCTCGACCCCTTCGAGGACTGCGAGGGCGGCATCGTCCAACCAGTCCGTGTCGGTCGAATAGGCGAAATCGCCGATGCGAAAGCCCCAGCTCTCGCCCTTGCCGTGCCGCTGGCGGAAAGCCCGAATCTCGACCTCGCCGATCTGGAAGGGCCCAGCCTTGATCGGGTGCGGCGTGATCTCCGGGCGAAAATAGCCGAAGGCGTCGCGACCGCCCTCGAAGGCATAGTCGAACCGGTGGCGGATGCGATCGAAGACGCTCTGGTGCGCATAGGCGTCGATCGACGTCATCATGACGTTATTGATCGAGCGCAAGTCGTCGATGCCGTGCACGTGGTCGGCATGGGCGTGGGTATAGATGAGGCCGGTCACCCGATCGATCCCGGCATCGACGCACTGCATGCGCAGGTCAGGGCCGGTGTCGAAGAGGATCTTCTCCTCGCCCGTCTCGACGAAGATCGACTGTCGCCGCCGCTTGTTGCGCCGATCGGGCGAGGTGCAGACGGGGCAGCGGCAGCCGATCTGGGGCACCCCCGCCGAGGTGCCGCAGCCGAGAATCGTGACCTTCAACGGGCCGACGCCAGATCGGGCCGCGCGCTGGCGGCGCGATCGAACAGTCGGAAGAAATTGGCGGTGGTCAGCCGCTCGACCTCAGGGCGCTCGATTCCGAGCAGTGCCGCCAGACGGTCGGCCACATGAACAGTGAAGGCCGGCTCGTTCGTCTTGCCGCGCTTGGGCACGGGTGCCAGATAGGGCGAATCGGTCTCGAGCAGGAGGCGATCCCTTGGCATGTCGGCCACCGTCGCCCGGATGGCCTCGGCATTGTTGAAGGTCAGCATGCCACCAATGCCCAGGTAAAAGCCCATCGCCACTGCCCGCTCGGCCAGCGCGCGGCCCGAGCTGTAGCAATGGATGACCCCCTTGAAGGGGCCTTTCTCCATCTCCTCCTCGAGGATGCGGACCGTGTCGTCGTCGGCATCGCGCGTATGGACGATGAGCGGCAGCCCCGTTGTCCGACAGGCGGCGATATGCGCTCTGAAGCTCAGCGCCTGCCGGTCGCGCGGCGCATAATCGTAGAAATAGTCGAGCCCGGTCTCGCCGATGGCGACGATCTTCTCATCGCCCAGGGCGGCCAGAAGCGGTTCCGGCCCCTCCAGCCCGTCATTGCCTGCCTCGTTGGGATGCACGCCGATCGCCGCCAGAACAGCGTCGTGCCGGTGGGCGAGCGCCAGGACGCTGTCCCATTTGGGCCGGCTCGTGGCGATCGTCACCATAAGCTCGACACCGGCCGCCGCCGCGCGCGCCACGACCCCTGCCTCGTCGTCGGCGAACTGCGGAAAATCCAGATGGCAATGACTATCGACGATCACGTCTGCGGTCCTACGACGTCGACAACGCTGGCCTCGGCCGGCACGTCGAACTTCTTGAAGATGGGTACTGGCGCCGGCAGCATCGTGCCCGGCACTAAACCAGCAATTTCCGGGCCGATCTGGTCGAAGGCCCGCTGGTGCAAAGGTATCGCCAGCTGGTCCAGCATCGCCCCGGCCGAGCCCGGCACGAAGGGCGCCGTGACGATGGCCAGATGTCGGATCGTCTCGGCCACGACCCAAAGGACGGTTCGCATCCTTGCCGGATCGGTCTTCCGGAGCGCCCAGGGCGCTTGCGCGTCGACATAGCGATTGGCGGCACCGACGACCTCCCAGATCACCTCCAGGGCCCGGTGCGGCTGCAACTTGGCCATGAGGGGTCGAAGCCTGCCCAAAAGGTCCCGCGCGGCGCCAAGGAGCGCCTCGTCCTCGGGTGTCAGCGGCCCTGGCTCCGGCACCGCGCCCCCACAGTTCTTTTGGATCATCGAGAGGGTACGCTGGGCGAGATTGCCGAAATCATTGGCGAGATCATGGTTCATCCGCCTTGCCATCGAGGCGTGGCTGAAATCCCCATCATTGCCGAAGGGCACCTCGCGCAGGAGAAAGTAGCGCGTCTGATCGAGGCCGTAAGTGTCGACCAGCGCGGACGGCGGTATGGCGTTGCCCAGCGATTTCGACATCTTTTGGCCCTCGACCGTCCACCAGCCGTGCGCGAAGATATGCCGAGGCACCGGCAGGCCGGCACTCATGAGGAAGGCTGGCCAATAGACGGCGTGGAAGCGGAGAATGTCCTTGCCGACGACGTGGAAATCAGCCGGCCAATAGCGGGCATAAAGCCCCTCTTTGTCGTCGGGCCAGCCCAGGGCGGAGATATAATTGGTGAGCGCGTCCAACCAGACATACATCACGTGCTTGGGATCGCCAGGCACGGGCACACCCCAGTCGAAGGTCGTCCGGCTGACCGAGAGGTCCTGCAAGCCGCCCTTCACGAAGCTCAAGACCTCGTTGTAGCGGCTCTGCGGCATGACGAAGTCCGGGTGCGCCGCGTAGAAGTCCAAAAGGCGGTCGCCCCAGGCCGAGAGGCGGAAGAAATAGGATTCCTCCTCCACCCATTCGACCGGTGCGCCCGTCGGCGCCTTGCCGTCGACCAGTTCGGATTCGGCATAGAAGGCCTCGTCACGCACCGCGTACCAGCCGGCATATTTGCCCAGATAGATGTCGCCGGAGGCCACCAGCTTTTCCCACAGCGCGACGCAGGCGGCCTTGTGCCGAGCTTCGGTCGTGCGGATGAAATCGTCCACCTGGTTGCCCATGGTGACGACGAGATCGCGAAAGCGCTGCGAGACCTCGTCGGTAAAGATCAGGGGCGCGACGCCTTTTATCTCCGCAGCCTTCTGCACCTTCTGGCCGTGCTCGTCGGTGCCGGTCAAAAAACGGACATCCCGGCCATCGAGCCGCATGAAGCGCGCCAGCGCATCGCAGGCCAGCGTCGTGTAGGCATGGCCGATATGGGGGCTGTCATTGACGTAGTAGATGGGCGTCGTGACGTAGAAAGCGCTACGCTCGGCCATGCGGCACTCCAGCGGCTGACGGTCCGGATATGTGGAACAGACCGATCTTCGGTTCAACCCGCCTGCGGCAGAGGGCGGCCCGGCGGGAGCAAGGCATCGGCCAGCAGGAGGAAGCTCTGCAACGCATCGAGATTCAAGGCCTCGATGCGCAGGGCCTGGATACGCAGCGAATCCCACGAAGCCAGCAAGGGATCAAGCCCGCGCGCGGCAAGCGTCGAGAGCGCCGGCGCTTCCTCGGGGCTAAGAAGGGGCATGTCCGGCGTCGCGTGCAAGGTGGCGGCACGGCGCAGGAGGGTCGTCAGGGGATCCAGCCCCTGCTCCAAACCATGGGCCTGCACGCGCCGCTGGAGGATCTCGGCAAAGGCGAAAAGCCTGTCGGAATCGCTCGATGCCCCGAAGATCTGGAGGAGAGCCTGGTAATCCGCGAGCCAACCGGTCGCATGGAGCCTGAGCACACGGCCGGGACTGCCTTCGGCCAGAAGGCTCAGCCTCGCCAAATCCTCATCATTCAAGCCGGGGAGCAGTGTCGCAAGCGCTTCGGCCATGGCTGGGGCGTCCAGCGGCTTGAGGCGCATAATGGCGCAGCGGGAGGCCAGCGTGCGCGGCAGGCGGCCTGGCCGCTGCACGACCAGGAGGATGACCACGTCCGGCGGCGGCTCTTCCAAGAGCTTCAAAAGGGCGTTGGCGGCCTCCGTGTTAAGCTCGTCGGCTGCATCAATGAGCAGGACCCGGTGCCGGGCGATGGCGGCCGTCGTGCGAAAGCTCGCCCCGACCTCGCGGATCTGATCGACGACGATCTCGGTGCGCAGCCGTCCACTCTTGGCGGTCTCGCGCGTGATCACCTTGAGGTCCGGGTGGGCATTGGCGGCCACCATGCGAAAGACCGGATGGGCGGGATCTTGGACGTCGCCGCCGCCAATCGCCAGGAGAAGGCGGGCTATGTGATAGGCAGCAGTTGCCTTGCCGATACCTGGCGCGCCCGTCAGCATCCAGCCATGCGCCAGACGCCGGCGCGCATCGAGATCCTGGATTGCCGCCAGTGCCGCCGCATGGCCGAAGAGGTGCGGATTGAGCCTCGGCTCGATTAGGGGACTCTCGCTCAAAGAAGATGGCCGAGACGCCCGGTGACGACGTTGGCGATCTCCGATTCGACCGCCGCCGCAGCCGGCTCGGCATCGACCACGATGATCCGGTCGGGTTCGCTCGCGGCCAGCGTCAGGAAGCCTTCGCGCACCTGTTCGTGAAAATTCTCGCCCTTGGCTTCAAAACGGCTGCCGCCGCCCTCCTGGTGGCGTCGATCGAGCCCGGCCCGGGCATCCAGATCGAGAAGGATGGTAAGATCCGGCCAAGGCAGGCCCAAGAAATCGCTATGCAGCCGGTCGATCAGATCGATCCCCACTCCGCCGACCAGGCCCTGATAGACGCGTGTGGAATCGACGAAGCGATCGCATATCACCCAGGCGCCGCGATGGATGGCTGGCGCCAGCAGCCGTTCCACATGCTCCATGCGGGCCGCATTGATGAGCATGAGCTCGGTAGCAGCGCTCCAGCGATCAGCCGCACCCTCGACCAGCAGACGGCGAATGCTCTCCGCCCCGGGCGTACCGCCCGGCTCGCGCGTCACGACGACGTCGAGATTGGCCGCGCGCAACCGGTCCGCCAGCCGCCCGACCTGAGTCGATTTGCCGGCACCCTCGCCGCCCTCGAAGGTGATCAGCCTGCCATAGGCCATGAGTAAGGAACGCTCCCAAAGCGCGTCATCCAGCAACCGGCAAACAGCCGGTCAGCACAGCATCGACCTGGCCGTCCGTCGCCAGCCTTGCACCCCTACCCCATCGCCCGACATCGATAAAGCCGCCGGAGCAATATTGAAGGGAGGTTAGCCCCGGCCACGATAAGCGGGCACGCCCTGTTCGGGCAGCCAGAGGCCGGTCGGCGGCCGGCCGCTCTGATAGAAGACGTCGATCGGTATGCCGCCCCTCGGGTACCAGTAGCCACCGATGCGGAGCCAGGTTGGCATGATCTCGGCGATCAGCCGCTTGGCGATGCCGACCGTGCAATCCTCGTGAAAGGCGCCATGATTGCGAAATGAGGTCAGATAGAGCTTGAGCGACTTGCTCTCGACCAGCCAGTCGCCAGGCACATAGTCCAGCACCAGATGGGCAAAGTCAGGCTGGCCCGTGACCGGACAGAGCGAGGTGAACTCCGGTGCCGTGAAGCGCACCAGATAGACGGTGCCCGGGTGCGGATTGGGGACCCGCTCCAGGACGGCCTGCTCGGGGCTGGCGGCCGGGGCCGCGGGCCGACCGAGCTGGCTCAAATTCGAGGGATCGCTCACCGCCGAAGGAACTTCGTCATGAGCCGATGCCCGTATAGTAGCCGACAATGCCGGTCAGGCGGCCAAGCATGCCGGCTTTTTGCACATCAGCGCCGGCCACAAGCGGCACCGTTCTTGGCTCGGCACCCTGCGAGGTGATGACGAGTTCGCCCAGCTTTTGGCCCTTGGTGATCGGTGCGGCCACCGGCTCGTCGTAGCGGGCCTTGACCTCAAGCGTGGGGCGCAGATCGGCTGTCATCGTCGCCGTCACCGGCTCGAGCGGCACGGCTGCGACCTTGCTCTCCGCACCCAGCCAGACCGGCACCTCGGCCGCCGTCTGGCCGGCGTCGAAGAGCTTATAGGTCTCAAAGGCACGAAAACCGTATTCCAGCACCTTTTGCGCCTCGTCGCGACGCTCCTTCTCCGAATTCATGCCAGCAAGCACCATGATCAAGCGGTGATTGTCGCGCATGGCCGAGGCCACGAGGCCGAACCCGGCGACGCTGGTATGGCCGGTCTTCATCCCGTCGACGCCGGGAATGCCCATCTGCAGGAGCGGGTTGCGATTGTTCTGCTTGATATTGTGCCAGACAAACTCCTTTTCCGAGTAGAGGCCGTAATATTCGGGAAAGTCGCGGATGATCGCGGATGCGAGCTTGGCCAGGTCGCGCACCGACATGTAATGCTGCGGGTCGTCCAATCCGTCGGGATTGGCGAAATGACTATTGGTCAGCCCAAGATCCTGCGCCTTCTGGTTCATCAGCTTGACGAACTCGTCGACGCTGCCGGAGATGCCCTCGGCCATCACGATGCAGGCATCGTTGCCCGACTGGATGATGATACCGCGTAGAAGGTCCTCGACCTTGATGCGCGAGCCCAGCTCGACGAACATCTTGGAGCCCTGCGTGCGCCAGGCGAGCTCGGAGACGGGCATCTCGTCATCCATCTTGAGCTTGCCCGATTTCAGCCGCTCGAAGATCAGATAGGCCGTCATCAACTTGCTCAGGGAGGCAGGCGGAATGCGATCGTCCGCATTCTTCTCCATCAGCACCTGGCCCGAGGGATAATCGATCAGGATGGCCGCCTTGGCGACCGTGTCGAAGGCCAGGGCCGGACGCGCCAACACGGCCACCAGCAACATAACGAGCAGCGTCAGCCGGCTCTTGCACATGGCGGGATACCTTCTAGGGGACCGAAGCGTCAGCATGGGACATTCTGGGCGCTGGCGACAGCCGGTACCACGAAGGCATTGCCATAGCCCTTGCTCTGCACAACGGAAAGGATGCGATCGGCGCTCTGGTGGTCCTTGAGCGGACCGACCCGGACGCGCATCGCCGCTCTCTGGTTGACGAAGACCGGGTCGGTGCGCACGTCGCCCAGGCCCTCCAAAGCATCTTGCGCCATGCGCACGCGCTCGGTGTCGGCGAAAGCCCCAATCTGGACGAATTGCGGCCCGGAGACACACATGCGGCGCTGGCGCCCATCGTCGACGGCCGCCACCATGCCGGGTGTCGAGCGCGTCAGGTCGCCTTTGGCAGGATTGACCGCGGCCCTCGCGAAATTACGCTCGCTTCGGGGCTGAATGTCGAGCGCCGTTGCCGCCTCAGGATAGCTCGCCTCCTGATAGGCCGGTACGGAAGGGTTCAAGGGCGGTTTGGGGGTGCTTCGCGCGGGGAGTGCTGTCGCGGTGAGGACCGATCGGCCCGGCTGAGCCCCCGGCGACTTCGCGCTGGCATAGACAAGGCCCGGAGGCGGCTGGATGCCGTCGGCCAAGCCTAGGAATTCGACCTTGACCCTGGCCACGCCTTCGCGCTCGTAGCCGAGCTCACGCGCCGCTGCCTGACTGAGATCGATCTCGCGATCCCCATGATAGGGGCCACGATCATTGACGCGGACGACGATCGAGCGGCCCGTATCAAGATCGGTGACCCGGACATTGCTCGGGATCGGCAAGGTCGGGTGGGCGGCGGTGATCTGGTTCTTGTCGAAGATCTCGCCGTTGGCGGTCGCCAGTCCTTGGAACTGGTCGCCATACCAGGACGCAATCCCGATCTTCTGATAATTGGGATCATATTCCGGGTAATACCATTTACCCTTGATCTGATAGGGCTTGCCCAGCTTGAAACCGCTGGGCAAGCGCTTTTGGCTCGCTTGCGCCTCGGCCAGCTTGGCTGGATCGGGTTGCGTCGACGTGTCGCTGGACGAGCAGCCGACCATCGCCAGCAACCCCAGAAGGCCGAAGGCCATGCCGATATGACGGGGCTTCATCTGACGCCCTCTCCTCCAAATTGCAGCTCCCCGGGCAAGAGGAGCCGTCGTCCTTCACCCGGCGGGGACAGCTCTTCGGCTACCGCCCGCAAGGCATTTTCGAGCCGTCTCGGGCCCAGACCTCAAGAATTCGTCGCCGCCGATATCTCATCCGCCAGGAGACCGACCGACAGGGCAAAATAGGTCGACCTGTTCCAGACCATGAGCGTCTTGAAATTCTGGTAGACGAGGTAGGACTGACCGAGCCCATCATCCGTCGTCACGATCCAGGCGTTGATGTCGTCCGTCGGCAGATTGTCGCCTTCGATGGGCCGTACACCTCGGCTGTGCCAGGCGGCAAGGCTCATGCCACGGTCGAGGCCGGTCGGCAGTCCGCGCGGCACGGCCACCTCGCGGCCCCAGATATAGCGCCCGTTCCAGCCGGCTTGCGTGATGTAGTTGGCGATCGACGCCAGGACGTCGGGGGTGCTGTTCCAGATGTCGCGGCGCCCATCGCCATCGAAATCGACAGCGTAGTTCAGATACGTGGTCGGCATGAACTGGCACTGGCCCATGGCACCCGCCCAGGAGCCCAGCATGCCGCCATAGCTGATGTCGCCGCGCTGGATGATCTTCATGGCGGCCACGAGCTCGCGCTCGAACAGCTCCTGCCGGCGTCCTTCCCACGCGAGGGTCGCCAGCGCATTCGGGACGGAAAAACCGCCCGTGAAGCTGCCATAACTTGATTCCACGCCCCAGAGGGCACAGACCACCGAGGGTGCGATATTGTAGCGGGTCCGGATCATGTCGAGCGTGACACGATTATCCTGCAGCTTGCGAATACCGGCATTGATTCGCTGCGCGCTGACGACCCGGTCGCGATAGGTCGCCCAACTGGGCTTGCCGCCTGCCTGACGCTGGTCGAGTTCGATCACCTTGTCGATGGGGCGCATGCCACCCAATACCCGCTCGGCCACGACCGGCTGGATTCCTTCGCGTAGCGCACGCTGTCTGAAGGCCGAAAGCCAGCTGCTCCAATCCTCCGCCCGGACGGGAAGCGGCAGCAGGGCGGTGCTGCCGGCAACAAGGGCTCTGATGATCTCGCGCCGTCCGAGAGCCAAGGGCAAGATTGATCCCATTCTAAAGCATGGCGTCGCCGCCGCTTGCGTACGACCCTTTGATCAAGCGCTACAGGCGCGCGACGACGTGGCGAGCGAGCCGCCGACAGCGACCTGTAAGGTCATTATCTTTGGATCAAGAATGACCCTTTATCAATAGATTATCGGCAGAGTCTTGCATGAAGCTTCATTTGCGCCGTGCACTCATGGGGCCAGCGAAGAAAGGCGCCGGGGCCAAGCCCCGGCGCAAGCAAGGAGGAAACGCCTCTAGAACGCGCCACTAGGCCACGTACGTAGATACTTCCAAAGAAGCGCGAGGATCTCAAGAAGAAAATCAACCCCCGGTTAACATTGTCGCGGCCCGCTACTCGGTCGCGGAAGCGCCCGGGATACTGCTGGGATCAGGCCGGAAGTCGACCAGCCGAAATTCGATCCCGTAATAGATCGCAGCCGTGATCAACGCCGAAAGAACGCTCGTGATGACGAACTTGATGAAGAGGCGTGGCTTGGCCGGGGCGCCCGGATCATGACCCGGCTCCGGCTTCTCCACAGGCTGCGCGCCGAAAGGCAGCACCATGAAGACGACCAGCCACCAGGTGACCACGTAGGTCACCAGCATCTCGTACCAAGTCATCGGGCCTCTTCTCGCGCCAGCGTCGGGCCGGCACCATCCACGCCGCTCCCTCGCCTGGCAAGCCGGACGAAGGCGCATGGAGAAGACTTCAGCTCCAGAGCCCGGCCGCGCGTCCCGGATCGCAGCGGCGCCTCAGTGATCAATTACAAGGTCGCGATTTCGTTCAGCGATCGACCACGAGGTCGCGGCTTTCCTCAGCGATCGACCACGAGGTCGCTCTTTGGCCTCGAGCAGCAGAGCAGCACCAGCCCGGAATCGATCTCGCGCTGGCGGATACCGCCTTGGTGTTTCATGTCGACCTCTCCCTCGAGCAGCTTCGACTTGCAGGTCCCGCAAAGCCCCTTGCTGCAGGATGAGGGCAGGCGCACGCCGCCCTTGCGCGCCGCGTCCAGGACGGTCTGGTCGGCGCGCACCTCAAGGGTCTTGCCGGACTTGGTGAAGGCCACCTTGAAGGTCGCAGCGACCGGTGCCGCCGGAAGCGTCTCAGGCTCGGGCGCAAGTTGCCCCTCGGTGCTGCCGAAGTCGAAGCTCTCCTCGTGGTAGCGCTGCATGTCGAATGCCGCCGACTGCAGCATCGCACGGACCGCCGCCATGTAGGGCGCCGGCCCGCAGGTGAAGACCGTGCGCTCCATGAAGTCGGGTACCGCCAGCCGCAGCATCAGCAGCTGCAGCCGCCCGCGATAGCCGTGCCAGGGCTGACCGGTGCCCGGACCCTCGCAGACCGGCACGAAGGAGAAATGGCGATCCCGGCTGGCCATCAGCTCCAGTTCATGGCGGAAAATAAGATCGTCAGGCGAGCGCGCCGAATGCAGGAAGACAATATCCTGGCCCAATGCCAGATCGTAATAGGCGCGCGCCATCGACATGAGGGGGGTGATGCCGCTGCCGCCCGAGAGAAAAAGATACTTTCCGGCCGGATGCCGCAGGCTGCTGAACTCGCCCATGGGTCCGACCGCCCTTAAGGCCATACCGGGACGCAGATTGTCGTGCAGCCAGTTGGATACGGGGCCGCCCGGCACCCGCTTGACGGTGATCGAGAGAAGGTCCGGCCTAGTCGGCGTCGAGGCGATCGTATAGCAGCGGTTGATCGGCTGGCCGTCGATCTCGAGCTCAAAGGTCAAGAACTGGCCGGGTTCATAGCGAAAGCTGCGCGGCTGCCTCGCCGAAAAGACGAACGTACGAACATCGTGCGTCTCCTGAATTACGGCCCGGCAGAGGAGGATGTCGTCCTCCTCCGACGACCAGACCGGCGGTCGCTCGGCAAGATGGGCGGCGAGGCTGAAGGCGGCGGAAGCGACGACCATCCGATCAGACACCGAGCTGCGCTGCCATGCGGCCGATATACCAATTGCAGAATCGGTCCACCATGTCCTCGGTGTGCACCGAGTAGGGGCCAGGCTCGTAGGCCTGGCTGCGGGCCCCCGCCTGACAAAACCCAACGAGTTCGCTGTCCTGGGCGTTGGTGACGTTCCAGACGCTCTTGAGATTGTCGACGTCATAGTCGATGCCCTGGCGTGCATCCTTGTGCACCAGCCATTTCGTGCGCAGCAGCGAGCGCTCGGCATCGAGCGGGATCACCGAGAAGGTGACGATATGATCGCTCATGAAATGGTGCCAGCTATTGGGCTGGGTATGGAAGGTAAGGCCGCCCAGGCGACGCTCCTGGATGTCGCCCAGCAGCCGCGTGCAGGCGACCTCAGTGTTGTGGGTATGCGATTCGCCAGCCCCGGCCAGCGGCAGGCGTTCGGTCCGATAGCCCGTGATCATGTCGTCCAGATGCTCGACCGGCCGGGCCGGGAAGCCCGCGGCCTCCCACTGATTGTGGAGGCTCTCGACCATGGCGCTATAGCGCTCGACCTCCTCCCGGCCGACCTCGTCCAGTTCCTGTGGCGCGAAGCCGAAGCCATAGGCATAGAGCGGCACGGTAAGCTCAGGATGATTGCCCGCGCAGTGATAGCACTCGCGGTTATTCTCCATCGTGAGCTTCCAGTTGCCGGGCTCGATGATGTCTTCCTCATGGGCCACCTTCGTATCGGCGATCCGATGCGGTGCCAGATAGGGCGACATTCGCTCGGCCATGGCATCGAAGTCGGCTGGCGGCTCGGCGGCCAGACAGACGAAGAGCAGCCCCGCCAGCGACTTCAGATGGACGGGCTTCAAGCTGTGGCAGCCAAGATTGAAGCCCTCCCCCATATGCTCGGCGAAGACGAGTTCGCCATCCAGCTTGTAGGTCCACTGATGATAGCGGCAGACGATATTGCCGACCGTCGTCTTGTAGTCGTGGATCAACCGGGCGCCGCGATGGCGGCAGACATTGTGGAAGGCGCGGACCGCATTGTCGTCGTCGCGCACGATGACGATCGAATCCTCGCCCAACTGCACGGTCATGGCGTCGCCCGGCTCCGGCACGTCGGGCTCGACGCCCACATAGATCCAGTGCCGATGGAAGATCAGATCCATGTCGGCCTTGAAGATCTCAGGCGAGGTGTAGAAAGGCGCCTCCAGGCTGTAGCCCTTGCGCCGCCTTGCGACGAGCGAGCGGATATCCGGCCCCGCAAGCGACGCAGAATCGATGAGCGAGCGTTCGATCGTGTCCAACATGGCACCTCACCCCAGAGCCGCAGCACCGGCTCATCCGTCCGATAACGACGAGGCGCATGCTCGTTTGCGTGGCCCTGGCCCGTCGCAAGCGGACGCGACTGGAATCGTTCTTTTCGCGACAGCGGCGTGCTCGGCGCGTGAAGATTTAGCGAGAAAAGATAATTCTCGTCAGCGTGGCGTCCGCTGGTCTCCGCCCCCACCCGCCTCGAGCGGCCGGCGGGGCCGGACTCAGGCCTCCTCGAGCTCGATCAGGGTCCCCATGAAATCCTTGGGGTGGAGAAAGAGGACTGGCTTGCCGTGGGCGCCAGGCAAAGGCTTGCCATCGCCCAGGACCCTGGCGCCGGCGGCGACCAGGCTTTGCCTGGCGGCCTCGATGTCGGCCACCTCGTAGCAGAGATGATGAATGCCGCCGCTGGGCTGGCGGGCAAGGAAACCCGCGATCGGCGAGGCTGGCCCCAGGGGGGACAGAAGCTCGATCCTGGTGTTGGCCAGCGTCACGAAGACCGTGGTGACGCCATGGTCTTTCTGGTCGACCGGGACGGAGACGCTGGCACCCAGCTGGTCGCGATAGACCGCTGCGGCCGCGTCCAGGTCCGGTACGGCGATGGCCACATGATTGAGACGCCCGATCACCGGACGGCCGTCTCCTCTTCGAGCTGATCGAGCACGTCCTGGGTCAGGCGAGTGAGCTGCACCTCGATCAACGGCCGCCGCTCCCGCGCCAGATCGAGACCCTGCCGCACGGTCGCCCGCACCGTATCGGCGACCCGGCCATCATCCATGACGAGCCTGTCGTCGAGCTGCTCGACCGCCCGCGTGATGGACTCGCCAAGGCGTGGCCGAAGCCGCTCGAAACGATCCGCGTCGACGACGCCAAGGCCGGTCAGCAAGGGGGCCGTCAGGACGCTGCCGAACCCGTCCAGGACGATCGAGACGAAGATCGTACCATGGCTGGACAGTCGGCGACGCTGCCTGAAGAGCTCGTCCTCGGCATCGACCAGCTCCATGCTTTCCTTGACACGGCGGCCCACGGGCACTTCATCGACCACAGCAGCCGGCCCAGGGGCCAACTGGACCATGTCGCCATTGCGGATGACCAGGGCCTGCTCCACCCCCATCTTGAGGGCGAGCCGGCCATGCGCCGCCAGATGCCGCGCCTCTCCATGGATGGGTACGGCGATCCTGGGCCGCACCCATTTATACATCTGCTCCACCTCGTCGCGGCAGGGGTGTCCCGAGACGTGGATGAAATGGTCTTCCTCGGTGATCACCTCGACCCCGGCCGTGACCAGCATATTATGGAGATTGTAGAGGACGCGCTCGTTGCCCGGGATGATCTTGGAGCTGAAGATCGCCGTATCGCCGGGCTCGAGGCGCACGCGGGGATGCTGCCCCGTGGCGATGCGCGAGAGAGCCGCCCGGCTTTCGCCCTGGCTGCCGGTGGTCAGATAAAAGACCTTGTTGCGCGGCAGCGACCCGGCGTCGCGCTCGTCGACCAGTGGCGGCAGGTCCTTGAGGTAGCCCACCTCCTTGGCGGCCTCCAGCATGCGGCGCATCGAGCGGCCGACGACACAGACCTCACGACCGGCCCGATGGCCGGCGATGATCGCCGTCTCGAGCCTTGCTATGTTGGAAGCGAAGGTGGTGAAGACGATGCGGTTCGGCAGCGTCTTCATCAGCGCGATGAGGCTGTCGCGGACCTCGGCCTCCGAGCCCGACGTACCCGGTGCCAGGATGTTGGTGCTGTCGCAGAGCATCGCCAGCACCTTCTCGCTGCCGAGCTTGGCCAGTGCCTGGGCATCGGTCTTCGGACCCACCATCGGCATGGGATCGAGCTTCCAATCGCCGGAATGGAAGATCTTGCCGTAGGGTGTGTCGATGACGAGGGCCGCAGCCTCGGGAATCGAGTGCGTCACATGGATGAACCGGCACTCGAAGGGCCCCACCTTGAAGCTCTCGCCATCGCCGACGACGTGAATGAGGTTACGCACATCGACGCCTTCCTCGGCCAGCTTGCGCCTGAGGACGGCAGCGGTGAAGGGCGTACACCAGATCGGGCATTTGAGCCTGGGCCAAAGATGCGGCATGGCGCCCAGATGGTCCTCGTGCGCATGCGTCAGCACGAGACCCTCGAGATCGTCGCCCAGCCCCTCGGCAAAGCCGATATCGGGGAGCACGATCTCGACGCCGGGCAAACGCTCGTCGGGAAAGGTCAGCCCGAGATCCACCATCATCCAGCGGCCGCTCATGCCATAGAGATAGACATTCATGCCGATCTCACCGACGCCGCCCAGCGGCACGAACAGGAGTTCGTCGCCCCCCTCGCCCCAGGCGGCGACCTTGGCCGATGTCTTGACGTGGCGGCTCATCGCGCACCTCCGGCCGCGAGATCGCTTTGCTGGTCGATCTGAGGACGATATCGCTCGTAGAGTTCGAGCAATCCCGCCATCGTCAGATCGCGATCAATATGGGCGAGCACGGGGGCGCGCCTGGCGAATAGCGGGGCGAGGCCGCCGGTAGCAATAACTTTCATAGACGTACCGTACTCTTCCTCGATCCTGCGGACGAGTCCTTCGATGAGTCCAACATAACCCCAAAAAATTCCCGATTGCATGGCGCCTACCGTCGACTGGCCGATGACCCGAGGCGGCGGCTCGATGGCGATACGCGGCAGCTTGGCCGCAGCCCTGTGCAGGGCCTCGATGGAAAGATTGATCCCCGGCGCGATGACGCCACCCCGATAGGCACCCTCGGCGTCGACGACATCGAACGTCGTGGCCGTGCCGAAATCGACGACGATCAGGGGTGGCTGGTAGCGGCTGAGTGCCGCCACCGCGTTGACGACGCGATCAGCACCGATTTCGCGTGGGTCCGAAAGGAGGATGCGGATTGGATAGTCCAGGTCCTCTCCGACGACGAAAGCCCTGCGGTTGAAGAAGTCCCGGCTCATCCAGCGGAGCGGCATCACCGCCTGCGGCACAACGCTCGAGATCAGGACCGCGCCGACCTCGCCATGAGCCAGGCCCTTGAGCTGCATCAGCTGGATCAGGGCCACGGCATATTCCTCGGCCGTGCGATCGCGCACGGTGGAGAGCCGCCACTGCCCGATCGACTGCCGGCCGCGATAAAGCGCGAAGACCGTGTTGGTGTTGCCTACGTCGATCGCCAGCAGCATCGACACCTTCCCAATAAGAAACAGCGCACGGCGGGCAAAGCGCCAGCCGCGCCGGCCACAATAATGACCGAAGCTGCCTTAATTAGTTATCTTCGTCGCGCTGAGAAGATGGCTGGATGCGTAGGCGCCAGAGCTTATTGCTGCGCCTCGATATTGATCGTCAGGGTGCGCCGCATCAACGGGCTGCCACGACCGGTCATGGGCCGGACGGAATGCCATGAATTGAACGTCTTGACGAAGACGACCGCCTGATTCGGCACGAAATCGTAGGTTGCGAGCACGTCCATTTCCTCGAAACCGGCCTGTTGGTTACGCTGATTATAGCGATGCCGATCGTTCTTCGGCCGATTGACGTCGGTGCCACCGCCAAATTCGGCATTCCACTCCCCCGGCGACACCATCGTCACGACGAGGGTCACGATCTTGCCCGGCGCATCGGTATGCGGGATGACCGAGCCACCATCGGCCGGCAGCATCGAGAACTCCATCCTCGAGGTGAGGGGCGCCTGACCTGTATGAATGCGTCCCCGTCGCAGATTGCGCAAAAGCTTCTTTAGCGGGTTCGTTCGCGCCTTAAAGCCGAGATCGACATGACGCTCGCGCAAGCTCTGCAGCACGGTCTCGATAAAGTCAGCGCTGATGATCCAGCGATTGAACGCGCGCCAGCGCGGATGGCCGGCGACGAACTCCTTGAACTGCCGCCCATTCCAGTAAGGGTTGAGCGCCAGTTTGTTGCCGACTTTGGACATGTCCGCAAAGAGTTCGCGCGGCGGATAGTCGGCCACTAATTCACGATACAGCGTCTCGTCCATCACGGGGCAGACGGCGCCAATCGGAAAAGGATCATAGCGCATCTCGAGACGGCTGAAATCGAGGAACATGATCGATGCCTCCTCTTCGAAATCTCCTAAGACACAGCCTCCCGGCCGCGTCCGATCTCTCCCGCAAGTCCAGCACACGACGAAAGGAACTTCCAAGCCTCAGTGCTGGAAGACGATTTCACCGGCCGTGAAATGCTCCATGGCTCCGCCGTCGAATTCAACCAGTATGGCGCCGTCACCGGCGAGATCGGCCAGCCTCCCCTCGCGCTCACGCTCGCCTTGGCGGATCTTTACGAGTTGGCCAATGCCCATGGCCGCTGTCAGCCAGGCTTCGCGCAGCGCCGGAAATCCACCCTCCCGCCATTGGCGCAGCCGGCCGCGGAAGCATCCGTCGAGGACGGCCAGAAAGGCCTCGGGCGACAAGGCGGGCAGCCCCGCGGCCCGCAGCGAGGTCGCGGGATAAGGCAGATCCGCAGGCGCACTCTCAAGATTGACCCCGATGCCGATCACCAGCCAGCATCCCTGCCCGTCCATCGCACCCTCGACGAGGATGCCGGCCAACTTGGCGCCATCGATCAAGACATCGTTCGGCCATTTGAGACGGGGAGCGAGCCGGCCGCCCGATAGCTCATGGATCGTTTCGGCCACGGCCAAGCCGGCCACCAGCGACAAGGTCGACGCAGTGGCCAGATCGGCCTCCAGTCGAAGGATGAGCGAGCCGTAGAAATTTCCCGGCGGCGAGCGCCAAGGCCGCCCCAGCCGGCCCCGCCCGCCCGACTGGCTGCGGGCAACGATCCAAAGGTCGGCGGGCTCGCCAGCCAGGGCCGCCTCGCGCGCCAGATCGTTGGTGCTGCTTGCCTCCTCGAGGAGGCGAAGCCGATAGGGCGCGCTCACCGCAGCGCGGTCACCCGGCTGGCGGGTGCGGGGACATTTGCGGCACCAGACGCCGGCGTTACCAGCGATGCCGCCGCCGAACCGGCTGCCCTCGTCACCGGCCCCGGCACCACGATGAAGAAGAGGATCAAGGCGGCCGCGATCACCGAGACGGCATTGAGTGCCGGATGGGGCGTGTTATCGAAGGCAGCAGCTGGATCGTCAAAATAGATGATCTTAACGATGCGCAAGTAGTAATAGGCGCCAACAACACTCGTGAGCGCGCCGAAAAGCGCCAGCCAGAGATAGCCCGCGTCGACGGCCGCCATGAAGACATAGAGCTTGCCGAAGAAGCCGGCCAGGGGCGGGATGCCGGCCAGGGAGAACATGAAGATGGCAAAGCAGGCAGCCATCATCGGCCGACTGGCCGAGAGCCCGGCCAAGTCGGCGATCGTCTCGATATAGCGTCCGTCGCGCCGCATCTTGAGAATGCAGGCAAATGTGCCCACGGTCATGACGACATAGATCGCCATGTAGACCAGGACGGCGACGACGCCCTTCTCGGTGCCGGCGGAAAGGCCGACGAAGGCGTAGCCGATATGGCCGATCGAAGAATAAGCCATCAGCCGCTTGATGTTGGTCTGGCCGATGGCGGCAAATGCACCAAGGAGCATCGAGAGGACGGAGATCAGGATGACGACCTGCTGCCACTCGACCACGTGATGACCAAAGGGCTGCATGAGCACCCGGATGAGCAGTCCCATGGCGGCGATCTTGGGGGCCGAGGCGAAGAAGGTCGAGACTGGCGTCGGCGAGCCCTCATAGACGTCGGGCGTCCACATGTGGAAGGGCACCGCACCCAGCTTGAAGGCCAGACCCGCCAGGATGAACACGATGCCGACCACCGTACCGACCGGGAGGCGCCCATCGACACTGAGGGCGCGGCCGAGTTCGCCGAACATCAAGCTTCCGTTGAAGCCGTAAACCAAGGAGCAGCCATAAAGAAGCATGCCCGAGGCCAGCGCCCCAAGGATGAAATATTTCAGGCCAGCCTCGGAGGAGCGGACCGTGTCACGGTTGAAGGCCGCCATGACGTAGAGCGGCAGCGAGGTCAGCTCCAGCGCCATGTAGAGGGCAAGAAGGCTGTTGGCCGAGACCATCATGCTCATGCCGAGCGTGCTGAAGAGGGCCAGGACCGGGTATTCAAAGCGCTCGATGCCCGCATCGCGCATATAGCCGTTGGCGACGATGAGGCTGCCAGCTGCACCAAGGAAGATCAGCATCTTGAAGAAGGCGGCAAAGCCGTCCTCGACGAAATGCCCGCCCATTGCCAAGACCGTGGTCCGGCTAAGTGCCAGCGTCAGGAGTGCAGCCAGGATCAGCGAGATCACGGCCAGCACCGTGACGATGCGCGCGCCTTCCTTATCTTTAAAGGCACCCACGACGAGTAACGCCAGGGCCGCCAGAAAGAGCACGATCTCGGGCAAGAGCGGCGTGAGGTTCAAGGCCAGGCCATCGGTCATCGCGCGGACTTTCGAGAGAAGTTGCTCATCGTGCTGCCAGAGATGCGGGTGCGCTCGCACCCAAAGCCAAATGCGGCGCGTTCGGGGCCTGCTCGAAGGCGGTCGAGACATGGCTCACCAGGGCGTCGACCGAAGCATTCATCGGCGCCGTGAAGATCGAGGGATAGATGCCCATAACGACGGCCAGAATGATGAGCGGGGCAAAGGCCACGACCTCGTTCAACCGCACGTCCTTGAGCGCCTTAAGATTTTCCTTGGTCAACGCGCCAAAGACCACCCGGCGATAGAGCCAGAGCATATAGGCGGCTCCCAGGATCAGGCCCGTGGCGGCAAAGAACGACACCCACTGATTGAACTGGAAGATGCCGACAATCACCATGAGCTCACCGACGAAACCCGAGGTTCCAGGCACGCCTACGGCGGCGAAGGTGAAGAAGAGGAAGATCAAGGCGTAGAAGGGCATGTTCTGCGCAAGGCCGCCATAAGCGTCGATGTCGCGCGTATGGAGGCGATCATAGACGACACCCACGCACATGAAGAGTGCCGCCGAGACGACGCCGTGGCTCAGCATCTGCACGATTGAGCCCTGAATGCCCAGGGAGTTCGGCGTGAAGCAGCCGATCGTCACGATGCCCATATGAGCAATCGAGGAATAGGCGATGAGCTTCTTCATGTCGCTCTGCACGAGGGCCACGAGCGAGGTGTAGACGACCGCTACCGCCGAGAGCGTGTAGATAAGAGGCGCGAAATAGGCCGAGGCGTCGGGCAGCATCGGTAGCGAGAAGCGGAGGAAGCCATAGCCGCCGAGCTTCAGCAGCACGCCCGCCAGGAGCACGGAGCCCGCCGTCGGCGCCTCGACATGCGCATCCGGCAGCCAGGTATGGAAGGGCCACATCGGCACCTTGACGGCAAAGGAGGCGAACATCGCGATCCAGAGCCATTTCTGCAGCGTCGGATCGAAGCCATAGACCATCAGGCTGGGAATGTCGGTGGTTCCCGCCTGCACGTACATGGTGACGACGGCGATCAGGAAGAGCAGCGAGCCCAGGAGCGTGTAGAGGAAGAACTTGAAGCTCGCGTAGATGCGCCGCTTGCCGCCCCAGATCCCGATGATGAGGTACATCGGGATCAAGATGCCCTCAAAGAAGATATAGAAGAGGACGAGGTCGAGCGCGCAGAAGACGCCCACCATCAGCGTGTCCATGACCAAGAACGCGATCATGAACTCCTTGACCCGGACATGCACCGAGAACCAGGAGCCGATGACGACGACGACGGTCAACAAGGTCGAGAGGAGCACGAACCAGAGCGAGATCCCGTCGATCCCCATCCGGTAGCTGATGCCCAGTCCCTCGAACCAGTCAGCCCGTTCGACGAACTGGAACCCTGCCTGGGCGTAGTCGAAATTGGCCCAGATCATCAGCGAGAGGATGAAGGTGACGAGCGAGGTCCAGAGGGCCACGCCACGCGCATTGCGCGCGACCGTTTCCTCGTCGCCGCGAATGAAGAAGATGAAGCCGGCACCGACCAGAGGCAGGAAGGTGACGAGCGAGAGAAGAGGCCAATCGCCCATGGATTCCACCTAACGCTGCAGGAACAGATACCAGCTGACGAAGACGGCAACGCCGATCAGCATGACGAAGGCATAGTGATAGACATAACCGGTCTGCAGCCGCGCGATCCTGAGGGCCGTGCCCCAGGTCGTTCCGGCGACGCCGTCGGGGCCGAACCGGTCGATGATCCCCTGGTCGCCGCCATGCCAGAGCCCGCGGCCCAGCGCCAGGGCGGGACGAACGAAGATCCGGTCGTAGAGTTCGTCGAAATACCATTTGTTGCGCAGGAAATTGTCGAGCGGGCGAACCGCTGCAGCAATTTTCGGCGCCGTGCCAGGCATGGCGATATAGAAGACCCAGGAGAGCCCAAGCCCGAACGCCATGGCGAAGAACGGTGCCAACGACACCCAGAGCGGCACCTCGTGCATGGCGTGCAGCACGTGGTTCTCCGGGCCGGTGAAGATCGCCCCGCCCCACCAGTTACCCTCGGGCTCGACCATGCCGAAGGCGACGAAGCCCGCAATCACCGCACCCACGCCCAGCACCATCAACGGCACCGTCATGATGGGCGGGCTCTCGTGCACATGCTCCATCGTATGATGGTCGGCACGCGGCTCCCCATGGAAGGAGAGGAAGATGAGGCGGCCCGAATAAAAGGCGGTCAGCACCGCGGCCAGCACGCCCATCCAGAATGCATAGAGGTGGAAGCTGCCGTTCGAGGCATAGGCGGCCTCCAAGATCGCATCCTTGGAGTAGAAGCCGGCAAAGCCGCCAATGCCCGGAATGCCAAAGCCGATCAGCGCCAGGGTGCCGATCCACATCATGGCGTAGGTGAGCGGGATCTTCTTCCAGATGCCGCCCATCTTGCGCATGTCCTGCTCGTCAGACATCGCATGGATGACCGAACCCGCACCCAGGAAGAGGAGGGCTTTGAAGAAGGCGTGCGTCATCAGGTGGAAGACGCCCGCCTGATAGGCCCCGACTCCGCAGGCGAAGAACATGTAGCCCAGCTGCGAGCAGGTCGAGTAGGCGATGACCCGCTTGATGTCGAACTGGGTCATGCCGACGGTCGCGGCGAAGATGCAGGTCGTGGCGCCGATGAAGGTGACGAAGGCCAAGGTGGACGGCGCGAATTCGAAGACCGGCGAGAAGCGCGCCACCAGGAACACGCCGGCCGTCACCATGGTGGCCGCATGGATCAGGGCCGAGACAGGTGTCGGGCCCTCCATGGCATCAGGCAGCCAGGTGTGAAGGCCGATCTGTGCCGACTTGCCCATGGCGCCGATGAAGAGCAGCAGCGTGATGATGTTGAGCGTCTGGAACGTGCCGCCGAAGAGAACGATCTGCGTGTCGGCTAGCGAGGCCGCCTTATTGAAGATGACGTCGTAGGAGACGCTGTCGAAGACCAGGAAGAGCGCGCCGATGCCCAGCATCAAGGCGAAGTCGCCGACGCGGTTGACGATGAAGGCCTTCATGGCGGCAGCGCAGGCCGAAGGCCGCGTGTACCAGAAACCGATCAGCAGATAGGAAGCGACGCCCACTCCCTCCCAGCCGAAGAAGAGCTGGATGATGTTGTCCGAGGTCACCAGCATCAGCATGGCGAAGGTGAAGAGCGAGAGATAAGCCATGAAGCGCGGCTTGCTCGGATCATGGCTCATATAGCCGACCGAGTAGACGTGGATCAGAAAACTGATGAAGCCAACGACCAGCATCATGATCGTGGAGAGGCTGTCGATCCTGAGCGACCAGTCCGCCTCAAGGCCGCCGACGCTGATCCAGGTGAACCAGTGCACCTTGAAGGCGGGCTCGCCCATGTAGGTGAAGACGCCGATCCAGGCGCAAAGGGCGGTGATCGCCATCAGGCCGCAGGTGATGATCTGGCTGGCCCTGTCGCCCAGATAGCGGCCAAACAGGCCAACGATCAGGGCACCCAGTGCCGGACAGAGGACGAGGATGGTGTGCAGCATGTCCCTTGTCCTCAACCCTTCATCAGGTTGATGTCGGCAACCTCGATCGTGCCGCGATTACGGAAATAGACGACGACGATAGCAAGTCCGATCGCCGCCTCGCCGGCGGCCACGGTCAAAACGAACATCGTGAAGATCTGACCCGCGAGATCGTGCAGATAGGCGCTAAAGGCGACGAAATTGATGTTCACCGCCAAGAGAATCAGCTCGATCGACATCATGATGATGATGACGTTCTTGCGGTTCAGAAAGATGCCAAAGACGCCGATCGTGAAGATGACAGCCGCCAACGTCAGATAATGCGACAGGGGAATGGTGCTCGTCATATGCCCTCTCCGCTCTTCACCTTGACCAGTTGCACGGTCTCGCTGGGCTTGCGGTTCACCTGGCGCGAAATGTTCTGCCGGCGCACGCCCACGCGTTCGCGCAGCGTCAGCGTAATGGCGCCGATGATCGAGACCAGGAGGATCAGCCCCGCCGACTGGAAGAGGTAGAAGTAGTTTGTATAGATCAGCATCCCCAAGGCCTTGGTGTTGGGGATGCCCGTCGGCGTCGCGTTGATGCCGGCTGCCTGCACGGCAAGGTCGGTGCCGCTGCTGACCGCCCAACTCGTACCGACCAGGATCAGCTCGACCAGAAGAATGACGCCGATCAAGGCACCGATCGGCAGATATTGCAGGAACCCTTCGCGGAGTTCGACGAAATTGATGTCCAGCATCATGACGACGAACATGAAGAGAACAGCCACAGCCCCCACATAAACGACGACCAGTACCATCGCCAGGAACTCGACGCCGATCAGAATGAAGAGGCCGGCCGCGTTGAAGAAGGCCAAGATCAGGAAGAGCACCGAATGCACCGGGTTCTTCGAACTGATCACCATCACCGAGGAGGCGACGGTCACGATCGAGAAGATATAAAAGATGAAAAGCTCGACCGTCATGCGAGGCCGTCCCTTACCAGTGCGCCGGGCATCTCTCTGTCCATTCTTAAAACAGGCCTCGTCCTAGCGATAAGGCGCGTCGGCGGCGAGATTGGCGGCGATCTCCCGCTCCCAGCGCTCGCCGTTCGCGAGCAGCTTTTCCTTGCTGTAGAAGAGCTCGGCGCGCGTCTCCGTGGCGAACTCGAGATTCGGGCCCTCGACGATCGCATCGACAGGGCAGGCTTCCTCGCAAAATCCGCAATAGATGCATTTCGTCATGTCGATGTCGTAGCGGGTCGTCCGCCGGCTGCCGTCCGCCCGGGGCTCGCTCTCGATGGTGATCGCCTGGGCCGGGCAGATGGCCTCGCAAAGCTTGCAGGCAATGCAGCGCTCCTCCCCGTTGGGATAGCGGCGCAGCGCGTGCTCGCCGCGAAAGCGCGGACTGAGCGGGCTCTTCTCGTAGGGATAGTTCAGCGTGACCTTGCGCTTGAACATGTAGCGCAGCGTCATGAGGAAACCCGTGACGAGTTCCTGCCAGAGAACGGTGCGCGCGACGCGGTCGAGAGCCAGCATCGGAACCTCAGCGAAGGTAGGAGAGGAAGGGAGCGGTCATGGGCTGACCAGACCGAAAGAGACGAGGACACCCGCCGTGAGGACGACCCAGACGAGCGAGAAGGGAAGGAAGATCTTCCACCCCAGCCGCATCAGTTGGTCGTAGCGATAGCGCGGCAGCGTGGCGCGGGCCCAGATGAAGATGAACAGCATGAAGCAGATCTTCAAAAGGAACCAGACGAAGCCGGGAACCCAGGTGAACGGCCAGAAAGGCAAGGGCGAAAGCCAGCCGCCCAGGAACAGGATCGAGGCGATCCCGCTCATGAGGATCATGTTGGCATATTCGCCGAGGAAGAAGAGGGCGTAGCCCATCGAAGAATATTCGATGTTGAAGCCCGAGACGAGAGCCGCCTCGTCTTCCGGCAGATCGAAGGGATGCCGGTTGGTCTCAGCCAGCATCGAGACGATGAAGAGCATGAACATCGGGAAGTGCCAAAAGGCGAACCACCCGTAATGACTCTGAGCCCTGACGATGTCGGAAAGATTCTGCGAGCCCGCGGTCAGGATGACGGAAATGATGATGAGGCCGATCGAGATCTCGTAGGAGACCATCTGCGCCGAGGACCGCATCGCGCCCAGAAATGCGTAGCGCGAATTGGAGGCCCAGCCCGCCATGATGACGCCATAGACGCCAAGCGAGCTGACGGCAAAGAGATAGAGGATGCCCACATTGATGTCGGCCAGCACATAGCCGTCACCGAACGGAATGACCGCCCAGCCGATCATCGCCAGGATGAAGGTCACCATCGGCGCCAGAAGGAAGATGAAGCGGTTCGATCCCGAAGGAATGATCGTTTCCTTCAAGAACAGCTTCAGCCCGTCCGCCAATGGCTGGAGCAGCCCGAACGGTCCGACAGTCATCGGTCCCTGGCGCAGCTGCATGGCGCCGATCACCTTGCGCTCGGCCAGCGTCAGGTACGCAACCGCGCCCAGAAGCGGCAGGACGATGCAAAGCGTCAAGATCGCATAGATGACGACGTTATAGACGCCTGTCAGGAAGCCGCCCTCAGCCATGGGTACCGGTCGCCTTCACGTCATGGCCATCGACGAAGAGCCTGGAGCATTCCTGCAGGATGCCCGACGCCCTCGCGATGGGGTTGGTGAGA
This sequence comes from Arboricoccus pini, assembly GCF_900187945.1. Classification (GTDB taxonomy): domain Bacteria; phylum Pseudomonadota; class Alphaproteobacteria; order Geminicoccales; family Geminicoccaceae; genus Arboricoccus; species Arboricoccus pini. The sequence goes on along the minus strand of NZ_FYEH01000001.1, from coordinate 70,934 downwards.
TAGAAGTCCTCGATGGCCGGCGCGAAGGCCTGGTTGACGACGTCGCCGCCAACCGGGATCGCCCCGGTCCACGCAGCCGGGACGACCTCGTCGATCCGGGCCAGCGTCGGCGCCAGTTCGGCCATCCGACCGCGTACCTCCGGCAGCGCGTTCAGCGGGATCGTATGTCCCAACACCTCTGAGAGCGCCCGGAAGATCTTCCAATCCTCCTTGGCTTCGCCGGGCGGGAAGATGGCGAGCTTGGAGCGCTGCGGCCGTCCTTCCATGTTCACATACGTGGCGTTCTTCTCGGCATAGGCGGCACCGGGAAGAATGACATCGGCCACCTTGGCGCCGGCGTCGCCGTGGCTGCCCACATAGATGACGAAACTCTTTTCGAGACCGGAAAGATCGACCTCGTCGGCGCCGACCAGGAAGAGGACCTTGATCTCGCCCGAGCGCGCGGCCGCCAGCATGCCCGCCACGTCCAGGCCACCCTCGCCCGGCACCAGGCCGAGTTCGAGGCCGCCCACGCGGGAGGCCGCCGTGTGGAGAATGTTGAAGCCGTTCCACCCGGCATCCGGACGGACGATGTTGAAGGCCGCGGCGAAACGATGGGCCAAGGCTAGGACGGCGCCGCCATCCGCCCGTGCATAGGCGCCGGGCCCGACGATCATCGCGGGCTTGCTGGCTGCGCGCAGTACGTCGGCGAAGGCGATCTGCGAGCCAAGGCCCTGATCGATCATCGCCGTCAGCGTCTCCGGGCCGGCGCCCAACTCCTCGACCGGATAGGTGAGATCGAAGGCGGGGCCGACGCGCCCAACCTTGAAGCCACCCTGCCGATAGCGCTTACGCAGCCGGGTATTGACGAGCGGCGCCTCCCAGCGCGGGTTGGCGCCCACCAGCAGCACGGCATCCGATTCCTCGAGCCGGCCGATCCCGGTATTGAAGAGATAAGAAGCGCGATCGCCGCTCGTGAGCTTGGCGCCGTCCTGCCGGCAATCGACGTTCGGCGAACCCAGAGCCGAGGCCAGTTCCTTGACCAGGACCATGGTTTCGGCATCGACGAGGTCGCCCAGGATAAAGCCGACCTGCTGGCCCGGCACGCCGTCCAGCCCTTCGCGAATGGCGCCGAAGGCACCCCGCCAGTCGGTCGGCTGGAGCTTGCCCTCCTTCTTCGTCATCGGCACGTCGAGGCGGCGACGCTTCAAGCCGTCATAATTGAAGCGCGTCTTGTCCGAGATCCATTCCTCGTTGACGTCCTCGTTCAGGCGCGGCAGCACGCGCATGACCTCGGGCCCGCGCGAGTCGAGTCGGATATTGGCACCGACGGCGTCCATGACGTCGATCGATTCGGTCTTCTTCAGCTCCCAGGTCCTGGCCTTGTACTCATAAGGCTTGGAATTGAGCGCACCCACCGGGCAGAGATCGACGATATTGCCGCTCATCTCGGAGGTAAGCGCCTTCTCGACCCAGGTCGTGATCTCCATGTGCTCGCCGCGCTGGACGGCACCCAGTTCCTCGACGCCGGCCACCTCGTTGATGAAGCGGATGCAGCGCGTGCAATGGATGCAGCGCGTCATGTGCGTCGAGATGAGCGGGCCCAGATATTTGTCGGTGACCGGCCGCTTGTTCTCCTGGTAGCGCGAGTGATCAGGCCCGTAGAAGAGCGTGATGTCCTGAAGGTCGCACTCACCGCCCTGATCACAGATCGGGCAATCCAGCGGATGGTTGATCAAGAGCATCTCGAGCACGCCCTTGCGTGCCTTGTGCACCATGGGCGTGTCGGTCTTGATCACCATGCCATCGGCGGCCGGCATGGCACAGGAAGCCACCGGCTTGGGCGACTTTTCCATCTCGACCAGACACATCCGGCAGTTGCCGGCAATGTTCAGCCTTGGATGGTAGCAGAAGACGGGGATCTCGCGGCCCGCGGCCTCGCAGGCCTGGAGCACGGTGGAACCCGGCGGTACCTCGACTTCCTGACCATCGATCGTAAGCTTGGGCATGACTACTCTATTCCGCTGGTCAGGCCGCCCTCGGCAGGCGCGCTGCGTATTCCTTGATGCGACGTTCGACCTCGGGCCGGAAATGGCGCATCAACCCCTGGATGGGCCAAGCGGCGGCATCGCCGAGCGCACAGATCGTGTGGCCCTCGATCTCTTTGGTGACATCAAGGAGCATATCGATCTCCTCGAGCCTTGCCTCGCCCCGCACCATCCGCATCATGATTCGCCACATCCACCCCGTGCCTTCCCGGCATGGCGTGCACTGGCCGCAGCTCTCGTGCATGTAGAATTTCGAGAGGCGGGCGATGGCGTAGACAATGTCGGTGGACTTATCCATGACGATGACGCCGGCCGTGCCCAGGCCAGAGCCCTGCGCACGCAAGCTGTCGAAATCCATGAGCACGTCGTCGCAGACATGCTTTGGCATCAAGGGAACGGATGAGCCACCCGGAATGACTGCCATGAGATTGTCCCAGCCGCCGCGCACGCCGCCCGCATGCCGCTCGATCAGCTCCTTGAGCGGCAGGCCCAGGGCATCCTCGACGACGCAGGGTTTGTTCACGTGACCCGAGAAGCAATAAAGCTTGGTGCCTGTGTTCTTCTCGCGGCCGATGCCGGCGAACCAGGATGCGCCGCGACGAAGGATCGTCGGGGCGACCGAAATCGATTCAACATTGTTAACTGTGGTCGGACGCCCATAGAGACCGACGGCGGCCGGAAAAGGCGGCTTTAGCCGTGGCTGGCCCTTCTTGCCCTCCAGGCTCTCGATGAGCGCCGTCTCTTCGCCGCAGATATAGGCACCGGCACCGCGATGCAGGAAAACATCGAAATCATAACCGGACCCACAGGCATTGCGGCCGATCAGGCCGGCCTCGTACGCCTCGGCGATGGCGCCGTCCAAGGCCAGGGCCTCGGAGATGAACTCGCCCCGGATATAGATGTAGGCGGCTGTGGCCCCCATGGCGAAGCCGGCGATCAGGCAGCCCTCGACCAGCTTATGCGGGTCGTGGCGCATGATCTCCCGGTCCTTGCAGGTGCCAGGCTCGGATTCATCGGCATTGACGACCAGATAGGCCGGCCCGCCATCGCTCTTCTTGGGCATGAACGACCATTTGAGCCCGGTCGGAAAGCCGGCACCGCCGCGCCCCCTGAGCCCGCTGGCCTTCATCTCGTCGATAATCCAGTCGCGACCCTTCAAGAGGATCTGCTTGGTCGAATCCCAATCGCCGCGCGACTTAGCGGCGTCGAGCCCCGGATCATGCTCGCCATAAAGATTGGTGAAGATGCGGTCGCGATCCTGCAGCATCAGCTCCCCTTCCCCTCGCCGGCGGCCTCGTCCTTGGGCGTCTCGTCAAGCGAGCGCTTCCAGGGCTTGACCGGCTCGAGCAGCGTCGTCTTGCCGCCCTCCGGCATGGAGGCCTTGCGCTTCTTCGACCCGGGCTTCGGCTGCTCGCCGCGCTTGAGGGCCTGCACGATCGCACGTGCGTCGTCGTAGCTCAGGTCCTCATAAAATTCGTCATCGATCCAAAGGACCGGGGCATTGGCGCAGGCCCCCAGGCATTCGAACTCACGCAGGAAGAACTTGCCGTCCGCGGAGCTCTCGCCGATGTCGCAGCCGAGCTCGTCCTTGCAGGCACGTACAATGTCGTCCGAGCCGCAGAGCCAGCAGGGCGTGGTCGTGCAGACCCGCACCTGAATCCGGCCGACCGGCTCGGTGTTGTACATGTCGTAGAACGAGGCCACCTCGTAGACCCGGATCTTGGGCATGCCGAGGAAATCGGCCAGATAATCGAGTGCCGCGCGCGGCAGCCAGCCGCCATGCTGCGCCTGGGCGACGTGCAAAAGCGGCAGGATGGCGCTGGCCCTGCGTGGTTCCGGGTATTTGGCCAGCACCACCTTGGCATGCTCGAGATTGGCCTCTGTGAAGGCGAAGCTCTCAATATCGGGTGCCATCTCGCCGTGCGGCGCGCCGGGTAGACCGTGACCACTCATGCGCGGCGACCCTTGTCCAGCATGTCGGCCACCTTGCGCAATACCTGGCTGGCCGTGCTCGAGGGACGGCTATAGCCGTCCGCTGCCTGACCGGCCGGGCCGGCGGCGGTGCGCGGCCGGTAGCGCTCGCGTATCTGGTTGCCCTTGACGATCGTCAACGCCGCGACCGCCAAAGGAGCCAGTTTCATAAGGGTCCCGAGCTTGCTCATCGGTCGATCTCCCCAAAGACGATGTCGAGCGAAGCGATGATGGAGACGATGTCCGCCAGCATGTGCCCCTTGCCCATGAAGTCCATGGCCTGGAGATGGACATAGCCAGGCGAGCGGATCTTGCAGCGATAAGGCTTGTTGGTGCCGTCGGAGACCAGATAGACGCCGAATTCGCCCTTGGCGCTCTCGACGGCACCGTAGCTCTCGCCGGGCGGCACATGCACGCCTTCGGTGTAGAGTTTGAAGTGATGGATGAGTGCTTCCATCGAGCGTTTCATCTCGGCACGCCTGGGCGGCGTGATCTTCTGGTCCTGGATGCGCACCGGCCCTTCGGGCATCTTGTCCAGGCACTGGCGCATGATCTTGAGCGATTCGCGCACTTCCAGCATGCGCACCAGATAGCGATCATAGCAGTCGCCGTTGCGACCGACCGGGATGTCGAACTCGACCTGGTCGTAGGCCGCGTAGGGCTGCGCCTTACGCAGGTCCCAGGCCACGCCCGAGCCGCGCAACATCGGTCCTGAGAAGCCCCAGTCCAGCGCCTGGTCCGGCTCGACGATGCCGATATCGACCGTCCGCTGCTTGAAGATGCGGTTCTCGGTCAAAAGATTGTCGAAATCGTCAAAGGCCTTGGGAAACTCGTCCAGCCACTGATAGAGACGCGCCACCATGTCGGCCGGCAGGTCGCGATTGACGCCGCCAAAGCGATAGTAATTCGCATGCATGCGCGCGCCGGTGATGGCCTCGTGGAAGGTCATCAGCTTTTCCCGCTCCTCGAACATCCAAAGGAGCGGGGTCATGGCGCCGATGTCGAGCGCCATCGTCGTCAGATTCAAGAGATGGTTCATGATCCGCGTCAGCTCGTCCAGGAGCGTGCGAATCCAGAGGGCGCGGGCGGGCGGCGTGATCTCGAGGAGCTTTTCGACCGCCAGCACATAGGCATGCTCCTGCATGAGCATGGCGCAATAGTCGAGCCGGTCGAAATAGGGGATGTTCTGCAGGTAGGGCCGATACTCGATCAGCTTTTCCGTGCCGCGGTGGAGAAGCCCGATATGCGGATCGGCGCGCTCCACCACCTCACCGTCCATTTCGAGCACAAGGCGCAAGACCCCGTGCGCAGCCGGATGCTGCGGCCCGAAATTGATGGCGTAGTTCTTCATCTCGATATCGGGCATGGCCCTGTTACCCTCGCCCTGCTGGCCGCAACGTCAAGACACGGCCCTTGAGAGTTTCCCCGCGCCGCCGGCTCAAGGCGCGCCACCCGCGCCACCGTCCGGCAGCTTTGCCTTCTCGTCGCCCGGCAGGAGGCCGCCCTCGCCCTCCCAGGGGCTGAGAAAGTCCCAGCTGCGGAAATCCTGGCGCAACTTCACCGGCTCGTAGACGACCCGCTTTTGCTCATCGTCGTAGCGGACCTCGACAAAGCCGGTGAGCGGGAAGTCCTTGCGCAGCGGATGCCCCTCGAAACCGTAATCGGTGAGGATGCGACGAAGGTCCGGGTTGTCGGCGAAGAGAATGCCGTACATGTCCCACGCCTCGCGCTCGAACCAGCCGGCACTGCTATAGACGCCGACAATCGAGGGAACCGGCGTCATCTCGTCGGTCACGACCTTGAGACGCAGGCGGCGATTATGCTTGAGCGAGAGCAGATGGTAGACGACCTCGAAGCGCTGTTCGCGGTCTGGATAATCGACGCCGCAAATGTCGACCAAGACCTTAAAGAGCATGGCCGGATCGTCGCGAAGGAAGCGCACGGCCTCCAAGAGCACCGCAACATCAAGAGTCAGCGTCACTTCGCCCAGAGCGGCTACGCCCTCGGCGATTGGACAAGGGAACCGCTCCTGGAGAGTCTGCAAAAGTGCCGCTGCGGGCCCGACAGCCTCCTCTACGTCCGTCGCCATGCAATCTCCAAGACGCTTATAACCGCGCACGCGGAATAACGACCCCAACCCTGCTCCCTGGCTCCAGCCAGAAGCGATGCCGCAGGCCCAAGACAATCATCAGCGATCGATCGTGCCCGTGCGGCGAATCTTCCGTTGCAACATCAAGACGCCATAGATCAGCGCCTCGGCCGTGGGTGGGCAGCCGGGCACATAGACGTCAATCGGCACTACTCGGTCGCAACCACGCACGACCGAGTAGGAGTAATGGTAATAGCCGCCACCATTGGCGCAGCTGCCCATCGAGATGACGTAGCGGGGCTCCGCCATCTGGTCATAAACCTTGCGCAGAGCCGGCGCCATCTTGTTGCAGAGCGTGCCGGCGACGATCATCACGTCTGCCGAGCGCGGGCTCGGACGGAAGACGACGCCGTAGCGATCCATGTCGTAGCGGGCGGCGGCGGCATGCATCATCTCGACCGCGCAACAGGCGAGCCCGAAGGTCATCGGCCAGAGCGAGCCCGACCGCGCCCATGAGACGAGGTCATTCATCTTGGTGACGATGAAGCCCTTATTGTCGACTTCGCCCTGAAGGTCGTTGAAGAACGCGGGATCGGGCGCGCCAGGCGGCGTCGTCCGGGAAAGCGCCAAGCTCTTAGGCTCGCCTGAGCCGCCGCTCTCGATCATTCCCATTCGAGCGCTCCCTTCTTCCATTCATAGATGAAACCGACGGTAAGCACGCCCAAAAACAGCATCATCGACCAGAACCCCGCCACCCCGATCGCACCCAGCGAAACGGCCCAGGGAAAGAGGAAGGCGACCTCAAGGTCGAAGATGATGAACAGAATGGCTACCAGGTAAAACCTGACGTCGAACTTGCCGCGCGTATCATCGAAGGGCTCGAAGCCACATTCGTAGGCCGATAGCTTCTCGGCGTCGGGACGCTGCCGTGCCACGACCATCGATGCGGTGATGATCACGAAGGCAAGCCCGATGGCGATGCCCAAAAAGATCAGGATCGGCAAGTAGTCGAAGAGATAGCCTTGCATGTATCCGCCCGAACCTCGTCGCGGTCGAGATTGGCCGCGTTTGACGTAGCTCCCGAGCCCGTCGACCCCAAGGGCACCTGCCATGTCGCCTGCCGATGAGTAGGCTGGCGGGCTCGGCGCCCAAGGATCCTCGAACGCGGCGGACCATAGGTCGCTGCATTGCAAAAGCCAAGCACCCCCGCTCTGCCATAGACGGCAGGCACGCTTGCAAGATCAGCGACTTCGACGCTTGACGCGAGCTTTTCGAAATCCAGAACTGGCCGAATGCTGAGCATAGTCCAGGCGCCGGATCCTACATCACGATCACGCAGATTCGATTGATGGCGCTCACGAGGTCCGCCCGGTGGAATCGACAAAGGGCCCGCATGCGCGAAGCATGGAGGCTCGTTCGTCAAAGCTCCGTGAAGCGGTGGCGAGGATGACGGGACTTGAACCCGCGACCTCCGGCGTGACAGGCCGGCACTCTAACCGACTGAGCTACATCCCCGTACTCGGTGCGGGCGGTTCATACTTAGCCGCCGTCATGCTGTCAACGGCCCCGGCCCGCCGGCGGCCCTTAGCTGGCCGCCACATGATACCCGTAGCAGGCCCGATCGGGCCGCACCTTGGCGCGGGTAGCAGGGCACGCAAGGACGGCAGCAGGATCGGTACTGGGCCGGCAAGGGATTTATCGGCGCCCTGAGGCTTTGGAAATGGACGAGAATGGCTCTAAATGCCACCAGACATAATAAAGACGAACAAGATGCGCGTCTCGCTTTTCATCGCCTGTTTCAACGACACGCTCTTTCCATCCACGGGCAAAGCCGTCGTTAACGTCCTGGAGCGGCTGGGCCATGAGGTCGACTTCCCCATGGAGCAGACCTGTTGCGGCCAGATGCATTTCAACTCGGGCTACCAGGAGGGCCTGGCTCCCCTGCTGCGACGCTTCGTAAACGGCTTCGACAGCGCCGAGGCCGTCGTCTGCCCGTCCTCCTCATGCGTCAACATGATCCGCGCGCACTATCCAAAGCTTGCCCGGGAAAGCGGCGACGCCTCACTGGCCGCAGCCATTGAGGCACTCGTTCCCCGGGTCTTCGAGTTTGCCGAGTTCCTCGTTCGGAGGCTGGGCGTCACCGATTGCGGCGCCTATTATCCTCATCGCGTCACGTATCATCCGACATGTTCGTCGTTGCGGGCTTTAAAAGTCACCGAGGATGCGATGGCTCTTCTCAAGGCCGTGCGCGGCCTGGACCTCGTCGAATTGCCGGAAGCCACCGAGTGCTGCGGCTTTGGCGGCACTTTCGCGGTCAAGAACAGCGACGTCTCCTCGGCCATGCTGGCCGACAAGATCGCCTGCATCCAGCGTACCGAGAGCGAGGCCGTAACGGCCCTCGACAATTCCTGCCTGATGCACATGGAAGGTGGCCTGCACCGTCTGCGGACGGGCGTGCGTGCCATCCATCTGGCGGAAATCCTGGCATCCACCGAGGATCAGCCGCCCCAGGCAAAGGCGGAGCCCATGCATCCGGCAGGTGTTTCCCATGGCTAGAACAGACGGTCCCTCGATCACCGGCGAGGCGTTTCCCGAGGCCGCCCACCGGGCGGTCGCCAATAGTCAGCTCAGGCGCAATATCCGCAAGGCGACGCAGACCATTCGCGCCAAGCGTCGGCTCCGGGTCGGCGAGGTCGACGACTGGGAGGACCTGCGCGAGCGCGGCCGCGCCATCAAGGCGCACACCTTGGCCAATCTCGACACCTATCTGGTCGAGCTCGAAGCCAACGTGACGGCGGCAGGCGGCCATGTGCATTGGGCAAGGGACGGCTCGGAGCTGAACCGCATCGTCGAGGGAATCGTCAAGGCCACCGGTCACACCGACGTCATCAAGGCCAAGTCGATGACCTCGGACGAGACCGGACTGAACGAGCATCTCATCAAGTCCGGCATCACGCCGATCGAGACCGATCTGGCTGATCTGATCGTCCAGCTCGGCCGCGACCGGCCCTCGCACATCCTGGTGCCGGCCATTCATCGCAACCGCGCCGAGATCCGCGAGCTGTTCATCAGGAAATTCGGCCGCCCGGAGCTGTCCGACCGGCCGGAAGACCTGGCGGCGGCGGCGCGCGCCTATCTGCGGGAGAAGTTCCTGACCGTGCAGGTCGGCTTTTCCGGTGCCAATTTCGCCATCGCCGAGACGGGCTCGATCTGCCTCTTTGAAAGCGAGGGCAACGGGCGCATGTGCACGACCATGCCGCGCACCCTGGTCTCGATCATGGGCATCGAGAAGGTGGTGCCGCGCTGGAGCGACATGGAGGTCTTTCTCCAGCTCCTGCCCCGGTCCTCGACCGGCGAGCGGATGAACCCCTACACCTCGATCTGGTCGGGCACGACGCCGGGCGACGGGCCCGAGGAATTCCACCTCGTCCTTTTGGACAATGGCCGCAGCGACATGCTGAAGGAGGAGGTGACGCGCCAGACGCTGCAATGCATCCGCTGCAGCGCCTGCCTCAATATCTGCCCGGTCTACGCCCACACGGGCGGCCATGCCTATGGCTCGATCTATCCAGGCCCCATCGGCGCCATCGTCACGCCGCAGATCTACGGGACCGAGAAGGCGGGCTCGCTGCCCTTTGCCTCGACGCTTTGCGGCGCCTGCTACGAAGTCTGCCCGGTCAAGATCAACATCCCCGACGTCCTGGTCCATCTCCGCGGCAAGGTCATGGCGGCCAAGGCGGCCGAGGGTGGCTGGCGCGCCAGGCTGGCGCCGGAGCGGCTGGCCATGCGGATGGCACTGGCCATCTTCGACAATCCCCGGCGCTTTGCCTGGCTGCAAAGGGCGGCGAGGCTGGGCCAAAAGCCCTTCGCCAGCGAGGGCTTCATGACGAGCCTGCCCGGCCCGTTTTCGGCCTGGACGGCGATGCGCGACATGCGCGCCATGCCCAAGGAGAGCTTTCGGGAATGGTGGCAGCGGGAGCGCCGGCCGTGAGCGAGGCAAGGGACGCGATCCTGGCGCGAATCAAGGCCGCCGTCGGGGAGCTGCATGACGCTCATCCGATGACGCCCCCTCCCCCGCCCGGCCCCCAGGACGAAGGCGTGCCGGCCGATCTGTTGACGGCCAGGCTCAAGGAATATGGCGTCGAGGTTGCCCGCTGCGGCGAAGCGGACCTGCCAGCGCTCATCCAGAGCCGGCTCGAGGCAAGGGGCTCCAGCCGCGTGGCGGTCCCGCCGGGCCTGCCCGAAGCCTGGCGGCCGGCCGGAGCCATCGTCGATGACGGCCTGTCGGCTGCCATGCTGGACGGCTTGCATGCCGCCATTACCGGCTGCACCGTGGCGGCCGCCGCGAATGGCGCCATCATGCTCAACGCCGCCGCCGACCAAGGTCGCCGCGCGCTCACGCTTTTGGTCGACCACCATCTCTGCATCGTGCGGGAGGAGCAGATCGTCACCACGGTAGCGGACGCAATGCAGCGGCTGCTGCCGCATCCGGGCCATCATGCGCCGGTTACCATCTTCGCCGGACCCTCGGCCACCTCCGACATCGAGCTCAACCGCGTGGCCGGCGTGCACGGGCCCCGCAAGCTCGACGTCCTGATCGTATCCTAGAAGTCGCGCGGGCGACCGCACCTTGCGCTGGCTGAGCCTGGGGTTCCTGGCCTCTGCCACACCAGGGCGCCGCGCGAACGAGAGACGCTCAGTCGCTTAACGTCGCCGGCGAGCGGACCTGGTCGGTCTCGCAAAAGGCCGGTGCCGGTCTTGCCAGCGTGTCGAGTAGGGCGCGGCCGCGGGCGTAGCGACGCAGGATGCGCAGATGGACGAGGGAGCCCCGTACCCGCTTCCTGATGTCGATAGCACCCAGGTCCTGGGCAGCGGCATAGCCGGCCAGGTGCCCGCGCGCCACGGCGGATTCGAACCCGGCAATGCCGGCCGCGTCGCCAGCCACCAGCACGGCCGCCACGCTGGTCCTGCCCCAGACATCGGCATCGGGCTGCCAGCAGGCGCGGGCGGCGTTCCAGCCCAGCCGACAGCCGGCTAGGCGGCAGACCGCGAGATCGGGGACCAACCCCTGATGCAGGAGCACGAGGTCGGCTGGCGCCACCATCCTGCCGCCGCCCTTGCGCTGCCAGACGACCTGCTTGCGATCCGCCTTGCTCTCGATGGAAAGCGCCCCGGCAGGTTGTACGACCTTCACCTTGCGACGGACACGAAGCTGCATCTTGAGCTCCGCCTGGATGTCGGGCTGCGTCAGAAGGCCGAAGGGCGAACGGGCGACCAGCCGCCAGAGGCGACCGGGACTGGTATCGAGGACGAGAGCCGGCGGACGCTTGGCATCGATCATCCGCCCTGCCAGATGCCAGAGCAACGGACCGCATCCGGCCAGAACGACCTCCTTGCCGATGGCCTGCTCGAGCAGGCGATCGGCGGTGGTCAGCATCGAGACGCCCGGCAGGGTCCAGCCCGATATCTCCATCGGCCGCTCGATCGCGCCAGTGGCGACGATAACGCGCCGCGCCCGGATACGCCGGGATTGGCTGCCGACGCAGACGGTCAGGGCCATGGCCGCCGCGGTCTCCGCCTGGCCTTCCTCGGCCGGCAGATTCTCCAGCGCCGTCAGCCGGGCACCCGCCAGGTGGTCGGGATTGGTCGAACGGTAGGCATCGATCTCGGCCCGGACATCCCGCCACGCATGATCGCCGCGCCCGCCCATGACGGGCGACGCCTCAATGACGACCACCCGCAGTCCCGTCTCGGACGTCGTGATGGCTGCAGCCATGCCAGCAGGTCCGGCGCCGACGATAGCGACGTCGTATTGACTATGGAGCTCGTCGAGAGATTGAAACAGCCGCATCGGGAGGCCTTAGCCGTTCCGCTGCTTCATGTCGACGGCGTCAACATGGCGCATGTCGCGCTTACTGGACTTTCACGGCCCTGCTAGGCCGCGGGCGCCAGCCGGTCGCGCATCGCGCCCCACCAAAGTCGGATCGTCACTCCCAGCGGCCAGAAGCGATGGAACGGATAGGTGGTGATGGGGCTCACCGGCAGGCAAAGCTCATCCAGCCCCGTACCCGTCAGGCGCCGGGCGACCTCAGCACCCGTGGCGGTCGCCATCGCCACGCCGCGGCCATTATAGCCGAGCGCGGCGATGAGGCCCGGGGCCGGCTCGTGCAAATGCGGATAATGATCCTGCGTTATGGCGAGCTGGCCGTTCCAGAAATGCGTCCAGCGCACGTCTTTCAAGGTGGGCCAGAGCCGGATCGCATAGTCGGTAAGACGGCGATAATCGATCGGATCGCCCGTGTCCCTCGAGACGCTCCGGCCGCCCATCAGAAGGCGACGATGCGCGTCCAGGCGGTAATAGACCGTAAGGTCGGCGATCTCGAAGAGTACACTGCCTTCCGGTAGGATGCCCTGTGCCTGCGCCTCGCTCAAAGGCTCGGTGGCGGCGATCGCGGAGAAGACCGGGATGATCGAGCGGGCAAGGCCTGGCCAGAGCGCGTCGCTATAGCCATTGGTAGCCAGAACCACGCGCCGGGCGCGAAGGGTCCCCGAATTCGTCGCCAGCTTCCAACCATCCGCCTCGCGCGCGAGGGAGACTGCCGAGGTCCCGCCATGGATCTTGGCTCCGGCATTGTGGGCGGCCTCGGCCAGGCCCCTCGCATAACCCAGCGGATTGAGCTTGCCGCCGCGCCGGTCGATGAGACCGCAGGCATAGCGATCGGAGCCGGTCCAGACCTTGATCTCCTGCCGATCCAGGTAGCTGACCGGCGCGCCGTGCAGGGCATAGTCCCTGGCCGTGCTCTCGATCATGGCGGCGCCGGGGCGATTGAAGGCGGCCCGCAGCGTGCCGGTCTCCGCCACCTCGCACTGGATCTGATGACGCCGCACGATGTCGAAGACGCGTGCCGGCGCCCCGCCGGAAAGCTCGATCATGCGCCGCCCCAACGCCTCGCCGTGATCCTTGATGACCGCAGAGGGATCGTGCTTCAGGCCCGGATTGACCTGCCCGCCATTGCGCCCCGAGGCGCCCCAGCCAGGCTCGCTGGCCTCGATGAGCGTGACGTCGACACCCTGCTGCGCCAGATGCAGCGCCGTCGAAAGGCCGGTGAAGCCGCCGCCGACAATGGCGACGTCGGTGCTGCGATCGCCTGGCAGCGGCGGCGTCGGCAAGGCGGCCCTGGCCGTCTCGGCATAGAGGCTCTTGGGTAAAGGCTTGGCGGCCATCTTCGGTTCTTCAACTTTGAATGTTCGAGGGCGGGCGTGCCGACAGTGGAAACATTTTTGATGCAAGATGCAGGCCCGGCGCAAGATCGGCGCATGCCGGTGCCGCGGGCGCTGGAGCGCAAGGCGCTCTCGCTTGCCGCTTGGATGACCCATCATGCGAACCATCTCCGGCAGAGCGAGGACGGGCTGTAGGTCGGCGGCCACCAGGCCCCCTCGACTTCGCTGGCCACCATCATGACGGCCCGTTGCTCCGCGACCCTCGGTCTCGAGGACAGGGTGGCGGTCAAGACGCATGCGAGTTCCGTCGTCCACCCGATCCGGTACCTCTCGGGCAGCCAGGCGCGTGAGCAGCTGGAGCGGACTCGCGCCTTCGAGGGCGCGCAGTGCTATCCCTCGCGCACCAAGGACATCGACGATGTCGATTTCTCGGTCGGCTCGGTGGGCCTCGGCGTGGCGCAGACCCTCTTTGACCCGCTTGTTCAGACCTATGTGGGCGCGCGCGGCTGGCTCCGCGAAGGCTTGAACGACCGGATGGTGGCCTTGGCGGACGATGCCGAGTTCGACGACTCTTCGAGGCCCTGATCGAGGGCTGGAAGCACAAGGTCCAGAGCTGCTGGTGGATCATCGACTATAATCGCCAGCACCTGGATGCCGTGGTGCATGACGAACTGCGCGAGCGGCTCGAGGATCTGTTTCGCAAGTTCGGCTGGCGCGTCGTCACGCTCAAACACGGTCATCTCCAGAAGGCGGCCTTCGCTGAGCCCGGCCGCGAGCGACTTCGCCAATGGATCGACGCCTGCCCCCACCTGCTCTGTGCGGCGTTCTGCTTCCAGGGCCGTGGCGCTTGGCGCCTACCGATGAGAGCAGGCTGGGCGGCTAACGGCTGCGCGAGCCCGGTGCCGATTGCGAGAACATCGTTGTCTCTACCGGCGAGGTGGCGCCGGCCGCGGTCGAGGCTTCGGGCCTGATGGCCGAGGATCGGCACGATATCGGCCCTCTTGTCGTCACCTCGGCCGACCGGCTGCACGCCGCCTGCCAGAGGCCGGCTGGACGTGACGCCCTGTCAAGGGGCCGCCATCGCTGTCCAATGATCCAGAACGAGCCGCTCTTCCGGTGTCATCTCGGTGACGTTGCCGGGTGGCATGACGTGGCTTTGGACCGCCCAGAGACGGATGAGCTCGGCATTGCGATCGATCATCGCCTCGTCGTCCAGACGGATGCCGCGCGGTGCCGCGGCCAGGCCCGGCCAACCCGGCTCCGCCGTGTGGCACATGCTGCAGCGGGAGATGACGATGTCGCCAGCGGCGCCTCGAAGCGCCGCCGCATCCTCGGCATCGGCCGGACCGGCCAGGCCCAGGAGAACCAGCGCCAGCAAGCCCAGCGCCGCCACGATCCAGGTCCACCAGGGCGAGGGCTTGTGCGCATGGCGGCTGTTGAAGAAATGCCGGATCGCGGCACCCATGATCAGCACGACGCCCACCATCGCCCAGGCATAGCGGGCGCCGATCACCAGCGGATAGTGATTGGACAGCATGAGGAAAAGGACTGGCAGCGTCAGGTAGTTATTGTGCAGCGAGCGCTGCTTGGCGGCCTTGCCGAGGGCGGGATCGGGCTTCTCGCCCTTGAGGAGGGCCTTCACCACCTTGGTCTGGTTGGGGATGATGACGATGAAGACGTTGGCCACCATCATCGTGCCGATGAGGGCACCCGTCTGCAGGAGTGCCCCCCGGCCGCTGAAGACATGCGCGAAGAGGAAGGCCAGGACCAGGAGATAGACAAACCCGGCGAGCGCCAGCCTGAGATCGCTTCGCCCCAGCGCCGAGCGGCACATGAGATCGTAGCCGATCCAGCCCATGCTGAGGGTGAGAAGGCTCGCCAGCACTGCCTGCCAGGGGGTCAGGGCCAGGATGCCTGGATCGATCAGATAGAGATCGGGGCTGCGATAATAGAGCGCGCAGAGCAGCAGAAAGCCCGAAATCCAGGTCGTATAGGCTTCCCATTTGAACCAGGTGAGTTCCTCGGGCAGCGTGGCTGGCGCCGTTAAATACTTCACCATGTTGTAGAAGCCGCCGCCATGGATCTGCCAGGCCTCGCCGCCTGCCTCGGGCGGCAGATGCGGACGGTGCCTGAGGCTCAGATCCAGGTGGACGAAATAAAAGGACGAGCCGATCCACGCGATGGCCGTGATGACGTGCAGCCATCGCACGCAAAGATTGACCCATTCCCAGAGGACGAGATCCATGGCACCTCCTGGCCGGCGGCGTATGCGCGCCGGTAGACACGGCAAGAATCGTGCGCTTGCCCGCTAGCTGCCGCGATAGGTCGAATAGGCGTAGGGGCTGATCAAAAGCGGCACGTGATAATGTTCGTCGGCATCGGCGATGCAAAAACGCACCGGCACCTCGTCGAGGAACGGGTGCGCACTGAGCACGCTTCCTGTGCGCGCGAAATAGGCGCCCACGGCAAAGCGCAGTTCGTAGATGCCGGCTGCCAGCGCGACGCCTTCGAGGAGCGGCCGCTCGCAACGCCCATCGGCGTTGGTCTGGACGTTCAAGAGCAACGATGCTTGCTCGCCCTCGATGCGGAAAAGTCTAATATCAACCCCGGCGGCGGGCCGCCCGTGCGTCGTGTCCAGGACATGAGTGGTCAACCGTCCGACGCCGTGCGGCATGGTCTCGTCACCTTGGCATGATCATCGCTGGAACTCTTTTAGCGCGAAGTCACGCGGCGCCAAACGACGCGGTGACGGGAGCGATTTCTCAGTTGACCGATTGAACCTGAAATTGCGCCGCTTGGTGCGGCAGCCTGGAAGAAAATGGCGTTGCAGACCTATCCCCGCGATCTGATCGGCTATGGCCCAAAGCCGCCGCAGGCCGGCTGGCCTGGAGGTGCGAGGCTGGCCGTGCAGTTCGTCCTCAATTACGAGGAGGGAGGCGAGAACAGCGTCCTGCACGGCGACCCTGCCTCCGAGACCTTCCTCTCCGAGATGATCGGCGCTCAGCCGGTCCATGGCGCCCGGCATATCTCGATGGAGAGCCTCTACGATTACGGCGCCAGGGTCGGGGTCTGGCGCATCCTCGAACTGTTCGACAAAATGGGCATCCCACTTACGATCTATGCGGTCGCCATGGCGGCCGAGCGCCATCCCGAGGTGATCCGAGCCATGGTGCGGGCCGGTCACGAGATCGCCAGCCACGGTTATCGCTGGATCAACTACCAGGATGTCCCGATCGACATCGAGCGCCAACATATCGCAAAGGCGATGGGCATCCTCACGGAACTGGCCGGCCAGCGGCCGCTTGGCTGGTATACCGGCCGGACCAGCCCGAATACGCGCCGCCTCGTCGCCGAATATGGCGGCTTTCTCTATGATGCCGATTCCTATGACGACGACCTGCCGCACTGGGAACTGGTCGATGGCCGGCCGGAACTCATCGTGCCCTATACGCTGGACGTGAACGATATGCGCTTCATGGCGCTCCAGGGATTTTCCACGGCACGCCAGTTCGAAACGTACCTTAAGGATACGTTCGACACGCTCTATGCCGAGAGTGCCGAGATGCCGCGCATGATGTCGATCGGGCTGCATTGCCGGATCATCGGCAAGCCGGGCCGCCTGCCGGGTCTTCGGCGATTCATCGACTATGCGCGTCGCCACGAAGGGGTCTGGTTCTGCCGCCGCGTGGATATCGCGCGCCATTGGCGCGAACGGCATCCCTATCGCGAACAAGGAACAGGGGCATGACCTCCCAGGCATCCCAGCTCACGAAGGAGGAGTTCCTGGCAAAGGTCGGCCACGTTTTCGAACACAGCCCCTGGGTGGCCGAAGCGGCCTGGGATCGTGGCCTGGTGACGGATGCGCACACGGCCCTTGGCGTGCATCGGGCACTTTGCGGCGCCTTTCGCAGCGTCTCGCCCGAGCGCCGCATGCAGGTTCTAAGGTCGCACCCGGACCTGGCTGGCCGGCTTGCCCTCCTGGGCGGGCTCACGGCGCATTCGGCGGCCGAGCAGGCCGACGCCGGCCTCGATGCCTGTACGCCCAAGGAGTTGACGCGCTTTGCTCAACTCAACGACTATTACACTCGCCGCTTCGGCTTTCCCTTCATCATCGCCGTCAGGGGCAAGACTCGGAACCAGATCTTGAGCATTTTCGAGGATCGGGCCGCCAATACGCCGGAGGACGAATTCGAGATCGCCTGCGACGAGGTCGAACGGATCGCCCTTCTGCGGCTCAAGGACATCCTCCCTTGACCCCCGGCGTCCATGTCATGGACCGGCTGGAGACCCTGGCCGGCTGCAGCGACGAGCCTGGAGCCCTGACAAGGCTCTATTTGAGCCCCGCCCATCGGGCGGCGGCAAAGCTTGTCCTCTCCTGGATGGAGGAGGCAGGCCTCGCCGCCCATATCGACCCGGTCGGCAATGTCGTGGGCCGCATCGAGGGCTTCAGGCCGGGCTTGCCGGCCCTGGTCCTGGGCTCCCACATCGATACGGTGCGCAATGCCGGCAAGTATGATGGCAATTTCGGCGTCGTTGCCGCCATCGAGGCGGCCGCTGCCTGCCGGGAAACCATCATGGCGGGGCCCATCGCCCTGGAAGTCGTTGCGTTCGGCGACGAGGAGGGCGTGCGTTTTCCTGCCACGCTGACAGGCAGCCGCGCCTTTGCCGGCACCCTTGACGCGGCGGTCCTGGATCTCGTCGACAGCCAGGGGGTGCCCATTGCAGAAGCCCTTGCCCGCTTTGGCGGCGCACCTGAACGGTTTCGAGACGCGGCCCGGCAGCCGGGCGAGATCCTGGCTTATATCGAGGCGCATATCGAGCAGGGTCCGATACTTCAGGCCGAAGGTCTGCCGGTCGGCATCGTCACCGCCATCGCCGGCGCTTCGAGGCTGGTCTTCACGGTAAACGGCGACGCGGCGCACGCCGGCACCGTGCCCATGGCGATGCGCAGGGACGCGCTGACGGCTTCGGCCGCCATGATCCTCGAAATCGAGGCGATCGCCAGGGAAACGCCGGATCTGGTGGCGACGGTCGGCCAGGCCCAGGTGCTGCCGGGCGCGGTCAACACGGTGCCGGGGCTGGTCCGCTTTTCGCTGGACGTCCGCAGCGCCAGGGATGCCATCAGGAATGAGGCAAGATTGCGGATCGAGGAGGCATGTCGCGCCATCGCCGATGCCAGAGGGGTCCGGCTGGGCGTGCAGGTGACGCACGAGGCACCTGCGGCGCCCTGCGCGCCCTGGCTGCAGGACATGCTTGCCGCCACTGTCGAGCAGTTGGGCGTGCGGCCCTTCCGGCTACCGAGCGGGGCCGGGCATGACGGCATGGCGATTTCGGCCATCGCCCCTATCGCCATGCTCTTCGTCCGCTGCAAGAATGGCATCAGCCATCATCCTGCCGAGAGCATGACGGTCGCGGATGCCGAGCTTGCGACCCTGGCCCTTCAAGACGTCATCATCCGCTTCAAGGATCATCATGACAGAAACGGCTGAAATCGCCATCAGCGACTATCTGGCCAGCGTCGAGCATGCCGAGGTCGAATTCCTTGCCGAGCTGGTCAAAACACCCTCGGACAATCCGCCCGGCGACTGCGCCCCGCATGCGGAGCGGACCGCCCGCCTGCTGGAAGCGATGGGCTTTGAAGTCGAGCGGCATCCCGTGGCGCCGGCGCTGTGCCAGGCACATGGCATGATCTCCGCCACCAATCTTATCGTCCGCCACAGGTTCGGCGAAGGGCCGGTGATCGCTCTCAACGCACACGGCGACGTGGTGGGTCCGGGCGAGGGCTGGACCAAGGATCCTTATGGCGCCGTGGTCGAGGACGGCTGGATGTATGGCCGGGGTGCCGCGGTCTCCAAGTCGGATATCGCCTCCTATGCCTATGCGCTCAAAGCCCTGACGGTCGCAGCCGAGGCGGGCGCGGTCTTCAAGGGAAGCATCGAGCTGCATCTGACCTATGACGAGGAAACGGGCGGCGAGATCGGCCCGCTCCTCCTCCTGCGGGAGGGCTTGAGCAAGCCCGACTATGCGATCGCCGCTGGCTTCAGCTATGCCGTGGTCACCGCGCATAACGGCTGCCTGCATCTGGAGATCGAGGTGCGCGGCAAGTCGGCCCATGCGGCCCTGCCCATGACAGGGATCGACGCCCTGGAGGCTGCCGTTCCCATCATGCAGGCGCTCTACGACTATCGCGGCGGCCTCGCGCTGAAGGAATCGGCTCTTGCCGGCATCGGCTCGCCGCAACTGACGATCGGCCTGATCGAGGGTGGCATCAATACCAACGTCGTACCGGATCGGGTTACGATGCGGCTCGACCGGCGCATGATCCCGGAGGAAACTCCCGAGGAGGTCGAGGCGGGATTGCGCCAGCTCATCGAGCGGGCAGCAGCCAGCCATCCCCTTGCCACGGTCGCGGTCAGGCGCATTCTCCTGGCGCGGCCGCTGACACCGATCAAAGGCAGCGACCGACTGGCCAAAGCGATCGAGAAGCGCGCCACGGCGGTGATGGGCGAGGAAATTCGCGCCAAGGGCGTGCCCCTTTATACCGATGCCCGCCACTATGCCGAGGCGGGCGTGCCCATCGTCCTCTATGGCGCCGGCCCCCGCACCATAGAAGAGGCCAACGCCCATAGGGCGGACGAGCGCCTGCCGCTCGACGATCTGAGAAAGGCGACGCTCGTCATGGCGCTCAGCCTGGCCGACCTCCTCAAAGCCTAGAAAGTCGGCTGGCGCCGACGCGCGAGCCTGGAAAGTCGGCTGGCGCCGACGCGGCCGGACCGGATCACGACGGCGGCTGGAGCAGCGGGGCCGGCCGCGCTTGACCGCATAGCCGCTATTGCGCCGCGGCATCACCCAAAAAGATTTTAAATCCAACCAAATCGTTTATCCCGCATCAACTGCAAGTTTCAGCTAGATTTTTATGATCGGGCGAAAGGATGCAGGGAAAGCGACGAAATGATCGCGATATGGGCAGGCAGGCGGCGCGGCTTCAAAGCTCTGTTGATCCTCCCGGCGATGCCGGCAATCGTGGCATCGCAGGCGCTCGCTCAGAACACTTTTACCGGTACAACGACGTCGACCGGACCGTTCTCTTCTGGTAAATATGAGTTTAAAGAAAGAAGCACACTCAACGCCAACAGCGCCAATACGGTGAGCGGCAAAGCCCACATATATTTTTATAATTATAGCACACTAAACGCGACCGTCGTCGGCGCCATCGACAGTACCAGCCTAGCCGACGGCACCCAGCTTCGCTTTTACGATTACAGCGTCTTCAATATTCGGTCGGGCTTCGCCACCACAGCCACGACCCAGCAGCAATTCTATGGCGACAGCACACTCAACGCGCTGACTGCCAACGCCCTGAATGCCGGAAATTCATTCTACTATGGCAACGCGCAGCTGAACGCTACAGCGGACAACGCCATCAGCGGTGGCAACCAGACCTTCGATGGCGGTAGCGCGCTGAACGCCTCCGCAAACGCCATCAGTGGCGGCGCGCAGTTTTTCCAGGGTTCCTCTAAATTGAACGCCACCGGTTCGGCTGCGTTACATGGGGGCTACCAACTGTTCTACGATAACAGCCAACTCGTTGCATCAGGAGGCGCGATCGCCGCTGGCAATCAAATCTTTAGTGGCAACAGCGTACTCAACGCCAATGCCGCTGCTGCGGTCGCAGGCGGCACGCAGAAATTCGGCGTCGTCAGCACGCGCAACACCAAAGCCGGTCCGAGCGCGCTCAACGCCAATGCCGCTGCTGCGGTCGTAGGCGGCACGCAGAGTTTCGAGGGCATCAGCGCGCTCAATGCCCAGGCATCCAACGCCATCGCTGGGGGCACACAAAGCTTCGTCGGTTCGAGCGCGCTCAACGCCAATGCCGCTGCTGCGGTCGCAGGCGGCACGCAGAAATTCGACGGCACCAGCGCGCTCAATGCCCAGGCATCCAACGCCATCACCGGGGGCACACAAAGCTTCATCGGTTCGAGCGCGCTCAACGCCAATGCCGCTGCTGCGGTCGCAGGCGGCACGCAGAAATTCGACGGCACCAGCGCGCTCAATGCCCAGGCATCCAACGCCATCACCGGGGGCACACAAAGCTTCATCGGTTCGAGCGCGCTCAACGCCAATGCCGCTGCTGCGGTCGCAGGCGGCACGCAGAGTTTCGAGGGCACCAGCGCGCTCAATGCCCAGGCATCCAACGCCATCGCTGGGGGCACACAAAGCTTCATCGGTTCGAGCGCGCTCAATGCCAATGCCGCCACTGCCGTCAACGGCGGGATGCAAAGTTTCGATTACTCGAGTGCGTTCAACGCTGCGGCGGCCAACGCGATTATCGCCGGGACGCAGTCTTTTCACGGGAATAGCAGCCTCAATGCCCAGGTCGCGGCCTCGGTTGCGGGCGGAAACCAATATCTCCTCGAAAACAGCAAGGTTAACGTCTTTGCCGACAATGCGTTGACCGGAGCTGCCCATCTTCACTTCGACAATCAGCTGGGTGGCGTTGGCGGCACGCTCAGTCTGGGCGGCCACATGACGACCGTCGGCGGCATCACGAGCGAAAGCAGAGGCAGCGGCCTGATCACCAACGGTGATACGGACGATGCCATCTTGACCGTCGATTCGACGACGATCGGCGCGGACACGTTTTCGGGAACGATCAACGATGGCGGAACGGGCCGTCTCACCCTCGTGCTGGCCGGCGGAACCCTCACTTTCTCGGGGACGGCATCGCACACTGGCGGCACCATTGTTTCGAATGGCACCTTGCTGGTGGGCGATTCGAGCGGCGCCGGCACGCTGGGCGGCGATGTCAGCGTCCAGCGGGGCGGCACACTCGGTGGCTCGGGCACGTTGACGGGAGAGGTCACGATCGATGGACGGCTTTCAGCCGGCAACAGCCCAGGAACGCTGACCTTTACCCATGACCTGACGCTCTCGCCCGGCTCCACCTCCCTTTTCGAATTCAACAGCCCGGGCGTCGTCGGTGGAACCGGGGTCGCCGGTAACGACCTCGTCGAGGTGGGCGGAAAGCTTACCGTCGCCGGCGCGCTGGAAGCTCGAGTCGCGGCGGCCGGCTATTACCGGTTGTTTGACTATGGCACGCTGGCACCAGGGAGCGGCTTTGCCAGTGAATCCATCGTCTCGACCGATGCGGGCTTCACGCCGGTCAACTACGCCGTGCGGTACAACATCCCGGGTCAGGTCAACCTCTTGGTCCTCGGGACAGGTCAAAGGGTGCAGTTCTGGGACGGCTCGACCGCAACCGCGAACGGCACGGTCGACGGAGGTGACGGGGTCTGGCAGGGGTTCGGCACGAACTGGACGAGCGCGGATGGCAGCGGCAATGCCGGCTGGGCGAACTCCGTGGCCGTCTTCAGCGGCCAGGCGGGGACGGTAAGCGTGCGGGACGACCCTTATTTCGACACGCTTCAATTCTCGACTTCCGGCTATCGCCTCCAGGATGGCACCCTTGCGATCGGCACGGCCAATGGCGGCATTGTCAACGTCGATGCCAATGTCAGCGCTACGATTGCCAGCGACATCGCCGACGGCTTCGGTGACAGGCTGGTGAAGGTGGGCACGGGCACACTCGTTCTGGAGGGCCCCAAGAGCTATACGGGCGGGACGGCGATCGATGGCGGTGTCTTGTCCGTCTCGCAGGATGTCAGCCTCGGCCAACCGGGAGCCGGATTGAGCCTGGCTGGCGGTACCTTGCAGATCACGGGCAGCGACTATGGATCGACGACGCGGCCCGTTGTCCTCGATGCTGGCGGAGGCGCCTTCGACATCACCGACGCGGGCGGCAGCGCGACGCTGGCTGGCCCCATCACGGGGTCTGGGGACCTGACGAAGCTGGGACCCGGCACGCTGGTGCTGACCGGAGCCGACGCCTATGGCGACACGCTGGTTCAGGCGGGCACGCTGGTCGGCAATAGTGCGTCGATCTCCGGCAATATCGCCAATGCCGGGACGGTCATCTTCGACCAGAGCGCCGATGCCGATTTCGCCGGCAGTGTCGACCCGCTCGACGGCACGGCCGGCACCATGGTCAAGCAGGGCACGGGCAACCTGACGCTGACCGGCACCTCAGCGCTCGACTGGGACGTCCAGGCGGGCACGCTGACGAGCTCGGCCGAGCGCTTTGCGGGCAATGCCGCGATCGGCCCGGCCGGCATCTTCGTGCTCGACCAGACCCAGGATGCTGCCTATTCGGGCACGATCTCCGGCCAGGGTGAACTCGTCAAGGCGGGGCCGGGCACGCTGGCCTATGATGGCAACAGCCCGACATTCAACGGCATGAGCAGGATCGAGGCCGGCAGCCTCGTCGTGGGCTCGAGCCTGGCGAATGCCAGCACACGACTGGGAGGCTCGATAACGGTCCTCGACGACGCGACGCTGGGCGGTCTCGGGACGGTCGGGTCGGGTGCCGGCTCGACACTTACAGTGGCTTCCGGCGGCACGCTGGCGCCGGGCGGCGCGCCAATGAGCGGCACCTCGGAGGGCACGCTTACCGTGGATGGCGATCTCGTCGTTGAGCCCGGCGCACGCTACGAGGTCGGCTTCTCCCCGAACGCTGTCGATTTCGTCCATGTCACAGGCGACGCCACCCTGAAAGGGGGCATGGTCTTTCAACTCGGGACGATAAGCAACGCGCAGTTGTACGCCGTTACCACCATCCTGGCGGCCGACGGCCAACTGACCGGCACGTTCGCCGGCGTCTCGTCGAACTACGCCTTCCTCACGCCCAATCTGCTCTACGATTACGCAGAGGGCACTGTCGGATTGCAACTGTCACGCAACGAGGTCGATTTTACCTCGCGCGGTCAGACGCCGAACCAGCGGGCCGCTGCGGCCGCGATCGACAGCATCGGCATGGGCGCCGGCCATATGGTCTACGATGCCATCGTCCGGCTGCCGAACGACGATAATGTGATCAGCCGGAGCTTCAACCAGGTCACGGGCGAGATCCATGCGTCGACAAAGGCAGCGCTGATCGAGGATAGCCGCTTCGTACGCGAGGCGGCGATCAATCGCGTGCGCGGCGCCTTCGGCGGCGTCGCCGCTACGGCCATACCGGTCATGGCCCCTGATACGAACGGCGCCGCGGCAGCACCTGCCGATTCACCTGACCTCGCCACATGGGGTCACGTCTTTGGCGGCTGGGGCTCATTCAGCAATGACGGCAATGCGGGACGGCTCAATCAGGCGACGAGCGGCTTCCTGCTGGGTGCCGATACCACCGTCTTTGAGCACTGGCGCCTGGGCGTGCTCGGCGGCTACAGCCACACCAACCTCAATGCGCCGGACCCGTCCGCGTCGGCCAAGAGCGAGAATTACCATCTTGGGCTCTATGGCGGCACGCAGCTGGGAGCGCTGGGCTTGCGCACCGGCCTTGCCTACAGCCTGCACGATATCGACAGCGGGCGGCGGGTCTCGCTGCCCGGGCTGCGGGAACACCTGGATGGCGATTATCGCGCCGGCACCTAGCAAGCCTTCGGCGATCTTGGCTATCGCGTCGACCTGCCGGCCGTCTCGATCGAGCCATTCACCAATCTTGCCTATGTGAGCCTGCATACCAACGGCTTCACGGAAGATGGCGGCGAGGCCGCGCTGCATGAGAAGGGGCGGACGATGGGAACCACCCTGACCACGCTCGGCCTTCGTGCCGCCAGCACGCTCGATCTGGGCGGTCTGGCGACCACCTTGAGAGGCTCGCTCGGCTGGCGGCATGCCTTTGGCGACACCACGTCAAAGGCTGCCCAGTCCTTCTCGGCCGGCCAGGCCTTCGATGTTGAAGGCGTGGCAATCGCCAAGGACAGCACCCTCATCGAAACCGGCATCGATGTGGCACTCTCGGGGTCGGCCACGCTGGGGATCCTCTATAACGGCCAGATCGCCGCCGACGCGCGCCAGAACGCCTTCAAGGCCACTCTCAGGCTGACCTTCTAGGATGCCTACTCGATCCCGGCCTGGCGAAGGCGGCACTGGCCGGCAGGATCAGGCGGCGTAGCCGCGCGTCTGGCCGCCCGAGGCACCGCCGTTCAGTTCCGTCAGGAAGGCATCGTGCGTCAACGGCCTTGAGAACATGGGATAGTTCTTTTCGACCGAGAGCCTCTGCTCCTCCTCGGAGAGGGCAGCCGTGCAGTCGGTCAGCGTGACGACCTCGTAGCCTTTCTCGTAGGCGGTACGCATCGTCGATTCGACGCAGCAATTGGTAAGGAAGCCGCCGAGAGCGATCGTCCGGATTCCTCGGGCGCGCAGGACGAAATCGAGGTTGGTGCTGGCAAAGCCGCAAAGGCCGCGCTTTCCCTCGATCAGGATGTCCTCATCCTTGGGCTTGAGCGCGTCAACGATCTCGGCACCCCAACTGCCCTTCTTGAACGCGTTGCTGTCAACGACGCCCTTGAGGATCCCATAGGGCGAGGCGCTGATCTCGTGATAATCAGGCGCGAAAGTGATCGGCACGAGGACGATCGTCGCCCCGGCCTCGCGGGCCGCCTCGACCGTCGCGAGCGTATTGGCCAGCATGTTGGTCTTTTCCATCACGCCGGCGACGGCGGCATGCAAGGCGCCCCCCTCGCTGACGAAATCATTCTGGTACTCTATGAGCACGACCGCCGTCGTCTTCGGATCCATGGCGTAACTCCTTGACTAATGATGAACGGCTAGAGAGGCGGGCGCTCGCCTGCCCAGGGCCGGACGGTCTCGAAGGCTCGGGCGGCGCGCAAGACCAGGCCGTCGGCAAAGCGGGGACCGACGATCTGCAAGCCGACCGGCAGCTTGTCCGGCGTGAAACCGCAAGGCACACTGGCGGCCGGATTCCAGGTCAGATTGAAGGGATAGGAGAATCCCGCCCAGCGGATCCAGTCCCACTCATGCTGCTCCCAATGCTCGGGCATCAGGCGATTGACCGGGAAGGCCGCGACCGAGAGGCTTGGCGTGACCAGGAGATCGAAGCGCTCGAAAAAGGCGCGCTGGGCATCGAAGAGCGCGATGCGGCGATCCCATGCATCCATGATCTCGCGCGTGGAGAAGCGCAGGCCCTCGACGGCGCAGGCGACCAGCCCCGCATCCATGCGATCGGCGTAGCTGTCGAGATAGCGCCCGACCCGGCCGCCAATGGCACTGCACCAGAACACGCGCTCCATGGGATCAAAGGGGTCTTCCGGCCAGAGCCGATCCACCTCCTCGACGACGGCACCGGCCTCCACCAGCGCGGGAACCGCCGCCTCGACCGCGTCGGCGACCTCCGGATCGACCCGCAGATAGCCGAGATTGCGCGAATAGCCGATCTTGAGGCCCTTGATGCCTTCATCGAGGGCGGCCACGTAGTCCTCGGCCGGGCTGTCCAAGGTCATCATGTCGCGCGGATGGGCACCGGCCATCACCTGCAGCATCAAGGCCCCGTCGGCGACGGTGCGGGTGATCGGGCCGTTATGCGCCATCTGGTGCAGATTGGAGATCGGCCAGTTCGGCACGCGGCCGAAGGTCGGCTTGATGCCGAAGACACCACAGAAGGCGGCTGGCATGCGAATCGAGCCCGCGCCGTCGGAACCTTGGTGCAAGGGGCCGATGCCAGCAGCGGCGCAGGCTGCGGCACCGGCACTGGAGCCGCCGGGATTGAACCCGTGGCGCCAGGGATTATGCGTGGCGCCGTGGGCCGGGCTGTCGCCGCATCCCTTCCATCCGGCCTCGGGCGTCGTCGTCTTGCCGATCACGATAGCGCCGGCCGATTTCAGCCGCTCGACCAGCGGTGCATCGGCCTCTCCGACCCGATCCTTGAAGATGTTCGAACCGGCGACGAAGGGCAGGCCCTGCATCGTCGTCAGGTCCTTGATCGTCACCGGGATACCATGCAGCGATCCCAGACCTTCGCCCGCCGCCACGGATGCCTCGGCCTGGCGGGCGGCGTCCCGCGCCGCGTCGAAATCCTCGACGCAAAGCGCATTCAGCTTGGGATTTAAAGCTTCGGCTCGCGTCAGCACCGCATCCATGAGCTCGACGGGTGAGAGCTCCTTTTGCGCGATCTTGGCGGCGGCGACCGTCGCGGGCATGAAGCAAAGATCGGTATCGGCCATGCGACCTCCTGCAGTTAGCGCAAAATCGAACCTAACGGGTTTGCTCCTGCGTCGTCAGCAAGGGATCGCGAATATCTGGCAGCCCCCTAGCGTTTCAGGCGCGAGGTCGCCTCCGCGAGGTCGGTCTGGGCCTGAATGAGATCTTGTTGCGCCCTTGCCTCCTGCATCGAATTGCCGGAAGCCCTGGCAGCCTGGAATGCCTGTTGCTTATCCGCCAGTGCCTGCTGCTTGGCTAAAAGATCCTGCGCGGAGGTGGTGACCTCGGGGCTGCAATCGGACTTGATCGAGGCGATTGCCTCAGCCAGGCCCGGCACCTGGCTGGTAACGCCGTTCATCCGGCCGGCATCCAGCTGGTCCACCAGGGCACGCATGCGCTCGTCGCAGGAAGAGCCCGCCCGGGCAACGGGAGAGGCCAGAGCCAGCACGACGACCGCAGCCGCAAGGCGGCGAAGGTCAGGCAAAGACCGACGCCCCTTGGTCGGCCGCACTGACCAGCGAGCGGAAGCCTGAGAAGAGCTCGCGCCCCACGCCTTTATGAGCGGCGGCGAGATCCGCATCTGCCGGCGTTCTTGCGGCAAAGCTCGCCTGCTCCACCTGAACCTGGATGACACCCGCTTCGCCATCCACACGGACGACGTCGCCGTCCCGAAGACGAGCGATGGGGCCACCATCCAGGGCTTCGGGCGTGAGATGGATCGCCGCCGGGACCTTGCCCGAGGCGCCGGACATGCGCCCGTCGGTCACGAGTGCCACCTTGAAGCCCTTATCCTGCAGGACGGAGAGGCCCGGCGTCAGCTTGTGCAGTTCGGGCATGCCGTTAGCCTTGGGTCCTTGAAAGCGGACGACGACGACGACATCGCGGTCGAGATCGCCCGCCTGGAATGCCGCCTGGGCAGCATCCTGGTCGGCAAAGACCCGGACCGGCGCCTCGACGACGCGCTTGTCGGGCTTGACGGCCGAGATCTTCATGACCGCTCGGCCGAGATTGCCCTGGAGCAGCTTGAGGCCGCCATTGGCGCTGAAGGCATTTTGCACGGATGCCAGCACGGTGGGGTCGGCCGAGTGACTGGGTCCGGCTTGCCAGGTGAGGCCAGCGGCCCCCAGGACAGGCACCTTGCGGTAGAGATCGAGGCCTCCCTCGCCGGCCACCGTCCGTACGTCCCTGTGCAACAGGCCCGCATCCAGGAGCTGGCCGATCAGATAGGCCATGCCGCCTACCTCGTGAAAGCGATTCACGTCCGCCAGCCCATTGGGATAGACCCGCGTGAGGAGGGGCACGACTTCGGAGAGGTCGGCCATGTCGTCCCAGGTGAGCTTGATGCCAGCGGCCGCCGCCATGGCGATCAGATGCATCGTGTGGTTCGTCGACCCGCCCGTGGCATGCAGGCCCACTACGCCGTTCACGATGGCCCGCTCGTCGACGATCTCGCCCACCGGCGTATAATCATTGCCCTCGGCGGTGATCGCGGTCACCCGCTTGGCGGCGGCGCGGGTCAGGGCCTCGCGCAGCTCCGTGCCGGGATTGACGAATGAGGCGCCCGGCAGATGCAGGCCCATGATCTCCATGAGCATCTGGTTGGAATTGGCGGTACCGTAGAAGGTGCAGGTGCCGGCTGTGTGGTAGGAGGCAGCCTCGCTCTCAAGCAGCTCAGCACGGCTCACCTTGCCCTCGGCGAAGAGCTTCCTGACCTTGGCCTTCTGTTCGTTGGGAATGCCCGATGGCATGGGCCCGGCCGGCACAAAGATCGCCGGCAGGTGGCCAAAGCTGAGGGCTGCCACGACCAGGCCCGGCACGATCTTGTCGCAGATGCCAAGGAAAAGCGCGCCGTCGAAGACGTCGTGACTGAGAGCTATCGCAGCCGCCATGGCGATCACGTCGCGCGAGAAGAGCGACAGCTCCATCCCGGCCTGCCCCTGGGTGACGCCATCGCACATGGCGGGCACGCCGCCCGCTACCTGGGCGATCGCCCCTGCCTCGCGGACCGCCGCCTTGATGAGATCGGGATAGGCGCGGTAGGGCTCGTGCGCGCTCAGCATGTCGTTATAGGAGGTGACGATGCCGATATTGGCCAAGACGTCGCCCTTGAGGCCGTCTTTGTCATGCGCATCGCAGGCGGCGAAGGCATGGGCGAGATTACCGCAATCGAGCCTCGCCCGCTGCGGCCCCCGCGTTCGCGCCTGCATGATCCGCTCAAGATAGCGGGCGCGGCTTTCCTGGCTGCGGCGCGCGATCCGCTCCGTCACTTCGCCGATACGCGCATTCAGCCCGCCCATCACCCAAATCCTCCCATAGAGTGCCTAGACGCACCGGCCGGGCGATCGCCCGACCGGATGACCCCTTCATTGGAAGGCCGCGCCCGTCAGGCCGCACGAGGCGGCCTTCTCCTGAAAACAACTCTATAGCGATTCGAGCCAGGGCCGAAACTACTCAGATCGCGTCCTCGTACCAGTTGCGTCCGTCGCGGGCGATCAGTGCCGTGGCGTCAGTCGGACCCCAGCTGCCGGCCGCGTAAAGCTTGGGGGTCATGTTGAAATCCTCCCAGCCCTGGCGGATCGGATCGATCCAGCGCCAGGCGGCGGCCACTTCGTCCTTACGCATGAACAAGGATGCGTTGCCGCGCACGACGTCCATGAGAAGGCGCTCATAGGCGTCCGGATAGCGGATGTGGAAGGTCTCGGCGAAGGAGAGGTTCAAGGGCACGTCGCGCAGGCGCAGGCCGCCCGGGCCCGGATCCTTGATCGTCATGAAGAGCTTGACGCTCTCATTCGGCTGCAGACGCAGGACCAGCCGATTGGCCGTGAGACCGCCTGTCGCCTCGCCGAAAATGGAATGCGGCACGGACTTGAACTGGATGACGATCTCGGAATGCCGCGAGGGAAGTCGCTTGCCGGTACGCAGGTAGAAGGGCACGCCGTTCCAGCGCCAGTTCTCGATCTCGGCCTTGACGACGACGAAGGTCTCCGTCGTCGAGACATGGCCGTTCAACTCTTCGAGATAGCCCGGCACGGGCTTGCCATCGATGGCGCCGCCCCGGTACTGGCCGCGCACCGTCTTGGAACGGACATCGTCGCCGACGATCGGCCGGAGCGAGCGGAGCACCTTGAGCTTCTCGTCCCGCAAGGCATCGGCATCCAGCGAGGCCGGCGGTTCCATGGCGACCAGACAGAGCATCTGCAGGATATGGTTTTGCACCATGTCGCGCGTGGCACCCGACTGGTCATAATAGCCGGCCCGCTCGCCCGCCCCCAGGTCCTCGGCCACGGTGATCTGCACATGGTCGATGGCGGTGGCGTTCCAGATGGGCTCGAACAGCCGGTTGGCAAAGCGCAGTACGACCAGGTTCTGGACCGATTCCTTGCCCAGATAATGGTCGATGCGGAAAATCTGGTGCTCCTCGAAATGCTCGCCCACGGCATCGTTGATGGCCTGGGCGGAGGCGAAGTCCGTGCCGAGCGGCTTTTCGATGACGATGCGGGTTCCGGGCGTACGCAGGTCGTGCTCAGCAAGCTTCTTGCAAATCGTACCGAAGAGGCCCGGGCCGACCGCCAGGTAGAAGACGCGAATGTCGTTGGGCGTGCCCTCCTCAAGGGCGGCGCGAAGATCGTCCCAGCCAGCGTCGCCCGAGGCATCGACGCGCACGAACTGGAGTCGTTCGATGAAGGCGTCGACCTTGGCGCGCTCGAGATCGGCTTCCTTGACAAACTGCTTGAGGGCCTCGCGGACCATCTTTTGATAGCCCTCGCGGGTGAGAGTACCCCGCGCGGCGCCGAAAATGCGGACCTGAGGCTCGAGCTGACCGTCGAGGTCCCGATGATAGAGACCCGGTAGCAGCTTGCGCAGGGCGAGATCGCCTGTACCGCCGAATACCACGATGTCGAATGGCTCGACGGGCTTAAACGATGGGGCCATCAAAGTCTCCAAAACTTCATTCGGCGCGCGCCAGCGCCGCCAGTACGGCGTCGCGACGGGGGAGTGCCGGAATGGCACCGCGCTCCGTCGTGGTCAGTGCGCCCACCGCGTTGGCGAAACGGCAAAGCTCGCGCAAAGCCCCATCGTCCTCCAAGTAGGCATCACCTCCGACCAATCCCTGAAGGAGGCCGGCCACGAAACCGTCGCCGGCTCCCGTCGTGTCCACCGGT
The DNA here is from genome assembly GCF_900187945.1 of Arboricoccus pini. Taxonomy (GTDB): domain Bacteria; phylum Pseudomonadota; class Alphaproteobacteria; order Geminicoccales; family Geminicoccaceae; genus Arboricoccus; species Arboricoccus pini. The sequence goes on along the minus strand of NZ_FYEH01000001.1, from coordinate 39,411 downwards.
GTCACGGCGATCGATGTAATCTCCGAGACACAGCGCTCGGTGACGACCGTACAACCTTCCGCGCCCCGCGTGACGATCAGTAGCTTCATGGCAGGGTGCCAAAGTTGCTGGCATGCGCGCTCCAGATCGCCGTTGGCGGCAAGAAAGGCTAGTTCCTCCTCGCTGAGCTTGACGATCGAGGCCCGCCTGAGGCCAGCCAGGATCGTCGGCCGCGCCGCGTCGAGATCGGCCCAGAGGGCTGGCCGCAGATTGACGTCATAGGAGATCGTGAGCCCGGCATCGGCCGCGATGTCGGCTGCGGCCAGCGTCGTGCCGCGTGCACGCTCGGCCGCCAAGCTTATCGAATCGAAGTGAAAGATCCTCGCTGCCTCGATGGCGGCCTTATCGATCTCGCTCACGCGGAAATTCTGATCGGCACTGTTCTCGCGATAGAAGAGGAATTCGCGCTCGCCATCCTCGCGCAGCGAGACGAAGGCCAGCGACGTGCGGGCCGTCGGATCGAAGCGCAAGGGACGGATATCCACGCCCTCGGCCTCAAGGGTCTGGGCCAGGAAATGGCCGAAGGGATCATTGCCGACCTTGCCCATGAAGGCGCTGGCGACGCCCAGCCTGGCGAGGCCGACGGCGACATTGGCGGCGGCACCGCCCGGTGCCTTCTTGAAGGCTGGCGCATCGATCAGGCCCGTTCCCGTCTGGGTGGGGACGAAATCGATCAAGAGGTCGCCAAAGCAGATAATGTCGGCCATCCACGCGGTCCTGTAAGGAGATGAGCGGTGCCTGGTGGTGAACGACGCCGCCAGGTTGGAAATGCTTATTCTTTCGTCCAGCCCTTGTAGGCGCCGACATTGTCGCGCGTAACCAGTTCGGGCGGCAGAAGGACGATCGGATTGTCGGGCTTCTTGCCGTTCATGATACCGTAACCGATCTCGATCGCGCGCTCCGCCATGGTAAAGGGGTCTTGCGAGGCGGACGCCAGGATAAGCGAGCTGCCATCCTTCAGCTGATTGGCGATGTCGGGCGCCCCGTCGACCGAGGTGATGAAGAGGTCCGTGCGACCCTGCTGCTTGGCGGCGAGATCGGCACCGATCGAGGTCGGATCGTTGATCCCGAAGATGGCATCGACCTGGTCGAATGCCGTCAGCAGACCGCTCGTAACCTCGAGGCCGCCTTCGCGCGAGCCCTTGCCGTTCTGGTTGTCGGAGAGGACCTTGATGCCGGTGTTCTTGTCGAGCACGTCATGACAGCCCTTCACACGATCGACGATCGCGGAGACCGGAGGACCGTTGACGATGATGACGTTGCCCTCGCCCTCCAGCTTCTCGACGATGTACTGACAGGACTCCGCGCCGGCCATCACATTGTCCGTCATGACCGTGCCATCGGCGCCGGCCGCGGCGACATCAACCGCCATGACGACGATACCCGCGTCCTGCGCCCGCTTGACGGCCGGGGCGATCGCGGTCGGATCAACGGCGTTTAGGAGGATGATGTCGACGCCCGATGCGATGAAATTATCGATCTGGGTGAATTGTTTATTGAGGTCGTAATCCGCCGAGACGGCGGTCACCTTGACCTTGTCGCCATTGATTTCCTTGGCTTTTTTCTCAGCGCCCTTGACGATCTGCAAAAAGAAGGGGTTGCCCAGACTGCCGAGCGTGGCTCCGATCGAGGTCAACTCCTTGGCCTGGCCACTGGCTGCCGAACCGGCCAGCAGAAGAGCGGCGAGGGCAGCACCCCCGAGAAGCTTGCGCGTGAACATGAACGTTGTCTCCCAGCATGATTTTAGTTGGTGAAATTGGAAATTTTTCTCAGGTGCGAGCGGCACCCTTGTTGCGGTAGCGATCGAGCGTCACCGCGATGATGATGACCAGCCCCTTGATGATGAATTGCCAGATCTCGCTTACCTGCATGAGGATCAGGCCGTTGCTGAGGACCGCGATGATCAGGGCGCCGATCAGCGTGCCCATGATCGTGCCGATGCCGCCGACGAAGGAGGTGCCGCCCAGAATGACGGCGGCGATGGCGTCCAATTCGTAGGCGAGGCCGAGCTGCGCGCCATTGGCGGAATAGGTTCGTGCGGCCGACATAACGCCGCCAAGGCCGGCCAGCAGACCCGAGGTTGCGTAGACAAAGAGCAGAACCGCCCAGATCTTGATGCCCGACAGCCTGGCGGCGTCGGGATTGCCTCCCACGGCATAGATGCGCACGCCCAAAACCGTGCGGCGCAGAATGACCCAGGAGATCAGGACGACGATGAGGGCGATGATGATGAGCCACGGCACGCCCAAGAGCTTGGCATTGCCGATCCAGGCGAAGGGCAGGCTGGGGTTGAAGACGGTGGTGTCTTGGCCGACCAGGCGGGCGACGCCACGCACGGCGGTCATGGCACCCAGGGTGACGATGAAGGGCGGCAGGCGCAGGAAGGCCACGAGCGCGCCATTGATGCAGCCGAAGAGCAGGCCCACCAGGAGGGCCAGCGGAATAGCCAGGATGCTCAAGGAGGAAAGCGACATGGCGACGGCGGTCACGGCCGAGACCGCGAGGACGGCGCCCACGGCAAGGTCGATGCCGCCCGTCAGGATGACGAAAGTCATGCCCGTCGCCAGGACGATGTTGATCGAGGCCTGCTGCAGGACGATCGGAATATTGCGGGAGCTGATGAAGCGCCCCGTCATGTATTCAAAGCCGATGCAGATGAGAATGAGGACGGGCAGCATGCCCAGGGCCTGGATCAGGCTGCGGAGCTGGGCCGAGCGGCTGCTGGTGCCACCTTGCAGCTGCAGCCGCTCCCGATCGGCCGTCTTGGCGGCCGTTTCTTGCTCGCTCAATGTTGTGCTCCCTGCTTTTGTTTCGACCCGCTCAGGCGGCGATTCCCGTGGCGAAGGCCATGATGTTTTCTTGGGTGATGGCCCGCCCGGTGGCGCCGCCGACCTCGCCTTCGATGCGGCCCTCCCGCATGACGAGGACGCGATCGCAGATACCGATGATCTCGGGCAGCTCGCTCGAAATGACGAGCACGCCCAGGCCCCGCTTGGCGAGGTCGTCGATGATCTTGTAGATTTCAGACTTGGCGCCGATGTCGACTCCGCGCGTGGGCTCGTCCAGGATCAGGACCTTGGGGTTGGTCTCGAGCCAGCGCGAAAGGAGGACCTTTTGCTGGTTGCCGCCTGAGAGCGCTCCCACATTGACGGCGGCACTGGCGACGCGGATGCGAAGGCCCAAGATCGCCTGGATCGCCCGCTTGCGCGCCGATGTCAGATTCAAGAAACCTGGGCCATGCGCGTCGCGGTCGATGACGCCCAGATTGACATTGTCGCGCACTGACATGTCGAGGAACAGGCCCTGGCCCTTGCGGTCCTCGGTCAGATAGGCGAGCCCGGCATCAAGCGATGCCTTGGGATCGCTCATGGGGGCTGGCTTGCCATCAAGGACGATCTTGCCACCGGCCCTTTGATCCACGCCATAGATGAGCCTTGCCAGCTCGGTGCGACCGGAGCCGACGAGGCCTGCCAGGCCCAGCACCTCGCCCGCATGCAGCTTGAAGCTGGAGGGGTGCACGCGCCGGCCGCCGTCGGTGATGCCCTCGACCTCGAGGACCACCGGGCCACGCGTGCCGTCCGGGTCATGATCCTTGGTATAGAAGCTCGAGAGCTCCCGGCCGACCATCATGCGCACCAGAGTCGGCGCGTCGATCTCGCCCTTCTCGAGGGTGCCCACATAGCTGCCGTCACGCAGGACCGAGACCCGGTCGCTGAGCTCGTAGATCTCATCCATGCGATGGCTGATATAGATGATGGCGATGCCGTCCTGGCGCAGTTGGCGGATGATCGCGAAGAGGCCCTCGGTCTCACGCGAGGATAGGGCCGTGGTCGGTTCGTCCATGACGATGATCTTGGCCCCGGACTGCACCGCCCTGGCGATCTCGACGAGCTGACGCTCGGCGATCGAAAGGACCGAGACGGGCGTCTCAGGGCCGAAGGTGGTACCCAGGCGCTTGAGCACGTCACGGCAGGCCTCGATCATGCCGGCACGGTCGACGAACAGGCTCTTGGAAAGCTCGCGGCCCATGAAGATGTTCTCGGCCACCGTGAGATTGGGGGCTAGCGAGAGCTCCTGATAGATAATGGCGATGCCGTGCGCCTTGGCACTGATCGGCCCGTCAATGTGGATGCGTTGGCCGTCGATTAGGATCTCGCCGCCAGCATCCGCCTGGTAGGCGCCGGAGAGGATCTTCATCAGCGTCGACTTGCCGGCGCCGTTCTCGCCCATCAGCGAGAGGACCTGGCCGCGCCATGCCTTGAGCTCGACCCCGTTTAGCGCCTTGACGCCGGGAAAGGTCTTGGAAATGCCGCGCATCTCCAGGGTCGGTACGCCCAGTTCGGCTTGCAGCTCGTCTGCCATCAGCCTTGTCCTCCGATCAGGAGCCCGCGCGAGGGGCCGAAATTCACATGAAACGGCAAGATCGCGGCGCCCAGCATCGGCGCCTCGCGGCCGACCCGGCCCGCCAGCAGCGTTGGCGGCTTGCGGGACTCGGGCGAGGCCTCATCTAGAAGAACCGTCATGCGTCTGATCAGCCCCATCAAAATGTCACGCGGCAGATCGCCGTCCAGGATCACATGCGGGACGTCCAGCACGCGCACGGCCGCCAGGATCGGCGCCACCAGCGCCTGGGCGCAGTCCTCGAGCCATTCCTCAAGGGCGGGCGGACGGACGTTGAAGCAGCGCTGCAGTTCCTCGCGGTCCTCGACCTTGTGGCCGCAGAAATCGAGATGACGGATGAGCGAGGCGATCGAGGCACGAGTCAGGACGATCTCGAGATCGCCGCCGCCGCGAGGGGCGCTTGCGAGCTTCGAGGGCAAGGTCGGCATCAGGCCGACATCGCCGGCATTGCCATTGACGCCGTGACGATAATCGCCGCCGCAGACAACCCCACCGCCCGTCGCATAATCGATGAAGATATAAAGAAAATCGTCGAGCTCGCGGCCGTGACCCCCGAACAGCTCCGCCACGGCCGCGGCCGTGCCGTCATTCTCGGTGATGATGGTCATGCCGGTCATGCGCTGCAGGTGGCTGCGAATATCGAAGCCGTTCCAGGCGGCAAAGGCGGCATCGCCGATGCCGAGCTCGCGACGCCAGCTGCCCATGTCGTAGCCAATGGCGGCACCCATGCCCACCAAGCGCTGGGCCGCGTCCGGCGTGAGTTCGCTGGAAAGCTCGCGCGCGGCCTGGACCGCAAAACGCAAGGCCTCGTCGGGCAGAGGCAGATCGCGCTCCACCCGGCGATAGCCGATGACGGTTCCCGCGAAATCGAGCAGTGCCGCGGCGAAGCCGCTCCGGCTGACGTAAAGGCCGATCGCATAAGCGCCGGCGGGATCCAGGCCCAGCAGGGTGGCCGGCTGGCCGCGACCGCCATCGTTACGCTTGCCGCGCTCGCGGATCAGACGCTGGCCGACGAGTTGGCGGACGATCTGGCCGGCCGTGTTGCTGGAGAGGTGGGCGGCACGTGCGAGGTCGGCCTTCGAGCCCTGGCCCATGCGCCGCAGCGCCTTGATGATAACCCGCTCGTTGAATTGCCGCAGCGACGCCGAGTTAGCCCCCTGTCCGGATGCCGCATCGTCATACGTACCGGCCCAGGCATGGGACTGGCCGTCCAGCAGATCTTGCGCGCCATCCTGCGGTAGGCTTGCACTATTGATGCGCATCGTGGCCTCCCTGCCCGCTGCGCCCTTATCATTGCCTTTAGCCTGCCTAATATCGGCGGCGATGTAAATAAGTAATTCACGGTGAATTAATAATCACCGCGTCCCCGCCGACGGCGAGTCGGCGCCTCAGGGTCGGCGTCGCATCAAGCCGGCAATGGCTTCCCGCCCGTCATCGCCGAGCTTCCCGGCCAACTCCACCAGCACGTTCTGCGCCTGGGCGGTCACCTTCTCGTCGCTCGCGAGCAGATCGGCGAAGGCCGCCTGCAGTGCCTTGGGATCGAAGGGCTTGGCTGTCAGAGCGGCGACCGCCTGCTCGCGGGATGCCCGCATCGCCTCGATGAGCGGACGGAATTCGGCACGATGCGCCTTGAAGGTCTCATCGAGCAGGTCGCGATCGCCGGGGCTGAGCGCTTCCTTGAGCTCGCGCGGATTGGGCAGGATGGCAGGTCCTTGCCCCGGAGGCGGCGGCGGCCAGCCATAACGCGTGACGATGCCGGCCGAGAGGGCACCCAGGAGGAAGAGGTTGAGGGCCAGCGACAAGGTGATGACGATCCTGCGATCGAAGCGGCGCATCGGTTAAAAGCCTTCGAAGCTCGAGACCAGGCGTGTTGCCTGGACGATGTCGATGCTGGAATCGCTGGTGGTCGTATATTCGCGTCCGGCCCAGCTGCCAGCGACGATGCCCAGAACCAGCGAGGCGGCGAGCGCCATGCGGGCGGCGCTGAAGCGCGGCAGGAATCGACTGCGCGGGCGAGGTGCCGCCGACAGCACTGCCTTGCGCAAGGCCGGGGAGGCTGCGGCGTCGTCGATGTCGAGGATGTCCAGCACGGCATCAAGCTCGGCCGCGGCGTTGCGTCTGGCGCGGGCGGTGGGCGAGTGCGCCAGAAGGTCCAAGGCGGCATCCCGTTCGGCCTCCGGCCAGCGATAAGCGCGCGAGCCATAGGCGTCGAGGATCGCTGAGAGGCGCTCGAGCGTGATCGTTCCCTTCATTCCCCGACATCCCCCACGAGATCCGACCGGCTGGCGACGAGCCGCTGACGGAGGCTCCGTCTGGCCCGGGAGAGCAGCGATTCCAGCGCCTCGACGCTGATCCCCAACGTCGCCGCTGCCTCGATATTGCCGAGTTCCTGAAAATGGCAAAGCAGAATGGCTTCGCGCTGGCGCTCGGGGAGGGCTTCGACGGCCGTCCTTACCAGCGCCTCCACCCGGCGGCGCTGCAGGATCGCCAAGGCACCGGGCTCGGGGCTGACGACCTCGGCCGCCGCCTCGAGCGGCTCGGGCACGCGGCGACGCAGCCGGTCGCGGCAGAGATTGAGGGCCACCTGATGCAGCCAGGTCGTCACCTTGGCGCCTCTGTCCGTCCATTGGCCGGCATGGCGCCAGAGCCGCAGGAACGTCTCCTGCGCCACGTCCTCGGCGTCGCCGCGATTGCCCAGGAGGCGCTGAGAGAAGCTCACCACCTGGCGCAGATGCCGATCGACGAGCATGCCGCAGGCCAGCTGGTCCCCGCGTCCCGCCCGCTCGATGAGCTTAAGATCGGGATCGGACGGCTTGGACGGGTTTCCGTGATAGGTCAGCTTGTCGGTCTGATTGTCATTGGCGATGCCGAGCGAGAGCGTATCAGCCACAGCACGTAACCATGGCAGATCGGGCTTGCCAACCGTGAGCTGCGAGATAGACATGGAACTTGCTCATCCTGCGCCGAAGCGATCCTGACCCGGGAACGGAGTTTTAAACGCAGCGCCTTCCTACTTTTTTGGAACGTCGCGATCGGCAGTTTCCGTCGCGATATCCCGCATGGGATTTCTCAAAGATGATTTGCTGTCGGCGCGGGGTCGCTCCAGGAACCGGGAGGGCGGCCTATCGTTCTAAGCGCGACGCCCCTCTTGCTCCGGAGTGAATTCCTTGTCCACCAGCGAATGCCCCCCTCTTCGCCTTCAATCCCGGCTACGTGAGGGACGGCCTTTTCCCTTGGGAGCGACCTGGGACGGGCGTGGCGTCAATTTCGCCCTGTTCTCCGCCTCGGCCAAGGCAGTCGAGCTTTGCATCTTCGATTCGACCGGCGAGACCGAGCTCGAGCGCATCTTCCTGCCCGAGCACACGGACGAGGTCTGGCATGGCTATCTGCCGGATGCCGAGGCAGGCACGGTCTATGGCTACCGCGTGCACGGGCCCTACGAGCCGGATGCCGGCCATCGCTTCAACCCCAACAAGCTGCTCCTCGACCCCTACGCCAAGGGCATCGTCGGCGAACTCAAATGGGACCATGCGCTCTTCGGCTACACGATCGGCCATCCTGACGAGGACCTCTCCTTCGACGAGCGCGACAGCGCGCCCTTCATGCCGAAATCGCGGGTCATCGATCCGGCCTATACCTGGGGGCTCGACCGTAAGCCCGACATTCCGTGGGATCGGACGGTCTTCTACGAGATGCATGTGAAGGGATTCACGCGTCTACACCCCGATATTCCCGAGAAGATCCGCGGCACCTATGCCGGCCTGGCGCACCCCGCCGCCGTCGACTACTTGACGAAACTTGGCGTCACTTCGGTCGAGCTCTTGCCGATCCACCATTTCATCGACGACAGCTATCTGGTCGACAAGGGGCTGAAGAATTATTGGGGCTATAACAGCATCAATTTCTTCTCGCCCGACCTTCGCTACTCGGCGACCAACACGCTGGGCGAGTTCAAGCGCACCGTGGCCCGGCTGCATGAGGCCGGGATCGAGGTGATCTTGGACGTCGTCTATAACCACACGGCCGAGGGCAACGAGAACGGGCCGACGCTCTGCTACAAGGGCATCGATAATGACAGCTACTACAAGAAGCCGAAGGACAACCCGCGCTACTACATCAACGATACCGGGACCGGGAACACGCTGGACACGACGCATGGCCGTGTCATTCAACTGGTGACCGATTCGCTGCGCTACTGGGCGCAGGACATGCGCGTCGACGGATTTCGCTTCGATCTGGCTCCCATCCTGGCGCGCGAGGAGCACGGCTTCGACGAGAGCGGCAGCTTCTTGGACAGCGTGCGCCAGGACCCCGTGCTCAGCCGGGTCAAGCTCGTGGCCGAACCCTGGGACCTCGGCCCCGGCGGCTACCAGGTGGGCGGCTTCTCGCCCGGCTGGGCCGAGTGGAACGACAAGTTTCGCGACACGGTCCGCGCCTTCTGGCAGGGGGAGGATGGCAAGCTCGCGGACATGGCGCAACGGATCACCGCCTCGGCCGACTGTTTCAACAAGCGTGGCCGCAAGCCCTGGGCCTCGGTCAATTTCATCACCGCGCATGACGGCTTCAATCTGCGCGACCTCGTCTCCTATAACGAGAAGCACAACGAGGCGAACGGCGAGGACAACAAAGACGGCCACTCGGACAATCACAGCTGGAACTGCGGCGTCGAGGGACCGACCGAGGATGCCGAGATCAACGCGCTCCGGCTGCGCCAGATGCGCAACATGCTGGCAACGCTGCTGCTCTCGCAGGGCACGCCCATGCTTCTGGCCGGCGACGAGCACGGCAAGACGCAGTTCGGCAACAACAACGCCTACTGCCAGGACAGCGAGATCAGCTGGCTCGACTGGGCGGCCATCGACGAGGGCAACAAGCACCTCACGGCCTTCGTCACGCGGCTGATCGCGCTGCGCAAGCGCTACCCGATCCTGCGCCGGTCGCGCTTTTTCACGGGCGAGCTCGACGAGGAGGCGGGGGTTCGCGATGTTACCTGGTACAATCCATCGGGCCAGGAAATGACGCCCGGCGACTGGGACGACAGCAACGCCAGGTGTCTGGGGGTCCTGATGGACGGCCGGGCGCAGGAAACCGGCATCAAGCGACCGGGCCAGGACGTCACGGTCCTGCTCGTCCTCAATGCCTATCACGACGTGGTCGAGTTCAAGCTGCCGAGCGGGGTCGACGGCAAGAGCTGGGATCTGCTCATCGACACGAACCAGCCGGACCTCGAGGAGGGCAACGGCTTTCGCTTCAACAGCCCCTACGCGGTGACCGGGCGCTCCCTCCTTCTCTTCAGCCTCGACTATACTAATGAAGATTGAATGAAGGGGACCGGCCGGGGCCACTTAAGGAGATGTTAACCCTGGGGGTGTAGAGGAACGACAGCCCGCCTGGCGCGCGGCCGATGCTCGAGCGCGGGCATCGCAACAGCGGAGGCGCAAGGTGTCTTCGATCATCCCCCCTTCCCCAGGCCGGACCATCCTTACGACCTTCGCCGGGCGTCGTGACCGCATGGCGCTCCTCGAGCGCTATGCGCGTGCCGCCTTGGACAGGGGCCTGATCGACGAGTGGCACGTCTGGGACTTCGCGCGGAACGCCGAGGACCGGGCCTGGCTGGAGGCGCGATTTCCCGACCTGCGCATGACGCCGACCTCAAACGTCTTCGCGCCGACCGGCCGGATCTTGGACCTGAGAGCCGCCGAGACGATTTTCGACTTTGCCGTTTCCTCAGCGGACGAGGTCCATCTTGGCTTGAAGCATCTGGACGGTATCGGCCCCTGCATCGACATCACGCTGGGCGGCTGGGGCAATAATGGCTGCGCCATCCTCGTGCATCCGAGTGCTGCCGCCCTGTTCGCCGTCGATGATGCGACGACAATGCCCATACCCCAGGCGCTGAACGTCACGCCGGGCATCCTTACCCCTTATCGCTATCTGCCCGGACGCCTCGTCCTGCGCGCCAACAGCATCCAGGCCTGGCTGGGTGAGAAGCTGGCGGTCGAGCTCGATATCCACCTGGGAGCGGGCCGATTTGCGCTTTTTCTGCGCAGTGGCCCGGACGAGCGTGCGGCCTGGAAGCTGCCGCCGGGCGGCCCGGACGATGGCGTCCACCGCTATTGGCCGGGCGTCGCCAAGGCCGAAATGAGTTTCCCCTGGTACCAATCCTATTACAAACACTATGCCCGCCACGTGCAGGAGCATGGCAACGACGTCATCCTCAAATGCGATGACGACATCGTGTTCGTTGACCTCGATAGGCTCGCCGACTTCGTGGCCCATCGGCGTGCCCATCACGAGCATTTCATGACCAGCGCCAATGTGGTCAACAATGGCGTCTGCGCGCATGTCCAGCAGTCTCTGGGCGTCCTCCCGCCGGAGCTCGGCGAGTTCGAGCTGCCGCCCAAGGGCTTCAAGGGCTCGCTTTGGGAAAGCGGCGCGAAGGCGGCCGGACTGCATGCTCATTTCCTGGCCGATCCCGGCCGGTTCTGTCAGGCGGGCGATATCGAGCTCATCTGGAACGAGCGCATCAGCATCAATTTCGTCGCCATCATGGGCGCGGACTTCGCCCATGTCGGTGACATCCTGCTGGATGACGAGCCCTATATGTCCTACGAGGCGCTCTGGCGCTCGAAAAAGACCAACGCCATCTATCCGGGTTTCACCGCCGTTCATCTGAGCTTTTGGCAGCAGAGCCAGACGATGAACGAAACCGCTATCCTGGACGGCTATGCGGCCCTGGCGAATCGGTATCTGGGCAAGGAGGGCCGGGCTAAGGCACCGGGCCTGAGCACCCTTAGGCCAACTTGCGAATGACGACACGACGGGCCAGCAGGATGGCGGGCACGGCCATGAGGCCGTGCAGGCCGAAGATCCAGAATGCGGAGCGCTCCATGGTGGCGATATCAAGCTGCTCGCCCAGGCCCGCCATACCGGCAATAACGCCGGCCAGTGCCGCGCCGATCGCATAACCGGCCGACTGCACGGTCGGCAGGAGGCCCGAGGCCATGTCCGTCTCGGCCGGATCGGCGGCCTCCATGACCGCCTGGCTGATAAAGCCCCAATTGACTCCGAAGCCGGCACCGATGACGATCTGGGCCAGGGCCACGAGCCAGGGAAGGCCCGCCGGCAAGGCAAAGGCTTGGGCCAGCAGGGCGACGGCCACGAGGATGGGGCCAAGTCGGATGAAGCGAACCGGCCACCGCCCGCTCGTCAGGTTCGCCACCAGGATCGCGAAGATGCTCCAGGAGAGCGCCATCAGGGCCGAGAGCGCGCCCGCATAGGTCGGCCGCCAGCCCCAGCCCGCCTGCAAAAACAAGGGCAGGTAGACGGTCGTGGCGGCCTGGGCAACGGGCATCAGGAGCACGACCCAGAACGCAGCGCCCAGGGTGGAGCGGGTACCGAAGGCGCCCTGCGGAAAGAGACGGTTGGCCTGCCGCCGATCGAGCAGCAGCACAGCCGCCAGCAGCAGCGCCGCTGCCGCCATCAGCAACAGGGTCAGTGCCACATGCTGAGTCCGGCTGGCGAGGGCGATCGCCATGATGCCGAGGCCGATAAGACCCAGCCTGACGAAGGGCGGCGGGGCCGGCCGGTCGGTCCTTCCGGAAGCCGGCAGCGTGCCGGCGACGAGGCCCAAAAAGATGAGGATCAGGGGAATATTTACGAGGAAGGCCGCGCGCCAGGACAGCCATTCGGTGAGCAGGCCCGCGATCAAGGGACCGCCGAAAGCGGAGGAGGCCCACATGACGGCAAGCGCGCCGAACATCTTGGGGAGCAGCGTGCGCGGGAAGAGCTCGGCTGCAAGCGCGTAGCAGGTAGCGGCGATCACGCCCTCACCGGCACCTTGGAACAGCCGTCCCGCCAGGACCTGCGGCATCGAGGTGGCGGACGCCGCCAGCAGCGTGCCGAGTGCGAAGAGCAGGCCCGCCGCCAGCAGCGAAACCCTGGCACCCAGCATCTGCTTGAGAAAACCGGCCGAGGCACCGCCGACGATGGCGGCCGTCAGGTAAAGGGTGAAGGCCCAGCTTATGAGCTCGACCCCGCGCAACTCGACCACGGCCGATGGCAGGGCCGTCGAGACGAGAAAAGTGTTGAGCGCGTAGATGCCCTCGCCAAGGCATAAGGTCAGTGCCGGCAGGACATAGGGTGGCCGCAGCAAATCCGACCATCGCCCCCGCACTCCCGCCTCGCTCAACGCCACCTCGCCATTTGGCCAGCTCTCGATCCGGCTGGCCTTGTCGTTTCAAGCCGATATCTCAGCAGCGGCTCCTAGCCCCTGCGGATCAGAAGATCCAGCCGGTAGTTCTCCTCCCGTGCCTGGCGGACCGGACTGAGGAAGCCCGCGGTCGCCTGCAGGAATGCCTCCACGGCCTGATCGCCGCTCAAGGGATAGTCGGTGGGCTTGATCCAGTGCACCAGGATGACGCTGCCGCCCGGCAGGAGGGAGGCCTCGACGAGCGCCGCCACGCGCTGGATGTCGACGAGGTTCCAATAATAGACGACCTCGGAGAGCACGATCAGATCAAAGCTGCCCTCCGGGCGCTCGTCCGGCACCGTCAGCCGCGCGAAGGTGACGTTTTGCCGATCGGCGTTGCGCCGCCTTGCCCTCGCCAAGGCCGCCTCAGCGGCATCAATGGCCAAAAGACTTTGACAATGCTCGGCCAGCTGACGAGTGAGCACCCCGATCGAGCAGCCGATCTCGAGCCCGCTCGCATAATGCCGCTGCGGTAGGGCCGCCAGGGTCGCCGCGTACTTGGCCTGCTCATAGGGGCTGGTGGCGAAGGACCAGGGATCTTCCTGGTCGGCATAAAGCCGCTCGAAATAGCCGGCCGGGAGGGACTGGGCGGGGCAACTCACCAGAGATCGCCGATGCTGCCGGGCGCGGCGCCCACGTGAATGGAGGCGGTGACTTTCGCCTCGTCGGGCTTGGGCTGGCGAAGATAAACGGCAAGGTCGCGCATCAGGCGCTCCAGGGGCCGCCCTTCGAGGAAACTTGCAAGGCCGACGGAGCGCTGAGCCAGATGGATGACCTCCAACCCCGCTTGCTCCACGGCCAGCCTCGCCAGGTTGACCAGGGCCACCACGCTTGCGGTCTCGTTGCCCTCCGCCTCGGCGAAGGCGGCTGCCCGCTCCACCCAGAGCCTGGCGGCCATGGCGGCCATGGCGGCCTCGCTCAATCTTGCCTGCTGGTGCGGATCGCCCAGCCGGCCGGCATCCACGAGATGGGCGCGCATCGCATCGACGACGGCCTCGATGCCACCGGTCTGGACCGCGGCAAAGCGCCAGGCGCCCCCGGAGAAAGCCGGCTGCCGGACATAGTCGCCAGGCCGGCCCAGGATTTCGTAGGAGTCGACCGCCATGCCGGTAAAGTCGAGGCTGCCCGTGGCGGAGGCGCGCATGCCCTGCACCTGCCAGGCGGAGAGATCGGCGCGCGTGCCGGGCTGGACCTTGGGGATGACCATGACGACACCCTCCCCGGCCAGCCGCGCCGTCACCAGGGGCCGCTCGACCCAGCCGGCCCCGGAGGCCAGGATCTTCCTGCCTTCGAGGCGCCAGCCCTCGCCGTCGCGGTAGAGCACGAGCCCGTCATTCGCGGGCTCGGTGTTCCAGACGCCAAAGAGTGCGCCATCGCGAGCGGCGGCGGCGAAGCGACGGATCTGGTCCTGGTTGCCATAGCGGGCGATCAGGCCCGCGGCGTTGACGTGGCCCTCATAAAGGCGACCGAGCGGCAGGCTGCCGCGGCCGATGATGCGCAGGATCGCGCAAACCGTGGACTGCGCGGCGCCGCCCCAGAGCCCTGCCCCGCCTGCGGCGACTGGAAAGGGCGCCAGCAGCAGACCCTCTCGCGCCAGCGCCGCGACCTCGGCCGCCGGGAAAGCACCTCCTTGATCGAGCTCGGCGGCACCCGCCATCGCCGCCTCAGCCACATGCCGCGCTGCGGCTTGCCACTCGTCGACGGCCGGGCTCGCGCGCAGAGAAGAAACTGGATGCTGCATGGAGGGCCTCATTGATGCCCTTCATGAACGGCATCCGGGCCGAGGCGTTCCATCCACCCCTTCCAACGGGGCAGTGTACATAAGCCGCAGGCAAATCCGCCCACGGCGCCAGCAAGTGGTGCTATAGGAATAATCAGAAAAGAGCCGCCATGACAGGCGACCAGACAGAAAACGAGGCCGCGGCCCATGACCGGTGCCGGGCGATCAGGAGGGTGGACGACGTTGAGCGATCCAGGTTCGCTCGGCTCTGCGGAATTTGCAGGCCTGCCGCTCGCGCGGGAGGAGGCCAGCCTGCAGCACGCCTCCTCTCGCGCTACGGGCAAGCCCGATGCCCGGCACGCTGACGAGACGCCTCGTCCCGGCGAGACGCCGATCGCGGTGGCGATCGTCGACAAGAGCCCCATCGTCCAGACCGGCCTGAAGAGCGTCATCGCCAAGGATGCGCGCTTTGCCATCGCCTTCGTCGCCACCGATGGTGAGCGGTTGATGAACGCGCTGGAGCGCCTGCGCTGCGACGTGCTGGTGACCGGCTGGTCGATGCCGTTCATGGATGGCAGGGGCGTTCTGGAAGCACTCCGCGAGCGACCGGGCGCGCCGCCGATCATCGTCTATACTGGCAGTCCGGACCCGGACGTACCGGCCATCGTCATGCGCCTGGGCGGTGCCGCCTTCGTCAGCAAGACGGAGCCGCCGGAAAAGCTTCTCGAAGCCGTGGCGGCGGTCGCCGGAGGCCAGATGGTCTTTCCGATCGGTGCCAGGCGTACGCTCGACAATCCGCTCTCGACACTCAGCCCGCGCGAGCAGCAGATGCTGGAAGCACTCTCCAGCGGCCGCACCAACGCCGAACTGGCGCGCGCCTTCAACCTTTCGCCCAATACCGTGAAGTTCCATCTGCGCAACCTCTTCGACAAGCTCTCGGTGCGCAACCGCGCCCAGGCCGTCCACCTCCTGGCCACGACCCGCCGCTCTTGAAGTTATTGGGCTACTGCGCGTCGCGCTGCATGAGCCGAGGCTAGCCAAGCCAGCCCTCGAGCCAGCCGATGCCGTAGGCGCCAGGTGCCAGCATCAGGAAGGCCCAAAGGACGGCGGAGAACAGGTTCGCCGTCTGGAAGGGCCAGAACGGCATGGCGCAGATCCCGGCCACGAGCGGCACGCTTGCCCGCAGCGGCCCGAGAAAGCGGCCACCGAAGACGCCAAGCCAGCCATAGCGTTGAAAAAAGGCATAGCCGCGCGGCAAAAGCTCGGGTGTCCTGCTGAGCGGCCACATCCTGGCCACGCCTTCCTTGTAGCGATCGCCCACCCAGTAGGACAGCCAGTCGCCGAGTGTGGCGCCCAGAACCGCCGCCAACCAGATGGGCAGGAAAGGCAGATTCGCCTGCCCGATCAAGGCACCCACGGCCAGGAGAATGACCGTCGCTGGAATGAGGATCGAGAGAAAGGCGATCGATTCGCCAAAAGCCAGGAGAAAGACGATGGGTGCCGTCCAGCCCTGATGGAGGCGGACGAAGGCGGTGATCATGTCGCTGACGTCGGCAAAGCTCATGCATGGCTCAATGAAGGTTGGATCGACCCGCTGCCGGAAACGACTGGGCAATTTCCGCGGACGGCATCTTGCCGGGCTTGGGTGGTCTGCCCAAATGTCGCCCATGTTGGGTGATATCAATGATTCGGGGCAGAAATTTAATGGTGCGGCCTTGGTGTTGCGTCCCGAGCAATGCCGTGCCGCGCGGGCACTTCTCAACTGGACGCAGCAGCATCTGGCCAACGAGGCGCGGGTCGCGCGGGCGACCATCCGCGATTTCGAGAATGCGCGGCATCGCCTGCATGGCAGCACGCAGGCCCTCATCGTCGCCGCCCTCGTAGGTGCCGGCGTGGGCTTCCTGGCCGATGCCCACCTCGGCATCGGCGTCTATCTGCGCTTGACCGGCCATGATTGCGCCTGACCTGACAACCTTGCCTCTAGCCGCCGCAGCCTGACGGACCCTATGGAAGCCATCCTCGATCCGGGCATCCTTGCCGGATTGACCACCTTGATCGTGCTCGAGGTCGTCCTCGGCATCGACAATCTCCTCTTCATCGCCGTCCTCGCGGACAAGCTGCCCGCACACCAGCGCGACAAGGCACGCCTGCTTGGCCTCGGGCTGGCGCTGATCCTCCTGGCCGGCCTCTCCTGGATTATCGGCCTCACCCAGCCGGTCCTGGAACTGGGTCCCT
This sequence comes from Arboricoccus pini, assembly GCF_900187945.1. Taxonomy (GTDB): domain Bacteria; phylum Pseudomonadota; class Alphaproteobacteria; order Geminicoccales; family Geminicoccaceae; genus Arboricoccus; species Arboricoccus pini. Next base: position 22,765 of record NZ_FYEH01000001.1, on the reverse strand, counting down.
ATGCCTTCTCGTGGCGCGATCTCATCCTGGTCGGCGGCGGCTTCTTTCTCCTTATCAAGGCGACCTTGGAGATCCACGAGCGGCTGGAGGGCCATCATGGAGCGGAGGGCGGCGGCTCACGTGCCATCTTCTGGATAGTCATCGTCCAGATCCTGGCCCTGGATGCGGTGTTCTCACTCGATTCCATCATCACCGCTGTCGGCATGATCGACCAGCTCTGGGTGATGATGACCGCCGTCATCGTCGCCATGACCATCATGATCGCGGCGAGCAGGCCGCTCACCAGCTTCGTCGGCCGCCATCCGACTGTCGTCATGCTGTGCCTGGGCTTCCTCCTACTGATCGGCTTCAGCCTCCTGGCCGAGGGCTTTGGCTATCACGTGCCCAAGGGCTATCTCTACGCCGCCATCGGCTTCTCGATCCTGATCGAATTCTTCAACCAGATGGTGGGCGCCAAGCGGCGACGGACGCTGGCCCGCCTGCCCATGCGCCTGCGCACCACCGATGCCGTCCGCCGGCTCCTGGGCGGCTCTGCGGGCTCGATCAGCAACGACGATACGATCAGCAATGTCGGCGGCGACGGCCCAGCGGAGTTCGGCGATGCCGAGCGGGCGATGATCGAGGGCGTGTTCGGTCTGGCCGAGAAATCGGTGGTGGCCATCATGACACCCTGCCACGAGATCTTCTGGATCGATGCCGACCGGCCCCTGGCCGAGGAGGGCAGACGGGCGGCATCGACTGGCCGGACGCGCTGCCTTGTGGGCCGTGGAAGCCTGGATCGGCTGTTGGGCATGGTGGAGACCAAGGAAGTCCTGAGCCGCCTGCTGAACGAACCCCACGCGCGCATCGAGACCTTGGTGGAGCCGCCGCTCATCGTCCATGACCGCCTGACCGTCATCCGCCTGATCGACCTTTTTCGCGAAACCGGCAGCCGGTTCGCCGTCGTGGTCGACGAGCATGGCGCCATCGAGGGCATCGTCACCTCGACCGATATCTTCGCGGCCATCGCCGGCGACCTTGCCGAGGACGAGCAGGTGGCGGGCGGCATCAGCCATATGGGTGACGGCACCATCCTGGTCGAGGGCCAGACGCCGATCGCCGATGTCGCCCAGGCGCTGAACCGGCCTCGGCTCGGTCAGAGCGGGCGCTACGCCACGATCGGCGGCTATCTTCTTTGGGAATTGGGACGCATGCCGAAGGCGGCCGAGGTCCTCGAACGCGACGGCATCCGCTTCAGCATCGAGACCATGGAGCGGCGGCGCATCGGCAAGGTTCTGATCCGTGCGCTCGATCCGGCAGCCCGTGCCGAGGAAGGCAAGCCGATGGCCGGCTGAGAAACGCGGCCACGATACCCTTGCCCGCGCGTCGGTCCTCGCGGTGTGGCCCAAAGACCTTCTATCAATGGTTCAAGTCATCTGCGTGCGGGAATCTTCGCCATGTGCGGCATCGTCGGCGTCATCGGTCAAAGCGAGGCGGCTCCCCTGCTCCTCGCAACCCTCCGGCGCCTGGAATATCGCGGTTATGACAGTGCCGGCATCGCGACGCTGGTCGAGGGTGCGATCGAGCGACGCCGCGCCCAGGGCAAGCTCGATCGGCTGGCAGAGCAGCTGGAGCTGGCGCCGCTGGCCGGCACAACCGGCATCGGTCACACGCGCTGGGCGACGCACGGCGCGCCCACCGAGGCCAATGCCCATCCGCACATGGCGGACGGCGTGGCCGTCGTCCATAACGGTATCATCGAGAATTTCGCCGAGTTGCGCCGGGAGCTGATCGCCGCCGGCCATTGCTTTGCCACCCAGACCGACACCGAGGTCGTCCCGCATCTTTTGAGTGCAGCCCTTCGCCGCGGAGTGCCGCCCAAGGAAGCGGCACTCGAGGCGGTCCGCCGGCTCAAGGGAGCCTTCGCCCTGGCCATGCTCTTCGAGGGCCGGAGCGACCTCCTGGTGGCGGCAAGGCGCGGCGCGCCGCTGGCGATCGGCTATGGCGAAGGGGAGATGTTCATCGGCTCAGACGCCCTGGCGCTGGCACCGCTCACCGACCGGATCCAGTACCTCGAGGAGGGCGACATCGCCATCTTGAGCCCGCATGGATGCAGCATCGTCGACGTCGATGACCGGCCCGTCACGCGCGAGATCCAAAAGACGGCGCTCTCCGGCGCGCTGATCGGCAAGGGCAATCACCGGCATTACATGGAAAAGGAGATCCATGAGCAGCCGGCCGTGATCGGCGATACGCTGCGCTCCTTCACCGACCCCTCGAGCCACCGCCTGGCCCTTCCGGATCTGCCCTTCGACTTCGCCCACCCCGAGACCAGGCTGCAACTCGTGGCCTGCGGCACCGCCGCCTATGCCTGCATGACCGCCCGCTACTGGTTCGAGCAGTTGGCCGGCATCCCGACCTCGACGGATATCGCCTCGGAATATCGCTATCGCGATACTCCCATGACCTCCAGGGAACTGGGCATCTTCGTCAGCCAGTCGGGCGAGACTGCCGATACCCTGGCGGCGCTTCGGCACGTCAAGGCGCAAGGGCGGCCGACGCTTGCCATCGTCAACGTCGCCGAGAGCACAGCTGCCCGCGAGGCGGATGGCATGCTTCGTACGCTGGCGGGCCCGGAGATCGGCGTTGCCTCCACCAAGGCCTTCACGACGCAGCTAAGCACGCTTGCCTGCCTGGCGATCGGTGCCGCCAGGGAGCGGGGTTGCCTCGCAGCCAGTCGGGAAGCCCAGCTGATGCAGGCCATGGACGAGATCCCGGCCCGCCTCCTGCAGGTACTGGATCAGGACCAGGTCTTTCGTGACATCGCCTCCATGCTGGCCGGTGCCGGCTACGTGCTCTATCTCGGTCGCGGTGCCATGTATCCGATCGCCCTCGAAGGGGCGCTGAAGCTCAAGGAAGTGAGCTATATCAAGGCTGAGGGCTATGCGGCGGGCGAACTCAAGCACGGCCCGATCGCGTTGGTCGACGAGGAGGTGCCGGTGATCGCGGTTGCGCCCTCCGATCATCTCTTCGAGAAGACTGCCTCCAACCTGCAGGAGGTGGCCGCGCGCGGCGGCAAGGTCATTCTCTTTTCGGACGCGGCCGGGATCGCCGCCATGGGCGACCTGCCCGTGGCCAGCGTGACGCTGCCTGCCGTCGATCCGTTCGTGGCGCCCATTCTCATGAGCCTGCCCGTGCAACTCCTGGCCTACCACACCGCCGTCGCCAAGGGGACGGACGTCGACCAGCCACGTAATCTCGCGAAATCGGTAACCGTCGAGTAATCCATTCCATCTAAAGAAGCGTGACGCGCGATGCACACGGCCGGGCTTTGTGCTAAGGCGCCGCGCGATCGTGGCATCCGCTGGTCGGCTGGTCCTTGAGGGGCCGCGCGATGGCGATGCCAGCTTCACTTAACCAGGCCTGACCGTTTGCATGGGCCTGCAACAAGACGGCGTTTCGGTCCTGATCATGATGTTTTCCGCCCATCTGGGGCGTCGCGTTACTGCCCTCGGACTGGCCTCCATGCTCGGTATGCTGGTCTTTGCCGGACTCTTTCCCGCGCAAGCGCAGGACGCGCCCGTCACCGCTGATGCCGAAGGTGGCCAGACCATCGTCGCCCGGGCCGACGGCGCGCCGGTCGAGGTCGATGGCGGCGACGTGTTGGGCAAGATCCGAGTCTATCGGCCCAATGGCGACATCAAGGCGCTGGTCTACCTCTTCTCCGATACCGCGGGCTGGACCCCGGCCCTGGACGGGGTCGGCCGCGTGCTGGCCGAAGAGGGTATCCTGACCGCCGGGATCGAGCTTGGCCATGTGCTGGCGAACTCGGCGACCCCCGACCAGGACTGCTTTTATCTCGTCTCCGATCTCGAGGAGCGTGCCCAGGAGATCGAGAAGAACGCGGGCATCGCCGACTATATGACGCCGATCCTGGTAGGGGTCGGGCATGGCGGGACGCTTGCCTACGTAGCCCTCACGCAATCGCCGGATGCGACGACGGAGGGCATCGTCACGATCGATGCCGCACCCTCGCTCGAGACGCGCCAGCCCTTCTGCGGGCCGGCACCCTTCCAAAAAAGCGTGGCGGGCGGTTTCGCCTATGGCAAGGCGCCGAGCCTGCCCGGCTGGTGGCGAGCGGCGGTGCATGCCGATCAGAACAATTATTTTCCTTGGATCGATCGATTCGAGGAGGCCGAGATCGTCTCGCTGGACGAGAATGCGACGCTGGGTCGTGCTGTGGCCCATATCGTCATCGAGACCGTGAACGAAGTACATTCGGGCGACGGACAGCGGCTGGCCGATCTGCCGCTGGTCGAGCTGCCGAGCCAGCAGGACGGCGACCTCTTTGCCATCGTCCTCTCGGGTGACGGCGGCTGGCGGGATCTCGACAAGTCGATCGGCGAATGGCTGGCGGGACACGGCGTGCCCGTCATCGGTGTCGATTCGCTGCGCTATTTCTGGACGACGAAATCGCCCGAGCAGATCGCGCGCGACGTCAGCCGGATCGTCAAGCGCTACGGTGACGCCTGGCATCGCCAGCATGTCATTCTCGTGGGTTATTCCTTTGGTGCCGGCGTGTTGCCTGCGACGGTGGATGCGCTACCGGAGAGCGTGCGCAATCGGGTGACGCAAGTCTCGGTCCTAGGCATCGGCCCGACCGCCGACTTCGAGTTTCACGTCACGGGCTGGCTGGGCTCGACCTCGGCCGAGGCCCAGGACGTAAAGGGGCCGGCCAGCCGCTTGGACAAGACGCGCGTGCAGTGCTTCTACGGCGAGGAAGAAGAAGATACGCTTTGCACGGACCCGGTGATGGCGGGTGCCGAAATCATCAAGACAACGGGTGGTCACCATTTCGATGGTAACTATGACCGTCTTGCGCAGTTAATTCGCGAGGGTGCGCTGCGTCGTCTTGGCGCTGCGGCCAGTACGGCCGCGACGGACACGCGCGCGGCGACGACACGGAGCGACTAATGGCGACGTCGCTGGACGAGGATGAGACGCGCCGGCCGGCCACCGAGCCGCCGGCCGGGGTTGTCGTGGCCAAGGACGAGGCGGCCTCCTTCAGGCGCGCCATCCTTATCGAGCGGTTGAAGGGCTGGGGCACGCCGGTCGTCGGCTGCGCGCTCCTGGCCCTGTCGCTCTGGGTGCTGCACGACATCTTGCGCCATTTTCACTATGCAGACCTGCGCGCTTCGGTGGCGGCTATCGGCTGGCCGCCCATACTGGCATCGCTCGGCCTGACGGCGGTGAGCTTCGCAGCCCTCGTGGGCTATGAATATTTTGCCATGCGTTTTGCGGGCAAGCGGCTCTCGGTCGGCCGGACCGGGCTTGGCGCCTTCATCGCCCAGTCGATTTCGCACACCACGGGCTTTGCCGCCTTCGTCGCCACCTCGCTGCGCTATCGCATCTATGCCGAGCGTGGCCTGACGCTGGTCGATGTCGCCAAGGTCCAGGCCTTCTTTGTCTTCACCCTGGGACTGGGACTCGTCACCCTGGGCGGCATCGTCCTCCTGATCGAGCCCGGCTTCGCCGGCCGCCTAGTACCGATGCCGCTTGGCGTCTGGCGCGGCATCGGCGCCGCCATGGTGGCGCTCGTTATCGCCTACTTCCTCTGGAGTTGGCGGATGCATCGGCCGATCCGCGTCTTTGGCGAGGAGATCGAGCCGCCGCGGCCCTCCGTCACCCTCCTCCAGATCGGCCTTGCCTTCATCGACATCATGGCGGCCGCCGGCGCGATGTGGGTACTGATGCCGGCGGGACTGGACGTCTCCTATCCCGATCTCCTAGGCATGTATCTGGCAGCCGTTCTGCTCGGCATCGTCAGCCACGTGCCGGGTGCCCTGGGTGTGCTCGAGGGGACGATGCTGTTGTTGCTGGCCCCCTCGCAGGAACTGATGGCGCCCGTCGTCGCCTCACTCCTGCTCTTTCGCATGACCTACTATCTGGCTCCCTTCATCGCGGGCTCGCTTTCGCTGGCCGGGCTGGAATTCGGTCGCTGGCGCGGCTTTCTCGACGCGGCAACGACGCGGACAGTCACCCGTATCGCCCCGCTCATCCCGGTGGCGGCGGCGGGCCTGGCGGTGCTAGCGGGCGCCATCCTCCTCTTCTCCGGCGTGACGCCGCCGATCGAGGCGCGCTTTACCGCCCTTAGCGATATCATGCCCCTGCCCGTCATCGAGCTTGCGCATGTCGCGGGCTCGGTGATCGGCGTCTGCCTGCTCCTTCTGGCCCGACCGCTCTATCGTCGCCTGGCTGGCGCCTGGACCCTGGCCGTGGGCCTGCTCGCGGCCGGCATGGCCGCCTCGCTGATCAAGGGCTTCGACTTCGAAGAGGCAACACTCTGCCTCGTCGTCCTCCTCATCCTCCTGGCCTGCCGTCCGGAATTCTATCGCCGCTCGCGACTCCTGGACGAGCGGCTCTCGCCCGGCTGGTGGATCGCCCTGGCGCTGATCGTCGGCGCCTCGATCTGGCTCTTGATCTTCGCCTATCGCCACCTGGGCGACCCGACCAGCCTGCTCTTCACCTTCGACATCGACCGCAACGCGCCCCGATCGATCCGTGCGGTCCTCGTCACCGTCGTCATGGCGCTGGCAGCCGGGGTCTATCAGCTTGTCCGGCCGTCAAGGCCGCAAAGGCTGGCACCGGTCGACGTCGACATGGGCATCATTCGGCAGATCGTCGATGCCAGCCCGGCTGCCGAGGCGAGGCTGGCCTTTAGCGGCGACAAGCGTTTCATGTTCTCGAGCGACGGCACGGCCTTCATCATGTATGGCCTCTCGGGGCGAAGCTGGGTGGCCATGGGCGAGCCGGTCGGGCCGAAAAAGGCCTGGCAGGAGTTGCTCTGGGCCTTTCACGAGGAGGCCGACCGGCATGGCGGCCGCTCGGTCTTCTACGAGATCGGCCCCGATAACCTGCCCTTCTTCCTTGAGCTCGGCCACCGCATCGTCAAGCTGGGGGAGCGGGCGCGCGTGCCGTTGGAGCCCTTCGAGCTGAAGGGCAAGCGACGCCAGGATCTGCGGACCGCCATCAATCGGGCGCAAAAGAGCGGCCTTTCCTTCGAGGTCGTCGAGGGAGAGGCACTTGAAGCGATCCTGCCCGAAATCGAGGCCATCTCGGATGCCTGGCTTGCGGCTCACAATGCGCGCGAGAAGCGTTTTTCGCTCGGCTATTTCTCCAAGGACTATCTACGCTCGGGACCCGTTGCCATCGTGCGGCGGGAGGGCAACGGCATCGTCGCTTTCTGCAATCTCTGGCTGGGAGCCCAAGGCGAGGAGTGCAGCATCGATCTCATGCGCTTCGAACGCGACGCCGGCCCCGGCATCATGGACTATCTTATGACCGAGTGCCTCCTTTGGGCCAAGGCGCGCGGCTATCGCTGGTTCGATCTCGGCATGGCGCCGCTCTCGGGCCTGCCCGATCACAAGCTGGCCCCGCTCTGGACCAGGCTCGGCCGCCTGATGGTCCGGCACGGGGCGCATTTTTACAATTTCAACGGCTTGCGCTCGTTCAAGGCCAAGTTCGACCCGGTCTGGGAGCCGGCCTACTTGATCTTCCCGGACGGTTCGCTGCCGCTGGTCCTGGCCGACACGGCGGCCCTCATCGCCGGCGGCTGGAGCGGGATCGTGCGGAAATGAGCCGGAGCACCTTGCCATCATGCTGATCGAGACGGCACGCCTGCGCCTCAGGCCCTTCAGCGCCGCCGACAGTGCGAGCCTGGCCGCCCTGATGGCGGATCCCCTGGTCATGGCGGACCTGGGCGGCCCCTTGGACCGCCAGGCCAGCGATGCGAGGCTCGAGCGCTATATCAAGGCAGCCAGCGAGGCGGGCACGGCGCGACTGGCCATGGAGACGCTCTCCGGCAGCTTCGTCGGCTATGCCGGCCTCATGCCGCAACAGGCCCCCCACCCCTTGGCGGGCGAGCACGATATCGGCTGGCGGCTGGTACCTGCCGCCTGGGGCCAGGGCTTCGCCACGGAGGCCGCGAGGGCCGTCGTCGCGGACGGTTTCGGACGGCTCGGGCTGCAACGGATCCTGGCCTATACCGCCTTCGACAATCACCGCTCGCAGCACGTGGCGCGCAAGCTCGGCATGCGGCGCGCGCCCGAACGCGATTTCGACCTCAAGGAACTAGGCGTGCCGCTAGCCGGACCGGCTTTCGTCTGGACGCTCGAACGGGACGGAATGCCCGCTCGCTAGGCCGGCTAAGAGGTCGGGCCTGAGGGGTGGGCCCACGCCCACCCTGGCCGCGATGGCTCAAGCGGCGATGCGCTGACCGCTCTGCTTGTCGAAGAGATGCACGGCGTCGAGCTTCGGCAACAGGTCGATGCGCGCGCCCGGGCGGAACTCGTGGCGCTCGCGGAAGACCGCCTGGGTGTGCTGACCGGCGATGCTGGAAACGACCATGATCTCCGAGCCGGTCGGCTCGACGACGACCACCTCGGCCGGGATGCCGCCGCCATTGGCGTCGGCCAGGGTCAGATGCTCGGGCCGGATGCCATAGACGACCTCCTGGCCGTCGCGCCCGAGGGCATCGGCCGGCAACGGCAGAAGGGTGCCATCCTTCGCCACGGCCTGGAGCTGGTTGCCCTGGCGCTGCAGGCGGGCATCGATGAAATTCATCGACGGCGAGCCGATGAAGCCCGCGACGAAGAGATTGGCCGGCCGGTCGTAGAGATCGAGCGGCGCGCCGATCTGCTCCACATGGCCGCCCTGCATGACGACGATCCGATCCGCCATGGTCATGGCCTCGATCTGGTCGTGGGTGACGTAGACCGAGGTGGTCTTGAGGCGCTGATGCAGTTCCTTGATCTCGGTGCGCATCTGCACGCGCAGCTTGGCATCCAGGTTCGAGAGCGGCTCGTCGAAGAGAAAGACCTGCGGGTTGCGGACGATGGCGCGGCCCATGGCGACGCGCTGACGCTGACCGCCCGAGAGCTGCCTTGGATAGCGATCGAGGAGGGTGGCAAGGCCCAGGATGCGGGCCGCCTCGCCGACACGCTGCTCGATCGTCTCCTTGGGTGCGCGCGCCAGCTTCAAGGAGAAGGCCATGTTCTGCTTGACGGTCATATGCGGATAGAGGGCGTAGTTCTGGAACACCATGGCGATGTCCCGGTCCTTGGGGGCGACGTCGTTGACGACGCGGCCGCCGATCGCGATCTCGCCGTCGCTGATCTCCTCCAGTCCGGCGATCATGCGCAAAAGCGTGGACTTGCCGCAGCCCGAGGGGCCGACCAGCACCACGAACTCGCCGTCCTGGATGTCGACGTTGACGCCATGGAGGACCTTGACGGAGCCGCCATAGGTCTTTTGCGCGTTACGAATATCGACGCTTGCCATTTGTTTCGTTTCCTTCCTGCGGTCGCATGAACGAGGGCCGGGCCGCCGCATGGCCGGAACCGGCGCCAAGCGTTCCCAAGATCGCGCCTCTTTTGCACGGAGGCGACGGACGTCGGGAGCATCTGGACGCTTATGGGCCAGCCGGCCGGGTGCCGCAAGCAAGCAGCCCTTCTGCCAGTGCCGCCGAAAGGATCAGATCTTGGCGAGATCGGCCGCCTGGCGGCGGCGGGGGCGCACGGCCGAGGGGGGACGGCCGAAGCTCGCTTTATAGCTGCGGCTCAGATGCGCGCAGTCGGCAAAGCCGCATTCGAGGGCCACCTCGGTGACCGAGTGCTCGGTCATGCGCAACAACCAGTCGGCGCGCTCCAGCCTGAGGCGCGCATAGGCGGCATTCGGGCCGATGCCCAGGGCGTCGCGAAAGAGCCGCTCCAACTGGCGGGCCCCGATCGAAAGCTCCAGGGCGATCGCCTCGACGCTCAAGGGATCGCCCACATGCTGCTCCATCAGGAGAAGCGCGCGCTTGACGCGGGGGTCCTGCGCTTGCGCCGTGGAAGGCGGCTGCGGCTGCGGGCCAACGCCCGGCCGCGCGCGATCCTGGAGGAGGATGCGCATGCTCTTGCGCGCCAGGGCCTGTCCCAGATGCTGGTCGACCAGGGAGGCTGCAAGATCGGCGGCGCCCGTGCCGCCCGAACAGGTGATCCGGTCGCCATCCTTGACGAACAGCCGGTCGGCGCTGGCCGAAAGCTCGGGAAAGAGCTCGACGAAATCGCGATAATGATACCAGGAAACGCAGATCGAGCACCCGTCGAGGAGGCCCAGACGGGCCAGGACGAAGCTGCCGGTACACACGCCGACCAGCGGGCGGCCCCGTTCGGCGGCGCGCACGAGATAGGCCTCGGTCATCGAATCGATCGGGCGGGCGGGACCGCCGCTGCGCGGCAGCAGGCCGCCCACCACGGCCACGTAATCCAGGGATTCGGGCGGCAGCAGGCCGCTGGTCGGCATGACCTCGACGCCGGCACTCGAGACGATCGGCCGGCCGCTGGCGCTCATCACGTGCCAGCGGCAGCGATCCTGCCGTGAGCCGTCACCTTCGTCGGCGGCAAGGCGGAGCGCGTCGACGAAGGTGGAAAAGGCCGAGAGCGTGAAACGGTCGGCCAGGACGAAGCCGACGGTCAAGGTGGGCTTGCTCATGGCCTAGCGGGGCAGGGTCGCCTGGCTTTCGTCCTTGGGCAGGACGAAAGGCTGGTGGCGGCTGCTCTGGTCGACGCGCGGCGAGACACCGTAGCGATCGCGATAGCATTTGGAAAAATGCGTCGCCGAGACGAAGCCCGAAGAGATGGCGACCTCGGTGACCGACATCTGGGTCTGCCAGAGAAGCTGGCGAGCGCGGCGGAGCCGGAGGTCCAGATAATAACGCGCCGGCGAGACCGCCAGATACTTCTTGAAGAGTCGCTCGATGTTGCGGCGGGACTGGCCTGCCTGGGCCGAGAGGGCCGAGAGATCGAGCGGCTCCTCGATATGTTCCTGCATGATGCGGATGGCGATCGAGAGCTCGCGCCGCTCGATCGTGTTGGCGGCCCGCGTGCGCTGCTGGGGAGTCGTCCCCTTGCGCACCTGATCGTGCAACATTTCCTCGGCGACCTGCATGGCCAGCTTGTCGCCGTGATCGGCGGCGATGCGATAGAGCATCATGTCGGTCGCGGCCGTGCCGCCAGCGCAGGTGAAACGATTGCGATCGACAGTGAAGAGCTGGTCCTTGACCATGACCGCGGGATAGGTCTCGGCCATCGCGCTCATGTTCTCCCAGTGGGTCGTGCAGGCATGACCGTCCAGGAGGCCGGCCCGGGCCAGAAGATGGCTGCCCAGGCAGAGCGAGCCGATCACGGCACCCCGGCTGGCGGCACGACGCAGCCAGGCGACGATCTGCCGGTCGTCGAAGCGATGGCCCTCGAGGCCGCCACAGACCGTGACAAGGCGAAGATCGGGGGCAGCCTCCAGCCCGTGATCGACCGAGACGGCAAAGCCGGCGCTGGAGCGCACGGGCGCTCCATCCTTCGAGAGCAGGACCCAGTGATAGAGTTCCCGCTCCGCCACGTAATTGGCAAGGCGCAAGGGCTCGACCGCCGCCGCGAAAGCAAGCGCGGTGAAGCCCGGCAAGAGCAGGAAACCGAAGGTCGAGGATTGCGATGCGGCCATGCGTCTCCGCGGTATGCCCGCTAGATGGATGTCGGAAAGCAAACATCATGCCAGCATCCTGAAATCACTTCAGCATAATAACGCTCTCGACACTAAGGCCAGCATATAATGTTCCTTTCCATCAGACTCCATCCCATCCTCGTTCGCGAGGCCAGGACGGCTGATCGCAAGCGGCCAGCCCGCCTGCGCCGACTCCAAGGATGGCGCTGAACCAGCATGAGCTTCGCTCTTTTCCACAGATCCTCGGCCTTCGCCCGGCAGGGGCTGGATCGACGACGCCATCGTCGCCTCGTGGCCCTGGCGCAGGCCGACCTGGTGACCGCCCTGGGGCTGGCGGGCCTCCCGTTCTTGCGCCACCTCGTGGCCTTGCTGGCTTGGCCCGCTGCCGGCCGCTTTGCGCGTGTCGTCGCCAGGCTGGATGACGATGCCCGCGACCGAGGCCTGGCATTCGCGGCGGCGCACGCCTTGCCGCGCTTCGCCGCCGGCCTGGATTTGATCAACGCCAACGCCCTTCCAGGCACGGGACCGCTTCTGGTCGTAGCCAATCATCCGGGCCTCACCGACGCGCTGGCACTGATGACGGCGATATCGCGCGACGATCTGTTGATCCTGGCGGCCGAACGTCCCTTGCTGGTCGAGCTGCCGGCGGTCAGCCGCCACCTCGTCACGATCGGCGACGGGCGGGAGAGCAGGCTGAATGCGCTCAAGCGGGCCTGCCACCATCTTCGCGACGGGGGCGCCGTCCTCACCTTTCCGGGCGGCGGCATCGAGCCCGACCCGGCGCTAGAGAGCGAGCCTTTGGCTCTTGCCCGCTGGTCCACGAGCCTGGAGCTCCTGGCGCGCAGTGTGGCGGGCGGCCTGGTCGTGCCGGCCCTGGTGAGCGGCGTTCTCGGTCGCCAGGCCCTGGCGCATCCCCTGGCACGGCTAAGGCGACATCCGGCGGATCGGCGCTGGCTGGCGGCACTCCTGCAGGTGGCCTGGCCCGGCCTGCATGACCGGCCGGTACGCCTGGCATTCGGCCAGCCCTTGGTCATGCCCGGACGAAAAGGCGACCCGGCCCTCGTCAGGAGGCAGGTCGAGCGCCAGATGGTGGAGCTGCTGCGGGCGATGGGAAGCATGTAGCCGGACCGGCTACCGGCTTTCCTAAACGCGGCAAGCCGCCGCGCACGCAGGTGGAAACTGGATCAGGGAGCGGAGAATCGCAGATGATATCGAGCCGGACGTCAGAGGAGGACCAGGCCTTGCGCGCCCAGACGGTGGGCGAACTTTGGCGTCGCACGCGGCGGCGGACCGTGGACCTCGTCACCGGGCTGCCGCCCGAGGATCTGGTGGTCCAGTCGATGGAGGATGCGAGCCCTGCCAAGTGGCATCTGGCGCATACGACCTGGTTCTTCGAGACGTTCGTCCTCACCCCCTTCTTCACGCGTTACGAATCACCCGACCCGCGCTTTGCCTTCCTCTTCAACTCCTATTACGTGCAGGCGGGCCCGCGTTTCGAGCGCGCGCAGCGTGGGCTGATATCGCGGCCGACCGTTGCCGAGGTGATGGCCTACCGCGAGGCGGTCGACGAGGCCATCCGCACGCGGCTCGACTATGGCGGCTTGTCGCCAGAGGCGATCGACCAGCTCGAGCTTGGCTGCCACCACGAGATGCAGCATCAAGAATTGCTGCTGACCGACCTCTTGCACGCCTTCAGCTTCAATCCGCTGCGACCGGCCTACCGGGCACACGAGTCTTTGCCGGTCCTGCCTTTCTACGACACGAATGGCTGGCTGCATTTCGAGGGCGGCATCGTCGAGATCGGTCACCCCAAGAATGGCGGATTCGCCTTCGACAACGAGGGGCCGCGCCACGAAGTGCTGCTTCAGCCTTACCGTCTGGCGGGGCGGCCGGTGACGGCCCGCGAATGGCTGGCCTTCATCGAGGATGGCGGCTACCGGACGCCGACGCTCTGGCTCTCCGATGGCTGGGCCACGGCCAAGCGCCTGGGCTGGACCGCGCCTGGCTACTGGTGGAAAGAGGACACGCGCTGGTGGTCGATGACGCTGCGCGGCCCGCAGCCGGTCGAGCTTGATGCGCCGGTGACGCATGTGAGCTTCTACGAGGCCGATGCCTTCGCCCGCTATGCTGGCAAGCGACTGCCGACCGAGGCCGAATGGGAGGTGGCCTCCGCCCGCTGCCCGCCAAAGGGCGCCAATTTCCTCGAGAGCGGCCTTCTCAGGCCGCGCTCGACCCATCCGGACGGGCCGCGTCTGGCGCAGATGTGGGGTGATGTCTGGGAATGGACCGCCAGCCCCTACATGGCCTATCCGGGTTTCAAGCCGGCAAAGGGCGCGGTCGGCGAGTATAATGGGAAGTTCATGTGCAACCAGTTCGTGTTGAAAGGCGGCTCGTGCGTGACGCCGGAAGCCCAGATCCGGCCGACATACCGCACCTTCTTCTACCCGCATCAGCGCTGGCAGTTCATGGGCCTGCGCTTGGCCGAGGACGATCTCTAGACATCGGATATCGGCCGTTGGCGAAAGCTTCATCGACCGGCCCGGAACCGCGTGCCCAGATGGTGGCTTCCTTGGCGTTGACATTTTGGATGGAGATCTGATGAGCGACAGCGAACCGGGCGGCGACCTCCGCCAGGCCAAGGCCGGGGCCTCCAGCCTGCCGCCCTGTACCCTGGTGGTCTTCGGTGCCGGCGGCGACCTTACCAAGCGGCTTCTGGTCCCCTCGATCTATAACCTTGCCCATGACGGGCTCATTAGCGACGATTTCGCGGTCATCGGCGTCGATCGCATCGACCAGGACGATGCGGGCTGGCGCCAGAATCTGACGGCGTTCACGCAGGCGGCGGCCAGCGACGGTACCGCCGGGGGGCATGTCGGCCAGCCCGACGAAGCGCGCTGGCAATGGCTGATGCAGCGGCTTTCCTACATCAAGGGCGACTTTGCCGACGAGGGGCTTTTCGCCCACTTGAAGGAGCGGATCGGCCAGGGCAACGCCATCTTCTATTTCGCCGTCGGCGATCGCTTTTTCGCGCCCCTGGCCGAACAATTAGGCAAGGCCGGCCTGCTGACAGAGGGGGAGGCGCGTTTCAGGCGCGTGGTGGTCGAAAAGCCCTTCGGCCACGATCTGGCGACGGCGCGCGACCTGAACCAGCGGCTGCTCAAGGTGGCGAGCGAGGACCAGATCTATCGGATCGATCATTTCCTCGGCAAGGAGACAGTGCAGAGCATCATGGCGGTGCGCTTTGCCAATGGCATGTTCGAGCCCATCTGGCGGCGCGAGTTCGTCGACTGCATCCAGATCACGGCGGCGGAGAAGGTGGGCGTCGAGCGGCGCGGCGAGTTTTACGAGCATGCGGGCGCCCTTCGCGACATGGTCCCCAACCACCTCTTCCAGTTGCTCTGCATGGTGGCGATGGAACCGCCCTCCTCCCTCTCGGCCCAGGCGGTGCGCGACGAGAAGTCGAAGCTGATGGCGGCGCTGCGCCCCCTCAGCAGGGAGGACGTGGTGCGTGGCCAGTATACGGCCGGCAGCATTGATGGGCAGGGTGTGCCGGGCTACCGGCAGGAGCCTGGCGTCTCGCCCGAGAGCGACACCGAGACCTATGTGGCGCTACGCCTCGCCGTTGATAATTGGCGCTGGGGCGGGGTGCCCTTCTTCCTGCGCACCGGCAAGCGACTGGCGGAGCGGCGCACCGAGATCTCGATCCATTTCCAGGCCGCCCCGCACCAGCTCTTCAGGGATGCCGCGAGCGAGCGGCTGGCGCGCAATGTCCTGACGCTCAAGATCGACCCCGAGCATGCGATCGAGACCAGCTTCGATGCCAAGGAGCCAGGCCCGGCCATGCGACTAGGCCGGGTCACGACCCGCATGAACTATGCCGACTTCTTCCCGCACCGGGCCAATGTCGGCTACGAGACACTCCTTTATGACTGCATGATGGGCGATGCCACGCTCTTCCAGCGCGCCGATGCGATCGAGCGGGCCTGGACCGTCGTGGCACCGGCTCTGGAAGGCTTTGCCAAGGACGAGATCCCGCTTGAGAGCTATGCCGCCGGGAGCCAAGGCCCGGCCGGCGCGGATCGGCTGACCGGCAGCGAGCATGCCTGGGCGCCACTGCAAAAGAGGAGCTGAGATCAGGAAATGGGCGGCATGGCGGATGTGCGGGCGATGTGTGCCATTGGGCAGCGTGGCCAGATCGGGCTCGATGGCGGCATGCCCTGGAGCGGGACCGAGGGGAGGATCTACGAAGCCGACGTGGCGCGCTTCTTCGAGCTGACGCAGGGCCATGTGTTGATCGCCGGCCCGACCACGATCGCCTCGGTACCCGCCTTCGCCAGGAAGGACCGAACCCTGGTCACCATCCGCTCGCACGAGCAGCCCGGCGAAGTGCTGGCGCGCTTTGCCGGGCGCGTCGTCTTCGTCGGCGGCGGGCCCAGGGTCTGGGCCGCCTATGCTCCCTATATCCGCCTTTGGGACATCAACCGCCTGCCCTATGACGGCCCGGCGGATCGCTGGTTCGATCCGGCATGGCTGACTGCCGGCCCGCCGCCCCGTGGCGTCTAGGCCCGAGCAACACTAGGGATTCGTTCGTTCCGGCATGGCTGGCCGAAAGCGCGCCGAACCTTTAGGTTGTGGTCCTTGAACAGGCGGCATGGCGCAGGCAGGTGGCTGGGTGGTCCCGGTTCCGGTCGCGCGCATTCGTGCGACGCACGAAGCGAGCTCATGATGTCTCTCGGCGATTTTGCTGGAAGGGAGACTCGACGAAGCGTCTTGCCTGACACGTGAGAAAATAACCAGTCAGGACGCTGGCAATAATGTTTGATGCTTTTTCATTTATAATAATCGCCTTCGCTCTTATAATTTTCTTGATGATATTTAGAAGATTATTTGGGCACGTAAAAGCAAACCCGAGCGTCTACATTATTCATTTTCGCAACGGCAAGCCCGTGCGCCAGGGAGCGGGTCTGTCGTTTTTCTATTTCGCCCCCAATGCGTCACTCGTATCGATTCCGCTCGAGACGATCGACATTCCCTTTATGTTCCAGGAAGTAAGCCAGGACTTCCAGGAGGTGACGGTCCAAGGGCAGGTCACTTATCGGATCAGCGAGCCCGTCGTTCTGGCCGGAATGATGAATTTCACCCTCGGTCCGGACCGCAAGGCCTATCTTTCCGAAGATCCACAAAAGCTTTCGGCACGCGTCGTGACGGTCGTGCAGGTGCAGGTGCGCAATGCGTTGCAGACCATGCCGCTGCAAGATCTCCTGCGCCGCTCGAGCGAGCTTGAAATCAGTGTGCGCGATGCCGTCGGGCAGGCGGCGACGTTCAAGACACTGGGCATCTCGCTGGTCGACCTTTCCATCCTCGCGGTGAAGCCCAACCCCGATACAGGCCGCGCCCTCGAGGCCAATGCGCGCGAGCAGATCCTCAAGCAGGCGGATGATGCGGTCTATGTGCGCCGCAATGCGGCGATCGAACAGGAGCGCGCCGTCAAGGAGAATGAGCTCAATACCGAGATCGCGATCGAGACCAAGAAGCGGCAGATACGCGACACGCAGCTCGAGGCGGAGCGTGCCGAGCTGGAGCGGCGCCAGGAGATCGAGGACCAGGCCCTGACCGGCAAGATCAACCTTGAGGAGCGGAACCGCGAGCTTACCGTCCTGCGCCTGGAGAATGCGCGCAAGGAGGCGGACGCCAAGGCCTATGCGATCTCGACGACGATGGCGGTCTTCAAGGATGTCGATCCGAAGGTGCTCCAGGCGCTGACGATCGGGCAGGCCAAGTCGAGCACGTTGATCGCCCAAGCCTTTAACGGGCTGGCCGAGGGGGCCGACCGGATCGGCGAGCTCAATATTTCCCCCGCCTTGCTGCGATCGCTGCTCGAGGACCAGGAAGACTAGGGAGTAGGCATTGGAACCGTTGCAGCGCCAGATCGTGCTCGTCGTTCGCGAGACCAGGCTCGAGGAACTGATAAGGCGCTTCAACACGGCCGGGCAGGCGCGATTCTATATCGAGCATTTGGGTGCCGATTTCTCCGACTACGAGGCCGAGCATCGGCGCTACCTCGAGGCGACCCGGAGTGTGGAGGAAACCTTGCGCCGCTATGCGCGGGTCCAAAAGCTCGAGCGCCGCTATCTGGCCAATTTCATCTTCCCGCCCGAAGCGCTTGTCGTCGTGCTGGGCCAGGATGGGCTTGTCGCCAACACGCTGAAATATGTGGGTGCCCAGCCGGTGATCGGCGTCAATCCTGATCCGGAGCGCTGGGATGGTGCGCTTCTGCCCTTCAAGGTCGGCGACCTGAACAAGATCGTTCCGCTGGCGCAGGCGGGCAAGCGGCCCACACGGCGGATCACGATGGCAGCGGCAAGACTGGCCGACGGCCAAGTGATCCACGCCGTCAACGATCTATTTATCGGCCCCCGCTCCCACGTCTCGGCGCGCTACAGCATTCGCATCGGTGAGAGGGTCGAGCAGCATTCGTCGAGCGGCCTCATCGTCTCGACCGGACTCGGGTCGACGGGCTGGTTCAAGAGCGTGCTGGCCGGTGCCGCAGGCATCGCAGATGCCCACATGTCGGCGGCGCACGCAAAGCTGCGCGAGCAGGGCTTTGCCTGGGAATCGGCGTTTCTCTATTTTACCGTGCGCGAACCCTTCCCCAGCCGCACGACCCAGGCCAGCTTGACCTTTGGCCAGATCACCCCGGAGAAACCGCTCGAATTGACCTCGCAGATGCCGGACTATGGCGTGATCTTCAGCGACGGCATCGAGACGGACCGCCTCGAATTCAATGCCGGCATGACGGCCTCGATCACCGTCGCCGACCGCTTCGGCACCCTGCTGGAATAAGCTCTCGACACCGGAATTGCTCGTCCCGCATGGCGGGCACCCGTCTTGCGGAAGCAGCGGGGTCCCCAGTCGTGATGTGCCGCCGGGGCCCGGCGGCGAGGCTCATTTCCGCTTGTTGTAGACGTCGACGAAGACGGCTGCCAGGAGGACCAGGCCCTTGATCACCTGCTGGTAGTCGATGCCGATGCCAAGGATCGACATGCCGTTATTCATCACTCCCATGATGAAGGCGCCGATGACGGCCCCCATCACCGTGCCGACGCCGCCATAGGCCGAGGCGCCGCCGATGAAGCAGGCGGCGATGACGTCGAGCTCGAAGCCGAGGCCGGCCTTGGGCGTGGCGGTGTTGAGGCGGGCGGCAAAGACCAGACCCGCCAAAGCTGCCAGCACCCCCATGTTGACGAAGGTCAAGAAGGTCAGCCGCTCAGTGCGGATGCCCGAGAGCCTAGCTGCCTTCTCGTTACCGCCAAGGGCATAGATGCGCCGTCCGACCGTCATCCGACTCGTCACGAAGGCGTAGATAGCGATCAGGACGAACATGATGATGAAGACGTTGGGCATGCCCCGATAGGAGGCCAGGAGATAGGTGAAATAGACGATGACCGCGAAAAGCAGCGCGTTCTTCAGGATGAAGAAGCCCGCCGGATCCGTCTCCACATGGTGCTGCTGTTGTCGCAACCGGCTGGTGAAGCTCACATAGACCATGGCCAGGGCGGCCAGGATGCCGATCGCCAGTGACGTCACCTTGAGGGTGCCTACCTGGAGGATATCCGGGATGAAGCCTGAGGAGAGGGCCTGAAAGGTAGGCGGGAACGGCCCCACCGACTGACCGTGCAGGAGGGCCAGGGCCAGCCCCTTGAAGACCAGCATGCCCGCCAGCGTGACGATGAAGGAGGGAATCTTGAAATAGGCGACGAAGCTGCCTTGGGCAGCGCCGATCAGCCCGCCCGCCACCAGGCAGAGGAGGACGGCCAAGGCCGGCGGCACGCTCCACTCGACGATCATGACGGCCGCAAGCCCACCGATGAAGCCCGCGACCGAGCCCACCGAAAGGTCGATATGCCCGGCCACGATGACCAGGAGCATGCCCAGCGCCATGATGACGATGTAGCTGTTCTGGAGCACCAGATTGGTCAAATTGAGCGGCTTTAGGAGCGTGCCGTCGGTGACGATCTGAAAGAAGATCATGATCGCGAACAGCGACAAAAGCATGCCGTAGTCGCGCATATTGTTCTTGAGATAGTTCTTCCAGGACCGGCTGGGCTGGAGCCCGGGGTCGGTAAGCGGCAGGCTGCTGCTCATGAGGCTACTCCCTGCTGCGCTTGCATGATCGCGCGCATGATACGTTCCTGCGATGCCTCGGCGGCCAGGAATTCGCCGACGAAGCTCCCCTCGTTCATCACGTAGATCCGATCGGAAATGCCGAGAAGCTCGGGCATCTCCGAGGAGATCACCACGACGGCCTTGCCCTGATCCGCCAGGGCCTGGATGATCGTATAGATCTCATACTTGGCGCCGACATCGATGCCGCGCGTGGGCTCGTCCAGGATCAAGACCTCCGGTCCGGAGAACAGCCACTTGCTCAAGACCACTTTTTGCTGGTTGCCGCCCGAGAGGTTGACGCTCTCCTGGTAAACGTCCGAACAGCGTATCCTGAGCTTGGCCCGATAGTCGCTGGCGACCTTGAGTTCGCCCATGTCGTCGATGACGCCGCCCTTGGAAACACCCTTGAGGTTGGCCAGCGTCACGTTCTTCCTGATGTCCTCGTTCAAGAGCAGGCCCAGGGACTTGCGGTCCTCCGTGACATAGGCCAGGCCATGCGCGATCGCCTTGTTGATCGTGCTGACATCGACTTCCTTGCCGTGCAGGAAGACCTTGCCGGTGATCTTCTGGCCCCAGGCGCGGCCAAAGAGGCTCATAGCGAATTCGGTCCGCCCGGCTCCCATCAGCCCGGCAATGCCGACGATCTCGCCCTTCCTCACCTCGAAGTTGAGATTCTTCGAAACCTGCCGCTCCGGGTGCAAGGGGTGGTAGACAGACCAGTCCTTCACCTCGAGGACTGGTGGCCCGATCTCGGGAAGCCGCTCGGGATAGAGGTTGGCCATCGAGCGCCCGACCATGCCCTGGATGATCCTGTCCTGGCTGATCGCCGCCTTGCGGCAATCCAGCGTCTCCACGGTGCTGCCGTCGCGCAGGACCGTGATCGCATCGGCGACCTTCTCGATCTCGTTCAGCTTGTGCGAGATCAGGATCGAGGTGATGCCCTGCGCCTTGAACTCCAAAAGGAGGCGCAAAAGCGCCTCGCTGTCCTTCTCGTTCAAGGCGGCCGTCGGCTCATCCAGGATGAGCAGCCGCACCTCCTTGGCCAGAGCCTTGGCGATCTCGACCAACTGCTGCTTGCCGACGCCGATGTCGGTGACCAGCGTCGTCGGCGCCTCGTCGAGCCCGACCTTGGCCAACAGGTCCCGCGCGCGCCTGAAGACCTCTGAGCGATCGACGACACCGAACCTCGAGGGCTCGTTGCCGAGAAAAATATTCTCGGCGATCGAGAGGAGCGGCACGAGCGCCAGCTCCTGGTGGATGATGATGATCCCTAGCTTCTCGCTGTCGGCAATGTCGCGAAAGCGACGCTCCTCACCGCGAAAATGGATCTCGCCCTCATAGGTCCCATGCGGGTAGACGCCGCTCAAGACCTTCATAAGGGTCGACTTGCCGGCGCCGTTCTCGCCGACGATCGCATGAATCTCACCTTCCTGGACAACGAGGTTGACGTTATCCAGCGCCTTTACGCCCGGGAAGGTCTTGCCGATCTCGCGCATCTCCAAGATGGCTGTCATCGCCTGGCAACCCCTCGACGCTAGCTCAATGGATCTGACTCTCTTGGTAATAGCCGCTGTCGATCAGGACGGGCTTCCAGTTTGAGATGTCGACCACGACCGGCTTGAGGAGATAAGCCGGCACCACCTTGACGCCGTTGTCGTAGGTCTTGGTGTCGTTCACCTCGACTGGCTTGTTCGATCCCATGGCGTCCACCATGTCGACCGTCACCTTGGCCAGATCGCGGGTGTCCTTGAAGATGGTGGAGGTCTGCTCGTGTGCCAGGATCGATTTGATCGATTGCACCTCCGAGTCCTGGCCGGTCACGACCGGCATCTTCAGATCCTTGCCGCCATAGCCCACACCCTTGAGCGAGGATAGGATGCCGATGCTCAGCCCGTCATAGGGCGAGAGAACCGCATCTACATGCTTATCCGTGTAGTAGGCGCTAAGAAGGTTATCCATGCGCGACTGGGCGGTGGCCGGGTCCCAGCGCAAGGTCGAAACCTTGTCCATGCCCGTCTGGCCGCTCTGAACGACGAGCTTCTTGCTGTCGATATAAGGCTGCAGCACCGACATCGCGCCATTGTAGAAGAAATAGGCGTTGTTATCGTCGGGCGAACCTCCGAACAACTCGATGTTGAACGGCCCCTTGCCCTCCTTCAGGCCTAGCGTCTTCTCGATATACTGCGCCTGCAACACGCCCACCTGGAAATTGTCGAACGTGGCATAGTAATCGACATTCGGCGAGTTCCGGATCAACCGGTCATAGGCAATGACCTTGATCCCGGCATCATGCGCCTGCTGCAGCACGTCCGAGAGCGTCGTGCCGTCGATCGAGGCGATCACCAGAACCTTGGCCCCCTTCGTCACCATGTTCTCGATCTGCGAGAGCTGGTTTGGAATGTCGTCGTCCGCATACTGCAGATCGACCTCGTAGCCGCGATCCCGCAACTGCCTGGCCATGTTGTCGCCATCGGCGATCCAGCGCGCCGACGACTTGGTCGGCATCGCCACGCCCACCAAACCCTTATCCGCCGCTTCCACCCGCCCCATCGCCAGAACGGCAACCAGCGCCGCCCCGGCAAGCATCAATGCACGCCGTTTCACGTTAGCTCGACTCCCCTAGCGGCTCCCTGCCGCTTTTTGCTTGTCGTCCGGTAAGCAACAAAAAATGCGCCACCAGACACGTCACCATACCGCCTCCCTCGATTTTTTGTCATCTGCGAACATTGTGCCGCAGCCCGGCCGTACACCGCCGGCGGCAAAAATATCGCGAAGCATGCGACGGCGTACGACAAGAGCGCGAAAAAGAAGCCTTCGGCGACCAGGAGGCACCGCCTCCTGGACCTGGGGGGCGATGGGGTGGTCGGATAGCGGGCAGCGCATGAGATCTGTTGTATAAGGACTATATTCCTTGTACAGTGGGCCCCATGGACTGGACCGATCGTCTCGCCCCCAAGCCGCCACGGCGCCGCTACCCCTTCTGGGCCAGGCGCGACCGCAGGCGCACGGCCCAGGCCATGGCGGCTGGACGTACCGCCCAGGAGATGGCGCTCGTCAATCGCGTCCCCGTCATGGAAGTCGA
>NZ_FYEH01000015.1 GCF_900187945.1 Arboricoccus pini | reverse complement strand
TGGCGCGGGACAATCGGGCTGAGCTGAACCGGCTGGCGGACAAGCTGGCGTCCGAGGCCGAGCGGATGGGTACGGGCCTTGGTCCGAACGCGCTGCCGGCGTTGCGCCTGGAGGCGGTGGCGCGAGGTGTGGCGCGGTACTGGCACGAGCGGCCGGCGGAGAGCATGCAGGCGGCGATACGCTTGCAGGGTGCCCGGAAGATCGGCCGCTACGGGACCGGCCCGCCCTCGTGATGGTGGGAGGCCAGGGCTCAGACTCACCCGCGACCGACAATCCCGCCCCACCCCGGGTCCAGGGGGCGGTGCCCCCTGGCCGCCGGAGGCCGCTTCCTGCTCTCTACTCCGCCGCTGTCCTGAACGCCGTGGACTGGTCCTGGCGGTAATATTCGCTGGCGGCGGCGGTGCCGCTGCCTGGGACGACGTCGATGCCGATGTCGCGCATGGCCATTTCGGTGCCGGCGATGGCGCCCAGGCACATGAGTTCGTTGAGGTCGCCCAGGTGGCCGATGCGGAAGAGTTTACCGGCGACCTGGGAGAGGCCGGCGCCCAGAGCGAGGTTATAGCGGGTATAGGCCTGGCGGATGACGTCGGCGGCGTTGAAGCCTTGGGGGACCATGACGGCGGAGACGGTGTCGCTATGCCAGTTGGGGGCTTTGGCGCAGAGGTCGAGGCCCCAGGCGGCGACGGCCTGACGGACGCCTTCGGCCAGGCGGTGATGCCGGGCGATGACGTTGTCCAAGCCTTCCTCGAAGAGCATGTCGAGGGCGGTACGCAGGCCGTAGAGCAGCGGTAAGGGAGGCGTATAGGGAAAGTAGCCGTCCTTGTTGGCGCTGATCATGCCGTCGAAGTCGAAATAGCAGCGGCGAAGCGCATCGTTGGCGCGGGCGGTCTTGCTGGCATACAGGGCTTTCTGGCTGACGCCGGCGATGCCGAGGCCGGCTGGCAGCATGAGGCCTTTCTGGCTACCGGTGATGATGGCGTCGACCTGCCAGTCGTCCATGCGGAAGTCGATGGAGGCGATACTGCTGACGCCGTCGACGAAGAGGAGGGCCGGGTGATCAGCGGCGTCGATGGCCTGGCGGATGGCAGCGATATCGCTGGTGACGCCCGTGGCCGTCTCGTTATGGACGACCATGACGGCCTTGATCGCGTGGGCCTTGTCGGCTTCGAGGGCGGCCTGGATTTTTTCGGGCGAGGCGCCGGTACCCCATTCTTCTTCCTGGACGATGACATCCAGGCCGTGGCGCCGGGCGAGGTCGATCCAGAGGTGGCTGAACTGGCCGAAGCGGGGGGAGAGGACCTTGTCGCCGGTGGCCAGCGTGTTGGTAAGGACGGCTTCCCAGGCGCCCGTGCCGGAGGAAGGAAAGATGAAGGTCTGGCCGTCGGCCGTACGGAAGAGCTTCTTCAGGTCCTGCAGGAGCGGCAAGGTAAGCTGGGGGAAACGGGGGCTCCGGTGGTCCTCCATCGGCACGTGCATGGCCGAGAGGATTCGATCGGGAATGTTGGTAGGACCGGGAACGTGGAGAAAGTGGCGTCCGGGCACGAGTAAGCCTCCCAGGCTTTTAGGTGTTCAGCTTGAACCTAGGGAGCAGAAAGCGTGTGCGGAGAGTCAGCGATTCGCCGCACCCTGCCCGAATGGGCGGCGGCTTGTGGTCGCAGGCCATTCGGGCAGGGCACGAAGAGAAGGTGCCGTGATGGCTTAAGGGGCGAGCATGCCCGCTTTGAGGGTTTCGATATTATAGCGGATGAGGCGCTCATAGGTGGGTGCGGGGCCTTCGGGGCCAGTCAGCGATTCGGGATAAAGGCTGCCTCCCAGGCGGCCGCCGGCTTCGCGCGCAATCTGCTGGACGAGCCGAGGGTCATTGGAATTCTCCATGAAGACGACTTTGATGTGATTGCGCTTCATGAGGTCGACGAGGGCGGCCACATCTGCGGCCGAGGCTTCGGATTCGGTCGAGAAGCCCTCGGGCGAAAGGAAGGTGATGCCGTAGCGGTCGGCCATATAGCCGAAGGCGTCGTGGCTGGTTATCACCTTGCGGCGGTCCTTTGGCACCGCAGCGATCGCTTCGGCCGCCCAGGCGTCGAGCTGACGGAGGCTGGCCTCGTAGTCCTTGGCCCTGGCGTTGATGTCGGCGGCGTCCTCAGGGTCGGCGGCGGTCAGCGCCTTGGCGATGTTCTGGACGTAGATGATGCCGTTTAGGGGATTGTTCCAGGCGTGCGGGTCCGTGACGAGCTCGCGCTCCCCGTGACCGTGGTCATGGCCGCCTTCTTCCTCTTCGTCCATCTGGCGCGTCTTGATGCCGGTCGAGAGCGTTACCGGCTTGCCCTTGTAGCCCGAGGCCTTGATGAGGCGGTCCATCCAACCTTCCATGCCGAGGCCGCTCACGAAGACGATATCGGCGCTGGCGAGCTTCTCGGCGTCCTGCGGGGTAGGCTCGTAGACATGCGGGTCGCCGTTCGGTCCGACGAGCGTGGTCACCTCGACATGCGGGCCGCCTATCTGCTGCACCATATCGCCCAGGATCGTGAAGCTGGTGACAACCTTGAACTCGCGGGCTTCCGCCATGGGGGCGGCAAACACCGCTCCGGCCAGGCAAACGCCCGCCAGCCCATGACGATTGAGAAAGTGTACCATCAATTCATCCTCGATAGTTTCGGCGCCGAGGCAGGCGTGCCGTGAGGCTGCCGTGCCGACCGACGATAATGGAAAGGACGTAGAAGCCGGCAGCCGTCAGGACGATTGCCGGGCCCGAAGGCAGGCCAAAGCGATAGGACAGGAGGAGGCCGATGAAACCGGAAAGAAAGGCGGTGACGCTGGCCGTCAGACACATGCTCCAGACCTGGATGGTCCAAAAACGGGCGGTGGCAGCCGGCAGCATCATCAGGCCCACGGCCATGAGCGTGCCCAGCGCCTGGAAGCTGGCCACCAGATTGAGGACGACCAGTACGAGGAAGACCAGGTGATAGAGCTGGCCCCGACCACCCACAGCCCGCAGGAAGCCCGGATCGAGACATTCAAGGACCAGCGGACGGTAGATGAACGCCAGCACAAGCGTGCTCAAGGAGGCGATGCTCGCTACCAGGAGCAGCGCCTGATCGTCGACCGCCAAAATCGTGCCAAAGAGGATGTGCAAAAGATCGAGATTGCTACCGCGCATCGAGACCAGGAGGACGCCCAGCGCCAGCGAAGTCAGGTAGAATCCGGCAAAACTCGCATCCTCCTTGAGCATGGTGTGCCGTGCGACCAGGCCGGCCACGCCCGCCACGGCGAGGCCGGCCGCGAAGCCACCAAGCGTCAGGCCCCACAAGGAGAGGCCGCTGAAGAGAAATCCGATGGCGGCACCCGGCAGTACCGCATGTGACATGGCATCGCCGACCAGGCTCATGCGGCGGAGGAGAAGGAGAACGCCGATCGGCCCGGAGCCGATCGAGAGGGCCAGGCAGGCAACCAGGGCGCGTCGCATGAAGCCGTAGTCGAGAAAGGGCGCTACCAGCGCATAGAGCTGACTGATCATCGATGGGCTTCCGGCAAGCAAAATCCGGCCTCCTCCCAGTCCTCCGACATGCCGCGCATCCGGTGCAGATTGGCGGGCGTCATGACATTGGCGGTCGGTCCCCATTCCAGCAGGCGGCGGGCGAGCAGAAGCGTCGTGGGAAAATGCGCCCGCACCTGCTCATAATCGTGGAGGACGGCGATAATCGTGCGCTGCTCGCCATGCCAGTGCCGCACAAGGCGCAGAAGATCGGCCGTGGTCCGCTGGTCGACGGCGTTGAAGGGCTCATCCAGCAGGATGATGCTGGCATCCTGGAGGAGCAGGCGGGCGAAGAGCACGCGCTGGAACTGGCCGGCCGAGAGCGAGCCCACCGGACGCCGGGCAAAGCCTTCCAGCCCCACGGCGGACAGCGCGTCCTGCACCTGCCCCCGAATGTCCGGCCCGATCGCGCGCATGACGCCGATTCGACGCCAGGCACCAGCCGCCACGGCGTCCCCGACCATGATCGGAAAGCTGCGGTCGATCTCGGCCTGCTGCGGCAGATAGGCGATCTGCGCCCGCCC
Organism: Arboricoccus pini; assembly: GCF_900187945.1. Classification (GTDB taxonomy): domain Bacteria; phylum Pseudomonadota; class Alphaproteobacteria; order Geminicoccales; family Geminicoccaceae; genus Arboricoccus; species Arboricoccus pini. Next base: position 83,551 of record NZ_FYEH01000015.1, on the reverse strand, counting down.
GCTGGCACAGGTGACACGGCCACGGCTGGGCCGGATCAAACCCACGATGCCCTTGAGAAGCGTGGACTTGCCAGCACCATTCGGACCAACGATGGCCGTCAGGCTGCCACACGGAAAGACGCCCGAGACATGCTGGACCGCCGGGCGACGGTCATAGGCGAGCGTCAGATCATCGAGCGTGATAGCGGCCTCGCTCATCAAATGGCCATCGCCCAAAGGACAGCCAGCCAGAGGCCAGCCAAAATGAGTCCGGCCAAGGCCAGTCGCCGCCAGGCGGACATGCCAAAGACCGACCAGTTGACGCATGCAAGCGAGCCGGCGGCGCAACGGAACACGACGAAGAGCGGAGGTGACATTGACAGCCAAGCAGCTTCCAGGTGGCAAGGAAGAGGTTTAGTTATATTATAACATTTTATTGGGCAAGGGCTGACGCGGCGATTCGACGGCGGACTGGCGCCTTCTCGTGCGGCGCGCCAGAATTCCTTCACTGCGGACCAAGGAGTAGCGATGGCTTCGACATATCGGCTGATCAGCACGCGCGGCTGGGGCTCGGCGATCATTGAGGCGGCACTGGCGCTGGGCGGCTTTGCCTATGAACTGGAGGAACTGGATCCAAACCGGCCCAAGGATCGCCAGAGGCTCTTGAGCCTCAACCCGCTGGGCCAGATACCAGTCCTTATCCTGCCGGACGGCGAGCTCATGACCGAGAGTGCCGCCATGCTGCTCCTCTTGAGCGAGCGCCAGCCGGCAACGCCGCTGGCACCACCGCCGGGCGCACCCGAACGCGCCGCCTTCCTGCGCTGGCTGGCTTTCGTGGTGGCCGCGATCTACCCCCAATATATCGTCGGCGACGGTGCCAACCGGCTGCTGCCGGGCGACGCCGACGCGGCAGCTCGATTGCTCGAGGCAACGGATGCCCAGATGATGCGGCACTGGCAGCAGATCGAAGCGGCCATCACCCCTTCGCCTTGGTTTCTCGGCCAGACCTTCTCCGTCCTCGACCTCTATGTCGTGGTGATGGTCCGCTGGCGCCCCGGCCGGGCCTGGTTCGCCGCGCATTGCCCGAAGCTCACAGCCGTCGCCGCCGCGACCGCGCGCCTGCCGAAGGTCGAGGCGATCATGCGAGCCCAGTTCGACTGAACGCCCGGGCATCGTCGATGCTTGCCTGGACTCAAGGTCCGCAGCGCCCCACAACCGCCGCAGACGACCGGTCCGGGCAATGATCGAGAGGGAGTGGCAGGCTGATGCGATCGCGGCGGGACATGACGGCCAGCTCGATCCCGGCCTATCTGCGCACGCTGGCGCTGGCACCCGAAAGCCCCGTGCCCATGCACCGCCAGCTCTATTTCGCCATTCGCGAGGCGATCCTGGACGGCTCGCTCAAGCGCGGCACGCGCCTGCCCTCGACCCGGACGCTGGCCCAGGATCTCGACGTGTCGCGCAACACCGTGCTGGCCGCCTTCGAACAGTTGACAGCCGAGGGCTATCTCGAAGGCGTCATCGGCAGCGGCTCCTTCGTGACCCTGCGCCTGCCGGAAGAGGCGCTGCAGGTGCGCGCCGAGCACGGCGCGCACACCAAGGGCAAGGCCCGCCCGCCCGGCCCATCCAGGCGCGGCGCCGATCTGATCAAGATGGCCGGCAGCCGGCCCCGCCCCACGACCTTCTCCCCCGGCATGCCGGAGCTCGCAGCCTTTCCCTTCGAGCTCTGGTCTCGGCTCCTGGCCAAGCACTGGCGCGACCCGCCGGCCAGTTTCCTGGTGGGCGGCGAGGCACTGGGCTTCAGACCGCTGCGCGAAGCGGTGGCATTCTATCTGCGGACAGCACGTGCCGTTCGCTGCACGTTCAACAACGTCATCATCGTCAGTGGCGCCCAGCAAGCCCTCGACCTCGCCGCCCGCGTGCTGATCGATCCGGGCGACAAGGCCTGGGTCGAGGAACCGGGCTATCCCGGCATCCGTGGCGCCCTTGTGGCGGGCGGCGCGGGCCTGGTTCCGGTACCGGTCGACGAGGAGGGACTTTCCGTAGCCGCCGGGCAGAGTCTGGCGCCGGACGCCAGGCTCGCCTGCGTCTCGCCCTCGCATCAATATCCACTCGGCATCACGATGAGCCTGAAGCGACGCCTCGAGCTGCTGGAATGGGCCTCGGCCGCCGACGCCTTCGTGCTTGAGGACGATTACGACAGCGAATACCGCTATGCCGGCCGGCCACTGGCGGCCCTCCAGGGCCTGGATGCCGATGGCCGCGTCATCTATGTGGGCTCGGTCAGCAAGGTCATGTTTCCCGGCCTGCGCCTGGGTTACATGGTTGTGCCGGATCATCTGATCGACGCCTTCACGGCCGTCCGGCGACTGACCGACACCCATCCACCAATGCTGGCGCAACCGGCTTTGGCCGAGTTCATCGAGGCTGGTCATCTGGTCCAGCATATTCGGCGCATGCGCAAGCTCTATGCCGAACGACAAGCGATCTTCATCGATGCCTGCAGGCAGGAACTTGACGGCCTCGTCGTCGCCAGGCCCGCCGAGGCCGGCATGCATCTCGTCGTCACGCTCAGCCAGGGCCTGGACGACCGGGCTGTTGCCAGTGCCGCTCAGGCGGAGAACATCGATGCCCCTGCCCTTTCCGGCTATTTTCTCGGGCCACCCAACCGCCAGGGCCTGCTCGTCGGCTATACGGGCGTGCCGGAGGCGACCATCCGCCGGGGAGTGCTGGGCCTGCGCCAGGCCATTCGCACCGTCGCCGCGCGTTGACGGTCAAAGTGGCCCCATGCATTTTGGTCAGAAATGGATCTTAACAGGGCCAATCATCGCCTTAATCTTCGCCGCGGGAATACTAGCGGCGGAGTGAATGCTGGTGGGCGTGGCAAATGAGACGGCCCTTCCGGGCCTGAGGGTGAAGACCGGCCTGGCCGAGATGCTCAAGGGCGGCGTCATCATGGATGTGACGGACGCGGCCCAGGCAGAGATCGCCGAGGCGGCGGGAGCCGTGGCGGTCATGGCGCTGGAGCGCGTGCCGGCGCAGATCCGGGCGGAAGGCGGGGTTGCCCGCATGGCCTCGCCCAAGAAGATCAAGGAGATCATGGCGGCCGTCTCGATCCCGGTGATGGCCAAATGCCGGATCGGTCATTTCGTCGAGGCGCAGATTCTCCAGGAGCTGGGCGTCGACTTTATCGACGAATCGGAGGTGCTGACGCCGGCCGATGAGCTGAACCATGTCGACAAGCACGCCTTCAGGACGCCGTTCGTCTGCGGCGCGCGCGACCTCGGCGAGGCGCTCCGCCGCATCGGCGAGGGTGCCGCCATGATCCGCACCAAGGGCGAGGCCGGCACCGGCGACGTCATCCACGCCGTCAAGCATATGCGGCAGATCGTCAAGGACATACGAGGACTCACCGTCATGGGTGAGGAGGAGCTCTATGTGGCGGCCAAGGGCCTGGGCGCCCCCCTCGAACTGGTGCGCGCCGTCGCCAAGACAGGCCGTCTGCCAGTACCCAATTTCTCCGCCGGCGGCATCGCCACGCCGGCTGACGCTGCCTTGATGCGCCAATTGGGGGCGGAGGCGGTCTTCGTCGGCTCGGGCATCTTCATGCGCGATTCCACCGAGTTCGCCGCTCCGGCAGAGGCCGCGGCACGCGCCCGGGCAATCGTCAAGGCGACGACGCATTACGAGGATGCCGGTTTGCTGGTCGCCGCCAGCGAGGATTGCACCGGAGCCATGAAGGGCCTGGCGGTGGCCGCCCTCGAAGCCGGCCAGCTGCTGCAGACGCGAGGCTGGTAGACACATGGATGCGACGACGCCAAGCATCGGCGTCCTGGCCCTGCAGGGAGGCTATGCCGCGCACGCCGCGGCTCTGGCCGACCTCGGCCAGCCATGCCGGGAGGTTCGCCGCCCGCAGGCGTTGGACGGCCTGGACGGACTGATCATCCCGGGCGGCGAATCGACGGTGCTGCTGCGCCTGCTCGAGAGCGAGGATTTCTTCGCCAGGCTCTGCACCTTCGCCCGCCAACACCCCGTCTTTGGCACCTGCGCCGGCGCCATCTTGATGGCCGCCCGCGTTTTGGATCCGGCGCAGCCCTCACTGGGCTGCCTGGATGTCACGGTCAGGCGCAATGCCTATGGACGGCAGAACGATTCGGTCGTCCAGACCGGTCGCACGCTGCTGCCCGGCCCGGACCTCGAAATGGTCTTCATCCGCGCACCGCGCATCGAGAGCGCGGGGGCAGAGGTCGAAACACTTGCCTGGCGCGATACCTCTCCGGTGCTGGTCAGGCAAGGCTCGCACCTGGCCGCGACCTTCCATCCGGAACTTGGCCAGGACCGTCGCGTGCATCGCTTGTTTCTCGACATGGTCGCCGCCCACGCAAGCTGAGCGGAACGGACGGCATTGCGCGCGGGGTAGTCTGGGAGCGCAGGGAATATATGAATATTGCCAGACAGCCGGAAACGGCGGCACCCTTGCCGGCAAAGCGCAGGAGCGCGCGTAGATGGCACTAGCACCCATTTTCTGGTCGAAAGCCGCAAGGCGTCTCGAAGAGCCGGATTTCGTCGCCCGTCTCGGCCAGCGCATGCGACCCGATCCGGAGAATGCGCCGCCCTTCGCGCCCGGAATCAGCTTTGCCGGCATCCTCATGGACGCACCCTTCGCGCTGCCGCGCTCGAAGACCTCGCAGCCCTTCGCTGGCACGGCGCTCACTTTCGCCAACTGGACCAAGCGTCAGGAACGCGACCGGCGTTACACGGCCATGCTCGCGGACGCACAGTTCGCCCGGACGCCGATCCTCCTGGTCGAGGGCGATTCCTGGGCGCAATTCCCGGTCGAGCTGACCGACATGATCGCCTACAGCTCGCAATCCTTCATCGTGAAGAGCCTGGCCGCTGCCGGCGACACGTTCCAGAACATGGTCGACGAAGCGGAATATACACGCGCATGGCAGGGCCCCGACCTGCCCAGCGCCTTATTTCTCTCTGCCGGCGGCAATGACATTATCGGTGCCGATCTGAATGGACGCTCCGCCCTCCACGACCTCGTCGCACCAAGCGCAAGCGGCGCCTATGACCCGGCCTTGATCAACCAGGCGGCCCTCACGGCCAAGCTCGACATGATCGAGCGCCTTACCGCGACCATGGCCGGACACATCGATCGGCCGCTCTTCATCCACGGCTATGCCAATGTCCATCCGGGCGGCAATGAGGGCGAATGGCGCCATCCGACATGGACGAGTGTCGATAAATGGCTGGGCAGCGTGCTGCGTGAGCTCGGCTATAAGGGGCAGCCGGCACAAGATGCCGTCATTCGCCATCTGATCGGCGCCTTGAACGATCGGCTGGCAGGGCTGGCCGGCCGTTATCCCGGGAAGATCGTGCATGTCGATCTCCGCGACGTGCGGCTCGTCCAGCACGAGGACTGGTACGACGAGATCCACCCCAACAGCCAGGGCTTTGCCAAGCTCGGCCAGAAAATCTTCGAGGTCCTGGTCGCAGCGGGCGTCTCGCAGCGACGCTGAATGCCGCCGCGCCTGCGCTGATTAGGCCCAGGCCTGCCGCCTGCCACCGTCTTCAGACCGGCATCGTTCGATGCTAGGCCAGGGGCGAGCCCATAATGCAGGGCCGCTCCCGCGGCCGAACGAACGACAGGAGAGGCAGGCATGGCGCATTCAATCGTGTTCCTGGATCGCGAGACGCTGGGCGCCACGCTGAAGGAGCCGGCCTTTCCCCATCATTATGCCGAGTATCAGCGCACGCCCCCTGAGGAGATCGTCCCGCGCCTCAAGGACGCTTCGATCTGCATCACCAACAAGGTGCCGCTGCGCCGGGCAACACTGGAGCAATTGCCGGCGTTGAAACTCATCGCCGTCGCCGCGACGGGCACGGACATCGTCGACAAGGATGCCGCCAAGGAGCGCGGCATCACGATCGTCAATATCCGCAACTACGCCTTCAACACCGTGCCCGAGCACGTCATCGCCTTGATGTTCGCGCTGCGGCGGAGCCTCGTTGCCTACGCCAACGACGTGGCCGCCGGGGCCTGGCAGCGGGCCAGCCAGTTCTGCTTCGTTACCCATCCGATCAACGACATCGCCGGCTCGACGCTGGGCATTGTCGGCTTCGGTGCCATCGGCAAGGCGATAGCTAGCCGTGCCGAAGCTTTGGGCATGCGCGTCCTGGCCCACGATGTCATGCCAGCCGAGGGGCTGGTCGACCTGCCAACGCTGATCAGGGAAAGCGACGTCATCACGCTGCACGTGCCGCTGACCGAGACGACGAGCCACATGATCGGTGCCGCCGAGCTCCAGGCCATGAAGAAAAATGCGATCCTGATCAACACGGCTCGCGGCGGCCTCGTCGACGAGGCCGCGCTGGCGACGGCCCTCAAGGAAGGCCAGATCGCGGGTGCCGGCTTCGACGTCCTGACCGAGGAGCCACCCAAGAACGGCAATCCCCTCCTGGACCCTTCCATTCCCAACCTGATCGTCACGCCGCACATCGCCTGGGCCAGCCGCGAGGCCATGCAGATCCTGGCCGACCAGCTCATCGACAATATCGATGCCTTCGTGGCCGGCCAGCCGCGCAACGTCGTCTAAAGCCGGCCTTCAGCCTCGCCGAAGCTCCAGCTCCGGCCGGATGCAGGCAGCGAAGTGGCCGGGGGCGAGTTCGGCCAGCGGCGGCCTGGCGGCGGCGCACCCGGGGATCGCATAGGCGCAGCGCGTGCGGAAAGCGCAGCCCGAGGGCGGGTTGAGCGGGCTTGGCACATCACCCTCCAAGAGGATCCGCTGGCGATTCGCCCTGGGATCGGGCACCGGTGCGGCTGAGAAGAGCGCCTCGCTATAGGGGTGGCGCGGCCGCGCATAGAGAGAGGCCACGGGCGCAAGCTCGACGATGCGACCCAGATACATGACGGCGACGCGATCGGAGATATAGCCGACGACGGCCAGGTCATGGGCGATGAAGAGGATGGTGACACCCATGCGGCGACGGATCTCGAGGAGCAGCGAGACGACCTGCGCCTGCACGGAGACATCGAGCGCCGAGACCGCCTCGTCGGCGACGAGGAAATCGGGCTCGAGGATGATGGCCCGGGCGATGCCGATCCGCTGGCGCTGGCCGCCGGAGAATTCATGCGGATAGCGGGCGGCATGACCGGGACGGAGCCCCACGAGATCCAGGACCTCGGCCACCTTGCGCTGGCGGGCGGCGCGATCGCCGCCCCGGCCGTGAATCCGCAAGGGTGCCTCCAGGATCTGGCCCACGGTCATCTTCGGGTTCAAGGACGAATAGGGATCCTGGAAGATCAGCTGCATGCGCGCCCTGAGCGGCCGGAGCTGGCGCTGGCTCATGGGGGCGATGTCCTGCCCGGCGAAGTCGACGCGCCCGGCGGTCGGCTGGTCTCCCAGGCGCAACAGCATGCGGCCGACCGTCGACTTGCCCGAGCCGGATTCGCCGACAAGGCCCAGGATCTCGCCCTTCTGGATCACGAACGAGATGTCGTCGACGGCGCGGACCAGCCCACCGCCCCGACCGAGCCAGCTCCGGCCCACGGCGTAATGCTTCGAGAGATGGTCGATCTCGAGGAGCGGCTGATCCATCAGGCGGCCTCCATGGCTTCGCGCCAGCGCAGGCAGCGGACATCGTGACCGGGCTGGGCCGCCTCGAGCGGCGGTGTCCGCTGATCGCAAAGGCCCCCCTGGCGATGCGTGCAGCGCGGATTGAAGGCACAGCCTTTGGGCGGGTGAGCCGGATCCGGCACGGCACCCGGTATCGAGGTCAAAGGCGGTTTCTCCTTGGCGAAAATGTCGAGGCGCGGCACGGCCCCGAGCAGGCCGCGCGTATAGGGCATCAAGGGCTTGGCGAAGAGCGGATCGACAGCCGCCTGCTCGACGATGCGGCCGGCATACATGACCATGACCCGGTCGGCGATCTCGGCCACGACACCGAGATTATGGGTGATGAAGAGCATGGCCATGCCCGTTCTCGCCTGCAGGTCGCGCAAGAGTTCCAGGACCTGCGCCTGAATGGTGACATCGAGGGCCGTCGTCGGCTCGTCGGCGATCAGGACCTTGGGGTCGCAGGCGAGTGCGATGGCGATCATGACGCGCTGACGCATGCCGCCTGACATCTCGTGCGGGAAGGCCTGTGCCCGCCGGAGCGGGTCCGGGATGCCGACCAGCTCCAAGAGCTCGACGGCGCGGTCAAGGGCATCCCGCCTGCCAAGCCCCTTATGGAAGCGCACCGATTCGGCGATCTGCTCGCCTACCCGGTGCACCGGATTGAGCGACGTCATGGGCTCTTGGAAGATCATCGCGATCTCGTTGCCGCGCACGCCGCGCATCCCGGCCTCGGTCAGGTACAGGAGATCCCTTCCCTCGAGGAGCACGCGGCCGCCGATGCGACAGCGCGGCTCGCCCGGCAGGAGCCGCATGAGCGCCAGCGAGGTGACGCTCTTGCCGGAGCCCGATTCGCCGACGAGCGCCAGGGTCTGGCCGGCGGCCAGCTCGAAATCGACGTCGCGGACGACATGCACCTCGCCGCCGCCACGGCCGCGAAAACGGACGTTCAGGCCACGCACGGACAGGATCGGCTGGGTCATGCTCAAGCGTCCAGGCGCGGGTCGAGCGCGTCGCGCAGCCCGTCGCCGATGAAATTGAAACCGGTCACGGCCGCCGTGATGGCCAGGCCCGGAAAGATGGCCAGCCAGGGGGCCGAGGTCAGATATTGCTGCGCACTGTTCAGCATATTGCCCCAGGACGGCAGCGGCGGCTGAATGCCGTAGCCCAGAAAGCTCACATAGGATTCGAGCAGAATGGCGCGGGCCACGTTCAAGGTGGCGGCAACTACGATCGGCGCCACCGCATTGGGCAGGATCTCGGCGAAGATGATCCTGGCATCCGAACTGCCGATCATCATGGCGGCGATGGCGAAGTCACGCTCGCGCAAGGTCTTGAACTGGCCCTCCACGACCCTGGCCACCTCCATCCACGAGGTGAAGGCGATGATGGCCGTGATGGTCCACACGCCCGGCTGGATGAAGGCCGCCAGCGTCAGGAGAAGGAAGATGTTGGGAAAGCAGAGCATGGCGTCGACGAAGCGCATGAGCGCGCCGCCCAGAGCCCTTCCGTAGAAGCCGGCCACCGCACCGATGGCGGTGCCGACCAGGGTTGAGAGGATCATGGCGGCAAAGCCCACGGCCAGCGACACCTGGCCCGCCGTCATCAGCCGCGCCATGAGGTCACGGCCAAGCGGGTCCGCGCCCAGCCAGTGCGGCCCCATGAAGGGTACCTGGAAACGGTTGCGCATATCGATGCGCAAATCGTCGAACGGATAGAGATGTGGTCCGAGAAACGAGCCCAGGACGAGGACCAGGATCATGACCACGCCCACCATGGCCAGCCGGTGGCGCACGAATCGCCGCACGGCCCGAAAGCGCGCCGCCGGAGCGATATCCTCGATCGGCTGGGCTGGAAGGGTCGCCTCACTCATCGTCATCCCTCCTCAGGTCAAGCGGATGCGCGGATCGGCGACGGCATAGAGCACGTCCGCCAAGAGATTGCCCAGGAGCACGAAGACGGCCGAGAACATCAAGACGCCCATGACCACGGGATAGTCGCGATAGTTCAAGGAATCGAGGAAGAGCCGCCCCATGCCGGGCCAGGTAAAGACCGTCTCGGCGACGAGCGCGCCCGAAAGGATCGTCGGGATCTGCAGCCCCGCCACGGTGATCATCGGCAAGATCGCGTTGCGCATCGCGTGTTTCCGGAGGACCACGTGCTCCGGCAGCCCCTTGGCGCGCGCCGTCCGGATGAAATCCTGGCCCTGCACATCCAGCATGGCCGAGCGCATGTAGCGGCTCCAGATCGCCACGGTCACGAGGGTCAAGACGAGGCAGGGCAGGACCAAATGATGCGCGTAGTCGAGGAAGGACGCATCGCCCACGGTGTACATGTTGCCGGCCGGAAACCAGGGCAGCTTGACCGAGAACAGATAGATCGCGATCAGTCCGAACCAGAAGGTTGGGATGGAGAGGCCGATCATGGCCCCGATCGTCGCCAGATAATCGAAGATCGAGTAGCGCCGGATGGCGCCAAGAACACCGATCCAGGTACCGATGATCATCGCCAGCAGCGTGGAGGCGCCCATCAGGAGCAGGGTGGCGAAGAGATGCGAGCCGATGATCGCCAGCACGGGCTGGCTATCCCGATAGGACTGGCCCCAGTCGCCGATCAAAAGACGACTGAGCCACTCCCAGTACTGGACGGGCAAGGGCCGGTCGAGCCCCATCTGATGGGCGATCCGGGCCAGTTGCTCCTGGGTCATGCCGGGCGTCAGCGCGAACTGGGCAAGCGGTCCACCCGGCGCCAGATAGAGCACGAAGAAGCCGATCAACGAGACGATCCAGAGCAAAAGGATGCTCTGCAGCAAACGCGAGCCCAGATAGCGCATCATCGCTCAAAATTCCTTTGCCGATAAAGGCTGCTCAGTATCGCCGACGGCGATCCGATGGTGCTCGCGACCCTCTCGGGCCCGTCATCATCAGTCAGCCCGCCACCGAATGACGAAGCCATAAAGGGCTCCACCGCCAGGCATAGGAATGGCGATGGTCCGTCGACAAGCTTGGCCGCTGGCGGCCTCAGCTCCAGGACCAATCGCGGACGTTCCAAAGATTGGACTGGACGTTGATGCTGGCCTTGAAGCCGTTCAGCCCCTTCTTCACGCCTTCGATGAGCGTATATTGGAAGAGCGGCAGAAACGGCAGGTCGTGGCGGGTATGCTCCTGCATCGTCTTATAGGCCTGGGTCCGTTTCGCACGGTCCAGCGTCGAGGCCGCCTCCGCCAGCAGACGATTGACCTCGGGATTGTCGTACTGGGTCGTGTTCTGGCCGTTGCCGCCCTTGGCCGGCGTCTGCTTGCCACCGAAATAGTCGGTCGCATCCGGATCCGGGCCGACCATGAAGCCGATGCCGACGATGACGCTGTCGAATTTCGACATCATCCAATAGTCGCCCCACATAACCGCCGGCGGCAGGTTGTGGATCTCCATCTTGACGCCGATATCGCCCCAGTTCTGCTGGATCAGCTGCTGGGCCTGCTCGCGCAGATGGTTGCCGGCCGTGGTGGAATTCAAAAAGGACAGCTTGACGCCATTCTTCTCGCGAATGCCGTCGGCACCGGGCTTCCAGCCCGCGGCATCCAGGATCGCCTTGGCCTTCTCCGGATCATAACTCTGCTTGGGCAGGTCGGGGTTGAAGGCCCAGGATTGCTGCGGCAGGTAGGACTCGGTCGCTTTCGGCAGGCCGTAATAGATCGAATCGATCAGGCTCTGCTTGTCAATGGCGTAATAGAGCGCCTCGCGTACCGCCTGATCCTGGAATTGCGGCTTGCCGAGATTGAAACCGATATTTTCGATCGTAGCGACAAGGTTGGCCTGCACCACCCGGTCCGGCAGCTTGCTCGCTTCCTCATAATGATCTGCCGTGATGCCCTGCAGGCCCGTATGATCGATGTCACCTGTTTGAAACTGCGTGTACATGACGGTCAGATCGGGGATGTACTTGATGACCAGCCGCTCGACATGCGGCCCGTCACCGAAGAAATCGGGGTTGCCCGCCAGCGTGATATGGTCGCCCGCCACGCGTTCCTGCCACTTGAAGGCGCCCGTGCCGACCGGTGCGGTGTTCAACGTCGAATCGTTGGCACTGGCGGCCTTCTCGACGACGTGCTTGGGCACGATGAAGGTCCAGGCGAGGATGGCCGCATAGGGTGCGTAGACCTCCTTCATCGTCCAAACGATCTCGGTCGGGCTCTTGACCTCGACCTTGGTTACGAGCTCGTGGCCCTGTCGCTTGGCGGCCCTGAAATCGGGATTGTTTAAAAGGTCGATCGTATATTTGACGTCGTCGGCGCTGAAGGGCTGACCGTCATGCCACTTCACCCCTTCGCGCAGCTTGACGGTCCAGGTCAGGCCGTCGGCCGAGATGCCGCCATTTTCCTGGGTCGGGATCTCGGTTGCGAGCTGCGGGATGAAGTCGCCCTTTTCGTCCACGCCCCAAAGCGGGCTATAAATGGCCCAATAGACGGCCTCGTCCACCTCGATATGCGGCATCAGCGGATTGAAGAAGGTCGGTTCCTGCGAGAGCCCCGCTATGATCTGGCCCTTCATCGCCTTGCCGCCGGCGGCCAGCACGGGTCGCGGCAAGGTCGCCGCCAGGAGGCCGGCACCGCCGAGTTGGAAAAGCCGCCGCCGCGCCAACCCGTTCGTCGTCTGGATGCTCATTTCCTCACTCCCCCTGTTGCGCGCTGAAAGGCCGCGTGGTTCAGACGCCGGCGTCCAGCCAGATCTTGGAACCGTCGAAAAACCGCGACAGCCTGAAATCGCTCGGATCGACCAGCGGCGTTGCCCCGGTGACGAGATCTGCCAGGAGAGCGCCCGCCCCCGGGCCGATCCCGAAACCGTGGCCGGAGAAACCCGTGCCGATGAAGAACCCGGGCAGGCTGTCCACCGGCGAGATGACCGGCACCGCATCCGGCGTGACGTCGATCAGTCCCGCCCAATGCTGCTCGACCTTGGCTCCCTTGAAGACAGGGAAATCCTCCGCCAGGCGGCCAAGCGCCGTGTCCGGCAGTTTCTTGATCGGCGTCGGATCGAGCGTGCGCGTCTGCTCAAACGGCGTCGCCTTGTCGAGATCCCACTTCTTCGGCATGCGCAGCTCGGTCATGAAGCGATCGTCTAGGCGCAGCTGGATCGCCCCCCATTCATGCTTCAGCGCCGGCAGGAACTTGGCGAAGAAGGCGAAGGTATCTGGAACGAGCGGATGAATATTGGAGTTGCCATCGGCGATGTTGTAGCCACCGTCCAGCCGCTTTCTGTAGGCATAGCGACTGGTCCACATTGCCGTCTCCGGCCCTCCATCCAGGGGTGCCGTGCGCAGGACCGAGGAGAGCACCTTGAGCTGCGGCAAGGTGATGCCGAGGCTGCCCGAGAAGAGCCGCGACCAGGCCCCCCCGGCCAGCACTACAGCGTTGCAGGCAATCCGGCCCTTCTCCGTAACCACGCCCGAGACCCGACCGCCCGTGGTCTCAACTCCTCGTACCGCACATTGCTGGAGGACCGTGGCGCCCATCGCCCGCGCGCCACGAGCGATCGCCGGTGCCGCCTTCTGCGGCTCGGCACGGCCGTCCGACTTCGTGTAGAGCGCCCCCTTGAGCTTCCGGGTCATGCCGGGTGTCAGCTCCTCGAGCTCCTTGCCACTGATGAGCCGGGAATCGAGCTGATAGGGCCGGGCCACCTCGTCCGCCCAGGTCTCGCGGACGGCCAAGGCCTCGTCAGTCTCGCAGGCATAGAGAATACCGGTACGACGAAAGCCGGTCTCACCGCCCACCAGTTCGTTCATGCCCTCCCATAGCCTGAGCGCGCTGATGACGAGCGGCACCTCCCGCCGATCCCGCCCCATCTTGCGCACCCAGCCCCAGTTCCGGCTCGATTGCTCGCCCGCGATATGTCCCTTCTCGCATAAGGTGACGGAAATACCGCGCCTGGCCAGCGCCAGCGTCGTAGACGTGCCGACGATGCCGCCACCAATGACGACGACATCCGACGTGGCAGGCAGCTTGTCGCTGTTCTCGACGATATCGACCTGGGGTCCCATAGAAGATCAGGCAATCATGATGAGGTTGATGACGAGGGCTTTGCCGAGGATCAGAAGGAGTCGTCCAACCGGCAATTGACGGGGATTTCGGCGATGCTGGCGGTATTGGGCAGATCAAGAAGCATGGCCGTGATCCGGGCCAGGTCCTCGGGCTGGGTCATGCTGGCGGGATCCTGGCCCGTCAGGCTCATGGCCATGTCGGTTGCGACGAAGCCCGGACAGAGGGCCGTACAGCGAACGCCCTGCTCGAAGCCCGCATGGCGGAGCGCATGTGCCAGACCAAGCGCCGCGAACTTGGTCATCGCGTAGGCACCGCTGGACGCCGACTTGACGCGCTTGCCTGAAAGCGAGGCTACGACGACAATGCGACCCTTGCCCGAGGCCAGTAGATCGGGCCATGCGGCGCGCGCGAGGCGCAAGGGCGCGTTGACATTCACCTCGGCCATGCGATCGAATTCCTCGTCCGCGACCTCGACGACCGATTTCGGTACCATGATGCCGGCATTGAGGATGAGCGCGTCGATGCGGCCGAACCGTTCCCGCGTAGCCGCGGCCCAGGCTTTTTCGCTTTGCCGGTCGAGGGCGTCATAAGCGGCCGTCAGGACGCTCGGCCCTCTGAATTGGGCCAGGGTGTCGACGTCGCGCGCGCCAAGGCTGAGCCGCCAGCCGGCATGCCCCAGATGGCGGGCGATGGTCTTACCGATGCCGCGGCTGGCACCGGAGATCATGACGACGCGCTGCTCGCTCATTGGCCAATCATTCCATGCAATCCACTTCAGGGTTCAATCGAACCGGGCAGGTCGGTCACGCGCGCCCGGTAGAGCTTCTTCAATATGCTCAAGAGGCTCTGGCGTTCGGCCGCCGAGAGTGCGGCGAAAAAGCGGTCATTCTGCCGGAGCGCGATTTCGCGAACATGCGTGGCCAGGGCCTCTCCGGCATCGGTCAGATAGAGTTGGTGTGCGCGCCGCTCGTCGCTCTGGACGCGCTGTTCCACCAACCCCTCGCGCTGCATCTGATCCAAAAGCCGTGCCAAGGCGGAGCGATCCTTCAAGATGTAATGCGCGATCACGGAAGGTCGGATGCCCGGATTGGCGCCGATCAGCAGCAAGGTGGCGATCTTGCCGGTCCCTTTGGCGACGGGCAGCCCCGCCATTTCCGCATCGAGGTCATGGTTCAGAGTCTGCACCACCGAACGGGCATAGAAGCTCAAGAGATCTTTGAAGATGTCGAACTCGACCCGCGAGACATCGATCGTCTTGGGCGTCAGGCGCCGGCGGCGATCGTCAAACCGAGACGGGTCAGGCGCGCTCAAAAGGGCGGCGCCTTGAGGCCGGCCCGGCGCGCAGCCAGCCCATCCACCAGGCGTGACCAGGCGAGATAGGCGCGTGGTGCCACCGACATGAAGCCCGATGCCCGCAGCGTCGGCTCGGACCGCATCGCCATGTCGGCTGCCGGCACGCTTTGCGCCCAATCGGCCAGCACGGTGCCCATCATGGTGCCGGTCGGCACGCCGCGCGCGGAACAGCCGGCACCGGCCATGCAGACCCGCACGCTTGTCTCACGCTCGAGCCGCAAGGTCGTCGCGGGCGGCGCCATTGCCGTCGCATGCCAGAGCGGCGGCTCCAGCGGCGCACGCCAAACGGAATCAAGTCCCATAGGACTCCTGCCTGGATGCCGCCGGCGCCGATCCGCCAGGCGACATTCATCTTGGCGTCTCGCCTTATGAAGCGATGAATGCCGTTCCTTGGCCCGATTTCTTGAGCATAATGGATTCCATCAACAATTGACGGCGTCAAGTGTCTATCATCTGGCTGTCACACCATGGCCCGTGCAGGGTCCGCCTACTGGCGGCTCGACATGGAGGAGGCATCTTTGACGTTGCCGCGCCTGCGGGCGACCGGCTTCAGCAGTCTTTAGCGCTGAACGACGTGCGGGCGTGACGAACGTGGCCGCAGGCATTCAGCGAGGGGCCTGATCACGATGCCTTGCTTAGTCGAGGAGTTGACGCCCTTCGTCCTCCGGCTGCTTCCGCAATTCCTGGCAAGGGCGTAGCCGGGCCTACCAGGTCGCGGGAGTGAGGGATGAAACCGCTACCATTTTGAATCAGGAAGTACAGATCTAAGCTGCTTCAAGATAACGGTCGAATGCCTCAGGACGCTATTTTGGGGGCCAGGCGATCGGCGAGATAACCGGTCAGCACGAGGGCCGTTGCGATCGCCACTTTGTCGTAGCTCGGCTCAAAGGCGGCCACCGTCGCCCAGGCACAGGCGGCCATGATGGCGAGCGAGGGAAAGAGATGTATTGTGCGCTGCAACATAGCGCCAAATAGGCGACTCGTCTCCGATGCGCCAAGCCCTCCCGCGTGCAGGCCACGCATGCACCGATGAAGACGCTGCTGGCATGACAAATCCTTTGGCAGGCTGCCTGACGGCGTGCGCCCTCAGGGGGACGGCTTACCCTCCCGCCGTTCATCCAACTCGTCCGGCACCACAGCGCCCCTCGTCCCGGCTGCACCAGGGGCCTGATCGTACGCGAAGAGACTCCGGCCCTCCTCGTGCAGCCCGCGCAACAATTCTTGCCGCCGTACGGTCGGCGTCGATGCGCTCGCCAACTCACGATATTGAGCCAGCATCCTCGCCGAAGTGAAATGGTCCATGTTCATGAGCGGCTACTCTCTCGGCGGTGCTGGGAGACCCGGTGCCGCCGAAACCTATCACCTAACAACTTATAGGCGAGAAGAATTTCACAGCGCCGCGCGATTGTCGGACGGCGTGTCCGCCATGCCGGATTCGAACCAGAAGCTCCTACCTAGCAATCATGCCGCCTTCTATCCAGGGGCCAGCCTCGCCCTGGCACTATGTCGAAATTCCCTCCGGGGATTCCGCTTCGGGCTAGCAGATCTGAAACGCCGTCGGTGACATGTCGGATTTCCAAACAACCCCTGGTTGTGAGGATGCCATCGACCCACCGCGCGAGTCCGAAGATCGTCATCGGGCTTCTTCAAGGCCTCTTTCGAGTCCGCTCGAGCGCCCGCCAGTTCCCTTTGAAAGAAACAACCAGGCCCATCGCAAGCGCGAGATCGTTAAACATTTGTTCGGATAATCGAGTCACAATAATGGTTGCTGGCTTGTGGTCTGACGGCATCAGCATCTTCGCATTGAATCACAGGCCCCCTCACTTTGTTGGCGGGAAGCGCAACGATCATCCCGCCTCCTTCTGCTGAAGCGATCTCTGCGGGACAAAAGAATCGTGCAAGACGTGCCCTCACACAAAGGCTTGCCGTCTGCCCATCGGCGGGCCTATAGCCATTCCAAGGCCTCGACAGCGGTCGTCGCGACTGCATGTCCCGTTGCCGTTTTTAGATAGCGCAAAGACGCCTAGTACCTGAAATGTCTAAGTTTTTTGAGATTAGCAACGTACGCGTAATCCCCTGCTTCGGCGGGCTGGGATCACCGGCGCTCTGCGCTTAGACGTCTTGATCCCCAGCCCCGCCGGCGACGGTTGGGGCCATCTTGATGATGCTCCTCCGCCCAGGCCCGTTTTCCAGGAGGAAGCATGAACCCGAATGACGATCGTGAATCACAGCAGGGCGATGCGGCCCGCAACGAGGCGCTTTGGCAGCAACGCTTCGGCGAGCGCTCGGAGCGCATGCGGGCCTCGGAGATCCGCGAGCTTTTGAAGCTTCTCGACCAGCCCGACGTCATCTCCTTCGCCGGCGGCATCCCGGATGCGGCCCTTTTCCCCCAGGCCGAGATCGCCTCGGCCTACCAGGCGATCCTGGCCGGTCCGGATGCCGGAGCCGCCCTCCAATATTCGGTGAGCGAAGGCTACCGGCCGCTACGCGAATGGATCGTTCGCCACATGCGGGCCCTGGGCGTCCCCTGCGGGATCGACAATATCGTCATCACCTCGGGCTCGCAGCAGGCGCTCGACTTCATCGCCAAACTGTTTTTGATGCAAGGTGACACCGCCCTTGTCACCTGGCCCACCTATCTGGGCGCCCTTCAGGCTCTCAATCCCTACGAGCCGCGGTACGACAAGCTGCCGATCGACAGCAACGAACCAGCATCGGCCTTGGCGGCCGCGGTCATCGACCGCGCCAGAGCCGCGGGCAGCCGACCGCGCCTTGCCTATCTCGTGCCCGATGTCTCCAACCCGACGGGCCGCACGCTCGACCGCGCCGGCAGGGAGCGGCTCCTCGATCTCATCGATGCTCTTGACATCCCTCTCATTGAGGATGCCGCCTATCAGGCGCTGCGCTTCGAGGGCACGCACGAACCCTCGCTCCTGGCCCTCGAAATCGCTCGTCGCGGCGATATCGAACAGACCCGCACACTCTATTGTGGCACGTTCTCAAAAACACTGGTGCCAGGCCTGCGCGTCGGGTGGATCTGCGCCGCCGCGCCCGTCGTCAGCAAGATCGTGCTGATCAAGCAGGCAGGCGACCTGCACAGCGCCACCATTAACCAGATGGTCACACACCGCCTGGCGGAATCCGTCTATGCCGCCCAGGTCGAGAAAGCCTGCGCCGCCTACGGCACCCGCCGCGACGCGATGCTGGACGCGCTTGGGCGCCACATGCCGAAGGGCGTAGAATGGACGGTGCCTGAAGGTGGCATGTTCATCTGGCTTACCTTGCCGCCGCATCTGGACGCCACCATCCTCCTGGCCGAGGCGGTGACAAGCGAGCGCATCGCTTATGTGCCGGGCGGCGCCTTCTTTCCTGACGGCTCTGGCCGGAACACGGCAAGGCTGAGCTTTTCTTCCGCCAGTCCGGCACGCATCGAGGAAGGCATCAGCCGGCTGGGCCGGCTGATCGCCGGCAAGATAGCTAAGGCCGCCTGAAGCTGAGGTCGGCTCGGTAGGGTGGAACCGGCTGGCGATTGACATCCCACGACATGGCATCGGGACGTCGTAGCCGGCCGGTTTCGCCGATGCGGAGTAAGGCTGGCACGCCAATCGCCGGGCGAGAGCCCAGCGCCGCGTCCAGGCAGACGAGCCCGCTCAAGCCCACCGGCAAGCAAGAAGAATACCGCCGGGATCGGCGTTACGCCGAAACAAAGTCCGTGCTCGCCAAAGACCGGCTGCCGTAAGCATCAATCAGCTGATCCAGATGGGCTTAGACGCCGGCCTGCTCCTGCAAGTCCAGACAGCCGTCGCTGATCGTTCAGCTCGAGCGCGTCGCCCGAAAGCCGGCCCTATATTGAATGAACCACCGCCACCGCAAAATGCAGCATTAAACTTCCCGAGCGCGCGGTCAGGCTGACCTCGCCAAACAGGGTGTCCAGGTCAGGCGAATAAGACGCGGTTGCCGGCGCCCCGGTGCGGACGCTGGTGATGGTGAGATTGAAGCCGAAGTCCGGATCGAGGATCGAATGCTACCCGTTCAATGCCGAATCGCTCCTACCGAGTTCGCTGGTCGTGAAGCTTCCCGTGATCCAGATCGTATCCGACAATGGCGCATCGTCAGCAAAACCGGTTGTGGCCGGAAGGACATGTTCAACCTTGTAGATGGCAAGCTGGCCGCCGACACGCCAGGAGCAGGAGTCGCCGCGAACGAGATGCTCGCCACCTTCATGGCCACGCCCGGTGACGCAAGAGATTGTCATTACTCTTCGTTAAGGCCCTCAAGGTGTGCAAGTTTCTCGACGCTTGGCGAATCCGGGCCCTGTAGCGGGCGACAGACGCTGCGATAAGCGTGCCTCAAGTCGCGGGCTTGGGTCGAAGCTCGACCACGTGCTCGGCCGCGCGGTCGATCTCGGCTTGGGAATAGAGGAGCGGCACGTAGCGACCCTCGGCCCAAAGCGCGGCCAGATCGTCATAATGCGGCGAGCGCGGATCGCCCGATTGGCCGGGCGCGTTGATCGCGAAGCTCGAGTCCCAGTGGCCAACATCCAGCACCATGCGGAAGGTAGCGCCGACATTCGTTCTGAAGCTGCCCGGATCGTAGCCGGCATTCATGACGGTGCTGTTGCTGCCACCAAGCTCCAGCGGACCGACATCCCGACCGGGCGAACCCGGCAAGCAGGATTGCGGGTGGATGAAATGGGCATGGTGCAGGCGCCCCCAGCTCCAAAAGGCCGGATCGGGTCCAAGCCTTGCGGCGCAATCCTCCCAGGCTTGTTCGAGGCTGGCCGTCAGGACCGGGTGCAACGCTTCCCTGGCCATGGCTTCGAGATGGACGAGGAGCGGCTCGTTATCGAGCGGCGTCAATTTCGCCCGAACGGCGGGATCGGCGACGAGGCCCGCGAGCAAAGCAGGCTTTAAATGCCGCATCCACCAGATCTCGAAGAGAAGCGCTGGCGCGCTCGCTTTCAGCAGGCGGCCGTCCCAGTCGGCCAGCAGCGCTTGCGCGCGCGTAGCCGTCGCCGACCAGTCGCCGTGCTCCTGGGCCAGGAGCACGGCCTGCACCCGCAGCGCCGGCAGCGAGGTCACGTCGTTCTGCAAGCGCATGGCGGCCTCGATGCCGTGCGGCGCCTGATCGGCCAGATGGCGGCTGATCACGACGGCGCGCGAGGCCTCCAGCCACTCATATCCCAGATGGCGCTCGAGATTCGGATCGCCCGGCGGCAGGTTCATCTCATTGGCGCTGAAGACGAAGCCCTCCGGCGGATCGATCGCACGCGGCAGATCGGCCGTGGTCCAAAACCCATGCCACTCATAGCGCCCATCGCCCGGCACTGGCAGCAGCCCGTCGAAGTTCCGCCTCCTAGGCACCTTGCCGGCCGTGATCCGGGCAATCCTGCCGGATGTATCGGCATAGACCTGGTTGACGGTGGGGGAAGCCCAACTGGCCAGTGCTGCCTCGAAGCCCTCGACGCTGGCACAATCCATATAGGCAAGGCTGCCGAGATAGGGGGCCGTACCCGGCTCCTGCCAGACCGTGCGGAGTGCGAAGGCGTGCGTGGCCGTGGCGTGGATCAAGGGACCATGGCGTGTGAAGCTGAGCGTGACCGGTTGCGGGGAGGCATCTTTGACGGGGATCGTCTCCTCGACCGTCTGGAATGGCTCATAGCCGTCGCCGTAGCGATAGAGCCGGGGATCGGAGGGATGCCGCTCGCAGACATAGAGATCCTCCTGATCGGCCGGGAAGATGGTGAGGCTGAAGGCCGCCTTGCCATTATGACCGAGCGACAGGCCGGGCAGCGCCGGCTCCCCTGCCCCGATCAGGTCCAGATCGGGGCAGGTCAGATGGGCGATGTAGCGCAAGGAGGGCAGCAGATGCGCCCGGTGCGGGTCGCTGGCCAGGATCGGCCGGCCGGTCGTCGTCCGCGAAGGCGCCACAGCCCAGTTATTGGACCCCTCGCGCCCCTCGAACGGCGATAGGGCGGAAGCCTCGGCCACCACCTCACCCTGCGCGTTGACCTTGGACCAGAGTGGCGCTTCAGCGAGCGAGGCGGCCAAGCGGTCGGGCCGAAACGTGACCGGTGCTGTCGCCAGGAGAAACATGTCCTCCACGCCTGCCGGGATGAGCGCGGGATCGAGCCCGTCCGGCAATGCCAGCACATGCGGTGGGGCGATGTCCTTGCGATAAATATCGGCCGCGAGGGCGCCTGCCGCAGCGACCCTGGCGCGCGCCACCTCCGCCAGCATGTTGCGTGCCAGCGCGTGGCTGCGGATGCGGACGACGTCTTCCGCCGCGAACCGTCCAGGCTTCGTTCCGAACGCCGCGAACTCGGGGGGCAGCCAGGACGGATCGGCTTGCGTCAACTCGATGAAGGCGTTGATGCCGCTGACGAACGCCTGGACGATGGCGCGCGTATTCGGAGTGCCATAGGCAGCCCATTCGGCCGTCATGTCGCCGCGATAGAGAAAGAGCCGGGCGGCCTGATCCTGCATGAGGTAGCCCGGGCCGAAATCCGACGCCAGCAGGCCAAGGCCGCGTTTGCGCCAAAGGTCGAGCTGCCAGAGCCGGTCGCGGGCGGCATTGAAGCCCTGGACGAGGAAGAGGTCGGCACGGCTCTCCGCCCGCAGATGCGGGATGCCGCTCGTGTCGACGACGATCTCCGCCGCCGCCTTCAAGCCCTCGAGCTCGATGCGCGTCCTTTGCACCATGGAATAGCCCTTTCTTTCTACTCCGCCCACATCCGCCGCAGATCGGCCTTCACGTCCAGCCGCGGCAAGGCGGACGCCGGCGCGTCGGCGCCGCGCCATGGATGTTCGTTGCGACGGGTGAAAAAGCGAAGCAGGCGATCGGGGATGAAGCGGGTGCGGATGGCCCGCACATGCCGGTCGCCGCGCGCCGCCTGCTGCAGGATGAAGAAGCGCTCAGGCTGCAGCAGCTCGAGCTCGTCCTTGGCACGGGTCATGGCGACATAGAAAAGCCGCCGCTCCTCCTCGATGTCGGCAGCACTGCCGACCGCCAGGTCGGAGGGGATGCAGCCATCGACGCAATTGAGGACGAAAACGGAGCGCCATTCCTGGCCCTTGGCCGAATGGATCGTCGAGAGGACGAGTTGCTCCTCGTCGAGCGAGGGCGGCCCCGCCTGGTCGCCCGTCAGCTCCGGCGGGTCCAGAACCATCTCGGCCAGGAAGGCCTCGGCATCAGCATGTCGTTCCGCCAGGGCGGCCAGCTGGTCCAGGTCCTGGACCCGGCTTTGGCCGCCCTCATAGAGCTCCGGCAGGCGTGGCTCCAGGAAATCGCGCAGGCGGACGAGATCGCCCGGCCAAGCGGGGTCTTGGACCAGATCGGCCATCATGCCGACGAACCCTGGCCAGTGCGGCCGTGCCGCCGGTGGCACGACAATGCTGGCGAGGCTGGCGGGATCGCCCTTGACCTCCAGCGCCGTCATCAGTCGCTTTGCCGTACCCGGACCGATGCCCGGCAGGAGCTGGAGGGAGCGCATCCCGGCGACGCGGTCCTTGAGGTTACGCGACCAACGCAGCAGCGCCAGAAGGTCCTTGACGTGGGCTGCATCCAGGAAGCGCAGGCCGCCCCATTTGACGAAGGGAATACCGCGCCGGGTGAGCTCGAGCTCCAGGGCAGCACTGTGCTGGCCGGTTCGAAAGAGCACGGCCTGATCGTTGAGGCGCGTGCCGGCCTCGCGGTTCTCGAGGATGCGTCGGACGACATAGAGGGCCTGGGCGATGTCGTCGCGCAAAAGGGCGATGACGGGTTTGACACCGCCCGGTCGCACGGCCTCGAGCGCCTTGGCGAAGCCTTCGTGTCTAAGCCCGATGACTGCGCCAGCCGCATCCAGGATCGGCTGTGTCGAGCGATAGTTCGCGCTCAGCGCCAGGATGGCCGCGGGCGGGACGAACGCCTTGGGAAAATCCAGGATGTTGCGCACGCTGGCACCGCGAAAGCTGTAGATCGCCTGCGCATCGTCGCCTACCGCCGTGACACCGGCACCATCCGGCTTGAGTGCCAGAAGGATGCGTTGCTGCACGGGATTGGTGTCCTGGTACTCATCGACCAGCACATGGTCGAAGCGGTTCCCCACATGGGCCGCCAGAGCCGGTTCCTGCATCAGCCGCTCCCACCAGAGGAGCAGGTCGTCGAGATCGAGGGCGGCCTGGTGCTGCTTGGCCTCAACATAGGCGCCAAAGAGCCGCTTGAGCTGGGCTTCCCATTCAGCACACCAGGGAAAACGCTGGGCTAGCAATTCCGCCAACGGCAGGACGCCATTCACCGCGGCCGAGTAGATCTGCAGGCATGTGGCCTTCCTCGGAAACCGCCGCATGTCGCCGACTAAGTCCAGATCGGCGCGCACAAGGTCCAAAAGATCGGCCGCATCGGCCCGGTCCAAGACGCTGACCCCCCCCTCCAGGCCCGCCTGTGCCGCATAGATCGACAAAACGCGTCGGCCCGTGGCGTGGAAGGTACCGGCCCATTCCAGGCCCCTGCCCGCATCGCCTGCCGCTTGATCGAGAATGGCCGCGACCCGCCGGCGCATCTCGTCGGCCGCCCGGCGGCTGAAGGTCAAGAGCAGAATGCGGCCTGGATCGGCACCGTGCATGACCAATCGCGCCACGCGGTGGGCCAACGTGGTCGTCTTGCCCGTACCGGCACCGGCGATGACGAGGAGCGGCGGGGCCGGTGCGGCGCCCGCAGGGATACCGAACGTCACGGCTTCCCGTTGGCCGGGATTGAGGTCCGCGAGGTATCGATCGGAGGCCTGCATCTCCTTAGCTGGCACCTTCCAGATAGCCGGCAAGGCTGGCCTTGATCCGCTCCAAGGGCGGAATGTGCGGATCGGGCAAGGTCAAGGCGTGGCCGGTTATGGTCGCGTGGGCCTCGAGATAGACACTGGCCGTGGCCAGTACCATGCTCTCCGGGATCGCCGGGATCGGGTCCTTGTAGGGATCGCAGCGCTCGGCCACCCAGCTGCGGACGACGTCCTTGTCGAAGCTCTCGGGCGGCAGCCCTTGCTCGAAACGCGCCGCGTAGCTGGCCTGGCGCCAATACCGGCTGCTGTCGGGCGTGTGAATCTCGTCGGCCAGATAGATCTTGCCCGCCTCGTCGACGCCGAACTCATATTTGGTATCGGCGAGAATGAGGCCTTTCGCCGCCGCCATCTCCTGACCCCGGGCGAAGAGGGCAAGGGCATAGGCGCTGACCTGCTCCCACTGAGCCTGGGTGAGCAGGCCCGCCTTCAAGATATCGTCGGCCGAGAGCGGCTCGTCGTGGCCGCCATCCATGGCCTTGCTCGTCGGCGTGATGAGCGGCGTGGGCAGGATTTCGTTGGGCCGCATGCCATCGGGCAGCCGTGCCCCGTACATCAGCCGCTGGCCCTGCTTATAGAGCGTGAGGATCGAGGTGCCGGTCGTCCCCGCGAGATAGCCCCGCACGACCATCTCGACCGGCAAAATCGTCAGCCGCTTGCCCACGACGACGTTCGGGTCGGGATAGGCTAGGACGTGGTTGGGACAGATATCGGCCGTCCGCTCGAACCAGAAGCGTGCCGTCTGCGTGAGAACCATGCCTTTTAAGGGAATGGCCGTCAAAATGCGGTCGAAGGCGCTCAGCCGATCCGAGGCAATCAGGATACGGCGTCCGTCGGCCAGGTCGTAATTGTCCCTGACCTTGCCGCGATAATGGCCGGGCAGGCTGGGTAGGCTCGCCTCGTGCAAGACATAATTCGCGTAGTCGCGAAGCGATCCGATCTCGACCATCCGGGCTCCCCTGGTGGGCATTTTGGCCGCAAGCGGCCGGGAGCCCAGTCTAGGAGGAAGCTAGGATGCTGTCAGGCCCGGCCGGCCCTTCTCAGGCGATCGTCGCGTAATGGAGGAGTTCAAGGGCATGCAGGCCGCCGTTCGAATCCTTGAGAATGAGTGTTAGCGTGTCCGTGCTCGCATCGGCGATCACATGGCTTGGATCGTCGGTCTCGAGAAAATGGACCAGCGTGCCGAGACCGCTCAGACTGTCGATATTGGCGGAAAGCCCGACCGCCTTTTGCAAGCTCACGCCGCTGGAATCGACGAAGTAGGAAAGCTGCAGCCGGTCGCCCTCGGCGAAATCAAGGTCGGCAATGCGGGCATGCTGCACGACAAGGAAACCTTCGACACTCTCGACGGGCCCGGTGGATTCCTTGCCGCGGAAGATGAAAGTATCGGCGCCGGCACCGCCGGTGAGCAGATCGAAGCCTCCCCCGCCGCCGGCCAGCGTGTCGTCGCCGCCCTGCCCGAAGAGCCGGTCCGCGCCAGCATCGCCGCGCAAGGTGTCGTTGCCGGCTCCCCCATAGAGATCGTCGGCATCGCCGCCGCCGTTGATCAGATCATTACCCGCGTGACCATAGACGATATCGGCGCCGCTCGAAGCATTGATCGTGTCGCTGTTGTCGCCGCCAGCAATGACGTCGGCCGCTTTGGTGCCGATGATAGTGCCATCACCGGTAATCGTCGGCGTCTGCTCGTGGTCCTGGCTCGTGACCGAGAGCTGGAAAACGAGGCTGGACGCGCCGCCGTAATGGTCGCTGGCCGTCAGGAGGATCGACCATTTGCCGGTCTGCGTCGCCACGCCGCTCAACGTCCAGGTATCGGGATCGAACGTCAGCCACGAAGGCAGCGCGCTCCCATTGGCCAGGGTCGCGTTCAAGAGCACCGTGTCGCCGTTGGCATCGCTGATCATGTCCGAGGTGAACGACAAGGTCAGGTCATCACCGACCACGACCTGCTGCGGGTTGACCCCCTCGATGGTTGGCGCCGCATTAGCGCCGTTGGGCTCGAGTTGGACGATCAAGGCGTCTTGGTTGACGAGAAGATCGAGATGGTCGACGTCATGATAGGTCGCAATTGCCCCGGTGCCGAGTTGAGGATCGAAGACCTCGACCACCCGGAAATAGCTGCCGAGGGCCAGATCGATCGCGGTACTCGTTGTTGCGATCGGGACCAGATTGACCTCGTCCCAGATATCCTGCTCGTACCAAAGCGCGATGTCGAAGGTCCCGTCGGATTTCTCGAACAGATAGGAATGGCCATAGCTGTTCCAGCCCGTCACGTCATAGTCGAGCGTGTCGACCGCGAAAGTCGTGGCGGAGGCGCCGGTGTCGCTCAGGATGGTTGTGAAATTATGGAGCGCTACCGCCGCCTGCTTGGGGTTATTATCGGCGTCGAACAGGCCAAAATGCTTCTCGATGTCGGTGCCGGTCGTATCGGTATAGGCGTCCAAAAGCTGATAGAGGAAGGTCGTGCTCACACCCTGCGAGACAGCGTCCAGCAGATAATTGATCGTGTAGATGGATTGGGTCGTCGCGTCGACGCCGCCCCAGCCTTGGCCGGGCAGCGTATAGTAGCCTCCCTCGGTGATTACCATCGGGCGGTCCGGCTGAGCCGCCAAGGTCGTCTCGATGGCAAGCCCGAGGCGATCTTGCGGCTGGTTGCCGTTGCGCGGGTAGATGTGGGCGTTGCTGGCGTCGGCGAAGTCGGTCCCGCCGGTGATGCCGGTCAGATCCCAGGTGGCGATCCCCTCCAGCGTGGTGCTGGTGTGCACATAATCGTAGATGTCGCTTTGCAACGCCAGGGCGGCTGCCTGGCCGGTTAGCCCATCATAGCTTACCGGATTCTTGTCGACCTCGTTCGCCCCCTCGATCGCCACGACCGAGCCCGGATGCGCCGCGACGAAATTCTCGATCAACGTCATCGTGCCGGCGAAGTCGCTTGCCGCAGCGGAGGCGTTCAAATCGAACCGGATACCGGCGTCGGCCAGATAGCCGTAATTCTTGCCACCACCGCCATTTGTATTGGGATTGGGCACACGGTCCCTGACAAGCGTGATTCCAAGATAACCAAGATCAGCGATAACCGAGTCGTAATTCTTATAGTCGCCGTCAGTATATGAAAGATGAATATTTATACCAATGTTATCAATCATATCGCGAGCGCGCGTCGCAGAATCTGCTGACATATTTATAATAGGCTCCGCTGTTCACGGCCATATTCGACCGATGCCATCGGCAGCTATAACCCAACTGTTGGTTGATGGGCTCTTATTTTATTGTGTGCACTTGGTGACGCGGCTGAATATGCAGCGACCAACGGCCGGCAAGGTGGCGCCGCTACTATCGAGAGGCTGCTTGTACCTATGCGCGGACAGATGGGAACGCTTTACAAGGTGGCTTGCTTTGACAAAGCCGCCCGCGGGAAGGAGGGATCCTCCCCCTTTTCGCGTGTATAGCCGATGGCGGGCGCGGCGCAGACTGCTTCCAACCTTGGCGGTAAATCGCGTATAGGTTGAAAATCCACCACTAGGCCGGAGCTAGGAAAACGGCCGCCATGACACATTGAAGAATCGTCTGGCCAAACGTTGCTCAGCGACCGGCACGCCCGCGGCAAATAGGCAGACAGCGTGCCCTGGGGCCGAACAGTACGAAACCACAGCCCCTTCCTCGATGAGAAGCCTATCTCGCGCGTTCAGTCATTCGAGGAAAGTTCAGATTTACCGCCAAGGAGCTGGCCGGCGAGTTGATCTCAGGATGGCCGCCAGATCGGCACGGCGCTGGTATTGAGCGACGTCGGGATCAGTCCGGCATCGTGGAAGACATCCGCCAGCTTCTGCTGGCTCTCGAGATCGACCGCCGTCACCGGTGCCACATCGTAACTCCGCCTACTGTTCACCTTGGCGATCACCGGCACTGGCACGTCGCCCCAAACGGGAGCCAGCAGGGAGGCCGCTTCAGCCGGGTGGGCGCGCATCCAGGCCCCGGCCTCAGCCAAGGCGCCAAAGACGGCCTTGACGATTTCCGGATTCCGGCTGGCGAAATCGGTCCCCACCATATAGTAGCGGGTATAGTCGGTAAGCCCGTCGGCACCATCGGCCAGAATCCGCACTGGCGATCGCGCCTCGGCGATCGCCAGGAACGGGTCCCAGATCGACCAGGCGTCGATGCTGCCGTTCTGAAACGCGGCCGATGCATCGGGCGCCTGCAGATAGGCGATCGTAACGTCTTTGACCGACAGGCCGGCCTTGCCCAGGGCAGCGATCAGAAGATAATGCGCGCCGGAACCCTTCTGCACGGCAATCGTGCGCCCCGCGAGATCGCTCACGGCCTTGATCGGTGAACTGGCGGGCACGATGATCGCTTCCGCGTGCGGCGAAGGCAGCTCTTTGGCATAATAGGTGAGCTCGGCGCCGGCCGCCTGCGTGAAGATGGGCACGGCATCGGCACAATCTGCATGGAAGTCGACGACCCCGGCGTTCATCGGCTCCATGACGCTGGTGAACTCGGAAAAGACAGGCTCGCAGCCAAGCGGCGAGAGGCTGGCAGCCAGCCTGCCATTCGACTTTAGGACGAGCAGGAGGGCTGAAGATTTCTGATAGCTGAAGCGAACGGAGGTGGCCGCGCGAGCCCGGCTTCGAGCGGACATCCCGGCTACGCTGAGAGTGGCTCCGGCGCTAAGGAGAAAACGACGCGACATGACGGACATGGAAGATCCAAGGACTGCTGATGGGGCCATCAAAGCCACTAATAAGAAAGCGCTGCCCTGTAAATCAGCGGCGCTCATGCCGGTCCGCGCGCGGAGCGGGTGAATCGATA
Organism: Arboricoccus pini; assembly: GCF_900187945.1. Classification (GTDB taxonomy): domain Bacteria; phylum Pseudomonadota; class Alphaproteobacteria; order Geminicoccales; family Geminicoccaceae; genus Arboricoccus; species Arboricoccus pini. The sequence goes on along the minus strand of NZ_FYEH01000015.1, from coordinate 54,939 downwards.
GACTTGTTGGTGGAAGGCCCTGCCGGTATCGATAGCGACGGAGGTAGGCCATTGCCGACGAGGCCCTTGCATGACGTTGCCCCTCTCGGCCGAGAGTTCCTCCTTTCAGGTTCCAAGCGGGGCATCCTCACCCGTGCCAACGGAGGTCGAACGATGAGCAAGATCCCGACACTCGATCTCGACGCCGCACCCAATGCTGAAACCGCAGCGCTCATCCGCCATTTGGCACGCGAAGAAGGCCGGTTGGCGGACTGGCTCACGCTTGACGCGCCAGCAGGCCGCGCCCTTGCCGAAGAGACCAATCGGCGCTGGAACGTCGATCTGCCGCCGCTGGCGCTGGTCCGTCATCTCAAGATACAGGCCAATGACGAGTTGGGCACGCCGACCTTGGCGGCCCGCCTATTCGCACCCGCGAATGCCCATGGCGTTCTCCTCTATGTTCATGGCGGTGGCTGGGCCTTTTGCAGCCTTGCCACACATGAGCGCGCCATGCGCCTTCTGGCATTGGCGTCGGGGATGGCGGTTGTCGGCGTCGCCTATCGACTGGCACCGGAACACCCCTTCCCAGTCCCGCTTCTGGATACGGTCGCGGCGTGGCGCGCGCTCTCCGACGGTCAAATCGTCGGGGGTGGCCCTTATGCGATCGGCGGCGATTCCGCCGGGGCGAACCTGGCGCTCGCCGCCATGCTGCATGAGCAGCGCGAAGGGCGCGTGCTGCCTCGGCTGGCCCTCCTTTATTATGGCGTCTATGCCAATGACCACTCGACCCCCTCGCATCGCGCTTATGGTAGGGGCTTCGGCCTGACCACGCAGGGCATGGAGCGGTACTGGGCCTGGTACATCCCGGATGCCAGCAACCGTGCCAATCCCCTGGCGAGCCCGCTGCTTGCTGAGGATGCGGCGCTGGCCGGACTGCCGCCGCTGTGGCTGAACGCAGCCGGCCTGGACCCGCTCGCCAGCGACAGTCTTTTGCTAGCGGCTCGACTTCGAGACCTCGGCCGTGACGATCCGATCGTCCTGCACGCGGGCGTGCTGCACGGCTTCATGCAGCAAGCAACGGTGGTGACCGAAGGCAGGCAGGCCTTTCAAATGTCGGGCGACTGGGCCAGGGAAATTCTGGCTTAGCCGAACTGACCGCTGCGATCGTACCCGGAATTACGGCGCGCCGGAAGCTGCGGGGTCATACATCGACGCTGAGAGGCTGATCGCGCGATCCTGACAGCGGGGGCGCCGTCGATCCTCCTGACCCGGCCCCGCGCCAAGCTGCATCGGAACGTATCGCCTGCCCCGTCTGCCAGTTTCGATCGGCGCTCGCTCCGTTCGAAACTGGCATAGCAGAACTTCCGCTCCCAACCACCAGCGTAGAGATCATCCCCGATGGCACTCAGGGGAGCATGCCTGCCTCGGCAAGAATCCCGCCGTCATCTTTCAGTCCGATAAAGGCGGGTGTCCGCATAGCATCCGTGGTCGCCCCGGACACACGGCCAGGCAGATGGTCGAAGCAGGTGCGCACGTCACGCATCCCGACATCGCACGGTCCTACTTGTGAAACGCGGCCGCCCTCAATCGACGGATCGCCGGTGGCGGCGGCCATGGACCTCTCTCTATCACGGCATCGGCCGACGCCTATTTCCGCACCGGGAAATCTGCCGGACTTATCATATGCCGCATCGCTGATGCTGGGTCGGCATCTCCTCGCATTCGCAAGCAGAACCTTCATCCGGCGCTAAAAAACGCGGCGTGACATGACAATCGTGGCCCGGCCCCGATAGACGATCAACGGTTACGCGAGATGAGCAGCATTTCGGGAGATGATTGTGGCAAGGCTCTCACCCCCAGGGGTGGCCGGTCGTAGCTCCCCGGCGGTCAAGCTTCGCCCGAACGATCGACCAGATAGCCATCCCGAGCAACGAGCCGACCGGCCCGATACACGTCCTGCCGTGGCGGGCAACTGGCCACAGCCTCGGCACCATGCGATGCCTTGAGTGTGACGAAATCGGCGCGCGCACCGACGCGCAGGCCGTAATCGTCCAATCCCAGCGCCTCGGCGGCGGCATCGGTCGCAAGATCGAGGGCAACCTCGAGCTCGTCGTCTGTGTAGAAGCCCGAACGATAGCCGATCATGTTGGCCCGTCGGAGCATGTCGCCATCGCCGTAGGGCCACCAAGCATCCCTGATATTGTCGTTGCCACTAAAGACTGTGACGCCTTCCTGGCGCAACGGAAGAACCGGCGGAAAGGGATGATTGCCGGGCGCGTTGGTCATGATCGCCACGCCAGCTTCCGCCAGTTGGGCGGCCGTGCGTCGCATCGTCCCCTCATCCACTTCACCCAAGGCGTAGGCATGACTCACCGCGACCTTGCCCTGCATGCCGAGAGCCCGCGTCCGCTCGGCGATTTGCTCGAGCTCGAAGATCCCGAGCCGGGTAGCGTCGTGTAGATGAATATCAACACCCACCCCGCGGCGCTCGGCGATGCCGAAAACAACATCCAGATGTCGCTCGACATCGCGATCGAAGCTGGCAGGGTCGAGCCCGCCTACGAGGTCCGCTCCCTCGACAATGGCGGCATCCAGGAGTTCCTCCGTCCCCGGTGCCGCCAGGATGCCGCTTTGTGGAAAGGCAACGATCTGGATCTCGACCAGGGAGGCAAAGGTTTCGCGAGCTGCCAGCACTGTCTCCAGATGCCTAAGCCCGACGTCGACATCGATGTCGACATGGCTGCGCATCCGCGTCGTGCCCTGGGCTATGCAAAGACGGAGCAATGCCGCCGCCCGCTCATGCATGGGCGCCGCACTGGTAAAAAGCTCCTTTTCGATCGCCACGCGCTCACGCACGTCGAAGCCATCGGCGCAGGCACGATGCGGCTTCCAGACATCGCCGACGAAAGATTTGTCCAGATGGATGTGGCCATCGACCAGACCTGGCAGCACCAGCCTGCCGCCGAGATCGACGATCTGAGCCACGGCCTCCTCGGGAATGGCGGCGCCCGGGGTGATGGACTTGAATCGTCCGTCCTGAACCGACAGCGTCGCCTGGCTGCCATCGGCCAGTCGGGCATTCCTATAGACGCATGCGCCCTCCGGCTTCTCCATCCGTTCCTCGCCCGTCAGCTGATGTTGAAGCCGCCATCCACGGAGAGCATGACGCCGTTGATCATGGCGGCACGCTCGCTCAAAAGAAAGGCGATCGCCTCGGCCACCTCGATGGGCTCGGCGAAGCGGTTCAGCGGGATGCGCTGTAGCATCGGTGTGGCCTTGGTCGCATCGCTCCACGCCTTGGCGCCCATGGGCGTCAGGGTCACGGTTGGCAGGACGGCATTGGTGCGGATGCCATACGGGCCCAGTTCCTTAGCCATCACCATGGTAAGCGAATCGAGCGCGCCCTTCGACGTGCAATAGGACGTGTGATCGACGATGCCTACCATCGAGGCCTGGCTGGAAACGTTGACAATGGCGCCTTTCTGCCCCCGATCGACAAGGCCGCGGGCGACGATCTGGCTGGTAATCAGCGCCGCACGGACATTGACCGCCATGACGCGGTCGAAATTCTCGATTGTGGTATCCAGGAACGGCGTAAGATCGGTGATGCCGGCACAGTTCACCAACAGGTCGATCGTGCCCGCTTCATGCGTGGCCGCCTTGGTGGCCTCGGCATCCTCGAGATCGACGGCGAATGTCTCGCAATCGATCGCTGCCTTGAGCGCCTCAAGATCACCAGCCGAACGCGTGAGGGCGATAACCTTGGCCCCTCGCCCGGCCAGCAATTCAGCCGTCGCGCGTCCGATCCCTTTACCAGCGCCTGTCACCATGACGCGCTTGCCGCTGAATTCGCCGTTGATCAAAGCCCTAGCCCCTGTCGATCATATTTGGACGGAAGGCGGCTATCGGCCGGGCCTTCCCTCGTGGATTCTGAGCCTAGGCGGTTTCTTCGCCGGCGAATACGGGCATGCTCACGCATGGCGCGCCAGGTCGAGAATCTGGCTCGCCGCCCGGCTCAGTCCGACGGGACCGAAGGGATTGACGATGCGCACCCCTTCCAGTCTGGTGCCATCGGTCAGGTCCTCGGTAAGGATCGTAGTGCATCCCCCCTCCCCCGCTGTGGCTACAAGGAGGGCGTCCCAATAGGAGGCAGGGCCGCCGCGGACGCAACCGAGTGCGCGGCGCACGGTATCGTCACTGGCCAGTAGGCAGGGGAAAAGCTCCAGCCAGTCCTCCGCCTGGGCAGCGGCCTCGTCGACAGACATGCCGCATTTGCGCGTTGCGGCAGCGCAGAACTCAGAGACGACCTGAAGGGTCAGGTGGCAGTCCTGCGTGATCGCGGCCTCGACGATACAAACGGCCTGCTCGTGCCTCAGCCCCGCCGTCCGGTCGATGCTGTAGACAAGAATATTGGTATCGAGCGTGAAGCGCTCAGCGCTCATGCAGCGACGCCCGATCGAAAGTCGTGTCGACCGAACCGGCGCGGCTAGCCGTCATCCTCGCGCGGGTCCGTGCAAGCGCCTCTTGTTGACGCGGCGTCAGCATGCGACGGACGCCCATCGGCACCAGGCGGGCTACGGCGTTGCCATTGCGCGTGATGACGAATTCCGTACCGGATTCGACTTCGCGGACGCATTTGGCGAATGACTGATTGGCGTCGCGTAGCGATATGGTCTTGCTCATGCGATAGCGCTCCGCTTCCGGACTCATGTAGCACGAACCGTGCTACAGGTCGAAGAACTTAGCCGCCGACCGGAATATCAGCCTATCTCGCGCGACGCTAGACAGGTATTGCTCTCGCGCGTCACCAGACCGAGGCTGCGTCGCTCGATCGGAGATGGCGATGGATGCAAGAGGAGACCTTTACTCGAGGCGTCGACGCGCGCCTGCGGGTAGACGGCCAGGGCCATCTCGAGTGCTTGAAGGAAGCGTTGGCGGAAGGGCTTGACGCTCGCATAGCCTGGGCCGAACTGCTCCTTCATGGAGAGCCAAGAGACGGTCGTGGCTTTGGTCAGCGAATGCAGCCGATAGGCCAGCCAGATATAGATGTCGATTGTCAGGCTCTGATTGGCGATATGGCGGATCGCAGGCTCGAAGATGGGTACTGGGTGGCGACGCAGTTCCTCAAAAAAGGTCTCGCCTAGCCGCACCGTCTCGTTCCAGAGCGAGCCTTGGGCATCGTCGCCGGCGAGGTCATGCAAGGCAAAGCCGCTTTTGATGATATGGTCATGATCCCAGGCGCTGATCTTGCCATCGTCGGAATGCCATTTGAAGGTCAGACGACAGGAGCTGATGCGCGAGGCCTGTTCGCGTACGTCCTTATAGGATTTGCCGCCGATACCGATATCCATCCGCCGCAGCCATTCGCGCATCGAACGACCAAGTTCGACTTCACGGCTATTGTTACGGACAGCTTCGGTTTGAAGATAGAGTAGGATCAGTCTAGCGCGCGATCCGTAGGGCACGCCGATATAGCGATTGTCACCTTGGCCGTGGACTCTTGTAGGCTCGATCAAAAGGCTGATGTTACGCGAACTGCGTTGCCATATCTGATCGTCAGGCAGTCGTTTGTGCGGCAACGCCGTAAGGCAAAAACCGCTATAGGTGATGCCTAGTTCCTGCGTGTCTTCGGCGAGGATCTCGGCCGCGATGCGCGCAAGGCGCCGTGCTTTTTCTGTCTGGGCCATTTCGACTACGTGGTCACTCCCATGCACGCGCACGAGATCATGCAGCTTACCCATGGGCTTTTTCCTCGAACGGCCTGCAGGTGATCGGCATCGTTTGGACTCTGGCTGCAGTAGCTAGATAATATACTAGATTCTTATATTTGCTTGGGAACCAGGAGTCCACGGATAAATCAGGGTGGTTGCAGCACGAATCCAAATATTCGGCAGCAAGAGTCCAGTATTGCAACTCATCTGGAAGCAAGAGTCCACGGCTTATGCACATTGGAAGCAAGACCCCAAGCCCATCCCGGACGTCTTTTCCCTGGTGGAAGCAAGAGTCCAATCAAAGAGAAAAGGACTGAGAGAATGTCGCCGACACCTTGGAAAGGCTGGTTTTTCGAAACGCTTCATGGCAGCAGGAGTCCAACGGGCCGGGCGTCATGAATGATCCCCTCGGCCAACGTGCTGACGGAAAAGGAACCGGATGCCTCTCGTCGGCACGTTCGTCGCAGCAAGAGTCCACGCGTCATGGAAGGATCCATATATCGAGCCTTTCGCGAGTTAACGAAAAACATGAGGATCTACAAGCTATTTTCCTAAAACGGCTCGTTTTTATCCTGTTTTCAGTTTATGGGATGGTTATCCGACAGCCATTTAGGCCCCTTAGGGCCAAGCGAGTGAGTTGAAGACCGTCAATGGCACTCAAGAATCCTGCCCAGGATCTCCAGGAACTCGCTGACGCGGTCGGCGACCTGCAAAAGAACATCCTCGAGGTCGTCTACGAGCCCGATGCCCGCAAGACACTCCGCTCGTTCTCCTTGCGGGAAGCAGCGCGTTGGATCGGCGTCTCCGTCCCTACCCTGCGCGCACTATGCGCCGAGCATGGCTTAGGCGCGGAGAACGGGCGTAGTGGCTCCAGGGGTGGACTCTTGCTTACCGCTGAGGAGATGGCGACGCTGCGGAAGCAGGCTGCAGCCGCAGCCGCAGCCGGTGGCCGTAAGCGGCGTTTATTGCCAGGACGGGTCGAGGGCGAGACCGTTCAAGTCGTGGCTTCGATGATCTTCAAGGGAGGTACCGGTAAGACGACGCTGGCCGTTCATTTTGCCCAATATCTGGCTCTCCGGGGCTATCGGGTTCTCGTGCTCGATCTCGATCCGCAGGCATCGGCGACCACGCTCTTTGGCCTCAATCCGGCAGCGGAGGTGGAGGATGACGCAACCTTCTATGGCGTGGTAGGCGGCCAGCGGACGATGGCGGAGATCGTCCGGCCGACCTATTGGCCGGGCCTCGATCTGGTGCCAGCGAACTTGGCTCTGGCCCTCACCGATTTCGAGATCGCTGGTCGCGCCAAGCTGGAGCCCCGACCCATCCATCTCTATCTTCGCGACGCCCTGCGTGACGTGAAGGAGAACTATGACGTCGTGCTCCTGGATTGTCGGCCGGATCTGGGCATGACGACATTGAATGCCCTCCTGGCGGCTACCGGCATCTTCGTGCCGGTAACCATGAGCCAGTTGGACATCGCCAGCATGGGCGAATTTTTTCGCTTTTCTTCCTTCCTCTTGGAGCAGTTGCCGCAATTCGGCCTGGGCGAGGAGGGCATCGGCCTCGATTTCGTCAAGCTCGTCATCAACAGGTTCGACCCGACTCAGGCGGCCCAGGCGCAATGCCATCATTGGCTGTTGGCCCGTATGCCGGACTGGGTGTTGCGCACGCCGATGCTGCAAACGGCCGCTTTAGGCCACGCCAACGCACAATGGCAGACGCTCTACGAATATGAACCCGACGAAGGTCGGCGGCGGGCCTATAACCGGGCGCTTGAAGCGTTTGACAGGCTTTGCTTCGATCTTGAATCGACGCTCTGGCAGGCTTGGGGACGTAAGGGTTCGCCCCATGCCCTGCCCTCTGCCAGCACGCTAACGCGCGGAGGCGCTCATGACTAAGCCTAAGCGACCCAAGGATCTGCGGGCGGGGCTGGCCAGCATCTATGGAGGGACGCCACGGGCGCCCAGCGAGGATCCGGCGCCTAGGCGCGAGGTGGGTGTGATCGCCAGCGGCGGGGCGCCTGGGGTCTTCCTGCGCGAGCAACGTCAAAACCTGGTCGAGGAGAACGCCACACTCCGGAGCGAGCTGTCGCAGCTCCGCCAGGACGGTGGCGCCGACCTGCTTCTCGATCCGGCTGTGATTGGCGATCGCTTTCCATCTGATCGTACGCGGCATGCCTTCGCCGACGAAGCGTTCGTCGCGCTACGCGAGAGCATCAGGCTCAACGGCCAGGATCAACCCATCCTCGTCCGACCGCATCCGAGCGAGTCCGGACGCTACGAGATCGCCTACGGCAGGCGGCGACGGGAGGCTTGCCGACAGCTCGGTCTGCAGATCAAGGCGCGCGTCAAGGTCCTCGACGATGCCGAGCTTCTTCGTGTCATGGTGCGCGAGAATCAGGAACGGGAGCAACTGAGCCTCTACGAGCGGGGTGCCTTCGTCCGCCAGCTGGCGATGGCGGAGAAGCTTTCGGTGCGCGCTCTTGCCGAAACACTTGGAATTTCTGCTGGGTATGTCAGTCGTCTCATGCGCCTCCCGCTATTTTCGCCGGCGCTGGAGGAGCTGATAGGTGACCCGCGCGGCTTCAGCATGCGCTTGCTCGAGGAGTTGGCTCAAGTGTTGGGTGGGCCAGCCGCTGAGGAACGTGTGCTGTCGGCATGGGGTAGCGTTCGGCCCGCATCTTCGCCTGATGGGCGGGCCCGCCAAGTGCTGGCCCTTTTGCGTCCGGCCGCTGAAGATGATGACAGGCGGACGCGTAAAGTGTTGGTCAGGCGAGGGGGCAAGCCGCTGGCTTGGCGACGCGAGCGCGCGGACGGTGGTGTCAGTATCGATTTTGCTGCATCGCTGGCGCCGGCTGAGATCGACGGTGTCGTGGCTGCCCTGCACAAGGCGCTGGGTGTTTAACTGTTAAACACCGTCGCCGTGCGGACAAGGAAGCAAGAGTCCAAGAGCCCTCAGTCGCCGGCCAGGACCCGATCGATCTGATCCCGCAGCGCCTTGAGCGAGGTGCGCAGATGAGCCCCAGACTTTCCACGCAGATCGATGGTTTTTAGCGATACACGAAAGCGGTCGACGTCGCGTACGTAAGCTAATGGGGAGTTGGCGCCGGCGGTGGGTTTCCGGTCCGGGCGTCTGGCCGCGCGGGCGGCATCACGTTTGCCGCCCTCACTGGAGACGACTTTGCGCCATGTGCGCGCCTGTTCCGTCTTGTCCTTGATGCGCGAAATCTCGACCAGCGTTCCGCGCGGCACTGGCTTTCCCGCACTCTCCCGCGCCCGGGCCTCGTCGAGAATGGCGCGTGGAAGATTGGCGATGCCGACGATTTCGGAAAGGTAGGAGACGCTCTTGCCGACCAAAGCGTGCATCTGGGCCAGTGTCAGGCGCCGCTGGCGCTTGAGCCACGCCAGGCCCTCGGCCTCCTCAATGGGCGTAAGGTCGCGGCGATGGAGATTCTCGACCATCGCCATGGTATCGGAATCGGCATCCGGCAGGATGACGGCTGGAACGCGTGTCCGACCGAGCCGGCCATGCGCTGCGAGCCGCCTTGACCCCGCAATCAGCTGATACCGATCGCCGATGCGCTGCAGGACGATCGGCTGCAAGAGTCCATGCGCCTCAATCGAGCGCGCCAGCTCCTTGAGGGCTTCCTCATCGATATGCCGTCGAGGTTGATTGGGATGGGGATCGATGCTGGCGATCGCCACCTCGCTGACCGATGCTGGCCCCTCCGCGGCCTTTTTCGTCGACCGCACCGCTCGACCGCTTGCCTTCACCGTCGTCGTCCGCTGCGCCATCAAGCCTCCCTATCGTCCAAAGAAGCCATTTTACCCAAGGAGCGACTCCAATCTTTCGCGATGCTACCGCGCGGCAGCGACACGATGTCGATATCCGTCCTCGACCTTCCCAGGCCCGGCGGTCCATTTTCGTCGTTCAACCTACCGTTCCCTTGCCAAGTCTAGGGCAAGGCGCACCGGACGTCCAACAACACGCTGGTTTGTCGCGATCATCCTCCGAACAAGGCGAAAAGCGGTATCCCGCGGGTTATCCGCGTCGCCGGAAACGTTACTGATGGTATCGCTCGGGGATCGACATGGCCGTCAGAACTGGCGAACCGGCGCCGTTTTTCTACGTCGACCCGGATTGCTACTTCGAGTCGGCCGAGGGGCGTTATCTGGTGCTGACTTTCTTCAATGGCTTCACGTCATCGGCGGGCGCGGCGTTGCTGGCCGACCTGTCGGCCAAACGCGTCTTCGACGGTCTGGGTGCTGCGCTCTTCGTCGTTACTGATCCAAACGAGTCCACCAGCTCGCTCTTGGACGCCCTGCTTGCGGGCATCAAGGTGTTCCTGGACGACGGTGCGATTGCCCGCCACTATGTTGTCCGGGGAAGGGGAAACAGGGCGGTCTCGAATATCGTCTCGCCGCGCCAGCAGGTAATCGGCTTGGTTGCGGGTGAGCCTGCAACCCACGCGGCACTGATCTTTGCCTTACTGCGCGCGCGGCCGCATCCCCAACGACTCGGAAGAGTCGTTGGGGACCCGCTCGTGCTGATCATCCCGCATATCCGCGGGCCGCGTATCTGCCGGGAGCTGATCGCCGCCTATGAGCGGCATGGCGGCAGGCCCAGCGGCTTCAAGCGCGATGTGGCTGGTCGCACGGTTGAGATCACCGATCGGCAGTACAAAGTCCGTCGCGACTGGTCCATCGAGCAACTTCAACTGAAGGCTGCTATCCGGGAGCGTTCTATCCGCCGTGTGGTGCCGGCGATCGCGAAATCACACCAGCGCGGCGTCACCTGTATGGAGCGATGCGGCATATCATGATACGCCGCCGCCCGGCGGCATTTCAACACCCTCCGCGACAACACTACGCTTGGCACTTCCGATTGACGATTTGCCGTCTCCGTCAACCTGAATGCCGAGGGATTCTAGGGAGGCGAACCCCGCTTGGCGGAATTCGTTCAACAAACCTACCGGCCGCCAACAGGAGGTGGCATCGTGATTTCCTGCTCGATGCCCCACGAGGCGCTGCCGGCCACCCGGGGGGGGGCGGCGCTGCGCGTCCCTTCCATTCCTCTACGACGAGGCGGCGCGGGCGATTCGCGATATCAATCTGCGCCATGTCGGCAAGGGGAAGGGAAGGGGTGGTTACCCCCTTGATTCTGCCGTGGATCGAGCGCTTTGCTAGCCCATAGGATTTATCTTATGGGAGGCATTGGATGCCGCGCAAACTCGCCCTAGGCCTGATGGCGGCCGCTTTCACCTTCGCCATGGCCGCTGAAGCGGACGCCGCAGATGTGCGCAAGCGCCGCGAGTATGGTTCGACGCCGGAACAGGCATGGGCGGTAATCAAGGATTTCTGCTCGATCTCGACATGGCATCCGGGTATCAAAAGCTGCGAACTGAGCACCAAGGACGGTGCTACGGTCCGTACCTTAACGACTCAGGACGGCGCCAAGTTCGTCGAACAACTGGTCAGCGCCGACGACAAGACGACGACGCTGACCTACAAGATTCTCGAAAGTCCGCTACCCGTCCAGAATTATGTTTCCAGCATAAAGGTCGGCTGGGACGACGATGGTTGCGAGGTCGTCTGGACCAGCAAGTTCGACCCCAAGGGCGCCTCCGAGGCGGACGCCATCAAAGCCGTCACCGATGTCTATACCGCCGGATTGAAGGGTTTGACCCGGGTCCTCAAGCAGACCTGAGGAACGGGCCTCGGTCGCAGCTGGCATCGGCCACCTGCAGCGGGCCGCCGGCCGGAGCGCTCCTCTATTTCGGCCGGCCGTAGCCCCCATTGCGGCTATTGTCGACCGCGCGTTTTCCTGGCTTCCTCCTGGCGGGAAGGGGGAGCCCGACCATGGCTGGGAATGAGGATTGGCTTAACCTGAAGGCATTTCGCGCGGCGACGCCGGCGGCAGCAGTTGGTGTGCATCTCAACGCCGCCAGCGCCGGGTTGCAGCCACGCGCCGTGCAGCAGGCTGTGGCTGAGCAGCTCGATCTCGAGCTGCTCAAGGGGCCCCACGCGGCGATGGCGCATGCCGCTGTTCGCATCGAACCCGTCCGTGAGGCCGTGGCCGAGCTGCTAGGCCGCATGCCCGACGAGATCGCCTTTGGCGAAACTTCAGGCCGCCTCTGGGCCATGGCCTTCCATGCGCTCAGGCTGTCTCCTGGCGCCAAGATCATCGTCTCGCGCGGGGAATGGGGCAGTAATGTCCTCAACATTCTGCGTCGACGCCAGCTAGAGGACATCGAGGTGGCGGTCGTCGAGCGTGGTCGGGACGGACAGCTCATCGTCGACCATCTCCGCCATCTCATCGACGAGCGCACGCAGGCGATCTGCATGCCCGTGGTCGAAAGTGCCACGGGATTTCGGCAGCCCGTAGAGGCCGTGGGTGCCCTGCCGCGCCCCGATTCGTGCCTCTTCTTCGTCGATGGTGCGCAAGCGGTCGGGCGTTTCCCGGTCGATGCGATGGCGTTGAATGCCGATATTCTGGTGGCGCCCGCCCGGAAATGGCTGCGCGGTCCGCGTGGCCAGGCATTGATGGCACTCTCGCCGCGAGCTTTGGAGATTCTGGGCGATCCGCCGATCATCGATCAGCTGGCCGGAACCACTTTTGGGTGGGATGGCTATGCGCTCCGCGACGTCTCGCGCCGTTTCGAGGCTTATGAGTTTTCCTGGGCCGCCCGGTTGGGGCTCGGTGCCGCGATCCGGCATGTGCAAAGCTGGGGCATCGCCGCGATAGCGGCCGCGATCGATGCCAGGGTGGCGCAGATCTGCCAGGGACTGCAGGCCATCCCCGGGGTCCAGGTTTGGGAGGCGCAGGCGGATCGCCCGGCCTTCCTCACCTTCGCACTGGCCAATCACGAGGCTTCTTCCGTGACGGCGAGGCTCGCTCAGTCCGACATCACGATCGCCACGCTTGATTGGCGGACGACGCGGCTCAATTTCGAACCGCCCCGCACCTGCAATCGCGTGGCACCGCATGCCTACACGACCGAGGCCGACATCGCCCGTTTCCTGGACGCCATACACAGCCTAGCGTCGCTTTGAGCGTCGATCCGGCGAGGGGAGGGGGGAACCAACGGCCATCTTGAGGAGACGGCCGATTTTGATTCAGGTGGCGCCGCTCACCGCCGCCAGTTGCTCGTCGCCATCTCGACGAGGGCATTGCTGCGGCCATTCAGGACGGCCTTGAGCATGTACATGGTAAAGCCCTTGGCCATCTCGGCCGTGACCTTGGGCGGCATGGCGAGCTCGGACCGATTGACGACCGCATCGATGACGACGGGCCCGGGATGCGCGAACGCTTCGCGGATCTTGGATTCGACGTCGGCTGGGTTCTCGATGCGCACGCCCTTGATGCCGCAGGCCTCTGCCATGGCGGCGAAATTGGGATTGTCGAAATCAGTGCCGGTGTCGAGGAAGCCCGAACTTTTCTGTTCGAGCTCGATGAAGCCCAGGGCGCCGTTATTGAACACGACGACCTTTACCGGCAAATCGAGCTGCTTCAGGCTGAGAAAGTCGCCCATCAGCATGGTGAAGCCGCCATCGCCCGACAGCGATACGACCTGGCGCTCGCGAAACGCTGCCTGCGCACCGATCGCCTGCGCCATCGCGTTCGCCATCGAGCCATGCCAGAACGAGCCCAGGAGGCGGCGCTTGCCATTCATGCCGAGGTAGCGGGCCGCCCAGACTGTCGGCAAACCGACATCGCAGGTGAAGACCGCGTCCTCGGCAGCGATCTCGCTGACGACGCGGGTGACGTGCTGCGGGTGCAGCGGCCCGCCCGCGCGGCCGGTCGCCAGCTCATCCAGCTCCTTGCGCGCCTTCTTGTAATGGTCGAGCGCGGAGTCCAGATGCCGCCGTGTGGACTTGGCCTCCAGGCGTGGCAGCAAGGCACGCAGGGTCGACTTGACGTCGCCCTCAATGCCGAGATCGACCGGCACCCGGCGACCGATCTGCGCGCCTCTTTTGTCGACCTGGGCGATCTTTGCTTTGCCCGGATAGAACTGACGATAGGGAAAGTCGGTCCCCAGCATCAAAAGCGTGTCGCAGTTCTGCATGGCATGGTAGCCCGAGGCGAAGCCGATCAATCCCGTCATGCCGACATCGAAAGGGTTGTCCCATTCGACGTGCTCCTTGCCGCGCATGGCGTGCACGATCGGCGCCTTGAGTGCCTCTGCCACCGCCAGAAGTTCGGCGTGGGCGCCGGCACAGCCTCCGCCGCAAAGGAGTGTGACCGCCTTGGCCTCGTTGAGAAGCTTGGCCAGACCGTCCAGCGACGCTTCCCCCGGAATGAGCGAGGCGGGCTCGGGGAGGAGCCCGGCTGGCTTCGGCGCCGGCGTGGGCAAGGCAGGGAGCAGGGCGACGTCGCCCGGGATGACCAGGACCGAGACCCCGTTCGTCATCACGGCATTGCGGATGGCTATCTCGAGCATGCGCGGCAATTGCTGTGGCGAGGCCACGAGCTCGCACCAGGAGGAACATTCCTTGAAGAGATTCTCGGGATGGGTTTCCTGGAAATAACCGGAGCCGATCTCGGCTGAAGGTATCTGGGCGGCGATCGCGAGGACCGGCACCCGCGAGCGATGGCAGTCGAAAAGACCATTGATCAGATGCAGATTGCCCGGCCCGCAGGACCCGGCACAGACGGCAAGCTCTCCCGTCAGATGCGCCTCGGCGCCAGCCGCGAAGGCTGCCACTTCCTCATGGCGAACATGCAGCCACTCGATTTCTCCCTGACGGCGGAGCGAATCGGTAAAGCCGTTCAGGCTGTCGCCGACGATCCCATAGATCCGCTTAACTCCGATGGCAGCCAGTGTCTGCACCATCTGATCGGCAACGGTCTGCGCCATGGGATATCCTCCTGATTCAGGTAGGCTCTAACCATATGACGCGCAGCCTCGGAGGCAAGCGGTGGTCAGGTCTGTTCAAATGCCTGGAACCGCAGTCCTGGCGCTCAATCGAAGAAGCGATTGGCCGGTCGCGGCAGCCCCAGATTCTCCCGCAGCGTCGATCCCTCATAGGCCAGACGGTAGATCCCACGCCGCTGCAGCTCGGGAATCACCTTGTCGACGAAATCGAAGAGCCCGTCCGGCAGATAGGGAAACATGACGTTGAACCCGTCGCAGGCCTCGCTTTCCAGCCACGCCTCCATCTCATCGGCAATCGAGGCCGCTGTTCCGATCATAGTCAGGCCGCCATAGCCGCCGAGCCGCTGGGCCAGCTGCCGCACCGTCAGATTTTCGCGCCGCGCCATTTCGATGACACGTTCGCGCCCGGAGCGGCTCTGGTTGGTCTCCGGAAGATTGTCCGGCAGCGGCCGGTCGAGATCGAAGCTGCTCACATCCAGTCCCAGCCAGACCGACAAGGACGCGATCGCACTTTGCGCATGCACCTTGCTATCGAGCAAGGCACGCCGCTCCTGGGCTTCTGCCAGGCTGTCGGCTACGATCACAAAGAGGCCGGGCAGGATCTTGAGATGCTCGCGCGGACGGCCAAGCCGATCCATCCGCTCCTTGACGTCCGCATAGAAGGCGCGGCCCGCCTCGATCGTGTTCGCGGCGCCAAAGATGGCCTCGGCGGTTTCCGCTGCCAGTTGGCGGCCCGGCTCGGACGAACCGGCCTGGACGATGACAGGCCAGCCCTGGACTGGGCGGGCGATGTTGAGCGGGCCGCGGACATTTAGGAACTCGCCCTTGTGATCCAGGACATGCATGCGGGCGGGGTCGAAATAGATTCCCGTCTCGACGTTGCGAACGAAGGCATCATCGGCAAAGCTGTCCCAGAGGCCGGTGACGACGTCGACGAACTCGCGGGCCCGGCGATAACGCTCGTCATGGTCGAGCAGATCCTCGCGACCGAAATTACGGGCAGCGTCCGGGTTGGAGGTGGTAACGACGTTCCAGCCGGCCCGGCCGCCCGAAATATGGTCGAGTGAGGCAAAGCGCCTGGCTATATGGTAGGGTTCGTCGAATGTGGTCGAGGCGGTAGCGACCAGGCCCAGATGCTCGGTGGCGCCGGCCAGCGCCGAGAGCAGCGTGAAGGGCTCGAAGGACGTCACCGTGTGGCTGCGCTTCAGTGCCTCGACCGGCATGTTGAGCACGGCCAGGTGATCGGCCATGAAGAAGGCGTCGAAGAGGCCTTCCTCAAGCTTTTGCGCCATGCGCTTGAGATGCGCGAAATTGAAATTCGCATCCGCCCAGGCGCCGGGGTAGCGCCAGGCGCCCGTGTGGAGGCTGACCGGCCGCATGAACGCGCCGAGTTTCAATTGCCGTTTGGCCATGCGAGCCTCCTTGGTAAAAGTGGCTGTGGGGGACGCGGGCTTGGCTCCATGTCGATCATGGCGCGCACGGCCGGCTTTGTCACCGCGCCTTGGCAACTGCTAAGGGCCGGCCCATATGCTCGGCCACATCGAACGCCCAGCTGCGAACGGTCACGCCCGGCCTGGAGCCGTCATCGTCCCTTCGAGCTCGGATCCCCGGCCATGTCAAAAATGGGCGGTGGATTGGGGGGAGCGGGCGTGCTCATCTACGTGATGCGAGCGCAGGCGTCGAGCAAGACGGAGCGCGGGCCGTCACCAGCTCGAATCGTCAGTCGAGCAGCTCCGGCCGGAACAGCGAACGTCGGCTGATGATCCTGCCCGACTCCATGAAGACCCCGTCGCCCGTGTAGTGCAGGGTCCGGGGATGCTCGGGCGAGGGTGCTACATGCGCCTTTACCACCTCGAAGATGAAGAAATTGTAGCGCTCGACCAGCGCATCCTCGTGCATACGGCACTCGAAATTCGCGTGACATTCACCGATGAGCGGCGCCTCGACCTTGGCTGCGGCTTCGGGCGTGAGGCCGAACGCCGCGAATTTGTCGAGCTTGGCACCGGACGTATTGCCAATCTTGACCACCTCGGCGGTCAGGGCCGTCGTTGGCAGGTTGATCACGCATTCGCGGCTGCTCCTGATTAGCTCGAAGCTGTGATTGCCCGCCGAGATCATGAGCCCGACCAGCGACGGCGAGAATTCCAGCACCGTGTGCCAGCCGAGCGTCATGATGTTGCGCTGGCCCCGCCAGCTGGACGAGACGAGCACGATCGGACCCGGCTCGAGGAAGCGGCGCACCTTGCCGGTCGGGAAATCCACTTTCGGCTTGGAGCGGGTCATCGCCTGACTTCCTTCGCGAACGGGCAGGATCGAAAGCTTCCAGCTGGCGGTCTGTCGCTGAGCTCAGGCGCCGAACCCGTCGAGGAAGCGTTGCAGCAAAGTGCCCAGATGGTCGACGGCGTAGCCGCCTTCCTGGACGATGGCGGTGGGCCTGCGCGCCCGGGAGATGGCCTGGCCGGCGCGGGCGAAGCCATCGGCGGTGATTTTGAGAAAGCTCAAGGGCTCGTGCTCGGAGGCATCGAAGCCGAGACTGACCACGACCGCATCGGCGCCAAAGCGTTGGGCAGATTCGAGAGCATTATCCAGGGCCGCCAGCCAGGGGCCATCGCCGGTACCCTGTGCTAGAGGCTGGTTCAGCGTGCAGCCCTGGCCCGCACCGGCGCCCGTCTCGTCCGCATGGCCCACATACCAGGGATAGTAGCCGTTCGGATCGCCGTGGATCGAGGCGAAGAAGACGTCATCGCGCTCCCAGAAGATGCCTTGCGTGCCATTGCCGTGATGACTGTCGATGTCGAGAATCGCCACCCGATCTGCGCCATGGGCCCGGAGACGCTCCGCCGCCAGGGCCGCGTTGTTGAGATAGCAATGGCCACCTGTCCGGGCCCGGTAGGCGTGATGACCTGGGGGACGCGCCAGGGCATAGGCATGCCGGCCCGCCGCCGCGTCGTCGGCGGCGGCGATAGCACCGGTCGCCGCCGCCAGTGCGGCCTGCCAGGTCGAGGGCCCGATCGGGCAGGCGAGGTCGGCCGTGTACCAGCCAAGGCGACCGACGATTGTGGCCGAGGGCTTGGCGCCATTGGCCAGCATTTCTGGCGTTGGATGAATGTTGGGGACCGCCTCGGGCGCGCTGTCCGGCATCGCCCGCCAATCGGTGGAAGCATGCTCGAGGAACGCCAGGAAGTCCGGCGCGTGCACGGTTTCCAGCTCAGAGGGATCGACCGGCGGCGGCGATGTGATCGTCAGTCCCATGGCCTTGGCACCCTCGAGTAGGGCTAGCGCCCGGCCCGGCACCTCGAAATGCTGACGCAGATTGCCACGCTGGAGAAAGAAGGCCGGGTCGTGGGCCAACTCCATCTCGTTCCAATAGACGTTCATCGCGTTCCCGCTTTTGAAGGGTAGATGCGCCTTAGTCTGGCCAGCCGCTCTCGAATGTCCAGTCAGTGGGGAAAGGACTAGCGGGGCTGCCCCTTAGGCTCTAAGTCCTGCCGCTGGACCATGCGAGTAAAGGGTAGTGCGATGCTGCGGCGGGGCCTTTTGGCGCTCTTCGTTATGACCAGTTTGTTGGCCGGAGGGGCGGGACCAGCCGCGGCGGCGCAAAAACTCCGCGTCCTTTTGGACTGGTTCGCGAATCCCAGCCACGCGCCCATCATCGTTGCCAAGCAGAAGGGCTTCTTCGCGGCCGAGGGGCTCGATGTCGACGTTATCGTGCCATCCAGCGCCGATGATGCCACCAAGCTCCTGATCGCGAGGCAGGCCGATGTTGGTATCAACTACGAGCCCCAATTGATCATGCAACAGGCGGAAGGCGTGCCGCTCGTGCGGATCGGCACGATTATCGACCGACCACTTACCTGCCTCATGGTCAAAAGCGACGGGCCGGCCCTGGACGACCTGAAAGGCAAGAAGATCGGCTACTCGATCGGCGATCTGCAGACGATCCTCATGCGAACGATCCTGGCGCGGCATGGACTGAAGCTGGGCGACGTCGAACTCGTCAACGTCAATTTCTCCCTGGCTTCCGCTCTGGCTAGCGGACAGGTGGATGCGGTGATCGGCGCCTATCGCAATTTCGAGCCCATCCAACTCGCCATGCAGGGTGTCTCGACGCATTGTTATCCTGTCGAGGAGGAGGGTGTCCCCAGCTACGACGAGATGGTCTATGTGGCCAATCGGGGCGATGTGGGCCGTCCGGAGCTGAAGGCCTTTATGGACGCCGTTACCAAGGCGGCCGCCTGGCTGAAGGCCAATCCCGATGCCGCCTTCGACAGCTTCAAGACCTTCGCGCCAGAGCTGGACGACGAACTCAATCGTCGGTCCTGGACCGTTACAGTTCCGGCCGTGGCCTCGCCGCCGGGCGCTTTGGACAAAGCCGGCTATGAGAAGGTCGCGGCCTATCTTCAGGCGGGTGGCTTGATCAAGGAGGTCTTGCCGCCCGAGCGCTACGGTGTGGATCTTACAGTACCCTGAGCGCCGCCTTTCTTCAGACGGCCTGACCGCGCCTGCCTTTGAGGGCGCGGGCGATCGGCGCCAGGCCATAGGTCGCCAGCGGGATGAGGAGGGCACCCAGCGCCAGGCCGACAATGCCGGAGGCCGCGGCCTTGACGATCCATGCGACGATGCTGCCGCCAGCCGGCAGTGGATGGGTAACGGTTTCGGCCGCCGTCTCGATCGCATGGCCCAGGGCCGGCAGGCCATAGACCTCGAGGCCGTGGATAATGATGCCGCCGCCGACCCAGATCATGGCAGCCGTGCCGACGATCCCGAGGAGCTTGAGGAGGATGGGCATGGTCTTGACGAGGCCGCGCCCGGTGCCACGGCCGATGCTGCCGAGGAAGGAGGCATCTCGGTTGCCCGCCAAAGCCAGACCCAGATCGTCCGCCTTGACGATGAGAGCCACGACACCATAGACGGCAAGCGTGATCAGGATGGCGACCAGGGCCATGATCACGGCCTGGACCCAGATGCTGCCGGCCGGGATCGATGCCAGCGTGAACGCCATGATCTCGGCTGAAAGGATGAAATCGGTCTTGATGGCGCTTTGGACCTTCTCGTCCTCCAATGTCTTGGGATCGGCGGCCACCGCCGTCGTTTCGGCACTGACCCCGCCATGGTGCGGCTTGATCGCCCCTAGCACCTTCTCCGCCCCCTCGTAGGAGAGATAGGCGCCGCCCAGCATCAGGAGCGGCGTGATGGCCCAGGGCGCGAAATAGCCGAGCAACAGGGCGGCTGGCAGGAGGAAAATCAGTTTATTGCGTAGCGAGCCCAGCGTGATCTTCAAGATGATCGGGAATTCGCGCGCCGGCGAGACGCCTACGACATAATTGGGGGCCACGGCAGCATCGTCGATGACGATGCCGGCAGCCTTGGCGCTGGCCGTAGCTGTCTGGCCGGCAATATCGTCGAGTGATGCCGCGGCCAGCTTGGCTATGGCGGCCACGTCATCCAGAAGCGCGATCAAACCGATGCTCATCTATTCGCAGTCTGCCGTTGGCTTGGGGCGCCTTGATGCCGATTTCACCTGGTTTCGCCAAGTTAGAGAACGGGGTGAATGGGCGGAAAGGCCTCACTTGTGTCCGCTGGCCGCACCCTTTGAGCAAGGGTCTTGGGATGGCTTCAAAAGCGCTCCACCCAGGGCCTGAGGTCGATTTCGTGCGCCCAGGCACTTCGGTGCTGGGCCAGGGTATCGAGATAGACGGTGGCGATCGCATCGGGATCGAGGGTGCTGTCGGGCGCATCTGCCGGGTCTGGCCGTTTAGCCGAGCGCACGCCGCCATCGATGATGAAATGAGCGACGTGGATGCCCTTAGGGCCGAGTTCGCGGGCGGCACTCTGGGCCAGAGCTCGAAGCGCGAACTTGCCCATGGCAAAGCCAGCTGAGCCTGCATAGGCCTTTAGGCTGGCGGTGGCGCCGGTGAAAAAGATGGCGCCGCCGCCTTGCGGGATCATGCGCCGTGCTGCCTGCTGCGCCACAAGAAAGCCGCCAAAGGCGCCGATCGCCAGCGCTGTCGCCACAGCTTCGGGTTCGAGCTCGGTCAGTGGTCCGCCGGCGCGCGCGCTGGGATTGTAGAGGACGAAATCGGGGCTGCCAAAACGTTCCTCGACCTCGACGAACAGTCTCGCCACGGCACCGGCATCGGTGGCGTCGGCGGTGAAGGCCGCAGCACCGGTGGCGTCCGCCAGCGCCGCCACGCGCTGGCCGTCCCGGGCACAAATCGCGACCTTGGCGCCGCTCGCCGCGAGTCGGCGGGCCAACGCACCGCTGATCCCGGGGCCGGCACCGACGATCAAGGCTACCTTGCAAGGAGCCTGCTGCTGTCTCAACGTCATGTCCCAGCCTCTGTCGTGCTGCCGATATCAAAGAGCGCTCATGCCGGGTAGCTTGTATCTGGCAGGGCGACATGAGCGGGGAATGAGGATGTGCCTTCTTTGCGGTCCGATCAACAGAAGGCGTTTCGGCGCCTTGGCGGGACTGGCCGCCTCTGACCTTGCAGCGCCAGCAGCATCGTCGCTCGCCGCTGCCGTCCGCGGGGAATATCTCATTCGGGCCGGTCGTGTGCTGACCATGGAGCCGGGGGGCGACGTCGAGGGCGGGGCGGTGCATGTCAGGGATGGCTGGATCGTCGCGGTCGGCAAGGCGATCGAGGCGCCTGGTGCGACGCTGATCGACCGCCCGGATGCCGTCTTGATGCCGGGTCTGATCGATACGCATTGGCATATGTGGAATTCCGTCGGCCGCGGTCTTGCCGGGGGGCAGGCGGGCTATTGGCCAGCCTGGCGCCGCTTGGCGCCAGCCTTCAGGCCGGATGACAATTATCTGGGTGCCAGGCTGGCTCTGGCCGAGGCAGCTTATAGCGGCATTACGACCGTGCATAATTGGTCGCACAACACACGTGGTTACGATCATGCGATGGCGGAGATCAGAGCCCATCGAGAGAGCGGATTGCGGGGCCGGTTCGCCTTTGGTTACCCCCAGGAGATGGGGCCGGGTGCGCGGATGGATTTTGCCGCGCTGGAGCGTGTGCAGAGCGAGGTCGGCGCGGATGACGGCCTCACGAGCCTTGGCATGTGCGTGCGCGGCCCGGAGCGGAGCGAGGCCGCGATCTGGCGCGAGGAGTGGGCCTTCGCGCGCGCTCAGAAACTGCCCTTGAGCGTGCATATCGCCATCACGCGCGAGCTTGCCAAGCAACAGGCCATCGCAACGCTGGCCCGCGAGGGGCTGCTCGGCCCCGACATCCAGCTCGTCCACGCCACGCATGCGACGGTCGAGGATGCGCGTGCCATCGCTGCCAGTGGCTCACCCGTCAGTCTCAGTCCATGGACCGAGCTGCGCGTCGGGTTTGGCATCCCGCCGATCGGGCTGCTGCACGACGCCGGCGTGAAGCTGAGCCTGTCGATCGACAACACGCCGCTCGCGGGCAATGCCGATTTCTTCAATGTGATGAAGATCGCGCTTAACATCGCCGCCGGGAGTGCCGAGCGTCAGGAACCCATTCCCGCCCGAACCTTCCTCGAGTGGGCAACGATCGGCGGTGCAAGCGATCTCGGCCTTGCCGACGTCACGGGATCGATCCGCCCGCACAAGCGCGCGGATTTGATCCTCGTCGACATGGCGGACATCAATACCGGTCCGACCGCCGATCTGGATGCCGTCCTCACGCATGCGGCACAACCAGCCAATGTCAGCTTCGTCATGGCCGACGGACGGATCCTCAAGGAAGCGGGCAGACTCAAGGATGTCGACGTGCCGGCTCTGGTGCACGCGGCAGAGGACGCGCTGGCGGGCATACGGGCACGCGCCGGCCAGGGATGATTTCAGGCGGCGCGGGCCTCGTCAGCCAGCCAGGAACCGTTCGGCCGCCGTCGCCAGGATCTGGCAGCAGAGCGCCAGATCCTCTTCCTTGGTGTCCTCGGCCCAGTGATGGCTGATCCCGCCGATACTCGGGGTGAACAGCATGGCGGCCGGCATGATGCGGGCGAGATTTTGCGAATCATGCCCGGCGCCGCTTGGCATGAACTGCCAGGCGTCCGGGGCATGCTCGCGGGCGGCGGCCTCGAGGGCCGTCATCATGGCGGGGTCGCAGACGGCCGGGATGGCCTTGTCGATGACCTCGAGGAAGGCCTCGGTCCGCTCGTTGCGATTGCTCTCCTGAACGAGGCGGACGAGGCACTCCTCCATGCGCTCGAGAACGGCCATCTCGACGTCGCGGAACTGGAAGAGGATGTTCGCCTCGCCCGGGATGATCGAGGGCGCGCCGGGGCTGAGCGTGATCCGACCCGTGGTCCAGGTGGAGCGCCGGCCGCAGACCTTGGGAAACTCCCGATCGATCGCTGCCAGGAGGCGAACCGCCGCCAGACCCGCATCCTTGCGCTCGGCCATCGTCGTGCCCCCGGCGTGATCCTGCTGGCCGACGATACGGATGGCGAACTGCCAGATCGCGACGATGCCGGTGACGACCCCGGCGCGCAGCCCCTCGCGCTCCAGCTGCGTGCCCTGCTCGATATGCAACTCGTAGGCGCCCTTGTAGCGCGTGGGATCGAGGCGGAAGCGGGGTTCTCCCGAGAGGCCCGCCGCCCGCAGCGCCTGGCGAAGCGGCGTCCCGTCGGTCCGGTTGCGCGCTTTGTCGAGATCGGCCTCGGTGAGATCGCCGATCAAGGAGCGGCTGCCGAGGAAGCCGACATCGAAATGGCCCTCCTCGTCGACATAGGCGGCCACATCGACGGGCAGGCCGCTCCGTGCCAGGGCCAGTGCCGCGACGACGCCCAGCGCGCCGTCCAGCCAGCCCGCCTGGTTCTGTGTCTCGATATGACTGCCGACCAGGAGATGCGGGCCCGGGCCGGGGTGGCGGCCGATGACGTTGCCGATTCCGTCCATCTCGGGCTCAAGGCCGATCTCGGCCATCTTCGTCATCAGCCAGCGACGGGAGTCCATGTCCTCCTTGGAATAGGTCGGCCGGTGCACGCCGGTCTTATACGTGCCGATCTGGCGAAGCTCATGCAGATCGGCCAGGAAACGCGCGGTATCGACGACGACGGGCATCGACAAAATCTCCGGATTTTGAAAGGTTCAGCCGCGGGTCAGGACCCGACGGAGGAACTCCTGGGTGCGGGCAGCCCGTGGGCTTGCCATCAACTGGGCGGCAGGGCCGGTCTCGACGACGCGGCCTTTGTCCATGAAGACGATACGGTCGCCAACGTCACGGGCGAATTCCAGCTCGTGCGTAACGACGATCATGGTCATGCCGCTGCTTGCAAGGTCGCGCATGACGGCCAGGACCTCGCCCACCAGCTCGGGATCGAGGGCCGAGGTCGGCTCGTCGAAGAGCATGAGCTTCGGGCGCATCGCCAGCGAGCGGGCGATCGCCACACGCTGCTGCTGGCCGCCGGAAAGTTCGGCTGGAAAACTGCTTTGCTTGTCGGCCAGCCCCACCCTTGCCAACAGGGCTCTGGCTTCCTCGCGCGCCTCGTCTGGTGGCCGCCTCAGGACGTGCACTGGCCCCTCGATGATGTTCTCGAGGGCGGTCATGTGAGGAAAGAGATTGAAGCGCTGAAAGACCATGCCCGTCACGCGTCGCTGGCGGGCGATCTCGGCCTCGCCTAGCGGGTGCAACAAATCGCCTTGGCGGCGAAAGCCGTTGAGTTCACCGTTCACCCAGAGCGCACCGGAATTAATGCGCTCGAGCTGGTTGATGCAGCGCAGGAACGTCGTCTTGCCCGAACCGGAGGGGCCGATGATGCAGACGACCTCCTTTGGCATGACGTCCAGCGTCACGTCGACGAGGGCCGCCATCTCGCCAAAGAGCTTGCCCACCTTGCGGGCGGCGACGATCGGCGCCGTCAACGCCGGCCGCTCCCGCTAAAGCCACGGCCGAAGCGGCGCTCGATGAAGCCCTGGCCGAAGGAGAGGACGGAGACGACGATGAGATACCATATGGCGGCCACAATCAGGAGCTCGATCACCTTGGTGTTGGTGTAATAGACGTCCTGGGCGCTGCGGAGCACGTCGTTGAAGCCGACGATGCTTGCAAGCGAGGTCATCTTGATGAGGCCTATGAACTCGTTGCCGAGCGGTGGCACGACGACGCGCATGGCCTGCGGCAGGATGATACGCCGGAGCGCCTTCATTTCGCGCATGCCGATCGAGCGGGCTGCCTCGTACTGGCCGCGATCGACGGAGAGGAGGCCGGCCCGGACGATCTCGGAGACATAGGCGCCCTCGTTCAGACCGAAGCCCAAGAGTGCCGCCACGGCCGGCGTGATGACCGTCACCGTCCTGACGTCCCAGACACCGGCGATACCCAGGCGGGGAAAGACCAGAGCCAGGTTGAACCAGATCAGGAGCTGGAGGATGACGGGCGTGCCACGAAAGAACCAAGCATAGAAGATCGCGGCGCTGCGCACGACGGGGTTGGGCGAGTTGCGGGCGATGGCGCAGGCAACACCCAGGGCGATGCCGATCGCCATGCTGGCGATCGAGAGCCAGACGGTGTTGACGACGCCCATGAGGATGGTCGGCCAGGTGAGGTAATTGCCGACCTCCGGCCAGTCGATCTGGCCCTCCGCGAAGGATTTGATGAGAAAGCCCGCGAAGAGGACGATCAGCAGCACCGCCAGGATGCGGCCATAATGGCGCGGCCGGACATGGCGCAGGCGCGCGATGTCGGTATCGTCGATGCCGACATCGCCATCCGAGACGCACAGGCCCGCCGCGGCGCGGCCCTCCGCCTGCGTCATGGCGCCGGACCGAGGTTGACGGTGGCCTCCTTGTAGCTGCTGAGGTCGAGCTTCCATTTGGCGATCAGGGCGTCATAGCGGCCATCGGCGATGACCTTCTTCAGGCCCTCCTGGAAGGCGTCGCGCAGGCCCGGATTATCCTTGCTGAACGCCATGCCCATGAGGGTCGAGGAGAAGGGCTCGCCCATCGGCCGGTACATGCCGGGATCCTGGGCGACGATCGTCGGCACGGCCTCCAGGCCCTGTACGGCGGCATCGGCGCGTCCCTGCTTGAGATTGCTCAATTGCTGGCCAAGATCGGTGTCGACGATGACGGTGATCGGCTCCTTGCCGGCACAACTCTTGTCGCTCAGCGCCTTGATCGTTTCGGGGAAGCTGGTGCCGCGCGTGGTCGTCACCGTCTTGCCGCAGAGGTCGCTGACCGTCTTCAGCTCCTTGCTCGCGGCCAGCGTGTAGAACTGCGCGCCCGCCTTCAGATAATCGACGAAGTCGAACATGCCCCGGCGCTTGGGAATGTCGTAGAAGCCGCTCATGATCATGTCGGCGCGACCGGATTGCAGCGATGGCGTGAGCTGTTCGAAGGCGCTCGTCTGCCATTCGATCTTGAGGCCGAGATCGCTGGCGATCGCCGTTGCCAGTTCGACGTCGAATCCCGTCAACTCGTTGGTCTTGGTATCGCGCATCTCGAGCGGCGGGTAGCTGGGCTCGAGTGCCAGGCGCAGGGTCTTGCTGGAGGCGATCTCGGCCGGCAGCGACGCCGCGTCGGCGACCGGCGGACAGAGCGACACAAGGAGGGCTGCGGCCAGCCATCCACGGCAACGAGAGTTCATGGGCCAGCTCCTAAGGGCCAGGGTGCGACGAGGAAAGATTGCTAGCGGCTCGGCACGACGAGTTGCGGCACCGGTTCCGGCCAGAAGGGGAGGGTCTCGCGACGCGGCGTCCAGAGGCCCTTGGCGGTGACCTCCTCGATATGGGCCGCGATCTCGGCTAGCGTCGCGAACCAGACACCACCCTTCGCCTGCATGTGCTGGATGAGCTCGACCATGGCCTCGGCCCTGGCGAGCCGGCCGGAGACGAAGGGATGCCAGATCGCCGCCCAGAGGCCGCCATGGGCGTGCGCCGCATCGAATTCGGCACGAAAGACGTCCATCGCCCGTGCCGGCGACTGGATCGTCATGCCCATGTTGAATTCCTTCATGTTGACATATTGCGGCCAGTCATCGAGCGCGTGATCCGATGGCAGCTCCAGGAGCGAGCCCGTCTCGCCTTCGATGCGATAGGGAACGTCGTCGCCGCCAAGCGAGGCGTCGTAGGCGAAGTTCTCGGCCAGCAGCAGGTCGAGCGTGTATTCGGAAAACGCACCCGACGGACAGCGATAGCCCTTAGGGCGCGCCCCTGTCGCGGCGATGATGGCCTCGATGCCGCGGATGAGAACGAGACCCTCGTCGTCGCGCGAGAGCTGATTTGGCCGTTCGTGCAGCCAGCCGTGGTGGGCGATCTCATGGCCGTCGGCCAGGAGTGCTTCGATCGCCTTGGGATAGGTCTCGATGCACCAACCCGGCACAAAGACCGTCTGGCGCATGCCGAAATGGCGCCAGATCTGGACCAGGCGGGGGATCGCGACGTTCGCGCCATAGCGGAGGGACGAGGAAAGGCTGATGCGGCGGCGCGAATCGGCCGGATAATAGAGGTGGAGCAGACTTTCCGCGTCGAAATCGAAGGAGAAGCAGACGGCGCAGCGGGCGCCATTCGGCCAGGGCGGCGGATTGTCGATCAGCCTTAGACTCATGCGCACTCTTCAAGCAAATAGCGAGTAGGGAAGGCGACATTCGAAGATCCACGGACGGTCGTCTCGATCCCATCCGATCACGCCTTGTACTCATACTCTGCGCGGCGCATAGCTCTAGCGTCAACTCCATATTTGGAGTTCAGTAGAAATATAGATCGGCGGCTGACCGCCGGCACGGGCAAGACCAAGGGTGAAGGCATGGCTGGGGTCAATCTACGAGCGAAGCATCGACAAAGGCGTGTGGCACAGGTCCTGGACGCAGCCGACCTGCTCTTCGCCCGCAATGGATATGAGGCGACGCATATCGAGGAGATCGCCGAGATTGCCTCGGTGGCACCCGCTACCGTCTATAATTACTTTGCCACCAAACCCAATCTTTTGATGGAGCTGGCGCTCCGGCATGTGCGCACGGCCCTACCGGCCAGGCGCCGCATGGTGCGCAACCCGCCAGATGATCCCTTTATCGGCATCAACGCCTTCGAACGCCTGCTGGCGGAGCAGGCGTTGCAGCACCTCTCCAAGGGATGCTGGCGCGCGATCCTGGCGGCGCAATATCTGGAGCCGGCCGGCAAGGCGCAAAGGGCGGGCGGGCGCTTGAACCTCTTGATCAAGCGGCAATACGTGACGCTGCTTAGGACCTATCAGGAGCGCGGCCGGCTCGCACCCGACGTGGATCCCGTCGTCCTGGCCGACCTCATCGTCGGTATCACGACATGGAATTTCAGCCGCTTCATCGCCTCGGAGACTCTGGCGGCGGAAGACATGCTGAAGGCTGGCTCGGCCCATCTCGCGGTGATACTGCGCGGCTTGGTCCGGAACGGGAAGGGCGGCAGCGCATGAGCAGCGTGACCGCCGCCGTCAATGGCCGCCACTCGGTGCGCGCCTTCCTCGACCAGCCTGTCGAGGGTGAGAGGCTGCGGTCGATCGTGCGACAGGCGGCACGCGCACCCTCGGGCGGCAATCTGCAGCCCTGGTCGGTCGAATTCGTCGCGGGCGAACGGCTGGCGATGCTCAAGGCATTGATGCGCGAGCGTCGCGTCGCCGAGCCCGCGGGTGAGCCCCTGGCGCATGACTTCTATCCCGCAAGCCTGCCGGCGACCTACCAGGAGCGCCGGCTGCGGAACGGCGCACTTCTCTACGGGGCACTCGGGATCGCCCGAGATGATCGGGCGGCGCGGGCGGCCTGGATCGACGAGAACTTCCAGTTTTTCGGCGCGCCGCAAGGCCTTTTCTTCCTGATGCCGGCCGCTTTCGGTCGCTATCAATGGTTGGATCTGGGTATCTTCCTGTAGACCGTCATGCTGTTGTTGCGTGAGGCCGGGATCGATACCTGCCCGCAGGCCGACTGGGCCATGCATGCGGGTGCGGTGAAGACCTTCCTCGGTGTTCCGCCCGACTGGGATCTCGTCTGCGGCATGGCGGTGGGCTACCTTGACCCAACGGCGCCCATCAACCGGGTCCGGAGCGAGCGTGACGACCCCTTTGCCACCCCTTGGCGCATGCCCCTCGACGAAATGGAAGGATGAAGCCGTTGCTGAAGCCCCCGAGAAAACCCGATCCCGACCGTCGCCCGACCGAGATCGAGCTGCGCGAAGACCTGGCGGCCGCCTATCGGCTCTTCGCGATCTTCGGCATGACCGACCTCGTCTACACGCATCTTTCGGCGCGATTGCCGGGGCCTGATCACCGCTTTCTCGTCAATCCCTACGGGCTTCTCTTCGAGGAAATCACCGCAAGCTCGCTGGTTGTCGTCGATGCGGGCGGCGAGCCGGCCCAAGAGACCAGCTGGCCGGTCAACCCCGCCGGCTTCGTCATCCATTCGGCCATTCACCTGGGCCGTCCCGATGCGCATTGCGTCATGCACACCCATACTTTGGCTGGGATGGCGGTGGCGGCGCAGGATCAGGGCATATTGCCCTTGAACCAGATGAGCATGGAGTTCCACGGCAAGGTCGCGATCCACGATTACGAGGGGATTGCTGACAGCGACAATCTCTCCGAGCGCGAGCGGCTGGCCAGGGACCTCGGCGACAAGCCCTGCCTGATCCTGCGCAACCATGGTCTCCTCACCGTCGGCCGCACGATCGCCGAAGCGTTCTACTGGATGTATTATCTGGAGCAGGCCTGCCGTATCCAGCTCGCCGCCCAGTCGGGTGGCGTGAAGCTGGTCATGCCGGGCGAATCGACGGTTGCCCGGGCCAGCCTTCAGTTCACCAGCGATGCCAGCAAGGGCTGGCTGCCCTGGCAGGCGCTGCGCCGCAAGCTCGACCGCGAGCAGCCCGACTACAAGGATTGAGGCAGCGCGGCTGCGTCAGGTCGCCTGGTTGTCGAATTGGCTGCCGGCGGTGACGAAGGGCAGGATCTTGATGCTGCCCTCAGCCGTACAGACGAAGCTGCGGACGCCGGCATAGGAAATGGCGGCATCGTCCAGGAGCTTTTGCGCCGCCGCCTCCATGCCCGCCGGAACGTAGACGAAGAAATGGCGGACATGGGTCGGCGTGTCGGTGTCGGTCGCTTCGGAGACGGCCTTGAGCGATGCGGTCGCCGCCGGATCGACGGTCATCAGCACTTCGCCCGCCTCGCGCAGGCGGCCGGTCGAATCGACGATCGCGATGTCGGGATAGTGATAGCCGTCGGCGAACGGGATGGCGCGCTTGGGCTCGGGGACATTGACGATCGTCACATAATCCTCGGGCCATGTGGTCTGGCCGGCGAATGGAAAGCGTGTGGCCGCAACGTGCGCGACGACGGCGTCATGATCTGACATCGGTTTCCCTTCGGTCGAAGCGCGGCGATGACACTTGACTTGGAGTTGACTCTAAATCCACTATCGAGGCTGATCACAGGTCGTCAAGCTGCTTTTCCTGGAAGAGCGCGGGCGGCCGGCAGCGAAGGAGCGATTTCGATGGCGGACAAGCGTTTCCATCTCGGCTGGTTTCTGGCCGGCTCCAGCGTGCAGGCCTGGGGTGAGCCCTGGTCGGGCAATATCGGCAAGGAGTGGATGGTCCCCGATTTCTTCGTCGACGTCGCCAAGCTCCTGGAGAAGGCCTGCTTCGACTACGTGCTGCTCGAGGATTCGAGCTATGTGGGCGAGAGTTTCGGTGGGTCGCGCGACATCTATCTGAAGAATGGCCTCTCAGTGCCGCGCCAGGATCCCTCGGTGGTGGCCAGCCTGATGATGGCCGCCACGCGGCGGATCGGCATCGTGCCGACGCTGGCGACCTTCGCCTATCCGCCCTATCTCCTGGCTCGTCTCGTGGCGACCCTGGATCAGGTCTCGCAGGGCCGGGCCGGCTGGAACATGGTGACCGGCAGTTCGGACTTCGCCGCCCGCAATTTCGGCCTGGATGGCATGCCGCCGCACGATCAGCGCTACGACATGGCCGATGAATATATGGAGGTCGTGAACGGGCTCTGGGATTCCTTCGAGCCCGGCGCCATCGTCGCCGATCCCGAGAGCGGCGTGCTCATCGATCCGGCGAAGGTGCATGCCATCGATTATGCTGGCCAGTACTACAAGTCGCGTGGGCCTCTCAATTCCGGGCCTTGCGTGCAGGGGCGTCCGGTGATCGCCCAGGCCGGCGGCTCGCCGCGTGGGCGGCAATTCGCCTCGCGTCACGCCGACACGATCATCGCCGCCACCTACGGCATCGAGGCCATGAAGGCCTATCGCGAGGACGTGAGGGCGCGGGCCAAGGCGCAGGGCCGTGATCCCGACACGATCAAGGTACTCTTCCTGATCTCGCCCACGATCGGCGAGACCGAGGAGGAGGCGCAGCGTTTGCGGCAGCGGCGCCTGGAGCGCCAGTCGGAGAAGGTGGAGCAGCGCCTGGCCTTTCTCGGCAAGATCACCAATATCGATTTTGGTAAGATGGATCTGGACACGCCGGTCAGCGCGCTCGAGCTTAAGACCAATGGTCACCAGCAATCGCTTGATGAGTTCAAGCAAAAGGCCGGCAACCGCACTTTGCGTCAGGCGATGAACGAGGATACCGGCGATCGGTCGCTGGAACTTGTCGGAACGCCCGAGCAGATCGCACGGCGCATGGGGGAGGCGATGGCGGAAGTGGGCGGCGATGGCTTTCTCGTCACGCAGTCCAATACCAGCCGCCGCTCACTGTCCGAAATCACCGACGGCTTGGTGCCCGCCTTGCAGCGTCAAGGGTTGATGCGTCGTGAATGGGCGCACGACCACTTCCGCGACAATCTGCTGGAGTTCTAGCACTCCCGGGAGCCTCCGCAGGGCTCTCCGTCATCCTTGACTCGGAGTTGGCGGTCGTCCTGGAGATGACGGCCGCCTTCTTGCATGACGATCCGGCGAAACCTTGCAAGGAATCGTCAATGATAGCGATCAGCGTCAAGAACTCGCCGGATCGGGCGGTCCCCAGCGCCTATAGCTTGGCGATGGGGGACCAAGCGCTTCCTGTATGTGGCGGGTAAGGTTGGGCTCGGTGCTGACGGCGTGCTGGCGGTGGGCATCGCGGCTCAGCGTGGATCGTCTTCGCCAATATCGCCGACATTCTCGAGAACGTCTGTGTGGCGGTCGAGAATATCGTCCAGACCATGGCTTATCAGACCGATCGGGCGGACCGCGAGGACGATGCCCGCATCCGGACGGTAGCCTAGAGCAGCTGGAAGCCGGCGCTTGGCCCTGGTCTTCGTCATTGGACGCGTTGACCCAACGATGCAGTCTAAGTCGACGTGACCGCGGTCGCCTAGCAAGCTTTCGTGACTTGCGCCGCTTGGTGCGGACGGCGATGATCCAAGATCGGGCTCGGCCTATGGGGCGGCCCGTATCGATCCTGCGGCACAATCCAGCAGCGCACAGGACGGCAGCTTGTCGCGGTGCTGCCGCGGATTACAACTAAAGGACGGATAAGACCTTGCGAAAGGCGGCGCGTCGGCTTGGAGGGTGAAGGCATGCGGATAGCGGTTCTAGGTGGCGACGGCTTCGTCGGTTGGCCGACAACTCTGCATCTTTCAGCGCGGGGCCACGATATCCATATCGTCGACAATCTGAGCCGGCGCTGGATCGATGCGGAGCTGGGCGTGCAGTCGCTCACCCCCATGGATTCGATTCAGGAGCGTATCCGTATCTGGAAAGAGCAGACCGGGCGGCAGCTCGGCTTTCAGTTGATCGACATCGCCAGCGAGTATGAGCGCTTCAAGATCTGGCTGGCCGAGTTTCGTCCCGAGGCGATCGTCCATTTCGCCGAGCAGCGGGCAGCGCCCTATTCGATGAAGACCGATCGCCATAAGGGCTACACGGTCAACAACAACGTCAATGCCACCCACAATGTCCTGAACGCCATAACGGCCCTCAAGCTGGATGCGCATCTGGTCCATCTGGGCACGATGGGCGTCTATGGCTACGACACGATGGGGGCGGCCATCCCCGAGGGGTATCTGAAGGTGGGTGTCCTGGACGCGGAGGGTCAGCCGGCCGAGAAGGAGATCCTCTATCCGGCCAATCCAGGCAGCATCTACCACATGACCAAATGCCTGGATCAGCTCCTCTTCCAGTTCTACGCCAAGAATGACAAGCTCAGGATCACCGATCTGCACCAGGGCATCGTCTGGGGAACGAACACCGAGGAGACAAAGCGGCATCCGCAATTGGTTAATCGCTTCGATTATGATGGCGATTACGGCACGGTGCTCAATCGCTTTTTGGTGCAGGCAGCGATCAATTATCCTTTGACCGTGCATGGTCAGGGCGGCCAGACGCGGGCCTTCATCCATATCCAGGATTCGGTCCGATGCATCGAGATCGCCCTGAACAATCCGCCGACCGCAGGCGGCAGGGTACAGATCTTCAACCAGATGACCGAGAGCCATCGCGTGCGCGACCTGGCCGCTATCGTGGCCGGCATGGTGGGTGGCGAGGTCGTGCATCTGCCCAATCCGCGCAATGAGGCCGAGGAGAACGACCTCGTCGTCAGAAACGAGCAATTCCTTCGCCTGGGCCTCGAGCCGACGACGCTGGAGGCGGGGCTGCTTGCCGAGATCGTCGACGTCGCCAGGCGCTTTGCCCATCGCATCGATCGGGCGCGCATTCCCTGCGTCTCCGGCTGGACCGCCGAACGCTCGCTTCTTTTGGATCGCGACCCGGAGCGCCGACGTCTCAGGGTGGTCGGGGCCTGAAGCGCGGCTCATGTGCGAAGTCTATGCGACGCTGGTGACCAATGCCGATTATGCGAGGGGCGCGCGCGCCCTGGCCCGCTCGCTTCGGCAGGCTGGAGCCACGCGCCCGCTTCTGGTGCTGGCAACGGAGTCTGTCCCCGATCTCGAGCCGTTGCTGCGCGAGGGCTGCTTGGTCGAGAGGGTGCGCCAGCCGGCCGTCTCCGCAGACTTCAGGGCCCGCCATGCCAGGCCCTCCTTGCACGCGGCCGCCCCCTTCAGCAAAGGCGAGAAGCCGCTCTTCCACGATCCATTGGACAATTTCTGCAAGCTCTCCCTCTGGCGGCTGGAACGCTATCAAAAGATCGTCTTCATCGATGCGGACGCGCTCGTGCTGCGCAATGTCGACCGGCTGTTTGCCTATCCGGCCTTTGTCGGGGCCCCGAACATTTACGAGCAACTGAGTGATGTCGGGCGACTGAACTCAGGCGTCTTCGTCATGCGGCCGAACCCGCGCGAGTACGATCACATGCTGGCCACCCTGGATGCGCCCGGAGCCTTCTGGCGACGGACCGACCAAACCTTCCTCGAGGCCTGGTATCCGGACTGGCACGGGCTGCCCTATACGTTCAACGTCTTGCAGTATGTCTTCTTCAACCTGCCCCAACTCTGGCACTGGCCGGCTTTGAAGATCCTTCACTACCAGTATGAGAAGCCCTGGGCGGCGTCGCATCCCAAGCGGCATCTCCTAGGTCCCCTGATCGATCTCTGGCAGCGGCTGGATGGCGGCGGCAGCCTGCCGGCTGACCTGCCCACACCTTTCGGCGGTGAAGCGGCGTGCGCGTCGCGCTGACCGGGGCCACGGGCCTGGTCGGGCAATATATTGCCCGGGAGTTGCAGGGCCAGGGGCACGATCTCGTCCTCCTGCTCCGTCCAGGCGCGCGGGTGGCTCCCTTGCCGCGACCCGCCCTCATTGTCGAAGGCGATCTTGGCGCCACGCCGCCCAGGACTTTTCTCCATGGCACCGACGCCCTTGTGCATGCGGCCTTCCAGCATGAACCCGGTCGCTATCGTGGCGGGCAGGGCCAGGATCTCACGGGCTTTCTTAGGACCAATCTTATGGGGAGCCTCGCTTTGCTGGAGGCCGCACGTAGGGAAGGGGTAGGGCGCGCCATCCTGCTCTCCAGCCGGGCGGTCTATGGCCAAAGGTCATGGGCCGGCCGGCTCGACGAACGGCATCCGGCATGGCCCGAGACCCATTATGGCGCCCTGAAGCTGGCGCTGGAGGGCTTCGCGCGGGCGTTCGCGAGGGAAGATGGCTGGCCCGTGACCGTGCTCCGTCCGACCGGGGTCTACGGCATCGCCGAGCCGTTCGAGCGCACCAAATGGCTGGGGCTCGTCAAGGCGGCCATCGCCGGTGATGTCGTGCCCGTGGGGCGGGCCAGCGAGGTACACGCAGCGGACGTGGCGCGGGCGGTCGCTCTCCTGCTCGAGCAGCCGACGGCGTGTGTGGGGGGCCAGTGTTTCAACTGCAGCGACCGCATGGTCTCCACGCGGGAGATTGTGGCGATCGTCCAGTCCATGACCGGTGCGCGCGGCCCGCTGCCGGGCGAGCAGGTGGACGACGCCTTCATCGAGATGGACAGCGGCAGGCTGACGGCGCTGGGCCTGCGTTTTGGCGGCCTGCCGCGCCTCGAGGCCACGCTTAAGGAGATATGCGGCCGGCTGGGGGTCCTTGCCGCCTGAGACGGCCTTCGACCAGGCTCAGCTTCTCGACGGGAGACGTGCCGGCGGCCGAAGTCGAGCAAGCGGCAGAGAAGCCCGTGTGCGGTATCAGCATTCAGGACGTCGCCCTCCACCGCTCCATGTCCTTCAAGGTGGTAAAAAGGGCACCTTGAAGGAGCAAGCGTCCGTAATCGAGGCTTAGCGAGGGGCGCCAAGGCGAGAGATGATGGCTTCGCGTGCCAGCCGGACGGCCTTGCCGCGCTCGCGCACGCGGGCCAGGACGGCGGGCGGCGCGCTCGTGGGATGGCCGGCGCCGAAGGGTGGGGCTGGCGCATATTCCAGCGCCAGTTGCACAGCCTCGGCCGTTGCCTGGTCGAAGATCTCGGCCACGACGGTAAGCGCCATGTCGATACCGGCCGTGACGCCGCCGCCGGTGAAGAACTTGCCGTCGCGCACGACCCGCGCCGCCGTCGGTCTGGCGCCGAAGGCGGCCAGCAGGTCGTGGCTGGCCCAATGCGTGGTCGCCTGTCGACCGGTAAGCAGTCCGGCGGCCCCCAGGACCAGCGAGCCCGTGCAGACCGAGGTGACGAAGCGGGCGGTCTCGGCCTGCGCGCGAAGGAAAGTGAGTATTGACTGGTCGTCCAGGAGGGCGTTGACGCCGACGCCGCCCGGCACGCAGATCACATCATACGGCAACGCTGACGCCAGCGTCTGGTCGGGAGCGAGGATCAGGCCGCTCGCACTTCGCAGGGGCTGCGTCGACTTGCCGACGAGTTCGACCGAAAGGCCGGGTGTTGAGGCGAATACCTCGAAGGGGCCTGTCAGATCGAGTTGCTGAACATCGGGGAACACCAGAATTCCCACGCGTTGATCCGCCATTGTCGCCCTCCTTCAGCTTGACGGCCTTATTCTAGCGACGCACGCTGCGGCCGATATGTCAGAATGCCTGCAAATCCGGCCAACCTTCGGCGGACCTCACCCCGTCGACATCCTGGCGTTCGCCGATGCCCAGCTGCTGGACATTGCCGGGCCGCTCCAGGTCTTTGCCAGCGCCAACGATCTTCTGCGCGCCGCCGGTCGCCCGTCCGCTTACGCGACGCGGGTGCTGGCGAGGGAAGCGCCGCTGGTGACCACTTCATCCGGTCTGGCGCTGGCGGCATCGCCCTTGGCCGGTGTTAGGGAATCTCAAGGCAGCCTGATCGTCAGCGGCGGGCGGGGCGTGCATGCGGCAGCCGACGATCCGGCCCTGCTGAACTGGCTGCGCGGCCGTGTCGGCGGCGGTCGGATCTGCTCGGTCTGTACCGGTGCCTTCCTGCTCGCGGCGGCGGGTATCCTCGATGGGCGCCGCGCGGTCACGCACTGGAAACATGTCGAGCGCCTGGCCCGGAGCTACCCGGCGATCCGGGTCGAGGCCGATCCCCTTTTCATCGAGGATGGCGACGTCTGGACCTCTGCTGGTGTCACGGCCGGGATCGACCTCGCTCTGGCGCTGGTCGAGCGGGACCAGGGCGCGACACTGGCCCTGGCGGTGGCCCGCAGTCTGGTCGTCTTCCTGAAGCGCCCGGGCGGCCAGGCCCAGTTCAGCCAGACCCTCTCGATGCAGACTAGGGCGGATGGCTTTGCCGACCTGCATGCCTGGGTCGAGGGGCATCTCGATGAGGATTTGAGCGTGGCGAGGCTGGCGCGGCGGGCGGCCATGAGCGAGCGCAGCTTTCGCCGGCATTATGCCGAGGCCACCGGTACGACGCCCGCCCGGATGGTGGAGCGCCTGCGCGTCGAGGCGGCGCGTATCCTCCTGGATGGCAGCGGCGTGTCGCTTAAAGAGATGGCACGGCGCCTGGGGTTTGGCGGCGAGGAAAAGTTGCGCCGGAGTTTCCAGCGGCAGCTCGGTGTCACACCCAGCGATTATCGTCAGCGCTTTGCCGCCTCTGCTTTCAATGGGGGGGATGGCGTCCCGGCGCGGACCAAGAATAGGAGGCTTGCATGAGTGTTGGCTTGAGTGCGAAGGACTGGCGATCTTCCTCGCCGGTCGAGTTCGTCTGCGAGAAGCGTCCGGCCATGGCGGCGGGCGGCATGGTCGTCACCAATCATCCGCTGGCCAGCGCTGCCGGTGCTGAGATCCTGCTCGCCGGCGGCAATGCCGTCGACGCCAGCGTCGCCGCCATGTTCGTGCTTAGCGTCGTCGAGCCCATGATGGTGGGCATCGTCGGCGGCGGCGTGGCTCATCTACGCCTTGCCGAGGGCAGCCACCATATCGTGGACGCACTCAGCACGGCTCCCCTTGCGGCGACGCCGGACAGCTTCACGCCGCTGGCCGATCATGGGCCGGACTATATGCAGGTCGAAGGCCAGCGGAATTCGCTGGGGGCGGCGTCCGTTGCGACGCCCGGCAATCTCAAGGGCTGGTGCGAGATGGCGGCGCGCTACGGCACGTTGCCCCTGGCCGACCTTGTCGATCCGGCGATCAGGGTGGCGAGGCGCGGCTTTCGCATCAGCCCCTACCTCGCGGGGGCCATCCGCGAGGCGGCGCGCGAGCTGGCATTGGATCCGGCGATCGCCGCACTCCTCCTGCCGGGGGGCAAGCCGCTCTCGGCCGGCGATCGCCTTGTCATGGGCGATCTTGGCGAAAGCCTGAAGCTGATTGCCAGCATGGGACCGGGTGCCCTCCACGGCGGCCCGCTCGGCGACGCGCTGGTTGAGGCGATCCAGGCCAAGGGCGGCCTGTTGCGGCGCCAGGATCTCTTGACCTATCGCACGGTGGCGCGGCAGCCCATCACCGGCAGCTATCGCGGGTTTAAGATCATCGGCCCGCCGCCTCCAGCTTCCTCGGGCGTGCATATCGTCCAGATGCTCAATGTCCTGGAGCAGTTTGACGTGGCCGCGATGGGCTTTGGCACGCCGGCCGGGCTCGAACTCCTGATCCAGGTGATGCAACTGGCCTTCGCTGATCGCCGCACCTTCTCGGGCGATCCCGATTTCGTCGACGTGCCGGTCGAGCGCCTGACCGGCAAGACCTATGCCCGCGAATGCGCCCAGAAGCTCCGCAACCTACCGGCATCGGCGCCAAGCCTTAAGGAATCGCGCGACACGACGCATCTGACCATTGCCGACAAGGATGGCAACGTCGTCGCCGCGACGCACACGATCAATAGCCTCTTCGGCGCGCGCTTCGTCGTACCCGGGACCGGCATCATTCCCAACAACTACATGAGCAATTTCGATCCGCATCCGGGCAAGGCCCTCTCGATTGCACCCGGCAAGCGCGTGCCCACCTCAATGGCGCCCATGATGGTGCTGAAGGACGACAGGTTGCATCTGGCCCTGGGCCTGCCGGGCGGTACGCGGATCTTTACCTCCGCCCTGCAGGCGATCCTCAATATTCTCGACCATGGCATGACGCCGCAAGATGCCGTCGAGGCGCCAAGGGTATGGACGGAGGGCTCGGAGGTCGAGATCGAGCGCGGCTTCGAATGCAGTGCCGGCCCCCTTCGAGCGGTGGGCCACGATGTGCGGGTGATGCCGCATGTGGGCGGTGGGATGAATCTCGTCAGCCTCGCGGCGGATGGCATGATGACCGGGGCTGCCTGCTGGCGCGCCGATGGCACGGCCATCGGCATCGGCGGCGGCCAAGCTCGGCCGGGCGTGCGCTTCTGGCCGGACCGCGCGCCGGCCGAGGCGGATGATGGCGAATGAGTTGGCGGATCGTCGTCCTCGATCCCTTGTCCGAGTCGCGTCTTTTGACCATGCGGCGTCTGCTGCCGGCGGGTTTCGAGCTCGCGGCCGCGAGCTCGCCGGCGCCGGAAGACCAGGCCCGGGCCATCGCCCATGCCGATTTCGCCATCGCGGGCGACATGCCGCTCACGGCCGATCTCCTGGCGCAGGCTCCCCGACTGCGGGCCGTGCATAAATGGGGCGTGGGCGTCGATAATTTCGACCTCGAGGCCGCTGCAAGGCGGAGCATCCGCGTCCTTCGCACGACGGGCAGCAATGCGGGCCCGGTGGCGGAGACGGCACTGGGCCTCATGCTGGCTCTACTGCGCCAGATCTCGGCCGGCGATCGTGGCATGCGGGCGGGACACTGGGCCAAGGCCGATCTCGCCCCGCGCAGTTTCACGCTGGGCAGCCGGACGGTGGGACTGGTGGGGCTGGGAGCGATCGGCGGCCGGCTTGCCACGCTCCTCCAGGGCTTTGGTTGCCGTCTTCTCTATGCCAAGCCCAAGCCGTTGCCGGAGGCCCGGGCCGAGGCCTTGCACCTCACGCATGTACCGCTCGAGACGCTTTTGGCGACAAGCGACATCATCTCGCTGCATTGTCCGCTGACGCCGGCAACCCGACGCCTCATCGACGCTGCCGCCCTGTCCCGCGTGAAAGAGGGTGCCCTCCTGATCAACACGGCCAGGGGCGATCTCGTCGACGAGGCGGCCCTGCTGGCGGCCCTGGTCGAGGGCCGGCTGGGTGGCGCCGGCCTCGATGTGTTCAGCGAGGAGCCTTTGCCCAGCCTCCATCCGCTAGCGAGCGCACCCAACGTGATCCTGACGCCGCATATCGGCGCGTCGGCCGTGGACAATCTCGTTCCCACGCTGGAACGCATGTTCCGTAACCTCGCCTGCGTGGCTGAAGGCCGCGCGGTCGATCCCGGGGATGTGGTGATCTAGCGAGCGATGCCAGGCCGTCTGGCGCTAGAGGCTGGCTTTGTCCGTCATCCTGGATGAATAATCGCTGCGCTTGTGCAGGTCGGGGAGCAAGCTGAGGCCGATCCCAGGCGCGTCCGGCACGGTGATTCGTCCCTTGGCCAAAGGCGGCAGACCCGTCACCACGTCCGAATACCAGCCATAATAGAACGCGCGCACGACTTCCTGGATGAAGCAGTTCCTGGCGTTAAGGGCCAGATGCGTCGAGGCCGTGAGGACGACCGGGCCCGTGCAGTCATGGAAGGCGACCGGCAGATGGTAGGCCTGAGCCGAGGCCGCGATCGCCTTGGCCTCGGTGATTCCGCCGCACCAGGACATGTCCATGATCAGGAGGCCGAGCGACTTCATTTCCAGCAGGGTGCGGAAATCGCTGCGCATGCCGCGCGTCTCGCCGACACCGATGGGACAGCGCGTGGCCGCCGCCACGTCGGCGATCTCGGCCATGTTGTCCATGACGACGGGATCTTCGACCCATAGCGGGTTGATGGGTTCTAGCGCGCGGGCGATGCGGATCGCCATGGGCTTGTTCCACATCGAGTGGAGTTCCGCCATGACCTCCATCTTGTCGCCGACGGCGTGGCGGATCTTCTCGAACGGCACGAGCGCCTTCTTCAATTCGTCGAGCGAGATGTATTGGCCCTGCGTTGCTTCGGCGGCATAGTCGAACGGCCAGATCTTCATGGCCGAGATGCCCATCTCCAACAAGCTGGCGGCCAACTCGTCCGCCCGTTCGAGGAAGGCTGAGAGATCGTCATACTTGCCCTCATCCTTGCCGATGCCGAAATTCTGCGTGCCCTTCAGGTTGTTATTGCGGGTGTAGGAGTAGCCGGCGCAGGTGTTATAGACCTTGATGTCGTTTCTGACGCGGCCACCCAGGACATCGCATAGGGGCAGATCGACGGATTTGCCCAGAATGTCCCAGAGGGCGGTGTCGACGGCCGAGCGGGCCCGGGTTTCCGCGCCGCTGCCGGCAAAGCCCAGATAGCCCGTGAAGTGGAGCTGGTGATGCTCGATCTGCCGCGGGTCCTTGCCGATGAGGTAGGGTGCCAGCACATCATGGACGTGGGCCTCGGTCGCGGCCGGATGGAAATAAGTCTCGCCCAGGCCGGTGATCCCCTGGTCGGTGTGAACGACGACCCAAAGGATATTGGGAAATCCGCCTAGTCTGACGGTTTCGACGCCGGTGATTTTCATTGTGCTTGTCTGTCCTTTAGGGCGTGTCGCTAGCGATGCCTGCTTTGGGATTGCGATCGGCCAGTCGGACACGCCGGGAACGAAGGGTGCTGCTATGCCGCCCTTCCTCTGGCTCTCAGGGAGCCGTCGAATCGATCGAGCCCCAGAGGCGGTCGTCGTCGCGGGCGGCAAGCTCACGCGCGACCTTCTCGTTCAGATTGTGGCCGAGGCCGGGGCGATCGGACGGTACGACGGCGCCGTCCTTCCACAAGATCGGCTCGTCGAGCAGATCGGCATGCACGCCCTCGAACTTGCCCAGCCCCTCGCAGATGAGGAAATTGGGGCTGGCCAATGCCAGTTGGATGGAGGCGGCAGCGACCAGGGGACCGCCATAGACGTGCGGTGCGATCTGGATGTAGCTGGCTTCCGCCATGGCGGCGATCTTCTTGGCTTCCCAAAGGCCGCCCACCTGGCTGACATCCAGATTAAAGATCGCTGCCGCCTCTTCCTTGATCAGCCGCGCGAACTCCCACTTCGTCGACAGCCGCTCGCCCGTCGTGATCGGGATCGTCGTGCCCCGGGCAACCTTTGCCATCTCGCTGGCAAGTTCGGGGGGCACCGGCTCTTCCAGCCAGAGCGGATCGAAGCGTTCGAGGCGCCGGGCCACGCGGATCGCCGAGCTGGCGGTCATCTGGCCGTGCGTGCCGATGATGATGTCGGCACGGCTGCCGACGCGCTTGCGGATACCGCCGATCGTGGCCTCGGTGAGATCGAGGGCTTCCAGCGACCATTGAAGCGGTACCACCTGGTTCTGGTGCTGCGTGCTGCCGGTAAGGAGCGGGAAGGGATCGAGCTTGAGGGCGGTGAAGCCCTGCTCGACCAGTTCGCCCGCCCGCTCCGCGACCAAGTCCGGGTTGAGCCAGAAGTCGAAGCCAAGGGCCGCCTTGGACGGTGGCGCGCTGATATAGGTATAGGTGCGCACGTTCGGCCGGAAGCGGCCGCCAAGCAGCGCGTGGGCCGGCCGATCGAGCTCCTTGCCCAGGGCATCGACGCAGGCCATCTCGATGCCGCTATAGATGGCGGTCTTCAAAAGATCGCCGTTGTGGCTGTAGAAGCTGTTGTAATATTTGTGGAAGAGATATTCGAGATTGGCGACGTCCTGGCCGACGAAGAAGTCCTGGCCGACCTCCTCGATGATACGCGCGAGCGTGCGGGGCCGCAGGCAGGATTGCACGGCCAGGATC
Source organism: Arboricoccus pini (assembly GCF_900187945.1). Taxonomy (GTDB): domain Bacteria; phylum Pseudomonadota; class Alphaproteobacteria; order Geminicoccales; family Geminicoccaceae; genus Arboricoccus; species Arboricoccus pini. The sequence goes on along the minus strand of NZ_FYEH01000015.1, from coordinate 12,898 downwards.
TCGCCATAGCCCCTGATGCCCTTGTCCGTGTCCAAGCCGACGAAGAGCCAGACAGGACCGCCGATATAGGGCGTGGGATTGGTGACGGGAAAGGCTTCGATGCCGGTGATGATCACGGGGTCTGGTTCCCTTGCGTTGACGACGATGAACCGAGGCTGGCGCCGTTTCGCGGCAGCCCTGGATGGGTTTCGGGGCCGATGATGAGGGCCGCCGAGGTGACGATGCACATCGCGACCATGAAGGTGGCGACCGGCCAGTAGCCGCCAGCCGCGCTTGCGGTGATTGCCGTCGCGATGATGGAGGCGGGGCCGCCCAGGACGGCGGCCGTGATCTCGCGCGCTGTCGTGAAGCCGGTGACGCGAAGTCTGGGCGCGAACAGCTCGGAGAAATAAGAGGCCTGGGCCGCGAACATGGCCTGATAGGCCACCGCCAGCATGATGGCCATGGCCGGCACGATCTGCCAGGCTTGGCCGCTGTGCAGCATGGCGAAGAAGGGCCAGACGAAGAAGCCCATGAAGATCGCGCCGCCCATATAGACCGGCTTGCGTCCGACCTTGTCGCTGAGCGCGCCAAAAAGTGGGATCGAGATCAGCGAGAGCGCTTGGCCGACCTGGATGCCGATCAGGCCCACGCCTTGTGCACTTGTCGTCCAGGCCGCGAGGTAGGAAAGGATCCAGACCTGGAAGACATTGACGCTGGTGATCTCGGCAAAGCGGGCGCCGAAGGCAACAAAGAGATTGCGCCGCGCATCCTTGCTGGCGAACACCTCGCGCACGGGTGCCGCGGCCAGCATCGCCTCTTCCTTGAGCTGTTCGAAGACAGGTGATTCCTGGACCCGCAGTCGCACATAGCTGCCGATGGCCACCACAAGCAGGCTGAGTAGGAAGGGAAGGCGCCAGCCCCAAGCCATGAAGGCATCCTCGGGCATCAGGCGAAAGAGACTGAAGAGGGCTGCGGAGAGCAGGATGCCGGCGGAGACGCCGATGCCTGGCAGGCTGGCAAAGAAGCCGCGCCGTTCGCCAGGCGCGTGTTCGGTGGTCAATGCGACCGCGCTCGCATATTCCCCGCCGGCGGCAAAGCCCTGCAGGAGGCGACAAAGGCAAAGGATAAGGGGCGCCCAGAGCCCGATCGAGGCATAGGTGGGCAAGAGGCCGACGATGGCGGTCGCACCGCCCATCAGCAACATGGTGATGAGGAGGACCTTCTTACGGCCCAGCCGATCGCCCATGCCTCCAAAGAACAGGCCGCCGATGGGGCGGGCGATGAAGCCCAGGGCCAGGGTGCTGAAGGAGGCGATGACGCCCGTCGTCGGATCCAGCGACGTGAAGAAGAGCTGGCTGAAAATCAGGGCGCTGGCGGTGCCATAGAGGTAGAAGTCATACCATTCGAGAATACTGCCAAGTATCGAGGACAGGATGACCCGCCGCAGGCCGGCCTGTTCCTCGGCGGTGCGCGCCCGGGCCGGCGCCATGCCTCTTTGGGTGAGTGCGCCGGTTCCGGCCGCGCTCAAGGCATGTCTCCTGCGGTCCGAAAGACGGCGCGCGAGGCGGTGGCAGTCACTTCCAGCCGCCGCAGGACATTAATGCGTCCCTTGATGGTCATCTGGTTTACCCTGATTGCCGTTCTCAGGCGCGGGACGGCCGCTCGGGTCGCGATTCCGTCGTCTCCAGCGTGTGCGGCCGCAGCGTGTGCGCGGGGATGGCCAGGATGAAGATGACCGTCAGCAGGAGCGAGGCGCCGAGCACGTAGGTGCCGCTGCTGTAGGAGCCGGTCCAGGCATGCATGTACCCGGTGATAAGCGAGCCGGTGACACCGGACAGGCTGCCCAGGCAATTGATGAGCGCGATGCCGGCTGCGGCGGCCGAGCCCGAGAGGATAGCACCCGGGAATGTCCAAAAGACCGGCATAAGGCCAAGGACGCCGGAGGCGGCACAGGCAAGGAAGACGATCGAGAGCGGCAGATTGTTGGCAAAGATGGCGCTCAGGATCAGGCCGATAGCCCCAATCAGGGCCGGGATCGCCGCATGCCAGCGCCGTTCGCCGGTCCGCGCCGAGTGGGCGGCGTTCACGACCATGACGACGCAGGCGCATGCATAGGGGATGGCGGCCAGCAGGCCGATATGGAAGGAGCTCTCGATGCCGCCGGCCTTGATGATCGTCGGCAACCAGAACGAGAGGCCGTAGAAGCCCGTATTATAGGTGAAGATGATGCCAACCATCAGCCAGACCCGGTAGTCGCGGAGCGCGGCGCCAAAGGAATGGTTCTTGTGGCGATCGTCGCGTTTGAGGTTGGCCTCGATAATTTGGCGTTCGTCGGCATTTAGCCATTTCGCCTTGGCGGGCTTGTCGTCCAGGAGCAGGAACATGACGACACCCAGGATGATCGCCGGCAGGCCCTCCAGGCCCAGCATCCAGCGCCAGCCATTCATGCCCCAAAAGCCGTGCGTCGAATCCATGAGCCACCCCGAGAGTGGTGCGCCGATGACGAGGCTGAGCGGCAACGCCAGCAGGAATCCCGACATGACCTTGCTTTGCCGGTCCGAAGGCAGCCATTGATTGAAATAGAAGATGACGCCGGGAAAGAAGCCCGCCTCACAAGCCCCGAGCAGGAAGCGAAGCGTGTAGAACATCGTGCTGTTCTGCACGTCAAACAGGGTGGCCAGGGGCTCGATATACATCATGGCGATGACGATCAGGCCCCAACTTACCATGATCCGCGCGATCCAGGCCCGGGCGCCGAACCGTTCCAGGAGCAGGTTGCTTGGCACCTCTAGGATCACGTAGCCCCAGAAGAAGATGCTGGCCCCGATCGCGTAGACCGTGTCGCTGAGACCGAGATCGCCCAGCATCTCAAGCTTGGCAAAGCCAACGTTTACCCGATCCAGATAGGCCACGATGTAGCCAAGGAGGAGCAGCGGCACGATGCGCCAGAGCACCTTCTGGTAAACGGCAGTGGCCGGGTCCTCGTCGGCCTTCGCGAGAGGCAAAAGCGTTGCTGCCATCGACGTCTCCCTGATCTACTTGGTCAGCATTAGGTCTGCTGTTAGACGTAGGTTGTCAGACATCAGCGTTCGGTGCAATATCATTGTGGATCCGAACGGAATAGCTACGGTCAGTGCAGTCGCCTCACAGAGCCGAACGGAGAACTCAGACGATGCAGCTCCAGCCCTTGCCCCCGCGCGGCAGCCTCGTCGATCAGGTGGTGAGCAAACTCACCGCGCAGATCCGCGATGGGACGGTCAAGCCTGGCGGTCGCCTGCCGGGCGAGGTTGAGATTGCGCGTCAGTTGCGCGTCAGCCGTTCGGTAGTGCGCGAGGCCCTGACGATTCTGCGCGCCGAAGAACTGATTGAGAGCCGGCGCGGCCAAGGCGTCTTCGTCAACGAGCAGGGCACGGCCGGTGTGCTCAGGCTGAAGATCCCCGATTTGTCGGAGATTAAGCAGGTGCAGGACATGCTGGAACTGCGTGCCGGCCTCGAGGCACAGGCGGCTCAGCTCGCAGCCGCGCGACGCAGCGAGGAGGACGTGGCGCTGCTCGAGGAGGCGCTGACCAGCATGATCGTGGCCGGCGAGGCGGGCCTGCCGGGCGTGGAGGAAGATCTCTATTTTCACCAGCTCGTGGCAGCCGCCTCCAAGAACGCCTCGATCATCGAGGTGCTGAATTTCCTTGGTGGCTCACTGCGTCGCTCGATCGGGCGCAGCCGGGCTAACGATGCGCTCCGTATCGAGTTCCTCTTGGAAGCGCGCGAGGAACATATGGCGATTGTGCGTGCCATCGCGCAGGGCGATGGCGAAATGGCGGGGCTGAAGATGCGCTGGCATATGGAACGTTCGTGGCGGCGGCTGAAAAAGGGCCTCTGCTAGGCTACGGGGTCGGTCGACCCTGGTAACGGCGATGGCAAAATAACGAAGGGCAGCGACATTCATGACCAATCCCGATCAAACCGACCGCCTCTGGGTTCCGGCCCTTTGCCATTACCGCCGCGACGGCGGCCGCGTCGCCCTCGATAGTCAGCGCACGGCCGCGCATCTGCGCGCGATGCAGCCAGCCGTGCGCCAATTCCTGCTGGCGGGCTCGACCGGCGATGGCTGGGAAATGGCGATGGACGAACTCGAAGCCCTGCTGCGCCTGACCACCGACGCGGCTACCTTTGGCGATACGCGCTTCCTGGTCGGCATCCTGCGGCCGACGACCGAGGAAGTAGTCGAACGCGCGCGGCAGGTGGAGCGGCTGCTGGAGGGGCTCAAGGGCCGTGCTGGCCAGTTCGTCGGCTTTGCCGTCTGCCCGCCGATCGATGCCAAGGCCAGCCAGCCGGATATCCGCGCCCATTACGAGGCGGTGCTGGCCGCCACGAGTTGCCCGATCGCCGCTTACCAGCTACCGCAGATTACACATTGTCGCATCGAGGCCGAGACCTTGCGCGAACTGGCCGCCAATCCGCGCCTTGGCATGTTCAAGGACACGAGCGGCGAGGATACGGTTGCCAAGGCCGGTCGTATCCAGGGGGTCACCTTCGTGCGTGGCGCCGAAGGTGGCTACCTGGAGGCGCTTGGTCCCTCCGGGCCTTATGATGGCTGGTTGCTCAGCACCGGCAATGTGTTCGGGCGGCTCCTTCGTACGTTGCTGGATCTGCACGCGCGGGGCGAGGCCCTGACGGCGCAGCGTCTCTCCAATGTCATGAGCGAGCTGGTGGCCGGCCTGTTCGCCGCGGCGGCGGAGTTGCCGTTCGGCAATCCTTTTTCCAACGCCAATCGCGCGGCCGATCATCTGGCGGCCCATGGCGACGCCTGGCGGGACCAGCCGCTGCCACTCACCATCTCCGGTAACGAGCTGCCCACATCCTTGCTGCAGGCGGCCTTCACGCTGCTGGGCCATTTGCCCCGGGCCGGTGGCCAAGGCTATCTCCGGGCTTAGCGGTCGCGCCGGACCAAATTCGGCTTGGATAGGCGGCCAAGGCGCCGGATCTGGGATGACGAGGGCCGTCTCTTGCGACCGGCCGGACCTCAAGGGCGGACGATGCCGAAGGCGCTTGGGACGGCCAGCGCCGCTGGCGGGATGCGCTGGCACGCTCCGGACTAAATTGCCCCGCCGCCCGGGCGGCGGGGAACGTGGCGGCGATGCCGTGACGCGTGGTCAGCCAGGCGGGCGGTATGGACGAGGTCCGTCATGTTCCTGATCTTTCGCTTCCAGCCTTCCTGGCCCGCCGGCAGGTAAAATTCGACGCTGCCTGTTTACGGCCGGGGCGCATGCACGATATTGCGGTGCGGTACATAGGCGGAGGATGAGCTTGCGGGTTTCGAGCGTGTCGGCCGTGGCCCTCCTGGTCGCCAGCACCTTCTTCATGGAAAATCTGGACGCGACCGTCATCGTCACAGCGTTGCCGGCCATGGCGCATTCGTTCGATGTGGGTCCCGTCGATCTCAATGTCGGTATTTCCTCCTATATCCTGACGCTGGCGGTTCTCATCCCGGCCAGCGGCTGGGTCGCCGATCGTTTTGGTGCCCGTCCCGTCTTTTCCGCCGCCATCACGATTTTCACCCTGGCCTCCGTCCTTTGCGGCCTGGCCCCGAACCTCTGGAGCTTCGTGGCAGCCCGTATCCTGCAGGGAGCCGGTGGGGCGATGATGGTACCGGTCGGACGCCTCGTCGTGCTACGCTCGACCGCCAAGCGGGATCTCATGCGAGCCATCGCCACCATAACCTGGCCGGGCCTTGCCGCCCCCGTCCTGGGGCCGCCGCTGGGCGGTTTCATCACGAGCTATACCTCCTGGCGTTGGATCTTTTTCCTCAATCTGCCGCTCGGCATCCTGGCTCTCCTCCTGGCATTCAAGATCGTGCCGGCGACGGTGGGCGATCGCGGCAGGCCCTTCGACCTGCCGGGCTTCTTCCTGACCGGCCTTGCCTGCATGGGTGTCATGGCCGGGGTGGAGATGCTGAGCCATGGCGGCAACACCTCCTGGCTGGCCCCGCTCGTCCTCCTTTGTGGTGCTGCCCTGGTCCTGGCCGCGATCTACCATGCACGGCATCGCCGCCAGCCGCTCCTCGACCTTCGCGCCATGGCGCGGATGAGCTACCGGATGACCATCCTTAGCGGCTCGCTCTTTCGCATCGCGATCGCCGCCATTCCCTTCCTCCTGCCCCTCTTGTTCCAGCTGGGCTATGGGCTCTCGGCCTTTCATGCGGGCCAGCTTCTCCTGGTCGTCTTCGCCGGCAACCTCGCCATGAAACCCATGACGACGCCGCTGCTCAAGCGCTTCTCCTTCAAGCAGGTTCTGGTCGGCAACGGCCTGCTTGTCATCCTGACGACGCTGGGCTGCGCCTTCGTCTCGCCGCTCTCGGCACCCTTGTTGACGATGCTCCTTCTCTTCGTCTCGGGGCTCTGCCGCTCGATGCAGTTCACAGCCCTGAATACGCTGGCCTTCGCCGACGTGCCCGAGGGCGAGATGAGCGGCGCCAACGCGTTCTACAACATGATCCAGCAGATGGGGCTGGGCATGGGGGTCGCGGTCGGCGCCCTCAGCCTGCGGCTGGGCGGCATACTGGCCGGCGGCGATGGCGCAACGCCCACGCTTTTGGATTTCAGGCTGGCCTTCTTCGCCGTGGCGGCCCTGGCCGTCGTGGCGCTCTTCAATGTCAGGGACCTGCACCCGGCCGCCGGCGATGCCGTGCGGCCGGGTGCGAGGTAACGCAAGGATCGGAGAACGACCATGGAATATCGCCAGCTCGGTAGATCGGGCCTCCTCGTCTCCACGCTTTGCCTCGGGACCATGACCTTTGGCGGCAAGGGCGCCTTTGCCGCCACCGGCTCCACGGATGTAGCCGGCGCCCGCCGGCAGGTCGACATGTGCCTCGAGGCCGGGATCAATCTGTTCGATACGGCCGATGTCTATTCGGCCGGCCTGTCGGAGGAGATCGTCGGCGAGGCCATTGCCGGTCGCCGGCAGCAGCTGTTGATCGCCACCAAGGCGCGGTTTCGCATGAGCGAGGGACCGAACGGCACGGGGCTCTCGCGCCTGCATCTGATCGAGGCCTGCAATGCCAGCCTGAAGCGGCTGAAGATCGAGCATATCGATCTCTATCAGCTCCATCAGTGGGACGGGCTGACGCCGCTCGAGGAGACGTTCGAGGCGCTGGACACGCTGGTGCGTCAGGGGAAGGTCCGTTATGTGGGCGTGTCCAATTTCTCGGCCTGGCACGTCATGAAGGCGCTCAAGGTGGCCGATGAGAACCGCTTCATCCGTCCGGTCGCCCAGCAGATCCACTACACGCTCCAGGCACGCGAAGCGGAACAGGAGCTGGTCCCCTTGTCGCTCGACCAGGGCCTGGGACTCCTGGTCTGGAGCCCGCTCGCGGGCGGTCTGCTCTCGGGCAAGCATCGTCGCGGCAAGCCGACGCCCGAGGGGACCCGCCAGCTCGCGAACTGGAGCGAGCCGCCGGTGCACGACCAGGAAAGGCTCTTCGACATCGTCGAGATCCTGGTCGAGATCGGCCAGAAGCGGGGAGTTTCCGCCGCCCAGGTCGCCCTCGCATGGTTGCTGACCCGACCGGCGGTGGCTTCCCTGGTGATCGGCGCGCGCACTGAGGCCCAACTGGCCGACAACCTGCAGGCTGCTGCGCTCGTTCTCTCGCCGGAGGAGATCGGCCGGCTAGACGAGGTGAGTCGGCCGCCATTGGCCTATCCCTATTGGCATCAGGCAAAGGCCGCCAAGGACAGGCTGTCGCCGGCCGACAAGTCGCTTTTGGGGCCGCATATCGACAAAGCCGGCGTCTGAATTCGAGGGATTGCAGCTGATGGCAGACGCTCAACCGATCGCAGGCGGGCGGCCCGTTCTTGACGATCCGGCGGAACGCGGACCCTCCGCGCTCATGACCTTCGTCTTCGCGCTTGCCTGCGGGGCGATGGTCGCCAACATCTATTACGCCCAGCCTCTGATCGAGTTGATCGGCCCTGAGCTCGGTCTACACGCGGCACTGGCCGGCCTCGTCGTCACCGTCACCCAGCTTGGTTATGGGGCCGGCCTTGTCTTCCTGGTGTCGCTGGCTGATCTTGTCGAAAATCGCCGGCTGATCCTGGTCATCGTCGGCGGTGCCATCGTGGGCTCGCTCATCGTGGCGTTCTCCTCCAATGCCTGGATTTTCTTTGCGGGCTCCTTCATGGTCGGGTTCTGTTCGGTCGGCGCGCAGATCCTGGTCCCGCTCGCCTCGCATCTGACGCCGCCCAGCCAGCGCGGTCGCGTCATCGGCAACGTGATGGCGGGCCTGTTGACCGGGATCATGCTGGCAAGGCCATTCTCCAGCTCCGTCGCGGCCTTGGTCGGCTGGCGGGGTATCTTCGTCGTCTCGGCCCTCATCATGCTGGGCTTGGCCCTGATTCTCATGCGGATGCTGCCGACGCGACGGCCGCAGGCGGGCATGCATTATGGCCAGATCCTCCTCTCGCTTGTGCGCCTCTTCCTCACGCTGCCTGAGCTGCGGCGGCGCACAGCCTATCAGGGCCTGATGTTCGCCGGCTTCAATCTCTTCTGGACGGCAGTGCCCCTTGTCCTTTCGCATTCGCTAGGCTTTGGCCAGCGCGGTATTGCGCTCTTCGCGCTGGCCGGTGCCGGCGGCGCGCTCATGGCACCCATAGCCGGGCGCCTCGCCGATCGAGGCTATACCAGGCCTGCGGTCGGCATCGCCATGGCGACGCTCGCCGCCGCCTTCGGCCTGGCCGGCTGGGCGGGGCTGAGCGGTGCCATCCTGGCACTCGCCTTCGCGGCCGTCGTTCTCGACGCCGCTGTGCAGACCAACCAGATCCTGAGCCAACGGGCGGTCTATGAGCTGGGCGTGGAGATCAGGGGGCGGCTGAACGCCGTCTACATGATGGTGGTCTTTCTCTGCGGCGCCGTCGGTTCGATGGCGGCCACGCTCTCCTACGAGGCGGGCGGCTGGCCGCTCACGGCAACGATCGGCGTGGGGCTGGGACTGGTGGCGCTGGGCTTCTACGCGACCGAGTTCCGTGCTCGCCGCTGAACGTGCCGGCGCACCGGGTGTTCGAAGCTGCAGCCGCACATTGCCCGTTTGGCGCAAGCAGGCGACGCTGGTTACCGGATAGTCTTGCACGCAAGCTGGAGGGGGGCGTCGCGGCGGCATTTTCTCGCGCCCCCATGCAATGACGGCCGGCCAGCACCCGCAAATGTTGCGATGGCGGCTTTGGCGGATCGCCATCGGCCGCGGCCAAATGCTGCGGAGTGACCACCCCTCTTTGTCGCCGCATGCCGTGACACGGGTTGGCAGGTGCTGAACGGTGGTGGAGCGAGCGCCGGCCAGACCGTCTATTCTAGCCGGGCACGCTGAAATGAGCGGGAGGCAGGCCGGCCTCGTGCCTGGCCTGCATCATCGAGAAGGCCCGCTCGATGGCGGCGGTGAACCTGACTGTATCGAACAAGGGCGAGGCCGAACGGGCGTGTTCAAGGCGCTCCTTCAGCGCCGCGCATCGTGCAGGATCAAGCGCCAGCGCGCGGGCCACCTCCTCGTACGCGGCCAGCGAGTGGGTAACGAGCTCGGGCAGGCCGGCGGCGTGCACGATGCTGCCGCCCGCACGGGCGGCGAAGGTCCGGCCGGCACAGGTCAAAAGCGGCAATCCCGCCCAGAGCGCGTCGCTGGCCGTCGTATGCGCATTGAAGGGCAGCGTGTCGAGGAAGAGATCGGCCAGCCGCATGCGCGCCAGATGGTCGGCCGGTGGCACGCTCGGCGCGAAGACCAGCCGGTTCGCGTCCACGCCCCTGGTCTCAGCCTCGCACCGCATATGGTCTGCGTGGACGGACCCGCCGGCCAGCAGCCAGAGCACGCTGCCCTCGACAGCGCGCAGCAGGCGCATCCAGATGTCGAAGATCGCGGGGTTGATCTTGGTCGACTTGTTGAAGCTGCAAAAGACGAATCCCGTGGGTGGCAGTCCGGCCGCCTTGCGCGTCGGCACGACCCGGCTGATGACCCGATGCCGGTCGTTGGGCTGATAAGAGATCGGCAGATGGACGACCTTCTCACTGAAGAAGCGCCGGTTCGCCTCGGGAATGATGAACGCGTCGGCCAGGATATAATCCAGATAGGGCGCGCCGGTCGTGCCGGGGAAGGCCAGGAAATTGACCTGCAGCGGGGCTGGCCGATGCGCCATGACGCTCCATTCGCTCGCGTGCGTATGCCCCTTGAGGTCGATCGCGATGTCGATCTCATGCGCCCGCATCAAGGAGGCGACCTGGCCCGCCGTCAGGTGCGCCAGGTCGAGAAAATGATCGAAGGCGCCCTCGAGGCGGCGGCGCATCGGCTGATCGCGCTTTTGCCCCTGTGAGATCGCGAAGGTCTCAAAGCGCGCGCGGTCGTGCGACTCGAACACGCCTGCCATGAGATGCGGTGTCACGTGTTCATGGAAGTCATGCCCCACATAAGCGATCCTCAGTCTCTCATGACCGTAGCGTTCACCGCGCCACAGAGCGGGCTGGGCAGGGAAATGGCGGGCGACATAAGCCGATGCCAGCGCCAGCTCGCGCGCTGGATCGCCATTCCAGGTCATCGCATCGAAAGGCAGGACGACGTCCCGAGCGGCATCGAGTCCTGCCTCGAGCCTCGCCACATGGGCGTCATGGTCCTGCCAATTGCCGATCAGCAGTCGGGCATCGAAGAAGAGCCCCTGCGCGAACGGAAAGTCCGGGGCCACCTTGACCAGACGTTCGTAGAGGAAATAGGCGGCCTCGCGCCGCTCAAGCAGCATGAAGAGATTGGCCAGACCGAACAGGATGTCGGGATCGCCGGGCTTGAGCTCCAGGGCCTTCAGATAGGCGGCCGCCGCTTCCTGAAAGCGCTTGAGCGCGTTCAGTGTCACGGCCAGGTTGCGCCACGCCACGGCATAGCCGGGATCAAGCGCCAGAGCGCGCTCGTGCAAGTCCAGTGCCTCCTTAAACCGGCCGAGGCGCCCCAGGATGAAGCCGCGGCTGGTCAGGATGACGGGATGGTCGGGTCGGCAGGCAAGCGCCCGGTCGTAGGAGGCCAGCGCCTCATCGAGGTGCCCGAGATCGCCCAGCACGGCGGCCCGGTTGCACCAGAGACCGCCATCCAGGGGATCGCCGGCCACCGCCTCGTCATGATCGGCCAGGGCTGCCTCGAAACGCCCGAGCTGGCGCAGCACGTTGCCCCGGTTGGAGAGCACCGCCGGCAGGCGCGGTGCGATCGCCAAGGCCCGGTCGTAAGCTGCCAGGGCCTCGGCCTTGAAGCCCGCCGCCACGAGGAGGTCGGCGCGCTTCAGGGTCATGAGGTAATGGTCGGGATCGAGGGCCAGTGCCGCCTCGTAGACGGCAAAGGCACCGGGCAGATCCCCCTGGTCCGTCAAGACCTGGCCCAGGGCCGCATGGGCCTGCAGCGAGGTGGGGTCGAGGGCCAGTGCGCGCCGCAGCACCTCGATACCCTCCAAGGGGCACGCGGCCTGGATCAGGGCGTGGCCTTCCGCCAGCAGTTCCGTCGCGATCGCTGCCCGGGTCGGGCAGGAGGCGGAGGACGCCGCAGACGCCAAGGTCTCGTCTAGCATGACCTTACGGCCGCGCTGGCGCAAGGGATCACGAGCTTCGCCATTCTGTCCTTGTCCCGAGCAGATCTGCGCAAAGGCTAACGACAAGGGATTAACATGGCGTTAGCGCCCGGCCGGGCCTTGAAGCGAGCCTAGGCCAACACCTCCCGCATCGGTGCGCGCGTCAATTTTGCTGCGTTGCGCTAGCACGCGAATAAATCACCCCATCGTTTTGTTAAGCATGATGAGGGTTGAATTGCGGGCGACGGGACGTGGCGCGATCCATCGTGGCGGGGCCCCCTTAAAGTCGCAGCTGACGCGGAGGCTAGTCTTTCGGTTCGCTGGCGACGACGCGGTAACGGGTCGCCCGACTTCACCAGCGCCGTCGAGGCATGGCCCTTCGACGACGCGACGATGGGCCGAACTTACTTGGACCGTCCATCGTTTGATTACAGTGTAAAAATCAAGATAGATGCGGGGAATATAAAAATGGTGAGTTTTACTGGCGTGAGTGCCAATGAAACGATCGCGACGTCGACGGTGTCGGCCACCGTGACGAGTGATGTGGCCGGCGGCAGGCCCAGCGATCTTGTCGATTCGCTGAATGGTACCGGCGGTCCCGGGGCGGATAGGATCCATGGCGGGCCCGCCGATGATCTCATCCGTCTCAATACTGCCGCCAACGACTTGGCGGGCGGTCAACGCACTGAAACGTTTTGTGGTGGTCGAGGCGCCGATTGCTTTGCGTGCAGTCCGTTCAGCGGCATGGACCCGGTAGGCACCTCTGCCAACGGCGTCGACAAGATGAAACTCAGCGGCGCCAGCACCGCCACCGATCCGTGCTTGGTAATACCCATCGCCTAACTCGTCCCCGCCAGCCCGACAGCGCCTTGGACGAACGAACAAGGGGCAGGGCAGCCATGGTTGTAGTCGAGTCTAACCTCTCTCGAATCGTCGAAATGGAGTGAAGATGGTTGAGTTGGTCGTACTGGCCTGCCTTATCGCCAAACCTAGCTATTGCCAGGGGTTCAATATCCCGTTCCAGGCCACAAACATGAACCAGTGCGTTTGGCAGGCGCAGATCCATGCCGCCGAATGGAGCGCCGGTCATCCCGGGTGGTTGATCCGCAAGTTTACCTGCAGGCTACCGTCCGCATGAGGCGAGCCGGGGTTTCTTGATGGCTACCGCCCTTCGGGCTGCTTGAGTCGGGGTCGCGTGGCGCTGCCCATGGGAAAGCTGCCTTTGTAGGTTCGCGACGCGCTGTCGGTCGCCTCGACGATAGCATCGATCTGCACGCCCTGATCCTGCAGCTTTGCCACCTGGCCGCGCAGCCAGCTTAGATAAGCGCGCACGGGGGTCAGGG
>NZ_FYEH01000014.1 GCF_900187945.1 Arboricoccus pini | reverse complement strand
GGTCCAGGGGGCGGTGCCCCCTGGCCGCCGGAGGCCGCTTCCTGCTTTCTCGCAGCGAGGCAGCGATCATCAGATCGCCGAGGGTCGGCGGAGGCTGCTTTCGTCCTCTCCTACCTCGTTCCGAACAATCGATCGCCGGCATCGCCCAGGCCGGGGAGGATATAACCATGCTCGTTGAGGTGGTCGTCGAGCGCGGCTGCGTAGATGGGAACATCGGGATGGGCGTCGTGGAGGGTTTTGATGCCTTCGGGGGCGGCGATCAGGCAGGCGAATTTAATATCGCGGACGCCATCCTCTTTGAGGCGGGCGACGGCGGCGGCGGTGGAGTTACCGGTGGCGAGCATGGGATCGACGACAATGACGGGTCGCTCGGCGATGTCGCTTGGGACTTTGTAATAATATTCGACGGGTCGGAGGGTCTGGGGATCGCGGTAGAGGCCGATATGGCCGACCCGGGCGCTGGGGATGAGGTCGAGCATGCCTTCGAGGAGGCCATTGCCAGCGCGGAGAATCGAGACCAGGCAGACCTTCTTGCCCGCCAGCATATTGGTTTGCATGGGTGTCAGGGGCGTTTCGATGGTGACGGCCTCGAGAGGCAGGTCGCGCGTGATTTCGTAGGCGAGGAGGAGGGCCACCTCGTTAACGAGGCGGCGGAAATCGGCGGTCGGGGTTTCCTTGCGGCGTAGCAGGGAGACCTTGTGTTGCACGAGGGGGTGGCTGGCGACGATGAGCTCGGAGCTGGGCATCAGGCTTCTCGGGCAAGGCTGGACGGGCGTTGCATTGGCTATAGCAAACCCGCCGGCAAGGCACGAGCCGCAGAAGGTCCTGCCGTCCTCGCGTCTGCCGCCGGTTCCTTGAAACGACGGGTTCCGGAAGAACGATGCGAAAACGTCGCCGAACGGCTGCTGGCCTGTCAGGTCTGCGGCCGTGCGGCTGGAACCTTCGCCCGGCCGGCTGACATGGATGGCGGAAACGGAGCCCGGCGATGGTGATCGTTCATTTCGCGCAATGCCAGTGCCGAGCCGATCGTGCGAGGGCTCGCGGCCGGTCTTGCCCGGTGCCGCCGCACGCGCGGCGACACGCAGAGCGAGGCTGGATTTGGCGGAGCGGACCGGCGCCGGGCAGGAGGTGAATGGATTGCCAAGGGCGCGTCGGCCCTCATGGTGCGAGGCCGGCCGCTCAGTGTGCATCCCCAGTTGGCCTTGGCTGACAGATCCCGACGCGGCGGCATGAGAGGCCTAGATGGGGGTGTCTGGTAGGCTAGCGAGCGAGGAGGTGACGACGGACTTGAGCAGGACCGGCGTCAATCCGCTTGCGAACGAAGATGCGAGCACGTCGCTGACGGGGCGCGGGGGACCGTCGGATCGATCGTGACGTGGTGCGATGCTGCAAGGCGGGGGGCTGATGCCGGAGGACGGGCAACGATCGTGCTAGCCTGCGGCCGACAGCCCGTGGGCGCAGCCAGGAGGTCATCCAGCATATTATTGGCTGCTCCGGTACTCTGGAAGGAGTTGCGCTCGTCCTATGTTCGAAAGGGTATTGGCGGCTTGGATATCGAAGACCGGGCGCGACTGGTGCCGGCTAAGTGGCACCGACCATGGCTGAGTTTATCAGGAGCAGACTAGGGCAAGCATGGCCAAGTCTGACGAAGCCGATTTCCAACCGACATGCCAACGCACAAGGTCCCCCCCCTCTTGGCCGCAATGACCATCGGACTGGCCGCCAAGAGAGGGACCGCGCTCACATGAGGCATTCTCCGCGAGGCTGGCGGCCTCGATCAATGAGCCGCGAGACCTGCTCCGCGAGTCGCAAAAGAATATCGGCATGCACAGGCTGTTGGGCGGCATATGTCAACGCGGCGGCAATTTCGCCTGCAACGTCGAGAGCCGGTCGCGAGCAACCTTGACGCGGCCGGCGCCGATGCTCTGGTCGGCAGCGCGCAGTCCGACCAGGAAATGGTCGGCCATCGCCAGATCAGAGCGGGCCTGGTTCGGTCGGCCGCTCTGGAGGGCACGCTCCGCGCGACTCATGAGGCTGGAGGCAGTCGTGACGGGATCGTTGCCGCCCAGGCGGGAGGCTGGATCCTCAGGAAGGCCGCGCGTCGTCGAAGGCACGCTCAAGGGAGCGGTCGTCGCAGCGCGCTGCGCGGGGTCGGCAGCGGAGCGAGCGTCGCCGGCAGTGGGCGAGGCCGAAGGAAAGAGGGGCTTCTGGAGACGCTCGGCTTCACGATCAATGCTCCTCTGCTGCCCGTCGAGCGTGCCCCCTGGGCTGTCGAGGCGCAGCTGGCGCTGCAACTCTTGTGCATCCCGCCCGACATCCTGGCCGCCCAGGGCCCGCGTCTGTAGATGGTAGAGCTGAGCGCGCCGGATGGCGGCCATACCGTCGCTCTGCGCGAAAGCACCGGACCCATAGGACACCGCCGCAAATCCCAGGACGGCGCCTGCCTTCAAGAGCAAGAACAAGGTCGGCAGGATCGCCCTCGCCTGACGGCCCGGACTGAGCTTGGGATTCCTACCAGTCCCGCAGTCTGTTCCGCGGCGTTGCACGTGGCGGATAATCATGTCGCTCCTTGAAATCGCGATTGTCCTGATAACTGCGTTGATCCTGATAGCTACGCTCGTCCTGGTAGCTCCGCTCATCATAATATGTGTCGCTGTTGTCCAATCCCACGGATTCCGGCAAAGGCCCCTGATAAGGCAGGATCGATTGCTCGGGCGGGCACAGCGGCCGGGTGACGCCGCAGTCCCATTTATAGCCGCCAGGCTCCTCAAGCATCGTGCCGCCTCTCACATACGTGCAAGTGCATAGCGTCTGCTTTATGCAAGCGACGAGGCCGCTTGATTCCTGCCGGCATTGCGGCAGGCCCTGCGCATGCGGCGAGTGCGCCGGAAGGACGATCGACAAAACGCCGGCCAGCGCCGCCATGACCACCAGCACGGAGGCTAATTTGGCGCTTGAAGCGATAAGTCCGGTCATAATGAGGCTACCATAGAGCATGAGGTCGGTGCCATGGGCTGGTAGAAGCCACGCCACCCGCCGGACTCAAGATCGAGACCGAGGTCGCTCGGGTCCTCGGTGCTGCCCAGGACCAGGAAACCGTCGTCAGCCAGACGCCGACGAATCATGCTCAGCACTCGCTGCCGGGTCGGCCGGTCGAAATAGATCAGCACGTTGCGCAGCAAAATGAGATCGAAGGTGCCGAGCGTCGGATCGTCATTTAACAAGTTTATTTTGTTGTATTGGATTTTCCGCGCAAGCTCGGCCGACAGCCGCCAGCCCTTATCATCCGGCTGAAACCAGCGCCGGCGGCGCTCCTCGCTCAGGCCGCGCTCGATCTCGAAGCTCGAATAGACGGCGCGTCGACATCGATCGAGCGCTACACCGGAGAGGTCGCTGGCGACGATCTCGATCGCCCAGCCGGGAAAGTCGGCAGCCTGCTCGGCCAGCAGGATGGCAAGCGACGTGGGTTCCTGCCCAAAGGCACAAGCAGCACTCCAGCACCGCAGGCGACGGGATGAGCGTCGCTGGCGCCCTAGGGCTGGCAGCACACGCGCCGCCAGATGCTCGAACACACCCGCATCGCGAAAGAACGAGGATTCGTGCGTCGTCATCGATTCGATCACGGCACGAACCAGAGCCTCGTTCCGGGAGCGGCGCAAGGCTCCCGCGAGCTCACCGATACCGCTCAGTCCCAGGGGGCGTAAAATCGGTGTCAGCCTGCCTTCGAGAAGATAGGCTTTGTCACGCCCCAGATTGATGCCCGATCGCTCGTGCACGAGCGCGATCAGAAAATCCAGATCAGCCTGGGATAGCATGAGAAAATCCTTCCGCGCGCCCGCAATGCCGAGCAATGGCCGGTCCGATCTCGTCGATCGGCAGTTCCTGGTGCTTGATGCCACGCGCGGCGACAGCCCCGGGCATGCCCCAGACCACGCTGCTCGCCTTGTCCTGGATGATCACCTCGCCGCCGGCATCGATGATCGCGCGACAACCTATGGCCCCGTCGGAGCCCATGCCGGTCAGAATGACAGCCAGCGCCCGACGCCCGCAGGCGACCAGGCTCTCCAGCATGGGATCGACGGCCGGTCGGCAAAAATGCACAGGCGGACCATTGGACAATTTCACGCGCAGCGCGTCGCCCTCGACCGAAAACAGCATGTGACGGTCACCCGGAGCCAGCAGGACGGATCCCCTCGTCACGCTATCGCCATCCTCGGCTTCCTTGACAGACAGACCGGTCTGCCGCTGCAACTGCTCGGCCAGAATCGCTATGAAGCCCCGCTGCATATGCTGCGTGATCACCAGGGGCACGGATAGAGGCGGACTCAGGGCCTGCAGCACCCGCAAAAGCGCCTGCGGTCCACCGGTGGAACTGCCAACCGCCACGATGTCCAGTCCAGGCACGCGGTCGCGCGGCTGCACCGGCCATCCCGCCCGCAACCGCGACGACCGGTTCGCCCCGGGGGCACCACGCGCGATCGACGCCTCCGGATCGAGCGCGCGGGCCGCCCTGGGCAATGGCTGGTTGAGTCGTCCCGCCGAGGACGGCCAAGGCGAATGTGGCCCGAAGATCACCTTGGGCGCCGGCGGCAGGCGGGCCGGCGCGGCGACAGGCGGGACCGCCTCTGCGCGGGGCATGGAGCCTGGATTTTGAATCGCGCGCGCTTCGACGGCCGTACTACGGGCCGGCACGATACCCAAGGCCGTCCCCTTGCCCGTGATCGAAGCCCGCGATGGATCAAACGGTCGACTCTCCGCCGGCACCCTCGCGGGATGCAGAGCCGGCCGGTCGCCCAGGCCGACGGTCGGCTGCTGGTGGGGTGCCAAAGTTACGGCCGCGACCGCCGGCGATGCCGGTGGCGACCCCTCGCGCGGGCACAAGGCCTTGATCTTGCCGATCAGGTCGCGCGCGAATTCGTCGAGCGGGGGCGAGCCGCCCGCGGGCTTGGCGATGAAGTCCGCGGCACCTCCGAGCATGGCCTCGACGCTGATTGACGCCCCCCTGCGGGTCAGGGCGGAGACCATGATCACGCGCGGCGCCGGTTCCAGCATCGCCAGCAATGGGAGGACAGCGAGGCCGTCCATAACCGGCATTTCGACATCGAGAAGAACGACGTCGACTGGTCGGCCATCGCGCAACAAGGCATGCGCCTCCTCGGCCACAGCACCACCATCGGCGGCCTGCGCCACCACCTCGATCTCCGCATCCTTCGCAAGCAGGCGGCAGATCATCTTGCGCGTGACATTGCAATCCTCGGCAACCAGCACGCGGACGGACGCATCGGCTCCGGGCCCGGCCGCCAACGCCTTCTCGCCGGCCCGATGATCGCTCATGCGGCAGCGCCGCCGATCTTGAGTAGCCGGGCGACATCGAGCTCGATCAGGAGGCCGTCCGTCCGCCGGAAGATGGCGGCCGTCAGCTCGCGCCAGCCGCTCGTCAACAAGCCAAGGTCATGCTCTTCGCTCATGGTGGCGACGCTCACGACCTCGTCGACCTGATCGACCAGAATCGCATAAAGCTCATTCTCGTGCTCGACGACGACACTCATCGCCCGTGCGCCCGCCGCCGGCATGCCCAGCCGGGCCGCGAGATCGATTGCCGTGACGATATGGCCCCGTAGATTCAAGACGCCGACAACCTCTTGCGGACTGCGCGGCACTCTTGTCATCGGCAGAGCGCCCAGCACATCACGCACCCGAGCCACATCGAGGCCCACGCGCTGACCCGCGATCACCATCGAGACGAGTTGCGCCATCCCCTCGACCTTCTCGCCGGCCGTCTGCTCCATCCTGCCGCTCATGCCGCTCTCGCCCGATCCTTTTGTGCCTGCGCGATCGCCTCGACGAGGCTATCGCGCCGGAACTTGCCCACATGCCCATCGAAACCGCAGTGACGTCCACGCTCGACATCGGCTGCGGTGTCATGCGACGTCAGAGCCACCATCGGCACCTTGACCCAAGCGCCGCCTGCCCGACACGCGACGGCAAAGTCGAACCCATTCATCTCAGGCATCTCGATGTCGGAGACGATGATGTCGAACATGCTGCCGCCGTCACGCAGCCGGAGCGCCTCGACCGGGTTCGGCACCGCCGTCACCTTGAAATCCAGGGACTGCAGAATCGGGGTCAGCAAGCCGCGTACGAAGGCGCTGTCATCGACCAGGAGCGCTTGCCGAATGATGGGCTCGGTCGATTCGAACGGCGTCCTGCTGGTCTCGAACCAACCGCCGAAGATCGTGCTGATCAGGCTGCCGACATCGACCAGTTCGGTGGCCTTGCCCTCAATGACGGCGCTGCCCAGGCTGATACGCTGATCGCTCGCGAGCTCCACGGCAACACTGGCATCCACCGTGTCCAGGATCCTGTCGACGACAAGACCCAGCGTGTATCCCTGGTCGGAGAAAACGATGACCGAGAGATGCTCGACGTCCGACAGCGGGTTGCCGTCGATCGTGGCCAACGGCATCAGACCCCCGCGATACTGTACGGCGGCTTTCCCTGAAGCGCGCTCGACCGAGCTGCTTGGAATCTGCTCGAGGCGCGTTACGAGGGCCACGGGCACTGCCATCGGCCCGCTATCGCCGTGCTCGAAGAGCAGCAGCGAGACGAATTCATCGGGACCGCTCTCACCCGCCTTGTCCGTGGCTTGCTGATCCGCCGTCTCCAGGCTGCGCGCCATGGAGCCGGGATCGAGGATCATCACGACCTCGCCATCCCCCAAGATCGTGCTGCCCGCATAGGAACGCATGTCGCGCAGGATCGGCGAGAGCGGCTTCACCACGATCTCCTCGGTGTCGAAGACCTGATCGACGATCAGGCCGAACATCCGGCCGCCCGAACGCAAGACGACGACGAGCGCTGTCTCCAGCGGCCCCTCCGGCTGCTTGACCCCCAGGATTTCCGCCAGCGAGAGAAGTGGCAGCATCCGCTCGCGCAGTCGCAGCATCTTGGCATTGGCCGCATGCTCGATGCGATGCTCCGAGTGCTCGCCCGTGCGGATCAACTCGACGATGTCGAGCTGGGGTATGGCATAGCGATCGTTGTCGACCTCGACGACGAGGGCGGCGATGATGGCAAGCGTGAGCGGAATGCGCACGGTAAAGCACGTACCCTCGCCCAGACGCGAGGTAAGGTCGATCGTGCCGCCAATCCGCTCGATATTCGTGCGCACCACGTCCATGCCGACGCCGCGGCCGGAAACCGAGGTGACGGCAGCGGCCGTCGAAAAGCCGGCCTCGAAGATGAAGCGCGAGAGACGCTGTTCCGGCATCGAGGCTGCCTCGGCCTCGCTGCAAAGCCCGCGGGCGACCACCTTCTCGCGGATCTTGGCGAAGTTCAGTCCACGCCCATCGTCCCTGATCTCGATGACGATGCAACCGCCATCATGGCGCGCATCCAGCCTGACGACGCCTGCCTCGGGCTTACCCGCGGCACGGCGCTCCGCCGGTGTGTCGATGCCATGGTCCGCGGCATTGCGCACCATATGGGTCAAGGGATCGCGCACCAGCTCCAGCACCTGCCGGTCAAGCTCCGTATCGCCCCCCTGCATGACGAGCTCCATGGGCTTGCCAAGCTCGACCGAGAGGTCACGGATCAGTCGCGGCAGCTTGCCCCAGAGCGAGCTGATCGGCTGCATCCGCGTCTTCATCACGCCTTCCTGCAGATCCGAGGTAATCCGGCTGAGACGCTGCAGCGTCGTCTTCAAGACGCCGTCGTCATGCTCGCGCGTGATCTGGCGGAGCTCGTTGCGGGTCAGGACGAGTTCTCCTACGACCGTCATCAGCCTTTCCAGAAGATCGACCGGAACACGCAGCGACCTGGCCTCCAGCGCCTCGATCGACCGGCCGCTCGCGGCAGGCGCGTCGGCCGGTTTTGCTGCTGGCTCCGCGGAAGGCGCCACGGCGACAGGCGGGGTCTCGGCCACCGACATCGGCGCGACCACAGCCGGGCCTGGCTCGCGCGTCGCGGCCTTGCGACCTCGCGGTTGGCCGGCTTTTTCAGCCTCCCGAGCAGGCTCCGGCGTTGCCAAGGGCTGCTCGCCCGCCGGCCTAGCCGCCATCACGCGCTCGATTTCGGCAAAGAAGTCACTATCGTCACCGGCCGGCTCGGCCTCGGTCTCGGCGATGCCCTCGATGATCAACTTGATCCGGTCGATGGCGACCAGGATCACGGTCACGGCCTCGGGCGTGACCCGCATCTCGCCACTGCGGAACTTGTCCAGGAGATTTTCGGCGGCGTGTGCCACCTTCTCCAGCCGTGCCAAGCCCAAAAAGCCACAGGTACCCTTGATCGTATGGGCGATACGAAATATCCGGCCCAGCAGGTCGCGATCGTCCGGGTGCTGCTCAAGACTTAGCAGGTCACGGTCCAGCGCCTGCAGCCCATCAGTGCATTCCGTCAAGAATTCGGTAATCAGGTCGTCCATCGTACCTTCGGCGCATGCAGGGGACCAACCGGCAGCACCTTCCGGCAGCCGCCTCCTCTGCGCATAAGATTGCCCTATATTCCTTAAGGATTGGTTATGGCGGGCGTTCGGATCGGCGAAGGTGCGGCACGGACAAATCGGAGGGCACCTTTCGGTCCCGACGCGGTTGCTTCCACGCATCGAGAAGGAGAATTCATGCGACCTAACAAAATGGCACGCGTTCTTGGCGGCCTCATGCTCGCGGCGGGCCTCATCGGCACGTCGCAGGCAGCGGGCTTGAGCGACATGGTCTCCGGCCTTGGCGGCAATCTGCCGGACGTGTCGTCTGCAGGCAGCAGCAACACCGCGGGCGTCATCAGCTACTGCGTCAAGAATAATTATTTGAAGGGCCAGTCAGCCTCCTCGATCCTGAACAAGCTCTCAGGCCAAAGCAGCACGACGGATTCTGACGAATTCGGCCGTGGGCAAAGCGGCCAGATCGATACAGGGGGCGGCAAGAGCTTTTCGCTGTCCGGGGTTCAGGACAAAGTGAAGTCGAAAATGTGCGACCTTGTCCTCGACCATGCCAAATCGCTGCTGTGAGCTGCATCGGCCACGCGCAGGATCCGCAAGCCCTGGCAAAGCGGCATTGATCGCTCCGACGAGGCACGTTTAAACCTGGAGGGACTTCAACCCCCATGTCCTTATCGCCGCTTGCTCCCGCCGACCTGACGCCCGGCGCTTTCGTGCGTCATCCCGAACGGCCCGAATGGGGTCTGGGCCAAGTGCAGTCCGCCGTCGGCTCGCGCGTCACGGTCAATTTCGAGCATGCCGGCAAGCTACTGCTCGACGTCCGGCATATCCGGCTCGTGGCAGGCGATCCCGCACGCCCGAAGCCGTAGGCGGACGACCCTCAGCATCCAGCGCGTGGGGACGACCATTTCCGGTCCTTGCAGCGTGCCAAGAGGGAACCGGCCGGAGCATTCGCTCCCGGCCGGGCCGTGGCACTCAGGCCTGTCCAGGCGGCCGTCGGTCAGGTCAGGGCAAGTTCCACGGCGCTCAGCGCTTCCTGGGCGCGGGCCCCCGCCGGTCCACCGCCCTGGGCGAAATCGGTGCGGCCACCGCCGCCAGCACCACCCACGGCCTGGACGCCGCGCTTGACGAGATCGACGGCATCGAAGCGGGTCGTAAGATCGAGCGTCAGGCTGACGACGACGGCTGCCTTGCCGTCATTGACGCTGACCAGAGCCACGACACCACTACCCAGCTCTTTCTTGATCGCGTCCGCGGTGCCCCGCAGCTCCTTGGCCGGGACACCATCTAGGACCCGACCGGCGAACTTCACGTCGCCGACCAGCTTGAAGGCGCCTCCAGACTGGCCGGCCTCCTCGCTGCCCGCGCCGGCGATCGCCAGCTTGCGCCGGCTCTCGATCAGTTCGCGCTCGAGGCGCCGCCGTTCGTCCAGCAATGCCTCGACCTTCTGGCCGAGCTCGTCAGAGGTAACCTTCAACAGGGCGGCCAAGTCCGCCACTCGCTGCCGGTTCCTGGCCGTCGCGTTGTAGGCTGCCTCGCCGACCAGCGCCTCAATCCGGCGTACGCCACCGGCAACGCCCGTCTCGCTGACGATCTCGAACGAACCCACGTCGCCCGTCCGCCCGACATGCGTTCCTCCACAAAGCTCGACCGAGTAGACATGCCCGTCCTCGGCCTGGCCCATCGAGACGACACGCACCTCGTCGCCATATTTCTCGCCAAAGAGCGCCATGGCGCCGGTCTCGATCGCCTCGTCACGCGCCATCACCCGGATGAGCACGCTATCATTCTGGCGCAGATAGGCGTTGACCTCCGCCTCGATCGCCACGATCTCGGCAGCTGTAACCGGCTTTGGATGGCTGAAATCGAAACGCAGCCGGTCGGGTGCGACGAGCGAACCCTTCTGCGCCACATGCGGTCCCAGGTGACGTCGAAGGGCCGCGTGCAGCAGGTGGGTCGCCGAATGCGCCCGCTTCAGCCGCGTCCGTCGCGCGGCATCGACGACCAGCTCAATCGGCTGGCCAAGCTCGACCTCACCCTCGACGATATCCGCGTGGTGGACGATAAGGTCGCCCAGCACCTTGCGCGTATCGACCACCTCGAGCCTGGCTCGCGGCGCACGGATGATGCCGGTATCGCCGACCTGGCCACCCGATTCGCCGTAGAACGGCGTCTGCGAGGCGATAAGCTGGACGCGCGCGCCCGCTCCCGCCTGGCTGCGTGCCTCGCCGTCCAGCACCAATCCCTTGATCGTCCCCTCGGCGCGGGTCGTCTCGTAGCCGAGAAATTCCGTGGCGCCGACCTGGTCGCGCAGATCGAACCAGACAGGCTCGATCGCGGCCGAGCCCGATCCCTTCCAATGCTTGCGGGCCTCCGCCCGCTGGCGCTCCATGGCCGTCTCGAAGCCGGCGACGTCGACACTTCGGCCCTCGGTGCGTAGGGCATCCTGGGTGAGGTCGAGCGGAAAGCCGAACGTATCATAGAGGCGAAAGGCCGTGTCGCCGGCAAGCGGCGCTCCCGCCGGCAGACGCGCCGTCTCCTCCTCGAGGAGGCGCAGTCCACGCTCGAGCGTGCGGCGGAAATTCGTCTCCTCGAGCTTGAGGATCTCGATCACCATGGCCTCGGCCCGACCGAGCTCGGGAAAGGCCTTGCCCATCTCCTGGACCAGCGTCGGCACCATCTTCCAAAGCAGCGGCTCGCTCGCCCCCAGGAGCTGCGCATGACGCATGCCACGACGCATGATCCGCCTCAGCACATAGCCGCGCCCGTCATTCGACGGCATGACGCCATCGGCGATGAGGAAGGCGGATGAGCGAAGATGATCGGCGATCACCTTGTGGGAGGCCGCGGTCGATCCAGCGAACGGCGCCCCGGTCAACTCGACGCTCCTGGCGATCAGGCGCTGGAAGAGGTCGATCTCGTAATTGTCGTGCTTGCCCTGCAGGACGGCAGCGATGCGCTCCAGCCCCATGCCAGTATCGATCGACGGCCGCGGCAAGGCGGTCCGCTCGGTCTTGCTCACCTGCTCGAACTGCATGAAGACGAGGTTCCAGATCTCGATGAACCGGTCGCCGTCCTCATCCGGGCTGCCAGGCGGGCCACCCGGGATCTTGTCGCCGTGGTCGAAGAAGATCTCCGAGCACGGACCGCAAGGGCCGGTATCGCCCATGGCCCAGAAATTGTCCGACGTGCCAATCTTGATGATGCGGCTCTCGGGCAGGCCCGCGATCTTCTTCCAAAGGACGAAGGCTTCCTCGTCGGCATCATAGACCGTGGCGGTCAGCCGATCCGCCGGCAGTCCGAACTCCTTGGTGACGAGGTTCCAGGCAAGCTCGATCGCCCGGTCCTTGAAATAGTCGCCAAAGGAGAAATTCCCCAGCATCTCGAAGAAGGTGTGGTGCCGGGCGGTGTAGCCCACATTGTCGAGGTCGTTGTGCTTGCCGCCGGCGCGGACACATTTTTGCGAGGTGGTGGCCCGGTCGTAGGGTCGATGCTCGAGGCCGGTGAAGACGTTCTTGAACTGCACCATGCCGGCATTGGTGAAGAGCAAGGTCGGATCGTTATGCGGGACGAGCGAACTCGAAGCCACGACCTCGTGGCCGTTCTTCTTGAAATACTCGAGGAAGGTCGTGCGGATCTCGTTGACGCTCGCCATGGGCTTCTCAAACAGTCACATGCATCGCAATTGCGGCCGACAGCCGGCCGCCGCTCGTTTACTCTTCGATCGGCCCTTCGTCGATCAGATCGAGAACCCCTTCGCCACCGCCGACGCCGGCCTGATCGCGGATCATCTTTTCAATCTCATCGGCCATCTCGGGGTGATCGCGCAGATAGGTCTTGGCATTCTCCCTGCCCTGCCCGATCCGCTGGCTGCCATAGGAGAACCAGGAGCCCGACTTCTCGACGATGCCGGCCCTGACGCCCAGATCGATCAGCTCACCGGTCTTGGAGATGCCCTCGCCATACATAATGTCGAATTCGACAACCCTGAAAGGCGGCGCCACCTTGTTTTTGGCCACCTTAACCCTGGTCTGGTTACCGATCGCCTCGTCTTTGTCCTTGACGCTGCCAATCCGCCGCACGTCCAGCCTGACCGAGGCGTAAAACTTGAGTGCATTGCCGCCCGTCGTCGTCTCCGGGCTGCCGAACATCACGCCGATCTTGGAGCGAATCTGGTTAGTGAAGACCAGCATCGACTTCGAGCGGTTGATCGAGGCCGTCAGCTTCCTTAGCGCCTGGCTCATCAACCGCGCCTGCAGACCGGGAAGCTGGTCGCCCATCTCACCCTCGAGCTCCGCCTTGGGCACCAGGGCCGCGACGCTGTCGACGACGATCATGTCGACCGCACCCGAGCGGATCAGCGTATCGGCGATCTCCAAAGCCTGCTCGCCCGTATCGGGCTGCGAGATCAAGAGTTCGTCCAGCTTCACGCCCAACTTGCGCGCATAGCCCGGATCCAACGCGTGCTCGGCATCAACAAAAGCGCAGGTACCGCCGATCTTCTGCATCTCGGCGATGGTATGGAGGGTCAGCGTAGTCTTGCCCGAACTTTCCGGACCGTAAATCTCGATGATGCGGCCGCGCGGCAGGCCGCCCACCCCGAGCGCAATGTCGAGGCCGAGCGATCCCGTCGAGACCACATCGATCTCGGCCATCTTGTCGCCATGGCCCAACCGCATGAGCGAGCCCTTGCCGAAGGCACGCTCGATCTGCGAGATCGCCGCATCAAGGGCACGCTGACGATCATCGCCGGCCCGCCGGCCCGTTTGTTCCGCTACCGCCATGTTCTTTCCGCTTGCCCTTCGGTACCAAAAGCCTCGAGCGCCCGGCCTGCCCGCGAGGCAGCGATCCGAACGTTCCCTTCCATAGCCTTGCGCGCCCCTCTTTAGAAGGAGGCAGACAGAAGGCGCCGCAAAACCGGTCCCGGCTGCTCAAAAATCCGAACAACGGCCGCCTTTTTCCCAGTCGCCAAAGCGTGTCGGTTCCGGCCCGGGCGGCCCATCCACCTCGCCTGCCGGCTGGACGGGTCCGCGACGTTCTGCAGCTCGCTCCTTCGCGATCGCGTCCGCCTCGTCGTCATCGGCACCCTTCGAGGGTTCAGCTTCGTTCGACGTTCTCATGGGCCACCTTGCTCAGCTGGTGCAGATGTCGTTCAAGAATATGCAGCGACACCGGCCGACCGCAGGCGACCAGGTCGGCATGTGCCCTTTCGAGCAGCGCGCCATCGCGGTGCCCGTGGTCGAAGTCGAAACGAACGTAATCCTGGGCATATGCGCCCGCCGCCGCCTCGTCCAAATGCAGATACTCCTTAGCCAGCCATAGGCCAAAGAGACGATCCCGTTCGGCCCTGGCCTTGAAATTGATCATTTCCTCGTGACTCAGACCCGTTTCTTCCGCCTGCACCTTTTCCGGTAGCAATGACATCGACGCCTTCCCCATTCTTGGTCGTGCTGCCTACATATGGGATGATGCCACGTCGACCAAAGCGGAACTTCGGTCGGTCGGCCGCCTAATCGCCAACCCGAAGGGAGAAGGAACGGTAGACGCATGTGCTCCGTCGTCATTCTTCGCCGCCCCGACCGTCCCTGGCCGCTCATTCTGGCAGCCAACCGCGACGAGCTTTGGAGCCGGGCCTCCCGACCGCCGGCGCGTCATTGGGACGATCGACCCGAGCTCGTGGCTGGTCTCGACGAGGAGGCCGGCGGCTCGTGGCTTGGAATCAACGACTGGGGGGTTCTGGCCTCCGTACTCAATCGCGAAGGCACGCTTGGCCCCACCGCCGGCAAACGGAGCCGGGGCGAACTCGTCCTGGACGCCCTCGACCACGCGGATGCGAAGGCAGCCGCCGAGGCACTCCGCCATGTCGATGGCAGCGCGTTCCGACCCTTCAATCTGATCATCGCCGACAATCGCGACGCCTTCTGGCTGCGCCACGAGATCGAGGGAGATCACGTCACCGTCGTGCCGGTGCCAGCCGGCCTCTCCATGATCGCATCGCGCGACCTCAATGATCCGAACACGCCGCGCATCGCCCGCTACCGACATCTCTTCGAGCAGAGCACCGTTCCAGATCCGGACAAGGGCCCGACGGGTGACTGGAGCGATTGGGAACTCCTCCTCGGTGCCCGCGCCGGCAAGGGCCAGGATCCGCGCGCGGCCATGTGCGTGGTTACCGAGGGCGACTACGGCACCGTCAGCAGTTCGTTCATCGCCCTGCCCGCGGATATCGGCCGCCGGCCGGTCTGGCTGCACGCCGAGGGCCGGCCGGGCGAGACGCCCTTTTATCCCGTCGCCCTTGACTAGTGGCCGCGGCCGCCGCCATCGCTTCCGATCGACTTCGCGCTCGGGCGCTACAAAGGCAGGACGGTCATGCTCACGCTCTATTTCGCTCCAGGAACCTGCGCCCTGGCCTCGCTCATCGCCCTTGAGGATAGTGGCCTCGCCTTCAAGGCCCAAAAACTCAATCTCGCCGAGAGTGAGCAGCAAAAGCCGGCCTATCTGGCGATCAACCCCAAGGGCCGCGTGCCGGCGCTGGTGACCGATCGGGGCGTGTTGACGGAAACGCCGGCCATCCTTGCCTATATCGCGCAGACCGCGCCCGCGACAAAGCTGGCGCCGATCGACGATCCCTTCGCCTTCGCGCGCGTCCAGGCGTTCAACAATTATCTTTGCTCGACCGTGCACGTGAACCACGCGCATGGGCGGCGGGCCTCACGCTGGGCCGATGATCCCGCTGCCCAGGCAGCCATGAAAGCCAAGGTCGCGACAACGATGGCCGAGAGCTTCGCGTTGATCGAGGCCACGATGCTTGCCGGCCCCTGGGTCGAAGGCGAGGCCTACACCGTGGCCGACCCGTACCTCTTCATCATGGAGGATTGGCTGGACGGAGACGGCGTCGACATTGCCAGATTTCCGAAATCGGCCGCCCATTATGCGGCCATGCAGGATCGGCCCGCCGTCCAGCGCGCGCTGGCCCGCGCGCGGGCCTAGACGCCGCGCGGGCAGCCGGACTTAGTCGATGCTCAAGACGATCTTGCCCACATGCTGGCTTTCTTCCATGAGCCGATGCGCCTGTGCCGCCTCGCGAAGGGGCAGAACGGCTTCGATCACCGGCGCCACGCGACGCTCGGTCAGGAGCGGCCAGACCTCCCGCTCCAAGGCACGGGCGATGGCACCCTTCTCGGCCACCGGACGGGCACGCAGCGTCGATCCCGTCCAATGCAGCCGCTTGACCATCAAGAGCGTCATGTCGGCCTCGATCGTTGATCCGCCCAGCCAGGCGATCTGCACGATCCGCCCCTCGACGGCGGCGGCCTTGAGGTTGCGCGGCACATAGCTGCCGCCCACCATGTCCAGGATCACGTCGACACCCTTGCCGTCGGTCATCTCCTTGATGACGGCGACGAAATCCTCCTCGCGATAATTAATCGCGCGCCGAGCACCCAGCTTCTCGCAAGCTGCGACCTTGGCGAAATTGCCGGCGGTCGCAAAAACCGTGGCCCCGCGCGCCGCCGCCAGCTGAATGGCCGTCGTGCCGATGCCGCTGCTGCCGCCATGGACGAGGAGGGTCTGGCCCGCCTCCAGCCGGCCGCGCTCGAAGACGTTCGTCCAGACCGTCAAGAAGGTCTCGGGCAGCGCAGCCGCCTCGATCATCGAGTAGCTCTCAGGCACGGGCATCGCCTGCGGTTCCGGCACGGCGGCGAACTCCGCATAGCCACCGCCGACGATGAGGGCGCAGACCGCATCGCCCAGCCTGAAGCGATGCGTGTCCTCGCCCAGGGCGACGACGATTCCGGCTACTTCCAGCCCCGGCACGTCGGTGGCACCGGGCGGCGGCGGATAATTACCCTGCCGCTGCAGGACGTCCGGCCGGTTGACGCCGGCCGCCATGACCTTGATGAGGAGCTCACCTTTGCCAGGCCTGGGCACGGGCCCCTCCGCCGGCTGCAGGACGTCGGGCTCACCATACCCCCGCAGTTCGATATAGGTCATGCGTTCGGGTATCGAACTCATCGAGGATAATCCCTTTCCTGAGGCTTTCTTCCGCGTGGGCCTCACCTGCGCCACGTATGATAGCCGGGGAGCGCCCCTTGGTCTAACAGGGGCGCCATTGCTGTTGTCCACGAATGAAGGAGAGGCCGATGTCCGGACCAAGTGAAGCCCTGCGCGCGATGGTTGGCTCAACCACCGTCATCCCCGTCCTGACCATCGAGGACGCGGGTTACGCCGTCGATCTCGGTCGCGCTTTGTTCGAGGGTGGCCTGAAGGTACTCGAGATCACGCTGCGCACGCCGGCTGGCCTCACCGCGATCCGTGAGATCAGCCAGGCCCTCCCCGAGGCGATCGTCGGCGCCGGCACCGTCCTCCATCCACGGCAGGCGGAAGAGGCCGCCATGGCCGGGGCAAAGTTCATGGTAAGCCCCGGCGCGACCAAGGGCCTGATCGACGCGGTCAACTCGACGGGCGTGCCATTGCTGCCGGGCTGCGCTACAGGCTCCGAG
The DNA here is from genome assembly GCF_900187945.1 of Arboricoccus pini. Classification (GTDB taxonomy): domain Bacteria; phylum Pseudomonadota; class Alphaproteobacteria; order Geminicoccales; family Geminicoccaceae; genus Arboricoccus; species Arboricoccus pini. Next base: position 71,269 of record NZ_FYEH01000014.1, on the reverse strand, counting down.
GCGATGCGGCTCATGGACGAGGGTATCACGTTCGCCAAGTTCTTTCCGGCCGAGCCAGCCGGCGGCGTACCCTATCTGAAGTCCCTGGGCGAGCCCTTGCAGGACATCGTCTTCTGCCCGACGGGCGGCATCGATCTTGCCAGGGCCAAGGCCTACCTGGCGCTCAAGAACGTGGTCTGCGTCGGCGGCTCCTGGGTGGCCCCAAAGGCCGCCGTCCAGGCCGGCAACTGGGCAGAGATCACACGGCTGGCCAAAGAGGCCGCCGCGCTCCGCGGCTGACCGGCGGGCCCGAGGCCAAGGGGTCGAAATTGCCCACGGGTCTGGATCCCTCGCCACCGGGGTCTGCGCCGGACTGACTGTCGATCCCTTGGGCCCGGCGGGTGGGTCTTTAGGGCCCGAATATGAAAAAGGCCGCTTCCTCGCGAAAGCGGCCTTTTTGCATTTCAAGACGCCGAAGAAACGGCGATCGGCGTCTTGCCACCCTGGGAAGCGCGAAGCATCCCGGGGCGCTTGATCAGAAGTCCATGTCGCCCATGCCGCCGCCGGGGCCGCCTGCGGGCATCGGGGCTTCCTTCTTGGGCTTCTCGGCGATCATGGCCTCGGTCGTGATGAGGAGGCCGGCGACCGACGCCGCGTTCTGCAGGGCGCAGCGCACGACCTTGACAGGGTCGATGATGCCGTTCTGCACGAGGTCGAAATAGGTGTTCGACTGCGCGTCGAAGCCCCAGTTGAAGTCGGTGCTCTCGAGGAGCTTGCCGACGACGATCGAACCGTCGACGCCCGCATTCTCGGCGATCTGGCGAGCCGGAGCCTGGATCGCCTTCTTGACGATTTCGACACCATAGCGCTGGTCATCGTTCTTGGGCTTAACGCTGTCGATCGCCTTCAGCGAATAGAGCAGCGCCGTGCCACCACCGGGGACGATGCCTTCCTCGACCGCGGCGCGGGTGGCGTTCATCGCATCGTCGACGCGATCCTTACGCTCCTTCACCTCGACCTCGGTGGCCCCGCCGACGCGGATGACGGCAACGCCGCCGGCCAGCTTCGCCAGACGCTCCTGCAGCTTCTCGCGGTCATAGTCCGAGGAGGTCTCCTCGATCTGCGCCTTGATCTGCTGGATGCGGCCCTGGATGTCGTCCTTGGAGCCGGTGCCGTCGACGATCGTCGTGTCTTCCTTGTTGATCACGACGCGCTTGGCGCGGCCCAGCATCTCGAGCGAGACGGTCTCGAGCTTGATGCCCAGGTCTTCGCTGATCACCTGACCGGCCGTCAGGATGGCGATGTCCTCGAGCATGGCCTTGCGGCGATCGCCGAAGCCCGGCGCCTTTACGGCCGCGACCTTCAGGCCACCGCGCAGCTTATTGACGACCAGGGTCGCCAGCGCTTCGCCCTCGACGTCCTCGGCGATGATGAGGAGCGGCCTGCCGCTCTGCACCACGGCCTCGAGCACCGGGAGAAGGGCCTGCAGCGAGGAGAGCTTCTTCTCGTGGATGAGGATGTAGGGATCCTCAAGCGTCACGCGCATCTTCTCGCTGTCGGTGATGAAGTAGGGCGAGAGATAGCCGCGGTCGAACTGCATGCCCTCGACGATGTCGAGCTCGGTCTCGAGGCTCTTAGCCTCTTCCACCGTGATGACGCCCTCATTGCCGACCTTCTGCATCGCCTCCGCGAGCATCTTGCCGATCTCGGTGTCGCCATTGGCCGAGATCGTGCCGACCTGCGCCACCTCGTTCGGGGACGAGATCTTGCGGGCGCGGCTCTTAAGGTCGGCGATGACCGCCTCGACCGCGAGGTCGACGCCACGCTTCAGGTCCATCGGGTTGATGCCGGCGGCAACGGCCTTGGCACCTTCCTTGACGATGGCGGCAGCCAGGACGGTGGCCGTCGTCGTGCCGTCGCCGGCCTGGTCATTGGTCTTGGAGGCGACCTCGCGCACCATCTGCGCGCCCATGTTCTCGAACTTGTCCGAGAGCTCGACTTCCTTGGCGACCGTCACACCGTCCTTGGTGATACGCGGCGCGCCGAAGCTCTTCTCGATCACGACGTTACGGCCCTTGGGACCCAGCGTGACCTTAACGGCGTCGGCCAGGACCTGGACGCCCTTGAGCAACTTGTTGCGGGCATCGGTCGAGAATTTTACGTCTTTAGCTGCCATGACTGACTGCTCCTTTGAGGTTCTTAGCGAATGCGGGAGCTACGCTCAGGCGGCCTTGGCGGCCACTGCAGAGGTCTCGACCACACCCATGATGTCCGACTCCTTCATGATGAGGAGATCGTCGCCGTCGATCTTCACCTCGGTGCCGGACCACTTGCCGAAGAGGACGCGATCGCCGACCTGGACGTCGAGCGCCACGATCTCACCCTTGTCGTTACGGGCGCCCGGGCCGACGGCTATGACTTCGCCTTGCTGCGGCTTTTCCTTGGCCGTGTCGGGGATGATGATCCCGCCCTTGGTCTTGGTTTCTTCCTCGACACGGCGGACGACGACACGGTCGTGCAACGGCCTGAACGACATTTAGACCTCCTTTGAGATCAATCTTTGCGATCAATCGCGAATATGGATTTGTTAGCAGTCTCAGCGCCTGAGTGCTAACTGCATCCGGCATATAACTAGTGGCAGATGGCTCTGCAAGGGGCGCAGATGAAATTATTAGCACTCCACCCTGACGGCTGCTAACAGCTTGAATCTGCGGCGTTAATTTAAGATTAGCCTTGACGTGCCATGCTGCTCCGCAACAAGCTTATCGCCTGTGGTCATCACGGAGCAGCCGTATGAAAGAACGCGATCGCTCGGTTGAACTGCAACTTCGCGGCTATCGCTTGGCGACAGCTGAGATCCTCTATCACATGCCGGACCATCCGGGTCTTTTGCAGACCTTCGTCTGGCAACATCTGGACTTGGCACCCGACTACCCCGAACTTCGGCGCTTCCTCGATTTCTGGATCAAGAGCGTCGAGGCCAAGCTTCATTCGGTCAATGTCGGTCGTATCAGCGTCGTGCAACCGCCACGTTACGCTCATGCGGCAGGAATATGGCAGTTGCAGTAGCCCTGCCGGCCTGAGCCCGCCGGCAGGGTCCACCGCGTTGGCGGAACCCTGCCGGCGGGCACATGCCTAGTGAAGGTCGCGCCAAGTCTTGCGCTTATAGGCCAGCATGACGCCCGCGAAGACCACGAGGAAGATGCCTGCCTTGAGGCCGGTCAGCTTGCGCTCCTCGAGCTTGGGCTCGGCGACGAAATGCAGGAACTGCGTGACGTCCGCCGCCATCTGGTCGAGCGAGGCATTGGTACCGTCGGCATAGGTAACCTGCCCGTCCGTCAGCGGTTGCGGCATGGCGATGTTGCCGCCCGGGAAATAGCGATTGTAATGCAGCCCCTCGGGCACCTGATGGCCCGCCGGCGGATCGCCAAAGCCATGCAGCAGGCTATAGACATAATCGAGCCCGTCTTCCCTCGCCTTGACGATCAAGGAGAGATCGGGCGGCAGGCCGCCGCCATTGGCGGCCCGCGCCTGGGCCGGGTTGGCGTAGGGAGCCGGCATGTGATCGAACGGCTTGGCCTCCCGCTCGATCGGCTGGCCCTCGTCATCCAGGGCCGGCACCTTGTAGCCTGCGGCGATGGCCTGCAACTCCTGGTCGCTGAACCCCAGCGCCGCGAGGTTGCGAAAGGCTAGGTAGTTCAGGCTGTGGCAGGTGTGACAGACCTCCTTATAGACCTGGAAGCCGCGCTGTACGGCGGCCCGATCGAAGGTGCCAAGCGGACCGTTCTCGGGCCAGGAGCGCTGCATCAAATCGACGCCCTCCCCGGCGGCCCGCGCGCCTGGCGCCAGGCCGCAAAGGATCAGGGCCAAGAGAATCGGTCGAAAGAGCGGCTTGCGCTGCATGAGCCCTACTCCGCCGGCTGGAGGCGTGCCCGGCCGAGCACCGGCTTGCCGATACTCTCGGGCAAAGGCCGGGGCCGCTCGAACTTGCCAAGGAGCGGGATGATGACGAGGAAATGGACGAAGTAGTAAAGAGCCGCGAACTGGCCGATCCAGACCACCCGGTCCGTCGGCACCTGGCCACCGACCCAGGTGAGGATCACGACATCGATCAGGAGCAGCCAGTAGACCCATTTATAGATGGGCCTGAAACGGGCACTCCGGACCTTGGAGCCGTCCAGCCAGGGCAGCACGAAGAGCACGGCGATAGCGCTGAACATCAAGAGCACGCCCGCCAGCTTCGCATCGATGCCGACATAGCCGAGCAGCGCTAGCGGCGCGAAGAGCTTCTCAAAGACCGTCGAGCGCAAGATCGCGTAGAAGGGCAGAAAATACCATTCCGGCACGATGTGGGGGGGAGTCTGGAGGGGGTTGGCCGGCACGTAATTATCGGCATGGCCCAGGAAATCGGGGGCATAGAAGACGAAGAAGCCAAAGAAGATCAGGAAGATCGAAAGGCCGAAGAGATCCTTGACCGTGTAGTAGGGATGGAAGGGAATCTTGTCCGTTTTTGTAAGATCGATGCCCACCGGGTTGTTGGAGCCGAACTGGTGCAGCGCCAGGATGTGCAAAAAGACGACGGCGACGATGACGAAGGGCAGGACGAAATGGAGCGAGAAGAAGCGGTTCAGCGTCGGATCGTCGACCGAGAACCCGCCCCAGAGCCAGGTCACGATCGGCTCGCCCACCAAGGGGATGGCGGAGAACAGGTTGGTGATGACCGTGGCCCCCCAAAAGCTCATCTGCCCCCAGGGCAGCACATAGCCCATGAAGGCCGTGGCCATCATCAAGAGGAGGATGACGACGCCCAGCATCCAGAGCAGCTCTCGCGGCGCCTTGTAGGAGCCATAATAAAGGCCCCTGAAGATGTGGATGTAGACGACGATAAAGAACATCGAGGCGCCGTTGGCGTGCACGTAGCGCAGCAGCCAGCCGTAATTGACGTCGCGCATGATGTGCTCGACGCTCTGGAAGGCTCCGGCGGCACTCGGATTATAGTGCATCGAGAGCACGAGGCCGGTCATGATCTGGACGATGAGGCAAAAGCCCGCGAGCGAGCCGAAATTCCACCAATAATTCAAGTTGCGCGGCGCAGGATACGCCATGAACTCGTTATAGCCCCAGCTCAGGACCGGCAGCCGCGCGTCCACCCAGCGCAAGACGCCATTCTTGAAGACGGGTTCCGAGGTTTCGACGCTCATCCGAGCTTCATCCCCTTGTTCATGTTCTCTGGTCGAACTTCGGCCCTGATCCGAAGTCTGTTTGCTTTGCCGACGTGACGGCCCGCCTGCCGCTAGCCGATCCGGATGCTCGTGTCGGATTGAAATTCGTAAGGCGGCAAGGCCAGGTTCAAAGGTGCCGGCCCCTGCCGGATTCGCCCCGACGTGTCGTAGGCGGACCCGTGGCAGGGACAGAACCAGCCACCGAACGGCCCGCGGTTCTCCGTCGGCTTGTTGCCGCCCGGAACGCAGCCCAGATGGGTGCAGATGCCGATGACGACGAGCCAGACGTCCTTGCCGGGCTTGACCCTGGACTGGTCCGTCTGCGGATCGCGGAGACTGGCCAGCGGCACATCCTCCGCCTCCTTGATCTCCGCCGCCGTACGTTTACGCACGAAGACCGGCTTTCCCTGCCAGACGACGGTGATCGCCTGTCCCTCGGGAATGGGGCCGAGATCGACGTCGGTGGTCGAGAGCGCCAGCACGTCGGCTGAAGGATTCATCTGCGCTATGAAGGGCCAAGCCAGCGACGCACCGCCGGCCGCTGCCATCGACCATGCAACGAGATCGAGAAAGTCGCGCCGTTTGACACTTTCACCTGTTAAATGCGCGGCACCTTCGCCCAGCGTATCATTCGCCATGCAAACAAGCCTTTGCTAGACATCCCTGACTTCTTCTTTTTCTAACCCTGCCCGTTTGGCGCGACAGGATCAGGGTGCCGCTTTAGCAGCACGCGACTTGTGGTCGCACATGCCGAGCCGGAGGTAAACGGGGAACTGCTTCATCCGTGCACGATAACCGTCTAACCGCGCACCAACCGCGCCCGCTTAGCACCAGCAGCAAGACCAGCCTCGCATTGGCCATGATCGAACCCGACCGGCCGCATAATTTCGGTGGCGCTCTTCGCCTCGCGGCCTGCCTTGGGATCGAACTTCATCTGGTCGAGCCCGCGGGCTTTCCCTTGAGCGACCGGCGCATCCGCGAGGGCGCCCTCGACTACGCCAGGCAGGCTGCCTGGTTTCGCCATCCAAGCTTTGCGCCGCTGGACACCCTGGCGAGCTCGGCCGATCGTCGCCTCCTCCTCTTAACGACCAAGGCAAGCCGGAGTTTTGCCGATTTCACCTACCGACCGGGCGACATCCTCATGCTGGGCAGTGAGAGCCGCGGCGCTCCTGACTGGGCGCACGCCCGCGCCGAAGCGCGCCTCCACATCCCAATGCGCCAAGGCATCCGTTCCCTGAATGTGCTCAGCGCCGCCACCATTGTCTTGAGCGAAGCGATGCGGCAGACCGGCGCCTTCGCGATGTTGCAGACAAAGGCTGGCGAGGACGAGTGACGATGCTGGATGAGGCCGCCAGAAGCGAGACGCGCGTCTGGTTCGAGACGCTGCGCGACCGGATCTGCCGGAGCCTCGAACTGCTTGAGGACGCCTTCGCCGGCGAGGATGCGGCGAGCCTTTCGCCTGGCCGCTTCGCCTATGAGCGCTGGGAGCGGGCGGGCGGCGGCGGCGGCGTGATGGGCACGATGCGCGGCCGCGTCTTTGAAAAGGTCGGGGTCAACGTCTCGACCGTGATGGGCAGCTTCACGCCCGAATTCGCCAAGAGCATCCCGGGCGCCGCGACCGATGGCGCCTTTTGGGCCAGCGGCATCTCGCTCGTGGCCCACCCGCGCTCGCCGCATGTTCCACCCGTGCACATGAATACACGCCACATCCAGACGACCAAGGCCTGGTTCGGCGGCGGGGCGGACCTCAACCCGATCCGCCCGGACGCCGAAGATACCGCTGCCTTCCACGCCGCCCTCGAGCGAGCCTGCGCCCCCCACGGGGCGGAGTCCTATCCTCGCTTCAAGGCCTGGGCCGACGAGTATTTCTTCCTGCCGCACCGCAACGAGCATCGTGGCGTGGGCGGTATCTTCTTTGATTATCTGGAAGACGATTTCGCCCGCGACTTTCGCCTCGTCCAAGACGTGGGCATGGCCTTCCTCGATGTCTATCCCAAGATCGTCGTCCGCCACATGGACAGGCCCTGGACCGCCGAAGACCGCGCCTACCAGCTCGAGCGGCGTGGCCGTTACGTGGAATTCAATTTGCTGTATGATCGGGGCACGCAGTTCGGACTTAAGACCGGCGGCAACACCGAAGCCATCTTGATGTCCCTTCCGCCCGTTGTTTCATGGCCCTAAAACGCCACCATTCTTCGCCGACGGAAGCGACCTTATCCAGGGCTCGCTGCCGTTGGCCATGGTCGTTCAAGGATAGATAGAGATGGATATTACGAAGATCCCCGCCGGACGCGACGTCCCGAACGAAATCAACGTCGTCATCGAAGTGCCGCTGCGCTCGGATCCGATTAAGTACGAGTTTGACAAGGAAACCGGCGCAATCTTCGTCGATCGCTACCTCTACACGACGATGTTCTACCCTTGTAACTACGGTTTCATCCCGCAGACCCTGGCCGATGACGGCGATCCTGTTGACGTCATGGTGATCGGCCGCATGCCGGTCATGTCAGGTGCGGTCCTCCGTGCCCGCCCAATCGGCATGCTCAAGATGACCGATGAGGGCGGCGAGGACGAGAAGATCCTGGCCGTGCCGATCGACAAGATTACGCCTGTGCACAAGAACGTGAGGTCCTACCGTGACGTGCCGGAACTCGACCTTGCTCGCATCGCCCATTTCTTCGAGCATTATAAGGATCTCGAGCCCGACAAATGGGTGAAGGTCGACGGCTGGGCAGATCTCGACGAGACGCACGCAGTCATCCTGGCCTCGCTGGAGCGCGCGGCGCGCCGCTGACGACACTAACTGCGCGGTTGATCCCGCGTTGAATTCAACCCAGAATGTCGACAATGAGAAAGTCGTCAGGTGAGGTTGACATGCAACGCAGGATCATTCCCGATGTGATCGACGGACAGCAAAGCCTCTGCTTGCTGCCCCCCAACGCTACCGCCTACGCGGCGGCTCTCCTTATGCGCGAGCGGCGCGTCGGCGCGGTCATGGTCACCGTCGACGGGCCGCTGCTCGGCATTGTGACCGAACGCGACCTCGTCTATCGCCTGCAGGCGGCGGGGCTGTCCGCCCAGCAAACGTCTCTGCGTGAGATTATGACGCCGGCCCCCGAGACGCTGGCACCGGACGATCTGGCGTCCGTGGCGCTCGAGAAGATGCGCCTTGGTCATTACCGACATCTTCCGATCGTCGACGCAGGACGAATCGTCGGCATGGTGTCGATCCGCGATCTCTACGAATGCACCCGCCAGACGCTTGAGCTCGAACTCAAGAGCGCCGAATCCCTCATCTACGGCGACCAGTACGGGATGGCCTCCCCGGCGCCTAATTGAGACGATCGCCGCCGGGCCCGAGCAAAGAACAAGCCTGATGCAGGCGGGTACGTGCGGCCGTCAACGACGGTCACCGATCGTGGCGCGGCGACGGAGCACAACATGCGCCGCGCCGCTACCGCGCCTGGGAGGATGCCTCAGCTGGCGTCAACGCACGGATCGAGAGTGCGTGGACCCGATTGCGCAAAAGTTCCGCCAGGGCCTCGTTGACGAGGCGATGACGCTCAAGGCGACGCTTGCCCTCAAATAACGGCGTGACGATTTCAACCAGGAAATGGGTTTCGCCGTCGTCGCGTGCGCCTGCATGACCAGCATGCTGCGCCGACTGGTCGATGACCTGTAGCTGCGCTGGCGCGAGGCTGGCGCGCAACTGCGCCTCGATTGCCGTGCCGACCAATCCCATAACGTTTTACTTCCCAAATACGCGATGTCGTAAGTTTAAGTTTCAATTTACCGTTGAATTAACCGTGAATTTCACCTAGAATCATACATTCGTACGTCCAACTGATCGCTTGCCATCTTTTCGCAACCGCGAACGCTTTCTACGCCTCAACCCCAAGGCCCGCGTTGCAACGCAACATAAGCCCGCACCCCTCGGACTCTAGTCCTTAAGGATAATTGATGTCTGCCGACGATACCAAGACCCCCGGTTACGGCCAGGAGGGCCGCCGTACCCAGGATGTCGATCGGCATGTGGGCAACCGCATCCGCGAACGGCGTACACTTCTAGGCTTGTCGCAGCAGGATATGGCGAACCTGATTGGTGTCACCTACCAGCAGGCGCACAAATACGAACGCGGCGTCAATCGCGTGGCCGCCGGCCGTCTCTATCAAGTCGCTCAGGTTCTAGGCGTGCCGGTCGCTTTTTTCTTCGAGGGAATCGAAGAGGAAACACCGGTACAGCCAACCCAGCAGCAGCGCATGCTCCTCGAACTCGCCCGGCTCTTCACCTCGGTGCCCGACCGCAGGCATCAGGAGGCACTTTGCGCCTTGGCGCGCGCATTGGCAGATCCCGGCGCTTCAATCGATGCCGACCTGCCCGAGGGCATCGAGGAAGAGGCCGAGGAGGATACCTGAACGGTCGTCGAACCACTTGGCCAAACCTGACCGGGCATTTTCGCGCCGCCAGGTGGCCCGATCAAGCCCTTTAAAGGGAAAAGACGCGATGGCCGCCTTGTATACGCGAGACTTGTCCGGGCCATGGCCGGTAGCCATAGTTTGACGCATGACGCAGGAACGGCAGACTTCGTCGGTGGACGACCATCTCCGCTTCCCCTGGCGCGAGCAGCGTCTGGCGGATGGAAGGCGTTGCTGCGCCTGGCCGGACTGCCACCGCGAGGCGTCGTTCCGCGCGCCCAAATCCCGCACCGAGCTGCGCGCCTTCGTTTGGTTCTGCCTCGATCACGTTCGCGAGTACAACAAGGCCTGGAATTATTTCCTGGGCATGTCGCAGGAAGAGATCGACGCCTATCGGCGGAGCGATGTGACCTGGCATCGACCGACCTGGCGCTTTGGCTCGGCCGGCAACCAGCAGGGACCGCGGTGGTACGACCCGTTTGGCTTCATGGGCGAGGAGGAGCCGCAGGCCGCGCGATCCAAGCCCCCGCCGCCGGAGGACAAACCCGGAGAAATGCGTCGGCTTCTCGAACTCGAGGTCGGTTTCACGCTGACCGAGTTGAAGACCGCCTACAAAGCGATGGTGAAACGCTATCATCCGGACCTGCATGCCGGCGACAAGGCGTTCGAGGAACGCTTGAAGTTGGTGATCGAGGCCTATAGGTACCTCAAGGACAATGAGCTCTATCTGGGCGCCTGACCTTTTGCTTCGGTGGTAGAGCGCTTAATGTCCTGGCGGACCGGCGCGAACATCGCTTCGCCGCGGGGTCCGCAAGCGTGGGCCTTTGATGCGAACGCTGTGTTCGTGTCCTGCCCGTGCACGAGTTGATTAGGAGATCCGCCGTTGCGTTCCGAGGTCGTCGAAGCCCAGGGTGACGAACTGCTGATGCTGCCGGAGCGACCCGATCGCCGCTTCGACGTCAAGGAAACCTTCGGGCTCGACCTGAAGCTCGAAGTCAGCGGCTTTAGCGAGCGATCGGTCTATGTCCCCGACATCGATCCCACCTACCAATTCGACCACGACACCACGCTGGCGGTCCTGGCGGGCTTTGCCCATAACCGCCGCGTCATGATCCAGGGCTATCACGGCACGGGCAAGTCGACCCATGTCGAGCAAATCGCCGCGCGCCTCAATTGGCCCTGCGTGCGCGTCAATCTGGACAGCCATATCAGCCGGATCGACCTGATCGGCAAGGACGCCATCGTCCTGCGCGACGGCAAGCAGATCACCGAATACCGGGAGGGCATCCTCCCCTGGGCGCTGCAGCGTCCCGTGGCCCTCGTCTTCGACGAATATGATGCCGGGCGGCCGGACGTCATGTTCGTCATCCAGCGCGTCCTCGAGGCGCAGGGCAAGATGACGCTCCTGGACCAGAACAAGGTCATTCGCCCGCATCCCTCGTTCCGCCTCTTCGCGACGGCCAACACGGTAGGCCTAGGGGATACCTCCGGTCTCTATCACGGCACCCAGCAGATCAATCAGGGCCAGATGGACCGCTGGAGCGTGGTCACCCAACTGAACTATCTGCCGCACGATGACGAATGCCGCATCGTTCTGGCCAAGGCTACTTCCTACGACACGCCCGAGGGCCGTAAGGTGCTGAACGCGATGGTGAGCCTGGCCGGCCTCACCCGGCAGGGCTTCACGGCCGGCGATCTTTCAACCGTCATGTCGCCTCGGACCGTGATCACCTGGGCCGAGAACGCCACGATCTTCGGCGACGTGGCCTTCGCCTTCCGCGTCACCTTCCTCAACAAATGCGACGAGGCGGAGCGGCATATCGTGGCCGAGTATTACCAGCGCTGCTTCGGCAAGGAACTGCCGGAATCGGCGGCTTCCCTGGTCTTCGCCTGAGCATCCCCGTGCATGCGCGGCCAGACCCGGCAGGCCCGGCCGCCGCCACACTTCGGATCGTGGCTGGCATGAACTTTCTGTCCCTTCCAGGAGCGGCATAGCGTGGCCGACAAGGACCGTCAGGGCATGGACGAGCTGCAGCGCGCGCTGGCGGCGACCGTCCGCGCGATCGCCGCGACGCCCGATCTCGAGGTGACGTTCAAGGGTGCTGCCACCGAGCGCCGCCGTGGCCCGGGCTCGAACTCGGCAGCCGCCGCCGGCGTACGCCTCAACGTACCTCGGCCGCAGGAAATTCATCCCGACGATCTGGCACGGCTGCGCGGCGAGGCTGACAGTGCCGCCCTGCGCCGCCGTCATCACGATGCCTCCTTGCACCGCCGCTGGGTGCCGGAGGGCGACGTCGCCTCGATGCTGTTCGACCGCATGGAACAGTTGCGCGTCGAGGCGATCGGCGGCCGCCACATGGCCGGTGTCCAAGCCAATATCGATGCCACGCACCGCCTGCGCACGCCCATGGCCGCGCAGCCAGACAACGAGGCGCGAAAGCCGGATGCCCGGACGTCCGAGGCTGCTGAGGATGGTGCCCACGATACCTCGCTTGCCGACATCGTCGACCTCTATGCGCGCGAGAAACTGCTGGGCTACGAGCCCAGTGCCGCGCAGAGCCAGCTCCTGCAAGGCTGGCGCAGCTGGCTCGATGGCCGTGTGGCCGAGGAATTACCGGCGCTCAGCGGCGAGATAGACGACCAAGCCGCCTTCGCGCGGCGAGTGCGTGAGATGCTGGTCCATCTGGGCCTGACGCAGGACATGGCGCAAAGTCCCAATGACTCGCGCGAGGAAGGTCAGGAGAACCAGGAGCAGGAAGGCAGCGACGGCAGCGACGACGACAGCAACGGCCAGCAGCAGGTCGATCCTGGCGAGACGGATGGCGAGAGCCAGCAAACGAGCGAGAGCGCCAGCGACGAGGGCGACCAGGAGCAGGACAGCGGCGAGGACAGTGCCGACAGCGAGGGCGAGCTCGGCGGCGAGGACGAGGGCGGCGAGAATGCCGATGAGCAGCGTCCCGCCTATATACCACCCGGTGGCGACGCGACGGCCTATCACGTCTTCACGACCGGCTACGACGAGGTCGTCACGGTTGGCGATCTTTGCGGCCAATCGGAACTGACCCGCCTGCGTGCGCAGCTCGACCAGTCGCTGGCCCGATTCGAAAACATGATCGGCCGCATGGCCAACCGCCTGCAGCGCAAGCTCCTGGCACAGCAAATGCGCTCTTGGAACTTCGATCAGGACGAGGGCATTCTAGATAGCGCCCGTCTCGCCCGGGTCGTCGCCAATCCCTCCTTGCCCCTCTCTTTCAAGCAGGAGAAGGATACCCAGTTCCGCGATACCGTCGTCGGCCTCCTGATCGACAATTCGGGCTCGATGCGCGGCCGCCCCATCGCCGTCGCGGCTATGAGCGCCGACATCCTGGCGCGCACGCTGGAGCGCTGCTCGGTCAAGGTTGAGATCATGGGCTTCACCACGCGCGCCTGGAAGGGTGGGCAATCGCGCGAGGCCTGGCTGCGCGCCAGCAAGCCCGGCAATCCCGGCCGCCTGAACGATCTGCGCCATATCGTCTACAAGCCCGCCGACCAGCCCTGGCGGCGTGCGCGCGCCAATCTCGGCCTCATGCTGCGCGAGGGGCTGCTCAAGGAGAATATCGACGGCGAGGCGATCCTCTGGGCGATGAACCGCCTTTCACAGCGCGCCGAGCAGCGCCGCATCCTGATGGTGATATCCGACGGCGCGCCGGTCGACGACAGCACGCTCTCCGCCAACCCTGGCAACTATCTGGAGCGGCATTTGCGCGAGGTCATCGACTGGGTCGAGACCCGCTCGGGGGTCGAACTGCTGGCGATCGGCATCGGCCACGACGTCACCCGCTACTACCGCCGCGCCGTCACGATCTCCGATCCGGAGCAATTGGGGGGCGCCATGCTGAACCAGCTCTCGGCACTCTTCGACGATGACGATGAACGCCGCGTTCGCCGGCGCCGCCGCCAAGACTGACGGGCCAGCCATCTTTCCGAGCGACCGTCGTTCCCCTGTGGCAGCCGGCATTGCTGCCATGGTGGGCCCACGGGCGTTCCCCTGAAGCGCGATCCACGGGGCGCGACACAGCGCGCGCATCCGCCGACGGGCTCGACAAAAAGAAGGGCCATGGCGAAGGTTTCCCCTTCCCCATGGCCCTATCGGCCGCCGCCCGTACGGGCGGCGGCGATCCCCTCTAGTTCAGCGTATAGGCAATGACCGAGTCGCCCAGCTTGGTGCCGAACGAACCGTGGCCGCCAGCTGCCGTCACGACATATTGCTTGCCACCCGCCTCGTAGCTCATCGGCGTTGACTGGCCGCCGGCCGGCAGGCGATCCGACCAGAGCTCCTGGCCGGTGGTGACGTCGAAGGCACGAATGTAATTATCCATGGTCGAGGTCAGGAAGGCGACCCCGCCCGCCGTCGTCAGCGGACCACCAAGCATCGGCATGCCGATCTTTATGCCGATTGGCAGGGGCGTCGCATCGCGGGTCGTGCCGACTTTATGCTTCCAGACGACCTGATGCGTGCGGAGGTCGATGCCAGCCATGTAGCCCCAGGGCGGATGCGGACAGGGCAGCCCGATCGGCGAGAGGAAGGGATGCAGATCGACGCCATAAGGTGTCCCGTACATCGGCTGGACGCCGATCTCGGAGCCCGGCGGGTGCTCCGCATTGGGTGCGGCCGGATTGTCCGGACCACGCGGTATCAGCTTGGAGACGAATGGAAACGCCATCGGATTAGCGATGGCGATCTGTCGCTTGGGGTCGACCGCGATCCCACCCCACTCGAACATGCCGACATCGCCAGGGAACACAACGGTGCCCGAAGTCGAAGGCGGCGTGAACGGGCCCTCGTACTTCATGCCCTTGAACATGATCCGGCAGGCCAACTGGTCGAACATGGTAGCACCCCACATGTCCGCGTCAGTCAGGGCAGCCTTCGGCTGGAACGTCAGTTGCGAGTAAGGCTGCGTCGGCGAAGTCCGGTCGCCGGGGGCCGCACCTTGCGGCACAGGGGTCTCCGGGGCGGGCACGATCAACTGGCCGTTGCGGCGGTCGAGGACAAAGATATTGCCCGTCTTGGCCGGCACGTAAATGGCCGGAACGATCCCGTCTTTTGTCTTCAGATCGACGAGGCTGGGCTGCGAGGGCGGATCCATGTCCCAAAGATCGTGATGGACGGTCTGGTAGGACCAGACCTTCTTGCCCGTGTCGATATTGAGCGCGACGATGGAGCTTGAATAGCGCTCCATCAGAGGCGTGCGATTGCCAGCCCAGATGTCAGGCGTCGGGTTGCCGACCGGAATGTAGACCAGACCCAGTTTCTCATCGACCGAGGAGATCGTCCAGGAATTGGGCGAGTTTGCTGTATAGTGATGATCGGCGGAGGGAAGTGCGTTTTCGTCTTCGGCACCGCTGTCCCAGGCCCAGATCAGCTTGCCGGTATAAACATCGAAGGCGCGCACGACACCAGACGGCTCCTCAGTGGAGTAATTGTCCGTCACGCCGCCGGCCATGATGATGTATTTTTGCGTGACTACCGGTGGCGAGGTACCCTCCCAGAAGCCCGGGCGGGTTACCGTCATCCCGTCCTTCATGTCGATCTCGCCATTGACACCAAAGGCCCCGCACGTCTTGCCGGTCTTGGCATCGATCGCGATCATGCGGCCGTCATTGGTCGGCAGGATCAGCCGCTCCGGACATTCCTCGGGTGCGGGCTTGCCGTCGCTGGTGAGCGCGCCGGTGGGTGTCTTATGGTAGGACACACCGCGACAGGTCAGATGCTGAAAGGTCGCGTCGTCCTTGACCTTGGGATCGAACTTCCAAATCTCCTTGCCGGTCGTCGCATCCAAGGCAAAGACCCACTGGTGCGGCGAGCAGAGATAGACCCTGTCATCAACCTTCAAAGGCGTGACCTCGAAGGTCGACTCCTGGGGATCCGCGCGGCCCACATCGGGCAGATCGCCGGTGTGGAACGTCCAGGCGACTTTCAGCTTTTGGACATTCTCGGGCGTGATCTGGCTGAGCGGCGAGAAATGGTCGCCATAGCCGGTGCGCCCATAGGCCTGCCAATCGCTGTCCGGCAGCGACGCGAGATCGGCTTGCGCCGGCCCATCGCTCGATGCCGACGGCAGCGAGCCGACGAGATCGTCTCCCGAGCGCGTCAACGAATAACCCAGCACGATCAGGCAGAGCACCAGGGCCACCGCCAGCGTACCACGACCAAAGCCCGTAATATTCCTAAACGAACCTGAGATCGGCGGCAGCAGCAGCCAGATCGCGATCGGCACGAGGATGTCGCCGCGTGGTACGAGTTGCCAGAAATCGAAGCCGACCTCGTAGAGGCTCCAGACCAGCGTCGCCGCTAGGATCAAGGCGAAGAAGGGATAGGCCGCCTTAGAGTGGCGGAACATCAAGACGCCGTCGATCAGGAGCGCAAGACCCGCCAGCCCATAATAGAGGCTGCCGCCCAGAGCGATCAGCCAGACACCCCCAGCCAGCAGGACAAGCCCGAGGATACTGACGACCACAGCGGAGATCCTGGCCAGGACTCCGCCGCGCTGTGGTACCCTCTGGATTCGGTTATCCGCCATGGGTCACCATCAAATCATCCATTTTCAATATCTCGCTTTCAACATAGCGCTCGGCCGCTCGAAACGTTCCGGCGACGGAGCGATGGACTCGCCATCCACCCCGTGGCGACCGCTATCGCGGCTGCCCTGTGGTCAAACGCTCGTTGAGGAGAATAAACCTCGAGAAAGGCCCAGGTAACGGCACGGACCGCCCAAATGGGTGGAGCAACCTTGCAGATTCGACGACCGTACCTTCCAGAAGAGGGCAGGCATTCGCGAATGCGAAGCATGGGAGACATGCCACGAATGCCCTTGAACGCCGTCGCAGGGCGAAAAAGCCGATGTTACGCCGTAGTTCCGAGCCAGCTTATATCTGGAACGATTTGATCAACGGTTTATGATCGCGCCAGCAGTTAAGGGCTAAGGCTAATGAGCGCACCGGCGACAACACTACGCTTGAACCGCAACGACAACGTGGTCGTTGCGCGAATCGACATTCAGCCGGGCACCGTGCTCGCGGCCGAGAACATCATCGCCAGCACGAAGATCCCAGCCGGACACAAGGTCGCAACGCGGCCGGTCGCCAAAGGGGAGCCGATCCGGAAATTCAATCAGATTATCGGCTTTGCGACCACCGATATCGAGGCTGGACAGCACGTCCATGTGCAAAACTGTGCCATGGGCGACTTCGCCCGCGACTATGCGATCGGCGCCGACGCCCATCCGACCCCGATGCTGCCGGTGAATGAACGCGCGAGCTTTCAGGGCTTTCTCAGGCATAACGGCAAGGCTGGCACGCGCAATTTCTTGGGCGTGCTCTCGACGGTCAATTGCTCGGCCTCGGTCTGCAAGTTCATCGCCGACAAATTCCCCAAAGAGGTCCTGGCGCGCTTTCCCAATGTCGACGGCATCGTCGCCATCACGCACGGCACGGGCTGCGGCATGGCCGATCGCGGCGACGGCTTTGCCACCTTGCAGCGGACGCTCTGGGGCTTTGCCGGCCATCCCAATTTCGCCGGCATCCTCATGATCGGCCTCGGCTGCGAGGTGAACCAGATCGACTTTCTCCTCGAAGCCTACGGCATCCAGCCCGGACCGCATTTCCAGGTCATGACGATGCAGGACACCGGCGGCACGCGAAAGACGATCGAACGCGCCACGGCCATGCTGACCGACATGCTGCCAGCGGCCAACCAGGCGACCCGCCAGGCCATCTCGGCCAGCGAGCTCGCCGTCGGCCTGCAGTGTGGCGGCTCCGACGGCTATTCGGGCATCGGCGCCAACCCGGCACTTGGGGCCTGCGCCGACCTCCTGGTGGCGCATGGCGGCACCCCCGTGCTGGCGGAAACGCCAGAGATCTATGGGGCGGAGCATCTCTTGACGCGCCGCGCCGTCAGCGAGGCCGTCGCCACCAAGCTCATCGACCGCATCAAATGGTGGGAGGACTATACCGCCCGGAACGGCGGCGAGATGAACAACAACCCATCGCCTGGCAACAAAGCGGGCGGCCTCACCACGATTCTCGAGAAATCCCTGGGAGCTGCCGCCAAGGGCGGGACCACGAACCTAGTCGACGTGCTGCGCTATGCCGAGCCGCTCAGGACCCACGGCTTCGTCTTCATGGACAGCCCCGGCTACGATCCCGCCTCGGCTACCGGTCAGGTCGCCTCCGGCTGTCAACTCATCGCC
The DNA here is from genome assembly GCF_900187945.1 of Arboricoccus pini. Classification (GTDB taxonomy): domain Bacteria; phylum Pseudomonadota; class Alphaproteobacteria; order Geminicoccales; family Geminicoccaceae; genus Arboricoccus; species Arboricoccus pini. The sequence continues at coordinate 53,421 of NZ_FYEH01000014.1, read as the reverse complement.
TTTACGACCGGTCGGGGCTCTTGCTTCGGCTTCAAGCCGGCGCCTTCGATGAAGATCGCGACCAATACGACCATGTTCCGCCGCATGGAGGAGGACATGGACATTAATTGCGGGACGATCATCGATGGCGAGGAGAGCATCGAGGCGGCCGGCCGGCGGATCTTCGACTATCTCTTGGACATGGCTTCTGGAAAGCCCAGCAAGTCCGAGCTTCTCGGCATTGGCGATAACGAGTTCGTCCCCTGGCAAATCGGTGCCGTGATGTGAGTGCCGCCATCTCACATCCGCGTTAGGCCCGGCAGCCATCCGGCTGGCCCCCCGTTCTCTTCGGCAGGACAACAAAAGGGGTCCAGATCGATGCAGATGAAACTTTTCACGACGTCGGCAGCCTTTGCCCTCGTCATGGCGACGGCACCGGCGGTGATGGCGCAGAACGCCAATGGCATGGGTAGCTCCGTGCAGTCGACCACGGTCGATCGCAGCAGTGCCATTGACGACAGCGGCATGGCCAGATCACACCTGGGGATGAGCGATCAGGATAGGGCAAGCGCCAGCACTGCCGCCGTCGGCCAGCCAATGACCGCCAGCGGCACGGCCTCAGCTCAGTCCAACTCCTCCTCGGAGAGTGTCCCAGGAACATTTGGCAATCCGGTGACTCCAGCCACGAGCCTGGGCTTCACCGACCAAGATCGCGCTACCACCAGTGAAGCTGCCGTCGGCCAGCCACTGCCGGCGGGCAGCACGGCCAGCAAACAGTCCTTCGCTCCGACTGCCAGCGTGATTGGCGAGGGGGCGCCCGGCCCGGGCGTCAAGATGCCGTCGGCGATGCTAGTACCACCGCGCGTCTCCTGATCGCCCATAGATGATCAGCTTGACCGGAGGACCCGCCGCGCCGTCCGACGCGGCAGGTCCTCCTTTAATCTGACTGGGCCTTGACCGGCCCTAGCCCGCGGTCCAGCCGCCATCCATTGAGAGGATCTGGCCGCGCATCTGGTCGGCCGCGGGAGAACAGAGGAAGACGGCCAAGCCGCCCAATTGCTCCGGCGTCACGAACTGTAGCGAGGGCTGCTTTTCGCGAAGCAGGTCCCGTTCGGCATCCTCGATCGATTTCCCCTCGCGCTGGGCCCGGGCCTCGATCTGCTTTTTGACCAGGGGCGTGAGGACCCAGCCCGGACAGATGGCGTTGCAGGTAACCCCGCTCTCCGCCGTCTCCAGCCCGGTCACCTTGGTCAGGCCTACAATGCCGTGCTTGGCGGCCACATAGGCGCTTTTCTGCGCGCTGCCAACGAGGCCGTGCGCAGAGGCGATGTTGATGATCCGCCCCCAATTGCGCTCGCGCATTTGCGGCAATGCCGCCCGCGTCGTGTGGAAGGCCGAAGACAGGTTGATGGCGATGATGGCGTCCCACTGCTCGGGCGGGAAGGTCTCCAGGGGGCTCGTATGCTGGATGCCTGCATTGTTGACGAGAATGTCCACCCGCCCCAACTCATGCGTCGCTGCCTCGATCATGGCAGTGATTTCAGCGGGCTTCGTCATGTCGGCCGCCGAATAGCCGACCCTCGTCCCATAGGCCTCGCGCAGATGCTCGAGCATCGCCTCGATCTCGCTCTTGTCGCCGAACCCGTTCAGCATGACGTCGGCACCAGCGGAGGCGAGAGCCTGGGCAATTCCCTGGCCGATGCCGCTGGTCGAGCCCGTAACGACCGCAACCTTGCCGCTCAATTGTCCCATGGCGTTGACCTCCCCTTGGCGCAATGAACTTGGCAGGTAGCAACCGGCTTGCCATTTTCAAAGCGTCGACATCGCGGAGGAAGGATGAACATCGCGCGCACCGGCCTGCTACTCGCGGCGCTTACCGCCCTGTTCCTGATCGTCGGCTTTTTGATCGGCGGTCGCGGCGGAGCCTTGCTGGCTATTCTCCTCGCACTGGCGATGAATTTCTTCGCCTATTGGAACTCGGACCGGATGGTCCTCTCGATGCATGGTGCCCAGCCGGTCTCATCGGAATCGGCGCCCGAGCTCTACCGTCTCGTGGCCGAGCTGGTGCGGCGCGCCGACTTGCCCATGCCGGCCATCTATCTCATCGAGAGCGACCAACCTAACGCTTTCGCGACCGGTCGCAGCCCCGAGCGAGCGGCTGTCGCCATCACGCGCGGCCTGCTTGCCAGCCTCGACAGGCAGGAACTGGCCGGGGTGATCGCGCATGAGCTGGCCCATATCCGACACCGCGACACGCTTACCATGGCGATGGCGGCAACGATCGCCGGTGCCATCGGCTTTCTTGCCAATTTCGCTTTCTTCATGGGTGGCAGTTCGGATAACCGCAACAATCCCCTGGGCGTCATCGGCACCATCCTCGTCATGGTGCTGGCTCCCTTGGCCGCCATGCTGGTGCAGATGGCGATCTCCCGCTCCCGGGAATACGCGGCCGATGCCGAAGGTGCCCGGATCTGCGGTCGCCCCGACTGGCTGGCCACGGCCCTCCAGCAGATCGAGCGCGATGGTGCGAGGCAAGTCATGCCGAGTGCCGAGCATAACCCGGCCTCGGCACACATGTTCATCATCAACCCTCTGCGGATGGACGGCATCGACGGCCTCTTTCGCACTCATCCCTCGACAGCGGAGCGCGTCAACCGGTTGCTCGCCATGCATGTTCCGGCCCCTGCCCCCACCGACAACCTTCCGCCGCGAAGCGGATCATCGCGCCTGTCACCCTGGGGCAGCGGCGGGGCAGCGCCGCGTCGCAAACGCGGCAGCGTCCCGGAGGCAGGCGGGGGGCGCTAGCGCAAGGGTTCGCCGCCGCTCCAGGCTGCCTGGTCAAGTAGGCTCAGGGCTTGCGCAGGAGCGGAAACTCGAGATCGGCCACCATGGCCGCCGCCTGCGGCTTCAAGGTCGACGGATCGGCCTTGAGGATCAGCCGATCGCCCTCCATGTGGCCGAACATGCGGGCTTTGTCCTGGCGAAACTCGAGGACGATCTTGTCGTCGGTCTCGGTCCAGGTACCCTTATAGGTGTGATTGCGAAAATTGTGGGCGACCGCGCTGCCGTCGGCACCTAGTTCCAGTTCAGCCTGGCTCATGTCGCCGATGCCCTGTCGGACGAGTTGCGCCGGATCCATTCCCGCCTGCTTCAGGAGCGCCAATTGCGCCGGCGGAACCACGGGCGTCAGTCGCTCCACGGCCTTTTGTGATTCAGCCTCCCAGGCCGGCCGGTCAATCACCCAACTGCCGACGGGGGAGGCAGCACTAGCTGCCAGACTCCAGGACAGTAGCGACAATGCTATGGCACCAACGCCGCCAAGACGTGCAACGCGCACCATCGATGATCTCCTCCGTCATTTGGCTGGCCTCCCCGTCCTCCGGGGTCCCCTTATCTGGAGAAATTAGACCGGGCTGTCGGGCTTCACATGCCTCATGCATCGCCCGGCAATTAAAATGGCGCAAGGAGGCCTTTATCGGATCCGCCTGAGGACGAGATGGAGGTCGCGCGACCAAGGGGCCTCGGCTGCTGCGTCGGCATCCAAGACGGGGTGCATGTCGATCGTGTCACCCTCAACGGCCCCCGCGAAGGCCAGATCGGTCGGATCGTCGGTCGCGATCTTGATGGTCTTGCCCGTCTCCTCCCAATGGCTGCCTTCCGCGATCACCTGATCGTCACCTCCCTCGACGCTGACGGTCCCATCCGGCTCGAAGGCGATGATCCTGGCCAGCCCGCCGGCCTCGGGGTCCTTCAGCTGCTCGAGCTGGCTTTCCATGGCCATCCTGGTCTCGTCGCGCTGGTCTTCCGGCAAGGTCTTGAACATCTCCTCCGCCATGGCGTTAAAGGAGTTCTCCCAGATATCGGCATCGATTCGCCAGCGGCCGGCGGGCGGGCCGGCAAAGGCCGGGCTCGCACACCCGAGCAGGACAAGCAGCAACACTGCTCCCTGTTTGATGGATTTCATGAAAGGACCTCATCCGCCGAACATCCCGGCGATAGGCCGGGAAGTCTTAACTATGGATCGGTTTGAAGAAGGTGGCCAGAGCAGCCTCCTTCACGGCCTCTTCCAAAGTCGGATGAGCGTGGCAGGTGCGGGCGATGTCCTCCGAGGAGGCGCCGAACTCCATCGCCATCGCGATCTCGGCGATCAGCGTGCCGGCATCGGCGCCGATGATATGGGCGCCCAGGACGCGATCGGTCGTCGCATCGGCCAGGATCTTGACGAAGCCCTCGGTGTTGCCGGTGGCACGCGCCCGGCTATTGGCGAGGAAAGGAAACTTACCAGTCTTGTAGGCGATGCCGGCTTCCTTGAGCTGCTCCTCGGTCTTGCCGATCGATGCCACTTCCGGGACCGTGTAGACCACGCCCGGAATAATGTCGTAGTCGATATGAGGCTTCTGGCCAGCCAGGAATTCCGCGACGCAGGACCCCTCTTCCTCGGCCTTGTGCGCCAGCATCGGCCCCTTGATGACATCGCCGATCGCAAAGATGCCGGGCACAGAAGACTTGAAATCTTCGCCTACCTCGATCCGGCCCCGCTCATCTAACTTGACGCCCAGGGCCTCGAGCCCGAGGGCCTCTGTATACGGTCGCCGGCCGATCGAGACCAGGACGACGTCGGCTTCGAGTGTTTCGGCCTCGCCACCCTTGGCGGCCTCGACCGCGACCTTGAGCGTGGGTCCCGAACTGTCGACACCCATGACCTTGGTGCCGAGCCTGAAGGACATGCCCTGCTTGGCGAGGATGCGCTGGAACTGCTTGCTGACTTCGCCATCCATGCCGGGCGTGATGCGATCGAGGAACTCGATCACCGTGACCTCGGCCCCCAGACGACGCCAGACGGTGCCCATTTCAAGGCCGATATAGCCGCCGCCGATGACGATCAGGCGCTTTGGCACACTCTCGAGTTCCAGGGCGCCGGTCGAACTGACGACGCGCTTCTCATCGATCTCGACCCCTGGCAACGGGGCGCTCTCGGAGCCGGTTGCGATCAGGATATTGCGGGTCGAGAGCACCGACTGGCCACCGTCGGCCAGGGCCACCTCGACCTCCGTCGGAGAGCGCAGCTTCCCAGCGCCGCGCACATAGTCGACCTTGTTCTTCTTAAACAGGAACTCGATGCCGTCGGTCAGGCCGATCACCACCTTGCTCTTGGCGGACTGCATCCTGGCAAGGTCGAGCTTGACCCCCTCGACCAGGACCCCCCACTCCGCCACGTGCGAGGTAGCGTCCTCGTAGAGATGCGAGGCGTGGAGAAGCGATTTGGACGGAATGCAGCCGATATTCAGGCAGGTACCCCCGAGACGGCCACGCTTTTCCACGCAGGCGACCCTCAGTCCCAACTGGGCCGCTTTGATGGCCGCCACATAGCCACCGGGCCCGCCGCCAATGACGACGAGATCGTAGGTTTCGTTGCTCATGGTGGAGGCTCCAGCAGAAAAACGAGGTGGTGGCAGAAAGGCCTTGCAGTCAGGCGTCGATCAGCATGCGCTGCGGATCCTCGATGCACTCCTTGACCCGAACGAGGAAGGAGACCGCCTCCTTGCCGTCAACGATCCGGTGATCGTAGGACAGCGCAAGATACATCATCGGCCGCGCCTCGATCCTGCCGCCAGGCAGGACCATCGGCCGCTCCTGGATCTTGTGCATCCCAAGGATGCCCACCTGTGGCGGGTTCAAGATCGGCGTGCTCAGCAGCGAGCCGAAGGTGCCGCCATTGGTGATCGTGAAGGTACCGCCCGCCATGGCATCCATGGAAAGCTTGCCGTCGCGGGCACGCTTGCCAAGGTCGGCGATCGACTTTTCGATATGGGCCAGGCCCATGGCCTCGGCACCGCGAATCACCGGCACAACCAGGCCCTGGTCGGTCGACACGGCAACCCCGATATCGTGATAGTGCTTAAAGACAATGTCGTCGCCGTCGATCTCGGCATTGACAGCCGGATAGGCGCGAAGCGCCTCGATCGAGGCCTTCACGAAGAAGCTCATGAAGCCGAGCTTGATGCCGTGCTTCTTTTGGAAACTGTCCTGATATTGCTTACGCAGCGCCATGACCGCGCTCATGTCCACCTCGTTGAAGGTGGTCAGCATCGCGGCGGTGTTCTGCGCCTCCTTGAGGCGCTCGGCAATGCGCTTACGGAGCCGGGTCATACGGACCCGCTCCTCACGCCCGCCAGCGGCAGGCTGGCCCTGGTCATTCGCCGGCACGCTGGCCGGCGGTGCCACTGGCTGTGGCGCCTTCACGGCGGTACCGCTGGCGGCAGGCTTGGCCTCGGCGGCCATGACGTCGCCCTTGGTGACGTTCCCCTTGGGGCCGCTCGCCGCTACGCTGGCGAGATCGATACCCTTCTCCTCGGCGATCTTACGGGCGGCCGGGCCGGCCTGGGCCGCGCCATTGCCCGAGGCCGCGACCTCGGCACTCTTGGGTGGCGTGTGGTCGGTAGCCTCGGCCGACTTCGAGGCCGGCTTTTCCGGCGCAGCCTTGGGCGCGGTGCCGGCGCCCGAGGCCTCGATCAGGCCGATGATGGCACCCACCTCGACGTCGCTGCCTTCCTCGACCGTAATCTCGGCCAACACGCCGGCGGAAGGTGCCGGCACCTCGAGGCTGACCTTGTCGGTCTCGAGTTCGACCAGGGGCTCATCCGCCGCCACGTTGTCGCCGGCCTTCTTCAGCCAGCGTGCCACCGTGGCCTCGGTGACGGACTCGCCAAGGGTCGGAACTCGGATCTCGACGCTCATACTCTTCCTCTTTCGAGTTCGGGTGCCAGCCGCAGCACCACTCTTGCCCTGGGGACGCCAGCCGCCCCGCTTTAGACCGTGAAAGCCTGTTCGATAAGGCCGCGCTGCTCTTGCTGGTGCTGACCGTTCGACCCTGTCGCCGTCGAGGCGGTGGGCTTGCGGCCGGCATAGCGAAGATAAGGTTGACCCTTGGTGCGCACCTTGTCCTGGCTTTCCATGAGGTTCTCGATCCGGGGGGCTGCGAAGAACCAGGCGCCCATGTTGCGCGGCTCCTCCTGGCACCAGACATAGCGCGCATCGGCGGGGAAACGTGCCAGCTGTTCCGTCATCGACCGCTCGGGAAAGGGAGCCAGCTGCTCTAGACGCAGCAGCGCCACCTTGTCGTCCAGGCCTCGCTCCTCGCGCGCCTCCAGGAGATCATAATAGACCTTGCCCGAGCACATGATGACGCGCTCGACATTGGCATCCGCCGGTCCGGGCTCGCGGTCATAGATCACACGGTGGAAGCTCGATCCCGGGCCGAAATCCTCGATCGTCGAGACGCAGCGTTTGTGACGCAGCAGAGATTTCGGCGTCATGACGATGAGCGGTTTCCTGAAGTCGCGATGAAGCTGACGCCGGAGCACATGGAAATAGCTGGCTGGAGTCGAGGGATACACGACCTGAATATTGTCCTCGGCATAGAGCTGCAAAAAGCGCTCGAGCCTGGCGGAGCTGTGCTCCGGTCCCTGCCCCTCATAGCCGTGCGGCAGGAGACAGACGAGGCCGCACATGCGCAGCCACTTGCTCTCGCCCGAGGCGATGAACTGGTCGAAATAGACCTGCGCGCCGTTGGCGAAATCGCCGAACTGGGCCTCCCAGAGCGTGAGGCAGTTCGGATCGGCCAGGCTATAGCCATACTCGAAGCCCAGGACTCCTTCCTCGGACAGGAGGCTGTCGAAGACATCGAAGCTGCCTTGGCTATCCGAGAGATTGGCTAGCGGGACGTAGCGTTCCTCGTTACTCTGGTCGTAGATGACCGCATGGCGCTGGCTGAACGTGCCGCGCCCGACATCCTCGCCCGACAGACGGACGGAATAACCCTCGTCGAGCAGAGTCGCGAACGCCAAGTGCTCGGCTGTCGCCCAGTCGATGCCCTTGCCCGTCTCGATTGTCGTACGTCGCCCGCCAATGACGCGCTTCAAGCGTGGATGGACGTCGACCTCGCTCGGCAGCTCGGTCATGCGCAGCCCCAGGGACTTCAGCGTGTCGAGGTCGACCGGCGTGGTTCCCCGATCATACTCCTCGGGTGCCCGCCGCAGTCCCTTCCAGACCCCTTCCAGCCAATCCGCCTTGTTGGGCTTGTAGCTACGCGAGGCCTCGTGCGCCCGCTCCAGCGCCTGGTAGACATTGTCCAGCATGCCCTGCGCGTCATCGGCCGTCACGATGCCGCTTTCCTCCAGCGCCTTGGCGTAGCGCTGGCGGGTCGTCGGCTGCCCCGCGATCGCCTTGTACATCAAAGGCTGGGTGAAGCTGGGCTCATCACCCTCGTTGTGACCGTGGCGGCGATAGCACCAGAGGTCGATGACGACATCGCTCTTGAAGCGCTGGCGGAACTCGGTCGCCAGCCTGGAGACATGGACGACGGCGACGGGATCGTCGCCATTGACGTGGAAGATCGGGCACTGCACGCCGCGAGCGACGTCAGAGGGATAGGGAGACGAGCGCGCGTAAGAGGGGCTCGTCGTGAAGCCTATCTGGTTGTTAACGATGATGTGCAGCGTGCCGCCCACGCGATAGCCGCGCAGCTGCGACATCTCCAGGCACTCATGCACCACGCCCTGGCCGATGAAGGAGGCGTCGCCGTGCATGAGGACGCCCATGACGCGCGTCCGATCAAGATCCTTCTTTTGCTGCTGCTTGGCGCGGACCTTGCCCATCACAACCGGATTGACGGCCTCCAGATGGGACGGGTTGGCCGTCAGCGAGAGATGAATCGCGCGTCCGTCCGGCAGTTCGCGGTCACGCGAGGTGCCGAGATGGTATTTCACGTCGCCCGAGCCCAGGACGCTGTCATAGACCGCGGCCCCCTGGAATTCGGAGAGGATAGCCGCATAGGGCTTGCCCATGACGTTGGCCAGGACGTTCAGCCGGCCGCGATGCGGCATACCGAGCACGATCTCGTCGACGCCAAGTTCGGCGCCCGTGCGGATGATCGCCTCCAGCGAGGGGATGGCGCTCTCGCCGCCGTCGAGGCCAAAGCGCTTGGTGCCCGGAAACTTGATATGCAGGAAGCCCTCGAACCCCTCGGTCGCGGTCAGTTGCTCCAAGATCTCCCGCTTGGCCTCGGCGCCGACGTCGAACTGCCCGGCCATGCCCTCGAACTTGGCCTGGATCCAGGCCTTCTGGTCGGGATCTTGGATGTGCATGAACTCGATGCCGACTGTCCCGCTATAAGTGCGCTGGAGGACATCGATGATCCGGCGCAGCGTTGCCTTCTCCATGCCCAGCACATAGTCGAGATAGAATTCGCGATCGAGGTCGGCCTCACTGAAGCCGTAGCTCTTATAATCGAGCTCAGGATGATATTTGTCGCCCGTTAAGCCCAAGGGATCGAGCTTGGCGATCAAATGGCCGCGTACCCGATAGGCCCTGATCAGCATGATCACGCGCAGATGGTCGCGGATCAAGGACTTGGTCATCGGGTCGTCGAGACCGCCGGCCGGCCCCAGATTGAGATTGGCGGCCTGGGCGAAGAGATCGCCGCGCGGCTTGGGCTGCACAGCCTCCCGCGCCCGCTCGAACAGACTCTGGTTCTCGGGCCCTAGTTCGTCGAAATAAGCCCGCCAGGTGGCATCCACGCTGGCGGGATCCTGAACGTAGCGAGCGTAGAGATCCTCGATGAAGGCGCTGTTGCCGCCATAGAGGAAGCTTGTCTGCTCGAGATCGCGGCGCGTTGCCATTACATCATCCCCACCTGGCGATTGGGCGCCACGCCCGAGAAGCTCTCCAGTGAGCGGCGCCGCTTCATCCTGCCCAAGGTCGACTGGAGCCCTAGCAACCCGTTCAGGGCCAATGCCATGACCGGGCCCGAATACCGACTATCCGCCGAGTGCCTCGCTCATTGCCTGGCCCAGATGGGCTGGTGACTGGGCGATGACGAAGCCGGCGCTCTTCATGGCCTCGATCTTGTCCTCGGCACCGCCTTTGCCGCCGGCGATGATGGCGCCCGCATGGCCCATGCGGCGGCCAGGGGGTGCCGTCCGGCCGGCGATAAAGCCGGCGATCGGCTTCCTGGCCTTGGCGGACTTCATGAAGGCGGCGGCGTCTTCCTCGGCGGAACCGCCGATCTCGCCGATCATGATGATGCCCTCCGTTCCCGGATCGGCCAGGAACATCTCGAGGACCTCGATGAATTCCGTGCCCTTGACCGGATCGCCGCCAATACCGACGCAGGAGGACTGACCAAGGCCCGCCTTCGTCGTCTGCGCCACCGCCTCGTAGGTCAACGTGCCGGAACGGGAAACGATGCCGATCTTGCCGGGATTGTGAATATGACCCGGCATGATGCCGATCTTGCACTGACCGGGTGTGATGACGCCGGGACAGTTCGGCCCGATCAGACGTGATGCCGACCCATCGAGCGCGCGCTTCACCTTCACCATGTCCAGGACGGGAATGCCCTCGGTGATGCAGACGATGAGCGGCACCTCGGCATCGATCGCCTCGAGGATCGCGTCGGCGGCGAAGGCAGCTGGAACGTAGATCACGGATGCATCGCAGCCGGTGGCCGCGCGTGCCTGCGCCACCGTGTCGAAGACAGGCAGGCCCAGATGCGAATCACCACCTTTGCCCGGCGTTACGCCACCCACCATGCGCGTGCCATAGGCGATCGCCTGCTCGGAATGAAACGTGCCCTGGGCGCCGGTGAAACCCTGGCAGATCACCTTGGTCTCGGCGCTGACGAGAATGCTCATGCCCTGGCTCCTTGGACGGCAGCGACGATCTTTTGCGCGGCGTCGGCCAGATCGTCCGCGGGCGTGATGGTCAAGCCGGATTTCTTCAATATGTCCTTGCCGAGCTCGACATTCGTACCTTCGAGGCGGACGACGAGCGGCACGGTAAGGTTGACCTCACGCGCCGCCGCGACGACGCCCTCGGCGATGACATCGCAGCGCATGATGCCGCCAAAAATGTTGACGAGAACGCCCTCGACATTGGGGTCGGAGAGCAGAAGCTTGAAAGCCGCCGTCACCCGTTCCTTGGTGGCACCACCGCCGACATCGAGGAAGTTGGCGGGCTCGCCGCCATAGAGCTTGATGATGTCCATCGTCGCCATGGCGAGGCCGGCGCCATTGACCATGCAGGCGATGTTGCCATCGAGCTTGATATAGTTGAGCTCGTGCTTGCTGGCCTCGATCTCGTGCGCATCTTCCTCGTCGAGGTCGCGCAATTCAACGATCTTGGGCTGGCGATAGAGCGCGTTGGAATCGAAATTCATCTTGGCATCGAGGGCCACGAGGTCGCCGCCGCCGGTGAGGACCAGGGGATTGATCTCGACCAACGAGGCGTCACGCTCGACAAAGCACGCATAAAGGCCCTTCACGAAGGCAACGAGCTTGCCGACTTCCTTGCCCTTGAGACCCAGCGCGAACGCAAGGGTGCGGCCATGATGCGGCTGGAAGCCAGCCGCCGGGTCGATCGATACTTTGGTGATCGCATCCGGATCGCGGGCGGCCACCTCCTCGATCTCGACGCCGCCCTCCTTGGAGGCCATGAACGTGACGCGCGAGCTGGTGCGGTCGAGCACCGCACCCAGATAGAGTTCGCGCGCGATGTCGCAGCCATCCTCGATGTAGACGCGCTTGACGAGCCTCCCTTGCGGACCCGTCTGGTGCGTGACGAGTGTCATCCCCAGCATCTTGGCCGCCAGGTCCTTCACTTCGTCCAGCGAGCGGGCGAGCTTGACGCCGCCGCCCTTGCCGCGCCCACCAGCATGGATCTGCGCCTTGACGACCCAGACCGGGCCGCCCAGTCCCTGAGCGGCCTCGAGAGCCTCCTCGGCCGTCCAGGCGACCTTCCCCTTAAGGATCGGCACGCCGTAGCCGCTCAAGAGCGCCTTGGCCTGATATTCATGAATATTCATCTGGCGGTCCCGGCTCCTAGAGCTTCACGGCGTCGCAAAGCGACTTTACGGCGGCGACCGATTTATCGAAGGCCGCCTTCTCGTCGCTGGCGAGCTCGATCTCGATAATCTTCTCGACACCGGCGGCGCCGATCACCGTCGGGACGCCGACATAGAGGCCGCTCACACCGTATTGGCCGGTCAATTGCGCCGCACAAGGAAGCACGCGGCGCTGATCCTTGAGATAACTCTCGGCCATCTGCACGGCGGAGGCGGCCGGCGCATAGAAGGCGGAGCCGGTCTTGAGCAACGAGACGATCTCGGCACCGCCGTCACGAGTCCGCTGGACGATGGAGTCAAGCTTCTCCTTCGTCGTCCACCCCATCTTGACGAGGTCGGGCAACGGAATGCCGGCCACCGTCGAGTAGCGAACAAGCGGCACCATCGAATCGCCATGGCCGCCCAGGACGAAGGCCGTGACGTCCTCGACCGAGACCTTGAATTCTTCAGCCAGGAAATAGCGGAAGCGGGCACTGTCGAGCACGCCCGCCATGCCCACAACTTTTTGCGCCGGCAGACCGGCTACCTGCTGCAGGACCCAGACCATGGCATCGAGAGGATTGGTGATGCAGATGACGAATGCATCCGGGCAGTAGCGCTTAATGCTCTCGCCCACAGCCTTCATGACGCCGGCATTGGTGTTCAAAAGGTCGTCGCGGCTCATGCCGGGTTTGCGCGGAATCCCAGCCGTGACGATGACAACGTCGGCACCTTCGATACCTGCATAATCATTTGTGCCGGTAAAGGCGGCATTGAAGCCCGAGACCGGCGAGCTCTCGACGAGATCGAGCGCCTTGCCCGCGGGCATGCTCTCGGCAACGTCGAACAGCGTCACGTCACCCAATTCCTTGAGGCCGATGAGGTGGGCGAGCGTGCCCCCGATCTGGCCGGCACCGATGAGGGCTAACTTCTTGCGCGCCATGAACCTTGCGACCTCCAAAATCCGCGTCGTCCGCGACGTTCGTCTCGTCCGCGGCGGCCAGGCAAGCGGCCTTTGGGGGTCACTCGCGCGCCAAGCGGCGGGCTTTCGAACGACAATTGCTGCATTGCCGAAAACGGCGTGCAGCGGCCGGCCTTATCTAGCTGTGGCTCCGGCGACAGGCAAGGCGAATGGCCCCGTCAAGGGACGATAATGACGCAGGTCTCATCATCGCTGCATGCAGACGAAACGTGTAGTTGAGGACTGTCGCTGGACAGCCACACTTGACCGCCAAGATCGCTGTGGTGGATGAGATTGGGGATGATACACCCTGATACGGGCACTAATCCCTGGAACCGATCCATGAACGACCTATTCTGTGCCCTTGTGCGACAAAGGAAGCGTACCCTGAGGCATTAATCCGGTGTACGATTACGACCGTGCGTGATGCGCACGTAATTGGCGAGGACGCCGGCTGCGGCGCCGGGCAATGGGGATACAAGGCTCGCAGCGATGATTAGAAAAACGATGCGTATTGGCGAGCTTAGGACGTCTATCAAGCTCGAAGCTGGATTTTGGGACCACCTGAAGGAGATCGCGGATTCGCGCAAATTGCGTCTCTCCGCGCTCATCAACCACATCGCGCAAGCGGACCCCGAGCGTACGAATCTCGCCTCCACGCTCCGCCAGTACAGCCTCAACCTCGCGCGCGCCCAGATCCAGGATCTGCAAAAAAGCGTTCAGGAGCTTTCGCTTTCAGGCGGCAGCGACGATCTTTTGCGGATCATCGACATGTCGCCCATGCCTTGCCTCCTCCTCGATCGTGATCGGGTGGTACGGCAGATGAACAAGGCGTTCACGAGCTGGCTCAACCTCGACGCTAGTGCCACCATCGGCAAGCGGCTTGACAACATCATGATCCTGCGCGGCTCCACGGTGCGCGAGATGTGGGCCTGCCTCATGGACGGCCGCCTGACGCGGGCCAGCTTCAACGGCACTTATGTCTCACCAGGTAAGGTGCGCACCGCCCAAGCCGTGGCCATCGGGCTCGGCATCGGGGATCGGCACGGCAAGCATGGCGGCGGCTATGCCGTCATGTTCGAGACGACAGCAAACACGCGGCTTTAGCCGGTTACCTCACCCGCAAGTCGGCGTCTCCGTCCGGGCAGCCGCCAATGGCTACTCGCGTGGCGCCCGTTTATTAAGGATCCGCTGCAAGGTGCGGCGATGCATGTTTAGGCGGCGCGCCGTCTCGGAAACATTCCGATTACACTGTTCGAAGACCCGCTGGATATGCTCCCAGCGCACGCGATCGGCCGACATGGGGTTTTCTGGCGGCGGTGGCAGGCTGGGGCCGTTGCTCAACAGCGCCTTGATCACATCGTCGGCGTCGGCGGGTTTGGCCAGATAGTCGACGGCGCCGGCTTTCACGGCGGCCACGGCCGTCGCGATATTGCCGTAGCCCGTCAACATAACGATACGGATGGACGGGTGGAGCTCGAGCAGTCGCTTGACGAGATCGATGCCGCTGCCGTCCTCGAGCCTAAGGTCGACGACCGCGTAGTCGGGCTTTATCGCGAAAGCCTGGCCCAGTCCCTCCTTCAAGCTCTCGGCCGCAGTGACGGCAAAACCCCGGCGCTCAAGCGCGCGCTGCAGGCTGCGCCGCAAAGGCGCGTCGTCATCGACGAGAAGAAGGAGGGCACCATCCACGTCGGCGGCCCCCTGCGTCGTTGCCGCGTCGGCCGGCCCAGCCAGCTCAGACATTGGGTCCACCATAGGCCGTCTCCTCGTTGAGCCCCTGAACGGCGGCGGCTGGCCAAGTGATCGTCACCCGCGCACCCTTGATGCGATTACTGAACTCGATTTTGGCGCCGGTACGGGCCAGAAGCGTCTTTGCAATGAAGACGCCAAGGCCCATGCCGCCATTGTCACGCCTTGAGGATACATAAGGCTCACCCAGCCAATCAAGGATCTGCGGCGAGAAGCCCGGACCGTCATCCTCGATCACGAGGGTGAGGCCCTGGCGCGAAGGCCTCACCGTGATCAACACCTCGGCGGCGGCGAACTGCAGCGCGTTGTTGATCACGTTTGTGAGGGCGTGGCGCAGTTCGGGCGACAGGACTAGATCGGGCTCGTCCCTGTCGTCGACGAAATCGAGCCTCACCTCGAATTCGACGCCCGGTCGGGCACAATCCTCGGCGATCCCCTCGAGCAAGGTCGATAGGGGGGCGGTTGTGAAAGCTTGGTGTTCGCTGTCGTCTCGCTGCCGGCCAAAGGTCGCCAGGATTTCGCGGCACCGGTGCGCCTGCTCGAGCAATTCGCCGGCCTCGACCATCAAGGGGCTGTCGGCCGGCAGCTCGCGCACCAGCTCCTTGGCGATGACATTGATGGTGCCGAGCGGGCTGCCCAGAAGATGGGCCGCAGCCGCGGCTTGGCCACCCAGGGCCGAAAGCTTCTGCTCACGCGCCAGCGCCAGCTGGGTAGCGGCCAGCGCCTGGGCATGGCGACGCACCTCCTCGGCACTGTTCCAGGCGAAGACGGCAATCAGGATCAGCGCCATGCTAAGCGCCGTCCAACTGGCGAGGAGATAGAGAGGCGGCAGGGTCAGACTGCCGTCGCGCCAGGGCAGCTGGCCCGGGAACAGGGCGAGGCAGGCGGCACCCAGAAGCGAAAGGCCGGTCAATACGACGATTTCGACGCGACCCAAGGTCGCAGCCGCCAGCGTGACCGGCAGGAGAAGGAGGATGGCGAAGGGATTTTGCAGGCCGCCGGAAAGGAGGAGAAGATAACAGAGTTGAACGATGTCACCACCCAGCAACATAGCCGAGACGCGCTCGCTGATGCGCGCCTTCGATCCGTAGGCGATGAGAAGGGCGCCGTTCGCGAGCGCCACCAGGGCCACCGCAGGCAACATGGCCAGGAGCGGCAGGCGGATGTCCAAGGAGTAGTGGACGAAGAGGATGGCGAAGAGCTGACCGCCCGTGGCGATCCAGCGCATCAAGGAGACGGTTTGCAGTCGGATGCGCCCAGGCCCGGCGGCACCGCCGAGCAGACCCGCCAGCTGGCGCTGACGTGACGCAGGGTCGGGCTCGTCGGAGAAGTCCAGCATGGATGACAAGGGACACATGTCCTGCAATGGATAGGGCCGACGGGCCCCGTCCGCAGCACCAAGGTGCACCCAGGCAGCCCGGCTGTGAAGCCGCCGGCGACATGTGGCTAGCGGCGGGGGACCACGGCAGAAATCTTGGAAGAACGGTATATAATGAGCGATATCGAGATCGCCCGCGCCGCTAAGTTGCGGCCCATCGAGGACATTGCCCGGCAACTGGCGATCCCGGCCGATCTCCTTTTCCCATATGGGCGCTTCGTGGCCAAGGTCGACACGGGCTTTTTGGCCCGGGAGGATCGAGCGGACGGCAATCTCGTCCTCGTGACGGCGATCAATCCCACGCCGGCGGGTGAAGGCAAGACGACGACGACGGTAGGGCTGGGTGACGCGCTCAACCTGATTGGCGAGCCGACGGTCATGTGCCTGCGCGAACCCTCGCTCGGGCCCTGCTTCGGCCTGAAGGGCGGTGCCGCCGGCGGCGGCTATGCCCAGGTTGTGCCGATGGAGCAGATCAATCTCCATTTCACCGGAGATTTTCACGCGATCACGAGCGCGCATAACCTCCTGGCGGCGATGATCGATAATCACGTCTACTGGGGCAACGAAAAGGACATTGATACCCGCCGGATCACCTGGCGCCGGGTCATCGACATGAACGACCGATCGCTCCGCTGGATCGTCGGCGGTCTGGGTGGTGCTGCCAACGGCTTTCCTCGGGAGGACGGGTTCGACATCACCGTCGCTTCGGAGGTCATGGCCGCCTTCTGCCTCGCCCGCAATCTGGCCGACCTTGAAGCCAGGCTCGGGCGGATCATCGTCGCCTATGATCGCGACCGGCAGGCGATCACCGCCAAGGATCTTCAGGCGGAGGGGGCCATGGCCGTTCTCTTGAAGGACGCCCTGATGCCCAACCTCGTCCAGACCCTGGAGGGCAACCCAGCCTTCGTGCATGGCGGCCCGTTCGCCAATATCGCGCATGGCTGCAACTCGGTCGTGGCGACGCAAGCGGCTTTGAAGCTTAGCCGCTTCGTCGTCACCGAGGCCGGCTTCGGCGCCGATCTCGGCGCTGAGAAATTCTTCGACATCAAGTGTCGCAAAAGCGGCCTTGCTCCCAAGGCCTGCGTCATCGTGGCGACGATCCGGGCTCTCAAGAGCCATGGGGGTGTCGCCAAGGAAGCGCTCAATACCGAGAACCTCGCCGCCCTTGAGGCAGGCATGGCCAATCTCAGGCGTCACATCGAGAATGTCCGCCGCTTCGGCGTGCCGCCCATCGTGGCAATCAATCACTTCGCCGCCGACACGGAGGCCGAGATCGCTTTTGTGCAGCGTTACTGCCAGGAACAACTGGACGTGGAAGCCGTCCTTTGCCGGCACTGGGCGCTGGGCGGCGCCGGTGCCGTCGACCTGGCCCGCGCCGTCAAGCGCCTGGTCGATGTGGGCGAGGCCAAGTTCGAACTCCTCTATCCGGACGAGATGCCGCTTGAGGAAAAGATCCGCACCATCGCCCGTTCCATCTATGGAGCGAGCGACGTCGCCTTCGACGGCAAGGCGGCCAAGCGCCTGCATGAGCTGACGAGCGAAGGCTTTGGCCATCTGCCGATCTGCATGGCCAAGACGCAATACAGCTTCGCCGCCGATCCCAGCCTGAGAGGCGCACCCAAAGACCATGTGGTCCCCGTGCGCGACATTCGCCTGGCCGCAGGTGCGGAATTCGTCGTCGCGATCTGCGGCGATGTCATGACCATGCCGGGCCTCCCCCGCCATCCGGCGGCCGAGCGCATCCGCATCAATGCCGATGGGTTGATCGATGGCCTTTTTTAACGCCGATTCAGGCGCGGGCCAGCCGCGCGAAGAGACGCATCAGGTCCGACGCTGAGGCGAAAGCGCCGCTTCCGAGGCAATCTGGCCCAAGGCCTGGCGGCAGACCAGAAGATCCGGCAGGCCCGTGCTCTTGCAGTTGATCTCGGCGGCCTGGAGCGCACCAAGCCAGACGAGCAGTCGTGCTTGTGCGTGACGTGCCAGGATGGCGCGATAGCGGTCCCGGACGGAGAAATGCAAAGGGGGCCGCCTTGCCGCCACCAGCTTGTCCAGCGGGACGCCCGCCTCATGCTGGCCGCGCTGCCGGACGAGATCCAAGAGGAAGCGCAGCACCGCGCGCAGGATGGCAACGGGCGCCTCGCCTTCGCCCAGCAGACGATCGAGAGCCTGGGTCATACGCCGCCCGTCGCCGAGAAAGGCCGCGTAAGTGACGTCGTCCATGCCGATCGCGGCATTATCGCCCGTCGCGTCCTGCGCCTCACGCAGGCTGAGCGGGCTAGGATCGCCGGCCTTCATCAAGGCCAGCTTCTCGACTTCCTGCCGCGTAACGCCACGATCGGCCCCCAGTCGCTGCTGCAGATAGGCAAGGGCGTCCGGCGCGGCCCGCAAATCATTCTCTGCCAGAAGCGCGCGCAGCGTCTGGCCGGCCTCACGCTCGCTGTCACGGTAACAGGGCAAGACCGCCATGCGCCCATTGGCCTCAGCCAGCTTGCGCAGGCTCGAGCCGGGCCCGAGGTCGCCCGCCTCGATGATCACGAAGGCCTCAACGCTCGGCAGTTCCAAGAGTATGTCCAGCGCCTTGCGGACCACATCCGTCGCCTGACGGACCCGCACGAGACGGCGGCCGCCCATCAGGCAAAGCGCCTGCGCCTCCTCCGCCAGACGTTCCGGCGTCACCCGCAGCGGTTCCGCGTCGAGATCGCTGACCCTGAAAGGATCGCTCAGATCCGGGCACACAGTCTGGCCCAGCACCCGTCCGCGCTCGCTCACCAGGCCCTGATCGGGCCCATAAAGCAGCACGATGTCGCGAGAGGGCGACTTCAGGAAGGCAGGAGCGGTCTTGTAGTCGATCTTCAAGATGCGGACCGCCTTGGCATGCGAGATCGTGTGCCGCCTGACCCGATGGGTCGGCCCAGCCGGCACCGGGGAACGTCGTGGCCGCCCGGCAACGGCCTCTAGGAGCGCAGGCCGCTGAAATAAAGGGCCAGCCGGTTACGAATGTCGAGAGCGATCTCCTTGATCGCCCTTCGCTCCGCATCCTCGGCGGCGACCGCCGTCGCGTAGGGCGCGCGCACCACGTTGTAGGAGGCCACTTCGCGCACAGCCGATTGGTAGACGATCGCCTGATCGCTCATCCGGCGGAGCTGAAAGCTTGCCAGCAGGATCAGATCATAGCGGGTGATCGTCGCGTTGAGCTGGATCGCCAGGGGATTCTCGTAGCGCTGGGTCTCAAAATACAACGCGTATTCCGGCGGCCCCTGAGCTTGTCCATTCGGATTGAGCATCGTCAAGAGCTGGTTACGCAGGGCCTGCCCCATGCGCGTCTGCTCGATCTTGACATCGACTGTCGGCAAGGTCCCGCTGAAGGCGCCCTCGCCGCCCGGCGCATACATCGGCCGCAGGTTGCAGCCCGCCAGGCCCAGCGCGGCCAGACCCAGGGCTGTCCCGCCGCGCGAGAGAAGCCGACGCCGCGTGTCGCCCGGCTCAGACGACGACATTGACGATCTTGTCCGGCACGATGATCACCTTTCTTGGCGCCTTGCCTTCCATGGCGCGCTGGACGTTGGCTTCGGCCAGTGCCTGACCTTCGAGCACGGCGTTGCTGCTTCCCTTGGGCACCCTGATCTCGGCCCGCCGCTTGCCGTTGACCTGGATGGCGATGACGACTTCGTCTTCGACAGTAAAGCGCGGGTCGGCCTTCGGCCATGGCTCGTCGGCCAGAAGCGTCTCGTGGCCGAGATGCCGCCACAATTCGTGGGCGAGATGCGGGATCAGCGGCTCAAGCATGCGGACGAGCCGCTCCAGCACCTCGCGCTGCAGGGCACCGTTGGTCCCGGCATAGGCCTCGATGCCGTTGGAAAACTCGCGAAGCAGGGCCACCGCCTTGTTGAAGTGGAAACGGTCGAGCTCGACCGTCACATTAGCGATCGACCGGTGCAATAGGCGCTTTAATTCCAGATCGGCGCCATCACTCAACTCCTGGGGTACCCCCGCGCCCACAGGCGCCAAAGCCGGGACACGCTCGGTGACCAGTCGCCACAGCCGATTGATATAGCGCCAGGCGCCATCGATACCGGCCTCGGTCCATTCGAGATCGCGTTCGGGCGGGCTATCGGAGAGCATGAAAAGCCGTGCCGTATCGGCACCATAGCCGCCGATGATCTCGGTTGGATCGACGGTATTGAGCTTGGACTTGCTCATTTTCTCAACCCGACCGACCTCAACCGGCCGGTGGCCATCTAGCGTGACCCAGGCACCCGTGTCGTCCTTCATCACCTGCCTGGGTTCGAGCCAGTCGCCAGCCTCGTCCTTGAAGGTCTGGTGATTGATCATGCCCTGGGTAAAGAGACCGGCGAAGGGCTCATCAAGATCGAGATAGCCGCAAGCGCTCATCGCCCGGGTGAAAAAGCGCGAATAAAGCAGATGCAGGACGGCATGCTCGACGCCGCCAATATACTGGTCGACCGGCAGCCAATAGGCGGCAGCCTCGCGCGTGAACGGCTCGGTCTCGGCTTCCGGCGAACAAAAGCGGGCGAAATACCAGGAACTCTCGACGAAGGTGTCGAACGTATCGGTCTCACGCTCCGCTGGCCCCCCGCAGGTGGGACATGTCACATGCTTCCAGGTCGGATGACGGGCGAGCGGGTTGCCCACGCCCGTGATCTCGACATCGTCCGGCAGCGTAACTGGCAACTGGTCCTTTGGCACGGGCACTACGCCACAGGAGGCGCAATGGATCATCGGCACCGGGCAGCCCCAATAACGCTGCCTTGAAACACCCCAGTCACGCAGGCGCCATGTGATCTCGCTACTCCCCGCCTCCCGCTCTGTGAGGGCGGCGATGGCCCGAGTCTTGCCGGTCGTCACGTCGAGCCCGTCGAGAAACGCCGAGTGGAAAAGCGTGCCGTCGCCGGTATAGGCTTCTTTACCAATGCTGAAACCGGCCGGATCGGCATCTGGCGGCAGGACGACCGGGATAACCGGCAAGTCATACTTACGAGCGAAATCGAGATCGCGTTGATCATGCGCCGGGCAGCCGAAGACTGCCCCGGTGCCATAATCGGAGAGGACGAAATTCGCGACGTAGACCGGGACCGTGCGAGCTGGATCGAGGGGATGGCGGCAGACCAGTCCCGTGGCGAAGCCCAGCTTCTCGCCGGCCTCCAGGTCGACGGCACTCGTGCCGCCCTTCAGACACTCGGCGATAAAGGCCGCCAGCGCCGGCTCTCCCTTGGCGAGTTCGACACTGAGCGGATGGTCGGGGGCGAGCGCGATGAACGAGGCACCGAA
The DNA here is from genome assembly GCF_900187945.1 of Arboricoccus pini. GTDB lineage: Bacteria > Pseudomonadota > Alphaproteobacteria > Geminicoccales > Geminicoccaceae > Arboricoccus > Arboricoccus pini. The sequence continues at coordinate 32,184 of NZ_FYEH01000014.1, read as the reverse complement.
GAGCGTATCGGGCCGCGTGGTGAAGATCTCGAGGCGCTCGTTACGGCCCTCGACGGGGAAAAAGACCCGGGCTCCCTCCGAGCGCCCGATCCAGTTACGCTGCATGAGGCGCACTTTGTCGGGCCAGCGCTCCAAGCCGTCGATGGCGCTGAGAAGCTCCTCGGCAAAGGCCGTGATCTTGAAAAACCATTGAGCGAGCTTGCGTCGCTCCACCAGCGCCCCGGAACGCCAGCCACGGCCATCGATCACCTGCTCGTTGGCGAGCACGGTGTGATCGACGGGATCCCAATTGACCCAGCTTTCCTTGCGGTAGACGAGTCCCTTTTCCCACATGTCGATGAACATGGCCTGTTCATGACGATAATAGGCGGGATCGCACGTCGCGATTTCGCGTGACCAGTCGATGGCAAGGCCCATCGTCTTAATCTGCTCGCGCATCTCGGCGATGTTGGCGTAGGTCCAGGTCTTGGGGTGGATGCCACGCTTGACCGCCGCCCCCTCGGCCGGCAACCCGAACGCGTCCCAACCCATGGGGTGAAGCACGTTATAGCCCTGCGCGCGCTTGGTCCGCGCGACCACATCACCCAGCGTATAGTTGCGCACGTGCCCCATGTGGATGCGCCCGGACGGATAGGGAAACATCTCGAGCACGAAATATTTGGGCCGTTCGGGATCGAGCCTGGCCTTGAAGGTCTCCCGTTCTTCCCAAAGACGCTGCCAGCGTGCCTCGGTCTCGCTGAAGGGGTAGCGCCCTGGGGCAGGCGAAGGAGCGGCGGCGGAAGAGGACGACATCGCTTGGATCCGGCTTCATTGACAGCGACGCGGCGCTCGCGCGCCACGAAATAAGCGACCTTCGGCCGACGCGACGCCGCCGCAAGGTCGACGATGACGCGTCGCTGGCGCACCGGTGAGGACGATCGCCGCGCCAGCCAGCGTCCAAGCCTAGGATGGCAGCCCGGAAATCCGCAGTTCGCGTGCCCGGGTCAAGATCTTGTCCTCGATCTGCGTGGCCGTAGCGGGGTCCGAGGGTGCGTCCAGCCAGTCGCCGCGTCCCGTCCGCTGCTGCCGCAGCACCGTTACCTTGACCCCGTCCGCGCGCAGCACGGTGTCACGGATGAGGATCTGCAAACGCAGCCGCTCGTCGGGGCTCTGCGCCGGCTGGTACCAGTCGGTGATGATCAAGCCGCCGAACGGGTCGGCCGAGAGAAGCGGCAGGAAGTCGACCGTCTCCAGGGCCCCGCGCCACAGATAGGCATTGACGCCGATGCCACCACCGCCGCCGCCTTGTTGCGAGTCCGCGTTGCCGTGACGGCTGGCGAGCAGCGAAATGCCATTCGCCCCGGTGATCGTGCCATATTTATCACGATCAGCCTGATCACGCGGACTGTAAGGGGTGAATTCCGGCTGGTCCGGATCGGGCGTGCAGGCAGAAACTGCCAGAACACCGGCCAAAGCCAGAGCAGAAAGACCGTACCGCAATCGATTGCGGCGCGAGGAGATGAGGTGCGCTCCGCCCGCCGAACGCCCGAATTTTCGCATCGTTTCTCTAAACTCTAAGAACTGCCGAACTAGCGAGCGCGAACTATAGCGACGCGAAGGGTTGCCGTGAACCTGATGTTCGGCTTGTCTTTTTTGCCATCGGTCTCAGATGCGGCAAACCGCCGACCTTCATCCATCATGGAATACCCGCCGACGCGCCTCCGCAAGCTGAGCCCGACCATTAGAATTTCAAGCGCACGCCCACACGCCCGACAGCGGACTGATCGGTGTTCTGCTGCGCCGGCGTGAAGCCGAGGTCGCCTTCCAGGCTGAGCCAAGGGCGCGCGGCAAGATCGGTGCTGAAGAGGTAGAACTCTTTGCTGCCGCCCTCATAGACGGACGACTGCTCGCCGATGGCCAGCCTTGAGGTCAGCCGGCCATAGCCAAGTGACGCTCCCGCCATTTCTGCCTGCAGGCCCAGGCCGGACGACTGCAGGAACGTGGCGCCGACGGCCCAGTCGTTCAACTCGACAGCGCCGCCGATCGCCAGGGTCTGGGTCCCCGGGGTGGGATTGGCCGGACTAATTCCCAAGCCTGGCATCGGACCGATATTCATCAGATCGAGCCGCCCCGCTTCGGCCCCCCCCGCCTCCATACTGATACGCAGATTGGGCAGGTCCGTGTCGTCGGCGCCTTGTTGGCGCAAGCTCGCCGACATCGGATCACGTGGCGTAAAGCGCAGGACGAAACGGTCGCTATTGAAACGATTGCCATCCGACAGTTTGGCGTCATCGTTCGCGACCGGCGCGTCGCCACCCGAATTCTGTTCAATGTAGCGACCCTCGACGAGCGAGAGGGCGTGCGCCGACGGGGCTGCCTCCAGGAGAAGGGCTGCTGTCAGCGCCATGTTGGCCAAGATTTTGAAACGAATGTGAGCAGTCATCGTCGAACCACACGCCGACCAAAACGATTAGGGTCGGATGGCGCATTATATAGCACGCAGTGGCGCCAACCCCGAGTGCAGAGCGGTTACAGCGGTGATGAAATTTGCGTGGGCGCCTTGAAGTGGTAGCCGGATGCGCCCTGCGCCCGACAAAGCAAAGGGGCGGCCAATGCGCACCCGCCCCTTCACCAACCGACAAAAGACGACGGATCAGAATGCCAAGCGTACGCCGGCTAGACCCAGAATGCCTTGGTTGTCATCGGTATTGTCGCTGTTGCTGAATGCCGCGACTTCGGTTCCCAACGTGAGGCCGGGCGCAACCGCGAAGGCCAAGCTGTAGATCAACTCCTTCAGCGCCGGGTCGCTGCCATAAGGTGTGCCGCCGCCGACATGCGACGACACTGTCTGGCCGTAGGCAAGCGACATCGTGGCCGGTCCGACCGCATAGGCGGCACCGACGTTGAAGAACTGCTGCTTGGAGCCGGGCGAATAGACGAAGTTGCCTATATAGTTGTCGCTCAGATCGTCGCCGGCGGCGGCCGATACGGGGCGAGCCCCTTTGGTGATGCCATAGCCGCCACCGAGCGTCAGCGGCCCGAAGGTTAGGTCGAGACCGCCATAGATCTGCTGGAGGTCCCGGCTCTCACCGTCGGAATCGGCGAACTTGCCGATGGCACCGGTCACGGCAGCAAGAACCCCGACGCCGCCTAGATCTCCGTTATAGGTGATACCGGACTCGACCAGGTCCTCGACGTTGGCATCACCACGCGTGGTTTTGATGTTCGAGCCGTTGCTGTCTGTGGACGGTGTCAGTCCAACGCCCAACTGAAAGCCACTCATGACCGGCGAGTAATAGACGATCTTAGTGGCGTCGTCGGAGTAGGAGCCATAGACGACCGCACCGGCATCGATCGGGCCGACGCCGTCGAGGCTGCCGGAGAAGGCCCCCAGGGGCGAGACGCCGGTGATCATCTGCTCGACGGGGCCATTCTGGTCGCCGAGGCGGAACTCGCCGAATTTGCCACGGATGAAGACAAAGGCCTCGTCGGCGTTGCTCGTTGTGTTGGTGTCGCCTTCGAGTTCGATATTGGCGCCATATTCAAGGCCGGTCGCCTCATCCTTGCCGCGCACATAGACATAGACCTCAGTGTCATCACGGAAGTCGTAGGTGCCCGCGTGGCGCTCCCCGCCATACTTGTTGTCCAGACTCCCGAAGAACGAATACCAGCGCGCGAAACCGCCGATATTGATGTCGAGCGCCCCAAGCGGCTTGACCTCGGCGGCACGCGTCTCGTTCGCAACACCCATGGCAGCAACGCTGACGAGCATCGTCGTCGCCAGCAGGCCTTTCTTCATGACCACAATGATTCCCTCCTCAAGAGCCACCCCGGGCGAGCGACATCGCCCAGGTTCGATCATCAACGCGGTCGAATCCCTAGCAATTACGCGCGTATCATGAAGCTATAATCATCATTGCCACGGACGGAGGACGCATATCGGCCAGATCGTGTGACATTTACATCGCTTAAATGCCACATCAGCGCCAATGATTACATGATGTTTATGTTGTCTGCGAAAGCGTAACGAATAGCCCCTGGACGGCGGACAAACGAAAAACGGCGGGCCAGATGGCCCGCCGTTCGTCGGCGTCGGAATGAGGAGAGCGAAGGTTTAGAAGGCGAGTTTCACGCCAGCCAGACCGACAACGCCGTCGTTATTGTCGGTGTTGTCGCTATTGTTGAAGTAAATGACTTCGCCACCGACCGAGAGGCCCGGAGCCACACCGACCTCAAGCCCGACATTGACGTATTTGGGTTCGGGGTCCGACCCATCGGGCGTTCCTTCGGACACGTGCGACGAAACGGTCTGACCATAGTTGACCGAAATCGTGGCCGGCCCGAACGTTGCCGCCGCGCCCAAATTGTAGAAGGTCTGCTTCGAGCCGGGATCAGGGATGTAGGCGCCGATATAAGGATAATTGTCGCTGCCGTCGTCGCCTGCTGCCGTCGAAAACGGCCTGGCACCCTTGGTATGCCCGACGCCGCCACCAAACTTGAAGTTGGCGTAGGTCAGGTCGAGACCGCCATAGACGTGTTCGAGGTCTCGGCTGCGATGCTGGCCGTCTAGATCAGCGCTATTGGAGAAACGGCCGACAGCCCCCGTAACCGCGCCCAGAATGCCGAAATCGCCCCACTGATTTGTGTAGCTGATGCCAGGCTCGATGACGTCGGAGACATCCGTGGTGCCGCCATTGGTGACCTTGATGTTCTGGCCGCCGCTGTCGGTGGACGGCGTCAAGCTGAGGCCCAACTGGAAGCCACCCATGACCGGCGAGTAATAAACGACCTTAGTAGCGTCGTCAGTCGTGAAGCCATAGGCCAACGCGCCAGCGTCGATCGGGCCCACGCCGTCGATACCGCCCGAGAGCGTCGCCAACGGCACGGCACCGGTGATCATCTGCTCATTGACGCCGTTCTGGTCGCCGAAGCGGAACTCACCGAACTTGCCGCGAACGAAGACAAAGGCCTCGTCCGAGTTGCTCGTGGTATTGGTGTCGGACTCGAGCTCGACATTACCGCCATACTCGAGGCCGGTCGCCTCGTCCTTGCCGCGGACGTAGACGTAGATCTCGTTGTCGGTCCGGAAGTCATAGGTACCAGCATGCTGATCACCGCCGGACTTATCCTTCAGATTGCCGAAAAACGAATACCAGCGCGAGAAACCGCCGATATTGATGTCGAGCGCGCCAAGCGGCTTGACCTCGGCGGCACGCGCCGCCGGAGCGTCGAGAAAGGCCCCGCCATAGGCGGCAGCACCCGCGAAAGCCAGGGTCGACGTGCGTAGAAGCACCTTCTTCAGGGTCATGTTCGATTCCTCCAATCAGACTTCCGCCGAGGGAGAGGCGCGACCGCAAATCGCGGCACCGCAGGAACCTCGCGTCTGGAGGGATTTCAATGACGAACGCGTCCACGACGCAATCGGCAACAGTCACGATCGTGGCAAATCGAATTAGGCGTTACTTAACGGCCACAGGATTTGGCCGCACCTTCCAAAAAAAAAGCAACGCGAACGCTAGGCCTGCATTTTTTTGAGAGACGCATCTTGATTTTCATACATTACGAACCAAGGGACCCCAAAATGCCAGGCATCGTTATTATAGAACACATATATGCGCCCTTTAGGCAACTCAATTAATGATCATAATATATTGGCAATGAAGTTTTGTTAACTTTAGCTGACGAGGTACCTGCATCAACGCAAAACGCCCCGCTTCCGGGCACGGAAGCGGGGCGCCTGTCGACCTATGCGAAAAGCAAGACCGCCAAAATGGCGGCCAGGATCAGCTATCGAGTGGTCGGATCAGCTTCATGGCCATCATGTCAGAAAGAAACCGGCCGAGCGCCACGTGGTCGTCGGGAAACGCGGTCTCGATCTCCGGCCGCGTGAAGCGCTGACGCTCGAGAGTCCAGCGGAGCGGTTTGACGATGCCGGCGGGCACCTCGACGGCTTCGCGCGTGCCCGCGCGCACGAGACCGAAGCGGCCTTGTTGCTCGATCAACCGCATCCCTTCACTTTGGACGACGAACGTCTCGACCGAGCCCTCGATCAGGGCGGGCAGGTCGTAGGTGTCGCGCGGGTATCGATAGCTTGCCATGAAGCGCTCAATATCGGCCCGCGTCTGCTCGTCGGTGGCCAGCGCCTGCAGCCGCTGGCCGAACTCGGTGAGCCAAGCGCCCAGAGCTGCTTTGTCACCTTGCGGCAAGTTCATGCGGCCCATCGGTTCGAGAACCACCCGCTCGAAAAGATAGCTGAAGACGTCGATGCCGATCGGATAGGTCACACCCATGGCAACATGCGCACAGGCGCCGTCATCTGCCAGCGCATAGTGATATTGGCCGCGCGGGAGATAGAGAAGGTCGCCAGGTTTCAGTCGCACCTCCTTCCAGAGCGCTCCCTTCGCCTTTTCGTGGTGCTCCGCCGTCTGCGACTTGAAGACTTGGTGGGCAATCGGGTTCTCCGCCTTGCCCTCGAAGACCATCCAGGTCTTCTCGCCCATAACATGAACGGCAAACACATCATGCGTGTCGTAATGCACGCGAAAGGCCTGCTTGCGCTTGGAGGAGAGATAAAGATTACCCTGGACCTTGCCCCCGAGCGTCTCCTCCATGGCGCGCGACAGGGCCGACAGTTCGGGAGTCAGCTGGTCAATGTCGTTGGCGACCAGGGTGGCACCGGCCTTGAGAAATTTTTTTACCTTGGCCGGGTCCGGCCTCAGTACTTGGCCGCCGTCACGTCCGACCGCCATGCTCGAGGTCTGGGTGGGCGGAATGGCTTCTTTGTCCAGGACCATGGGCAGGGAAGCCGCCGACCAGATCGTCGTCATGCCCAGCAGGCGATTTAAGACTTCCCAGTTCATGATCTTGGCGAATTTGTCCGCCGCACCTTGCAGATGTAGCGGCTTCTTGCCCAGATAGTCGCGCTTGAATGCGTCCGCCCCGATGGGGCTGAGGAGTGTCTCGAAGTCCATCGTTCTTCCCCAAGGGCCGGGATGCGTTCGGCTCCATCACCGATCAAGGGTTTTTCGCATGCACGCCGGCACCGAACAAGCAGGGGCAGGGCAAAGCCATCTGGCCGCCATCCAGGCGCGCATCGCCGCCGCCGCCGCACGCGCCGGCCGGTCGCCCGCCGACATTACGCTGATCGCGGTCTCGAAAGTGCAGCCGGCCCATCGGATCGAGGCGGTACTGGCGGATGGCCAGCGTGTCTTTGGCGAGAATTACGTGCAGGAGGCAGCCGGTCGCTGGCCGGCCTACCGCGAGATCTATCCGGATCTCGAGATTCACCTGATCGGCGCGCTCCAGTCCAACAAGGCGCTGGATGCGGTCAAGCTGTTTGATGTGATCCAGACACTGGACCGGCCCAAGCTGGCGGCTGCCCTGGCCCGGGCCTTCGAGCGGCTCGGCCTCACCCGTCCCCTCTATGTCGAGGTCAATACCGGCGGCGAGGCGCAAAAAGCCGGCATCCGCCCGGAAGAGCTGGATCCCTTCATCGCCCATTGCCGCCGCGATCTCGGCCTGCCGATCGAGGGCCTCATGGCCATCCCGCCATCCGACGACGACGTCGCCCCGCATACGGCGTTGCTCGGCCGGCTCGCGGCGCGCAACGGCCTTGGCCGTCTCAGCATCGGCATGAGCGCCGATTTCGAGACGGCGATCCGCTTTGGCGCCACCCATGTGCGCATTGGCAGCGCCCTGTTCGGCGAGCGCCAGCCGCGCAAGGCCGAAGCCTAGAAGAAAGCCCCGTCGCGGTAGCCGCCGGCGCGAAGAACAGCTTCAGCACGCCAGAGCAAGCCCGCCTGAAACCACCTTGCCTTGCCACGCGGCAATCGGCCTGGTGTTGCCGAAGCGATGTCATTTCCGTGCAGCTTCGTCCGCTGCTGCCTGGCGGTCCTTTGCCTGCGAGATCGAGGCCGACCATGGGCGATGGCGCCGAGGACACGGGCGTAGGTGCCGGCTCGTCTTCACAATCTTGCGACCGGCAAGGATGGCGACGAGCGCGTCGCCTGCGCGATAGGGAAACACCGAAGCCAGCCGGCCAACCAGGCCACGTGGGCGAAGAGCGCATTCTTGGATGCCTTGGTGACAAGCCGGGGCGACAATATCGAGCACCGGGCCTTTCGTCGCAGGTGCTTATCTTTGAACTGGATTAGAACGAGAGTATCTAAGGCCAGCTCGTGAGCGAGGGCAGGCAGCGGAAATCGGTGCCTCGGATGCGGGCACTGAAACGCAAATTGGAGGTGTAATGATAAGGTCGATATTCCTGGCTGCATCGCTGACAGTGGGTCTCGTCGGCATTGCCCACGCCGATGGCGATCCCGCAAAGGGCGAAAAAGTCTTCGCTCGCTGCAAGGCTTGCCATAACGCCGACAGCGACCAGAACAAGATTGGCCCGCATCTTTCGGGCGTGGTCGGCCGGAAGGCCGGCAGCGTGGCTGATTTCGACTATTCGGACGCGATGAAGAATTCCGGTCTGACCTGGGACGAGGCTACGCTCACCAAGTACCTCAAGGACCCCAAGGGGGTCGTTCCCAACAACAAGATGGCGTTCACCGGCCTGAAGAAGGACGACGAGATCGCCAACGTCATCGCCTACCTGAAGACGAAGTCCTGACCGCCTGACGGTTTTTCCTTTGCGCAAGGCCGGCCTCGTTGCCGGCCTTGCCATTTCCAAGGCCCATGGCGAAGGCTCGGCATCGGCCTAGGGCTTGCCAGCACGCGAACGACGGGAGCCAGCCACCCTGCTCGACGCCTCCGGTTTGTCTTCTTGGATGTGACGTCGAAGCGTTCGTCAGATAGGCTTTAGAACATGCAGCCCGCCTCGACCGACGGAGGACTGCACGCCGTTGCGGCGCAAAAGAGCCGTAGCGACGAGGGAAACGCTCGTCCCCGACCCTTTCCCCTCATCCCGCTCCCGATCGCCGCTCTCACTATCCGCGGCAGATGCCCGTCGGCAATGGGATGCAACGAAGCATCGAGCCCAGGTCATCGGTTGCCTCCGAAAGGACGGCCGGGCGGCCTATCGTGTCGTCTGCGGCGAGGCCGCCCGTCAGGCCGTTTCGACGGCCAGTGTCTCGTAGAGTTCGACGGCGTCGGTAGCGCTGCCGCGCCTGAGACCCAGGCCACGCACCCGCATCACCCGGATGGCGGAGGGATCGTTCAGGACGACGACGTCGCCCAGACGCAGCCGGTGATGAAGTTTCGTTGCCAATTGTCCGTTGATCCGAACCTTCCGCTCCTGGATCAGCGCTGCTGCCTTGTCGCGCGAGCGCGCGAATCGGGCATGCCATAGCCATTTGTCCAGCCGCAGCTCGGATGCGTTCATGAAGCCCCCTTCAATGTGGCGAGGAGTGCGAAAGGTGAATGGACGCTCACCGTTTGCCCCTTGTCCTGGGGCCGGGCCGAGCGCTCCTTCTGACGCGGGCTGGCGCAATAGGCCGGCAGCGCGTGTTCAGTGGATTGATCCGGGCGCTGCGCGTCCTGCGAGGCGACACGCCGGTAACCCAGTTGTTCGATGATCGCCGCGAGCTCCGCCCGTGTAACGCCGGCCTCTCCGGCAAGATCGAGCGGCAGGGCGAAGACGCGATGCTGGCGGGCAAGGCGTCGAAGGCCGGCCGACAGGCGCTCGATCACGTCTTGACGCACCATGAAACCGCCGAAGCTCATGAAACCCAGCTTTTGCGCCAGGTCCGGTGCTACCGCCTCGCGCACGGAAGTGCGGCCGGCCGGTGGGATGGCCAACGGCCGCTTCTCGGCGATGCGCAGCAATCGCGTTCGGGCCTCGATGGCAGCGGGTTTCAAAAGGGCCGGCACATAAAGATTGGACAGGCCGAAGCGCACACCCAGGCGCTTGAGTATTCGATGGTCCTCGCTGTCGAACTGGCGGACCAAAGCTGCCACTATCGACCGCTCGACGCTGCCAAGGCCTTCCACCAGGGAAAAGGCCACACCGCGTGCCGAGCCGCTGATGGTCTCGCTCCGGGCCGCGGCGTCCAGCGCGTCCAGCGGCTCGAGACGGGCGGTCAGCCAGTCATCCAGCCAGCGGCCGAGCCGCTTCTCGACGATGGCGACGGAGCGGGGCGAAAATTCCTCGCCGGCGATGAGCCGGATTTGCGGGCGGCGCGGATGGCTGCCATGGCAAAGCCTGGCGATGGGGCTGCCCTGCCAGACAATGCGATCCGCTTCGTCAAGCGTCAGCGCCGCATCGGCGGCATCGCGGATGGCTTCGGCACGACGGATCAGCTCGGGCTCGATCGCCTTCCGCGCCGCCGCCGAGAGGACCTTGCGACCGAGATCGGTCTCGCTGGCGGCCAGCGTGAAACGCAGGCCCTCCAGCCGGCCGACCGTATGGCCGTCCACCGTCACCTGGCCTTCGTCCTCGATGGCGCTGGCCACCAGCCCCTGCTCGCGCATGCCCTTCATGAGGGCTGCCGCGCGCCGATCGACGAAACGCTGCGTCAGACGCTCATGCAGAGCGTCCGAGAGCCGGTCCTCGACGGCATGGGCGATGCCTTGCCAGTGCGGCGCGTCGATCAGCCAGTCGGCGCGGTGTGCCAGATAGGTCCAGGTACGAATATGGGCCAGACGCTGCACCAGCGTGTCGATGTCGCCCGCGACCTGATCCAGCCTGGCGATCATCTTGCCGACCCATTCATTGGGCAGTGTGCCGCGCGAGCCGGCCAGATGCCGATAGACGGTGCTCAGGAGGTGCAGATGAGCGTCCGTCAGCATCTTGCGGAAATCGGGGATCTGGCAGACCTGCCAGAGAAGCTGCACCCGTTCGCGGCCCTGCGCCAAGCTGCGGATCTCGGGCCGCTGAGCCAGGAGGGCCAAGGATCGATCGTCCAGCGCGTCGCGGACCTTGATCAGGCCTGGGTGGCGAGGCGGCGCATCAAGGCTATGACGCAGTTTCTCGATGCTGTTGAAGTCAAGGAAGCTATTGCGCCAGCGTAGCGCCTTCAAGGACGTGAACTGGTGCGTCTCGACCGCCTCGACGAGATGTTCGTCCAGAGGCTCGCAGCCATTCGTTGTGCCGAACGTGCCATCGGCCATGTGTCGCCCGGCACGGCCGGCGATCTGCGCGACCTCGGGCGGCGTCAGCTTGCGCTGGTGGCGCCCATCGAATTTGTGCACGCCTGCGAGGGCTACGTGGGCGAGGTCCATGTTGAGACCCATACCGATCGCATCGGTGGCGATGAGATGGTCGACCTCGCCCGATTGAAAGAGGGCAACCTGCGCGTTGCGCGTGCGCGGGCTGAGCGCACCCAGGACGACGGCGGCCCCGCCCTTCTGCCGCCGGACGATCTCGCCAAGCGTGTAGACGTCGGCCGTCGAGAAGGCGACGACGGCACTCCGGCGCGGCAGACGATTGAGCTTGGCATGGCCCGCATAGGAGAGGGTCGAGAAACGCGGCCGGGTGATGATCTCGGCTGAAGGGATGAGGCGTTTGAGCGCCTGGCGGATCGTGTCCGAGCCCAGGAACATCGTCTCATGATAGCCCCGCGCGTGCAGAAGGCGATCGGTGAAGACGTGGCCGCGCTCGAAATCGGCACAGAGCTGGATCTCGTCGACCCCGAGGAATGCAACCTGCCGTTGCATCGGCATTGCCTCGACCGTGGCGATCGTGTAGGCGGCCTGGTCGCTGCCGAGCTTTTCCTCGCCGGTGCGCAGCGCGACGGCCGCCGCACCTTTGAGGGCCACCACGCGGTCATAGACCTCGCGGGCCAGAAGCCGGAGGGGGAAGCCGATCATCCCGCTCTCGTGAGCGAGCATGCGTTCGACGGCGAAGTGGGTCTTGCCGGTGTTGGTGGGCCCCAACACCGCGAGGATACGACCGGCAGTCGCGACCTCTTTTTTCATGTCATCGATCTTGGCGCATTCGCGCCCGAAAGCAAGCCACAAATGCCGCCTTGCCGGACGATCCACACAAAATATGGCAGGTGGGAGGAAAGATCACACCAGCTTTAGTCAGTGTTCTGTCAAAAACCACGCGAATTGCATCCTTGGTTGCAGCTTTGGCCGCCGATACCCATCTGCGGTGCATCCAAGAACACGATGTCAGATTCAAGAAGGAGCAGCGGGCAGACGATGGGCGAGACGATGGAGAATGTGAACGAGGCCCCGGCAGCCTCGACCCAGCCCTTCACAGCCGAGGTCGGCAGGGTACTCGAGATCGTCATCAACTCGCTCTACAAGGAGCGGGAGATCTTCCTGCGAGAGCTGATCTCGAACGCCTCGGACGCATGCGACAAGCTGCGCTACGAGGCGATCGCCGAGCCCTCGCTGTTGGCGGGCGACGCCGAGCTCAAGATCACGATCGCACCCGATGCCAAGGCCGGCACGATCGCGATCACCGATACCGGCATCGGCATGGACCGGCAGGACCTGATCGACAATCTGGGCACGATCGCCCGCTCCGGCACGGCGCGCTTCCTCGAAGCGGCGGGCCAGGCCGGCAAGGCGGATCTCCGGCTGATCGGTCAGTTCGGCGTCGGCTTCTACGCGGCCTTCATGGTGGCCGACAAGGTCAGCGTCACGACCCGCAAGGCGGGCACGACGACGGGCCATCTTTGGGAGTCGGACGGCAAGACCGGCTACACGATCAGCCCGCTCGAGACCGAGGTGCCGCGCGGCACGCGGATCGTCCTTCACCTGAAGGAGGATGCCAAGGAATTCCTCGACAGCTGGAAGATCCGCGGCATCATCCGCACCTATTCCGATCACATCGCCGTGCCCATCCTGCTCGAGGAGCAGAAGGAGAGCAAGGAAGAGCCGAGCGAGACGGAAAAAGGCCCCGAGCAGATCAACGAGGGCTCCGCACTTTGGACCCGGCCGCGCTCGGAGATCAGCGAGGAGCAGTATCGCGAGTTCTACCATCATGTGGCGCACAGCTTCGACGAGCCGTTCGCCCGCGTCCATTTCACCGCCGAGGGCACGCTCGCCTATACCGGCCTGCTCTTCGTGCCGAGCCAGAAACCGTTCGACCTCTACGATCCCAAGCGCCGGCATGGCGTGAAGCTCTATGTCAAGCGCGTCTTCATCACTGACGACCTAGCAGAGCTGCTGCCCCGCTATCTGCGCTTCGTCTCCGGCATCGTCGACAGCGAGGATCTGCAGCTGAATGTCAGCCGCGAGACCCTCCAGCATGGCCCGGTCGTCACCCGCATGCGGAAAGTGCTGACCAAGCGCGTCATCGACGAGTTAGGCAAGAAAGCCGCGCTGACGGCGAGTGAGAACGCGGCGACGCCGACCGAGGGCGAGGAGAAGGCGGAGCAGACTGAAACCGTCAGCTACGAGAGCTGGTGGACCGATTTCGGCGCCATTCTCAAAGAAGGCCTCTACGAGGACCAGGAGAACCGCAAGAAGCTTTTGGAACTGGCGCGCTTCAAGAGCACGCATGGAAGCGGCCTGACGACCCTCGAGCAATACGTGCAGAGGATGAAGGAGGGCCAAGAGAGCATCTTCTATATCAGTGGCGAGAGCGCCGAGGCGCTGCGCACGCATCCGCAACTGGAAGAGGCCAACGCCAAGGGCGTCGAGGTCCTGCTCATGGACGATCCGGTTGACGAGTTCTGGCTGGGCGAGGTTAACGAGTATGAAGGCAAGAGCTTCAAGTCGCTGACCAAGGGTGAAGCCGACCTTTCCAAGGTGGCCGAGTCCGAACCTGAGAAAAAAGAGGAGGAGGCCACCCCCGGCGAGGATTTGGACCGCCTGGTAGCTCGGCTCAAGCTTGGACTGGGCGAGGCCGTCAAGGATGTCCGTATCTCCAAGCGCCTGCGCGACAGCGCCGTCTGCCTCGTGGCCGAGGAACACGGGCTGGACATGCGCCTCGAGCGCCTCTTGAAGCAGCATCGCGAGCTTGGCGCGCTCGGCGGCCGCATCCTCGAGATCAATCCCCGCCATGATCTCGTCCGCCGCATGGCCGAGCTGGCCAAGGACGAGGCCCGCCAGGCGGAGCTCGACGAACTGGGCAAACTCCTTCTCGACCAGGCGCGCATCATCGAGGGCGAGCCCATCCCCGACGTCGGCGCATTCTCTCGCCGCATGAGCACCTACCTGGCGCGCGGTCTAGCCGCCTGAACCAAGCCGCCTTCAGGCCGGCGATGGCGATTATCCTCGAACAGTCGCCGTGGTCGGCCTAGCCTTCTCCTTACCATGCGGGAAAAGGTCAGGAGGGATTATGAAGGCGTTGGTCTATCAAGGTGCGGGCAAAAAGGCATGGATGGAAAAGGATCGCCCAGCGATCCTCCAGCCTTCCGATGCCATTGTCCGCATAACCAAGACGACAATCTGCGGTACGGATCTGCACATCTTGAAGGGCGACGTCCCGGCCGTGACGCCGGGGCGCACGCTCGGCCACGAGGGAATCGGCATCGTCGAGGAAGCAGGCTCGGCGATGAGAAATTTCAAGGCGGGCGACTCCGTGCTGATTTCCTGCATCACCTCCTGCGGCGCCTGCCCCAACTGCAAACGCCAGCTCTATTCTCACTGTATGGATGGCGGCTGGATCCTGGGCCACCTTATCGATGGCACGCAGGCCGAGTTCGTCCGCATTCCGCATGCCGACACCAGCCTTTACCCGATCCCGGCCGACGCCGACGAGGAAGCCCTCGTCATGCTGAGCGACATCCTGCCGACCGGCTTTGAGATCGGCGTGGTCGCGGGCCAAGTGCAGCCGGGCGATACGGTTGCCATCGTCGGTGCTGGCCCCGTCGGGCTGGCGGCCCTTCTAACGGCGCAATTCTATGCTCCCGCCCAGCTTATCATGCTGGATACCGATCCCAACCGCCTGGAGATCGCCAAGCGGTTTGGCGCCACCGATACGATCAACGTGGCCGAAGGCGATGCTGTCAGAACCTTGATAGCCATGACCGGTGGCATCGGCGTCGATGTTGCGATCGAAGCCGCCGGCACTCCCGCCACGTTCGACATCTGCCAGGGGGCGGTTGCGCCGGGCGGCCGAATCGCCAATGCGGGCGTGCATGGCAAGAGCGTCGAATTGCGGCTCGAGAAGCTCTGGATCCAGAACATCACTCTGACGGCCGGCCTTGTGAATACCAACACGACGCCCATGCTGCTCAAAACCATGCAATCAGGTCGCATCGCGCCGCGCCAGCTCGTCACCCACCGTTTCCCGCTGAGCGAGATCGAGACCGCCTATGAAGTCTTTAGCAACGCTGCCAGGGAGAAGGCGCTCAAGGTCATCCTCAGCGCCGCTTGACCGGCACGGGGCTCGAGGTGCAGGGGATGCCCTCACCTCAAGCCCATGGATCCTCACCCTTGACCTGGACGACCGCCGGGCAGAGCCCGCCTCTGTTCCTCTTGGGACTCCTGATCGGCATCTGGCTACCCGATATCGATCTGGCCATCCCCTATCTGCCGCACCGCTCTGGATTGACCCACAGCATCCTGCCGGGACTGATTCTCCTCTTCATCGGGCAGCCCAGGCTGGCGGCCGGCATCCTGGCGGCGACGGCCATCCACCTCTCTGCCGACATGTTTCCCGTCTCCTGGCGTGGCAGCGCCCTGATCTACCTGCCTCTCACCGGCGGCCTCGGCCTCTGGTCCATGGCCTTTCTTGGCCTCAACGTCCTGGCGGCCCTCCTAATCGCCTATCACCTCATGCAACGACCGGCCCTGGACTCGCTGCCCATGGTGACAACGGGCCTCCTGGCGTTGGCCTATCTGCTGCTCAAGGAATGGAGCTTATCGGGCTTTGTCGTCTTTGCCGCCTGCGCCTGGCTGGTCCGCCGGGTAGCCTAGGATCATCGCCCGGCCCGGGCAGTACGCGCTTATACCGATGCTCCAGCAGGCCGACGCCGTCTCGGCGAACCCCGTTTCTAAATACGCGGATCGGGCGGTAGCCGGTCCGGGTTCACATAGGTCAGGCGCCGTCGGCGTCGGAGTGCCGTGAGCACGATCAAGACGAGGAGTGCCATGGCCAACAGTAAAAGGAGCAAAAGCATCAGGATGCCGCCGAGCACGGCCGCCAACGCCTTCCAGAACCCCACCTGGGCGATCAGGAGGGCCAGGACGAGGACGATGAGGATGGGCATCCGCTTATCTCCGATGGGCCTTGCGAAGGGACCTCTCACGACACCCGACCCTTGCGCAAGTCGCGCTTTGGGAACTTCCCTTTCACCTTGCCAGTTGGCGGCAGGACGAGCGATCCCTCGTCGATCGCCGCCCGAGCAGCGATACGTTGATCCCGGCTGCAACCATAGGCGTCGCAAGACGCTGTTGATGACCAGCCGTTTAAAGGGCCAGGCTCGCTGGCAGGCCGACCGTCAATTAGATTTTTTTGGAGAACCCAGATGTCCGAACCCGTTTTTGGCCCGGCCGACGCCGACACGCTCAAGGCCGATATCGAGCAACTCAAAGCCGACCTTGCGAGCCTGAAGGATCACGGCAAGGAATTCGGCGCTGCCAAGGCCGGCGAGGCGCGCGGTCTTCTCGAGGAGAAGGTGCATCAGTTGCAGAAGGAAATCGACCGGGTGACGGCCGAGATCAAGAAACAGGGCGAGGAAGCACGCGCGAAGCTAGAGCGCAATGTTCACGAACGTCCGCTGACCAGTTTGGCGATCGCCTTCGGCGTGGGCTTCATTGCGGCCAAGCTCCTGCGCTAGAGCATCAGCATCGAGACGGGGTCGGCTGGCGTAGCAGATGGGGCGCCAGTCGGCCGGCAGTTCCGGCGGCCTCGAACGGCCGGATCATCGTGGAATATGGGTGTGGGCATCATAGGCCCCTGCCCCGAAAAGACCTCAGGAGCGCCGGCAAGGCCGGTGCTGGAAGCTACCTAGGAAGGTAAGGACGCAATGCTCGGAACCTGGCTTGCCGGCATCATCATGAGTAAGGGCATCAAGCTCGGGATCCGAAACCTCGTCCTGGCGTTGATCGCGGCAGGCTTTGCCGTGGCGGGCGTCGTCTTCCTCATCATCGCCCTGCACGCCTGGCTGGTGACGCTGACCTCGCCCGTCATCGCGAACCTTATCATAGGCGGGGTGCTCATCCTTCTGGCCCTTATTTTGGTGGGCATCCGGGCTTACACGCCCGCCTCGCTGAAGGCCGCACCCGCATCAAGCGCGCCAGCCTCCTCCGGGGTGTCGCTCGGCACCGTGGCCACGGCGGCACCCATGATCGCCCGCGTCGCCAGGCCAGCTCTGGCGTTGCCGGCCGGCATCTTCGGTGCCTTCAGGCGCAACCCCGCGCGCTTCCTCATCGGGGCCGTCGTTGTCGGCGCCCTGACCGAGATCGTCTCCTCGCGCACCGAGCGCGACTAGGCCGCTCCGTCGGGAGAGACAGCGACGGGTCAGCCGGCCGGCCGGTCCTCGTCGGGCCGCGTTTCGGGCATCAGGAAGAAAACCGCGAGGAACGCCACGGCACCGGCGAGGCCAAGGCCCAGGAAAGCCACGTTCGTGCCCAGATGGTCGGCGGCGTAGCCAGCCAGAGTCGTGCTTAAAGTCGCCCCTAGACCTACGGCTAGGCCCATCAAGCCGATACAGAGATTGAGACGGCCGGTACCCCGCGTGAGATCGGCCGAGACCAGCGGCAGCATGACACCGAAGACAGCGGCACTCAGTCCGTCGAAGGCCTGGATGGCGACGATCAGGTAGGGATCGGGGGCGACAGCGAAGAGAGCGCCGCGAATGGGCAGTGCCAGAAAGCCCAGGAGCAGGACCGGCCGCCGTCCCCATTGATCGGCCTTTCGGCCGACGGTCGGCGAGAGGAGCGCCACGATGACCTGCGGAACGACGATACAGGCGGCAATCAGCAGGCTGGCGGTGCTGGCCGCTGTCTCAGTGATGCGTCCGCCGGCCAAAGGCAGCATAGCCGTATTCGCCAGGTGGAAAAGAACGCAGCAGACGGCAAAGCTCAGGACGCGCAGATCCTTAAAGAGGCTGATCGGATTGCCCATGCGGTCCGGCGTGGCGGCCCGGTCGACATTCGAGACCTCGTAGAAGCGCGATTGGCTAGGCTTGCTCTTGTGGATAGCCGCCAGGGAGATGATCGCTGGAATGGTGAGGAAGGCTGTTAGGAAGAACACCGCCCGGGTCGAAAAATAGGCGCCGCACAGCCCCATGATGGCAGCGGCAATACCGCTACCGATAGAGGCGAAGCGGGCATTTCGTCCGAGCCTGGCGCCGATCTGCTGGTGGCCCACGAGGCCGACGCTGATCGCGGTGATGCCGGGCGTGAGAATACAGCTCGAGACCGCGTGGATGACCTTGGCGATGGCGATCAGGAGAAAGACGGGCTTGAGGGCGATCAACAGAGCCGCGGTCGCCACGCCACAGATGGCGCCCGCCACCAGCCGCTTCTTGCCGGTGACGGCGTCGACCAGCGCGCCTGCGGGCAACTGGCTTAGGATCATGGTGATCGTGCCGATCGACAAGATCAGCCCGATCTCGGTCTGGGTCCAGCTCTGCGAGGTGAGATAGACGGCGACGAACGGACCGAAACCGGTCTGCACGTTGGCCAAGAAGAGATTGACGCCGTCCAGGCCGCGCAGGCTCGCGGCCGGCGGATTGGGCGTCTCCTTCGTCACGACGGCGATGGGCCTTATCTCCCGGTCAGCTTCTGGTCACGACGGCGGGGCCGCCGGGGCCGGCTGCTGGTTGTCGGCGGGTGGCGCCGGCAGCGTCGGCTGGCCTGTCGTGGCCGGTGGCGTTGCGGGCACTTGGTCCGTCGGTGCTGCCGGCGCGCCCGGTGAGGCGGGTGTATCACCGGCCGGCGGCATAGGCGTCGCGGGAGTCTCGGCCGGCGCGGCGGGCGGCGCAGGCGTCTCCCCCGCCGGGACTGGGACTGACGGCGCGACCGGGGCCGGTGTCTCACCAGCGGGCGTCGGTGGTGCCGCCATCGGCGGCTGGCCGGGTTGCGGCTGGCCAGGCGGTGACTGGCCAGGCGGGGTGTCCCCGGCAGTAGGCGCACCGGCCGGCGGCTTGGGGCGCGGCTGGCTGATGATCGAAACCGGGTGGTCCGGCCCCTTATATTCGGGCGCGGCGGTCAACTGGTCGCGATTGAGTCTGAGGATGACGGGCTGATTGCCCTGCTCGGGAGAGAATTGCAAAGCCCGCCAGTCGACCGCCAGCTTGCGGCTGCCGACGCCGAGAAATCCGCCGAAATCGATGACCGCCGCCCGCGGCTGCCCCGACTGATCGACCAGGACGTTGACGATGCGGCCCATGTCCTCGCCCTTGGGGCTGACAATCTCCTTGCCCAATATGTCCTCGGACTGGGTGGGCTTCATTTCCTCGACGCTATGGCCATTCTCCTCCGGCTTGGCCTCGCCCTGCGGCGGGCTCCCGATCGTCGGATCGGCCGGAGCGGCAGGCTGCGTCTCAGGTGAGGCTGCAGCTGGTGGGGTCTCGGGTGAGGCCGCAGCTGGTGGGGCGGCAGGCGCCGCATCGCCGGCGGGCGGACTGGCTGCCGGAGCCTCAGCCGGGCCATCTGCCGACGGCGACTGTGGCGCGCTCTCGGCACCGCCTGGCGGCGACTGGGGTGCTGGTTCGCTCGCGGAAGGGCTATCCTGCCCCATCGCCAAAGGCGGGAGGAGCATAAGCAGGGCGGCGCTCAAGAGCGCCCAAACACAGGCCGAGGTAGCCCGGCAGGAAATGGCTCTGCGAGAGATGGCTTTATCTCCAGTCTTGGCCGCCGGCCGCCGGTCGGTACCGGACGGCCTCTCTCTCTAGAGCGGATCGCGCGCATAAGGAACGGCCCCTTGCGACCTTTGGCATCGCTCAGGCCTGACCTTCGAGCTCCTCACGCAGCATTTCGAGCTCGAGCCAGCGATCCTCGGCCTCCGCCAGCGCATCGTGGGTGGCCGTGAGCGCCTCGGTGGTACGGGCAAAGAGTGCGGGATCGGCGGCAAAGAGCGCGGGATCGGCCAGTTTCGCCTCCAGAGCCGCGATTTCCCGCCGACGCCGCTCGATCTCCTCGGGCAATGTCTTCAGCGCATGCTGCTCCTTGAACCCCAGGCGGCGACGCGGGGCGGCTGCCTCCCGAGCCGCTGCCTGCCCCTTGTCCGGGCGACGCGCCTCGAGGGGTTCTCGCGCCAGCACGCCATGGCCGCGCTGGGTGATCATGTCGCTATAGCCACCGGCATACTCGGTCCAGTTGCCAGCCCCCTCGAAAGCCAGGACGGAGGTCGCTACCCGGTCCAGGAAATCGCGATCATGGCTGACGACCAGCACCGTACCCTCGTAATCGGCCAAAAGCTCCTCGAGAAGGTCGAGCGTCTCAAGGTCGAGATCGTTGGTTGGCTCGTCCAGGACCAGGAGATTGGAGGGAGCGGCCAGGGCGCGAGCCAGCATCAGGCGGCCACGCTCGCCGCCCGAGAGCACGCGGACCGGCGTTCGCGCCTGCTCCGCGCTGAAGAGGAAATCCTTCATGTAGCCCATGACGTGGCGTGGCTGGCCGCCGACGAAGACGTGATCGCCGCGACCGCCGGTCAGCGTGTCCTGCAGGCTGGTCTCCGGGTCCAATGCCTCGCGCTTTTGGTCGAGCGTCACCATGACGACGTTGGCGCCCAGGCGCACGGTGCCCGCATCGGGGGCCAGCGCGCCGGTCAGGAGATTGAGGAGCGTGGTCTTGCCGGCGCCGTTCGGGCCGACGACGCCCAGCCGGTCGCCCTTCTTCAGGCGCAGCGAGAGAGGCTGGACGATCGGACGATCGTCGTAGCTCTTGGCAACGCCCTTGGCCTCGATGACGAGCTTGCCCGAGGAGGGACCCTCGGCGGCCGTCATCTCGACCTGGCCCAGCACCCGGCGCTGCTCGCGACGCTCCTTGCGCAGACCCTGCAGGGCGCGCAGCCGGCCCATGTTGCGCTTGCGCCTGGCGGTGACCCCATAGCGCAGCCAGTCCTGCTCCTGCGCGATCTTGCGATCCAGCCGGTGGCGCTCCTTCTCCTCCAACTCCAGGATGTCGTCGCGCCAGGCCTCGAAGGCGGCGAAACCCTTGGCAAGCAGGCGCGTCCGGCCCCGATCCAGCCAGAGCACGCTGTCGGAGAGAGTCTCCAAAAAGCGTCGATCATGGCTGATCAGCACCAGTGCCGAACGGGAGCGCTTTAGCTCGCCCTCCAACCATTCAATGGCGGGCAGGTCGAGGTGATTGGTGGGCTCGTCCAAGAGGAGAATGTCGGGCTCGGGCGCCATGGCGCGGGCCAGTGCCGCCCGCCGGGCCTCGCCGCCCGAGAGGCGTGCCGGCTCTTCCAGCCCGGTCAGGCCCAGCTGCTGCAAAAGATAGCTGGCCCGATGCGGATCGTCGCCCGACGTCAACCCGGCTACGACATAGTCGCCCGTCGTCGCAAACCCTCTGAGGTCGGGCTCCTGCGGCAGGTAGCGCAACGTGACGCCCTGCTGCAGCGCCCGGTCGCCCCGGTCGGGCTCGATGATCGCGGCCGCGATCTTGAGAAAGGTCGACTTGCCGGAGCCATTGCGGCCGACCAGCGCCAGCTTCTGCCCGGCACTGACGGTGAGCTCGGCTCCCTCCAGGAGAGGCGTCCCACCGAAGGTCAGGTGGACGTCCTTGAGAATGAAGAGCGGCGGCGCCATGGAGATCCGTCAAGGCCAGGGGAATTGGGCAAAGGCGGGCAAGGAACATGCAGGCCTTGCGACTTATCTAGTGCGCTTTCGTCCGTTGCGAAACCATGCGGTCTCCTCCTGTCGTTTCCATGGGGCGCGAGACCAGGCCGGAAGGGAGATACCGAGACCGATCGGCCGGGGCTTCGCGTGGGCTTCTTCGCGAGCGGCTTCGATCATCTGGGGGAGCCCCGCGAGCGGCTGCCCCAGACGATCCTGGCCAGCAGCGCGCCCTGAGGCACGAGAGCCGAGGCCGACTGCCGGCGGCGAACGGGCTGGACAGGGAGGCTCCCCTTCTCTACCGCCCCCGGGACAAGATCCTCGGGCCAAGGAGATCGACGCCCTGCTCGCCATCGAGACTTATGCTGCCGAGGCGCCGCTTGAGGGTCCGGGCATCCTCGCGGTCATCGGCATCGGCACGGATCGCCCGGCCGGCCTGGCGGCGGGCTGCCCCTTCGCCCGCTTGCCGCAACCCGTTTTGGCCGGCAGCCCTCGACTCGAGGTCTGGCGGACCTCGAAAAGGGTCCGCTACGCCAGGGAGGGCGACGTCCTGACCGCCCGGGCCGACGGCATCCTGCTGGCCATGGCGATGATTCCGGCCAATCAGGCGATCCTGGCGCGGACGGAGGATGTCTACGGAGCGCTTTTCCGTGCCAAGGGATCGCTCCATTGGCAGCGTCTGCATAATTATATTCCGGCCATTCTCGGCGCCGAGGATGGCAACGAGCGCTACCGCCTCTTCAATGCCGGCAGGCAGGCGGCATTCGCCGCGGCCCTCCATCCGGTGGAGGCGGCCCCGGCCGCCTGCGGGCTGGGGGCGCCAGCCACGAGTCCCCTTCTGGTCTACGGTCTGGCCACCGCCGAGCCCGGGCGGCCGATCGAAAATCCGGATCAGGTCAGCGCCTATCGTTATCCGCCGCGCTATGGCAGTGCCCCGCCGATCTTCGCCCGCGCGACGCATGGTGGCGGCGCTGCGGCCAGGCTCTTCTTTCTCTCGGGCACGGCCGCCATTCTTGGGCATGAATCCCTGCATCCGGGCGATGTCGCGGCGCAGCTCGAGACCACGATCGCCAATATCCGCAAGCTGATCGAGGCAGCAGCGGCGCAGGGCGATCGCGTCCGCGCCGAGAAACTGCGGCTGCGCGTCTATCTCAAGCACGAGGCGGACTTGCCCGAAATCCAGGCGGGCCTGGCCCGCCTGCTGCCCGAGATCGAGCCGCCGCCCATCCTTGCCGCCGACATCTGTCGCCCGGAGCTCCTGGTCGAGATCGAGGGCCACGCCGCGCTCACCAGATGACACCCGCTCAAGCAGCGCAACGCGCGGTAGCTCCCGAAAACCAAGCTGACGGGGCATCGACGTCGTCGATGCCCCGTCAGCGCCAGACGCGAGCAGCCAGGGCCAGCATGTTGCCACCGAGAATGGCGCGGATGTCCGGCTCGCCGTAGCCGCGCCGGAGAAGCGTCTCGGTGATCTGCGGCAACTGCTCTGGCGTGGCGATGCGGATGCCCGAAACACCCCCTCCATAGCCATGCGCCGGCGGCCACCAATAGGCCTTGTCGAGACCGGGGGGGTCGTCGTCGAGGCCGTTCAAGGGATAGCTGTAATCGATGCCCAATCCGATGCTTGTCGGGCCCACGAGCTCGCTCAGATAGTCGATGCAGTCGACGAGGCTGGCGGTACCGCCCTGTGGATCGGTGAGGAAACGGCCGACGCCGTTGACGCAGACAAGGCCGCCCGTGGCGACAGCGGCCAGGATCTGTTCGTCCTTGATGTTGCGGCCATCGTCGTGCACGGCCCTTGGATTGGCATGTGTGAATAGGACCGGTCCCAGGCCCAGGCCCATGATGTCGAGGCTGGTTCGATAGCCGGTGTGGGAGCAGTCCATGAGCATGCCGGCCGCATGCACCGCCTCGACGATGCGCCGTCCGAGCGGCGTGAGGGGGACGTCCTCGTCGTAACAGCCCCCGCCCAGGGCATTGTTGCGATTATAGGCAAGGTGGATCTGCCGCACGCCCAGATCGTAGAAGAGCTGGACCATCTCGGGCCGGTCACAAAGGGGGATGCCGCCCTCAAGATCGAACGCCACGGCGAGCTTGCCCTCGGCCTTGGCGCGCACGATGTCGTCGACGCCGCGTACCTGGATGAAGAGCTCCGGCGCCGCCTTGATCTGGGCTCGAAACGCCGCGATGACCGGCATGATCTGCTCGAGCGGATTCATGTCCATGCCGATATTGACCGAGACGAAGCTGGCGCCGCTGGCCTGGTGGCGGCGCAGCGCCATGATCGTCGCGTCGGGATGCAAGGGCAGGCAGGCGTGCGCGTCCCAGACCAGGGCGTCGGCGTGAAGGCGCGAGGCGGCGGCCTTCAGCTCCGCGTCGTGTTCCGGGAGGTCGGTCATTTTGGATCGGCCTTTCATCGTTGCCGCGATGCGGGAGGCCCGGCACCGGGGGTTCCATGGTCCTGCCGCCGGTGCGCTCTGGCGTCAGGGCAGCATATTCAAGCCGACTGCTGCTCATCAATCCCGCCTGGTACCTAGCGAGGAGTCTTGCCTGCCGCAGTCAGGTCCAGCGTGGATCGGTCGTAAAGGCGATCGTCAGCCAGCGCGTGGCGGCACTGGGCTTCAGACCGTCGGCGATCCGCTGGCGATAGGCGTCGAGGTCGGCCACGCTACTGACCGGAAAAGCCGGATCGACGATGACGTCGATCTCGATGAACTCCGCGCGCCCGGCTTGCGCCACATGCGCCTTGAACGCCTTGAAGCCCAGTTCGGCCACGAGAGCCCGCATCAAGGCATCGACCTCGGCATCGAGATCGGCAGGTGCCAGTTGGAAGACCTCGGCCAGGGCGCGGATCAAGGAAGCGATCGGCACGGGTGCTAGGACCAGGGTCAAGAGCATGAGGATGACGGGATCGACATAGGGAGCCAGATCCGTCGCTCGCTGACTTGTGAGGACGGCGCCCAGGACGAAGCTCGCAAAGAGGCCGAGGCTGAGGAAGCCGCCCAGGACGTAGGCGCGGATATCGATCTCGACCAGGGAGGAATGCAGGTTGCGGGATGCCCGCTTGGCGTAGGCAGCGATACCGAGGCTCGCGAGACCGACGCCAAGCGCGTAGGCGGCGCCGGCGCCAAAGGCCACTGTCCGGCCACCGACCAGGAAGGTCGAGAGACCGTCCAGGAAGGCATAGCCACAGGCCAGGAGAAGGACCGAGCTGTTGAAGGCCACGAGCATTGGTTCGAGATGCCAAAAGCCGAACTGGAAGTGCCGGCTGGCGCCCAGAGCCACGAGCCTTGCCACCAGCATGGAGACGCAGGTCATCAGGACATCGGTCAATGAATAAAAGCCATCGAAGACGATGGCGCGCGAACCGATGAGGAGACCGGTGGCGATGCCGACGCAGCCGATTGCCAGCGTCGCCAAAGCGGAAATTCGCAAGAGGCGCTGCTCCAGCGCGGCGTTTGTTGTCGCAGTCGCATCCGCCGCTGTCATCCACCCTCCGTTACGTTCAAGTCGCCGTGACAGTACGAAAATACCACCTCGCCCAGTAGGTACGTCCTATGTGCCGATGACCAAGCGATCCTATCTCCAGGTCGTGCCCACAAGAATATGGGCAAAATGTCAGACGATTGATAAGGAATTTGGATAATGGATAAGGATCGCAAGGAAGGCATGATCGAGCAGGCCAAGGGGTCGATCAAGGAAGCCATCGGGAAGGTGACGGGCGACAGCAAGACCGAGGCCGAGGGAAAGGTGCAAAAGAACAAGGGCGAACTGCAAAACGCTGTTGGCGGCGCCAAGGACGCCGCGCGCGACGCGCTCAAGAAATAGACGTCGGGCCGGGGGACAACGGAGCCATGGCGCCCAAGCCGGTAATCCGGGTGGTCGAGACGCGGCCGCCCAGCAGGGCGGCCCTGCGCGAGAATGCCAGCTATAAAAGGCTGCAGCAGATCGTCGCAGGCCTTTCTGATGGGGTGATCCTCGTCGAAACCGACCAGAGCATTGCCTGGGCCAACGAAGCGGCCCTTGCCATGCATGGCGTGGCGACGCTGGCCGATCTTGGCGAGGATGTCGCCGATTACCGTCGGCGATTTGAGCTGCGCTATCGAAACAATCACGTTCTCGATCAAGGTCGTTACCCGCTGGACCGCGTACTGGCGGGTGAGGCCTTCGCGGATGTCGTTGTCGAGGTGACGCCCAAGGGCCAGCCGGAAACGAGCTGGGTTCATCGGGTACGCAGCCTTGTGCTCAATGATGACGAGGGTGCGCCCGACTGCCTGGTGCTCGTTATCAAGGACGTCAGCGGCGAGATGGAAGCCGAGGAGCGCTTCGAGAAGACGTTCAACGCCAATCCGGCGCCCGCTTTGGTCTGCAAGATCGAGGACCTGCGTTTTTTCAAGGTCAATCGTGGATTCCTCGACATGACCTCGATGACCGCCGACTCAGTGATCGGACGCTCGATCTACGAGCTCGACATCCTCTCAGGTCGTGACGACAAAGAAAACGCGATCCAGAAGCTTTGTGCCCACCAGACGATCCCGCAGGCTGAGGCGACGCTGCGTCTCGACCATGGCTGGGAGAAGCTCGTCATCGTCGCCGGTCAGGCGATCTTCATGGGCGAGGAGCCGGCGATGCTCTTCACCTTTGCGGACCTGGAGCCACGTCGACGGGCGCAGGCGGCCTTGGCCCAGAGCGAGGCACGCTTTGCCACTGCCTTCGACCTCTCGCCGGTGCCGTTCGCCATCTTCACCCTGGAGGGCTTTTGTTGCGTACGCGCCAACGAGGCCTTTCTCAGCCTGCTGGGTCGAGAACGCGGCGACGTCGAGGGCGCCTATGCCGCCGATCTTGATCTGGTGGAGCCTAGGGACTCACTTCGCCAGCTCGAGCACCGGTTAGCCGAAGGCATGCGGCTGCGCAACGTCGAGCTGCAGGTCAAGGGCGCCAAGGGTCTGATCCATGACTGCCTGTTTTCCGCCGACCTCGTGACACTGGAGGGCGTGCCGCATGTACTGGCGGTCTTTCAGGACATCACGGCGCGCAAACGCTCGGAGGATGAGTTGATCCAGGCGATCCAGACCGTAATGCAGGACACGTCCTGGTTCAGTCGGACGCTGATCGAGAAGATGGCGGCCCTCAAGCCCGGTAATCGGCCGGCCACGGTGCAGACAACGACCGACTTAACCGTGCGCGAGCGCGAGATCCTGGCACTTGTCTGCCGGGGGCAGAGCAATGACGAGGTAGCGACCTCGCTCAAGCTCTCACCCAACACCGTGCGCAATCACCTGGCGGCGATCTACGGCAAGATTGGCGTTCGCAACCGCGCAGCCGCGATCATCTGGAGCCGCGATCGCGGACTCAATGATCCCTGACCGACAGCAGGGACCTAGCATTCGTTTCGACAACAACAGTGCCGCTCAGAAAACGGCCTAGCCGATTGATGTGGTCGCCGGCCGCCTCGCGCGCTTGCGAGCCTCGGAACCCGCCCCGGGGAACAATCTTTACACAATTTTAACAACGGGCTGATGGCGACACGCCCTGCCTTAACGAACGGAGATTCGATCATGACAGCCGACACCTCGTTTGATGGCGCGAGCCCGCGCCTTTCCTGGCGCGCGATCCTGGCGGGCATTGTTGTCGTCATCGCCGTCCAGTTGATCCTGAGCGTGCTCGGTACCGGCATCGGCCTTGGCTTCGTCGATCTTCAGGGCGGCCAGACACCGGACGCCGCCAGCCTAGGCACGGGTGCCGGCATTTGGTGGTTCGTAACGACACTGATATCCTTTGCCTTCGGCAGCTACGTGGCAGCACGGGCGGCCGGCGCGCCCACGCGCTTCGATGGCGCGCTTCACGGGCTGGTCATCTGGGGGCTGACCCTGATCGTTACCGTCTATCTGCTCTCGACAGCGCTGGGCTCGCTGATCGGCGGGACCTTCTCGGCCCTGGGTAGCACCGTCTCGGCCGTGGGCCAGAGCGTCAAAGCGGCGGCACCCCCCGCTGCCGACATGGCGAACATCAACCAGGTCACCATCCAGGACCAGGTGCAGGCCTATATGCAGCCCGCCAATCCCGATCCCGCCTCGATGAGCCCGGAGGACGCGCAAAAGGAGGTCGCCAAGCTCGTGCCACAGCTGGCGCAAGGTGGCCAGCCGGCCGACGATGCCAAGAACCGCATCATCGACATCGCGGCGGCCCAGATGAAGATCAGCCGCGAGGAGGCGACCCAGCGCTTTGATCAGGCCCAGGCCAAGCTGGCCGACGCCAAGAACCAGGCGGAGGCCAAGGCCAAGGCAGCCGCCGATGCCACCGCCGCCGCCACCGCCAAGGGATCACTCTTTGGCTTTGTCGCCCTCTTGGTGGGTGCCATCGCCGCCTGTGTCGGCGCGGCGGCCGCACAGCCGCGTGACCTCTATCTGAACCGCAGCTACTGAGCCCGGACGCGCCCTGTCGCCCGCAAGCGGCAGGGCGAGCCTCGCTCGCTATCCAACCCGGTGGCGTATGACCTACCCTTGGCGTCCGATCGCCCTCACACAGCCAGCACGCTTTCGCAACTCGAGCGGGAATACAGCGCCCCATGAATAGCCCTGCCCCGTTTAAACGGATTGCCACCTGCCGGAGCCCTTTTGGAGATCCCGGCCTCGCCGAGGAGCGGCAATTCCTGGCCCATGAGGAGGCAGGCGATGTCACGCTCACCGATCGTGCCTACCGCATACTCGAGGAACTGATAACCACGCTGGAACTGCCGCCCGGCACCACGCTGACCGAGCAGGCTTTGGGCAGGCGCCTCGAGATCGGCCGGACGCCGATCCGTGAAGCGGTGCAGCGCCTGGTGCGGGACGGGCTGCTGTTGGTCATTCCCAGGCGCGGCATCCTCGTCTCCGACATCAAGATCGAAACTCAACTCCAGCTTCTCGAGACGCGTCGCGTGGTCGAAGGACTGATAGCCCGCCTGGCCGCGTCGCGAGCCAATGCGGAGGAGCGCCGGGCGTTCACGGAGATCGCCACGCGGATGCGCGAAGCCGCGGCCGCCAACGACGATCGGGGTTTCATGCGCCTCGACCGACGCTTCAACCAGTTGCTGGCCGACACGGCCCGCAACGAGTTCGCCGTTCGGTCAATGGGCCTCCTAACGCCGCTCTGCCGGCGGTTCTGGTTTAAATACTACAAAAACGCCGGCGACCTTCCCTTGGCCGCCCACCTCCACGCCGACATGGCCGAAGCCATCGCGCAAAACGATCCTAAGCGCGCGATGGCGGCTACCGGCCGCCTGCTCGATTATATCGAGGCCTTCACCCGCCATACGCTGGACCCCTGATCCCGCTCGATCGGCGCAGGGCGCCATAGCCCCTAAAATGTCAGGCGAGCATGCTCGTGAGCATTTTCTTCCGGCTCGACGTGAATCGAGACGACACAGCTCTCAAGATCCTCGTGCAAGGCTTGTTCGATGGCGTCGCAGACGGCATGCGCCCTGGCGACCGTCATATAGGCCGGCACAACGAGGTGGAAATCCAGATAGGTCATCGGCCCCGCCTGCCGCGTGCGTAGATCGTGCGCCTGCAATGCTGTGCTTGCCGCCTGTTCGCGAATCACGGACTCGATCCGCCGCAAGGTCTCCTTGGGCACCGCCTCGTCCATGAGGCCACCCAACGAATCGCGGATCATGCTAAAACCCGACCAGATGATGTTGACGGCCACGAGACCGGCGATCACCGAATCCAGTACGAGCCAGCCGGTCGCCGCCACCATGAAGATACCAGCAATGACACCGATCGAGGTATAGAGATCGGTCAAGAGATGGCGGCCATCCGCCACCAGTGCCGGCGAGCGCCAGACTCGCCCCCGCTGGATCACGAAGATCCCCCAGCATGCGTTTATCACCGTCGCCAGGCCATTGATGAGCAGGCCCGTGAACGGCGTGGCGATCGCTGCCGGGTGCAGCCAGCCCAGATAGGCCTCGCGCAGGATCGAGAGGGCGGCCAGGACTACAAGGACACCCTCGACGACCGCCGAGACATACTCCGCCTTAAAATGGCCATAAGGATGACCAGCATCCGCCGGCTTCTCCGCCACATGGATGGCAATGACCGCGCCGATCGCCGTCGCGACATTGATGATGCTCTCGAGAGCGTCGGAATAAAGTGCTACGCTGCCGGTCAAGACAAAGGCCAGATATTTCAGGCCCAGAACCAAAATACCGACAGCGATGCTGCCGCTCGCGACTTTCAATGTCCGGCTCATGACATGCCCAATCCTTGCCCGCCCAACGAATGACTGCCCGGACCGGGCGGACGACCTCATGCCGCCTGGCGTTTCATAAGACAAGCCAAGTCCGGATCTACTAACATGATTAGCGACGACTAAGACATCGGCTGTCACACAAGCTTCCAGCACCAAAGATGTTCGATCCGCCAAATTCAACACTTGACCAGAAACCGGGCTGTCGTACTGATGCCCGATGGCGCAACAGCTTTCCTCGTAGCGCCTGGGTCGACAAAACAACCAAGTAGATCAGAGGCAGGTGTCGATGGGCAGGGATGGCGTCGCGCGCATCATCGCCAAGTTCGGATCGCAGCAGCGCCTGGCCGAGCAACTCGGCATCTGGCAGACCGCCGTCTCCGGCTGGGTCCGCCGAGGCGCCATCCCCACCCGCCGGCAAGCCGCCATCTTGACCCTCGCCAGACGGGAAGGCATCGCCCTCACCCCCGCCGACTTCTTCGACAACGCCATCGAGGATGCCGCCACCGGAACCGACGGCCGGGCCATCCTCCACCTCGCTGCGCCACGGCCCGACACCAACGTCATCCCCCTCCGTTACCCCCCGACCCCCACACCGCGCCCCGTCATCGACGGCGGCAAGGATCTCTACGAGGTCGGCGAAATCCCGCCGCTCGGCCACGTCCCGGCCAACATGTACGCCTGGGTCATCCGCAAGGAACGGCACGGCGAGCCCATCGTCGCCATGCAGCAGGAAATCGTCCCGACCCCCGCCCTCGACGGCGACGAGGTACTGGTCATGGTCATGGCGGCCGGCGTCGATCAGAACGGCGTCTGGGCAGCCCTGGGCTACCCTCATTCCGTCTTCGATATCCATAAGGGCAGCTACCATATCGCCGGTTCCGATGCCGCCGGCATCGTCTGGGCCGCCGGCCCCCGCGTCACCCGCTGGCGCGTCGGCGACGAAGTCGTCGTCCATTGCAGCCAGGACGACGGCGACGACGAGGAATGCAACGGCGGCGATCCCATGAACTCGCCCAGCCAACGCATCTGGGGCTACGAAACCCCCGACGGATCGTTCGCCCAATTTTGCAAGGTCCAGTCCCGCCAGCTCATGAGCCGCCCCCGCCACCTCCCCTGGGAGGAATCCGGCTGCTACGTACTGGCCCTGGCCACCGCCTACCGCATGCTCTTCGGCCACCCCCCGCACACCTTGAAGCCCGGCGACAATGTCCTTGTCTGGGGCGGTGCCGGCGGCCTCGGCGCCATGGCCATCCAGCTCATCGCCGCCTCCGGCGCCAACGCCATCGCCGTCATCTCCGACCAGGACAAACGCGACTTCGTCATGTCCCTCGGCGCCAAAGGCACTATCGATCGCCGCGACTTCGATTGCTGGGGCGAACTCCCCGCCCCCAGCGACGCCGACCACCACGCCGACGCCAACTTCGCCCACTGGCAAGAGGAAGCCCGCCGCTTCCATGGCGCCATCTGGACCATCACCGGCGAAGGCAACGATCCGGACATCGTCTTCGAACACCCGGGCGCCTCCACCTTCCCCGTCTCCACCCTCGTCTGCCGCCGAGGCGGCATGGTCGTACTCTGCGCCGGAACCACCGGCTACAAACTCACCCTCGACGCCCGCCACCTCTGGATGCGACAAAAACGCATCCAGGGCAGTCACTTCGCCAACCTCAAACAGGCAGCCTCCGCCAACCGCTTCGTCCACAACCGCCAGATCGACCCCTGCCTCGCCGAAGTCCTCGCCTGGCGCGACATCCCCCGCGCCCATATGAAAATGCTCAAGAACCAACACAAACCCGGCAACATCGCCGTCCTCGTCCAAGCCCGCCGCCCAGGCCTGCGAACGCTCGGGGAAGCGATGGAGAGGTAGGAGGAGGCGGGGAAGAAGCCTCCGGCGGCCAGGGGCCGAAAGGCCCCTGGACCCCAGGCGGTCGCGTTTGTTGATGCGGGTGAGGTTCCAGTCCTGGCCTCCCACCATCACGAGGGCGGGCCGGTCCCATAGCGGCCGATCTTCCTCGCACCCTGCAAGCGTATCGCCGCCTGCATGCTCTCCGCCGGCCGTTCGTGCCAGTACCGCGCCACACCTCGCGCCACCGCCTCAAGGCGCAGCGAGGGCAGCGCGTTCGGCCCGAGACCCGTACCCATCCGCTCCGCTTCCGACGCCAGCTTGTCCGCCAGCCGGTTCAGCTCAGCCCGGTCGTCCCGCGCCACCCGGCGCAGATCGGCCAGGGCCAGCGCTTCCGCCTCCTCCTGGCGCTCGGGTATCGCCGCGCAATGGCTCCAGTCGCCCGGCGGCTGGCGCGGCTCGGCCGGCGGTGCGGCCTCGCGACGCTCGGGCCTGGGCTGCGTCTCGCGCGCGGCGGCCTCGGCCCGGGCGACGAAGCGCTCGGCCATGCTCCGG